>NZ_JAHEOJ010000011.1 GCF_018595715.1 Glaciecola sp. XM2
ATATAATTGATTTGTTTCCCCATTTATGTTCATCGACAAAATTAAGATTATTAAGACGCTCATGTTTTGTCCTTATAGGTACTATTTTTATTTACTTTTAGCTAACATTTTAGCCAATCCAATTACTATGCATAGTGAACCGATAAAAACACTAAACAATACTCTCAGTATAAATAAGAACGGTGTGGTTTCTATGCTGAGCGTGCTAAGCCTATTGAGTATCTGGCCATCAGATAACGAAAAGATACCAGATAAAAATACAAGTAAACCTAGCAAAATGTATATCGTCCCCTGAGCTTTTGGGGTTTTTGATTCATTGTCGATCTTCGACTGCTTCACGAAACTCATCCTTCAATTCAGTAGTAATAACATTAACTGCTACTTCTTTCGCCATTTCATTAGTTGAATGCGTAGCCTGTGTAAATGCATCTAGCTTTTTACCCACCCCCACACCAAAAGCTTCAATTGCTAATTCTGTCCCTAAGGTCTCTAGCGGTTTCTCTGAATCTGATGCTTTAATAGCTGCGTTCACAATTGCACTAGCTGCTTTCACCGTTTTCCCCCCAGGTGTAATATCATTGACAGCTTCTGCAACCGCAACAGTTACTTCAAAAGCTGTCTCAGTGGCGGCAATAGTATCTTCGGCAACCTTTACTTGAACTTCCCTAGCTTTTTCTGCACCTTCATTCTTATTAAATAAATTCGCAAAATCAAAAGGCAACCTTCCGTCAGGGTCAATAAGCTTTAAAGGATTATTATATGAGTATTTGTAACGGTTGAAACCCTGCACGCTTCCTTGCTTGACGTGCCCCAGTACACCAACAGGATCATTTGAGTAAAACCGCCCAATCACTGGATCATAATACCGAGCCTGCATATAAACCAGCCCCGTATCACTGTC
>NZ_JAHEOJ010000012.1 GCF_018595715.1 Glaciecola sp. XM2
TGTAGAATCAAACATCGTTGGCAGCCCGTGTGGCATCGGATGAACATGCAAAGGCTTTACCCTATCGGAACAGCATCGAAGTAACAAAGGAGATTGTCATGTCGTGCTCGTATAACAACGCTAATCAGCCGGACGCGGTTTACGCTCCCTCGTTATTTTTACTGCATTGCGCGCCGGCTATCAGCCAATGTTATGTGTTCAGAGCTTGGTATGAATGAGCTATCAGATAAAATTATTGAAGTGTCTTTAGAGTTTAACACTCCAGGCGACATTCGAGTCCAAGCATTAGAATTAGTGGCAGAGCTGCTTGGTGAAAGAAAAAGTCTTTATGAAGGTATAAAGCACAGTTTGGTTACTGCTAATGAGGCTGCTGGTGCAATAGTTGGTCACCTTCACACATTCAGGAATGGATATCTTGTCGAAAATAGATATCTAATTAAAAACGCGGAGGAGTGTATAGTTGAGTGCCTCGTTAAGAACACATAACAAGTGCTTACAGATTGACACCAAGCACTCCACAATTTGGTGTTACTCGCTTCGCTCAGACATTACCACAAAATTGCTCCACGCTTGGCGCAACTGAAGCAAGCGTTATACGTACAGGGAGGTTTCGTGCTAATTTTCTTCATTCTTTTTTCTACAATGTTTGTTGTAAATATTGTTGTTATATCGAAGCTAAAAAATAAATATCCCAAAGTTTTAGATAAAGCTGGCTCTCCCTCTGGTTTGCTGAGTAATATTACTAATGCTTCATTTACGTATGGTTTTATTGGCTTAAGATTGTACCGATTTGAAAAACTGGACTCTAACACTATGAATTGGTGTAACTTACTTTTTATTATTGCTTGGTTATTTTTAATTAATTTCGCTTGGTTTTCATATAACATGATTGAAGCAAAGCAATAGTACGTATAACAAGCTGTTCAAGCGGGACTTCTAACAGTTGGCTAGGTTTCGCTCCGCTTCACATTTTAGCCAACTATTATAAGCCCCTTAACAGGGCGTTGGTATGACTCCCTTTGTCAAGTTTGACAAAACAATCCTGTGACATTCTTTCGGTCCATAAGATATTTAAAAATTAAGCTAACGCATCAGATGAGGCAGTATTGTCGTCGGTTTACATGCTGGTATCCGTAGGTTACTTATTTTTCAATAAGCAGAGCTGACCTTACTTTTTCCGCCGCAGTGCCTTCTCATCACTCTATGTTCGTGGGTCAAAAACGTGTTGTTTATTGCCTTCCTAACACCCTCGGAGGTTGCACCACATCCGCGGCCTGATCTAAATGCGCTAGCTTAAAACTCTTTATCATGCTGGCACTCTACTAGTGCGCAATTTTGGATTGACCGGTGTGAGTACCACTTCTTTGGTAATCGCCCATATGTAAGCCGCCATCTCCCTGGCAATCGCTGCAATGATTAAATTGTAGTGTTTGCCCTGCTTACTCATGCGTTGATAGCGCTTGCACAATCGTAGTTGCGCCTTCCAAGCAATGTCCAAAATATCTTTGGGTAAGCACTCTTGTCGCTTTTGTAACTCGGTAGAGATATTAGCGGCGAATCGGTAACTATGAGCGCCTTCGATAAGTAATCGTCGTGCACGGCCATTACCTGTTTTGGTAATGGCCCCAATACGGCGTTTACCACCAGAGGAATGTTCTGAGGGCACCAGACCTAAATAACTCATTAGCTTTCTTGGGTGGTCAAAGCGGGTTAAATCACCCAGCTCAGCCACTACACCAACAGCAACCAATAGTCTTACTCCTCGCATAGATTGAATCGCCTTGACCACAGGATAATAGCGCCACTGACGTACTTGATGTTCAAGTTCATTATCGAGTCGCTCTAAGCGCTGTATTCGTTCAGTGATGGTTTGAATGTATTCTTGTAACACGATGTGCTGTGCAGGATGCGGCAGTACCATTTCAGTGAGCCAACGAAGGTGTTTCTTAGACCAGTTAGCCACTCCGTCGTAGTGAATATTGTTTCGCAGCAAAAGTGCCTTTAATTGGTACTTTGCATCCTTTAAATCTTTCATGGCTGTTTCACGGCCACGAGATAAATCACGTACAGCCTCATCTTCCGGCTCGGGGACATAGATGGGGGATAGATCTTCAGATTTTAGTAATTTCACGAGCTTAAGTGCATCGCGTCTATCGGTCTTTATTTTATCACCAGGCTTTTTAGGAATGAGTGACGGCGCTACCACATAACAACAATGACCTAAGCTGGTGATAAACCGATAAATCCAATAGCCACAAGGGCCTGCTTCGTAAACAAAGTGCAGAGTTGCGTTTGGGTATTTGGATTCAAACTGACGCACAAGCTTTTTCACGCTTACTTTTGAAGAGGCTATGCGTCCCATATGAACCGGTGCTTTCCCTCTACCATCTTCGCAATACGCCACTTCGTGAAATTCTTTATGAGTATCCAATCCAATAAAAATTATGCTATGTTTATTCATGCTAGTCTCCAAATTTATATAATGTTTAATCGACAATTATTTATGGCACTGGCTATTGTAGCTAACCCACGAAAATGCGGAGACTAGCACTTTTGAAGGGAGTCATAATGTCTAT
>NZ_JAHEOJ010000013.1 GCF_018595715.1 Glaciecola sp. XM2
TGTAGTGGCAGAATAAACCCGTACACCTTTTTAAGTGGTAGCATTACACTTATAGAAGAGGTGTTCAATGGAAAAGAGAAAGCGCCGGTCATTCAGCCCGGAATTTAAAAACGATGCAGCTTGCTTGGTTTTAGATCAAGATTACTCATTTGCTGAAGCAAGTCGAGCGATAGAAGTTCACGAAAACACGCTGCGGATTTGGGTGAAACAACTTGAATCAGAGCGTATTGGTGTAACACCTAAATCGAAAGCCTTGTCAGTTGAACAACAGCGGATTCAAGAGCTAGAAGCTAAGGTTAATCGCTTAGAACGAGAGAAGTCGATATTAAAAAAGGCTACAGCTCTCTTAATGTCAGACGATCTGAACTCCACGCGCTAGTCGATCGATTGAGGGAGCATGAATCGACAGAGCTAGTGTGCTCGGCGTTAGGCTTGGGTGTGACGAGCTACTACGAGCGTAAAAAGCGCCGAAGATTGATAGATGCAAAGCGCCGTATTTTAAGAGCAAGAGTAAAGCGCTTGTTTGATAAAAGTCGCCAGTCAGCCGGTACGCGAACGATTGTTGGTATGCTGAGAGATGAAGGCATTGAGATGGGTCGCTACAAGGCCGCACGCTTGATGCAGGAGCAAGGGCTAACAAGTAAGCAGCCTGGTAAGCATGCTTATAAGCGAGTTAAAGTTGAGAGACCGGATATTCCGAACTTATTGAATCGACAGTTTGTACCAGAGCAGCCCAATCAAGCGTGGTGTGGTGATATTACTTATTTATGGACGGGCGATGCTTGGCATTATGCAGCGGTTGTCATCGACCTTTATGCACGTCGAGTAATTGGTTGGAGTCTATCAAAACGGCCGGATGCTGAACTGGCGGTAAGAGCGCTAGATATGGCCTATGAGCAGCGAGGCAAGCCACAGAGCGTGCTGTTTCACAGCGACCAAGGCTCACAATATGGTGCTCGTAAATTTAGACAGCGCTTGTGGCGATATCGCATGACACAAAGTATGAGTCGACGCGGTAACTGTTGGGATAATAGCCCAATGGAGCGAGTATTTAGAAGCCTAAAATCTGAATGGATGCCAACTATCGGCTATCAATCAGCAAATGAGGCAAAACGAGATGTGGGTTATTACCTGATGAACTATTATAACTGGGAGCGACCGCATCAATTTAACGATGGTCTACCGCCAGCGAAAGCTGAGAAATTAGCTAAATCGGTGTACGGATTTTGTTGACCACTACATTTACCCTAAATCTAGCAAATATCTTTTTTTCTTTGACGAAGAAATGAGCTGATATATTTCGTGTAGAAAATAGGTAGTCAGGGCAAAATAATGAAAAAAATCGCAGTGATCACTGGTGCAGGGTCTGGAATTGGTTTGGCGTTAACTAATGAATTGCTATTTGAATACTCACAATTATTGGTCATCGCATTTTGCAGAAACAAAGACAATCTACTACCCCTTAAAAACAGGTATAAAGACAGGTTGCTCATTAGACAAGTCGACTTTAATCACAATGCAGCATTTGCTTCTGTTAAGCGTTTTCTTGAAAACTATCAGCAAGTCGATTATTTGGTGCATTGCGCTGGATTAGTTTCACCCATTGTTAAACTATCTTCATTAAATTTAGATGATTGGCGAAAAAATCATAAGGTCAACCTTGAAATGCCCTTGCTAATTACTCAATTGTGTATTATTAAATTTAATCGTAGCCGAGTACTTTTTTTAACAAGCGACCACCCTATCACTCCAGTGACTGGGGCATCCGCATATTGCATTAGTAAAGCTGGCATCAATACGCTAACAGACTGCTTCCGACAAGAAGTCACTGCAAATATCGCAGTATTTACAAGCGTTGCTCCTGGAAACGTAGATACTCCCATGCAGGCTGAAATACGCCAAGCATCAAGTGATGTGTTACCTTTATCGGACGTTTTGCGCGAAATGCACGGTGAAAATAAGCTTCTCACAACTGCACTCGTGGCTAAATATTTAAAAGAACTGTTAATGTCCGTCAGCCGAACATCATTTGGAACAAGATCATGGAATTTGTTGAAAGACATCAATGAACCATATCATTTCACTCACATAAGTGAAACTAGAGAGCCTATAGTGCAAACTGACAGCGCACTTTTGTTACAACGAAAAATGAGTGGCGAAGTCAGTACCTTCGGCAGTGTGCAATATGAAAAACGCAGGCAAGTTTTCAATAAGGCTGTTTCTAAATACCCAATTATGATTGTTACACCGAAGTCAGTACATGACATTATAGAAGTGATCAAATTTGCTAATAAAGTTTCTTTGCCTATATCAATAAAGGGTGGCGGACACGGAATAAAAGGAGCCGCTATAGTCGATGGTGGCGTCGTTCTTGATATGGCAAACTTCCAAGATATATCACTCAGCGCCGATGGGCGGCATGTGAGTGTTGGTGCGGGTGTTAAGAATAAACATTTAGACCACTTTTTATCTCGCATAAACAAAGTAGTACCGTTAGGTACTTGCCCTGATGTAGGTGTCATTGGTGCAACACTAGGCGGCGGAATTGGCTTCCTCTCGCGCAAGCACGGACTAAGTTGCGACAATGTCACACGATTCGATATCATCATGGCTGATGGAAAGTTATTAAAAGTGACGCCTCATAAACATCCAGATCTTTATTGGGCACTGCGTGGCTGTGGCGGCGGTCAATTTGGTGTCGTTGTCACTATAGAATTTGCACTGCACCCTGCTCCTGAGTTTGTTGAGGGAGGAACCATAGCGTGGCCAATTAGTGAGGCGAAAAATATCTTAAAAGCCTATAGTCATGCAGTTTTAGAGGGACCAAAGTCACAGTTTTTATATGCCTATATTGCCCATTCTGTGCCTCACAAAGCTAATATTTCTATTATGGGGTTTAGTGAATCGAGGTCACATGGTTTAAAGACAGTATCTTCATGGCGGGAAGGTGCGACAGTATCAATTGACCGGAAACAGTATATCGAATGTCAATCAAACAACTACGAAAGTGGTTTGGGTTTATATTGGCAACATGGAATTATTCAGGGTGAATTAACGGATAAGTTTATTGACATACTATTAGCGTGTTATAAGGAATGCCCTGATGATTCTGGTGGTATAATGCTAGATCCTCTTTGCGGTGCGATACAAGACAAAGGTACTAATGAAACAGCATTTATTCACAGAAATGCGTCCTTCATCTGCAGCATTACCGGACTTACTAAGCAAAATCAAGGTAAGGAACTTGTAGCTGCCTGGGTACAAGATACCTACAAGCGACTTACCCCCTTCTTTAATGGTTACGCGTACCAAAACTATGATATGGGGGAAGAGTCTGCCGTAATCGAATATTTTGGTCAGCACACCGAAAAATTGATAGCAATGAAGAAACGCTATGACCCGAATCTTCGTTTTGTTGGATCACTTCAAGCACATATATCCCCAGTACTTTGAAAAGCTAACAGCACCACTACCTCTTTTTTTCAATAATGCGAAAGGCCTCTGAACGTTCAAAAATCGATAAACGAACAAGTTTATCTTTACTTCCGACTCCCTGGCGGCAGTTTGTGACAACTCCAAGGTTTGTGTTTTGCATTGTCTCGGATATTTTCATCCACAAATTGGTAGTACCCTTCTTTAAAGTTTGACCACCAATCATGCGATATATCTGCGCCATGGGTTTTAATAATATTTTCAATCCCATCGAGCTCGCAATGAGTAGCATCGTAGCCAACGTGTAGTGTCTGCTTTTTCGATTCGAAACTGACTGCGTCAACACCAAACGTCGCATCGATGTCACTGATGATGGCTACTATTTTAGCATCATCAGTATTCGTTAACTTTAAGTGACGAAGCACTAAGTTAACTTCGCTTACGCCTACTCTGTGTTCTAAATCACTCATAATTTAAACCTCCTAAGGTATTTTTATGCTAAAAATATTACTGTAAGACTAAATTCATTAGTTTGTGCCAGCCTGACTGCTTGTAAATAAGTTAATCGCAAAAGTAAATATACATTATGGTAGCGTCCACTGCAGATGGCTAAGCATTAAGTTCACTTCTACCACCCTACTCTTTGCTCTAAGTCATCCAAAAAATATTTTCTTCTTTATTGAGGCTACCTAAAACAAACGGCTACATTTGGGTTTGCTTAACAAAAGACTTCCATTGCACTATGCGCGGAATAAACATTGGCACTTGTGCTTTGTAGGCCAAATATTCCTCCTCAAATTCAGCAATCACTTTTTTCTCTTCACGTAAAGACAAACCATAGTAAATAAAGATAATCACTGGAAAAAGACCGACTGAAAATACAGTAGGCCAATGCACAATCCCCTCGCCAAATAGCGCAATAAACAAACCGGTGTATTGAGGATGCCTCGCCAATGCATATAAGCCATCTGTCACTAATCTGTTCTCTTGTCGCGCTTTATATACTTGTCGCCAACCTTGAAAAAAAAGTCCAATACCCAAGAATAATAAAATGTATCCCAAGACCATTGCTATCATCATGCCCGTCTCTCCTATCCCCAAAAGAGACGACCATAAATTTGCATTAAGCTCGGTTCTATCTAGGCCTCCAAAGCGTGCCAATAGATATATTGTTAAAGGAAAGCCATACATTTCGGCATACAAGGCGATAATAAACGCTTGCACAACTCCCGCACCAGCCCACTCGTGCCACGATGTAGGAGCCATATATTTATAAAGATACCAAGACGCCACTACTATCATAATAAGCGCTAGGATCCATACACCTGAGTGTGCTACCGGTTCGTTCATAAACTCATCTCTATATAGTAAACAACCAAGTCACGAAAAGCCGCTATTTCGCTTGGCTTCCAAAAAAATTATAAAGTGGTACCCAAATTAGCGCGATAAACCAGCCATACATATAGCTTTCAAGGAGTCCCAAGAAAAAACTCTGCCAACTTATCCATTCAAACCCCGGTAATAACTTTAACCACACTTCGTACATAGCGTGCTCTGGAAAAATTAGGTCGAATACAACACATAGTGTGAAACTGATACTTATGAATAAGCTAGTTGCGTGCCCAAATGCGCTTAATGATAGTTTGTGGGTCATTTTAGCGCTCCAGTGGCGTCCGTTTTCGTCACGTATTTAACTGGGTCTACATCAAACTTATCTAGACATTCTTTTGAACAAAAGCGATATAACTCACCGTCGTGCAGTTTCCCGTAACCTTCATCTACTTCCACTACCTTGTTGCACACAGGATCAATGATGGCTTTAGGTTGTTCAGATGTTTGTTCTTTGCGGTGGCCGTGGGCCACATGCGCGCCGCAACCATATCTCATCATGAGATAAAAAAGCCCCGCGAATATTACGAATGAAAAAACCCCATCCATAAAATGCCTCCTTTTAGTTTCTGTTTAATATGTATCTGCTCTGCAATGTGCTTGTATATTGAAGAACGGATACAGCATCAAAAATCAGTCTATGATCAGTTCACCCGTGTACATTTTCATCTGACAATGAAATGCATGTCGACCTGGTTGCATCGCTGGGATTGATATATCTACTTTTTTATTCAACCTCAGTGTTGCGGCAATCTCTAAATCAGGTATATGCAATGATTCAGAGCATGGTGAAGAATCAGCTCTAAAAAATGTAATCGTTGATTCTTGATTGGCGGGTACTTTGATAACTGCCGGTTGATACACCCCATCCTTCACCAATACTTCTATCACTCCATCACTCATGTCAACCGATGATGATTTGTAAAGCCAAAACCACCATATAATCAAACCGATAACTCCCATGCCTGCAATATTTACCCACAACATAATTTTCTCCTTTTAATGATTTTTAGCTTTAAACAGGCGTAGACGGTTTGCATTGGTAACCACGGTCAATGATGAAAAGGCCATAGCCGCACCTGCAATAACGGGATTTAATAGCAAACCAAAAAATGGAAACAATACGCCTGCGGCAATGGGCACTCCTGCGACGTTGTAGATGAAAGCCCCGAATAGGTTCTGTTTTATATTCGCTAGCGTAGCTTTGCTTACTGCGATAGCATCTGCCAAACCATGTAGCGAGCCGCGCATGAGCGTTATGTCGGCACTTTCTATTGCCACATCGGTACCAGTGCCAATTGCGAAACCAACATTGGCGTGGGCTAAGGCCGGCGCATCATTAATACCGTCGCCAGTCATACCCACAATTTCACCTTCTTCTTGCAGCTCTGCTACTTTATTCGCTTTATCTTCTGGCATAACTTCAGCCACGAATTCCTTGATACCTACCTTTTGTGCAATCGCTTGAGCCGTTAATCGATTATCTCCAGTGAGCATGACAATACGAATGCCATTTTTCTGAAGTCGCGCAATCGCAGCAATGGAATCGCTCTTTATTGGATCGGCAACCGATATGATCGCGGCCAAAGTATTGTTTATGGCAAAGTACATTGGTGTTTTGGCTTCTTGTGCAAACTCTTGCGCTTTTTCTATATATTGCTCAATGACAATACCTTTATCTTTCATCAGCTTTTCATTGCCAAATAATAGGGCTTTCCCTTCACATGATGCCTGCACACCTTTACCTGCAATTGAACGAAAGCCATCTACTTTCTTGGTATCAATTCCTTGCGCTTTGGCACTGTCGACAATCGCCATCGCCAAAGGGTGTTCAGAGCCAGCCTCAAGACTCGCGGCTAGCATCAAGACTTCTTTACGCGAGTAATTTTTTGTTAGTAACACGTCGGTAACCTTTGGCTCTCCCTCTGTGATGGTACCCGTTTTATCTAAAATCATCGTCGTGATCTTCGAGGCTGTTTGCAGCGCCTCGCCATTTCTAATTAATACACCGGCTTCGGCAGCTTTTCCCACGCCTACCATTACCGACATTGGCGTCGCTAGACCCAGAGCACAAGGACAAGCGATTATCAAAACCGTAGTCGCCGATACGATGGCAAAAACCAGAGCCGGTGATGGACCGAAATTCAGCCACGCCAGTGCACTAAGCACCGCAATAATCATAATAACGGGAACAAAATAGGCAGAAATAGCATCCGCTAAACGACCTATCGGGGGTTTAGAGTTTTGTGCTTTTTTTACCATATTGATAATTTGCGCTAAGGCAGTGTCTTTGCCTACACGAGTGGCTTGAAATACGATTGAACCTGATTTATTAATGGTGCCCGCTACAACCTTATCCCCTGCTTGTTTTTCTACAGGCATAGGCTCACCAGTTAACATAGACTCATCTATTGCAGTGTGACCTTCGACCACTTCACCGTCGACAGAAATTTTTTCGCCTGGTCTAACCCGGATAAAATCTTTTAGCATTACATTTTCTATCGGTATATCGACATCATTTCCTCCTCGAACGACACGCGCTGTTTTGGCTTGAAGACCAATCAACCGTTTAATTGCCTCAGATGTTTTGCCTCTCGCCTTTATTTCTAGCGCTAAGCCAAGGTTGATTAACCCTATTATCATTGCAGTTGCTTCAAAGTAAACATGACGCGCCATTGTTGGCAATAACTCCGGAACGGCCACTACCACCATAGAATATAGCCACGCTGTGCCGGTACCTAAAGCGATGAGAGTATCCATATTCGCTGAATGATTCTTTAGCGAGTTGTAAGCCCCCACATAAAAGTGTTTACCAGAAAAATACATGACGGCTAACGTTGCCAGACCAATAGTAAACCAAACTAGGCGTTCACTATTTGTGTTGACCGTCATTTCTCCTATTACCAGCCCATAGATCATAAGCGGTACACCTAATAAAAGCGCGATTGTCATATCTCGCATGAGCTTTTTGTAATAGGCCCAATCAGCCTTATCCTTTTCATCAAGGGCTTCTTGCTCTGAGTCGCTGGTATCCACTTTTGCTCGATAACCCGCTATTTCAATCGCCGTAATAAGCGCAGCGCCCTGTACACTTCCTGTAACACTGACCGTTCGTTGTGCAAAATTCATTTCTGCTTTTGTCACGCCATTAACCGCGCGCAACGCCTTTTCAATTTTACTAACACAACTGGCGCAACTCGCTCCTTCAATCATTAGATGATGTATGGTTGTCTCTTGAGCTGTATAGATGTCGCTTGACGAATGTATGTTTTTATTTATTTTTGGCTCATTGGGTGTATTGTTTCGATTATGACAACACGACTTCGTGACTTCGTTTTCTCTATTTATTTGTTCATCACTCATAGCGTTTCCCCATTAAAAAGTCATTTTCTGCTTGTTCGTTATCGATATTTGATAACTCGACATCTTCAATTAAATGGCAAATCACGTTATTACATGGCACCTTGTCTGGTTTTTGATCCCATGTATCTATCGCTTTTCGCATCTTGTCTCGTAACTTAGCCATTTCTATAAACCGTTGTTCAGTTTCTGCTAGTCTTTTCTCAATCAACACCCTGACTGTTGGGCAGGGCGTTTTACCTTTATCGGATTCGGAAAATATCTGTTTGATATCCTCGATAGAAAAACCTAAATCGCGAGCACTTAGTATGAATCTAAGACGATTTTGTTGCTCTAGAGGGTAAAACCTGTAGCCATTTTCACTTGACCTAGATGGTCGCAACAGGTTAATTCGGGTGTAATACATGACCGTATTCTTGTTAACCCCAAATGCGTCGGCTAATTGTTTTACTTGCATAGTCATTGTTCAAACACTCCAGTTCTCCAGTTGGCAATAAAGGTATTCGTAACTCGGTAATAAAGCATAGACCTATGAGTCGCTCACAGGTCAAGTGATATTTTAGCTATGAGGTGCCGGCATAGACCAAACAATGACCAACGCCAATAGCACAGACAATATAATTGTCCCCGCTAACGTTAACCAATCACGCCGTGTTTTATGCTTTCGTCCTGACAACAGACAGGTCGCAAGCACCGTTTGCGATAAGTAATAGAGCGCAAAGCCTTTGCTTGCTAAGTTGATAATTTCAAACACATTGCTGGTCCAAACAAGTACAATAGCGATGCCAATAATTAACATGTAATACACGTTTGTTGTAAGACGGGCTTTTATAAGCTCTTTAAGTAAGCCACCGCCGCCAATTGTGTCTGCTAAAGCCGCACTAATTTGACTGGTGGTTGCTGCAATAAGAAGTAAAAACGGTAGGATCCATATCGCTTGTCCGAGCGTCTGACTAATGGTCGTTTCACTTAATTCAACGATGGGGTATACATTGAATAAGGGGCAAGTTAATCCAATAAACACTAGGTAAATGACGGTCGCAATGCCTTGAGCATATTTTACTGCCATTATGCGCTGGTAAGCCGAATATTCAGCGCCCATAAATCTTGCCGTTTCAAAACCTTGAGTGACCATCAACATACCCGCCAAGATACTTAAGGTTTCAACAGGACCGATAGCATTGAGCGCTTCATGCTGAAACCATGTCGCGCCACTTGACATGTCAAATGTCAGCAATGCAACAAGTACTCCCACTATAATCGCTAACTTGATTGTGACCGCATAGAGCTCTATTACTTCAAGCCCTTTAGCTCCTCTTAGCCACGCAATAAACATTATAAATAGTAAGGCTAGACTGGTGGCTACCTTTATCACGGTATCATCAGTAACGCTTATTCTTTCAAACACAAATGATGCGAATAGACTAATATAAAAGGCGACTGAAATCGCATACGCCGCCCCTAAAAACCACTGTCCAATATATTCTAATTTAGCAATGCCTCCATTAGGATAGTCTTCCAAATGCGGCTCAGCGTGAGCGATGTTAAACCGAATGACACCACCTAAACAATATGCAAGAGCAGATAACAACACGATCCCCAGTAATGCCCACTTCCCCATAACAGAATGAAGCAGCGGTGCAACAATTAAAAAGCCACTGCCAATGATGGAGGCAAGAGGTGTCACAGTTGCTCGCCACTGTGGCGACAACCTGACGCGGTTGTTAAATAAGCCCCAACCAACAATCAACGTCGATATGATCGCAACACTGTTTAAGAGCATGCCGTTTTCCACTAGATATACTGCCTCTGCGTGCTTATTTAGCGTTGAACTCTACAATGTCATTTGGCATGACTTGACCGCTCACAATCGTTGCATTGGCAAAATGTTCATCCTTCGTATTCCCCAAACGCACTTTACCCACATATTCTCTGGAATAGCCTGATTCACCTTCGGTGATCACATTGTCATCGTATACCGCTCGGTACACGTCATATACTTTGTTTTGCTCTAGATTGCTGGTATCTGCGACACACACAACAAGTTCGCTTCCTTTGGCTGTGACGACTTGTCCACTCATGATGTAATCGTGATACAACTGGCTAGCACACCCGCCTAGCAAAAATAAAGATACGGTTAATACCGTGAGTAGCTTAGTGATGTTTTTCATAGTTTTTTCCTTGTTAATATGCTGACAACTAACGTTGCGATTGAATTGTAAACAGGCTTACAATTCGTATGGTAATCTTACGATTGCATTGACATCTCAACATGATCTTGATCAATAAAAAACGGCTAATGCATTACCGCTTGATTACAATTTTGTAATAGAAACAATGCCATATAAATCTGATTGCGTTAAAAAGGGGGCGTATTGCACACTTAATTAGACCAATGAATGTGTGAAATTTTCCATTGACTATCTCGATTAATAAGCGTGATTGTTTCATTACTCGTTCTATCAATGCTTTTCCCCTTGTACATGCCAGTCATTTGGCTTCTTGAAAAAGACGTTGCTATCCCATCGTACTGAAGAACATGATGTTCAATCCGGTCAATTTTCATGGCTTGTAAGTACTTCATGTCTGACAACATATGATGACTTGCATATTCTTTCGCGCTTCGTTCCACACCTTGCCCCTCAAAAATCAGCACATTATCAGCCAGTAGACTTCGTGCAGTCTCAACATCACCGGTTTCGAGGGCTTTGTGAAAGGCAAGCACAGTTTTTGCAGCTGTTGTTTCAGTCCCAGTGAACATAGACGCTTTAGCTTCTTTATGCGGATCACCGTCATGCGAAAAAGCGAACGAACTTAACGCAGCAATGGCGACAAATGCCAAAAGGCCCTTATGTATCGTGTTTGTCATTTTTGTTTCCTCTTCGATAAATATTGTTTTATTAAATAAGTTGACTCGCTAACAGCGGCGGGCCCATCACTGTTGTGACCACGCTAGTAACGAATAAAATAAGAAATCCCACAAACGTTTCAACCATGATGGAACGGCGTAATGCGACGGCGCCATCTTCTCGACTCAATATGCGTGGCACCAATACGAACTTATGAGTCACAGCAAACAGGAGAAGCAATAACACCAAAGCTATTTTTAATATGAAAACTTGTCCATAGCGGCTTGTGTATAGGCTTTCTAATGTAGGTACAAACTGAATGAGCATAGATACGGCGGCAATCACTAAAATAGCAACACCCCAACCCGCAAATCGGCCAAAACGTTCCATGACAAAATGCAATGTTTCCCCTTCAAATATATAAGTCGCGCGCACTAATGGTATTAGCGCACCTAACCATGCAAACGACATAGCTACATGGAAAGTGATAAGCGAGACGCTGCCAAATACGAGTGCATTAGTGTGTCCAGATAACGTAAATGAGGTGCTCAATCCAATAATGACGAGCAATGTTAGTGTGCCAAATATCCATTGGTTTAACCTGCTCGTCAGAAATAATGGACGAATTAATATCAGAGTCAAAAGTGCAAAAGAAAGACCGAACGCGATTGCTCTAGTCATCGTCAATGTACCAACAGAACTAGCCCACATCATGTTGAGAATGATGGGTTCGAACATGCCTTTTACACCATTTTCTGCAAAGTTGCCTGTTTGTACAAAAAAATCGACAACATTAGCAATGAAACCAATAATGACCAATACCATTGCGACTTTGCATATAGTATGTCGCCAACGCATTGCAACTTTGTCGACATTCTCAAGCGAAGCCGCCGGGATATACAGATATACACAAATAATGCTAAATGCTGCGCTTACCCCCAAGTACACCAGAAACTTGTTGAGTACTAGCAGTCCTATCCAAATTCCTGATGTCATGAAAGTTCCTATTTAATGATCGCTATGATCCATCTTTTTATGTTTCATCTCTTTCATATTACCAGCAGCATGAACCATAAATGAAAAGTCTCCTTTCATCTTATGACCGTCTACTCCCATGATTGTCCATGAGGCTTTATAAGTGCTAGGCATTAACTGGGGTAAGTCGAAGCTAAACGTATTACTCGCCTCCATTGAGGGGGTGAATTCAAAGTCAACCTTCTCGTTTTTGCTATTTAAAATAGATAAGTTAACCAAACGAACTTCGTCACCAAATGTGACTGCAATGGTTTCTGGGCTCTTCATCAACATAGCATTGTCTTTGGGTATTGTTGACGTGATCCCAGTATGCGCGAACACTGACAGGCTGGTCATTGTAATAAGAAGCGTTATGATAAATTTTTTCATGAATTAATCTCTCTTTTATAAAGTTACGGGTTAAATGTTATTAGCTAATTGGTGTATCTGCCTTTTTTTCCACAATAGATAAATGGCGGGTAAAACAAGCAACGTGAGTAGCACGGCACTCATCATTCCGCCTACCATTGGCGCGGCAATTCGACTCATGACCTCAGCCCCAGTGCCTGTTCCATATAAAATAGGTAGTAATCCAAGAATGATGGCTAAAGCCGTCATCATGACAGGCCTAACGCGCAGTCCTGCGCCGTGCAATATAGCTTCTGTTAATTGCTCATCGCTCGGTATGACATTTTGTTCTTTGCAGCGTGTGATTAGCGCGTTGTATTCTTGGTTCAGGTAGACCAACATGATCACACCTATTTCAACTGCAACGCCAGCGAGTGCAATAAAACCGACTCCTACTGCTACCGAAAAGTTGAATCCCTCTAGATACATTAACCAGATGCTACCAACCATCGCCAAAGGCAAAGTGCCCATGATAATGGCTACTTCAGTAATGTTTCTAAAGTTGAGGTACAACAGAATAATAATAATGGACAGTGTCAGTGGCACAACGTAGGTGAGTTTTTCTTTGGCGCGTTGCATATACTCATATTGACCAGACCAGGTAATGGAGTAGCCAGCAGGCAATACTAACTGTTCACTCACGGCTTGCTGAGCTGACACCACATAACTACCAATATCCACGCCATCAATATCCACAAATACCCAGCCATTTAGGCGTGCATTTTCACTTTTGATCCCCGGAGGGCCATCCTCTATGTACACATCTGCTACATCTGCAAGCGCAATACGCTTTCCTTTCGGTGTCACAATCGGCAATAAAGATAACGCTTGTGGGGATGAGCGATATGATTGAGGATAACGCACGTTGACCGGATATCTCTCGAGCCCTTCAACACTTTGTGTGACATTCATACCGCCAATGGCACTGGATACAACTGACTGAATATCCGCTATGTTAAGGCCATAACGCGCGGCTTTATCTCGCTGTATGTCAACCTTTACGTAGCGCCCGCCTGCCACTCGTTCCGAATAAACAGAGGCCGTCCCATCTACTTGTGCAAGAATTGTTTCGATTTGTTGGCCAATGCTCTGTATTTCGCCAAGCTCTGGTCCTCCTATCTTGATACCTACCGGTGTTTTGATCCCGGTAGCCAACATATCAATCCTGGTTTTAATGGGCATGACCCAAGCATTTGTGAGCCCTGGGAAGTCAATCAGGTTATCAAGCTCTTTTATCAAATCTTCAGTCGTTAAACCCTCACGCCATTCATTGTGGGGTTTTAACTGAATGAATGTTTCAATCATTGTTAAGGGCGCGGGATCGGTGGCAGTTTCTGCACGCCCCACTTTACCAAATACCGTTTCTACTTCGGGCACCGTATATATTAGCTTATTAGTTTGTTGAAGCAATTCTCTTGCTTTACCGATGGATATGCCAGCATATGTCGTGGGCATATACATTAAATCACCTTCGTCAAGTGGAGGAATAAACTCGCTGCCAATTTTATTGACCGGCCAAAAACCAATGACTAGGACAACTAATGCGCCAACAAGTGTCAGCTTTGGAAAGCGCAGCACGGTTTTTAACGATGGTATGTACAACCAAGACAAGCCCTTATTGACGGGGTTTTTATGCTCTGGCAGCACTTTTCCTCTAATAAAATACCCCATTAATACTGGTACTAGTGTTATGGCAAGTGCTGCGGATGCAGCCATTGCATAGGTTTTTGTGTACGCTAAGGGGGAAAACATCCGGCCTTCTTGCGCTTCCAGCGTAAACACTGGGACAAAGCTGACTGTAATAATAAGAAGGCTAAAAAATAACGCTGGGCCAACCTCCACAGCCGAGTCAACGACAATTTGCCATCGGTTTTCTTTAGTAAGTGGCGTTCGCTCCATGTGTTTGTGCATGTTTTCAATCATAACTATGGCACCGTCAATCATCGCGCCAATAGCAATGGCAATCCCCCCTAGCGACATGATGTTGGCATTGATCCCTTGAAAATACATGACGATGAATGCCACGAGAATACCAACCGGTAGACTCACAATTGCTACTAGCGATGAACGAACATGAAACAAGAAGGCGATACACACGACGGCAACCACGCCAAACTCTTCCAATAACTTGAAACCAAGATTATTAACTGCACGTTCAATCAAAGCAGATCTGTCATAAACTGTCACTACTTCAACACCGTCTGGTAAACCTTTTTTAAGTTCCTCGAGCTTAGCTTTCACCCCGTCAATTGTTTTTTGCGCATTTTCGCCGTAGCGCATCACAACTATTCCACCAACCGTTTCACCTTCTCCATTTAACTCAGCAATGCCGCGGCGCATTTGTGGCCCTAATTGGACGTCAGCAATATCTTTAATCAACAATGGCGTACCATTATTATTTACGCCCAAGGGAATAAGTTCTATGTCTCGTTTATTTTCAATATAGCCCGTAGCTCGAACCATATATTCGGCTTCAGCCATCTCAATAACCGATGCGCCAACCTCTTGATTACCGCGCTTAATAGCCATTTGAATATGAGAAAGGGGTATGCCATAGGCTCTGAGCTTCTCTGGATCCACTCTAACCTGATACTGCTTAACCATCCCGCCTATCGACGATACTTCTGATACCCCAGAAACTGTCTGTAACTCGAATTTTAAAAACCAGTCTTGTAAACTGCGCAACTGACTAATATCGTGTTGGCCCGTTCTATCGACTAAGGCATAAAGATACACCCAACCCACACCCGTTGCGTCTGGTCCTAATTGAGGCCTAGCATTTTCAGGTAAATTGGGAGCAACTTGGGATAAGTATTCGAGTACGCGGCTTCTCGCCCAATACAAATCCGTATCGTCATCAAAAATGATGTAGACATAAGAGTCACCAAAAAATGAGTAACCTCTCACGGTTCTGGCACCAGGCACCGATAGCATCGCGGTAGTAAGAGGATAAGTTACTTGATCCTCAACAACTTGAGGTGCCTGCCCAGGGTAACTTGTTTTAATAATCACTTGCACATCTGACAAATCAGGTAGTGCATCTACTGGTGTGTTTTTTACAGCGACCAAGCCTCCACCAACAATGATTATGGTGATAAGCAATACAAAAAATCGATTGGTGACAGACCACCTAATAATGGCTGCAATCATTAGTACTGTCCTCCGTGACCTGAATGATCCATCTCTTTATCTGCATTGTCTGTGCCCATCGAGTGACCAGAATGATCCATACTCTCCATATTTTCCATAGACTCTGTATCATCCATATCATCCATATCGTCCATACCTTCCATGTGCATCATGTTGCCGTCTTCATCCACAATATGGATTTGTGTAATTAAGTAATCACCTGAATCTGTCTTTGTAATTTGTAAATGCAATGACATGCCAGGCATTAACTTGGTAATGTCCAAATCTTGGTCAACAAAAAAATCCATTGTCATTTCAGGCCAATCCCATTCGTCAATTGCCGCATGATCAAGATTCACCATATTATGCTCTGCCATCACACTGTTGACAGTTGCGGTAGTCCATACCTTAGATGGCATGGATTCGGCCTCTTCCATTCGTTTAAAATCAGACGAAATGCTGCTTTCAGAATCTAATAAGAATTGAGCAGAAGTGACGACTACATCATCGTCTCTTAGACCGCTTAAAATCTCCGTGTATTCATTGACGATATTGCCAACCTTGACTTCGATAGATTTAAAGCGCCCCTCACCTAAAGCAAGTACCACTCGGTCTTGCTTTCCAGTGCGAATAACCGCTTCAGTGGGCACCAAAAGGTTTTCATCATCCAGATCGGAATGGATGGTGACTTGTGCAAACATGTTGGGTTTCAAGAAATACTCGGGATTGTCAAAACGTAATCTCGCTTTTAGCGTTCTTGTGTCTTTGTCTAATGATGGGTAAACATAATCAACTTCGCCCTCCCACACTTTTTCTGGCAAATACTCAAGCGTCATGGTGACCGCTAAGCCTTTCTCAATCTGGTTCGACTGACGTTCAAATACCTCCGCATCCACCCATACTTCATCTAACGCGCCAATAGATAATATCGTCACACCAGGTTTAACATAAAAGCCTTGTCTGATATTCAGATTATCGACAAAGCCTGTTTGAGGGGCGGTAAACGTGATGGTTTGTTGAACTTTACCGGTTTGCTTGAGTTGCTTAACCGCTTGAGCTGGCATTTGAAGGGCTTCAAGCCGAGAGGTAGCAGCCTGCAGTAGATTGGCGTTATTGCGGTTTCGAGCAAGCAGAAATTCCTCCTGCGCATTTACTAACTCGGGTGAATAGAGCGCGTATAAAGGCTCACCTTTTTTAACGTATTCACCAGCTGCTTTTACATATAATTCGTCTATCCAACCTTCAACACGTGGGTGAATATGCACAAGTGTGTCTTCATTGTATTGCACATAACCCACCGTTTTAATTGGCACATGTAAGCTTTTTCTCTCCACAGACGCCGTTCGTACACCTAAGTTATTCTCTACATTTGGATGTATTGTGACAGTGCCGGGACTCTCATCCGTGCCCCCATCATCATATACCGGCACAAGATCCATCCCCATTGGCGATTTACCAGGTGCGTCTCTTCTATAGTTCGGATCCATAGGGGCGACCCAATATAAGGGTGCATTGCTATCGGCATTGTCGGCATTTGATGCGCTATCGACGGAATGGGGCATGATAAACGTATAAGTCAATGCTGTTAGCACCGCTCCAGCGATGAGTCCAATGGCCAGTGTGCTTGTATTTTTCATTAATTTTCTCCAATGCGATGAGTAACGTCTTGACCATCGCTAAAAAAGTAGTTGAGTTGTGATCGCGACTTGAGTAAGTCAATTTCAATGTTCAATGCGTCAATTCTGGCATTCAGATCGGCTATTCTTGCTCTTACTACTTCAGCAAAATCACCATCATCATTGGTATATGCCGTTAAAGAAGCCTCAGCTTGCTCGCTCATTTGAACCAAAATATCAGTTTGATAAAGTGTTTCGCGCTGCAAAAGCCTTAGGTGAGAAGCATATGCAGATTGCAGTTGAGATAGTAGCGATCTAATGGCTAGTCTTTTTTCTGTCTTTATCGCCTCGGTTTGACTAATCGCTGCGGATACGTCTTGATCTTGTTTGTTGCTGGTAAATACGGGCACGTCAAATGAGACACCCACCGAGATAAAATCAGCTCGGCTACGATCTAACTGATCGTCGGCTCTATACGCATAACTTGCGTTCACCCCCCATTGTGGCTTGTATTGCTGCTTGGCTAATTCAATACCTGTTTTACTGGCTCTTATTTTTTGCTCAATTGCCAAAACATACGGGTGCGAAACCAAAACATGGGCTAAGCGTTGCGTGTCGCGACTGTTTAGCGCTTGTTCAGCATCTGCATATAAAGGTTTAATTGATGGCGTTGCAGCAGGTAGGGAAACCATTTGTTTATATCGCATTTGATTAGATGTCCAAGTCGTATCATCTGATAACCATTCAAGCAATTCAGCAAGCGCTTGCTCTTTTTGGGAATGCAGTTTAGTCAAACGATCATCAAGCCTTGTTAGCTCGAGCTGAGCGCGAACGATATCTTGTTGCCTTACTTTGCCAACCGCTGACGAGTAACTCGCTTGCGCGACGTCGCCGAGCTGTTCAAATAAAGCACGGTCTTGTTCAATGAGTGATATTGTCTGTTGGGCCCGAAAAATCTCAAGCCACTTAACAGAAACCGCTAATGTTGTTTTCGCGACTCGATCTTTGCGCATGATTGGATGTTGCTTAGCGAGTTCTTCAAGTTGTTTGCGTTTTATATCCAAACTATCACCGCGCGGAAACATCTGCGACACGCCTGCTTTCAGTTGTGTCATTGGTTCTTGATCAAATGCAAAACCATCGGTTGGTAGGTTCGCCAGTCCAATCGATACCACAGGATCAGGAAGCGAAGATGCGGACACACTACTCGCGAGTAACGCGTCTTCTCGGTATTGACTTCCCGTCAACCATGGATCTTGTTTAATTGCTGCTGCAATTGCGTCTTCTAGTGTGAGAAAGTCAGCTTTATTGGCAATGGCGTTGTGACTTAGCATCAGCATGATTAATATTGATAAAAAGGCGATACGATATCTCATTAAAACTGCTCCTCATAACTAGCGATTTCCGCATATACCGATGAGCTTCCGTCTTCTTTTAATAGCAATATTTGGTATGGCATAAAGCGGTCGTCGACCTCCATGCCGGGCGTACCGATGGGCATGGCTGGGACAGATAGTCCTATGCTATCTTTTGGCACATCGGCCAAGAACTGTTTGATGTACTTTGCCGGCACATGCCCTTCAAACACAAAACCATTACTCGACTCTGCCGTGTGACAAGACCGATAATTTGGTGCTATGCCTCTGTCCTCTTTAATGTCCGACATAAACGTAACGTTTCTCGCATTCACATCAAACCCATGGTCTTCGGCATGATTAATCCATTTTTGGCAACAGTTGCAGGTTCTGCTTTTGTATACGGTTAGCTCGATGACGGCAGGTTTGGAAATCTTTTCACCTTGTTCAGTCGCCTTGTTGTTAGCTGCATCTGAACAGGCCGTTGTTAGCAAAACAGCTGCGATTAATAATACCTTCACGGGCAACATTGTTGAAAATTTCATATATCTTTCCTCTCAAAAAAGAAAAAGTGTGTTTAATAATTTGAATTTAGCTATTTATCTTCACGATAAGCGAATGCAATTCACTATATTTGTCGCGACTGCAAGTTATGATATGTAGAGAGGTGTTTTTGGAGGACGCTGTATCGGATGGAGAAACGCTTTTTCAATTGATGGCTCAATTGATTTAAACGGTATCGTGGTTAAGTCAGGCAATCCGTCTAATCTGCTGTCTACTAACACGGCGACAGTAAGAACGCCCATTGGGCAACAACAGTCTTCCGGACAGCAACTTTCACTATTTTCATCCATTGCCATGCTGTCAGAATGAGTGCCACTCATAGAGATTTCTGACATCATATTATGTTCCTGCATACATGGCATTTCAGAAGACACAGCCAATGCTTCTAACCCTTGCGATAGTAGCAATATGATAACTACACTAATGTGGACGAAACGAATAAACAATTTACACCTTTATTATAGCGTAAGGACACATAATACAAATACACACTTTTTAACAAAAAAAAGTGTTATTCAAACGACTACCAGATAATATCAACTCAACCTGACAAGATGATTACACATAGATTACATTTCTGTCATCTGATGTTTATTCAACAAATTAGTCCTTTATACTATCGGTATGAGCCGCTTTTAAGATAAGTTGTGCATTCGCTCGACATTTTCCAAAGAGTTGCAAAAAATAACGGATACAAATGGAGCGAGAATGAAAATACTAGTGGTAGAAGACGAAGTGAAAACCGGCGACTATATCAAACAAGGCTTGTCAGAGGGGGGGTTTGTTGTTGAGTTAGTAAGAAATGGACTTGATGGTCATCACAAAGCAGTGACGGGAAACTTTGAGCTCGTGATACTGGACGTAATGTTACCTGATATAGATGGTTGGAAGATAATGAGTTCATTGAGGGAGGCCGGTAACCATACGCCAGTACTGTTTTTAACCGCTAGAGACAGTGTTAAGGATAAAGTAAAGGGATTAGAATTAGGCGCAGACGACTATTTGGTCAAACCCTTTGCATTTGCTGAACTGCTTGCAAGGGTGCGCTCTTTAGTGAGGCGCACGATAGCAGCCCCTACAAATATACTCGCAATTGCTGACTTACAGCTAGATATTCCTTCTCGTATTGCCACGCGAGCGGGCAGAACCATCAACCTAACCACTAAAGAATTTACATTGTTAGAGCTTATGGTGAGACGACAAGGTGAAGTATTACCCCGTTCTCTCATTGCTTCACAAGTCTGGGATATCAATTTTGATAGTGATACAAATGTTATTGATGTTGCAATTCGACGCTTGCGCGCCAAAATCGATGATGACTTTTCAGTGAAGCTTATACAAACCATCCGTGGTATGGGCTATAAAATTTCAGCGGCTGACAATGAATAAGATGTTTCGCATTCCCAATTCACTCGCATTTCGCTCAACTATACTTGTAGGTTTTGCTGTAATAGTCTGTTTATCAATCATGCATGAGATTGTTGTACATTCGATAGAACAACATTTTACTGAGCAAGATGCCGGTGAACTGAACGAAGTATTTGTTGCTGTTAATAAGCAACTCGCGGAATCAGGCTTACAAAAATTATCTCCAGTGGACACACTGAAAGATGCAGTATCAGGACATCATGGAGTTTATTATCATGTTGAGAGCGCAGCGGGAGAAGTGCTTTATACCAGCACAAAAGTGGATTTTAGTTTCTACCCAGAACATGCGCCGATATATAAGTCTGTGCAACCAGAGCATCTACTTCTATTTAAAGATGCTCAGCATATGTTCAGAGGGACAAAGCTAAATACAAACGTTTTTATAGACAATGTCGAAACCAATTTTAGTGTAATAGTTGCGTCTAACATGGAATTCCATATGACGTATATGGATGAATTTAAGAAAACGCTGTGGTTAATTACCATATGTGCAGCCGTGATCACTATTTTAGCCGCTAGGTTCGCCATATACAGAGGTCACTCCCCCTTACGAAAGCTAACCCGGAAAATAGAAACTATATCAGCTGATCATCTAGATGAACGGGTCAGTTCAGAAGCTGTGCCAACCGAGCTACTCGCTTTAGTTAATTCGTTCAATGTTATGCTACAAAAACTCGAAGATGGTTTTGTACGCTTATCTTTTTTCTCAGCCGACATAGCCCATGAACTGCGCACGCCCATTACTAATTTGACTACACAAACTCAGGTGATGTTAAGCAGACCTAGAAGTAACGAACAATATACAGAAATGCTCTACTCTAATCTTGAAGAATTCGACCGTATGACGAAAATGGTCAGCGACATGTTACTACTTGCGCAAACTGAGCATGGCTTAATAAAACCAAACAAAGAAAACATTGATGTTAATAGTGAAATTAAAGACTTGCTAGAATACTTCGAACTCATTGCTGATGAAAAAAATATAAGCCTACAGTTAGTTGGCCCAACCGTTACAGTTAATTGTGATAGGACTATGCTTCGACAAGCGTTAAGTAACCTAATATCCAATGCTGTCAGATATTCGCCAGTTGATAACGACATTGTGATTGAAACCAAAAAAACAACAGAACGGATATTGATATCGGTTAGTAACCATGGTGAAACGATTTCTGAAAAACATTTAACTAGGTTATTTGACCGATTTTACAGAGCTGACCCTTCTCGCAAAAGAGATGAGGAAGGTGCTGGGCTAGGGTTAACAATTGCAAAAGCGGTAATTGAAATTAATGGCGGACAAATAGAGGCCGAATCTTCAAATGATCAAACAATTTTTAAGATAGTATTTGAAAACGCGTAAAAACTTATTTTACTCTTTAACATACTCCACTAAATCACCGACCTCGCATTCAAAATAAGCACACAACTTATCTATATTGTCAGTCACAGTGCTATATCCTCTTTTATTCGCGATTTTTGAAAGTGTCATACGGTTTATTCCCGTTGCCTTTGCTACATCAGTAATTGTTACGACTTGACCGTCATTGAATTCTTTTTCTGCTAAAAGTTGCTTAAATTTAAATTTCAACATGATTTTATGATTGTATTTATTATCACATGATAAATTTTATGTGATTTAGGGGTTGACTTTATGACTTTGTGATAATATATTTAATCACATGATAATATATTTAATCACATGATAATATATTTAATCACATGATAATATATTTAATCACTAAGAGGTTATATTATGAGTTTAACATACTTAACAACAGATCAACTAGCAAAGCGAATTCAATATCACCCCCGTACGATTCGCCACGAACTAATCGACAGTTGTTTATTTGAGGGAAAACACTATATTCGCGCATTTGGTCGCAAGAAATTTCTCTTTATTTGGGAAGAAGTGGAGAAAACAATGTACCTCCAAAGCGACATTGCGTTCCGAATGCCAACAGCGGGAGGAGCTTAGTATGAATCGCCACTAGTAACCTAGACACTTCTCAGTTGTTCTTGGTACTGGTTCTCGAAGTTTACTGGCGATAACAAATTATTGGAACCATGTTTTCGTTTTACGTTATAAAACATCTCAATATAATTGAATATGTCCGCTCTCGCTTGACCTCTTGTTGAGTAGATCCTTTTCTTGATGCGCTCACGTTTAAGGAGTTGGAAAAAGCTTTCTGCAACGGCATTATCATGGCAATTACCGCGACGGCTCATACTTCCTGCTAGTCCATGCTCTTTTAAAAACGACTGCCATTCGTAGCTTGTATATTGACTTCCCTGATCCGAGTGCACCATTACTTGGTTAGTTGGTTTTCGCCTCCAAACTGCCATCAGTAAGGCGTCTAACACAATCTGTTTAGTCATTAATGACTGCATTGACCATCCGACAATTTTCCTTGAGAACAAGTCCAGAACTACCGCTAGATAAAGCCACCCTTCATGTGTTTTGATGTAGGTAATATCTGTCACCCAAGCGTTATCAGGGGCATCAGGATTGAATTCACGCTGCAAGCGATTAGGCACCACAACATGCTGGTTGCCACCACGATGTCTGGGCTTTCGGTAACCGACCTGGGCTTTGATTCCTTCTTGCTTCATTAGCTTGTGAACACGGTTGATACCGCACTTTTCTCCGATATCTTGTAAATCAGAGTGAAGCTTACGATAGCCATACACATTGCCTGATTCGAGCCAGAACTGCTTGATTAAACCAGTTAGCTTAGTATCTCGACGTGAGCGCCTTGATGTAGGTTGTTTGCGCCACGCATAAAATCCACTTGGATGAACGTTAAGTATGCCGCACAGGCGTCTTGTTGGCGCTAAACCCAGATTGTCCTTAATAAAGGCATACCTCAGTTGGACTGACTCGCGAAGTATACCGCCGCTTTTTTTAAGATGTCGCGCTCTTCAGTGACTCGCTTCAACTCTTTCTCTAACGCCCTAACTCTTTCATTATCATCAGACTTAGCCTTATGCTCAGCTGCATTCGGGCCATATTTTCTCATCCAATTATAGATGCTGTGGCTTGTTACACCCAATCGTTCAGCAACATCTGCAACCGAGTGACCGCGATCAGTAACTTGCTTAACAGCTTCTATTTTAAATTCTTCAGGATAGCGTTGTCCGCTCATATACTTTCACCTTATTTTTAGTTAGTTTATCTAACTAAGAGGTGTCTAGTAAACTAGTGGCGATTCATTTGGATGTTTTGTATCACTCATTTAAATATAAAAAACCACAAAACTCAGCTTAACCTGCCATCTTTTGCAAGGTAAAGACCTTCGTAAATTCGCCAAAATAAGCTACGAAGGAGCAAATAGCCAAATGTTATTTGTCTCACTTTAACAACTTAACATTATCAGTTGAAAGGCCAGTACGCTAATATTCCCATGTTCACATGAATTTATATCTAATCTAAGCGTCAGAGAGTCTAACTTCATATTAATTCACTCGTACGATTGAAAAATCCTTTCCTTATAGCTATTGTATGGTATTTTAATGGATATTCATTTGTTCGTAGGAAATAATATGAGCTCAGATTTAATGTTGATTGGAACAAAAATCAGACAAGAGCGCAAAGCTCAATCTATGACACAAACCGAACTAGCAAACCTCAGCGGCGTTAGCTTAAATTTTTTAAGCCAACTTGAACAAGGTAAGCCAAGCGTACAAATGGACAAGGTATTAATGGTTTTAGATACCCTAGGTTTGCGCATAGAACTTGCGTACTCGAAATGATAAACAAAGCAGGTAAATCAAATTGCGCTTAGACGAAGCAAAAGATCTAGAACAGTTAGATGTTTATAAAGGCACAAAACTCGCCGGCAAACTCATGCGCACTCTCAAAGGAGTGGTGTTTTCTTTTGATGACGCGTTCTTAGCTGAAGAGAATAAAGGTATCTCTTTCCATCTAAGGACTGAAAACCCGACATATACATACTACGGCGACTCACTTCCACCATTTTTTGCCGGCCTCCTTCCAGAAGGATTGCGGCTTAAAGCACTCATCAGCAAGATTAAAACATCTGAGGACGATCTTTTTAGTATCTTAGCGACGGTAGGCTCGCAGTGCATTGGAGATATCAATGTGTTCGCCCCAGGACACACCTTCCAAGCAAGACCTAACAATCCCACAAGCTTTGACCAGCTCGATTTTTATAAGCTGTTCGAAGAAAGCCTAGAAGATGTAAACTACAACGAATATAACCAAGCGCTATCTGGGGTTCAGGAAAAAATATCTGCCTCCATGATCAGCTTTCCAATTAATCATGCACAAAAAGACAAATTCTATATCCTAAAGTTAAACCCCAAAGATAAGCCACATTTAGTTGAAAACAAACACCTATCCCTCAAGCTTGCGAAGAAGTGCGGGTTGAGCGTAAACGCAAGCAAAATAATTTATGATAAAAAAGGGCAACATGGCCTGCTGGTGGAGCGATTTGATCGCTTTATCGTTACACAAAGCGACAAAAAAAGTATGACCATCTGCATGCATCATCAAGAAGACGGTTGTCAGTTCTTAGACCGATACCCAGCAGATAAATACCGCATAAGCTTTAAGGATGTTTTACAGGGGATAGCGCAATATACAACAGCACCCAAAATAGAAATACTAAAAGCAATTCAGCTCTATGCATATTCTTATTTAATAGGAAATGGCGACCTCCATGCAAAAAATATCAGCATACAAACTTTGTCAGCATCTGGAAGAACAGTGCTCAGCCCATGTTATGACTTGATTACAACTTATATATACCAAGACCATAAAATGGCGTTAAAGGTAAATGGACGAGATGATAATATAACTAGACAAGACTTTATCACCTTAGGTGCATCTTTCTCTATTCCTGAAAAATCAATATCCTCTATGCTTGATAAGCTTATAACTTTGTGTGAAAAGCACCACCCGATGCTCTTTGCGGTCATGAATGCAAAGCAACAAACACTGTGGATAACGATGTTTAATAAAAGGCTTATTGATTTAAAAGCTTGACTCAATAAGAGTGATTCACGAATCCACTATCAACAATATTTGATGCACTATAAGATGATCCTGGGAAACAAAGCCTTACAAGGCGAGGGTCACTGGTTCAATCACATCGTGACGAACCACAGTAGCGTCCACCACTCTCTACCCTCTTGTTTTTCAACATCTATTTATTGTGACCTCGTTGTCACTCTATCGATTTGGCCTATGAATTTACAAAACATGTGCCGAAAATGTGGCAAATCCGTAACTCGGTTTCTTTGTAGCCATCTATTTACAAGGCCTACAGCGAAATTAAATTTGTTCGCTTTTTTACACGCGAATTGGATTGACGGAGTAATTATCAGTGGCTTTGTCAACGACATAGAGAGATCCAGAGCGGTCATAGAAGGTGGCCCGCTAGACGCTCAAAGTCAAACATGCTCAGAAAGCTATACTCAATACGAGCTAAAAAAGCAGTCTATCGTTTGTTTTTCGCAAAAAAAACTTGGAGCTAATACTAGCGTACATTTGTCAAACGTTACCTAAGCTTATTAATACATTAACGCTCAAAATACCATTTATCGATTGCATCTGCGATTTGAGCACTGTCTATTGACACATTGCTGCACATAACAAGATTCATAAACTGCTTTTCAGGATATCTACGATACATTATGTATGCACCTAACCATCCTCCTGAGTGGGCAGCTCGAAATCCGTAGTCTGTGTTGGAAAGCATTTGGCCGTTTGCATAAAGCGTTTCTGCTCCGTCACTTGGGTTAATCGTAAGAGGACTGTTCGCCAACATAAATGTTTGCATTAGTGCTTTTGGGTTGCTACCCAATTTTGGATTATAAAACTGAGCATCCCATTTCTGCATGTCGCTTATAGTAGTATGCAAACCGCCATCCCCTACCCAAAACAGATTAGTCATGTTGTTTTCATACTCACCATTATCGTTTTTCACATAACCATAGGCCCTGTTCTTTACTATCTCTGTAGGGTGATCTGCAAAGAAAGTATCGCTCATACCCAAGGGTGTAAAGATGTGTTTGTCAGAGAATTCGCGCAGCGTTAAGCCGCTTACCTCCTCCACTAATATGGCGAGCATGACATAGCCCATGTTGCTATATCGCCATTCTGTGTTGGGCTCTAATACCAATGGCAGCGTTTTTACCAAGGCATGAAACTCAGCAACACTTAAATAATCTTCATTCCCTATTCTAAAAGGATGACCAGATACCGCGTTAAGGTTTAACGCACCTTTTGGCGCAACATAGCCATCAGGCGCACCAAAGCTTGAAATCATATCGTAGTCACCCATACCTGCCACGTGCCCTATTATGCTCTCAATAGACACGCGTTTTCCATAATCAGGCAAACCAGGCACATAAGCTTTGATATCATCTTCTAGATTTATTTTGCCTTGATCTGCCAACAGGTGAACCGCCATTGCGACAAATTGCTTTGATACAGAAGCCATTCGGTGGACGTTGTTATCTGACATGGGCACATTTAGTTCGGCATTAGCCAGCCCAAAGCCCTTTTTGATAAGTGGTCTTCCGTTTTCAAAGACACCCACAGAGCATCCTGGTTCTTGCGCTGGAATAAGATCGGAGAGTGTTTTATTGAGTTCAGAAGTGTCTGGCGTACTTGCAAAGATACAACTATGGAATACTACAATAAACGTTAAAGCAGTTAATTTGCATAATGTTTTCATTAGTGTACATATCCTTAAGAAATAATGGAGTCAGACAATTTAACACTTTAAGTATGACATTGCGCGATTTCTATGACCTGTTTTGGGCAAACGGTGGCTAAGATTATTATCAATTTTTTATTGTGAAAAATAGGAGTCCACAAAGCTTATATAAAAAGCCACTTGGATCTTAGTTGATGTTATGTACCAATACCTCATTGGCAATAAGTGTCAGTAAGAAATACAAACACCTCCATACCAAAAAAATTATGGGATAAATAACCTTGAATATGGGTAGTACTTAGTAACATCCAGTTGGACTGACTCACAAAAATGTTCAATGCATCTTAGTATCCAGCATATGTCTTTGAATCTATCACCAATATTACTAGCAAAGTCACTAATCAAGCGTTACTGGCGATACAAACCCTTCAGGTTTTACCGCAAACAAAGAACAAGTGATTAATTGCAGGATGTTTTCGGCAGTGTTGCCAATAATAAAGCCGGCAATGCCCGTTCTGGCAACCGTGCCCATTATCACCAAATCGATGTTATTTTCTGCAACAAATTCTGGTACTTTTACAAAAGCAAAGCCTTCCAATTGATTAATTTTCAGCTGTGGCGCGTCTGTCGCTTCTTCAATGATTTTCTTTAGGGCATGTAAGTGCCGATTTTTCACCACTTCTCTTTCAGCTGTCAATTCACTACTACTCATGCTCAACCAAGTTTCATTATTCAGATTATATTCAAGGGTAAAGTCCCAACATGAAACCACATCGATGGGGTGCTGAGATGCCTCCGTAACAGTTGCGGATATGCTTAAAAGTTGTTTTGATAATGACTCCCCAACCTCGTCTTCGGCAATAGGATCGATGGCAACCGCTACCTTGCCATTATTGATTTGGTGCTGCGGGCGGCATAGCAATACGGGGCAAGGACATTTACGCAATAAATCCATGTCGAGTGATTTAAATCCTCTGTCATGATTCTTTGACTCTACCTGTTTTACAATCAAGTCATAATCGTGCAACAAGACTTTTTTTATAATGGCTAAAGCGGCACGTTTGCTTTGTAAATGCGTAATATTTATTGAAGCCTTGTAAGACATCTTTGCGCACACACTGTTAATCATCTGCTGACAAGATTGAGTAAAACTTTCGGTGAACTTTTCTGCATAAGTGTCAAAGTTTGCAGGCAAGTGGGGTAATAAAACAATGGTGTCTATTACGCAGTCAGTATCCTTTGCAAGGGTTATCGCGCTGGACAATGCATCCTCATCTTCACCAAAGCCATCACTGACAAAAAGTATACGTTTAAAGTACATATTACGCTCCTGCACACTCAAATGGAAAAGTTAACCTCAAACTAATTTGAGTGTAAATATCTGTTGTGACGCTTTTATGATCCATCTCAACTCGTATCGTTTTTTCGGGCACTAGTTGCTGTTTGCAACACCAATACAATACTGATCGCTCCCCCCTAGTGCTTGGTTAAATGGAGAACTATTGTTCATAACAACGCTCAGTTTGGCATAAATATCGAGTGATTTTTTAAATCAAGTGGATGCTTGTAAAAACGATTTGAGCAAAAGCGCTGTCTACATATTTTTGGGGAGATCAGTATTGAGCCCCGTCATAAAAATGTAAATAGAATGTCTTTAAACCGCCACAGATTTTTCACGAATCCGTCAGTAATTTGTCATTTTGCAAAAGCATACTTATCACTCGCATGGATTGCAGTGAGTATTCATGTAGGTAAACAAAACTATAAATTTAATTGACTATGGTAACTAGCAATGCTTAAACATGATGATACCCCCATTGAGAATGCGCAGATTCACGATGACAAAGAAGATATTGCATCAAACGATTCTGGCAACCGTCCTTTTGTAGATGTACTGCAATCTAATTTATCACGACGTAAAGTACTAGCGGGTGGCGCTGTGGCTGCCGCTGCTGGATTCTTTACACCTGCAGCTAGTGCAAGCCTGAGAGGTCTAGGGCGCACTGAGAATATTGGTAGAGGAAACGATAGAATTAACCGTGAAATGGTAGGTTTTAAGCCTGTCGCTATCGAAGATGTTTTAGATACGCGTATGCCTACTATATCTGAAGACTATGAATACCAGGTTTTGATCCCTTGGGGTACGCCTATTCAGCCTGGAGTTACTAACGAGTACGCTGGCGACCCAAGCACACGACCAACATCTGAAGAGGCCGCCTTACAAGTAGGTATTGGCCACGACGGTATGTGGTTTTTCCCAATCGATCTACCAAGTGCCCAGCGTTACGGCCGTCGCTATCGTGCGCGCAGTGACGAAGGTATGCTATGTATCAACCATGAGTTTGGTGGCAATTTCCACGTATTAGGGAAAGGCTCGCCAGAAAGTCTTGAAGATGTGCGTTTGTCTCAGCACGTACATGGTGTATCGGTCGTGCGTATTAAAGAGCATTTTGATGGCTGGAAAGTCGAAGTAAGTGACGCTGCTAGACGCATTACTGTTAACACACCGGTGCAATTCTCTGGTCCGGCTGCTAGCTCACCATTACTACAAAACCCAGCGGGTAATATGCCGCAAGGCACCGTGAACAACTGCGGTTCTGGCCCTACGCCTTGGGGAACGTACTTAACCTGTGAAGAAAACTTCAACGGTTATTTTGGTTCGTCTACCTTAGATTCGGACGGATTTAACGCTATTAGAACAGAAGAACAAAGCAGATACGGTTTTGACTTTGATGGTTTTGGCTACGGCTGGTATTTCTTCGACGAGCGCTTTGATCTAACTAATCCTGACTATGTCAACGAACAAAACCGTTTTGGTTGGATTGTAGAGATTGACCCATTTGATGGTTCACAAACACCTACAAAACGCACTGCATTGGGCAGATTTAAGCACGAAGCTATTGCCATTGCTGAAAGCAGCAACGGTCGTATAGCTGCATATATGGGTGATGATCAGCGTTTTGATTACTGCTACAAATATGTATCAACTAATCCTTGGCAAGAATCTATTGAACTTGGTCTAAGCCCATTAGATGACGGAAAGCTTTATGTTGCTCGTTACAACGACGATGGCACTGGTGAATGGTTAGAACTTACCATAGAAAACCCATTACTTGCTGAACGTTTTGCAGACCAAGCTGAGCTATTAATTTATGCGCGCGTTGCCGCTGATTTACTTGGGGCAACTCCAATGGATCGCCCCGAGTGGACGACTATCGGCAAAGACGGCGAAGTATATTGGACGCTTACCAACAACTCTCAAAGAACAGTAGCAAATGCTGCTAACCCACAAGCGCCAAATAGTGATGGTCATATCATCAAAACTGTAGATGCCGACGACCATCTAGGTACGACGTTTAGCTGGGAAATATACCTATTAGCGGCTGAAACTCGCGGTACCGAAGGTGTATTTACTGACCCAGATTTAGCTTGGGCTGACGGCGAAAGTCGTTTGTTTATAGGTACAGATGGTGGTCAGCCTGATGGCCTGCAAGACCAATTAACTGTTATTGATACATCAAAAGATGTACCAGAGCCTAAGCGTTTATTAGTAGGTGTGAATAGTGATGAAGTAACGGGCTTCACCTGTACGCCGGATAGACGCACAGCTTTTGTAAACTTGCAGCACCCAGGGAACGGCAACCCAGCGTCAACCAACTTCCCAGCTTTACCTGACGGCTTTACCGTACCACGGGACGCAACACTCGTATTGCGACGTAAAAATGGTGCCATTATCGGTTCGTAAAGTAGGGCAATAAATACCACACCAAACAAGGACGTTTGGTGTGACTTTACAAAAAACTATTAGCAGATGAAATACTAAAGAGGCATAAAAAATGGGCATTAGCGCATGGCAAATATTAATTGTTCTACTCATTGTTGTTTTACTTTTTGGCACTAAAAAACTCAAGAATGTAGGCGGTGACTTAGGCGAGGCAATCAAAGGCTTTAAGTCGGGTATGAAAGACGATAAAGAAGACGAGCTACTTAAATCTCTCGAGCAGACAACTACCAATAAAGATGAAGTTCTCGACTCAGATTTTGTAGAAAAAACCAGAACAAGTAACTAAACAACTTCAGGTAAACAGTATGCCATTTGATATTGGATTTATTGAACTTTGCATTTTATTAGTGGTAGGGCTAATGGTGCTAGGGCCAGACAAATTGCCAGTTGCTGCAAGGCAACTTAGCAAATGGTTTGCGGGCATACGTCGCCACGTTAACTCATTCTCTTCAGAAATGAATCGAGAACTTGAAATGGATGAGTTAAGGCGCGAATTCGAAGCTCAAAAGAGCCGAATCAACGAAGTGACAAATGCTACTCAGTTCAATAAAGACGGGGTAAATCAAAATCATCAAACTCAAAGCAAAGAACCGCTGGTTGATCTTGTTAGCACTGAAACCGAGAAAGTCGCTTCAAGCTCAAAACCAGTGACACGAACCAGTTAGCATAAATGCTTACTAAATAAGGCAAACACATATGTCGAGTAACACTGAAAACCCCTACAAAAAAGACGAAATGCCATTGCTTTCGCACTTAATTGAACTTAGAACACGCCTCATAAAAGCCGTGTTGACTATTATTGTATTGTTTGTATCACTTATTTCTTTTGCTAACGAAATATACCTTATCTTGGTTCAACCCTTGATGAATCAGCTACCCGAAAATAGTGAAATGGTTGCTACAGGTTTAATAGACCCATTTTTTACTCCGTTTAAGCTGGTCTTAATTTTATCATTTTTTTTAGCAGTGCCTGTTGTTCTTCACCAAGTATGGTCTTTTGTCGCTCCAGGTCTTTATACAGGCGAACGTAAATATGGGCGAGCTATCTTGACCAGCAGTATTGTTTTATTTTATGCCGGCATGGTGTTTTGTTATTTCATTGTTTTCCCACTAATGTTCCAGTTTTTCCCTTCGGTAGTGCCTGACGGTATTCGCTACATACCCGACATGACAAATAGCTTAAACATTATGATCAAGCTGTTCTTTGCGTTTGGCTTAGCCTTCGAGGTTCCTATTTTCACTGTGGTTGCAGTATGGAGCGGGGCAACAACTGTGGAGAAATTAAGACAAGGCCGCTCATACATTATTGTGGCTGCCTTTGCAATTGGCATGCTGCTTACTCCGCCCGATATGATTTCTCAGACCTTATTGGCTATTCCAATGTGGTTACTATTTGAACTGGGTTTGCTATTTGCCATTTGGTTTAAACCCAAGGTCGCTGAACTAAACACTCAAACGGCTGTGAGTAAACAGTCATGAAAGCGTTAATTTTGGCAGTTTGCCGCTATAAAAAGAATCATTTTAAAACGTTATATTTGCGCAAAGCTGTAGCGCAAATAAACGCTTTAATCTGTAAAAACGGTTGTTGCTTTCTAAGCACTGATTGTTCTGTTTCTTCTATCTGCAATTTTTGGGAAAGAGCAAAACAACAAGTATTAGCAAGTACAACTAACAACATCCTTAACATTACATATTTAAAATGGAACTGATATGAAAAAACAAAGTTTTATTGCGGCAGTATTACTATTGCTCTCTATCCAAGCAAACGCAGTGGTCATTTCACTTGATGACCAAGAAACAGATGGCGCAGCGTTTAACATTTTACCTTTTAATAATACTGATACACGCGAGGTATTAGGCATCAGTTTTAGCTTCTTCTTTGAAGCACTATCACCTTCATGGGCTAGCGATTTAGTAGTTGAAATTGCACACTTAGATAGTAATAACTTTTATCAAATTGGTACCCAAGAATTTGGTTGTACTGACTTTGGCGTTGAGTGTGAATTTGATCTAGGATGGTTGGACGACTCTGGCGTATTTGAAGCGTCTGGTACACTTTCTTTAGACCCTGGCACCATCGCAGATGGCTCAGGCGAATGGGAAATTCTAATTGCTGAAAGCTTTGACGATGATGGCGTTGACGGTGTGTTTTTAGATGGCTCGTTTGTTGAAGTGATTCAAGGTGAAAGAGCTATTCCAGCTTCAGCTCCAGCGACCGCATTATTATTTATGTTTGCAGGTTTATCGTTAGTAGCGCGTAAAAGGTTGTCATAGTATTGTTGGAATTATTTATAAAAAGATGATGAAACTACTACTGTGACTGTAAACAAATTTCATCATCTTTTCTTATCCATTTGCAACAATCAATATTAATCTAAATCAAATATTGCACGCTTTTCAACAGCTCAACCTAGTTTGACTTGTTATATAGATAAAAGAATATTTGCGCCATCGCGGCAATACCACATAATCCTACTTGATATATAACCTCATTCAGTAACCATCATCCTGCAGTGAGCCTAGGGCAACAGCCCTTTGTTATTCACCAGGGTGATATTTACGGACCGTATTTTTCTCTATATCTTCTGGGTAAAAGTAAACGTCGCGTAATTTACCCGCTGCATACAATGGCGCCTGATCGTTGAAATGCGGACTGGCTGGGTCACCGCTCTGCCCGCCTGCAGTAATAGCCTTTGCTTTGACTTTGTCACCAAACTCAACCACCGCAACAAAGCTATTACCTCGCGTGCCATAAATACGTTTAGTGCCGTTGAATGTGCGCTGACCATAGGCAGCCAGTGAGCCCCAGCGGGCAGAGGCAAAGCCAACGGGAATGCTTGGTTCATCGTCATCAAAAGGCTGCACAATATCACCGGTTAAACGCTGGAATCGGTTTATCTCGCCCCAAGGAGTTTCTGCGCTACCAAAATCAGCAATTAGCTGCTCTTTAGCCTCTTGCAAGGTTGCCACCCCTATTTCAGCGGTATATTCGGCAATGTATTGGTCAAAGCTAAGTCCTTTTTCCTCAGCCTCGCTGCGCCGGGCTTGATTATCGGCAGCTTTGCTACGCAATTTTTGACCCCATATAATCGCCAACGACGTTGCTGTAGAGTCAACACTAGAACGGTGATCCCAGCCTTTGAGTAAAGCAATTTGAGGCGCAAGCTCAGCAACTGGCTCAGCTTCATAAGCTTGGTATAAAACCGGTAATAATACATCAAACGCGGTTAGTCGCGGGCTATATGCCGCGGCGGCTAAACTGTCTATCGTGAAGTCTTTCTTCCCATCTAACACTTCAATGGCATGAATACCGCGATAGTTCTCCGGAAAGTTCTCCATATACGGCGGGTAATCCTCCGCCTTAGGGCTGTACTTAGGCCCCGCCATCATCCATGGCCAGTTGTTTGTATTATTCAAATAACCGCTTTTAGGGTTGTAGCCATGCACGGTTTCTTCGAGTGTGTGAAGCCCTTGCCAGTCGGTAGCAGGGTTGCTGCCGTCTACTGGTTTTTTCCAATCAAATGACGGGTCACGCCGTGGAATAAAATTACTGTGGAAGTAAGCAATATTGCCCTCAGAATCAGCAAACAACGTGTTGTTTGATGAATTAGTATGCAAGCGCATATTCTCGCGGTAATCGTCATAATTGGTGGTTTTTGTGCGACCGTATGACTGTTTTAATGCATCAATTGGGTTTTGCATCAACGCTACGCTTATCCACTTTCCATCGAGCTCTCGCACAATGGGGCCACGATGGCTGTAATATACCGTAAAGGTTCTCGTCTTTTGTCCTTGGTCTGTTTTATAAGCTAAGCTAATCTCTCTTTGGCGCAGTGGCTTCCATACGTCACCATGCTTGTAGTAATAAGCATCTTTGCGCTTCTCAACGGTCTCTAAAAACTCATCAATAAAATCGGCGCCGCTTGAAGTATGCATCCAACCAGTATTTTCATTAAAACCCTGGTAAATAAAGAACTGGCCCCACGTAACGGCGCCATACGCATTTAAGCCCTCGTCACTACGCATGTGCATTTCTGCTCGAAAGTAGAAGGAGGTGTGCGGATTGATCAGCAATAATGCGTTACCATTTTTGGTATTCTGCGGGGCAATAGCAAAACCGTTAGATCCCCGTGGCTCAGCATTAGGGTCTTGGGTTAAAGCCACTAGTTGTTCACTAGATTTGTCGTTGCCATAAAAGCTTTCAAGCCCGTTTATACTAATGCTCTCAATGTCGCCGCCAATACTTCCTTCCGTGAAGGTTAGCGCCATCCACGGCTCAAACTTGGTAATCACTCTTGGCTGAACTTCTGGGTGAGTATGAAGGTAATAATTTAGGCCGTCGGCCCAAGCTCTCATGAGCGTTTGCAAATATGCTGGGCTTTGTGAAAACTTTTGCTTCATATCGACAGGGTCAATATAAATCTGCATGCGCAAGTCACGATATAGCTCGCTCTCACCTTCAGCTTCAGCTAAACGCCCCATTGCGTTTAAATAATTGACTTCAATACGATTGAAATCATCTTCAGCTTGCGCGTAAATCATGCCAAATACAGCATTTGCGTCTGTTTTGCCATACACATGAGGAATTCCCCAAGTATCGCGCGTTATAGTGACTTCACTGGCTTGCTTTTGCCAACGCGCAATATCTGAATCGTTTGCCAGTGTTAAAAAGCTAGAGCATATGAGGGCTAAAAAAAGAACAAACGATTTCATAAATATTTACCTTTGTAGAGTCTTTAGCAAATATATCGGTAGGGCTGATGCGTGTAAAGCGTTGATATTTTTAAACTACCGCTCATCAAAAATAAACGCATCTTGATGCCGGTTCTCGAAGTTTACTGGCGACAGCAAACTGCTAGAGCCATGTGTTACTTTTACGTTGTGAGATAGTCAATGTTGATATCAGCTTCGGACAAAGCTAATATTTGCATGATTAACCGCCCTATCTTTGTGAACATATGCCTTGCAAAAGCAGGCAATAGGATAGCGGTTCGACTACTAACGCATAAACAACAATACCGCTGCGCCTCCCAATGCTACCCCACTGATAAAAGTAACCACCAATACAAGGCTCTTTTTACCTAAAACAGGTATTTGACTCGTTTGTTCTAGGCTGGGTACTTCAAAGAAGGTTTCGCGCTTGGTATCAAAGGCAACGCAGAGTGCCATCAGGGTTTCAAGTGAGGCTGTGCCTTTATTTTCAACTCGTTGGATGGTCCGCATGTTTACCCCGCATACATCTGCCAAATGTTGCTGCGTCCAGTTATTCGCAAGACGCATATCTTTTACTATGTCACCACGCAGTTCCATAATCTAACTAACTACCTAGTAGAGAAACTATAAAGGATACAACAAAGTAGCCAAAAGCGGCGCCGGCCACAAAAAATGCGGCAATAAACGCAAGCACTTTATACCAAGGCTCTTTTTTCGCCCCTTTCTTTGTAATGGCTAACGTTTCTTTACCTATGCTTTCACCATTGGCAAACACTTCTGTTTCAACGGCTCCTTTTAGCACGCTTACCAAGTGAATATTAACTGTATAATTAACGCCTTCCGCTTCAAACTCATGGGTAGTTTTGAAACTAGTAACATTTCGCTTCATAGACACAGGATGATTATTAAAATATACCACCTCTTTACCCGACCAAGATGAACCATGCACAGATATATCGTTATTATTATGTTTAAAGTAAAACCAATACCCTTTTAACATGCTGACTTGACTCATATCTGGTTTATCCTGTAGATGAATGTTTGTAGAATGATCTGCGTTGTTTGCTGCGACACTTTTTGTTGTATTTAACATCTTTGTTTCCTCGTTTAAGTTGACGAGATAAACTTACCCTTAAACACATAAGGTGATATACGTCATAAAGACGACACAGCAACTTCATAATAATACGACAGTCCTGTCATACGATACGACACTTGTGTGACAGTTGCAGGTAACCAACTGTATTTATTCAATATCACAATACCTCACAGCGACAGGGAATCAATAGAGTTAATATGAGATTACTCTTTAGATATTTAATTATTTTAGTTTGGGCTTGCGCTAGCGTTAACGCAGCAGCATTACAAGCCCCATCATTTTCTAGCAAGCCTAAGCTCGACCACCAAGACAACTTTCAGGCACTTATGGAAAGTGTTGGCAAACTCGCCATTTTTATTCGTATTAATCAGGCGGTTTATGAAAAATGTAATATACAAGCGAATTTGACTAAACAAGAGGCAAAAGCTGATTTTTTGTCTAGAAAAAAACTCGCATTCCAATTTAATGATTTATTGGCCGATTCGAACTTAGAACCCAAAGACGTGATGGGAGACGAGTTCACCGAACTGGTTGATGAATTTTGTGCTAGCAATAACTCTAGCATAGAAGTAGATATGAAAATTAGGCCGCTTGTTAATGCTCAACTTGAAGTGATGGAAAAATTAGATAGGTCACTCTTACTGAGTAGGCAACAAGACAAAACGTATTCTAAAGAGCATATGCAGAGTGAGCTTGCTCACAAAATTGAGAATACAAATATTTTACCTCTTGATGAGAAAAGAGAAATTGCTAGCGCTATGTATAGCGGGGTATATGTTTATGCTGGTGTTAACTATATAGAAAATAACGAAGACCTAAGCACGGCTATCAATATTCAAGAAGCGGTATATAAAGAAACGCTCTCAAACAGTGACGCCTTCATACTGGGCAAAGTGAAATTGGCCAATGGCGATAAAAGCAGCTTAGATTTAATCATTGGTGCTGCGAGCGAGCAAATGGTCAGCGCCCAAGAATGGCTCGGTAATTACTACGCATGTAACTCCAACAAAGCAAAGGGAACTTATTGGCTAGAAAAGGCGGATAAAAATGGAAGTGAAACGGCTATTGACTCTATCTTGGAAATAAGAGATTTAGGGCGTCCAACTGTTTGCAGTTATTTGTTATAGTGTTATAAGTAACCAACCATAATCAAATGCCGGACTTACATATGATGTTCTTTGCTTTTTTTGTGATACCCGTTTTATTACTCATAACAGCTGTGGGAGCCAAAGCAATTATCGAATCACGGGAAGAAGACAAAGAGATTCATCGACTTGCTGAAGAGGCAAGACGCAATAACGTTAAGCCGCTAGACGATTATTAAATTCAAAAGCGTTACCTCTAAGGTCGAGCGAATGAATACGAGCCATCCGCAACCTCTATAATAGTATCTTTCATAGCAAGCTTTTTAACCCATCTGCTGGGAATGGCATCAATACCATAGACTGCGCCTGATATTTGCCCACAAATCGCAGCTGTAGTATCTGTATCGTGTCCGATATTTGCTGCAACCCAAATACTCTCTTCAAATGACGAGCTATTCACAAAGCACGATAAAGCCGACTCTAAACTTTCAATTACATAACCACTGCCCGTGAGTTCATTGTAATGTTTTTCTAAAAATTGATGTTCATCTATTGTTAGCACACTGCTGCATGATGAGTGTTAGGTAATACCTCTAAAAATATCCATCTTATCTTCAGTTTTGAAAAGGCTACGCACTCACATGTTCAGCACATGCCCCATCAATAATAAATAATGATCAAAAACTGCGCATAAAGTCCCAATAATGTTTTCTTCTTAAGCTAAATTTAAGTTTCGCGCATTACACTTGCTACAAAATTGAGTATAGGAAGCCGTAATGCAAACAATTTTACGCAATATTTCAGATAGTCAGAGCACTGAACAGTATGCGGCTAGTTGCGTTCATCAGCACTCAAAAAAATATGCATTTGATATAGACCTTTTTGCGTTGAATGACGATGGTCGTCATGAAGCACAACACTTTATCAAAAGCGGTTATTTGAAGGCATACAATGCCAATATAGAGGTCACCAGTCCTTGGTTACTTGCTATCAATAATGGCCAGTACAAAGCAGCACTGGGTATACGACCAGCAATAGAAACGTTATTTTTGGAACAATACCTTAGCCTTCCAGTTGAACAGGTTCTTTCTCTCCACAATAAAGTAGCCATGCGCTCCGAGATAGCCGAAATTTCAAATCTATATAGCAACGCAAACAAATTTACCATTCCTCTATTTTTAACAACGGCAGTGTCACTTTATTGTAATCAATACACATATATGGTGTTTTCAGCAACAGAACATGTCCTTACTCTGATTTCTAAAACCGGTATTTCTCACACACTACTGGGTAAAGCTGATGAGTCATTACTCCTTCATTCAACAAATGATTGGGGGACATATTATTCGACAAATCCAAAAGTAGTATCACTAAATCTTTTAGAAGTGATGTCGGTGATCTCATCAAGCAAGCTTTTTATGAATATGTTTAGCGGGCTTGAGCCACGCATTGCTTTGGCAGCAACAAAAATTGGAACGACGCCAGTATGATTACGTTGATTGACTTACTTAACCATAATCCTTCACACATAGCCCTTGAATCCTCTAATGAATCGCTAACTTATGCACAACTACAAACGAAAGTAGATAGCGTTGCACAATGGCTAGTGAAAAATAATGTTCGAAGTCTGGCGCTTTTAGCACAAAACAGCATGGCTTGGGTGGTGACAGATTTGGCGTGCCAGAGCTTGGGTATCGTAATCACTCCACTGCCGCTATTTTTCAGCCAAAGCCAGCTTCATACTATCTTAAAAGATATCGACGCTGACCTTATTTTGAGCGATACCGATATCCCCTATGATTTCAATTTATACTGCGAAAGTATAAATCTACATGGGGCCAAGTTAACTCAGTCAATACTTTGTTCTGCACCTTCAGGCACGGTAAAGATCACTTTCACCTCAGGAACAACGGGGCAACCTAAAGGCGTTTGCTTGAGTGCTTCTAATCAACTGACGGTTGCTCACTCATTAGTCGAATCGATAGGACTTGAGCAACTACGCCACCTTTGCTTGTTGCCACTACCAACCTTACTAGAAAATATCGCTGGCGTGTATGCTCCACTGCTGTCCAATGGCACCGTGATACTTGCTAGCGATACCGAAAGGGGTTTTGAAGGAAGCAAATTGGTTAATCCAGCGCAATTGCTTTCATGCATATCTAAACATTGCCCCAATTCATTGATACTCGTATCAGAGCTATTGCATGTGCTAATCGCTGCAGCAAAAAATGGCTGGGTGCCACCTACTTCACTTAGGTTTATTGCCGTTGGCGGCAGTCGAGTCTCTCCAAAAAGCATTATCGAGGCCAGAGCGCTCGGCTTGCCTGTTTGTCAAGGTTATGGCTTATCTGAATGCGGCTCAGTGGTGAGCCTATGCTCACTAGAAGATGATGTTACAAGCACCGGAAAGCTGCTTCCTCACATTCAAGCATCAATAATAGACAATGAGCTGGTAGTACAAAGCAATTGTTTTTTAGGATATTTAAATACACCAGATTCTTGGAACCCATCTGCTATTCAAACTGGGGATATAGCGACAATTAAAAACAACAGTCTTTATTTAACCGGCAGAATAAAAAATACCATTATTAATTCATATGGCCGAAATATTTCGCCTGAGTGGGTCGAATCTGAATTAATGGCTACAGGCTTATTCGCACAGACCGTTGTACTAGGGGACGCTCGCCCCTTCTGCACAGCCTTGCTTGTTCCTGTCAACGAACGTGTAAATGCTGCACAAATCGAAAAACGACTCACTGACATAAACCAAGCCTTGCCAGACTATGCGCAAATATTCAATCCGATTGTATTGGCTGCGCCAATGCGCTTTGAAGATGGGCTATACACTCAAAATATGAGACCCCGTAGAGCCGCAATTCTAGATTATTTTTCTGATCAAATAGAGCAAGTCTATTCACTATCAACTGCTTTGGAGGCATAAAGCATGAATTTATATCAACGACTATTAACAGAAACGACTCAAGAGCGTGAATACTTATTGTCGGCACCTATCATTAAAAGATGTTTTGACGCAGATGTGCAAACGTCTGACTACGTCGCTTTCTTAACACAGGCCTATCATCACGTAAAACACACTGTTCCACTTTTAATGGCGGTGGGGGCGCGTCTCCCTGAGAATAAGGAATGGCTCAGAGAGGCAGTTGCAGAATATATTGAAGAGGAGCTTGGGCATCAAGAGTGGGTGCTCAACGACATTGAAGCTTGTGGCTATGATAAAGAAAAAGCGCGCGGCAGCCAGCCAAACCTTGCAACGGAGCTTATGGTCTCGTATGCATATGATTCCATTAATAGAAACAGTCCACTTGCGTTTTTTGGGATGGTTCATGTCCTCGAAGGAACCAGTATTGCTATGGCGGACAATGCTGCAAGTAACATTCAAAAGGCCATTGGCTTGCCCAAAAAAGCATTTAGCTATTTGCGTTCACATGGCTCACTAGATATTGAACATGTGAAGTTTTTTGAGGACTTAATGACTAAAATCGATGACATCGACGAGCAAAACATTATTGTACTGAGTGCCAAAAAATTCTTTATTTTATATGGCAACATGTTCAGGTCGCTTGATACAAGCGAAGCTAAACTGGCCGTTGCCTAGAGTCGCTGTCATGAGCATTAATAAACTATGTGTAGTCACAGGCGCTTCTGGTGGCATTGGCAGCGAAATAGCCATTGCACTTGATCTCGCCGGGCATCGAGTCATTATTCAGGGGCGCAATGAACAAAAGCTATTGCAGTTACAGAAAAAAATGCGTGACTCTACTGAAATTGTTGTGGGTGATCTCACTGATACTGAACAGCGTTCGGCTGCGATAAAACAGATTTTCAAAATTGGCAGTCCAGACTTGTTAGTCAATGCCGCCGGTGTTTCTGATTTTAAAAGTTTTGACATTCAGACACATGAAGAGATTGAAGCTATGATTGCAACCAATTTGCTCGCCCCTATTTTGTTAATTCATGGGTTTTTAAACGAAGCGAAACAAAGGTCTTTTAACAACAGCACAAAACCTATCGATATTATCAATATAGGCTCTGCGTTTGGCTACATTGGCTATCCAGGGTTCAGTAGCTATTGCGCCACTAAATCTGGCCTTAGGGGTTTTACTGAATCACTTGCCCGAGAATATTCTGACAGTTCGTTTACCTTTAAATACTTTGCACCACGAGCGACAAAAACTGACATTAATTCAACTCGTGTTGATCAACTGAATGTCCAGCTGGGTAACGCGATAGATTTACCCACGGTGGTTGCCCAAGAATTCATGTCGTTTTACCAGTGTAATCAACGTGAACGAGTCGTTGGTTGGCCTGAAAAATTATTTGTTCGCATTAATGCGCTCTTTCCATCAATTATAGATAAGGCAATTAAAAGTAAACTCGCAACCATTAACCAATATTTGAAAGCTTAAACGCTTATTGAAATAAGAGAATTAATCATGAAAATAAACAATCACATACAACTGAGCGCATTGCTCCTATCATTGATAATATCTACCAACGTTTTGAGTTCGACACAACCTACAAGCGATTTACTCGCCTTGCAGCAACAATGGGCAAAGGTCAATTATACGATGGAAAACAAAGCCCAAGCGAAGGGGTTTGAAGACCTAGTCTTACAGGCAAACAATTTGGTTGAGAGTAATCCTAAAAGTGCAGATGCGCTAATATGGCTTGGTATTGTAAAATCAAGCTATGCGGGAGCAAAAGGCGGGCTTGGCGCCCTTGGGTTAGTGAAAGAAGCAAAAAACGCCTTTGAGCAAGCTCTAGCAATTGATGATACAGCATTAGATGGTTCTGCATACACGAGTCTTGGTACGCTCTATCATAAAGTGCCAGGCTGGCCCATTGGCTTTGGTGATGACGATGATGCTAAGATGTTGTTAGAAAAAGCCCTAATGATTAACCCGACGGGGATCGACACGAATTATTTTTATGGCGAATTCCTATTTGATGAAAAAGACTATGTCGGTGCCAAAAAGTACTTATCACTTGCTTTAGCTGCACCAAACAGGCCGCATAGATCATTAGCAGATGAATCCCGTCGGGCGGAAATAGCAAATTTGATGGCAAAAGTAGACAAAAAGTTAACCAAAAAAAATAGCTGATGAGAATATTACTGGTCGAAGATGACATCCCGCTCGCTGAGGGCCTAAAACAATCACTGCATAGAGAAAATTATGCCGTGGACTGGGTTGAAACGGGTAGCTACGCTTTAAATGCAGTTCGGGGGGGCGATGTCGAATTAATGATTCTCGATTTGGGCCTCCCTGATATGGATGGCCTAGATGTACTAAAAAAAGCGAAGGAATACAAAGCTGATTTACCCGTTCTTGTTCTTACCGCTCGCGATGGTATCGACAGTAAAGTAATGGGTTTGGATCTAGGAGCAGAAGATTATTTAGCGAAGCCGTTTGATATTGCAGAGCTTTTGGCGCGTATGCGCGTCATTGAACGTCGCCTTGGTACCGGTAAATCTTCACTGATATTTGTTGGGGATATCCGCTTAGATCTCAAAGCAAATTTGATCTTTGATAATAATGAAGAGATCAATCTATCTCGTAAAGAATACATGATAGCGAAAGCGCTGATAGAAAACGCGGGCAGAATTCAGTCAAAAACTCAGCTAGAAACTAAACTCTATGAGTGGGGCGAAGAAATTAGTAGTAATGCAATTGAAGTCCATGTGCATAATATTCGTAAGAAATTCCCGAAAGATTTCGTGCAAACCGTAAGAGGCGTAGGTTACATAGTTCGTCCCACCCTTAAAACTTAAACTTTATGTTAATGCTTTAAAGAGAACAATTGAGTGTCTATAAAACGGCGACTGATCATACTAATTATCTCCACTGTCGTGTTAGCGTCGTTTTTTGCCGCGTTGCATGGGTATCGTAATAGCCTCGAGCAACTAGATGATGTATTTGACGAAGAGTTAATTACGGTGTCGGCATTTCTGTCAGGGTTTGTTAATCAATCAAATGGACTTCCTGAGAAGGTTGACAGCGAAATAACGTATCAGATATTTGTCAACAATCAACTCATTAGCAGCAGTATGGCCTCACCCAACGCAAAAATGACACTCGTAAACCAAGGTTTTGATGAAGTCTCGTTTCATGGAAAACGATGGCGGACGTATTCCTCGACCTCCGTTAATGAGGGCAGCAATGTCACAATAATGGTCGCTCACCCTATTCAAAAACGAATTGATGCGGCTGAGTCTATTTTATTTGCCACAATCACCCCGATTGTGATTTCGATACCGTTAATTGCATTTCTTATTATTTATATTATTAATCGAAGCTTATCCACGTTAATTACGCTCTCCAATGAAATAAAGGATAAAAACACTGACGATTTAACCGAAATAGTAATTCATCAGCCGCCAGAGGAGTTAGCGCCTGTAATAAGGAGAATGAATAATCTATTCCTGCGTTTAGCGAACGCCTTTGATAGAGAAAAGCAACTTGCTGCAAATGCCGCGCATGAACTCAGAACACCGATCAGTGTTTTAAAATTAACGGCGCACAATATACAAAGTGAATTCGCGCAACAATCACTCACACCGGCGTTGATAAGCGAGCTAAACGACAATGTTTCTCGTATGGCGCACGTGATTGAACAAATGATTTCGTTATATAAATATACTCCTGACCAGTTTATCGGGAAAAAAACAAATGAGAACCTGCGAGATATTGTGCAGGAAGTAATAAGCAAAAATTACGAAATGATCGCACAAAATGGCCAGACAATATCATTAGAAGGCGACGATGCATGGGTAAGTGGCGAACATTTTGCGCTCTCAACCCTATTTGAGAATATTCTAAAAAACGCAATCAAATACAGTGGTCATAGCACAGAAATAAAGGTAACGCTTGCGCAAGATAGCTTAGCAACTACCTTAACCGTGGAAGATTCTGGGGCGGGTATAGATGAAGCTGACTACCTCAAGATTTTTGAGCGTTTTTATCGCGTTCAAAATGCAGTAACACGCGAAAAAGGGTCCGGTCTTGGCCTGTCTATTGTAAAACATATTTGTGATTTACATTCAGCTAACATTGAAGCGAGCAAATCATCCCTAGGCGGTTTAAAAATCTCAATTTTGTTCCATCGCATCAAAGAAGTATCGGAAGGTGTGATGTAACATGCAATGGACCACCCGTATTGTGATTGCAGCAAGTATAACGTTAGCATCAGGCTTGATGCCCGTGATAGCTGAAGAAACTAAAGTATTCGCGCTTGTTCTGAAAAATCACACGTTTATGCCAGCAACGCTGACAATCCCAGCGAATGAAAAAGTGAAGATCATAATAGAAAATAAAGACGACACCGCAGAAGAGTTTGACAGTTTCGACCTAAATCGAGAGAGAGTGATTTTTGCTGGTAAAAGTGCCACTATTTACGTTGGACCGTTGCCCCCTGGGACATACGAATATTTTGGTGAATATCACCCTAACAGCGCGCGCGGCCAAGTGATCGTCAGCGAGGAAAGACCATGATAATCACTAGCGTTATCTTATTTCTAAAAGACCTACTGCCGATTTTTGTCTTGTTTTGCTATTTATCTGTGTTTTTCGAAAAACAAAAAATCACATTAGCTTTCATGTCTTTGATAGCCCTTGGCGGAATACTCTCAACGTTTGCGCTGTTCACGATGGCCGAAGTCATAAGTGACTTGTTTGAAGGTGTAGGCCTAGAGTTGACCTTTGTTATCTTGCTGTTTTTATTTTATGTTTCTGGAGTATATATTTCGCTGCGAGAAACGTCTCCAATAGCTCGGAATAAGGTAATGCTATTTATCTGCATAACTACCTTCATTGCAATTGAAGGAGCAGGATTCTTAGTGTTTTTTAGCGTCACTGAACAACACACAGGTAGCCTTCAAAATGTTCTATTAGGCTGCATTGTTGGATTAGGTATATGCAGCAGTTTTAGCGCACTATTTCGCTTCTTACTTAGTGAATTAAAACAAAGTCGCTATGAATGGGTATTTACACTCCTGTGGAGTGCTTTTTTGGCCGGTCAAGCTAGCAAAATTACATCGCTATTATCTCAAGTCGACATAATCTCGACTGGGGCACCATTGTTTGATGCAAGCAGATGGGTAGAAGACAGTTCAGAATATGGGCACATACTAAACGCCCTATTTGGATATGAATCTTCACCGACACTTGCCATGTCAATCACTTACGTAATTGCTTTTGTGATCCCCATCACTATTCGTTCAATTGTCAAAATCAAACTTTCAGCACGTGAGGTGGCTCATGCTTAAGTGGAGCTCTATCATCTTATTGGTAATATCATGTCAAAGCCTTGCAGATGGCATGGTTGTAGACAAGGTTTATCACCCATATGTAACCGTTAACGAGCGTGAATTTGAATGGCGTTTTATGTCGAGTCAAACAGACCAGAGCAATGTATTGGCGCAGCGCTTTGGCTATGGCCACTCCTTTTACGAAAATGTCGCATTTGAAGTTTACCTTGTCGGTGAGCGTGATGAAACAGGCGATTTTCAGCTATCGGCCTACGAATTTGAAACCCGCTGGATGATAACTGAACAGGGAAAATATTGGGCAGACTGGGGGGCTGTATTTGAGATTGAAAAGCAAAAATCAGTCAATAATTATGAGGCTTCGGTAGGTGTGATTTTCGAAAAAGAAATCGGTATAACAAGCTTAACTATGAACTTGTTTGCGATTCGTGAGTGGGGACAAACCATCGAAAGCGAATGGGAAACAGAGTTTAGGTTACAGTATCGCTACCGCTACATTCCAGAGCTACAACCTTCTATTGAGCTGTATTCTGGAGAAGATTTTGTAGGTATTGGACCAGGTTTTATGGGCGTATATCGTATCGAAGGTCAAAAGCAAATTAAATGGGAGGCCGGCTTTATTACAGAAGTCGCGAATAGTGGCAAAAATCACACTCTCCGATTTGCCATAGAATACGAATTCTAAAAATATAGAAAACCACTTTTTATTTAAAAAATTTTAGAAAAGTTAAGCTTTCTTTTGACAAGTCACCTTTGGTTGTAATCTTTTACCACCTATAAATGCTATGGGTCTGAGAGCCCATATAAGTAGCTATCAAAAAGTCACAGATGTTTGCATAAACGCTTACCCCTTAGCTAGCCTTGCTCTTTGAAAGAGCTCTATTGCAAGGAGCAGGCAGAGTGTTTATGCTCTGCGTCATTCTTGTATACTCGCCACTGTTGTTATTCTTTATGAAACTTGTAACTTTAATCCTCTTTTTCAGCCTATATTGCACCAACTTATTAGCCGCTACGCAGACCAAGTCACCACCCTCTAATAACCCTGAAGTTATCAATCGCTTTGCCCAGTTAGCCCTAGAATGTATTCACAAAGAATATCCAAACATTATAAAACACATGCTCACGGGTGAGGATGATGTTAAATCTCCAAAACAACTTTACCCTGCTTTTTATGGGTGTTTTGATTGGCATTCATCAGTACACGGCCATTGGCTACTGACTCGTTTAGCCAGCGAATACCCTGACATAGTGGATTACCAGACAATTATCGACAGCTTAAACATCAGTTTTACTCAAACCAATATTGATGCTGAGCTAGCGTATTTTAATCGTCCAAATACCGGTACCAGTTTTGAGCGCCCTTATGGCTTAGCTTGGTTTTTACAGCTGACCACGGAGTTGCGTGAATGGGATGAGCCTAAAGCGAAGGAATGGCTTAATGTGTTAATGCCATTGGAAGAAAAGATTGTTGCAAATTTGAGCGACTGGTTACCGAAGCTTTCTTTTCCAATTCGCGCAGGTGAACATAGTCAAACTGCGTTCGCATTTGGGTTAATGTTAGATTGGAGCAAAACTGCCAACCACCAAGCATTTCAAACCTTGCTCACAAATACCATTAAACGTTTATATGCAAAAGACGAAAATTGCCCTCTGGCATATGAGCCTTCTGGACAAGACTTTTTATCACCTTGCATCGCCCAAGCAGATATGATGCGTCGCGTTTTGTCTGAGGCTGATTTTTCAATTTGGCTATCAACTTTTTTGCCCAGTATTCCGCACAATGGCAACGGCAGTTGGTTGAGCGTAGCAACCGTATTAGATAAAACAGACGGCAAACTCGCACATTTAGACGGGTTAAATTTGAGTCGAGCATGGATGCTAGAGGGCATCGCTTCGGCACTGGCGCAAGACGATCCTCGAAAAGCCGCCATCATAGCTGCGGCCAATGATCATAAACAGGCCGGCATTAATTCTGTTGTGAATGACATGCACTACATGGGTAGCCATTGGCTTGGTAGTTTTGCTGCTTATTTGCAAACTCAGCGCGGCATCAATTAAAAAATAAAGGCTTGCCGATGATTGGCCCTTGATAGCATTTTGGCAATAAAAGAATCTTGGGTAAATACAACGTTGGTTGATGACAATTAATGAGTTAGCGGTTTTATCAAAAAAACCGCTTTTAAACTCTAAGCCAAATAGCCGCCAGTCAGTCGTATCAAGCTGACTGAAGCCAACTTACCACTTGGTCTTTGCTTGGCACTCCCCCCTTAAAAACCACGTTTTCATCCATGACCACCGCAGGTGTGGACATGACCGAATAGGCCATAATTTGCGCAGGGTCTTGCACCTTCTCGACACTAACGTCAACCCCAAGCGCTTGGGCATTGTCTTCAATCAGCTGCGCGGTGCTTTTACATTTTGTACAACCACTACCTAACACTTTAAACTTAAGCATAATTCACTCCAAATTCAGATTACATTAAAAAAGATACGCTATTGAATATCCACCCAACAAGGGTGAACGACAGCAATAGCATCGCAAACAAAATGGCCAGTAAGCGCCACTGCATGACTTGCTTAAGCAACACAAATTCAGGAAAGCTCGCCGCCACTGTACTCATACAAAACGCCAGCGCAGTGCCTATGGGCAAGCCGTTCACAATCAAACTTTCCATAACGGGTATCACGCCAGTGGCATTGGAATAAAGTGGAATACCGACCAACACTGCGGCTGGCACCGACCACCACTGCCCTGCGCCCAAGTGCTGTTCAATCCAGCCATCTGGCACAAAGCCATGCAGAGCCGCTCCTAAACCGACGCCAATAATCACCCACTTCCAGACGCGAGAAAATATTTCTAGCGTTTCTGATTTGGCAAATTGATGACGCTCTTTATAGCTCATGCTTGGGACTGACTCATCAAGGCTTTGTACTTGTTGGGCTTGCCCTTTTTCTAAGGCTTTAGCTGCAAAAGACTGCAGCCAACGCTCAGCGCGAATGGTATCTAGAAAGAGTCCACCAAGAATGCCCACACTGATGCCAACTAATATATAGAGCAATGTGAACTTCCAGCCTAGTAAGCTAAGCAATAGGAGGACCGCAACCTCATTGATAAGGGGTGATGTAAGCAGAAATGCCATAGTAATGCCGACTGGTATCCCAGCAGAAGTAAAACCAAGAAATACCGGTATGCTTGAACAGGAGCAAAAAGGCGTTATTGCACCAAAACCAGACGCCAAGAAATAGCCCAGCCCCTTGTTTTTCCCCGCTAAGAAATCTCTGACTTTTTCCACATTTAGCGAAGCGCGTAACAAGGCAATAAGGTAAATCATACCCAGCAACAGCACGAAGATTTTCGTCACGTCTTCAACGAAAAAATGCAGGGCATCGCCCAGCTTTGTATCCGCGGTTAAGCCAAGCAAGTCATACACAAGCCAGCTTGCTAAGTCTGTGAATATTTCAAACATGTTGAATTCTTTTTAACGGGTGCTTGAAGCATTGTTTATTTGATTGGCAATGAGCGCAAAAAATAACGCTCCCAAGGGCATTTTCCAGCGCCAGTGATTATGGGTTTTCTCGAACGTACCAGGTACTTTTGCATGATACTTTTTTGGCGGAATGTTTTGCATTTTATGATGCCTCCACTCAAAGGTTTGTAGCGTAAGAAACTCTGTTCATATTAGACAGCAATTGGTACTTGGAATATTAGGGCTTTCCGCCACAAGATGTGGCTACCACTAATTGTAAAACATGAATCAAAGGGTAAGTATGTTGAAGTAAAATGAACCCAAAGGAATATCTATGACCGACCACAACGATAGTAGTAAGCGCCGCGATAACAAAACCTTAAACCTGCAAGATATAGAAAACGCAATCATCGAAGGCAAAAAGGAACGCCTTAAAGCCCTAATTGCGAATGATCTGTTCGACGAATTGCAAAAGAGTTATTTAATTAAGTTAGCTAAAGAGCATAAACAACCAGACATCGAATCCTTGCTTAAAGAACTGCCAGCAACGCCCTAATAAAATGTCTGCGGCTCACGTTTAGAATCTAATAACGTAAGCCGCATTTAATTTTCAGACTACGCCTATTTTGCCACCGGGATGATTTTAAGTTCTACGCGACGGTTCAATTCACGCGTACTCTCTGTGGCATTGCTTGCAATTGGCATAGACTCACCCATACCAAGAGTACGCAACCTTCCTTCATCGATATTTTTTTGCTCCAAATATAGGGCAACGCTATTGGCGCGCTGTACCGAAAGCGTTTGGTTATACAGTTCATCTCCAACCGAATCAGTATGGCCTTCAATGCTCAAGCGCGTTTTGTCGTATTCACCTAAAATCAGTGCAACATCATCCAAAATAGGATAGAAATTGGGTTTCAGTGAAGCACTTGCGGTATCAAACGTGAGCCTGCCTGGCATAATAAGTTTTAGTTGGTCGCCCTCTCGAACGATGTCAATGCCGGTATCAGAAAGCTGTTCACGCAATGCCGCCTCTTGTTGGTCCATGTAGTTGCCTATGGCAGCACCGGCAAGTGCACCGAGCGCAGCGCCCCATACATACCTACTTTTGTCATTGTCGCCAGTGCCTTTGCCGGCAATGGCGCCAACAACCGCACCAATACCCACGCCTTTTTGGGTGTTGGTCATATTCGCACACCCAGCAAGCCCTATGACACTCAGGGCAACAATTGTTAATTTGAATTTTTGTGCAATTGACATGTTACTTCCTTAATAATTATCTGTTGGTCTATCATACCAAATTTGAGATGCTGATTAGCCGCATTTTAAAGGTTTACGTTATCGTTTGAGCTTGTTTGCAGGCAAAGGTTCGCCAGTTGTTTAATTAAACGTTCGATCAAATTAATACCGTCGATATTTATTAAGCGCCACGCTTTGCTTTGAACCTATGGGCCTTTAAACAATTCAAATATGCTCTATTGATAACAAGCCCCTAAGCCTCAAGCACCACTTTAGCAAAATCGACGATCGTCTCTTGCCATTTGGCTCTAGGCAATTTTGCAAATGCATCCCCGATTGATATCTCACTTATGAGGCGATTTTTATTAACCTTATAGGGGGTACGAATCAAGCAAATGCCGTTGCCTTGCATCCAATCAATAGAACGCTTTAAAAAGGCTGATGCCTCAGCATTGATGACAATGTGAAACATACTACTATGCGGAGTATGGGGCCAAGTACTGATGCCCGATAGCTGATTGAACTGGCCTGCTAACCATAGTGCGTCGTCTCTGCGCTGACGCATTTGCGGCAAGTGCATTTTGAGCCCCTCTCGGGCGGCCACTACATATGGGTAGAGCGCAAATAAGTTGCCTCCAGCACGGCGTTGCCACACGCGCGCCTTTTCAATAAATGCATGACTTCCCAGCAGACAAGCGCCTGATATACCGCCCAAATCTTTATAAAAGCTCACGTAAATAGAATCGAATAAAGCGCAGATTTGTTGCAGGCTTTTGTTATACGCTTCAGGGCATTGCCAAAGCCTAGCACCATCCATGTGAAAGGGGATATTTTGAGCATGTAGCCATTCACTTTGCGATACTAACGCCTCCCAAGTGGGCAATTGACCACCAATCTCTCGCATCGGCAACTCTAACAATACTGCTGCAAGTGGAACCTCGGTCGCTGCTTTAATTTCATCTAAGTGAGGTAACTGATCTGCTTGTCCTACTATAACTGGCTTTAATTGGTAAAGAGCCTCAACCGCGTTTTCCTCGTGCAGCAACAAGTGACTTGTAGGATGCAGAGCGACGCGATCAGATTGTTGTTCATCGGCCCAAATCTTTAATGCGATGTTTTGCGCCATTGTGCCGCTAGGTAAAAATAATGCGCTTTGCTTACCCAACAAAGCGGCTACTTCCTGCTCAAAACGCTCAATTAGAACGCCTTTGCCATATTGGTCGCTTAGCTCATCGTCGGTCACACTGTCAGCAAGTTGTTGCAATATTTGCTTTGGTGAAACGCGACGATGACCAAAGACATTGGTTTGGCACAATTCGGCATATTGTCGATAGGTTTGAATTAATGTTTCGTGCATATGTGGGCCTGTGCAGCTTAGTGACTTACCAGAATTTCAACTCAATAGGGTTATGCCTGAGAGAAAGCGACATTTTTGTGTGGCTATTATCAGCAGAGCGGTGAGGCTACGCGCAGTAATTAACCACTAAAAAATGTGACTAACATCTCTTAGCCACAAATATCCACGGCCTAAACCAGTCAAGTAGCGCTCAAAAAATCCTCTAAAAACCACGCCGAAAACTCATGGCGACCAACCAAATTGCTTTTTGAATAAACAACAGATGCCTGCTGTCTTACGGTAGGCTCTTTGGTATTTCTAACTACCGCAATTTCTTTCAGACTTAGGCCCTTTAGGAGCAACAAAGCTACTTGCTGCTCAGTTTCAGTGAGCTGCCACTGCTCAAATTGTGCTTTAATCACACCGGCAAATCGTTTTCTTTCAACGGCAATACTGCTATTCAAGGTTTCGATCTGCTTTTTTGCATCTGACAAATCAGACGACAAATGTTTTAAGTTTTGTGATTTGTGGCGCATATGACGCACTAACAAAACGGCGCCAAATGCAGATAAAACAACTAGCGAAGCTTCTTGTACAATATGCCAGACAGGCACGCCTAACCCAATATCAAAAAATACATCAACACCGTTGAGTATCATTACTATTATCAATATGAGCGTAATTACTCTATCTCTCATCAAAACACCTTGTAACCGTATAAATAATCAGCAATTTCGGGCCTATCGAACATATGTTCGTTATCCCATTATACACATGTCTAATGTTCTAACGTCAAAATCAAAATATCATTAGTTAAATAGAAAACAAACCTGAGAAAAACGTGAAAAAGTTACTCGCCACTATGGGTCAAGCGGCCGCTTTGCTTGTGCTTTCAATGAGCGTCAATGCCGAGCAAGGAAGTATTCAATTGCATGAGGTTCTAGACGCCACGCTAGAACATCAACTGGAAAATGTATCAGCATTAATGGAAGAAGCAGCCCCTGCGGACCAGCGTCTCTCATGGATGGATGGAGTGCCATCGGTTTCAGTTTTATATTTGCATGACCAAACAACAGACGGCACCCGCGAAGGGGAAATCAACTTCTCTGTACCCATAAAGTCTGCCATCAAGAAACAAGCTGAACAAAACTTGATGAGCAATAGTGCCGTCATTAAAGCCTCGGCACAGCGCCAGCTTGCCCTTTATTACTCAGGGTTAATCAGAGACCTGATTTGGGACTTACAAACACAAATGGCATTGCGCGGGGCAGAAAAACGCAAAAATGCAGTGTTAGTGAATTTGGTAGAACAATATTCAAAATTGACAGAGCTCAATGCAATGCCTAAATACGCATTATATTTACTCCAAAAAGAATTAAGCGGCAGCAACATCTTAGCACTGCAATACGAACGCCAAACGCAACAGCTGATGAGTCAGTACTATGCCCTCACAGGGCTGCGCGTATTGCCCACGGTAAATGAAGAAGACCTTCCAGAGCTTAAAAATAACGCATTGGCGCAACATCCAGATATTCAAGCCTTAGATGCAGCTTGGGCCGCGTATGACCTCGCGCTAAACGGTCAACGTAAGTCAGCCCAGCCTTGGTCTATTCAACTTACGGCCAGACGCATAGAAGCATTTGATTTTTCAGAAAACCAAATAGGTGTAGGTGTGGACGTTCCTATCTCTATGGGTAATGAACTCTCAGCAACTCAGCGAAGCGAGTACATGCACCAACGAATGCAGTACGAAATTGAACGAAACAAGCTTTTAGTGCAAATACTTGCATCAACCACGGCCAGTCAAACGGAATATGATTTTCTATTAGAAAAACAAACAATGCTTGATGAAAGCATCGTTATCCTCAACGCCTTAGAAAAAAGCATCAATGAATTACTTTCGTCAAACACGCAAGACCAAGCCATTGTCTTGCGAAACCTAATTGATTTAATTGATGCTAAAAATGAAATTGAATTAAATCGAATCGCCATCAAACGTCAAATTGCTAATATAAGACAGACATCAGGACTATCACTATGAAGCTAGCACTCCCATTCTTTATCGTTGCGTTGTTATGGAGTCAGCTAGCTTTGTCGCAAGACATGCTAGTGAACGGTGAACAATTAGGCCAGCTAAAGCAAGAAACTGCACCAATAACAGCGATTAAAACGTTTTCTGGAAGCCCCGTTATTGCTGAAGTAATCAGTCTCCCAGGCCAAGCTTACGTGCTGACATCCCCTATGAATGTGCAACAAATACAATATCTTGCAGGCATTGGGCAAGCGCTCAAAAAGGGAGAGAAGTTTGCTGTACTAAGAGGCCCTGAAGTGCATCATTACCACTCTCAATATCAAATTTATAAACGCCTACACACGCAGAGCAAAGCCCTTTATGAAAATAACCAAAAACTGTTCAACAGCAAAGCAATAAACGAAGGCGCATGGCTTCAAATAAGCCAGCAATACTACGATGTGAAACTTGCTTACGATGAGTACGTACACTTTTTTGAATACGTGAGTAATTTTGATGACGACACTGAATCGTTAACCCTTGTCGCGCCTATAAACGGCATTGTTTCTTATGAAGCAACCCAATCGACTGAGATGGGTCATATATTGGCGCGTTTCATTCCTCGCCAATCGCTAGTATTTAAGCTTCGCATTCCCTTTAACGACACCAGAGAAATTGCATCCATTGATGCTCCTCAATGCAAGTTGACGATTAGCTCGGTTAATCAACAGCTTGACGGCTATTATCAAACCGCGTGGTCCGAGCCGCTCAAAAACAACTGCAAAGCATCTTTAGGTGCTAGTGTAAGCGTCACGCCACATTATAAAACAGACGCCTACCTAACCAATAAACAAAGCGTTTTTAACTGGCAAGGCGACAATTACATATTCCTTAAAAACGGTGACGCATATCGTGCAGTCAAAATCACAATCCTGGGCACACAACAGCAACAATATGTGATCCAATCAGACTCCCCTCTTACAGATAAGAGCGCCCTAGTGAGCTCTGTTAGTGCTGCCCAAGGGATTTTAATGGGCTTAGGTGAATAAGATGTTAGAAGCCATTATTCGCTTTTCCCTTGTACAGCGCATTTTTATCATTATTGTCTCGCTGTTTTTGCTCCTCGCTGGCATTTCGGCATGGTTCTCACTGCCTATCGACGCTTTTCCAGATATTTCACCAACACAAGTGAAAGTCATCCTAAAAGCGCCCGGCATGACAGCAGAAGAAATTGAAGCACAAGTCACGCTGCCGATTGAAACGGAGCTGTTAGGCATTCCCAATCAGCAAATTTTACGCTCGATGACAAAATACGCTATCACCGACATCACCTTAGACTTTGTTGATGGCACCGATATCTATTGGGCAAGACAGCAAGTCGCTGAAAGGTTAAGCAATGTCATGTCGTCATTGCCTTCAGGACTTGAAGGTGGCGTGGCGCCTATGAGTACGCCACTCAGCGAGATGTTCATGTTCTCAATTGAGAACCCAAACATGACCTTGTTACAACGTCGCCAAATCCTCGAATGGGAAATCAGGCCACTGCTTCGAAGCATAGATGGTGTGGCTGACGTCAATGTATTAGGCGGTTATGCCAAGACCTATCAAATTAGTCCAGACCCTATAAAACTAGCAAGTATTGGCATGTCACTGCCTGAGCTAGCCAGTAAAATAAATGAAGCGAATCGAAACGGTAATTTAGGAAGGATTAATATCGGCAACGACACGTTAATCGTGCGAAGCGAAGGTCGCGTTGATGATATTGAGCAGCTCAGCGAATTGACTATTTCCACCGCAAACGATGTCGTTTTAAAACTAAAAGATGTGGCAGACATTTCAGTGGGCCATCTGGCTCGCTACGGGTCTGTAACGCGCAATGGTGAAGAAACAACAGAAGCGATTGTCATTGCGTTAAAAGATACCAACACCGCTCAGCTGATTGAGCAGGTATCGTTAAAACTAAGCGAGCTAGAATCGACGCTACCACAGGGCACGGTCCTTAATGTCTTTTACAACCGCAAAAATCTCATTGATAAAGCCATTGGCACGATCAAGGAGGCGCTGTTTGTCGCAATCGTGCTCGTCATTCTTATCCTTTCGTTGTTTTTAGGAAATTTACGCGCTGCAATTGCCGTATCGCTCGTTCTCCCCTTCTCTGCCGCTTGTACATTTTTACTGATGAGCCAATTTGGCTTCTCCGCCAACTTGATGAGCCTAGGAGGTTTGGTGATCGCGATAGGTATGCTGGTAGATGCATCTGTTGTGGTGGTCGAAAATACCGTCAATTCTCTAAATCGAAATGCATCTTTGCCAAGGCTGCATGTTATCTACCGGGCATGTAAAGACGTTTCAACCCCCGTTGTATCAGGCACGATTATTGTCATTATTGTTTTTTCGCCTTTGCTCACGCTCACCGGACTGGAAGGTAAACTCTTTACGCCTGTTGCTGTGACGATAGTTTTCGCCATGATTTCATCGCTTATTCTTTCACTTACCGTAATCCCTGCATTCACTTCATTTCTATTAAAAGGCAAGCAAACCAGTGAGCCTAAATTTGTTGCATGGCTTAAATTACGATACCAAACCCTACTCTCAAACACCCTTGCCAAACCTCAGTTTGTCATTATCGGCTCTTTAGTATTTTTAGTTGCCAGCGGCGCTCTGTTTTCCACATTAGGGAAAACCTTTATGCCTGTACTCGATGAAGGAGACATTATTGTACAGTTAGAAAAGTCACCGAGTATTTCATTGGCATCGTCTACCGAACTTGATATTCAAATTGAAAATGCACTGCTTGCGAACATCCCCGAAATTAAACAAATTGTGGCTAGGGTTGGCTCAGACGAAATTGGACTCGACCCAATGAGCTTAAATGAAACAGACATATTTATGGAGCTTATGCCTATGGACGAATGGCGCTTCAGTAATAAAGAAGAGCTTATTGAAGCCATTCGAGAGGTTCTCGCTGAGTTTCCGGGCATCAATTTTGGATTCACCCAACCGATTCAGATGCGAGTCTCTGAAATGCTCACTGGCAGCACAGGTGCGGTGACTGTGAAGGTCTTTGGTAATGACATTTCTGAGCTTGCTGCCTTAGCGGCGCAGATTTCAGCGCTAACAAAAACCATCGATGGCAGTGTTGATGTAAATTCATCGGTCATTGAGGGTGGCGATTTACTCAACATATCTCTAAAACCCGAAATAGCCTCTCGCTACAATATGAATATCGATACGCTTTCGTACTACATCAAAAGTCAATTAGAGTCGGTTCAAGTCTCAACATTGATAGATGGAAAGAAAAAAACACCCATTGTATTTAGTCTCAGTGATGCCAACGATAGCAAACCAAGCAATATTGCTGATATTGAAAACATGAACATTTTAATGCCCGATGCATCGGTTTTACCCCTCAATAAAATAGCGAACATATTTTATAAGCAAGGTCCGATCATGATTGAACGGGAAAATGGCAGTCGCTTCGCCGTTGTGGCAACCAATGTGCAAGGCACCGACATGGTGAGTTTCGTCAATGCGTTACAAGCATCCGTTGCCAGTAATATTCAATTACCGGTTGGATACACGGTGTCATTTGGTGGAGAGTTTGAAAATCAGCAGCGAGCAACTAATAACCTTCTTGTTGTTGTGCCGATTGCTTTGGGTCTGATTCTTGTCATTTTATTTACGACATTTGGCTCTTTGCAAAAAGCGGGGCTGATTCTTGCGAATATCCCATTTGCCATTATGGGTGGAATTATGGCGCTGTTTTTAACCGGCGAGTTTTTATCGGTTCCTGCATCGGTAGGCTTCATTGCTTTGCTTGGCGTAGCGGTACTAAACGGGGTGGTGATGATAAGCTATTTTGAGCAAACAAAGGCACAAGTCCGCCAGCTTACCGAGCGAGTTGTCAGTGGCGCATGTCAACGCTTGCGACCAGTGTTAATGACAGCATTGACAGCGATGTTTGGTTTGATGCCCCTAGTCACAGCCACAGGCCCAGGTGCTGAAATCCAAAAGCCTCTTGCGATAGTGGTTATTGGCGGATTGTTTACCTCAACCTTCACCACGTTGTTCATGATCCCCGTATTATATATTTGGTTGGAGAAAAGACATGCCAAAAAGTGAAACCGATACTCTGTTAATCATGATCGCCCCTACCTCTTTAAAAGAAGACCTCGTCGATCAATTAATGGAAATGCCCTATACGAGTGGTTTTAGCCTGTCTAAAATTCAAGGATTTAGTAGTGAGCATAGTCACTACAACATTAATGAGCAGGTAGCGGGTCATCAAGACTTTTATCGGTTTGAGATAGCCCATATAAGTGCTGATTCACAGGCAGTATTAGCTCACCTTCGCGAGGCCTGCCCAGAGAATACCATTCGATATTGGATGGTGCCGATACAATCCTCTGGATTTGTTTAGCATCATCAAGGCATAGTCGCCAATTGTTTTAACCTAGTTTAAGCCCTGAACAATATTGCTGAACTTTTCCCGAAGATACCTAAGCAATCAACAGCGCAACGCTTAGGTTACTTCATCCGCTTTTCTTGCCATGGCAAGCACATAGCTGTAACGTAGCTATATCAACGGGCCAAATTCTGCTCAATAAATCAAACGCAGTATTGGCCATGGTCTAACATCAAAGAGGAATTGAACATGCTAGGTCGGCTACTGATCATTACCGCGTTTCTTATATCTGGGTGCACAAGCCAAATATCCCCTTCAACAGCAGATGCAAAGTTACAAAACCAAAACAATACCGCGGCAGCAGAATTTAGCATAAGCGTTGCACCACCGTTGCATGACGCCATGGCTTCTGAGGGAAGGATATTTCTCTTTTTAAGTAAAAATGATACAAGTGAGCCTCGTCAACAACTTTGGCCTTTGAGCGAAAATCCCAACTTCATTTTTGCTAAAAATTTTACGTTTGGGTCAGCCACCTCAACCATTACGCTAAACCAAGCTTCTGATTTAATGACCACCGCTTCATTTGATCTTAGCGAAATCCCAAAAGGCCAATATTCAATGCAGGTTTTGTGGCATCAGAATCCGTCACTTCCATACATAAATGCAGAGGGGAATTTATATAGCGAAGTCGCCGTTATCGATATCGATTCGGATTTTACCGAAATCGTAGAGCTTTCAAAACGAGTACCTGCTACATCACTTGTTAACCACCCGCTAGTAAAAAAGGTGACCTTTAAAAGCGAATTATTGAGTGAGTTTTGGCAAGAACCATTTTATATAAGTGCCTCGGTTTTATTACCCAACACATATGAGCAAAATAGTCAGCAAACCTACCCTATTAGATATAACGTTGCAGGCTATGGTGGCAGGTATACGAGAGTTGAAAGATTAATCAATTCCGAAGATTTTATGCAATGGTGGCAAAGCGATGAAGCGCCACAAATTATCACCGTTTACCTAGATAGTTTGGGGCCTTTTGGTGACAACTATCAGCTAGACTCGGCAAATAATGGGCCGTTCGGTCAATCTTTAGTGAGCGAGCTCATCCCAACTGTTGAAGCTCAATTTCGCACCAAAAACAGCGCGACATACCGTTTTACAGATGGATGCTCCACTGGCGGTTGGGTGTCGTTGGCTCTTCAACTGTTTTATCCAGACACATTTAACGGCGCATTTTCATATAGCCCAGACTCCATCGACTTTTCAGCCTATCAACTGGCCAACATTTATGAAGATGCCAACGTATTTTACAATAGATGGGGCAATCTACGACCTGTTGCCAGAACGGTTTATGGCGACCCAATCATTACTTTGAAAAATTTCATTCAGTATGAAAATGTACAAGGCGTATCAAACGACTATCGAACCTCTGGTGGCCAGTTTAGCGCGCATACAGCCTTATATAGTCCAAAGGGCGAAGACGGGCTACCCATGCCAATGTTTGACCCACAAACAGGCGCCATAGACCGAGAAGTTGCAGAGGCTTGGAAGAAATATGATTTAAAGCTATTTACCGAACAAAATTGGTCTGAGCTTGGGCCTAAGTTACAAGACAAAATTTACATCTGGATGGGCGACATGGACCACTTCTTTCTTAACCCCGCCACAAGAAAGTTTGCGCAGTATCTGGAAGGTACAACAAACCCAACGTCCAATGCTGTGATAGATTTTACGCCGATGGCTGGACACTGTTCGAAATTCAGTGACAAACTCGTTTTAGAGCAAATACAGACGCGCTTGCTAGCGATTGACAAGTAGCTTAAGTGACACTTTTGAAAAGGCAGAAAATATAGATGAAATTACTATCAGTTTTACTTTATGTGCTTGTGGGCTGGATAATGTTTAGTTCATTTAACCTGGCGGCACAAACTAATCAAACTGACTCTGATATATATACCATCTATATGTTACGCCATGCTGAAAAAGCTACCGACACGGCTGATAAGCGAAACCCGCCATTATCTGAGTGCGGTTTACAACGCGCACAATCGCTGAGCACAATGTTTCAAGCCGTCGATATAGATACTATTTACAGCACTGACTATTTAAGAACGCAGATGACCGCTAAACCGGTATCGCAAGACAAAGGCTTAAAAGTGGTTAGTTACAACCCAAGAGAACTAGCCTCTTTTGCAAAGCAACTGATTCAAAACAAACAAAACACTCTAGTAGTAGGGCACAGCAACACAACGAATGTGCTAGCGGGCTATTTGACTGGGAAAGCGTTAGCGCAAATTGATGAAACAATCTACGACAGAGTGTATCAAGTAACCTTAGTTGACGGTACAAAACCAAAAGCTAAGCTACAATTGTTGCATCAAACCTTTAGCTGTTATCAGCCCTTGTGAATACTACGGTCAATGCCTCACTTTTACACCTTTTATTACTTAAGTGAGATCAGCAGGCGTCAGTGTCGACTTACTCGGGCCTAGCGATTCAAGATAACTAGACTGCCATCTAGGTGATCATATACAGAAATGCCTCGGGGTAATAGGCTGACCGTCTACGTGCTTGTCAATGCATTAAAATAAGCGTATAAAAAACATACAAGAAACTGGATTGTCTCTATCCATCGCTTAGGAAGGCTCACTTGGAAAACGCTAAACAATCAAAACATAGGCAACCGCTTTACTTCATTGCCGGTATAGTTCTGCTCTTATTAATAGGCTCGGTAATGTATGTCAGCGCTGCAATTCCGCCTTTTCCCGCACTAGATGTAAGCGGTGATTTAGCCGCAGTTATGAATTCTCTTAACGACGCATACAGTCAATCGAGTACGCACCTTGCCCAATATCGAGACTTTTGGGGCGCAGCCAGCATCTCTATAGGCGCAATCATAGCGGTTATGACCACTTTACGCGCACCTCACGCTTTCATCATCGCTGGGGGTGCATTACTCGCTGTAATACTCGGAAATTTGCAGTTAAACGTACCTCAGCGAAAAATTGAAATTCTCGCTACCGCACAACAGTCTTTAACATGTTTGCGCGAGCCCTATCAACAACTTCAATCGGCAAAAACGGCGTATTTACCCAGTGTGGACCAACTATCTACTAGTCTTGATTACTATCAACAGCGTGTTCGAGATTTTGCGTCTACAGCATCTGTTGAACTAGACGCCTTAGATGCTTGGTTAGCTAAAGCAAGTATACCAGAGTTAGCCATGGCCCAAGATAAGGTGAGTATGGGTATATTGATGCCAATTCCCGATTTTGAGAGAGAGACGCAAGCGATACAGAAGTTAGTAGACAAACAAACTAGGCAACTGCAACCGTTCGATTCGTTTATTTGGTCGTTACCACCTGAGTATAAAAACACAATAATCGATCAAACTCAGACTTTGAAAGGCACGCTCCAGAGCGCCATCGATGAGCTTGAAGCTCCTTATATACGACACACTGAGTTTATTGATGACTATAAAAAAATACAAAACGGGCTATTAAGAGCAAAAGCAACGTCACGTGACGGACGTATGTATTATTCAGAGTTAGTGACACTAGCGGAAGCTATTCCAAAAACGACCGCGCTACTTTCCACTTGGGAACAAAACGTAAACGCTGCAGACGCAAGCATTAGAGGGAGTGTAGCGCTAGTGCACTCACGCTTGCTAGCTGACTTGGCGCGAACGGGGGCCACTGCCGATGAAATTGCTGAACTGCTTAGCCCTCCAAAAGCAGTAGAGCCAAATTATCCGTCGGACCTGTCATCTGTACCTTCTTCGCCATCAACTTCTTATCAAGCCCCGTATGAGCCTGACCAACAGGCAGGGCTGAATGACCAGCAACAAGAAAAATACAATCAACTTCTTAAACTCATAGACGAGCAAGGCAGCGAAACACGCGATTTACTTCAGTCGCTGTCTTTTGCAATAAAAAAGGCGCAAATACTCACAGATTCCCTGTATGCCTTAAGAGACGAGTCACTCAATGTGTTAATTCAGTACGACGATTTATTGCAACAGTATGTCTCGGCTTTTGTTACCACTCAGACAAATTCAGACGATGAGTTTAAACAAGCATCAGCTGGCTTGGTATTTGGGCAAAAAATTGTTAACTCGGTTAACTTTGAAGGCTTACACATTCGCTTGGAAAGTTGCATGATTTAGAGATAGCTTCCCATCATCTAACGTCCGGCGTGTATTGTGTTTTTTCTTGCCACAGTCTGCATGCTGTCTATTGCGCTGATGATTTGCTCATAAAATCGCCCGCATCAATTGGAGCAAGTGACAAGTAACGTCATGTAGAGCTGGCAGGGCGCAACGCCGCCTTGCTCGGGTCCAATGACTCAAGATAATTCCATCTAGTACATGAAGCAAGGGCCCTTGCAATTTCATCGGTCCCCTCTTCAAGTTCGTTTTTAATTTCTTTGTTGATTCGTCTATCGACATACTCAAGGGAAAAGGTCAGCGATAAAATATTATCGATGTGGTACTCGAACGATTCGTTTTTTACCACGTATTCATTGGATTTCTTGTCAACGATATCTGTAAATTCTATGGGCGCTGGAAGACGATTAAAGTCGTTAAACGTGAGGTGTATTTTACGAGCGCCGCTGAGAACTAACAATTTTTGCCCTACTTGCTCAACAAAGGTTTCAAGTTTCTGCGTTTCTGCTAACACCAAAATATCTTTACTCAAAAAGCGTTTGAGTAAGTGCAAGTCTTTATTGAAAAACGCATCACATGAGCGTGATACAAAGTTATATGCTGGGATGGCAAACAATGAACTAATCACGGCAGCTAAAAACGCGGTGACTGTATTGTTACTTAACCCAATCGTTTGATTCAAAAGCGCTTGCATGCCTTGGTCAAGGCCCGCCCAAAGCGAAAACGCCACGACCGACAACAAACTCAATGTTGCCGATTTTGAAATAATAGAGTCGACCTGCCAGAGACCATAACGCATAAGCGCAATAAAGACGCCCACACCAACGCTCAAACCTAATAAGTAGCGCCCTACTAATGTACCGTAGCCCGATAAGCTAAAAAGAGGAAGGTACAATACTAAAGCAATGAGCACACAAAACAGCATGGTAATTGTTTGTTTGCGCTCTTGGGTGTTGAGTACCATGCGGTACTTTAATACAAACTGAACAACCGTCACCAATAAGGTAAATGACACGGCATACAAAAAATATGACCATGCATTTGCAACTGTTGTAAAAGTCTGGCTGTAGGTGATAAAGAGCAACAGACTAGAGAATGCAACTAGGGAAAGCTGAATGCGTTTCCATACTTTGTTGTCGAACGTTTTGGGGAAATAATAAAGCCCAAGCGGGCCAAAGATAAATGCTAAGCTCAAGCGAAGCGTTTCGATATCTGTCGCACCAAACATACTTGAGCCGATATAAAAAAAACGGCTTTCGCACACAGTGATTAACAGTAACAAACTAATTAGGTATCCAGATACAAAACGCCTGCCTTTGGCAAAAAGCAATAGAGAAAAGCCTAAAGAGAGCAATAACAAAACAGAATCCACAAGCATGTATTTAATGTCTGGTTTAAATGGTGTGGCGGTTTCCCCTTTTACAACTTCAAAGCTTTGTATGTCTCCCCAAACATCCAACACAACGGTCACCGACTCAGCCTGGCCAACATTGGCACAAGCAAAGAATTCATCCATAGTGCTAAACTTCGAAGCTTCGCAATTATCAATGGCATGCAAGCGAGTAAACCATGGGCCGTTAGAACGCATTGCATCAGACAGCGGTGAATCGTCAGTTTTTGCAAGCACATAGCGGTTTACTAAGGGATATTTATGAATGGCTGCGCCGTACTGCAAAAATGCCGAGGTTTCTTTCGAATTAAAGTTGAAGTTTGCCCATAGACCAAACAAGAGCGTGATGAGACATAGCGCAACACACATGGCATAAAAGGCATTAGCACCAATGCGGATACCCTTTTTTACCACAGGAGATAATGTATTCAATAGACTAACCCTATATGCCTGCTACTTTGCGTCATTGCATTAATTGTATACTACATGTAAGTTATCGAACATAGGAGCTAAACATCCTATGAAAATAATACTTTTATGACTTCGTTAGGAGAAGGAAATGTCAAAAGAAAGAAATATCTCTCAAAGAGACGTGGGCAATGAAGACGGCGCAGATACAAGTCAGAGCACGCCTGAAGCAGCTCCCGCTGCAACAAATACTACAAGTAATCCAGCACCTGCACCCGAAAGCGCAGATGAGACTACTCCGCAAACACCGAATACAAACGACTAAACGTTTGCATTTGGCTTACATAAGCAGTTACTAAGGCATCGCTGATAAATTCAGTGATGCCTTCGCCCCATGTAACATAGACAAAACTGCCAACAGTCTTATCAGCAAGTTTTGTAAGAGCTAACAGGGTTTCAAATGACAGAACTTAATCCAAGTTATGTGCTTGCGGTCGCCGAACAATTGTCATTTGTCAGCGCTTTTTTAGGCGGTATTTCAGCTACCTTGCTCGTTACAATCGTGGTGTTCACTTCTGAAAAAAAGTCGGTCAGCTGGATAGTGTCATCGTCAGCACTAGCTGCGTGCAGTTTATTAGTTGCTGTGGTTGCATCATGGCGGTTAACCATTCTTCTGCACCCCACCATGCCCATAATAGTAGACCAGACTCTGCTCAAAACTCTATGGGCAGGTATGTTAAGTGGATACAGCCTCGGATTTCTTAGTCTACTTGTGAGTGTAGGCCTATCAGGGTGGCTTCGGTCTAGAAAGACAGGTCTTATTACCAGTATCATAGCATCCATCGCAGTGCTCTTTTTTATACTAGCCACCCCATTTGGATTTTAAATTAAAATAATACCGTGATTAAAAATGATAATTGAAATAGCAAAAACGCAAATGCTCAAACGTTTCAAATTACCGAGTGCGCTACCGCTACACATCGCTAAAAATTTATCCAACTATGAACACCGTGGAGCTCTATCATGATCCTACGTCGACTTACCAAGCACATAAAAGACCAAAACTGGTTCGCCGTCGCGCTAGACTTTGTAATCGTTATTGTTGGTGTTTTTATTGGCATTCAAGTTTCGAATTGGAATGACGCTCAGCAATCGCAAATGCGTGAAACTGCTGTTCTTGCTCAGCTCAAAGAAGAGTTCGTCGAAATCGAAAAAACACTTACTTCGCAAATTCAATTTCGCGAAGTTTACATGCAAAATTTAGCCGCCCTCATTACAACCTTGGAAGGCAGTAGTCCAGCTGCAGACGACAAAACAATCCGGCAAGCACTGGCAGACAGCACAGCAGCAGGGCGTCGCCCCCCAAATCGGCGGCCTATATACAAATAACCGCGAATGGCCAGCTAGCGACATTAAACAATACCGACCTTGAAAGAGCGCTCATCGAATACCATACGCGCTTAGAGCGCGACAACTTCGTTCATCAGGCGCTAGTGGACCTTGTTCTAGAAGAATTGTCTGCAAACACTTCTGTAGACCGTGATGTCGTTAATAAGGGAAATTTGGGCGCCGCGGTAGATACTGCTCAAATCGATGGGACTGAGTATATAAGATCTTATGACCTATCTTTAATGAAAGCATATGAAACTCGCTATGAGACAATGTATAGTTTGCATGGGGTTATGTGGGATTCGGAAAGACGACAGCTAGGTTTCGCTCGCGAAGTTATAGCGCTGATTGACGCTGAAGACTCTAACTAAAGCATGCCAACTAACGCTTATCAGTCTGCCTATCAATTACGAAAGACCTCATCATGGCTGGGCACAAAATCGGCATATTTGAATATACAATGGTAGAACGATATATATACTAAGCAATAGAGATACCTACGTTGTTTTCGCAGGTGTCGATGCAATTACTAGGGAAAGAATACTATGCAAACAACGCTGTCTGTTTTTGGCAAAGCCTCACTTATCATCTTCTTACTTTTTCTTTTCAACAAATCAGCCCTCGCCGATAATTCAAAACTTAATTTTACCGAAGCGACTATCAATGATTTCAATAAGGCCATAGATAACGGCGATTTAACTTCTGAGGAATTGGTGAATCTGTTTCTAAAACGTATAGCAGAGTATGACCAAAAGGGCCCTTCCCTAAATACGATTATCCACATTAATCCACTTGCCCTTGAGCAGGCCAAAGCATTAGACAAAGAGCGGCAAGAGTCTGGTAGACGCTCTCGACTTCACGGCATACCAATATTGGTTAAAGACAATATCGACACCCAAGATATGCCCACAACCGCTGGCTCGTTTATGCTCAAAGACAGTTTCCCGCCTGACGACGCACGTGTAATTGCTCAGTTAAAAGACGCCGGCGCTATTGTTTTGGGTAAGTTAAATATGAGCGAATTTGCATCGGGCGGGCCATGGAGTTCACTGGCAGGCCCAATCATTAATCCTCATAATCTCGCAAAGACTCCTGCAGGTTCTTCAGGTGGAACGGGGGCTGCAATAGCCGCTAGGTTTGCCAGCATAGGCTTGGGTACCGATACCGGTGGTTCTGTGCGCGGGCCTTCGTCAGCAAATGGCATAGTAGGGTTAAAAACAACCCACGGACTTGTCAGTACAGATGGCGTGATACCCCTTGCGTTATCTTTTGACACAATAGGGCCTATGGCAAATAATGTGACCGACCTTGCCATTTTGTTAAACGTAATTGTAGACGGTAACGTTACTCAAGTATCTGAAATGGACGACTACACAAAGTCATTGAAAAAGGACGGCCTGAAAAATAAAAAGATCGGCGTGATTCGCAAATTCACCGGCGATGATTATGAAGTAGATTGGTTATTTGATACGGCTTTGCATGCAATGGAAAAATCTGGGGCAGAAGTGGTCGAAATAACCCTCCCTGCGTGGTTGTTAGAGTCTAGAGGTCATTTTTACCGAGCGATTCGCTTTCCAGAATTTAAATCACAAATTGAAACCTATTTGGCAACCCTTGACGAAGGCTATCCAAAAACCTTAGATGACTTAATCACGCAGTCGATGGAAGTGACTTCTAAGCAACCTGATGGCGTGATCCCCAACCCAGCTAGATGGTCATTGATGAAAGTCGAAAACGAAGCTACAAGTCTTGATGGTTACGAGTATAAGGCCGTTAAAGAGTTTGCCCTACCGCTGATAAGAGAGTTTTTAAAAGGCCTTATGCAACACAAAGGCTTAGATGCATTGGTATATCCAACCACAAGTATGCCGGCAGAGCTGGTGGATTTTCCATACACTGGAGATGGGCTTCCTGGCTCCGGTGGTTCTAATTTCAATTTAGCGAACCTGTCAGGTTTCCCAGACTTATCTATGCCTATTGGGTTTACGTCTTTAGGCATGCCCGTCAATCTGTCGATTATGGGCGAAGCTTATAGTGAACCCACGCTTATCGAGATCGCTTATTCGCTTGAGCAGCAAATAATGGCTTCTCGCGTTCCAGTTAACACACCTTCTTTATAAGCAACCATGCTGGCTGCGAAGGTCTCAGTTCTTATATACCCATTATATCTACATAATAGGTATAATATGAAACACGATCCATTTTGAGATAATACCTATCAGACCGCTTTAATAATCTATTATGTAGGTATTAGAGATTGGCGACGGGGCTAAAATGAATAAACAACAATACTTAGGTGAATTTGAGCATGCGGTTTTGCTCACAATAATTGCCTTAAAAGATAACGCATATGGCGTGACAATTAAGTCTCATCTAAAAGACTGCGTGGGGCGCGACGTGTCAATTGGTGCCTTGTATTCAACCACCGAACGTTTAGAAAAAAAAGGCTTGCTGGAATCGAGAAAGTCAGGCGCTACTGCCGCTAGAGGCGGAAAGGCTAAGCGATTTTTTAACGTCACTGCTTCTGGCTTACAAGCCATTAAAATAACGAAATCTCAAATAGAAAAATTGTGGGCAAGCGCATCTCTTCAAAATGTGGTGAGCTTATGAAAACTAACAATAAAAAGCCACCAACGCTTGGCATCGCATTACTAGAGCATACTCTACCAGAATCAATCAAAGACGATGTTATCGGGGATTTACACGAACAATACTACGAATCAAAAGACACGCTCCTAATAAAGCAATGGGAGTTCTACAAACAAGTTTTATTGATAATTTTGAGGTATGTGATGATTACTAAACAAGCGCTCTCATTGGTTTGTGCAATACTTGCGCTAAGCGTCTTTTTTGTTGTTACTGCCGGTATACTTTTCTTATCGAACAACAACGACGCCGAAGCATTTACCAAGCCTTACTGGACCGACGGTAATTTTTACCAATTCTTTTTAGATCCGATGTTATATCAATCAATATCGTTGGAGCTCTTCACAGGCGTAAGTCCCCAACTGTTTATCAATATTCCAGCTATATTGTGGGTCCTATTGGGAGCAGGTGCGGTATTCTTAATGAGCAGAGCGTCTAAGTTGAACCTACAATCCATTGCAGCACTCTCTGTCATCTTATTAGCGGGGCCGTATATTTGGGGGATGATTAGCTTTAAAACAAATCATATTCCACTGGTAGAATCAGGGCCGATTATCGCTTTTTCGTTAATTACTGTCTCGTACCTCGTCATACCCCTAACGGTTTTGTTCATTAAAGAGTTACTGCGATAAGAGGATGTAAAGAGGTAGTATTAGTTTTGGTGCTGATATTAAATGACATGAGCAATGTAAGTGCGAGTCAACGAAATTTGGGCAACGTCACCTTAACCACCAAGCCGTTGTTTGCATAAGCACCGCTCTCGCTATCATGAGTCGAGCTCTCTGTATTACCAGAGGGTGGTTGAGCCGCGCTGCGGTTATACAACGCAATTTGCCCATGATGCGCATCTATAATTTCACGACACAGGGCCAAGCCAAGTCCTGTTCCATTAGATTTTGTCGAATAAAACGGTATCAACACGCTATTGAGGGAGTCATCCGCTATTCCTTTACCACGGTCTTTTACTTTGATTACGGTGGAGACTTCTGTTTGTGCTAGTTCAACACTTACATCTTCTGGTCGTGAGCCCGATTCATGGGCATTTTTGAGCAGATTTATCATCAGCTGTTCAAACTGCGCAGCATCGGCATGGAGCGTCAAATCATCAGGTGAACTTTCCGGTAACCGCAGGTTAAATTGCCACTGCTGTGCTAATTGCTCAAACACGTCAGATACCTTAAGCGGATGCACTTTAGGCTCTGGGATTTTTGCAAACTTCCCATATCCCTGCACAAAATCGCTCAAATGCTTTATGCGTTCATCTATTGTGGAAAATACTCTGGCTAAACGGTCTTCATCTACCTGTAAACTGAGTATTCGACCGCTATGCAACATTGACGATATTGGCCCTAAGCTATTGTTTAATTCGTGGCTAATCACACGTATGACTTTCTTCCAAACTGCTACTTCTTGACGACTTAATTCGCGTGTCATTTGTTTTAGGATATACAGCGTGTGAGATTGATTGTTTAAACTGAAACTCCCCAAAGACATGTGCCAGGTTTCAGGCTCTTTGTCTTTATGATTGAGACTAAACAACCCTTCTTTGTTGGCAGTTATAGCATCCGCAGCCCCCTGCGGAGCGTTATTAAGTAATGCGCTTAGTTGCCGTCCAGAAATACCGTCAAAGGTAGAGAAAAAATGGCGGGCAGCGATATTACTAAAAATCACCACGCCTTGGTCGTTTACCAAGAGCAATACATCAGGAGAGCTTTGCGTAATTTTATCGAGCAGAAGCTCACGCTGGTATAGCCAATGCTTTTCTTCGCGCAGTTTATCTATGGTTTGGTTATAAAGCCCACACAGTTGGCCTAACTGATCGCTTTTTTGATATGACAAAGAGCTAGAAAACTCGCCATCTTTCATATTTAGCAAACCAATTTCTAGTGCCGACAGGCCCTCTTTTATGTCTTTGAGCATAAAGCGTGCAGCGCCAACACTTAACGATAACACCAAAAACGTGAATACTAGCTTTTGCACTAACGTCCAATCTACAAGCCAATAGACCGGCAAAAGCCCAATTAAGCTGCATAGCAGGCAAATTATCCAAACTCGAGTGGTCACCGACATGATCATGCTAGTAATCTATGCCGAATTTATTGAGGCGTCGGTACAGCGCTTGGCGGCTCATCCCAAACTGCCTAGCTACACGCGCGATTACACCTTGATGCTCTCGCATAGCATTCTCTAAAGCACTTTTGTCTGGCTCTTGCGTCATTTGATTTTGCGCGTCAACCGATGCACTATTTTGAATAACATCTTCCCTAAAGGCAAAGTCTTCAGTTTCAATAATCCCTTGTGGTTTTAACACGGCAACGCGTTTACAGGCATTCTCTAGTTCACGCACGTTGCCGGGCCAAGACTGTGTTAATAAAGCTTGCTCAGCTGACAAGCTTAATTCCCTGGCCGGTAAAAAGTATTGCACTAATGGCATAATATCTTCAGGCCTTTTTGCCAACGCTGGCAACTGTAGCTCAATCACATTTAAGCGGTAGTACAAGTCTTCTCTAAACTCTCCGTTGGCAATCTGTTCCAATAAATTTGCGTTAGTTGCGGAGATGACTCGCACATCCACCTGCATTGTCTTAGTTGAACCAAGGCGTTCAAACTGCCCAGTTTGCAGCACACGGAGCAATTTGGTTTGTCCTGAATACGACAAATTGCCAATTTCATCTAAAAATAAAGTACCGCCGTCAGCGGCTTCAAATCTGCCGATACGGGCTTTAGTTGCACCTGTGTATGCGCCAGCCTCTGCACCAAAAAGCTCTGCCTCAATCAAGTCTGGCGGGAGTGCTCCACAGTTCACTTTTATAAAAGGTTTGTTCGCTAATGAAGACTGCGCCTGAACAAGCTCGGCAATTTTCTCTTTTCCGGCACCGTTTGCACCTGTAATGAGTACCGAGATATCCGATTTTGCTACTTGAATAGCCATATCAACGACTCGCTGCATAGCGGTGCTTGAATAAATCAGTCCAACTTGCTCGGCAGCAGTCTGTGAGGGCTTTTGCGCTGCTTTGTGTCTTTCAAGCTGTTCGGTTTGTTGACGTGACTTACCTACCTCAATTAAGTTGCCAACGCTGGTGAGCAATTTTTGGTCGTCCCAAGGTTTGGCTATATAGTCAGCGGCACCGGCTTTCACTAATTCAATCGCCTGCTCTAAATCCGTCCATGCAGTAATAAGGATAATGGGCAAATTCGGATTAAGCGCTCTGAGCGATTCAAACAGCGCTTTGCCCTCTTCTCCAGAGGTTGTATCCCGCGTAAAGTTCATGTCTTGAATCACCAACGAAACACGCAGTTGATTGACGATACTTATTGCTTGCTCAGGAGAATTGGTTGTAACAACATCGTAGCCATGAATTTCGAGTAGCAACGACAGTGCTTGAAGCACCGCCGTTGTATCATCAACGATCAAGACTTTTTCAACTGTTTTTTTATTCACGTATTACTTCTCTGCCGTTGTTTCATTTTCTTGTTATATTGAGCGAGTGGCGATGCTCGGCGAGATATTGGCCGCTCTGTTCGCTGGCACCAAAACAGACATTAGACTAATCAAAAATACAAAGCCCGCCGTGTATAGAATGAATGCGTTATCTAATGCTGGCAAGGAATATTCTTGTAACAATAGCGTTCCTAAATAAACCGCACCCGCTGAGCCAACCACCAGCCCAACGATACAGACCATGGCATTTTCTACCAAAAAGTATTTAACAATATCAGATTTGCGGGCGCCAAGGGCCCTGCGCGTGCCAATTTGTTTAGTACGCTTGCTGATATTGAACAAGGTTAGACCAAATATACCCACAATGGTTATCATAATCAGCACGACAATAATTACCATCAGCATGCGTGCCATCAATATGTCACCGGCATTGTACTGCGCCTTTGCCTCATCAAAACCAATCGCGGGGTTGATCACGCGTTTATCATAGTTAGCTAGCATCAATTCTTCAATTTGGCGTTTTATAGCGGTGCGCTCTTCAGGATTAGTGCGCACTACATAATGGTCAAAACTTCTTACTTCGACATAAGGAAATATAACCATGTTGTCTGCTCGTGAATCCTGTAACCAAGGTCCTTTCATTTCCTCTACAATCCCAATAATTTTAATAGGCGCCGGTCCAAAATAGACCGTTTGACCTAATCCATCGCCTTCAGGAAACATCTCATCTACGAAGGCTTTGCTAGCGATTATTACCGTAGGGGGGTTCTCCATCGACAAACCGTACTTTATTTCATCTGGATTAAAATCGCGGCCTGCAATCAGATTTACGCCAAGCGTATCAATCATGTTTTCATCACCTGCAGTGTACGCCGCCCGAACACTTTTATTGTTTTCGATTTCGGGATCGGGTTGTGAATTAAAGCTAGATGCGGAGCCACTGCCAGAGAGGGGAACATCTTGCATGAACACCGCGTTTTCAACGTCCGGAATGTTGCGTAGCATCTGTTCGTCTAACTCTATTTGCTGCATGCGATCAACATCTCCAAACGTTAACACGCTAAAGTGCAGGAGGGATTCCTCAGGATAGCCTGTTTCTTGTTGTAGATAGTTAACTCGGTCAACAATGACGAAGGCAGCCACACTTACAATAGCCACGGTAATCGCTATTTCAACTAAAAGTAAAAACGTACTCACTTTGGAGCGCAGTAAGGCATTAAATATTGGTTTAATCTCTAACATGATATCTGTCCTTTAAAAGTGAGCTTATTGGGTTTTTAAGTAAATGGCAGGTTGTGTTTTGCATACCAACCACGCTGGAATAGCACCGGCAATCAAACAAGAAACAATAGCGATGCTTGGGGCAGCAAGCAACATGCTTATATCCATGGTGGCCAGCGCACTAAAGTAACTATAAGTAGAACGCACTCCCCATAAACCAAGCTGGGCAATGCCAATGCCAACTATTCCGCCGAAGAACCCCAACATCGATACTTCAACTAAATGCTGAGCAAATACCTGTGACTTGCTTGCACCCAACGCTCTGCGCACGCCAATTTCAGGCGCTCTGCGTAAAAATTTAGCTAACAACAAAGCAAGGATATTGACTAAACATACGGTTAAAAATAAGAAGCTTAGCCCTACTAATAAACGATTATCTTCTGACACGACATTGTTATATGCCATCCATTCATTTACATCACGTAATGCAAATTTAGGGCTTTCTCGCTCAAATCGTCCAAGCGTTGCTTGCTCGCTTAAGTAGTTATTGAGGTAGTCACCAAATGCTTGTTTATCTTGCGCATTATTAAGTTCGACCCAAAACTGCATCCACAGCAATTCGGAGTTAAGTCTTTCTTGAAAAGTGTTAATCTCTTCAAACTTCCAGCCGTTCGTGTTGCCCCAGGTCGCCAGTTCATTAGCCTCAATTAAAGACAGCGGTATAAACAAATTTTCAGTTGAGTTGAAAGCCCCATTGTTCAGGTCATAGTACTTAGTATGGATATCCCACTCTTTGATGACTCCAACTATCTGGAAAACCTGATCATCCAAATAAACCTGTTTGCCCACTGAGTTCTCACCGCCAAATAGCTTTTCATTAATGCTTTGACTAATCACGACTACAGGTGAGGCACTTTGATATTGTTGCTCAGTCCATGCACCCCCATACAAGAATGGCAAATCGAACATAGGAAAGAACTCACTACTAGTAACACGTGCGCTCTCCAAGAACGGCTTCACATCGCTAGAGTTCATGTGCACCGTAAAGCCTGTGCGTGTTGACGCTGTTTTACGAAACGGCAAGTCAACATCATTGAGAAACATCGCATCTTTGTAGGTGATTTGCGTAGGAATATTATCTTCTGTCCACCACTCTTCCCCATCGTCCATCGCCTTTAGCTGCACAGCATGCAACTTGTCACTTTTATGAGGGATAGGGTCCATCGCCATCATGTGATACACCGAAAGGCTTGTCATGGTAATACCAATGCCGATTGCAATGGCAATTACCATCAATACTGATACCAGCGGCGTGCGCTTAAAGCTGCGCCAAGCTAAATCTAAGTAATGAACAAACATCTTAGGCCTCCGCAGGGTTAGAGCTTGGGTTAAGTTGAGGATTTGGCGTGAGTATATCTTTTTCACGAGACTGATAGAGTGTGAAATCAGCTAACTGGCCATCAACGACTTGAATATTGCGAGGCGCTCGACGAGCAAGCTCTGGATCATGAGTGACCATCACAATGGTGGCACCGTCGCGGTTAATCTCTTCAAGAAGTTCCATTACTTGGCGCGCCATTAAGCTATCCAAGTTACCGGTAGGTTCATCGGCTAATAGAAACCGAGGTTGTCCAGCTAACGCTCTTGCGATTGCAACACGCTGCTGCTGACCACCTGATAGCTGCTGGGGTAGATGTTTTGCTCGGCTACCTAACCCTACTTTTTCTAAGCACTCTTCAATACGACGCTTACGTTCTGCCGATTTAATACCTCGGTAACGCAACGGTACTTCAACGTTTTCATATAAATTAAGATCAGGAATTAAGTTGAAGCCCTGAAAGATAAAACCAATCTTTTGATTACGTAAATCGGCACGTTGATTGTCCGACAACTGACCTACATTGACATCATCTAACAGGTACTCGCCACTACTATATCCTTCCAACATGCCGGCAATGTTTAAAAAAGTGGTCTTTCCTGAACCTGATGGGCCCGTCACGGCAATAAATTCCCCTTCGTTCACTTGCAAATCAAAATCACGAAGTGCGTGTGTTCTTACTTTTTCTGTTTGGTAAACTTTGCTGATATTTTTCATAGATAACATAGTGATGTCCTTAATAATTCGCGCTGATGTATTTGTTTTAATGTTTGTTATGGAGGCGGGTCTGCTTTAGTTAAGCAGCACCGATTCGCTCTCAATAAATTCGTCGTAATTTGAAATAATGATTTGGTCGTTAGCCGAAAGACCACTTAACACCTCAACTTCGCGCATGCTTCTAGCACCTAGTTGAATATCGATTTTGGTGGCTACATCGCCTTCTAGTTTATAAGCGACAAACCCGCCAGCTTGAACAAAGCTCCCTCTGCGCACTTTTAACACATCGGTTTTGTTCTCAAGTAAAATGCGCGCTGACAGCTGCTGATTTTGACGGATGCCCGCAATATCCTGCTGGTCAAAGCGCACACGGGTAGTGACCTCGCGATTAGTGACCTCAGGAGAAATGCCTGATAATTGCCCTACAATCTTCTGCCCGCCAATGCTAATTTCTACGGGCATACCTAGGCTCAACTCATTCGCATAGCTTTCTGCTACATTTAATTCAGCTTCGTAAGCACTTAAGTCAACTAAAGTCATAAGAGGCGCATTTTGGGAAACCAATGAACGCTGTTGAGATAACAGGTTGCCCACCACACCATCTACCGTAGCGCGAATTTCCAAGTCAGTTGTTTTGCGCACTAACTCGTCTATTACCAGTGCTTGGCGTGCAACAGTGCTGCGTGCGCTGTCTAACTCAAAAGCGAGGGTGTCAGTAGCCAACGCCACTTCTTGTTGAGCATGCTTGAAAGATAATTTGGCACGAGCTAAGTCATCCACCGCTTTTTCTAAATCAATTTGAGAAATTAAGTTATTTACAATAGAAGCTTGCGCCCGGCGCTCCTCGCGCATGGCCGCCTGTAAATCAACTTCAGCCAAATCAAGGGTTTTGGTCAACTGTAAAGTTTGACGACGCGCATCGAGCTCTTGTCTAGCAAGCTCGCCTTCTAATCGTTGCATTTCAGAGCGCTCTTGCTTTAGCTGATTTTGCAATTGTGGGCTTTCTACGATTGCGACAACCTGACCAATAGTAACGGTATCTCCCGCCTGCACTTTTAATTCTACGTAACCTTGTTCAGGGCTATAAAGTTGTGGAGCATTAGCGGCGACTATGCGACCAGTGGCGGCTACATCGCGCACTAAATCCCCCATTTCGAGGGTGGCTATTTGCACGGATGCTCTATCGATTGAACGATTAGCAGAAGGTGCACTAAACAACATTTTTGCCCCGATAAAAACAAGGCAAATAACCGCTATGACACTAAAGATAACTTTTTTGACATTCGACTTTGAGTCAATTTCGATGTCTTGTGCACTGGTATCCTGGATCATGATATTCCCTTAATTAGTCGGTGATGCGCGTTTCGATCAACGCAATGAGGCCAGCAGACACAAGCACGGTGAGTGGAGCAAGAAGAAAGTAAGTAGCAATCATGTTTGAGTCCTGTTTAAGCTAAGCCGCATTAGAGCATTTACATTGTAATTACGAAATATGATAGCGAGTTTCATGCCAAACTATAAACTATTGTTTTTTAATGTTTTATTTGAATTAAAGGAAGGATTTTAAGTGTCCGCGGACAGAAAAAGTGTCCGCAGCGGACACTTTTAAAATAGGAGAATAAATACCTGTTGTGAGCCCACGCTTATTGGACTAACACTTTGACGCGCCAGCAGCATTTAACAGAGGAAATTAGAAAGAAATTGCGACTGCGATACACATCGCCACTACTGCAACCGCAATCAATAGTAAAAAGAAACGCCATACAAACTTAAACCAAACGCTCCAATCTATTCGGGCAACGCCTAAACATCCTATTAAAGACGCAGAGGTGGGAATAATTATATTGCTCAGCCCATCGCCTAATTGAAATGCCAGCACTGCTGTTTGACGCGTAATGCCAACTAGATCAGCAAGTGGGGCCATTAGCGGCATAGTGATAGCAGCTTGACCAGAGCCCGAAGCAACAAAGAAATTAAACACGGCTTGAAACATTAGCATTGCTGTAGCATTCACGTATGAACTGGTCTCGCCAATCGCGTTGCTAGAATAAAATAAAATAGTGTTCAGTACGCTAGGTGAGGTCACTTCGTCTCCACCTAGCACCAGTACAATTCCCTTGGCCATCCCAACAATCAGAGCCGCTGGCAAGAGGTCTTTCGCGCCTTGTTGAAAGGCATTGGATACCTCATTTGCCGACATCCGCTTGCCTATCCAAGCAACAAACCCAGCTACAACACCAATCGTAAAAAATTGACTCGCAATTTCTGGAATGTAATAAGCATGCTGGGTCACGCCCCAAATAACCCAAATAATACCGCTGAAGAACACAAGCAATATGAGAGCGTCTAATTTATCGAACTGACTTTCTATTTGCTGTTGCTGCTTTTTAAAGAAATGATTGCTACTAATGCTATAGGAACGCTCGGGATTGGCCTTAACGCCGTACGCATACCAAAGCGTAAAGCCTAAGCCAATTGCGGTAAATACGCACCATAGTGCCACCCTAAAGCCTTGCCCTGATAATAATGGCACGTCTGCTATCCCTTGGGCTATGGCTACCGAAAACGGGTTCATCCAGCTTGTGGCAAATCCGATTTGCGTCGCAACATAGGTTATTAGTACGCCTGTAACAGCGTCGTATCCGAGTGCCACCATCAGGGGTACTAAAATAATGCAAAAGGCGATTGCCTCCTCGCCCATGCCAAAAATTGCGCCACCGAGGGAAAAGAGCACAAAAAATAGCGGGATCATGACCATGTCTGCGCTTTTTGTCTTGTCGATTAAAGCCAAAATGCCGTTGTTGATAGCGCCCGTCTGCATGACAATGCCAAACGCCCCGCCCACCACTAAAATAAAGGCAACCACCCCAACAGCAGAGCCATATTTATTGCCCGAGACCAATCCTTCAAAGGCGTAATTAAACGTACCTACCTTGTCCCCGGTCGCAAACAAAGGGGCTTGGCTGGCGCTAGCGTTTGCGTCATCAACGAATTGAAAGCTATCTTGTTTAATCAGCGTACGCGTGACTTGCTCGCCATTGACTTGTTTAACGACTTGCTCGGTTTGAAAATACCCAGCCGGAAGCACGTAAGTGAGCACCGTTGCCAGTACAATGACCATAAATAAAATAACAAATGCGTCGGGCATGCTAGAAAACGCGCTTTTCTTTTCTGCGGTTAGCTCCGTTTCTGTCGAAGTCTGTTTCATAATGCGTCCGTCATTTGTTTTGCTGCGATTGGTTAGATGATACTTATAAAAAAGGCGGCAACCTATGCCGCCTTCAGGTTATCAGAAGCGATAGTTCACAGATACTGTAAATCGTCTTCCAAATGGGTCATGGTTAAAGCTGTCGTACCCTCTAGAAGATCCATAAGCTACAGGAGCATCTTCATCGAGTAGATTTTCAATGCGCAGTCTGACATCCATTTTGTCAAAATAGTAGCCAGCGCTGAAATCGACAGTTGTCCACGAAGCAACGTCTCGCATTTCATTCTCATCAAGCTGGCCAAGATCTAACAACTCATCAATCTCTCTGCCTCTAAGCCCCTGTACATCATCTTCATAACTACTAGTATAAAAAATAGTAATACCGGCAAACCAATCATCTTGCACCCAGAATATTTCTGCGTTACCTACATTCTCAGGGTATTGATAAGTGCCTGCAAGCTCTTCAATGGCATCAGACCCTGGAATATTGCGCTCAAAGCTAATGTAATGTGTTCCGCGCAACGAGAGTTCTAGCTGCCCTTGGTCAAAAACAAGCGCATGGAAAACAGAAAAGTCCAGCCCGCTGATTTCTTGAGTACCGGTGTTATCGAGCAACAACACGTGATCTCTAAACAACGGTAGCTCTTCAAAGCGCGGGTTTTCAAAAGTAATCCACTCGTCAAGGATTTGGCTTAAATTTGCACCGTCATCTTCAATGGTGTTACCCGCTGCATCCGTATAATCACAAAGGAACGGGTCATAGCTGATCCCTCTTTCGCCTTCAGGCACCAAACCACAATGGCGTAACGATGCATCGGTTAGTGCGGCCGCCAATACACCGGTCATATTGGTATCAACTAGGTCTTGGTGATCAAACGACCAATAGTCGATGGTCAGGTCAGTATTTTTCGTTGGGCTGTAGGCAAAACCTACACTGAACGACTCAGACTCTTCAGGCAACAGGTTTGGATTGCCCAGCTCTAGCACATTGTTTCCACGAAGCGAGCCCGCACCTTCACAGTATAAATTTGCAATCGTTTGATTTGCGCCACAGTCAAAATCAGCAGTTGTCGTGCGCAGTTGCACACCCGCTTGGGTCAGTGACGGCGCTCTAAAGGCTGTAGACCATGATGCACGTAACACCACCGACTCAATAGGCCTATAGGCAAAGCTTACCTTTGGATTAAAGCTGCTACCAAAATCGTTATAATCGTCAAAACGACCGGCAAGATTTAACTCTAGCGTGTCTGAAAGCGGCACTAAGAATTCGGCAAATGCTCCCCATTGCGTTCTATCTGCTTGAGACAAGCTAGAACCAAAGCCAAAAACATCCACCAAGTAGTCGTTATCGGCTCGCGCTCTGGCATTAAGTGACGGTATATCTGATATTTCTTCTCTTCGAATTTCTGCACCAAACGCAGCGCTCACTAAATAGCCGTTAAGTTCAAACAACTCACCGCTAATAGTGGCATCCCACCCATACAAGGTACTTTCGCCGTCGCGAGTCGGTCGCTCTTGGGCTAAATCTAAGATTGCACGATTGTCAGAGGTATTAGGAAAAAACGGATTGTACATACCAAGCAATGACCCACTTGAACAGCTCAGGCTATCGGTATCCTCATCGTAGTTCGCAATATTGCCATTTGAGCAGAGCTCTCCTGCAATAGCAGCATGGTATTTGAAGCGATTATAAATGCCCTGCGTTGCCACTTGTTCAGAGTCTGAGCGAGACAACGTGATACCGCTTCGCCAGTCCCAATTGTCAAAATTACCGCTTAACTCAGATACTAAACGCATGGCCTTGGTATCAATCTCAATAGTACGCGGGTCTGAAAACCTCGCGTCGAAGCTAAAGCCAAATAGCTCTCGACCAGCGGGTGTATCAAATGGGTCGATAAATAAGTCATCGACCGTGATAAAGTCTGGCGAAAGGGTGTCCAACACGGACTCATCCACAAACGGACCCTCTCTATCATCCACCTGGTTGATAGGCGCAGGCGTTGAAAATGAAGTAGACGAAGTATCGGTATAAATAAAATTAGTGGTCCAATCTATGTCGCCAAGGGCAAGCGCATAGTTAAAGCCAATCGATGCACTTTGCAGCGGGGTTTCTAAATAATCATCCTCATTGGAGTAGTAGGCACAAATTTCTTCGCCAAATTCGGTAGTCACAAACGGTGTGGCGCAATCTGGATTGCCTATTTCATTACCCGAACGTACTGAATTGAAGTAAATGTTAGGCGTATTCTTAGGCAAATATGAATAATTGCTTGTCAATACTGGCGTTGCAGTGCTGTTACGGCTGGTTGCTTTTACTGCTTTGCGGTCAAAATAATCCGCAAACACAGACAAGTTACCCCCTCCTAGAGCAGTACCATAGAATGCTTGAAAGCCAATTTCACTTTCATCAGCCGAGACTTCTGACTGGCCATACTGTGCGCTTAATTCAAAGCCTTCAAAATCATCTTTCAAAATATAGTTGATAACGCCTGCGACAGCATCAGCACCATAGATTGCGGATGCGCCTGTGGCGAGTATTTCAATTCGCTCAATCGCCGCAAGAGGGATGCTGTTGATATCGACAAAGTTCTCTGTGCCTGAAGCAAAGGAACTCGCAGCAATGCGTCGACCGTTTATTAAAGTTAGGGTGGAAGATGGTCCCATGCCACGCAAGGCTGCAGCAGCCTGACCAGCGGGTGTACTGGTGGAGGTCGCGCCGCTTTGAGCGGTATTAAACGTGCCGGTTCCGCCGCGGGTTTGATTAACGGTACGCAGTAACTCTGTAAGGTTTAGCGCACCTGAACGTTCAATATCTTGTGCGCTGATTACAGTGAGGGGTTGCGAGCCTTCAAGGTCGACACCGCGGATGTTTGAACCCGTGACCTGTATCACTTCTACGGCTTCTTGTTCGCTAGGCTCAGTCGGTTCTTCTTGTGCGTTTACAACGATGCTGTGGCTTAAATATAAACCGCATGCAATGGCGATAGGGTGCAATTTCATAAAGTTGTCCTTTGATCTTCATGCGCAACAGACTCACCAGAGCGTGCGCAATAAAACGATTATTAAGTTGGATAGAACTAGGGCGGCGCGCAGGGGCACCTTATGAAATGCTGGGGTTACTCGTCGAACCACTCCGACAAGTAAAAGTTTTGATATAGATACGCGCTCAAATTAGCGGCTTTTTTTATCATAATGTCTCTTTGAGAATCATTTTATGTTCACGCCACTTACTGTGACTTTCATTTGAAAGATATCACAATACATTTGCGTAAGCGTGTTTGCTTGTAGCCTTCCCGTTTTGGTTCAAACGCCAATCCAATGCGTTATGCATTTGTTGTATTGCGCGCCGAATTAAAGCGGTTGACATATTTAAAGAATTAACACTACTGTAAAAATAAGTCAACTTTCTCGAAAGCTAAAATTTGTAGACTATGCTAGTTTCAAGTGTGTTTGGTCGCGCAAAAAGAAGAAAATAAACGATTAGGAATTATAATCCAAATGCAAATACATCTGCTTAAATATGTAAAACAACGATTAGCCGTTTTCTCTTGCGACCAACGCGTCACCACGCGACGATCACGTTGCTTGTCGAAATGCTTATTGCTCACCGCAACGCTTATCACATATACGTCATCAGCGATGGCAAATTCGCCCACAGAGCAATTGCATATTGAGCAAGACAAGCCTTACCAATTACTTTTGGCAGGAGGGTCCTTAAGCACCTGCTCAAGCTATTCCACACGAAATTGTCGTGGGCATAATTTTGATGATTCTGCCAAAACCAGCATCTTATATGAGGTTAACAAAGCCTCACTAGATAGATTAGAAATATTTTTGCAAAATTCAGCTTTCGAAGATGTTTCACTTACGCTCACTCCAATTATCAAATTGCTACGGAAAGAGCCGAAAGAAGACGCTCTAACACGTCGAGAATTATTTGCTCTGTTTGAAGAAATCGACATTATTGAGCAGGTAGATGCACTTTCTGATAAACCATATTTTGCTTTGCTTGACCATTTGGAGAAAGCACAAATTAATCAAAATGGGCAACGCAAAAAAGAGGTCGCCGATGTGCTTAGCACTGAAAACCAATATTCAGTGCAGATTTATCAGCGCTTTGTGGATGAGGTAAAGGCGCTAGCAAAAGCGGCAAATCAACCTCCGCATATTCTCGTTGCAACGTCTTCGTCTAGAGACGCATTTGAGGTTGCAGATTTTTATGAGTCAGCGTTTACGTCTTTAGGCGTAAAAACGACTTGGTTGCCCATCGACCAAGCGCTTATTACCGCGCTATCATCCGGCACTGAAACCGCTTGTCAACATTTGTCTCAGGTTCGCGCGCAGTTTGATTTGTTTGACCGAGAGCGTGTTTATCCGCAGCGAACCGCTTTGCAAACACAAGTATGTGACAACCCAGATATGCTGATGCAATGGGTACAAAACAGTCAGGGAATATTTTTTAACGGTGGTGACCAGAGTAAAACACTTGCCAGTTTATTTAGCCCCGATGGCCATGCAATGCCATTTTGGCAGGCAATTACCAATAAAGTCGGTGCGTTTGAGATGATAGTGGGGGGCACTAGCGCAGGCACAGCAGTGCAAGCAGGCAGGCACTTTGCGCAAAAACCCATTCCTATGATATCGAATGGTACTAGTGAGTTCGCAGTGAAGCGCGGCGTATTCCCAGCTCTGGCCCCAAGCACACGATGTAATGACACAAGTTGCGATTCAGCACTGTTTGCAGATGATGTTACTTTTATGCCAACCGGCGGTTCAGGCTTATTTCAACTTGGTACTTTAGATACACACTTTTCTGAGCGCGACCGTGAGGGCCGCCTCATTGCGTTAGCCTTATCGACGCAAACACCACTGGCTGCAGGCGTAGATGAAACAACCGCCCTTCTCTATTCGTTTAACGATGGTATTGCCAACTTTGAAGTAATTGGAGAGCAAGGTGTATTTTTTGTAGATGGCAACAATCATGCTCGCCAGCAAAATCTTAATCAAGGTAAATTAGCCTCTACCTACGCAGGCTATAGTCATTATTTGTTTTCGGGTAGCAGAGCACGTTTTGAATTAGCCACGCAAGCTTGGCAGGTTACAAAAGGGGCTAACGCAATTGAGAGTCGCAAAAAACTAGGTGAAGCCGCAGCGGGCATATGGCGCAACAGCACAAGGCGATACTGCGGCAGCAAAGAGATGACAAGTTGGCAAATTGATGGCGTTGATTATGTCATTGCTCCCGAGCCTGCCACGCAGTTTTTTATTGACGCTGATCGTAAGCACTGTGGTTATTTGTATTTACCGTTTGTGGTGAGTGCGAGTAACGATATTGATTTATAAGCTGCGATGAATAGTGGGCGATGCTCGTATCTATTTTACTAAATGACGGAGATGCAGATGAAAAATCAAGTGACTAATGTCTGTCAGCTTTTTTTACAAAGCACCGTTTGATAGGTCGCCTTATAAACATAACCCATTGAATTAAAGAGATAATAAATGACGGCGTGTTTTTTGCTTAACTTGATGCAAAATACAAACACAGGTTACAAGTAAATGAAAAACAAGTTCATGCAAGTATTATGTTCTGCCGTATTATTAGGCCTAAGCTTTACATCAAGCGCCGCTTTAGTGCTTCAAGGTGGTACAGGTACTACCGGCGTAGGTAATATAGACTTAGTATCAGGAACCGTCGTCGACGTTGCGAACGGTGCGTATTTTAGCGGTGCAACCTCTCCTGCATCAGGTTGGGTATGGGCAGAGAATGCTGACCAGTTTGATGATTTGCAATTTACGTTTACGTTCGACTTAACTGGATATGATGCCGCAACAGCCGACCTCTCTGGCCTTTGGGGAATCGACAACGTAGGTACTGTCGCTTTGAACGGCACAGTGCTGTCGTCGTTGCCAGATGTTATTACAGCTAACTTTAACTACCTTACGGCCTTCTCGGCAGATTCGACGAGTGGATTGTTTTTGGCCGGCGTAAACGTGCTTAGTTTCGATGTGGGCAATCGAGGCGGTCCAGGAGGTTTTCGTGCCTCAGTTGAAGTAAATGCTCAAGCGGTTAGTGAACCATCCGTTCTGGTTTTGCTTGGCTTATCATTTTTAGCTATTCGAAGGTTATCTAGAAAATAGTCTTTTTCAAAGGAGCTTCGGCTCCTTTTTCTTTGTTCGCAACGTTGCGAACCAAAATGCTCCCTCCAATAGCACCCCAGCAACAATTAATAGGAAGATGCCCGTACTTGCGCCAATCATGTAGCAGCCAATGGCCAGCATCAATATGGTCGCTAGTATTGCCCATCTCGCTATTGTTTTCATTTTATTAATACCCTCATTGAACTGCTAAGCACACACTTTAGTCGACTGCCTAAATCAATACAATAGCAATGAGTATAGGTAGTGATGACGGGTATTCAACACACTGATTGTAAGAAAGTGTAAATCCGCTTAACACTTTGCATCGGTTTATACTCGGCGAAAATGGCCGCCCTAACCGACAATTGATAGTAACTAATATATTTATTTTGCTCTCAAATGTTTAGCTTCCCCCATACAAGATCAACTTACAAACTACGACTATGGTAGCAAGAACACCAGCCACACAACACAATGCATGTAAACAGGTATATATTCAATTCAATATGCTTCTCAAATACGCAAGTATTAAAGGATTAACTTATGTCATTCAAATTTAGTATCAGCCTATCAGTGATCTTCCTATTACTCGCCCAGAGCGCTGTGGCGCAAATAATAGTAGTAAAAGCAAACAACATGCTGGATGTAAGAAGTGGGAAAATAGTCTCGCCGGCGGTAATTTTGGTCAAAGATGGCGTGATTGAATCAGTCAACCCATCTAGCCTGCCTTCAGGTGCTCAAATAATCGATTTAGGTAACCAAACGCTCTTACCCGGCCTGATAGATATGCACACGCATATCACCGGTGATTATTTTACCGGTGATGAGTGGACCACAGCGGCAGTTCGTCAAACGGCGCCCGACTGGGCGCTGCAAGGTGTCAGATTTGCGCGAGAAATTCTAGAGAATGGCTTTACCACAGTACGTGATGTTGGCGCACAGCCTGGCTTTCCTGATGTGGCTTTGATGCGAGCCATAGAAGCCGGTCATATGCCAGGCCCAGATATTTGGCCCGCGGGACATGCGATATCGATTACCGGTGGACATTGCGATTGGACAGGCTTTGCACCTGGTGTAATGGAGTTAGGGCCTGAGGCAGGTATTGCCGATGGCGTTGATGAGGCGATGAAAGCTGTTCGCTATCAGGCCAAACATGGTGTGCGCGTGATTAAGATCTGCGCGACCGGCGGCGTGTTTTCATTTTCACAAAACGCTGAAATAGGCGCTCAGCAATACACACTTGAAGAGCTTGAAGCAATTGTGCATGAGGCCCATAAACTAGGCTTAAAAGTAGCCGCTCATGCCCACGGCACAGATGGCATCAATGCAGCTATTAGAGCGGGTGTAGACTCAATTGAACACGGGTCAATTTTATCTGACGAGTCAATCGATTTGATGAAAGAGCGTGGCACGTTTTTAGTACCTCAAGCCTATTTAAACGAATTTGAACTTGCACCCGACACGCCACCCGCCACTGTCGCAAAAAATGAGTATCTGAAGCCGTTGGTCACCAGAAGCTTCAAGCTAGCGTATGAGGCAGGTGTTAACATGGCATTTGGATCAGACAATGGTGTATTTCCACACAGAGATACACCGCTTGAATTTGAGGCCCTGATACGTATGGGTATTTCCGAAATAGACGCTTTGAGAATGGCCACTATTCACGCAACAAAGCTCCTTGGCGTAGACGATAGAGGGGAGCTTTCGGCTGGAAAGCGAGCCGATATTATCGCCATACCGGGTAACCCGCTAAATGATATTAGTGAGATGCGGTCAGTTTCGTTTGTTATGAAACAGGGTGTTATCTATAAGCAATTATGAAGAGCTCGTTGATTTCTTATACTTGTTTATACGCTCGCGTCATCTGCTTAATAGTGTTCAGCAAATGACACCTATGCTTTAGACCCAATCTGCTTTTTGATGGTTTTTAAAAACGCTTTGGTTAGTAACCTCTCATATAGCGATGGGATAAAGCGTTTTAAACGCCACAGGCGGCGTTCTGTTTTATGCGTCAGCAACATTAGCTTATTGCTTTGGATTTGCTTATCAATCATTGCCGCAACATCTGCAGCAGTGATGGTAGATTTTGCCATTTCTCGGTCTACAAAGGCTTTTGCTTTGGGATTGCCTTGCATAGAGTCAGTCAAGTTGGTTTTAAAAAACGCAGGGCACACTGCATGCACGCTCACGTTGTAGGCACATAATTCAAAACGAACCGTTTCACTTAGTGCAATCACTGCTGCCTTCGATGCATTATAAGCGCCAGAATTGGGTGGTGTGAGTATTCCTGCCATAGAAGCAATGTTTACAATGGCCCCAGATTGCTGATGCTTAAACAACTGAGCAAACACCTTGCAACCTCTCACAACGCCCATTAAATTCACGTCTAACACCTTATGCCATGCGTCTAATTCAACACTGCCGATATCGCCATAAGTGCCCGCCACTCCGGCGTTGTTTACCAATATGTCGACACCACCAAATTGCTCTTCCAAGCTTTTGCGGGCTTCGACTAAGCTCTCTTCTGAGGTTGTATCGCACACAAGCGCAAGCACATCGGATGTTAACTCACGTAACTCACTCTCGGTGGCATTGAGGTTTGGCTGCGAAATATCACCAATGGCAACGGCATATCCTTGCTTCGCGTAGTGTATCGCGATGGCCTTACCTAAACCGCTTGCGCCACCTGTAATAAAAATACGTTTATTAATCGTCATCTGTACTGCCCTTACCTAAATTACATGCCTTTGACATTTGATTTTAATATATATGCTTGCAGGAATTTTTGTAGTGCTCTCACTGGCACTGGCGAACAGCATACACGTCAGCATATTGTCCTAAATGATAATACAGGGAGGCTATTACCTCGTCGCAAGCAACTTGCGTAATGACTACGCACAGATCATGATCTGGTATCAAACTAAATACACCATCCGCCAACAAACTATTTTCAGCTCAATGAATAAACACTAGCTTTCTGATTGAAAAGTAAACAAAATGTAAGAGCGATGGAATATAGCGCGGATAAAAAGTAACTTTCTACTCAATATACCTACGAAGGATTGACCATGCTAAAGAGTGAGAGCAGACCCGAAACATCGCGCCATGACGTACTCGATGCGTTAAGAGGCTTCGCATTATTTGGGATCTTCTTTGCGAATATCCCCTTTTTCGCAGGCTGGCTGTTTGTTGATAATGATGCAAAGCTAAACATTGCGGGTGCAGAACTTTACGATTCGTTTATGTTATTTTTCATCGACGGACGCTTTTACACGATTTTTTCATTTCTGTTTGGCTTGGGATTTGCTCTGCAGCTCTCAAGGCTTCAAGCCAAAGCAAGTGATCACGCAAACTATATTTACCTTAGACGGTTGGGTATTTTATTAATCATCGGCTTGCTGCATCATTTCGTTTTTTGGGCGGGTGATATTCTCACTTTATACGCCGTATTAGGCTTTGCATTATTCTTCGTACGTCATCTAAGTGATACCAAGATACTCTATTTGGCGGCGGCGTTCTTTTTAGTGCCAGTGATTGGCTATTGGGCTTTTTGGACGCTAGATATTAACCCATCACTTGGTTTGTATGAGCTGACAGGGCAATTTGTGAGTGGTCAAGCAAATGCTGGCAGTTTTCTCGCGGGCTTTTATGAGGTGGTGTATACGACCGACTTGTTAAGGTTTTTTGAATTAAATACCCAACTCGGCACAGGCAGAATAGGCTATTACTTCGATACCTGGAGGATTCCTAAAGTATTTGCCGTCATGTTACTGGGCATGTGGGCAGGCCGTCGTTTAGTGACTAATCATTTGTTTAACGATGAAAAGTTGATCAACAGAACCATTGTGATTGGACTAATTATTGGGCTGCCTTCTAGTATCGCGTATAGTACCTTGTCTGGTTTAAATTCGTTTCAGCCCCATTCAACCGAAGGGTATATCTCTGTTATAGCCTATACACTAGCAGTATTCCCGCTGGGATTTGCCTACATCGCTTTGTTTGTAAAGCTTTGGAACAACAACAGCGGTCTACTAAAGATGTTCGCTTCTCCAGGGCGAATGGCACTCACCAATTATCTGATGCAAACCGTTTTGGGGATTAGCATTTTCTATGGGATAGGCTTTGGCTTAGCAATTCAGTATGGCCCCGCTTCGTTTGTTTTGATTGCGATATTGATTTTCGTTTTACAAGTTATTCTCTCAAATATATGGCTCAAGCATTTCCAATTTGGGCCCGTTGAATGGCTTTGGAGGGTCCTCACTTATGGTCAATGGTTCAAATTGAAGCGTTGAGTCACCCCTTGCACGCGCGCTTATTAAATGCAGCGCATAAACACATGATTGTAAAAGAAGAAGAGCACAACACCTGTTCGTAAATTTTGGCTTAATTTTTGTATTAGAGCATTTAACTGATATAAAAAAGCTAACAAATATGAAGCAAATAACGGAACATCTTGTACATTTTTGTACGCAAAAACCTAAATTGGTATATGCCATATTATTGGTTTTAGCGGTCGCATTTACGGCTCAAATTCCGCGCATACAAATCGACACAGACCCAGAGAATATGCTGGATGCAGCCCATCCAGCTAGGGTGTTTCACAACCAAGTAAAAGCTGACTTTGCAATGCATGATGCGATCGTAGTCGGTGTAGTAGATGATGCGAGTAAACAAGGTGTTTTTACCCCTGCCCTGCTGACTGACATTTATGACATAACTGAGTCAATATTGTCAATTGATGGCGTTGTATCGGCTGATCTGATGTCCATTTCGACGGTTGATAATATTACGCAATCTGCCCCAGGCACCATCCGTTTTGAATGGATGATGGACAAACCACCTGAAACCATAGCGCAAAGCGAAGCAATTCAAGCGTCTTTGGCTAGGCTACCGTTATTGCAAGACACCCTAGCCTCTACAAACGGAAAGGCCGCTGCGATTTATGTACCTATCATTGATAAGAATCAGAGTTATCAAATTGCTGAACAGATTCGAGTTGAAATCAATCGGCTGGAAGATACTGCAGACTGGTACATTACAGGTTTACCTGTGGCTGAAGATCAATTTGGCTTTGAGATGTTTATTCAAATGGGGATCTCAGCTCCTCTAGCCGGACTCACAATCTTTGTCTTATTGTTTGTGTTTTTTAGAAATATTCCTTTGATTATTGCACCAATGATTGTCGCAATGGCGACCGTCATGATCACCATGGGAGCGCTTATTGGGCTTGGATACACGGTGCACATCATGTCCTCTATGATTGCAATATTTTTAATGCCAATCGCAGTGGTCGATTCGGTGCATATTTTGTCTGAATTTAGTGATCGCTATAAGCCAGGAGAAGATTTACAAGCAACCATTGAAGAGGTCATTGGGCATCTGTTTACGCCGATGCTTTATACCTCAATCACATCATCGGTAGGTTTCTATTCACTAATGTTAACGCCTATTCCGCCGGTACAGATTTTTGGTGCCTTTGTGGGTAGCGGCATCTTATTAGCGTTTGTGATCACCATCACATTTATGCCCGCCTACCTTAGCCGCATGAATACAGCGTCATTGAACAAGCTCCAAGAGGTCATGCATGACAGCCAAGGCGGCAGTAAAATTGCTCAGTTTGCGAAGTCTTTAGGCCGCGTAGCAATGCGATTCAAAGGGTTATTGATTGTAGGCTTTGCTAGCGTATTCGTAGTATCTGCTTGGGGCATTACGCAAATACAGATTAACGACAACCCCGTACGTTGGTTTAAACAAGATCACGAAATTCGTGTGGCCGATAAAGTGCTAAATGAAAATTTTGCAGGAACGTACGATGCCTATATTGTTTTGAATACTGAAAATAGGCTTGTGCCCATAACAGACATTATGCAGCAGGAATTGCCGAGTAGTCTAATAGCATGGTCAGCGGAGCAAAACGCGATACTTTCAGACCAGCCACTTAGCGAACAATATCAACAATTGATTATCAATATAGAAGATAAGCTTTTTAATGATGTGACCAATGAAGAAGATGATTACTTAAATGCACTTATTGGCCGAGTAGAAACCAGCTTAAGTAAGTCAAAAGCTTTTCAATCGCCAAACTTACTGAGCTATATCTCTGAATTGCAGGCATATCTGCAAGCATCTGGTTTGGTCGGCAAATCTAACTCGTTAGCAGATGTAACCAAAGTCGTGAATCGAGAGCTTCGCTCTGGTGAACAAAAAGACTACCAAATTCCCAATTCGCCGCAAGCTGTGGCGCAAACCCTTTTGCAATATCAATCCTCACATCGTCCTGACGATTTATGGCACTTTGTTACGCCAGACTACCAACAATCCTTAATTTGGTTGCAATTAACCTCTGGTGATAACCAAGACATGACCAAAATCATAAGCTTGGTAGATGATTATCTTGTGCAAAATCCTCTACCCGACGGCGTTAATTTGGGTTGGGCAGGTAAGGCCTATATCAACGTGATATGGCAAGACAACATGGTGGCAGGCATGCTCAGTAGCTTGATCAGTGCCTTTGTTATTGTGTTTATTATGATGACGCTGCTGTTTCGTTCTATCATATTTGGCTTGCTGGCAATGCTGCCGCTTACCATTACCATCACTTTTATCTACGGGCTAATAGGCATTATCGGCAAAGACTACGATATGCCAATAGCGGTGCTATCGGCCCTGACGTTGGGCTTGTCAGTAGACTTTGCCATCCACTTTTTAGAGCGTGCACGAGAAGTATTTAAACAAACACAAAACGTTAAACACACCTTTGCTTTGATGTTTGATGAGCCCGCTACCGCAATTACGCGCAACGCTTTGGTCATTGCGCTTGGGTTCACCCCTTTGTTGTTTGCTCCTTTAGTGCCTTACATCACCGTGGGTGTTTTCTTAGCGAGCATCATGGCGATTTCAGCCTTAGTCACCCTACTCATTTTGCCTGCGGTAATGACCATAAGTAAAAGCATCGTATTTAAGCCTCAAACGAAAGGAGTTTGATCATGTTAAAAAGTATTTTGAGCGTAATTGCCCTTAGCGTCACAATGCAGGTTGGCGCGGTTGATGTGGATGCAATTATTCAGCAATCTGAAAAAGTCGCATACTACAGCGGACAAGATGGGCGTTCGGATGCGCGGATGATGATTGTAGATTCACAAGGACGCAAGCAGATGCGTCAGTTTACGATTTTACGCCGCGATATTGAAGATAATGGCGACCAGCAAATGATGGTCTTTTTCTCCCGCCCATCGGATGTAAAAGACACCGTATTTAGAGTTGAGAAAAAGGCAAACCTCGACACCGATGATGACCGTTGGCTTTACCTACCTGCACTGGACTTAGTCAAACGTATTTCAGCGGGTGACAAACGTACTTCTTTTGTAGGGTCACACTTTTTCTATGAAGACGTGTCGGGCCGAGCCATTCTAGAAGACAACTTTAGCCTTCAAGAAGAAACCGATAGTGCTTACGTGTTAAAGGCCACGCCAAAAGCGCCTGACAGTGTTGAATTTGATCATTACGTGGTCACCATCGATAAAAATACCATGCTACCGATGCTGATTGATTTTTTTAAGAATGATAACAACTACAGACGTGTCGAAGCGGTGTCAGTTGAGAATATCCAAGGCTTTCCTACTGTGGTGCGCTCTAAAGTGAGTGATCTTAGTAGCGGTGCATATACCTTGATGGAGTTTCGCAACATATCCTACGACATAGGGTTAACTGACGACATCTTTAGTGAGCGCAGTTTACGCAACCCGCCAAGAGAGTGGCTTAATTAATATGCAGCGTCGTATGTTGGCATTGATGCCTTTACTAATGCTTTTTTACAGTTCGGCTCACTCGCAAGATGACGAATGGGCCATGGATGACTGGGGCGAAGAGATATCAGAAGAAAGTGCTTTTACAGGCTTTTTTGAAGTCGCTTTAGGCGCTCGCCTATCCTCTGACCCCGTGATCAGCAGTGATAAAACCCTCGCAGATTTGCGCGCCCAAGTGCAATGGGATAAAGACTTTAGCCGCTCAAGTATCGAGTTTACTGGCGATATCTATTACGACGGTGTACTTGATCAAACGCGCGTGCAAATACGCGAGCTTGCATGGCAAGGCAACCTCGGTGCTCTTGGAGACTGGGGCAGTAAATTTGATCTCAAAGTCGGCCAGCAAATTCTCACTTGGGGCACCGGCGATTACGTTTTTTTAAACGATTTGTTTCCAAAGGATTTTCAATCATTCTTTGCAGGACGAGACGATGATTACCTCAAAGCCCCATCACTTTCAGCCAAAGTATCAGGCTTTTTTGATTGGGCAAATATCGACTTTGTTGTTACCCCCGAGTTTACCCCAGACAACTACATCAACGGCGACTACTTCTCATTTTTCTCGCCCATTTTTGGCAATAATATCGCGCCTGGCTTTAATGTAAAGCAAGCAAAATCACCAGAATATGCGCTGCGAATCTATAAGAGCATAAATGCCGTCGATTATGCCTTTTATGCATACAAAGGCTTCCACAAATCCCCATCTGCTTTTAACGAACTGGGTGAACCAAGCTTCAGCGAACTCGAAGTTTATGGTGCCAGTGCTATCACTACATTTGCCAGTGGTTTGTTAAACGTAGAGATAGCCTATTATGACTCCCTTGAAGATCAACAAGGCATTAACCCGCTCATATCTAATAGTCAAACACGCTACTTAGTGGGTTATGAACAAGAACTGGTAAAAAATCTAACCGGCTCGCTGCAGTGGTACGTAGAGCGAACAAGTGATTACGGTCGCTTGCAAGATAATTCATTCAACCCAATTTTTGAACCTAATGAAAATCGAACGGTATTGACGCAACGCCTTAACTATAGAGCTTTGCAGCAAACCCTTACGCTGAATCTGTTTAATTTTTATTCAACAAGTGATGATGATGGATATCTGAAGTTCAATGTCGATTATAGCCCCGTTGATCAGTGGAAACTGTCGGCGGGCTTCAATGTGTTTTACGGAGAAGAGCCTTATACGTTCTTCAATCAGTTTGAAGATGCGAGCAATCTGTTTGCTCGGTTTAAGTACTACTATTAACAAGAGAGGAAATTATGTCTGCAGAACGCGCGTTAACCGCCTTTGCTGGGTTTATGATCTTATTATCGCTTGCCCTTACCGTTTGGGTACACCCTAATTTTATTTGGTTTACCGCTTTTATTGGGGCCAATTTATTCCAACAAAGCTTTACTGGGTTTTGCCCAGCAACCATTATATTGCGCAAAGTGTTTGGGTTTAAAACCGAAAAAGAGTTGGCGATTGGCAAATCATAACAATCGTGATTAGAGGTGATATAACGAGTGTATTTGTAATCACCAAATACACTCGCCTTTAACTTACATGTTGGTATGACTCCCTTTGTCAAGTTTGACAAAACAATCCTGTGACATTCTTTCGGTCCATAAGATATTTAAAAATTAAGCTAACGCATCAGATGAGGCAGTATTGTCGTCGGTTTACATGCTGGTATCCGTAGGTTACTTATTTTTCAATAAGCAGAGCTGACCTTACTTTTTCCGCCGCAGTGCCTTCTCATCACTCTATGTTCGTGGGTCAAAAACGTGTTGTTTATTGCCTTCCTAACACCCTCGGAGGTTGCACCACATCCGCGGCCTGATCTAAATGCGCTAGCTTAAAACTCTTTATCATGCTGGCACTCTACTAGTGCGCAATTTTGGATTGACCGGTGTGAGTACCACTTCTTTGGTAATCGCCCATATGTAAGCCGCCATCTCCCTGGCAATCGCTGCAATGATTAAATTGTAGTGTTTGCCCTGCTTACTCATGCGTTGATAGCGCTTGCACAATCGTAGTTGCGCCTTCCAAGCAATGTCCAAAATATCTTTGGGTAAGCACTCTTGTCGCTTTTGTAACTCGGTAGAGATATTAGCGGCGAATCGGTAACTATGAGCGCCTTCGATAAGTAATCGTCGTGCACGGCCATTACCTGTTTTGGTAATGGCCCCAATACGGCGTTTACCACCAGAGGAATGTTCTGAGGGCACCAGACCTAAATAACTCATTAGCTTTCTTGGGTGGTCAAAGCGGGTTAAATCACCCAGCTCAGCCACTACACCAACAGCAACCAATAGTCTTACTCCTCGCATAGATTGAATCGCCTTGACCACAGGATAATAGCGCCACTGACGTACTTGATGTTCAAGTTCATTATCGAGTCGCTCTAAGCGCTGTATTCGTTCAGTGATGGTTTGAATGTATTCTTGTAACACGATGTGCTGTGCAGGATGCGGCAGTACCATTTCAGTGAGCCAACGAAGGTGTTTCTTAGACCAGTTAGCCACTCCGTCGTAGTGAATATTGTTTCGCAGCAAAAGTGCCTTTAATTGGTACTTTGCATCCTTTAAATCTTTCATGGCTGTTTCACGGCCACGAGATAAATCACGTACAGCCTCATCTTCCGGCTCGGGGACATAGATGGGGGATAGATCTTCAGATTTTAGTAATTTCACGAGCTTAAGTGCATCGCGTCTATCGGTCTTTATTTTATCACCAGGCTTTTTAGGAATGAGTGACGGCGCTACCACATAACAACAATGACCTAAGCTGGTGATAAACCGATAAATCCAATAGCCACAAGGGCCTGCTTCGTAAACAAAGTGCAGAGTTGCGTTTGGGTATTTGGATTCAAACTGACGCACAAGCTTTTTCACGCTTACTTTTGAAGAGGCTATGCGTCCCATATGAACCGGTGCTTTCCCTCTACCATCTTCGCAATACGCCACTTCGTGAAATTCTTTATGAGTATCCAATCCAATAAAAATTATGCTATGTTTATTCATGCTAGTCTCCAAATTTATATAATGTTTAATCGACAATTATTTATGGCACTGGCTATTGTAGCTAACCCACGAAAATGCGGAGACTAGCACTTTTGAAGGGAGTCATAATGTCTAT
>NZ_JAHEOJ010000014.1 GCF_018595715.1 Glaciecola sp. XM2
TAACACATATGAGCCTCCGGTCTGTCAATGACAAAAGAACACCTATTGCTCATTTTTTTATGAGCAATCTAATTCCTTTCATCAGTTTTGTTTACTTCGTCTGTCATGGTCGATGTTGAGCATATTGCTCACGTCAAACACATATAGAGGCTCTTAATGTTGCACTTTTCAGTTCCTTCTGATGGTCAACGGCACTAGACATTCATCGGTTAACCTTCATCTGTCCTATTCAAAGCTGAGTGGCTTAGTAGAACCAGTTAGTGGCGGGCTCAGCGAAGGTGTAAGCAAAGTCTGATAAAAGTTTATGTTGCGCAACAGTGGCATGTCTAATCAAAGCGAATTGGTTAAGGTCAGTTGGTATAGTTATCGATGCTGCTAGGGCAGATTGATGTGCGATAACAAGATACTCGCCATTTTCCCAGTTATACGATGAAGCTCATGCCACTGCGCGACTTACCCGTTTAAAAACTTATCTTCATTAAATACCTGTTGGTTCTTGAGCATGAAATAAACACAGCGGCCTATTTTATGTGCCAAAGCTGATAGCGCTTTAGCTTTGCTCATGCGTTTCTGAAGCGTTTCAAGGTATCGCTTAGCTTTGTCATTGCCTTTTAAGTACAGAACGGCGGCTTCGCTGAATGCCCATTTCAAATGCGCATTACCTATTTTATTGCCCTGAGTGCCATAGGACTTTCCTGCAGATTCGGCTTTGCATTTTACGAGTCGTGCGTATGACGCAAATTGTTGGACACGAGGAAAGCGCTGTATATCACCCACTTCATATAAGATGGTTAGGGCGAGAATCTTACCAATACCAGGAAAGGATCTTAGAATATGGAAGTCACTTCCCTTGTTGATCTGCGCTTTGAGCTTGACGTAATGCTCGATTTTATAGATTTCGTGCACCATGGTATCGATAATGTTGAGATTTAAGTCCATGCTTTTTTGCACAGCCTCATCAGGAAAGAAGTGGTGCATATGTTGTCTGGCGGGTGAGTTTTGTAGGTTTAATCGTGTTTCAGGCGCAGGTAAATTATATTGGCCAACAGTGCTGGACACATGAGCCTTGAGTTGAGCACTCATACGCATAATATGTGTGCGTCTTCTCAATGCATCCCTGATAGAGCGATGCTCTTTGGGGTAAGCATGGGCAAGCGGGAAATTTCCTCCTCGCATGAGTTTAGCGATCTTCAATGCATCGATTCTATCATTTTTAGTTTTACCTGCATGAATCGCTTTCATGTAGAGCGCATGGCCAAGAATAAAGTCAATGTTGTGCTGTTCGCAAAAATCCGATACCCAGTACCAACAGTGCATACACTCGACGCCGACTACTACACTACCGAGATAAGGTGTCAATAACTGAATAAGTTGCTCTGGCGAATCAGAAATTTTTTCATGGACGAGAACGTTATTTTCATTATCAATAATGCAGACATAAAGTAGGCGGGTGTGTAAATCAATTCCACAATAGTAAGGATGTGTATTAGTATAGAAATTCATTGAGTTTTCTCCGTTGGTTTTGTCGCCTGTTAGGATAAACTCTGTTTATGCTAATTAGGAGGAGACTCAATGAGTATCAAAGCGCTAAACTCGTTCCCTTCGGTCACTGGGACAATAATAATGCGTGCCTTCGGCATTACCGCGCAATATTATTGCCCGTTAGCTTAGTGTTAGTTGCCACAGGAAGACTTATGCCTATATGGACTTATTTTTACTTAGGGTGTCTTGTAGCTGCTAGTATTTATCTAATGGTAACTGTAAGGCCTCTATCCATCTGGCGAGCAGCAGGGGAGTTGTTCTCTGTATTTTCGTATGTAGCGATCTTTACCATTTCCTACGAACGAATTCATTTAGTTTATCCAGTAATGACTGCGACAATTTTGCTTTGTTACACACTTTTATGGGGTGTATTTGGCTATAAAGAACATTATTCATTTTATTGGATGCCTGCCGTCGACTTCGCAAAAACATTAGAGCTAGGTAAAGATGAATCGTTTGAAGATGCGGCTCTATCAATAAAAATAATTAAATCAGTATCAATTGTCTTGATTGTGCTATTGGTTTCACCACTATTTTATGTATATTCTAGGATGTTTTAAGATGGCAACTAACAAAAACATAAACCGGATTTTGGCAAGAGCAGCTAAAACCGGTTATGTAAAGTGTCTATCCATTGAGATTTTCGGCGTAGTCCATTCTTTTGTGTAGTATTCGAACTATCAGAATGGTATTACGATCTATGCGTTTGAAAAAAATTATATGACTGCCGTGTGGAAATTTATAATAGCCTTTCAAAACTTCATCACAGAGTTTACCTAAATGTGACTTATTGGCTAAAAATGCGAACGAACTGTCTATTTGCTGCAAGTATAAGTTTCGCTGCTCTCTTCCCCAACGAGATTCAGTAAATATCGCGATATCTTTTAAGTCTTGCTTAGCTTTTACTGATAAGTTAAATCGCTTCACTTATCAACTTCATCATCTATTTCAGATATAAAGGAATCTAGGCTATATTCAGCGACGCCACTTTGTTCTCCTTCATGTAATAGTTGACGAAGCGAATTTAATTTGGTTTCCTGAGACTCTAGTAGTCTGAGAGCCGTTCGGATGACCTCACTGGCTGAGCCATAACGCCCAGTCTGGACTTGATTTGAAATAAAACCGTCAAAATGGTCACCGAGAGTGATACTTGTGTTTTTAGGCATAATTAATCCTCAATACCGATATATACCTAATTATGGTATTTTAAAGGTGTAAGTCAATAGTATGGATAACAAAACGATGAAGACGATTTTTACAAAGAGCGCGTAAAAACCGCTTATCGAAAGTGTAGGTGCATGAGAGTAATGGTAAGACTTTTTCTTTTTTTGAGTGTTCTCCTATTTTCGATTTCCGGCTTTGGTTCGCATCCTACAAAGGTTTCCACTTATGCAAAATACGTTGATGCAAACCATGTATCCATTAAAGGTAAACTTTTTACAATCAATGAATTGCTAGAGCATTTAGGCAAAGAGTATTCTAACGGTAGGATTGTAGAACTTTCGATATCTGGGAATCCTTCGGAACAGAAGGCAATACTAACACTGGCGGGCATAATTGAGAAAAGTCCAAATTATAAGGCTGATGGTGTGGCCGTTTTCATAGTGTCGTGGTAGTTGTAGCGTCAGTACCTAACAAAATTTAGGCGTTTTTGAGGTCCCCCCGCTTTCGTGGGTGTAATGTGTCACTAGATTATGGGTGACTTTTTAATTATTTGTGAGGGATTGGCGCTGTGGCAGGGTTAGGTTTATCTCCCCAGAGTAAAGAAGGCACGTTGCCGCCTTAGAATGAAAAATGCACTAATAAAAAGCCCACTATCTGATCTCAGAAAGAGGGCTTTTTTGTGTTCAACGCTAGCAACGTTAAATGCCATAGCGCCGAGGTGATTATTTTACAAAAAACGGAAAATTCGCATGAGCGGCGTTGCCATTGCCATCGTAAACGAAAGCAAATAAACGGTAAGCGCCTTTTTCTTTGGGTGCGGTTAGCGTGATATTCTGGGCAGATGTATCGTCGATAACACCTTCCACAACTTCTGGAACGTATTCTAAGTCACCACCCACTTCTGTCGCGGTTGACTCTTTGCGAACCTCCCAATGAAACTTCAAGTTATCTTCGTCTGGGTCGACTGCATTTAGCGCGGCTTGATATTCATCGCCTGCAAACAAATAAACATTGTCAAACGCTACCTTTCCATCTAACCCGATAGGGCTGACACGCGGCGTACGGTTTTCAGGCCATTGCCCAGTCCAAATGTAATTCATTACATCAACCGGTTCTGTACGCTCACCAGAATCGAGAAACATGCCATACCAAGTGCTAGTGCGCTCTTGTTTTTGGCCCCATAGAAACACGTAATTGCCAATGACTTGTTTTGAATGGGGTTGAATAGCTTGTAGATAGCTTTTCGCATAATTACTGGCTTTCTCAGAGCTTGTTGTTTCAACCGGTGCTCCCCATTTCGTTTGAAACACTTCCCAATGCCCAACTGCGCCCCATTCGGTGATCATATAAGGGCCTGTGTAACCAAACGATTCAATGTATTTAGGTAGGTTAACTACGTCGGCATACAATTGAAAGCTTATAAAATCTAGGGCAGGGGCTCGCTCTACAACCGCTTCCATTGCTTTTTTGTCAAAGCCGGCAAGAGTTGTTGTTACTGGATGGTTAGGGTCTATTTTTTTAATCATCAATGCAACATCATTTACCGCGTCGTAAACAGCAGGATTGGTAAAATCAAAATTTAACTCATTACCAATAAACCACGTTAAAAGGGCAGGGTGGTCTTTATGCGCGAGTACGCTTTGTCGCGTGCGCTCAAGTTGCTCGGCTACTGCTTCTGGGTCGTTATAATCAAAGCCGTGTCTTTCCCTCGCAAAATCTAAACCTAAGGAAACAGTCATGCCAAGTTTATGTGCCTTATCAAGCAATTCAGCGGCAGGATAAACCCCACCATCGATAGACCAGGTTCTAAAGGAGTTTGCACCGTAGGAGGCTAGTTCTTCTAAGCTGGCGCCGTCAACACCAGCCCCTCTAATCACATATGGCTCTCCGCCACGCAGAAGTTGGTATCCACCATCTTCTGTTTGTACGATCTCAACTTTAATTGCTTGAGCAAAAGCAGATATTGAGAGTGCACAGCACAATAGTGAGAGTACGAAAAGTTTCATATGTTTCAATAATCGCATCAAGATGCTCCTTAGGCTTTTGCCGAATTAGGGTTTAACAATACTTCTATAGACTCCAGGCTGCGTCCTTTAGTTTCAGGTAACCATCGTATAACAATTACCAGTCCAATAATCGAAAAGGTGCCATAAATAGCAAATGTGAGGGCACTACCAAAGTTGGCTAATTCCCAGGGGAATACGAGCTGAACTAAAAAACTCACAGCTGAATTTACCAGACCCACGCATGAGATAGCAATGGCTCGTAGTCGGTTTGGAAATAACTCTGAAAAAAGCACCCACATTACCGGACCTATAGAAACTGCAAAACATGCAACAAATCCTAAAATGCCAATTAAAACCCAAGTGGCGTTGATATTAATCGCCGCTGCGAGTAATTCAGCTTCTAAGCTAAGAGCTTGCTCAGTGCCTAGGGTTATAGATAATGCTGTCTTAAATGCTATATCTGAGGCAAATACCTGCTCCTGAATACTTTGTAGTTGGCTAAGGACAACACCATCAAAGCCTTGTAAGTCTGTAGCAGATATAATGTATTGTGCATTAGAAAATTGATATGCCAGCATCATCATAAAGAACGCTATTCCACTGAGACCGAACACAAGAAGTGGTTTACGCCCCACTTTGTCGATAAAGGCAATCGCTAGTAAAGTAAATACTAAGTTTGTTAGCCCAACCAAAATGGCCTGAACAAACGAGGCATTTGTACCAATACCAGATTGTTCGAATATCATAGGGGCATAGAAGAAAATAGCGTTTATGCCGGTAATTTGCTGTGTAATGGCTAAAGTTAAGCCTAGAAAAAGAGCTAGCCGTAAAGGTTTCTGAAACAGTTCAAGTACTGGAGTTTTATGTTCAGGGCGTGCAAGATCTGTTTTTATATTGTTTATTTCAATGTGTGCTTTTTGTGTTCCAATGGATGCGTCGAGTACTTCGTTCGCCTCGGTATCTCTGCCTTTTAGCATCAGCCATCGCGGGCTCTCTGGCACGATATACAGCCCAATTAAGTATAAGATAGCTGGAAGTGCTTCGATGCCAAGCATCCAGCGCCATGCGTTTTGTAAGTCAATGCCAAACATCGCAGACTGAGCGAAAAGTAATATCGCGTAGTTAGTAAAAAACGCCGCTGAAATTCCAATTACAATGTTGAGTTGATTGAGTGAAACCCTCCGACCTCTGAGTTCGGGCGGTGATGATTCTGCAATGTACATCGGCGCTATAATTAAAGCTGCCCCCACGCCAAATCCGCCGAGCATGCGCGCTGCGACTAGCCAAAAATAGTTTGGTGCTAGTGCCGATAATATCGCTGATACTGCAAACAAGCATGCCGCTAGTTTGAGAATGGAGATTCGACCAAACCGTTGGCTCAATGGTCCGGCGATAAGCATAGCCAAAGAAGCCGTCAGCGTGAGTGAAGCAACCGCCCAACCAACTTGAAGCTTATCGAGCTGAAACTCTGATTCGATAAATGAAACAACACCCGATATAACGGATGCGTCAAAACCCATCAAAAAGCCACCCAATGCAACCACTAGGGCGTACGTAAATCCTTTATTGTTAGGCGGCTTTTGCATGTGTTTTTATCACCAATATTACAAATAAAAAAGGCACCTCGATTAAGAGGTGCCTTTTATGCTTTGCTTAGTAAGTGTAGCGAACGCGAACACCGAATGTTCTAGGACGCGTAAAGAAGCGTGTGTTATCAAACTGCGTAATGATGGTCGCTGCAGTGCGCACTTCATTAAACAAATTGTTGGCATAGGCTTCAAAACGTAATGCACCGTCACCGTGTGAGTAACCAATACCAGCATCAGCTGTCCAGTATGCATCTACGCTGTCGTCTAGGCGACGACGAGGATTGTCTGGATTCTGATAATCTACGCTGTTGAAAATGGTGAGGAACTGCTCGTCGCGCCAACCTGCAGAGACCACATAATCAATCGTACCTGAATCGATATCAAACACCTGACTCAAGGTCGCATTTAACTGGAAGCGCGGAGTGCGAGGTAAGCGATTTCCATCAATTGACTGGAATACTGCTTCGTCAGGCGCAACATCTGCTTGGAAACGAGAGTCTTGTATGTCTTGACTGTCTTCAATTTCTGCTTCTAACCAAAGCGCTGTCCATTTGAAGTTGATGTCATAGGGTAGTTCAAATTTTCCATCAAACTGCATGCCGTAAATGGCTGAGTCGGCAGCATTGAAGCTAAACGATACAACCAATGCGCCAGGTGTTGCATCTAGCGGATCTGCTGGTGCACCTGAGTTAAATTCTAATGCTTGTTCAACCGAGAGAAGATTGGTAAAAACCTGATCACGGTAGTCATTGTAAAAAGCAGAGAAGTTAAAGGTAGTAGGGATATCACCTAAATCAAACTCGTTTTTAGAGCCAAACTCAAACAACGTGACGCTCTCTTCACGATAGGTAGGTGCTAGCGTGATGCCTGTTGTAGGGTCGCTGAAAGTATCGTTGAAGCCACCGGCTTTATGACCTGTAGCAATCAAGCCATAAACTAATTGATCGTTGTTTATGTCATGTTCTAAACGGATACGCCAATCAACAAACGAATTGTCGATGCGACCGTCTTGTACCGTAATAGAATTATTTGGTGAGATTGGAACGGCAAATGAATGTGTTCCATCAGCATTACAAATCAGACTATCGGTAACGTCTGAATCAGTGCATGCTGGACGCACATCGGCGCCACCTGGGGTGATGCCATTTGCAAAAATGTCATCAAGGGTGTCGCGTTGACCAAACTGGGCAATACCATCAAAGTAGAATGCTAAGAATTCTTCATCTGAAACTGCGCCACTTCCGTCAAGATCGGGATCGTAAATAGTACGGTCAAAGCCCGCGAAGGCAAACCCTTCTGTGCCCACACGAGCACCCATACAACAACCGAAAGTGTTACCTGTGTTTACATCAAACCCGCCTAACGCAAACGCATAGCGAGCGTTTACGCCTTGTCGAGTTTTGGTATCTTTCGTATAGCGTAAGCCTAACGTTAAACGTGTGTCGGCGCTAAACTCGTATGTCGCATCGCCATAAATAGAGAACGAATCGGTATCGGTGTTAGGCTGATTAAACTCAGCACCTTGGAAGAAACCACCGCGGTCTCCCGCTGATGCTAAAAACGTTTGTTGACGCTCATCAAATAAGAAAATACCTGCGCTGTAGGTAAGGCGACTCATGTCGTCGTCAGATAGCAAACGTAACTCGTGAATGATTGATTCAGAATCTGTTAGGAACTGAAAACGAGAGAAGTCATCTAATGCTTGGTCAAGCGGTTGAAGCGCTTCGAATACGCCAGGGAAATCTGGCGATAGAGGCGTAGCTGCCTGATAATCATAAATCAGATCACGATAACTTCCGTTATATTCAAGAATCGCTTCGCCTAAGTCCCAAGATATCTCAACTTTAAAGCCATCATGTATCGTATCTTGAATTGGCGTAAAGCCACGACCAACAACGTCTCTAGGGTCTTCAATATCGTCAGGATCAATGCCTAAGCCTAAAGGAAGTGCATAGTTTGTACCGGTATAGCCGGTGCCTTGCTCGCGCGCAAAGTCATAAGAGAAATAGATACTTAAGTCGTCTGTTGCCTCATACAAAGCTTGAAAACGCAGGCCTAAATTATCGGCAGCCTCAGCAAGCTCTAAATCTAAGGGACCAACATCGTTATAATATGAATCATGGTCTACCTTAGTACCAGCAATACGAAATGCGAGACGCTCGTTAACCGGAATATTTAACGCGCCAGAAAAAGAACGCTGGTCGTAGTTACCAAGCTCTACTTCTGCACTTCCGTTCCATTGATCAATAGCTGGACGCCACGGAATAATATTAACAGAACCAGCAGTTGCGTTACGGCCTCGAAGTGTACCTTGAGGACCGACGTTTACTTCCACTCGTGCAATATCGAAGAACGCGGAACCAATCCCAGACGGGCGAGGGATATATACGCCATCTAAGTGAGTCGCTGCTGCCGGGTCGCCAAGCTCAGTATTGTTTGAACTACCAATACCACGTATCCATACTTCTACATTACCTTGGTTATTACCGATTTCTAGCCCCGGAATAGACTCAGCGATATCAGTGATGTCTTGAATACCTTGAGATTTCAAGTCCTCGCCTGAAAAGGCAAATGCAGTACCTGCTAAGTCTTGAATATCTTGGGAACGGCGTTCTACCGTGACCTGAATACGCTCAACCTCTGCTTCTTTCTTTTCTTGCGTTTCTTCTTCTTGTGCATGCAAGGCTGTGCTCGTGAAAGACGTCAACGCTGCGAGCGCTATCGCTGTGCATACTCTGTTTGTTTTCTTATAGTGTACGTTCATAAGACTTTGTCCCGATACGTTTACTTTGTTGTTGTGATGTTTCATTGGTAATTTCCTTATTCTGCCCGAGACATATCTACGTTGTCGTAGTAAATGCCGCTAGGGTTAAAGGCGGTAGCACTATTGGAAAAGCCAAATTGGAGTATATGGCCATCTAGATTTTCACCTAGCGCTAGTTCGAGCGAAAACCTTGCCCAATCGGTATTGCTGACATCAGTCATATCGAGCCTAACTTCGGCACTAATACCAAAACTGTTGTTAGGGTCGAGCGTGCGAATAAAGGCAAATGCCGTAGTCGGTGCTTCTATTCCACCGGTGGATGGCGCTTTTGCGTCAAAGGCGAAGGTATATGTACCAGCTGCAGATGCCGGGAAGGTACGTTCTTGGAAGGTAAGAGCCTCAATTAGAAAGCCATTGCCATGGTCAACATTCCCATAATCGCTAAACGCGTTTAGATATTGCGTACCTTGGTCAGGACCTTCTTCACCCGATGCAATTTGTGAAATGTTGCCTGTGCCGTTCGGCGATGGGAAAGGGCCGTAACCATAGGCAAAGTCGCCAGCGCTATTAAATACGGCAACAAAGCTATTCCATCCGTCACCAATTTCACCAGCTGAAGCATCGAGGCCTTCAAAGTTACCCGTATAACTAATGCCTCCAGTTGAAACATTGAAACCAACATTATCAAAGACAATACCAGAAGCCGCGAAGCCAGTGGTTCGGTTAGAGAAACCAAATTCTAACAATTGTCCAGCCATCGTCTCGCCGTTAATTGCGAAATCTACCGAGTACGTTTGCCATTCAGTGCTAGTAATCATCGAAAGATCAATTTCTACGCGGCCCGTGGTAGCAAAACCATTGGCAGGGTCAAGTGTCTGTACATAGGCCTTAGCAGTGGTTGGCGATTCAATCGCTCCAGCATCTGGCGCACGTGCGTCAAATCTAAAGGTATACACACCATTATCATTTGCAGTAAGCGTTACTTGCTGGAACGTTGCTGCTTCAATAAACAAGCCATTATTATGGTCTGCATTGTTGTAATCATTGAACAAAACAAGCTGTCTTTCACCTTGAGCATCGCCACCTTGGTCAGTAGTAATGTTCGCAAAAGCTACATCGCTCAATGGTGTCGCAAACGGAGCACCGTAGTTATATACAAAGTCTCCTGCAGCATTAAATACCGTACCAAAGCTTTGCCAGTTACCACCTAACGTTCCACCTTCAGGGTCAACCCCTTCAAAATCAGCAAAGAATTGAAGTGGAGGCGTCTCCATTTCTTCAATATCAGTTGTAGGCTCCCAACGCACATTGTCGATTGAAAATACCGCAGTGGCATTTACATCTGTTGTGGCAAGAACTAAGCCTGCGCTTACCGAAGCGGTGTTCAAACCACTTCCAATAAGCTGAGCCAGAGGGATTTCAATTTCAATCCACTCGCCTTCAGCAGGGCTGCCAAGGTCTTGTGGTCCGCTTGTACAAGGGAAGACACAGTCAATTTGCATTGTAATGGTATTGGTATCACTACCAATGTCTGTCACGAATAAATCGAACACAACCGCACCGTTGTTGTAGCTCGATAAATCAATAGGGTCGGTTGCAATAAACCATACGCCATTTTCGCCATCACCATTAAATGTGATTTCGATGACTTGGTCACGAGCTGCGTCAGCATCGGTAATGATTTCCCACTCGATTTTGTTTACACCGTCTGGGTTGGTGCCATCGGTGTAGGTTGCAAAGCCTGAGCCGCTGTCAACAGCACCAATTCCAAAGTCAAACAAAGGGTCTACGCTATCGATAAAGACGTTTTGAGGCACAGTAGTAACGCTAACGATTCCGCAAGGGCGAGACTGAGGAGCCCCACATAACCAGCGGATGTTATCAAACTGCATGCGAGCAGCACCGCCAACAGGCTCTAGTATGATTAGGTTGACTACTTCTTCAATATTAAGCGGGTTTCCACCGAATGCACCACGATTACCCTGGATAACGTCGCTTAACGCCAACGAAACTGTCGTCCACTGGTCTAATGCGATATCGGTTAACGGAACCTGGACGAATCCAACGTCAGGGAAGCCACTATCTACGCCAACCTGAAGGGCTGTAGCGGTTGTATTTGCGCTATCTACGAATACTTCAAACTTCAATTCACCACCGAAGAATTCATTGTCATTTGCGTTACCCACGCCAAATAGCTCAAATGTTCCGCCAGCTAAATCGTTAATTTGAATATTGCCGCCGCCGGTTGTTTCTATTTCAATAACCAACCCGCGATCTGCATCGCTCGATTCAACTTCTTCAACGGTTAATGCACCGCTGTTGTCGAATACACCTATGTTAAGCTGACGCTCACTATTGCTATCAGGGAAAAGTGCACCTGTGCCGTTGTTATAGAGGTTGAACTCGGTAATCACTACATCTTGAGGAGGAGGAGTGCCATCACCACCTTGGGTGATAATGAACGGGTCTACCTGGTCAATGCTGTTTTCACACCCTAGGCCGTCACTTACTGGGGCTAGAGGACATTGATATACTCGCACATAGTCAACTAGCATTTGGCCGGGGAATACGTCAGTATCGTTTGGGTTAGGAGTACCCGTTGGGTTACCCCCAACTGCAAGGTTTAGAATGATGTGCTGGTTTTCGTTAAATGGTGCGTCTTCTGCGCCAGATACAAAACCGTTTAACTGGTTCTCAAAATAATAGTTCCAATATGTTTCACGGCTCACCGTAAAATAATGTTCCCCGTTAACAAACCAACGAATACGCTGAGAGTCCCACTCTACCGCGTATTGATTGAAGCCTTCGCTCGGGTCAATGTCGAAGTTTTTACCTACCCGCTCATTTAACGGGAAGCGCTGGCCAAAATGCACGGTGCCTGCAATAAACGGTGTCGCTTGTCCAAACGACTCCATGATATCTATTTCGCCGCGTGCAGCCCAGACACCAAATGGAGATGGGTCGCTGCCTAAAGTCCAAAACGCTGGCCACATACCCAAACCTGCTGGCGTTTGAATGCTTGCTTCAATGCGTCCGTAGGTAAAGTCAAAAAGACCTTGTGTGCGCAAGCGCCCGGAGGTGAAATCAAAGTCCGGATCAGGAGAGTCGCCAGCGCGGGCTTCAATTACTAAAAGACCGTCCTCTACCGAGATATTATCGGCGGTGTAGTATTGGCGCTCGTTGTTGCCCCAACCGCCAGGTAGGCCAACGGACGAACCATCGCCCAATTGAATTTCCCACTTGGTGAGGTCAACCGCATTGCCATCAAATTCGTCTGCCCATACAAGTTCGTATGCAGCCGACGTTGGGGCAGGCGGGTTTTCGAGTGTGCCGCCGATGGCTTCATCATCGTTTTGACACCCGCTTAGGGTTAGGGTGGCGCCTGTAGCTATTGCTATCAACGCCCATTTGTTGTGTATGGTCATACGGCATTTCTCCCGGTTAACTTGATGTTCTCGTTATTTTTGTTAATTTAACGATAAGCACGTCCTGATGATTCGCCTTATCGATTTCCTAAATCATTCGCGAGCATTGTAAAAATACTTTGCCGCTTTTTGCTCTTGCATCAACCAGTCTTACCTAAGTTCACAATAAGACGAGACTCTTCCATTTGCATCCCGCACAAAGATTGCTTTTCATTCTGCAATCGTATTGCCACTGTTAGCAATATGTAAACAAAATGTAACCGGCTCAGTATTACATGTTGCGATAATAAATTAATGATAATAAAATGTAAACGCTTACATTTAGTATTTAATGTTTACTTGCTTGCGGTTAGAGGTTGCCCGCAACAAGCTAATGCACTGTAATAAATAAGGTTTTAGGTATTTACAGGTGATTATTAACGTTTTGTAAAAATACATGTACAACAATTTGTTAACTTATTTACCAATAAAGTGCAGGATTTAAACTGTTTGTCGGCGATTTTTTACTTTAACAGGGTTAACAGCAAAGCGACGTTCGGGATATTAGTGCAAATTGACGTTGTCCTGACAAAGGATATAAAACTTCAGTGTGTTGCTCCAAACATGTGTAATAATAATTACGCAACTGATGTAATAAGTTATTAAAGTAAAAGAGAGTTAATTGTTTTGAGTACTATCAAACAGGTGTCTGAAATGGCTGGCGTATCATCGGCAACTGTTTCTAGAGTGATAAATAGTCCAGAGTCAGTGAGAGAAGCAACGCGTAGCAAGGTTACTCATGCTATGAAGGCGCTACAATACAGACACAACGGCATCGCAGCATCGTTAGCTTCGAGTAAAAGCAATACCGTTGGGTATGTGGTCCCAGAACTACACGGCTTCTTTTTTGGTAGCATGATGTCTGGGACTGAAGCGGTTTTACGTAAAGCAAATAAGCACATGTATGTCGCGGCGGGCCACAGTAACGTGACTGAAGAGCAAGACGCTATCGATTATTTGCTTGCACGTCGATGCGACGCGCTTATCCTACACGTAGAGGCCGTTAGCGACGAATATCTTATTGCACTAGCAGCGCAAAATATTCCATTTGTTGTGGTAAACCGATTTATCAAAGAGATTGGAGAGCGATGCGTTGCGCTTGATAATGAGTTAGGCGGACTTTTGGCGACCCAAGCCCTTGTTCAAGCGGGCCATGAGCATATTGCTTATATTGCAGGTTCATTATGGAAAGCAGATGGTCAGGCGCGTCTGAATGGGCATAAACGCGCACTCGCTCAAGCTGGGCTTGCTTATGAACCTCTTCTCACTTATGAAGGTACCTTTCAAGCTAAAAGTGGTTTGCAAGGGGCTAAATCCCTCTTAGAAACGGGTTTGCCTTTCACGGCCGTTGCTTGTGGTAACGATGAAATGGCATCGGGGGCAATTGAAGCATTCAGGCAACTCAATTTAGATGTGCCGAACGATATCTCTGTAATTGGTTTTGATAACTTAGAGTTTTGTCATTATTTATCACCTCGCCTAAGTACGGTTAACTACCCAACCCAGAGGATTGGCGAGGTTGCTGCGCAGTGGATATTAAACGAGGTTTATCAGAAACGGCACATATCGTTTGAACATATTATTAGTCCAGAAGTTATTTTACGCGACAGTATTTCTCAACGGGTTTAGCGTTTACTGTCACTTAAACGATATTCACCGGCTCACTTCAACCACTATTTCATCGCTTAAAGCACAAGCAGGGGAACCCTATGTCACACAACACCTATTATGATAAGCATGCTTTGGCAAGGGCTAAGGACTTGTTAGCTGACATGACGCTCAGCGAAAAGCTAGGGCAACTGAATCAGTTCTCCGGCGAGGACGGCCATATAAGTGATCATCTTCGCGCTAACATTCAATCCGGTAACGTCAGTTCGGTAATCAACGAGGTCGATGCGTCGGTAGTCAACGAACTGCAGCGCATTGCGGTGGAGGAATCAAGACTCGGCATTCCGCTTTTGATTGGGCGAGACGTGATTCATGGGTTTACCACGGTCTTTCCGATTCCGTTGGGCCAAGCTGCCACGTGGTGCGAGCAAACCATTGAGCAGGGTGCTCGCATCGCCGCATGTGAGGCCGCGAGTCAAGGCGTAAATTGGACCTTCGCGCCAATGATCGATATCACCCGAGACCCTCGTTGGGGGCGTATCGCCGAAAGTTTGGGTGAAGACCCTTTCTTGTGCGCGCGTTTAGGCAGGGCAATGGTAACAGGTTTCCAGGGCACAGACTTACAAGACGCAACTTCGATAGCTGCTTGTGCAAAACACTTTGCCGGTTATGGATACAGCGAGAGTGGACGCGATTATCACTTTGCAAATATTAGTGAGAATGAACTTAGAAACACCGTATTTCCTCCGTTTAAAATGGCTGCTGATGCGGGAGTCGCGACATTTATGACGTCTTTTAGCGACCTAAATGGTGTGCCAGCGAGCGGTAACAAATGGTTGATGGATGATGTGCTTAGAAAAGAGTGGGGCTTTAAAGGTTTTATTGTCAGTGATTGGGCATCTATCGAAGACCTTAGCGTGCATGGATTGACTGAAAATAATGCCCAGTCGGCGCAATTAGCGGCAAACGCTGGGGTTGATATGGAGATGGTCAGTCGATGCTATGCACAGAATATACCGGCTTTGCTTGAAGCTGGAACAGTTAGGCATTCAGACATTGATGCAATGGTCACGCGCATACTCTATCTTAAATTTGCGTTAGGTTTATTTGAGAACCCGTATACCGATTCGAGTAAATTTCCCGAGCGCGCTAACCTCGAGCATCTAGAAGCTGCCAAACAAGCGGCGATAAAGAGTTGCGTGTTGCTAAAAAACGATGCTCATGTGCTACCCATTAATACCCGCTTAACCAATCACATTGCAGTCATTGGACCTTTGGCAGATGACAAATACGAGCAACTAGGTACATGGATATTTGATGGGGATGAGCGCTACAGCATTACATGTGCCGAAGCGATGAGAGCAAAAGTTGGCAATAATGGCCACATTCATTATGCAAAAGGGCTAGATACTTCTAGAACGTTTTCAAACGAGGGGTTTCAAGAAGCGATTGAAGCGGCGCAACAGTCTGAGGTAGTGATCATGGTGCTCGGTGAGGAATCCATCTTATCTGGTGAAGCGCACTGTCGGTCAAACATTGACCTGCCTGGTGCACAAAGTGATCTCTTGGATGAAATTGTCGCATTAGGCAAACCGGTTGTGTTAGTAGTGATGGCGGGACGGCCCCTCACTATCGGTGCGGAAACTGATAAGGTGGACGCCGTTCTCTATGCTTGGCATCCTGGCACCATGGGCGGGTCGGCCATTGCTGACTTATTATGTGGCGATGCAATGCCGTCTGGAAAATTGCCGGTTACCTTCCCTAGAGCCGTTGGACAAATTCCATTGTATTATTCACAGAAAATGTCGGGGCGTCCGGTAACACAAGAAAGTTTTGTGCATCAAAATGACATACCGATTAGAGCGGCACAGACATCTTTAGGTATGGCTTCTAATCATCTCGATGTGCATTTTAGTCCGCTGTATCCGTTTGGTTTTGGTCTTAGCTATGCGAACTTGCAGTACTCTGAGGTGATGCTTAGTAGCCAACAAATGTCAGCGCATGAACCTCTGAATGTTTCTGTGGATATTAGTAACGAAAGTGACTTTGATACCGATGAGATAGTTCAGTTATATATTCGTGATCTGGTTGCAAGTACCACCCGTCCTATCAAGGAATTGAAGGGGTTCAGACGAGTGCATGTAAAGGCAAAAAGCAAAGTGAATGTAAGCTTTGAAATCACCGAAGACTTACTGGGTTTTTATGGACAACACAATACGCGCATTACTGAGGCGGGTAAGTTTTATGTATGGATCGCAACTGATTCAGCCAGTGGTGAATACAAAGAATTTTCGCTAGTCAAATAAAAAGGACACGCAGGTGCGTGTCCTTATGTAAGCACGAACGTTTAAGCGCTAAACAATATCTTAGGACTCACCGTCACCACAACCTTTGTAATATTGCCACTGCGAGTGAATAGCTCGGTCGCCTGCTCTGCAGACAGTCCCATGTGAGTGTTATTTATCTGGCTACCGTCGCGCATGGTTAATGTCGTCTTTGAATCGCCCTCACGTAACTGATAAACAAAAGGTACTTGACACCAAGTAAATGCCAGCGTACCTCCGGATAAGTCCAAACACTGCCATTCATTTGAGGTGTCTAGGTACCAAAAATCGCGCGACTCAGTAATAAACTCCTGTTTGCGCAACAATGAAGGATTAATCGTTACTTCTCCATCGTGCAGCATAATGCCTAACTCGGTAAAGCGACTAATAAGCTCTTCTTTGACTTGCCCCGTCATGCCCGGTTGCTGTGCACCTGCATGTTTTGGTGTGTGAGAATAAGGGTCGGTTGGGAAGGCACCATATTCTCCCGGAGTCTTGTTAAATCCTATCCCCTCTCTGACTTTGTAATACAGCGTACCAAGGCGATGAACAATGGTAGCGCTTTCATTTTTGGTCAAGGCTTTTACATAATTTTCCGCTAATGCCAGCAATAGCTTAGATACCATGTGCCAATACACGCTTCCCAATCCTTCAAAACCAAACATACCACCAGAACGCCCGGTAAATGATTGATGGTCAAAGGTTTTTTCGTAAAGCGCTAATATTGCGTCTTTTTCACTTTCCAGTTTTGCGTATTGCTGAGTCATAGCCTCTAAACGCTCACGCAGTTCACTCTTATTAACGAGGGCGGCATTAAATCGCACCGCACCATTTATATCAGTCGCAATGAGCTTCTTGTCGCCATTTTCTAGCATGAGCTGTAGTGAAGAAATCGCAGAGATCTCGTGTTTGTCAACAAGGTTCTTGTGCATGAACTTTGTTTGTGGACGATCAGGGTAGAGTAAGAAGGTCTTTTGATCTGGCCGGTAAATGTCGCTGTTATAAAGCGCATCGGTAACCTTCACTACCTGCTGTGCATCAAGTAATCCTGAGCTTAATGCTGCGACTTGCCCCTCTAACATCGGATATAGCGTGTTTACCCTCGCCTTATGACCCTCTATTTCCAGTAGGTTGTATGCCTGATAAAGGCCGTCCTCGCCAATACTATTATTGATGGTGTGGTCGATGACGGTAAGTGAGTCTGCTAATAAGGCATGCACATCGCTAAGGTTGACGCTTGTCAAAGAGCTAAAACCCTCTTGCTCATAAACCTTCAATCGATAATCACTGGCAGCGCGCCCAAGTTTATCAAGCGCATCGTATCGCAGTTCAGGGGTGACGGGTGCACCCGACAGTAAGGGAACAACGCCTGCCAATGTCGCCTTTGTGTCGTGTAACCAGCGAGCGACTTGTGCTGATAAACTCATATCGTCGGTTTGCTGTTGCAATAATTTTTGCATAAACGAAACATAGCGACGCAGATAGTTAAGGGTAACCATCGATAGGCCTTGGCCTACTAACGCGTTATTTGCATCATTCCATTCTGGGCGCTGCGTATTGAGCCATAAGCCACCGTCAATGACCAAGTTTCCTAGTTTTGATAGTAGCGGAACTAAGAGCTTTTCTAGCAAGTTCACTAGATAGACTTGGCCGTTGGCATCAAGCAACAATTTGCCATCGGCACCCATAGTTTGAGTGCGCTTTTCAATTTTATGTGCCAGTGCTTCATCAAACACAACCGTATCTTTGGCGTCTTTGAGCAGTGCATCAAAGTCTTTAATGCGATAGGGGACATTCGCATAACAAAAAATACGTTTACCCAACATGTTTTGCAGACGGTTTGGATGAAAGTGCTGTGACATTTCGAGCATCTTCAACAAATAGATAATTTGATGATCACCCCAGTAGCCTATATAACTCCACGGATCATCTGGCTCCTCTACTTCCCAATCGATTCCTTCTTTGGTAATACGATAGGGATTGTAACCGTCAATGGTACTTGCGTTCACAAACTTGGTAATAATCCCTTCAATGTACTCTGGGTAGCTAAAAGAAAGAGCCTCCCAGTTTTGGAAGATATCACGCCAATTCCCCTCATAACCTAACAGTGGCTCGCCATCAGCGTCTTGAAGCTTGATCAAAAATTGATTCCAAGGACGGCTTGGGTCGCCATGTCTGCGGCCGAAATATATGGGCAGATATTCCATGGTGAGACGCTCTAGTTGCGTATCACCTTGGGTAAGCACTTGTGCGTGTAAATCAGATAACGATATAGAAGCAGGTAAAGATGCGAGGAACGCTTTGTGCTGTTGGTAGACCTCTTTATTGAACACTTCAATATTGCTAATAAAATCTTTGCTGACAATGCGATACTGGTCATTGAATATGCCACCACGCAATACGTTAAACAGCGTGTTTGCATAATGGTGTACACTAACGTTTTCTTCATTAGTCGCTTGAAATCCATCGGCCGCGGCCATGATGGACGATAGTTTTTTACTGCCTTGTGCAACAGACTGAGAAATACTATCAGCAAGTTGTTCAGTGTTCTTGCAGCTATTTTGTAGTTCAGCAATTTGGGTCTGAGCTTGCTCTATATTTGCGACAATCATCCACTCTTGCTTAGCGTTAGCAGGCAAGGTAAGCGTTTTGTTGACAAAATAAGCGCCGCGAATGCCGCGTTTATCCTGTTCTGTGGAAATAGCTTTGCCTTGCTTAAATAAGGCAAGTTGATTTGCGCTTAACAAGATGGTCGGGCTGTCTAAACCCATGGAAAATACCGTGGTGGCTTTGAGCGCTTCACAAGGTTCGGCGCGGTCGGTAATGCCCGAATAGAGGCTGTACAAAGCAATGGTAGAGGAGGGCAGTAGCTCTGACCATTTATATGCATCCACCAAATTACTCGACACGGTTTGGGTAAACTTTGGTGTTCCTGCTGGTAAGATGTTTTGAAGCCCATCGAGGACATCAATCTGCCTCTGGGCAGAACCTGCATTGACTAGCTCGCAACGCCTGACGAAGCCAAACTTATTACTTGTTTCCCAGTAATATCTGAATGTGATATCAAGGTCGTGATTAATTTCTTCAAAACACATTTTGTTGCCAAGTGTGCTCTTATACAAATTTTGTTGAGTCGAAAAAATGCCATCGTGCTCACGGTTAAACGGCTCCCACCTAACAATCTTACCGTTATGAGATACTCTTAAGATAGTCTTGCTACCAGTATTGAGATAATCGTCGTAAATTTTATCCACGCACTCATAAGGAAACAGGGCTGTCTCGGAGGACTCTCTACCTGCAGTCAACGCGCCGTTTGATGAAATAAACATCCAATGATCGTTGTCTGAAATCAGGCTAATAAAAAACGTAGGAATTTGGTCGACGTTTTCAATTAAATAATACCGCTCGTCGTTAACGGTTACAAAGGTGCCGTTCACTTCGCTTAAGTTTTGTGTGTCGCTAAGATTATGATTGTTCATTGCATTCCCATTTTTAAGCCGCTCACACCTCTACAGGGGCAGGCTTAAAGCTCTTGGTTTTTATTATTGTTTTATTTCTAATTGGCGTTTGAGGCATTTTTGGCCTGATAATTTATGTAAATTACCAGCATGCGCCTAGCTTCTCAAACACAGTTATATCTTTCTTCGTTATTTATACCTAAGGCTTAAAATTCACCACGTCGTTCAATTAATTTCTGTTTAATTTCGTGCGCTTTTTCTTCGCTAATATCATATTTCCACATGACCGCGATCGCCAGTGCTGCGGTGCTTGCAGGGATAATAATATCTGCAAGCCTCAACTGTGTCATCGTCTCTGCGGTTTGTGTGGCAACACCCGCATCAAAACCAACAAACTTTAACACTATGCCACTTAAAATAAGGGCTAGTGCTTGTCCTAACTTCACCATTAACCAATAAATTGCAGCAAAGGTGCCCTCTTTTCTTGGCATGCCGTTGTTTAACTCATCGAGGTCACACACATCTGCCGTCATGCTCAGCATGAGGGTAAACAATCCGCCGATCCCAAATGACATTAAAGGAATTGGCATGAATATTAACCATGGGTTTTCAGGGTTAAAGCCGTACCATTTTAATGCATAGCCAACGATTGATATAGCGGTGGAGATAATAAAAGCGTTTCGTTTGCCCCATTTAGTTGCCATCCAGCTCACAATGGGGATGACTAAAAAGGCTGTCATGAAAGCGCTTACAGTAGAAAACCAAGCAGGCCACGATCCGGTAGCACCGTAATCACCGTTAAACATATGAAAAACGATGATAAAATAGCTAAATGACGCGACTAATTGAAAACCGTTAAACACAAGAAACGTCGCTGAGCATAACTTTACAAAAGCGGTGTTGTTAAAGGCTTGTGCAATACTTTTAAATATCGCCAATACGTTGCTGACAATGTTGCTAAAAGAGATTTCTGCACGGTTTTCAATATTTTTACTGTCTATGCCTTTGCAAAAAAGCCCCGGAACAATACCTAAAACAATACATACACCGGCAACATAAATAGCTAGATGGCGAACCCCTTCAGCTTGGGTTTCAAATAAGTCTGGATCGGCAATCATGACCCAGAACCAAGGCACTATCATCCACGCAATTTGACCTAAAAACTGAGACATTGCCATAAGGCGGGTGCGTTCGTTGTAGTCAGAAGTCATCTCATACCCAAGGCCCACAAATGGTGTCGCAAACATGGTATTGCCGACAGTGAAGGCAAGAGAAAACAGTAAGATGTACCAAAACGTATAGTTTTGAGAGTTTTCTGGGTCAAGTTGCCAGAGTAACGCGAAGCAAGTACCACTTAGGATTGCACCAATCACAATATAAGGGCGCCGTCGTCCCCATCTAGATTTCGTATTATCAGTGATAAATCCCATAATCGGGTCGGTGATAGCATCAAACAAACGCGGAAGACCACCAAGCAAACCAGCGAGTACTGGGTCAACGCCAAATGCCGTTATCAAAAAGAATGCGAAGATACCCAAGGCGGCCGGAAGCAGGTTTAATACGAGCGTACCGGTCCCGTATGCGGCCTTTTCGCCAAACGGTATGCGGTCTTTAGCAGCTGTTTGATAATGTGACATGCACTTTTACGTCCATCTTTAAATTTCATACATAATATGACATTTGCTTTTAATGTTGTAGTAAGATTACGACAAATTTGTTAATTTTGACGTATTATTGCGTTAAATCGGACAATATACTGAAATTCTACGACGAAGCGGTTTAATAGTAGTACCGTTTAAAGAATCATAAGATACTTGGTTGCCAAGGGCTGAACGTAATTTCTGCACTCGGTATTACATCCCTCAATCAACTTTTATCCTGGATGAGTCAAAATGAAAGTACTTTTTGCAACGGCGCTATTGTTGGCAACTATTAGCTTTTCAACACAGGCAATTGAAATGACATCACAACCTAAAACACCCTCGCAAACGGATCGCGTTTTCGAACCTATGATCAATGACAAATGGATTGGATTAGGCATTGCCTATGGCTCATATCGTGATGGAGAGAGCCCAGATAAAAAAAGTGTTTCTTCTGAAGCGGATATTTTAGAAGACATGTTATTGCTGACCTCGGGCACAGGCATTTCATGGCACCTTATCCGCATGTATGCAGCAGACAGCGCGAGTGAGGCGGTATTGAAAACCATTCGTAAACATAATTTGCCTGTGCGCGTTATGCAGGGCGCTTGGTTGTCATCAACACAAACTGATGAAGAAAATGAGCGTCAAATTTCAGAAGTTATCAGGTTTGCAAACGAGTATGAGGACATAATCGTTAGCGTTAATCTTGGTAATGAGATATTTGTGGATTGGTCTGCACACAAACTTCAGGTTGATGAGATTCCGAAGTACATCGAATGGGTGAAAAAAGTACAAGCACAAACAAACGTGCCTGTGACCTTGGCAGACGACTATAACTTTTGGAACAAGCCTTGGAGTCAAGAGGTTGCACAAGCGCTCGATTTTATCGTGCTTCATGCATATGCAATGTGGAATTCTCAAACCCTAGAAGATGCAGTGCCGTGGACGGAAAAAACATTTAACGATATTCAAGCCCTGTTTCCGAACAAGCAAATTGTACTAGGCGAATCTGGTTGGGCAACAAGCTCTATTTCTAGTAACGGCGATGAACGGCTCATTATTGGTGAAGCAAGCGAAGATGCGCAAAAAATCTTCTTCGATGACTATACAACATGGTTAGCAGACAATCGCATTGTATCGTTTTATTTCGAAGCGTTTGACGAAAAATGGAAAGGCGGAGAAGACAAACCAGATGGTATTGCAGAAAAAAATTGGGGCGTGTTTCGCTCTGATCGCACGCCTAAGAAGGCAATAGAAGATAAGCTTTCACCCCAGTAACTCTCCTTGTGCATCGAGCATGTAGCAAATGTGTTTTGGTAATTTGCAAACGATACGTGTCATACTTTGAGTCAGATATGATAGCTGCCTTTATTTATCCAATTAAATAGAGGCAGTTCAAGGCGTGACATTTTAATGTTTTGCCAAAAACACGTTGTTTAACCCGTTTATATCCCGCTCACCTCAAAAAATACTCATCTCATCTGTTTTCTCGTTCAAGCCTCGCGCAACTCTGTAGTATGTAAACGTTATGAGGTGTTTATGTTAAATAATCGTTAGGAATAAAAAATGAGAACAAGCGCAAGGTACATGGTCTTTTTACTACTGTCGTTTATCATCTTGGGCTGTGGCAGCAGCGACAGCGATGATAGCGCTGCTGATACGGTACCACCGGTCATTTCATTGCTAGGCAGCACAAATGTTTCCTTGACGGTGGGTGATGCCTATCAAGAACCCGGTAGCACGGTTTCTGATAATGTTGATACCGGATTAACGGCCTCGGTATCGGGAAGTGTAGACACCAGTGTAGCGGGAACTTACACGCTAACTTATACTGCAATCGATTCGTCTGGCAACTCAAGCAGCGTTACCAGAACGGTTATTGTAGAAGATGCACCTGACACTTCGCCACCGTTGATTACCTTAATTGGCGAAGCGGTGATCACACTTAGTGTGGGTCAAACTTATACAGAGCAAGGTGCTAATGTTACCGACAATGTTGATACAGGATTAACTGCCATAATCACCGGTGACGTGGATACTAGCGTCGCTGGCTCTTATACAATTACCTATACCGCTACCGATAGCGCTAATAATGAAGCTAGTATCACTCGTATGGTAAATGTTGATGCTGCCCCACAAGCAGTAGACAATGCATTTATATTTCATTCTGAAAGTAACGATACGTTTTTTATGGAATTTTGGGGAGATACATGGTCTTCAGGTACTCAGTATACAGACCGGCCGGCAGATACTACTTATGCTAAAGCATTAGAAATTACTAAGAGCACCGGTTGGGGAACGGTGATTGCGTGGGGCAATCAGCCTCAAAACGCTGTTGATATTTCAAGTTTTACCCATGCGAGATTTAAAGTCCGCACCGGCACATTTACAGGTGTTGATGTGGTAGTACAAAGCGCTACACAGCAGCAATCTCAAGTTGTATACAACTTTTCATCTGGTACGGATTTGGGAAATGGCTGGATAGAAATGGAAGTGACCCTGCCAGGTTTTAGCGATATGACATGGTTTTCATTAAACTTTTTAGGCGATGCAGGCACCACTATATTGCTTGCTGATGTCTACTTCACAACACTAGAGCCTCAGCCGGTTACCGGTCCTCCTACAAGCGCACCAGCGCCTCCAAGTTTTGCAAATGATGAGGTGGTAGTGCTTTATAGTGACTCACTAGCACAAGATAGCTTTATTGGTGTTTGGAATGCGAACTACTTTAATGCGCCAGTCTATTCAACAGGTGACATAAATGGAAACAACTTTGCCAAGTATACAATTACTGCTGGCGGCACAAACGGTGGAGTTACGGGTCTCGAATTTGGATTTGAGAACGGTGAATTAGATGCATCCGAGCATACTACATGGAACATGGATATTTATATTGAGCCAGGTATAACTCAGGTTGAAGTGCAGCTAGTATCTAGAGATGGTGGAGCCAAGCAGACATTTATCAACCCAACTACTGGGTCTTGGATTAGTTTAGAACTGCCCTTTAATGAACTCGTGGACAACGACGGTGCCGGCTTTGACACGCTTAACAGCAGCATACTTCAGCTAATTGTTATACAACTCTGGGGAGAAGAGGGGAAATCTGTTTATGTCGATAATATTTACTTTTCAGGTGTTTCTGTATCTTATGATATGACCGTAAATGTCGTTAACGAATCGAATGCACCTATTGCAAATGCTGCTGTTAAAGTAGGGGATATAAGCGCTAATACTGACGTAAACGGCAATGCTGTTTTAACCTTGCCTGAAGCGCAGCACAAAGTAATTGTTGAGGCTAATGGCTTTGGGGCAGCGCAAGATAATCAAGTGATTGGCGGAGGTGACGCGAGTTTGACGATGACCTTATTGCCCTTGAACCCGGGGCCCTCGATAGCTGCGCCCATTCCAACAGCGACTAATGATGAAGCCTTTGTACTTTTCAGCAATGCGCTTAATTTAGATAAACCAATATCGTTTTGGAATGATGACTTTTTTAAAGCGCCACGCTTTTCTCTCATTAACATTGCTGGGGACAGCATAGCTAAATTCCAAATTATTCCTGGCGGTGAAAGCGGTGGTATTACTGGCATTCAGTATGGCATACAAGGTGGCCCCGTAGATGTATCAAACTACACAGGCTTGCGGTTTGATTTATATGTCACTTCGGGTATCACACAAACTCAATTCCAAGTGATACCATCTTACGGTAACGCGGGGTTCTCTTCGGTGCAAACATGGCCGACAGATCAATGGGTAACGGTAGAGTTACCCTTCTCTGCGCTCAGCAGCGATGTTGATACATCCAGCTTAATTATGTTTAGTGTGCAGTTGTGGGGCACGGCGAGCGACTCAGTATATCTAGACAATATTTACTTTTATCAGTAATAAGGTCATCGAATGTAAGGCCCTCTTTATGATAAAGAGGGCTTTTTATGTGTTGTAGAATGATGCATCTGATGGCTTGTATGTAAACATCTGTTATCTGTTATCTGTTATCTGTTATCTGTTATCTGTTTCTTATGTTAAGCGTCGAAAAACCCCTGATAACACTTCTCAATTTTTAAAGGTTGTGTAATGCGACTTTGATAAATACCTCAAGACTTTTCATCAAACACCACATTTTTATAAAATATAATCGTCAATTTGATTTTATAGCGTATCCTAACCGTCGCGATGGTATTGTTGAAGGGGAGGGTACATCGCTACATGTATATACGATGCAAACCAACTATTTTGTTGAACACTTGATGAATAAATAAATCATACTAAAAGTGATTTACGAGGTTTATCGAAACCGTTTTGATTTTTAACACTAACACTAACACTAACACTAACACTAACACTAACAATAAGAAGGATGAAAAAATGTCATATCCAAAATTAAAAATTGCACTTGTATTGTCTACTTTATTTCTAACTGCTGCGTGCACTGAGCAACAAGAAGAGTCCGTAGAAGAGGCACAGCAAGAAGCCAGCACCGAAATTGAAAACGCGATGGAAACGTCGTCTGAAGCGCTTGCAGAAGGTGCTGATGCCGCTGAACAAATGCTAGAAGAAGCAAAAGCTTCTGCTGACGAAGCAGTAGACGCTTCTAAAGAAAAAGCGGATGAATTAGCAGCCGAAGCAGAAAAGTTAAAAGCTGAAGCCGCAGATAAAATCAAACAAGCGTGTATTGAAGCGAAGAAAAAAATAGGTGCTGATCCAGCAAACTGTTAACTTCGGTGAGTTATGAGGTCACTTGAGTGCTCGCATATCCTAAACTGCGAAACACCAGAGCCTTTTATCTACTGGTATTATTGAAGCGTAATTATTTCGCAATATAAGCAAAAAAAGGGTTCACAATTAAACGTGAACCCTTTTTTAATTTTCAATCACTAACCCGTGTGAATAAACACGGCTGCATGGCTATTGAGCGGTAATCACCACGTTGTCAAAATAAGCGGTAACTTCACATCCCGCTACTGCGCCACATGCAGGTTGAAGCAATATTGCTACGCCCCACTCAGTATCGGAGCCAGCTGTTACATTAAAGCTGTAATTAGTCCAACCTTCGGTGGGTACGGTAGTAACCAAGTTATCGGTTTTACTCACACCAGATGGCGCCTCAGTAAACAATAATGCATTTACCACACCACCATCTGACGCTGCTCCCCTCATATCAAAAGAAACGGTCAAGGCTTGTCCTGGTGTAATAACGCCCTCACCAATGCGTGATTGTCGAATGAATGGGTTCTGTGCCTCTGGGGCGACAATTTTAACTAAACTAGTCCCCAAATCGTCAGCCTCCACAGCAATGTCAGCACCTTCTGCAAGCCAATTTTCTAAGGTGCCTGTTTCAAATCCTCCGTTAAGCACTAAACCTGTATCTCCAACATCAGCAATACCCGCCGTAGGGCCTGCTGGCTCGCTGCTTGTGCCAAATGAATTCCCATCTCTAAATATCTTGACGTTATCGAGTCTAAACACAATGCCATCCGCAGCAGGACTAAACGCTGGGAAAACCATAATCAAGTCGATACCTGATTGGTCTAAAAAGCCTGTTAGGTTGTCTAGGTCAAAAGTGTATGTCTGCCATACGCCCACTTCTGGTGCTGAGTGTGCTTCATTAGCATTGCTCAACGGTAACTCAATGAACTGAGCGCCATTAGCATTGCTTTCGATTTTCAGTGCCCAGGGTTGCGCTCCTTCAGGACCGTTTTGTACCAGTTTCAAATCAAACTGCAAAACGCCTGTAGCGGTGAAACCTGAAGCGTCAAACGGCGTGCCGTCTACCGCACCATCAGCTGCACGAGTCGTGAAGCCAGCAACGGTGCCACCGCCAGTATCGATTGTAAATTCCATTACATCCGCTTTGGTAACGTCTTCATCTACAACTACCTGACCGGTTGAAGTAGCGTTGCAACATAACCAAGACGCCCAATCGGCACGTTCAGCTGTTTCATACACAGTCAATGCAACATCTGTAGGTGCTGCAACTTCTTCAGGCGGTGGTGGCGCAGTAGCTCCGTCCTCTAAGATTCTTACATTGTCTAGTCTAAACACGATGCCATCTGCAGCAGCCGTAAATAATGGGAAAACCATGACTAAATCGATGCCTGATTGGTCTAAATTTCCAGATAAATCAGATAGATTAAATGTATAGGTTTGCCATACACCCACTTCTGGTGCTGAGTGCCCTTCGTTAGCTGCAGTCAAAGGTAGCTCAATGAATTCACCGCTTTGCGCATTACTTTCGATTTTCAGTGCCCAGGGTTGTGCACCTGCAGGCCCGTTTTGTACTAACTTAAGATCAAACTGTAATACACCCGTTGACGTAAATGCTGAAGCGTCAAATGGCATACCACCTACCGCACCGTCAACTTCACGTGTGGTAAAGCCAGCAACCGTGCCGCCAGTGGTATCAATTGTAAACTCCATGACTTGATCTTTTGTTGCATCATCATCTGTAACCACTTCACCTGTTGAGGTGGCATTGCAGCAAAGCCATGATGCCCAATCGGCACGTTCGATGGTTTCGAAGATACTTAATGCAACCGCTGCGGAGGCTTCTGCAACGACAATAGTAAAGCTTTGCGGTGTTGAGTCAGTGCCATCGCTAACAGACAATTCTACAGGGTAGTCTCCAGCGGCATCAGGCGTACCTGATAATATGCCAGTGCTGGTATCAAAATCTGCCCAGCTAGGTAGGGTTACCGAAGAGAAGCTCAGTGTATCGCCAGCATCTGCGTCTGTAGCGGTGAGCGTATAGCTGTAACTACTTCCAACGGTGCCCATGGTTAGGGCCGTGCTAGTAACCACTGGAGCAGAATTAGGCACAACCGCGGCTTCTACCGTTATAGTAAAACTTTGGTCAACACTTTCAGTACCGTCTGAAACGTTAAGCACAACTGCGTTTTCACCAACGGCTTCACTATCTGGCGTACCACTTAATACACCTGATGATGCCTCAAAAGTTAACCAGCTTGGAACGGTCGTCGCTGTAAATGTTAATGTATCACCTTCTGCGTCAGTAGCTGCAAGCGTATAAGTGTACGCTTCATTTTCGGTAGCGCTTGTTACTGCGGTCGATGTGATACTTGGTGCAGTATTAACAACAGGTGCAGCAGTTACAGTGATTGTAAAAGTTTGCGTCACAGTGTCTGTGCCGTCACTGACTGTTAAGGTTACTTCTGCGGCGCCGACATCAGTGCTTGCAGGTGTACCGCTTAGCACACCCGTTGCAACATCAAAACTTAGCCAGGCTGGTGCGCTTGTTGAAGCGAGTGTTAAGGTGTCGTTATCTGCATCACTTGCAGTAAGTGTATATGTATACTCTTGACCTTCTTCAGCGGTGGTGACTGCATTGCTGTCTACCGTTGGCGCATTGTTCGTCGGGGCCGGTGGTGGCGCAGGTGGCGGTGGCGGAGGTTGCGCTGGTTCATCATCGTCGCCGTCGAACAAGTCACAGGCACTCAGACTGAGAGCGAGACTCGAAATCAACAACACCCGTGTAAATTTATAAACAGTACTTGGTTTGTTCATGCTTTTTCCCTTTTATTTTTAGTCCACAACGCTTTTTAAGTGAAGATGCCATCGCGATTAAATGTCATATCGATATAGACTGAGATGCATGTCACTTTGACGTCGTGCAAACGTGATAAGTAAAATAGGTAGTGGTCAGCGCAAATATTCACTTCTCATACATATCTTATTAACATACTGACAATATAGATTTTACAAATGGCAACAAGGCAAATGCGTTGAAGTGAACTAAAAGAAGGTTGAATAGGTTTTCAGCGCAACGAACGTAGCAATTTAGTGGTTATTCGGTTTATCTAGCAGAGCCGCAACAGATTTGGCAAATAATTAATAAATACACGTTGGAGAATAAGGAAGCATTGATAGGAAAATGTGTAAATTGCGCTGAAAAAATAATCTCAATGTCGTTTGATAGGCATTCGTGACCGCTCTTTTGCGCTACAACTGTTTTTAAATACCCTATCAACAAGTGGTTTTAGACACGCCAACCTCAGAGACAATATGGGCTGACATGTACTTTCGATATTATTTTTGCCGCTAGTGCATATGCGCAGCTTGTTAGGTTTTGATGCCTTTTTGCATGACTAACTTAGGCTGGCGGTTTTCAAAAAATAATCCCCAGTGCTTTTCAGGTTCGTGGGGATCATCTGAACCCTTCCATGGTTCATCAAAGGCTTCAAATACAAAGGTTAAAATCTTTTCGTGTTCGGTCCATTCGAGCAGTTGCTGATAGTAAATGTCTTGCAGTTGCTCGGATGCGTTCCACTGTTCAATCCCGCATCCATTTGCTCGCGTGGTCCAACCGGCTTCCGTGATCACAATGGGCATGTTGGGATGATGCTCCTTTACTAAATAGTAGTTCTGCTTGGTATATTCGATTGCCGTTTCGATGCTTTGATACTCCCAAACGGGATAGGTATGTATTGAAATAAAATCGAGCTTCTCGGCAAGTGGGATAAGCTTATTCGTCCACGGAACATAGTTCTCGCAAAAAGTAATAGGCACATTAACATGCTCGCGGATGCGTTGCGTAAATTCAATTAAGCGCTCCACCGGCACCATGTGATCCGTCCATTCAACACTTGCTTCATTACCTATTGAGACCGAGCATACAAAATCTGGGTATTCTTTCACCAATGCAATTAACTGCCCAATATCACGATCATTCCTTTCCCGATTGCGTGCTAGTTCATCTTCACTGAACTGAGCCCCCCAAGGACAGTTTGGATTGCTCACCTCTGCTGCGATATCTACACCAAGCATTACCGAGAAGTCTAATTTTTCTTGGGAAATAACACGAAGCACGGTGCGAGCATGTTGACTACAATCATAAAGACGCAAAAACGACCAGTCATTTAACAACAACAAATCTTCTTTGATTTCGTCGTAACTAGGATAGATTTCTAGTCTAGGATTTTGTCCTTCACGATAGCCAGAATAACAAATGGCCTTTCCAAAACGGCGGCCAAGAAGGGTTTCGATACTATCTGCTTGCATAGGATTATTTTGCATATTTATGCTTTCCGTCTTTATCGAGTATTCCCCAATAGGCTCCTACATCACCCTCGTCAGCAACTTTCCAATCTTCATCAAACGAAGAGAAATAGAACAGGGGAATAGACTCTTGCTGCGTCCAATGATACGCCTCTATAAAGTATCGGATAGCGTTTTCATATGAGGGGATTGCTGCTCTATCTGGGGTGCCTTGGTCTGGCCAACCTGTCTCACTAATGACGACGGGCTTTCCGTTAGCCACCTTGGCGGCGCGATAATACATATTTTTCATGTATGCGAGGGCGTGTTCAGCCGGGTAACCTTCCCAGAATGGATAGCAGTTTGTGAAAATCACATCGCATGCGTCTGCCACGCTGGGATGGTTTTCAAATAAGAAGTAGGCATCTACATAGCCAACGGGTATGCCAGGCGCACTTTGTTTTGCTCGGCTGATATAATCGACAAGCTGTTGTTCGCTCATTTCTTCGCGAAGCATGACTTCATTGCCCACAGCAAGAAGGTCAACATGTCCTGCTTGCGCAAGGGTAATGGCATTTTGTAGCTCTTCCTCATTGTTGTCTAAGTCGTCGTCTAGCCAAACGCCTACCATGGTTTTAAGTCCATATTGTCGAGCTATTTGCGGGATTCGTTCATTTCCTTGGGTGCATGAAAATGTGCGTATCCATTTAATGTAGGGAGCAATGAGCTGCAAGCGCTCATGAATTTGTTGAGCTGATATTTCGGTACCAGGCCCTTGTCCGGCAACATACGGGCTAAACGATAAACCATGAATTTTGTTATCTAAGAGCCTCTTTGCCTCACGTTGCAGCGCATCAATAGACAAGCTTTCTTGATTTTCTAGACGATGGTAATAGTGTTTTCCAGACATAGTTTTCTCATCTCATGACGCCGCGCATGCGGACTGTGTGTTAACTTTGACGATTAATAACACTCAAATGTAAGCGCATACATTTTAACTGCAATAAATAAAGGCTCCGTTCGGGTGGTACTTAAAAAAAGGATTTCATTTATGCGAGTGCATTGACTGATTGGCTAGCATATTACCCCTCAAAAAAAACATACGCAAGGCTAGCTGTTAGTCTAGCCATCGCGCATTTTTACAATAAAAGAGATATTTATCATACCACAGTCGCCTCAACGTTCAGTGAGTACGACTTGGTTTTTACAACTCTGCTAGCAGTTGGTCGGTGAGTTTTATCGCATCACCAATGTATGACGCAGGGGTCATATCTTTGAGGGATTGCTTTGCACTATCTGGCATGTCGAGCGCATCGATAAACACGGCAATGCCTTCACTATCAACCTTTTTACCGCGCGTTAACTCTTTGAGTTTTTCGTAAGGTTTCTCTATGCCATAGCGGCGCATAACTGTTTGAATTGGCTCTGCCATTAGCTCCCAATTGGCATCTAGTTCCTTAGCTAAACTGGTTTCATTTACTTCCAGTTTGCTTATTCCCTTTAAGGTAGATTGATAAGCGATGACAGCATAACCAATACCCACGCCTAGGTTTCTTAGGACGGTTGAGTCAGTGAGATCTCGTTGCCAGCGGCTTACAGGAAGTTTGGCGCTCAAATGCTGTAAAATCGCATTTGCAATACCCAAGTTACCTTCAGAGTTTTCAAAATCAATGGGGTTAACTTTATGTGGCATGGTCGATGAGCCAATTTCGCCAGCAATGGTTTTTTGTTTAAAGTGGCCTAGTGCAATATAGCCCCAAATATCGCGGTCAAAGTCGATTAATATTGTATTGAAGCGTGTTATGGCATCGTAGAGCTCGGCTATATAATCATGGGGTTCAATCTGTGTGGTATAGGCGTTGTGCTCTAGTCCTAGGCTTTCTACAAATTGCTTTGAAAACTCCTGCCAATCAAGCAACGGGTATGCGCTTAAATGCGCGTTATAGTTGCCTACTGCGCCGTTTAGTTTACCTAAAATAGGCACTGCTTTTATTTGCTTAAGCTGACGAGCTAGCCGCGCCGCCACGTTGGCCATTTCTTTACCTAACGTTGTAGGGGAGGCCGGTTGACCATGGGTTCTTGCCATCATCGGTAAGTGTTTATTGTCTTTAGCCAACACCGCTAATGCATCTATAATTTGTTGAGCGTACGACAATACAACATCATCAAGACCTTGCTTGAGCATTAATCCGTGAGATAAGTTATTAATATCTTCAGAGGTGCAGGCGAAGTGAATGAACTCTGTTACTGCGTTGAGCTCTGGCACAGGCTTTGTTTTTTCTTTTAAGAAATATTCTACGGCCTTTACATCATGGTTGGTGACGCGCTCTATATCTTTAATTCGCTGCGCATCTTCAACACCAAACTCATCAATAATGCTATTTAGCAGGGCATTAGCACTATCACTAAAAGGGGCCACCTCAACAATCTCTGGATGTTGGCTTAGCGCTTGAAGCCATCTTACTTCTACTAGTACACGATTTTTAATAAGGCCAAATTCGGAAAAGCTTTGACGTAAGGCTTTCGTTTTGTCGCCGTAACGTCCGTCGACGGGCGATAGTGCAGTAAGCGCTGATAATTCCATGTTGTTTCCCATAAAGGTAGAGCTAAGTTAGTTAAGTGATCGAAGAGCCTGTTTGGCACTATCAAGAATTTTATTGCGCGAGAGCAGAATATGGCGTCGTTTGCCGCCTAACTGTCGCCAGAGTACAGCAGAGCGTATGCCCGCAAGCAACAAGGTTCTGACCTTTCGCTGATTGCTCTCGATACTCAAATGTTCAGGATTACCTGCGATCTGAATTTTAGGCGCAAGAGGGCTAACAACGTCAGAGTAGATGCTCGCCAATGAGGTAAGGATTTGGCTGTTTTCAAAGCCCACATGAGCACTTTGTCGCTGCACATGTGACACTCTATTGGCAAGCTCATTTAATGCTTGTCGATTGCTGTTAAGTTTGCGTTCAAGGCTTAGAATCGAAGCAATATAACGGGTTAATTCCGCATCTTTCATTTTGCTGCTATTGTCTATTTGTTCAATCAGTGTAGTAAACCCGATTTTTAAATTGTTAGACGAGCCATACACTTGTTGAGTACTGTCGGGATCGGTGACCAGTATGCTAGAGATACTCGCTTCCACGGCGTTTTCGTCTGCTTCTCCTGTTCTTGCGATGCTTTGCACGAGTTTGGCGGCTTGACACACGCCCGCTAAAGCCAGTTGTTGTTCGTATAATGGATTTTGCATTAGGAAGCTTCTGTCATAAGAGAATGTTGTGAATGTGAAACAAAGTAAGCATCGATGATGCCGCCACCTAGGCACACTTCGTCTAGATAAAATACGACCGATTGACCAGGCGTCACCGCTTTTTGCGGCGAATCGAACATGACCTTCACATCGCCGTTGTCGAATGTGTGAAGCGTACAAGGAATATCTGCCTGGCGATAACGCGTTTTTGCGGTAACACGAGTCAAATTGATGGGGGTATCTCTATTGACCCAGTGCAGTTGTTTTGCGATCAAGCCATCGGAGTAAAGTCTAGGATGGTCTGCACCCTGCGCAACAATTAACACGTTTCGGGCAACGTCTTTGTCAACAACATACCATGGCTCTTCGCCATGATTTTTGGTGCCGCCGATATACAGGCCCTTACGCTGGCCCAGGGTATGGTACATCAGCCCTTCATGCTGACCTATTTGCTCACCGTCTACGGTCTCAATGATACCGGGCTTGGCAGGTAAGTATTGGCCAAGGAAGTCTTTAAACTTTCGCTCGCCGATAAAACATATACCAGTGCTATCTTTTTTGTTGTGCGTTAAAAGACCATGATGCTCTGCTATTTTACGAACTTCAGGTTTTTCAATATGGCCGATGGGAAAAAGCGTTTTCGCTACATGCTCATGGCTCAAGGTATATAAAAAGTAACTTTGGTCTTTATTGTTGTCGATGCCGCGTAATAACTGCCACTTGCCGTCAACTTCTCTTCTTTGGCAGTAATGGCCTGTCGCGATGTAGTCGGCGCCTAGGTCCTCTGCGGCAAACTCCAAAAACGCTTTAAATTTGATTTCTTTGTTGCACATGATGTCGGGGTTAGGCGTGCGACCCGCTTTATATTCCTCAAGGAAATATTCAAATACATTGTCCCAGTATTCTGATGCAAAATTAATTTTGTGAAGTTTGATACCCAATTTATCGGCTACGGCTTGTGCGTCGGCTAGGTCTTCTGCCGCCGCGCAGTATTCATCGTCGTCATCTTCTTCCCAGTTTTTCATGAACAGGCCTTCTACCTGATACCCTTGCTGCTGCAGCAATAAAGCTGAGACTGAGGAATCAACTCCGCCCGACATACCTACAATCACTTTGATGTTGGCGTTGTTATGTGGTGTATCCATTGAATTTTCTGTCATATATAAAAAAGATTACGCTTAATGATTAAATTTGCTCGTAACGGTTGTGCCTGAGTGACAGGCCATGCTAAAAATTTCAGCATTGCATAAGTGCAAAATGGATTTGACGAACACGACTACTTTCTAAATAAGCGCAAAGTATAGCAAAAATTTAGTTTGTGGTGCACCTACATCAAAGCAAGAGGGTAAAGTATTTATCTATATCTTAGGCTCAAATCACATTTGTCTGCTCGATGAATGAATATGGAGCAGTAGGGGGGATAATAAATGGCTTAATCAAGCATCAACCATGTTCCGTTTTCAATGCCGTCGATGGTCCAACTGCCCACCCTATAACGCACTAAACGAAGTGTCGGTAGGCCAACATGCGCTGTCATCCTGCGTACTTGTCGGTTTCTTCCTTCACTTATGGTAATGCTTAGCCATTGCGTTGGAATATGCTTGCGCTGGCGAATGGGGGGATTTCTTTCCCACAGCTGTGGCGCGTCAATGATCTTGACTTGCGCCGGTTGTGTCATGCCATCTTTTAGCTCTACCCCATTGGTCAGTGCTTCGATCGCTTTAGGATGCGCTTCGCCTTCTACTTGTACCCAATAGGTTTTGCTGACCTTATGAATTGGATTGGCCAATTCGTGGGCGAGTTTGCCATCGTTGGTTAATACCAATAAGCCTTCACTGTCTTGATCGAGACGACCCGCAGCATAGACATCTGGAATATCAATAAAGTCTTTTAAAGTTCGCCGGCCTTGTGCATCAGTAAACTGTGACAGCACCATATGAGGCTTATTGAACAGGAGTATTTTTCGTTTGGATTTGTGCAAATGACGCTCGATATAAAAAAAGCGTCGAGTTAGATGACGCTACACATAAAAAAGCAGGCGTTAAACCTGCTTTTTTTGATACTTTACTTATCGTACAAACTATCGATTCGGCTCTTCATCCGCTAAATCGATGTTTTCTGCGTGTAGACCTTTGGGACCTTGTTCAATGTCAAACTTGACACTTTGACCAGCTTTCAAAGAGCGATATCCATCCATTTGAATTGTTGAATAATGAGCGAATATATCCTCACCGCCGTCTTCAGGAACAATAAAACCAAAGCCTTTCGCATTATTAAACCACTTCACTTTACCGACTGCCATTGCAAAACTTCCTATCCATAGTGCTTGAAAACTTTTACTACCATCTCCACTATGTATACTACGAAGTAATGCATAAACCAATCCTACCAGTGGCGATCGTTATGAAGTGTTTACGTAAATAATCACCTCATATTTATTAGATTAGGTTTTTTGCGTTGATTTTGTCAAGTTTTTAACCCATCTTTTAGACTTATAGTGTAGAAATCTCACTTGCGCTTTAACAAGGCCCTATTATAGTAAATATGAGTAGAGAAAATATTATGAACGTCGATGGTGAAAAGCTCATTGAGCTGCAAAAGCAGAAAACAGAGCCACCGCCGATGTATAAAGTGATGCTAAACAACGACGATTACACGCCCATGGATTTTGTCATCGAAGTATTGACGAAATTCTTTGGGATGGACTCAGAAAAAGCAAACCAACTAATGCTGACCGTGCATTATCGCGGAAAAGCAGTTTGTGGCATATATACTGCAGAGATAGCAGAAACTAAAGTCATGCAGGTTAACCAGTATTCTCGTAAACATCAGCACCCGTTGATGTGTACCATGGAACCAGCGCAATAAAGGGGCAATTATGCTAAATAAAGATTTAGAACAGACCTTGAATGAGGCCTTTGTGTATGCGCGTCAAAACCGTCACGAGTTTATGACGGTCGAACATCTGTTGTTGATGTTGCTCGATAATCCCGCCGCACAAGAAGCGCTAAAGGCTTGTGGCGCGAAAGTAGAGACGTTGCGAAGCGAACTCACCGAATTTGTCAATGAAACAACGCCGCTGATATCTGAAGAAGATAGCACCGAGCGTGAAACCCAACCAACGCTGGGCTTTCAGCGCGTTTTGCAGCGAGCGGTTTTCCATGTCCAGTCTTCTGGTAAAGGAGAGGTAACCGGTGCAAACGTACTCGTTGCTATCTTTAGCGAGCAAGAGTCGCAAGCGGTTTATATTCTGAAGAAGTCAGATGTTACTCGCCTAGACGTAGTGAATTTCATCTCCCATGGTGTCAGTAAAGCAGACGATGATGAAAGCAGTAGCGCAGAAGAAGTGAACGAAGAAGGCGCTGAGGGTGAAGAAAACCAATCAATGCTCTCTAAGTACGCAAGCAACCTAAATGTTGCCGCAAAAGAGGGCAAAATCGATCCGCTTATTGGCCGTGATAGCGAAGTTGAGCGTTCGATACAAATTTTATGTCGCCGTCGTAAAAACAACCCATTATTAGTAGGTGAAGCCGGTGTAGGTAAAACCGCTATCGCTGAAGGCTTAGCATATCGCATTGTGAATGAAGATGTGCCAGACGTGATTGCCGATAGCACTATATACTCTTTGGATTTGGGGGGCTTATTAGCCGGCACCAAATACCGTGGTGACTTTGAGAAACGTCTAAAAGGTATCTTAAAAGAGCTAACGAAAGACACCAAAGCCATTCTATTTATTGATGAAATCCACACTATTATCGGCGCCGGTGCTGCTTCGGGCGGCGTGATGGACGCATCTAATTTGCTCAAGCCTAAATTAAGCAGTGGTGAGTTGCGCTGCGTTGGCTCAACCACTTATCAAGAGTACCAAGGTATTTTTGAGAAGGACCGTGCACTCGCTCGCCGTTTCCAAAAGATTGACGTGTTGGAGCCCAGTGTAAGCGATACTACTAAAATTTTGATGGGCTTGAAGTCACGTTATGAAGAACATCACAGTGTGCGCTTTACAAACAAAGCACTACAAGCGGCTGCAGAGCTTTCAGCGAAGTATATCAACGAGCGTCATTTGCCCGATAAAGCCATTGACGTAATCGATGAAGCAGGGGCAAGCCAGCGTTTATTGCCAGCATCTAAACGTAAGAAAACGATTAATGTGGCTGATATTGAGCAAATCATTTCAAAGATTGCTCGTATCCCAGAGAAGTCGGTTTCTGCGTCGGATAAAGACGTGCTCAAAAACCTTGGCCGCAACCTTAAAATGGTGGTGTTTGGACAAGATGAGGCGATTGAAAAGCTGTCTGATGCAATTCAACTATCTCGCTCGGGCTTAGGCAATGAAACTAAACCAATTGGTAACTTCTTGTTTGCTGGCCCAACGGGTGTGGGTAAAACTGAGGTGACGCAACAACTGGCTAAAATCATGGGCGTTGAGCTAGTGCGCTTTGATATGTCTGAATATATGGAGCGTCACGCGGTCAGTCGATTGATAGGCGCACCTCCTGGCTATGTCGGTTTTGACCAAGGTGGATTGTTGACCGATGCGGTCATTAAACACCCGTATTCAGTCGTCTTGCTTGATGAAATAGAAAAAGCGCATAGCGATATCTACAATATCTTGTTGCAAGTAATGGATCACGGTACGTTGACCGACAATAACGGTCGCAAAGTAGACTTTAGAAACGTCGTGCTGGTGATGACCACAAACGCCGGAGTTCGCGATACTGTTAAGAAGTCTATTGGCTTTAAGCAACAGGATCACAGCCACGATGCGATGGGAGAAATCAATCGTACGTTTACGCCAGAGTTTAGAAACCGCCTTGATAGCATTGTATGGTTTAACCATCTTAGCCAAGAAGTTATTCTACAAGTGGTTGATAAGTTCATCATTGAACTTCAAGCACAGCTTGATGTGAAGGGTGTGTCATTAGAAGTTAGCGACAAAGCGCGTGAATGGTTGGCTACTCAAGGATATGATAAGAGCATGGGCGCACGCCCAATGTCTCGCTTGATTCAAGACCAGTTAAAACGTGAACTTGCATCAGAACTGCTATTTGGACAGTTAAGTAAAGGTGGAGAAGTGCGCGTTGGGCTTCGAAACGACAAGCTAACGTTCAAGTACAGCAGTATTGAGGCACAAAAAAGCGAAGCGTAGAAGTATTAGCTGAAGTATCAAAAAACCCGCTTAACAGCGGGTTTTTGTTATCTAGTGCCTTCGTTTTCCATTTTAATGAAGGATTAACGGGCTCTATAGATAATACGGCCTTTACTCAGGTCGTATGGAGTCATTTCAACAGTGACTTTGTCACCCGTTAAAATACGAATATAGTTTTTGCGCATCTTGCCAGAGATATGAGCCGTTACAACGTGGCCGTTTTCTAACTCAACTCGAAACATGGTGTTTGGAAGTGTGTCTAACACCGTACCTTCCATTTCAATACAATCTTCTTTTGCCATTTTGCAGAAGCTACCTCAAATAGGGTTGATAAATTTTTGCCGCGCGAACCTTAACTAAAATCATCATGATAGTAAAGGTTTTCCTGACAATTGGCTCAAGTTTTATAGGGTTTAAGGGTATTGTACCCAACGATTGTCAATTAATCGTTGATAAGGTTCAAAAGCAGTTTTGTAATTCATCTTACGGCACTCATCAATTTGGTAGCCAAGATACAAAAACGGTAATCCCATTGCGTCAGCTTGATAAATTTGTTGCATGATCATGAATTTACCCAACGAATGCTTTTCAAAATCAGGCGAATAGTAGGTATAAAGCGCGGACAATCCATCCTTCACTCTATCGGTTACTGCAACCGCAAGCAAGCTGCCATCATCTTGTCGCGCTTCAAGAAAGACGGGTTGTTGCCACTGACAAGCAATAAAATTGCGGTATTGAGTGTAACTTGGCGGATACATAGTGCCATCGGCATGAAAAGCGCTAATGTATCTTTCATAAAGGGGGTAGTGGTCATCCCTCTGATCGCTTGTCATTTTTACTTTTATATGTTTATTTTTCGCTAGGATGCGCTTTTGACTTTTGCTCGGACTGAACTCTCCGGTTAATACGCGCACAGAGTTACAGCGCCTGCAATCAGGGCAATGGGGGCGATATAATTGTTCACCGCTGCGTCTAAAGCCAGAGTGCATGAGCTGTGAATATAATTCATTCAGCTCGTTTGCGGGTGCCATACTCACCAGCAGCTGCTCTTCATATTCTGGCAAATAGTTGCATGTGAAGCGCTGCGTGATCCCAAACTTCATGTTACTCAAAACTAAGCGCCTGTGCTGCCCAGCATCCATCTGCATCTTTACGAGCGCATGCATCATGCCAGAGTGTCAAAAACTTTTCGCGAGGTATGTCGATACATCCAAGCGTTTCTAAGTGAGGGTTAACCATCTGACAATCAATGAATTGCAGTCCAAATTGGCGCATTTGCGTGACTAACGCCCAAAGGGCTGCTTTACTCGCATCGGTTTGTAAATGGAACATCGACTCCCCGCAAAACGCACCGTTTATGCCAATGCCATACAATCCACCAACAAGCGTATTGTCTTCGCCCCAGACTTCTACTGAGTGCGCAAACCCTTGCTCATGAAGCGTCTGGTAGGACAACACCATAGAGTTGGTTATCCAAGTAGTATTCGCGTGCTGGACATTATCAACATTGATGGGGTGGCGGGGGACCTTCGAACAGTGCTCTATTACCGCGTTAAACGCCATATTCATGGTAACGGTGAAGCCCTGTTTGCGAAGGCTTTTGCGAAGGCTTTTGCTTGGTTCAAAGTCGTCTAAAAATATCACACCACGAGGGTCAGGTGACCACCATAAGAGGGGCTCACCCTCGCTGAACCATGGGAAAATGCCCTCTCTATAGCCTTTCATAAGGCGCTCTGGCGACAAATCACCGCCAAAAGCGAGTAGGCCATTGGGCTCTTTTAGTGCAAGTGAAACGCTAGGGAAACTAAGTTCTTGATCGAGTTTGAACAGTTCTATCATGCTTAGTTCTCGCGCTTGTGGAGGTATTGATAAACGTGCTAACTTAAAGCGCGTCTAAATACTTCTCAGCGTCCAATGCAGCCATACAACCCGTGCCTGCTGAGGTGATAGCTTGTCTGTATACATGGTCGCTGACGTCACCAGCAGCAAATACGCCGGGCACGCTTGTTTGCGTTGCATTGCCATGAAGGCCACTGTTAACGACGATGTAACCGTCTTTCATTTCCAGCTCGCCTTCAAAAATGCTGGTGTTAGGACTATGGCCAATCGCAATAAATACGCCCATTGCATTAACATCGCTTAACTCGCCCGACTGGGTGTCTTTAATGCGAATGCCAGTCACGCCCATATCATCACCTAACACTTCTTCTAAGGTTTTGTTGAGATGCAATACAACATTTCCGTTTTTGGCTTTATCCATTAGACGATCCGCAAGAATTTTCTCACTTCTAAAGCTGTCTCTTCTATGAATGACGTGCACTTCGGAGGCAATGTTGGATAGATACAAGGCTTCTTCAACCGCAGTATTACCGCCACCCACAACCGCGACCTTTTGGTTACGATAGAAAAACCCGTCGCATGTTGCGCACGCACTTACGCCCTTGCCCATAAACGCAGTTTCACTTTCAAGGCCTAAGTATTTAGCAGACGCACCAGTGGCAATAATCAAAGCATCGCAGGTGTAAGTGCCTTGATCACCTTTAAGTGTAAACGGACGCTCTCGCAGATTCGTTTCATTAATGTGGTCAAAGATGATCTCTGTATCAAACTTTTCAGCATGTTTCTGCATTCTTACCATTAAGTCTGGGCCGGTTAAATCATCTGGATCACCTGGCCAGTTCTCAACTTCTGTGGTGGTGGTTAACTGGCCACCTTGCTGAATTCCGGTCAATAATACGGGGGTAAGGTTAGCGCGAGCGGCGTATACTGCTGCACTATATCCTGCTGGACCTGAGCCTAAAATTAACAGTGGCACGTGTCTGCTTGTTGCCATTTACTTCTCCAACTAAAATTACTGTGTGTTTGCTATATACGGGCAAGTTGATGGTTTTCAATTGTGTTTATAAAAGAGTTTGAAATATGCGTTTGCTAATAAGTACATCTTAAAGCCAATGCGTATATCATGTAATGAAAAGTTACCAAATGTGCCTAATTAAATTTGTTAGTAAGAGTAGCATCTATGCTATGCTTTGAGTAGTTTCGATGAAAAATTTGCGTGAGCAATATGTTACATCTTATACCTAAATACATTAAAGATGGCCGTGAGTACATGCGTATTTGGCCAATGGAAAAGCAGCTTTACTCGTTGTTTCCAGAGTGCCGCATTATTACTGCGACAAAGTTTGGTATGCAAGTCATGCCACCTATTGCTGTGCTTATGGTTGCACTTCAGCTGCACTATTTAGGTATTGAGCATTTGCCTCAAGCACTCACCATTGGCGTTTTCTTTTTCTCACTGCCTTTACAGGGCTTGTATTGGCTGGGTAATCGTTCAAACCAGCCTTTGCCACCAGCGATGTTAAATTGGTACAAAGATATTTACTTAAAGATGCAGCAACAAGGGTGTGCATTGGAAAGTATTAGCCCCAAACCGCGCTTTAAAGAGCTAGGTAAGCTATTGCGTACGGCTTTTAAAGAGCTAGATAGAGCATTTACCAAAAACTTATTTTAACGACAGCGGAGTCATTTTACGTGACATCCGCACTCGCGACTAATGCCTGCCTACATCTTCGGCAATGATATACCTGTTTTTTGGCGATGATTCGATTGTGTCGAGTTGCGCTTAGCAACATTGAACCGCATGCACAGTAATATTCATAGCTTTTGATGCCAATTGTCGTGACGTCGAGTTGGTGTTTGACTTGGGCCGGCACCGCAAACACATCTTGCATCACGTGTTGCCATTCCCGTCCATGTGGCCTGACTTTACCAAAATGATGAAACACCACTAAATGTGCCAATTCATGAGGGATAACGTCCGAAAGGAAGTAGTCGACGTTTTGTGCAAAGAGTTTAGGCTGCAGTCTGATAATATTGTTTTGTAAAACCGCTGCGCCTGCAATTCGGCCGCGTTGATTAAGATGTATCTCAGGTGTCGGTTGTGAATGATATTGTGTGCCCGCGAGTAAGCGCATTTTTGAGGCTAAGGTATCGTTTGCTAAGTTGAGTAGGTCAGTATTCATAAGGCATATTGTGTCACGAAAATTCAAACAAAAAAAGAGAGCGATAACGCTCTCTTTTTCATTTTAAATACATCTAAACGTGTATTAATGAACCTTACATTCTAGGCACAATACATAACTCGACATAGGGTCATTCATTTCGGTTAGCACTTGCAGTTCCTTTTCCACATCCTGAGCCATTAGCATCAAAGGGTGGGTAGGAATGCTGATGTTAGCACCTGAGAATACCGCTTGAGCATTTTGGAAGAAGTTCTGCCAGAACAGCTCTTTTGGTGATAATTTGCGAGTGACGTAGTTGGTAACGTAATCTTCTAAAGAGGCCAACTCAGCGGCTTTCTCAATCGCTAAATCTAACCCGCCTAGCTCATCAACTAAACCAAGTTCTAAGGCTTGCGTGCCAACCCAAACGCGGCCTTGAGCAATTTCGTCAACGGCTTCTGCGGTCATGCCTCGCTCACTAGCTACTAACGAAATGAAGCGCTCGTATCCACGCTCTATGTTCATTTGAATAAGCTTTTTGTAACCGTCGGCTAATTCACGGTCAATACCAATACCATTGAGTTCGGTAGTAGACACACCGTCGGAATACACACCAAGGTATGCCAATGAGTTTTCGAAGGTAGTAAACATACCAAAAATACCAATCGAACCGGTAATGGTGCTCGGCTCAGCGATAATATGGTCAGCGCTCGCTGAAATCCAATATCCACCAGAGGCTGCAACACTACTCATTGTTGCCACTACTGGCTTACCAGCTTGTTTTAGTAGTACCACTTCGTTACGGATAACTTCAGACGCAAAGGCGCTACCACCACCTGAATCAACCTGCAATACAACCGCTTTAACCTTGTCGTCTTCACGAGCCTGTCTAAGAAGTGCTGCAGTGCTATCGCCGCCAATGCTTCCAGGTTTTTGTACGCCATCCGTTATAGTTCCTTTCGCCACAACAATCGCTACCTGGTCTTTTTGAGACGGTACTTTTGGCAGTGGAGGGTTGACAATATCAAGGTAGTTATTAAATGTAATGTAGTTGTAAGGCTTATCGCCTTCGCCAGGACCAAGAAGCTCGGTCATTTCACTGCGAAAATCATGCTTAGTTCTTAGTCCATCTACCCAGCCATTGTCCAAGGCATATTGTGCGGTATCGCCATTTACGGCTTCAAATTTCGTTAGCAAGGAGTCGAAGGTTTCATCAAAGTTGGCCTCATCAAACGGACGTGCCGTTGCAATATCCTCTTTATACTGTGCCCAAAGTTCGTTAAGCCAAGCGACGTTCGCTTCTTTTGCTTCATCCGACATGTCATTGCGGGTGAAAGGTTCTACCGCAGATTTAAACTTACCCACTTTGAATACGTGCGTGCTGGCCTTGATGTTTTCTAAGCCGTCTTTGAAGTAATTACCGTATGAGGCATACCCTTCTAAAATCACACTACCCATTGGATGCAAGTAAATCGCATCTGCGTTAGCTGCCAAATAGTACTGATTGCGAGAGTATCCATTCCCCATTGCGTAAATCGGTTTACCACTTTCTTTAAATACCTGCATGGCCGCACTGACTTCGGCTAGTTTATCTAAGCCACCGCCGCCAAAGCCATCTAGAGATAGGACTAAAGCTTCAATGCGTTTGTCTTGTGCTGCATTCTCTATCACTTTGACCAAATCACGGACTAAAATTTCAGGATTTTCTTGTTGTCCGCCCAATGCTTCTTGGAAAAACTCTTCAGCAGGGTCTACAAATTGTTTCTCAATAACCAAATTACCTTTTAAATTCAGCACGAGTGCGCTGCTTTCAGATACGGTCATTTTGTCTGAGTCACCACTCATTGCAGCGACTAATATGCCTACAATAATGGCGATAAATATAATGTTAAATACCAGCCTGCGACTGAAATTCAGTGCGCTCCACAACCCGACAAAAATCGCTTTTGTCCAACTTCTCTTTTCAGTCATTCTTAGTGCCTTTCCTTAATGTGCTCTTGCACGTACTGCAATATATCTGCTTCTCGCTCACAGACGGCTTCTGCTACTATAGTACGATAATTTGCAACGTACTCTAAGTCCAAATTGTAATAGTTTGTAACTTAATGTTTTTAGGTTGTATTTACACGTAAGGATCAGCGTCGTGTCGTTTTTCAATAATATTGTGCGTAATGTTAAATGGCATCTTTCAATATGTTTCCATTTGAGGTTTACAAGTGCAACCAATGATATGCGACACGATGCGTGTTTTTACTTGCCTTATTCCAAGATGCAAATTACGCTTTGATCACACGCAATGCTAGTCGATACGCGTTCATTTTTTTAATAGGAAACAACATGCAAGCATTGGATTTATTGCTCACTAGAAGTTCACAACCACGTCTTCAAGCTCCTGCCCCAGAGGGTGAGGCCCTACAAAACATTTTGAAAAGTGCAATGCGTGCACCAGACCACCGCTCGCTATCGCCGTGGCGATTCATTGTGTGCACCGGGGATGGGCTACAAAAGTTGGGCGCTATTTTTGAAGAGGCGGCAATTTGTAATGGCGCTGATGCGTCTGTTGTCGATCGCGCCAGCCAGCTTCCTTTGCGCGCTCCAATGGTAATAGTGGCGATTTGCAATCATATTGAACATGATGGGGTGCCTTGGGTAGAGCAAGTGGCCTCTTCTGCATGCGCGGTTCAGGCAATGCAAATGGCAGCTGTGGCACAGGGCTTTCAAGGTATTTGGCGCACGGGCACCTATGCCCGAGATGAGAGCGTAAAAAAGGCGTTTAATTGTAAATCAGAGGACGAAATTTTGGGTTTCTTGTATCTAGGAACGAGCCCGTTAAAGGCGATGGCAAAACCCGCAAAATCGCTAGACGATTATTTTGAACATTGGCAGTAACAGGGGCTGAAAATCATTTCAACCCCACCGAGCAGATAAAATAGGGCAGGTGTTGTGGGGGCCTGCCTATCTATTGGCTTAAGATTCTAGCTTAAACGTCAAGCCAGCATGTTCTTGCAAACGAGCGATTAAGCGTTCACCAAATGCAGGTGCTGGGGTATAAAACCCGCCGCTTAACTCGTTTGTTTCATTTGCCAAGCATACCGCGCTCTGGGCAATCATTTTAGAAGTAGACCCATATCCGGGGTCTTTATCACCACTGACACTTGCCGCGTAAATATTGCCATTGGCATGCTCACCAATAAAGAGCACATCATAAAAACCGTTTTCACGCTCTTCTTTGCTTGGGCCTTCACCCGGTTTTGGGCCTTTATCCGAGCCTAATGATTTGTCATTAGCGACATGATTGGCCATCGCTTCACCCTTTTCACCGCCGCCGGTCAAGAGCATTTCATCGTATTGAAACGCTTCTGAATAGGCATATCCGCTGAGCATGTTGGAGCGGTGAATATTTTTTGTATTGATAGCGGCCATGATAAAAGGCGCTGCCCAAGACTTTAGTGCTTCGTCATAATACACCTTGTCTCCATTGGGTTGCTCGACCCCTACATTAGTATCAGCAAGTGAAAGCGGGTTTCTTAGCACGTTCATTACCTCAGGATCTGCAAACGCTGCTTTGAGGGTTGCTTTTAAACTCGCTGCCGTGCCACCTGAAAAGGTCCCCTGCATTTTTCTAACTCTTCCTTTAACATAGGTAAGCGCAGAGCCCGTTTCCTTTATTACATGTTGTTGCAAGAATAAAACGCCTAAGTCGAACGGTACCGAGTCAAATCCGCATGAGAATACGATTTTAGCCCCCGTTTTTTCTGCCTCGCTTTGGTACTTGTTGATCATCGCGTGCATCCAAGCCGGTTCGCCGCATAAGTCGACATAACCGGTACCATTTTCGACACAGGCTTTTAGCAAGGTTTCGCCATAGAGCTGATATGGCCCAACGGTAGTTAATACCACTTTACAAGACTGGCACAAATCATTAAGCGCTGCTGTATCGTCGGCATCTGCGCTCAATACGTCGATTTCACTACTAATATTGAGCTGCTGTTTTATATCTTCAAGTTTCTTAGCGTTACGTCCGGCGATTGCCCACTTTACATTGCTGCCTGCTGGGTATTGCTGCGCCATATATTCTGCGACCAATTGCCCGGTAAAGCCGCTAGCGCCATACACGACTACGTCATATTTTTTATTAGATTGTTGCATGTGCCCATCCTGATATCAGTTAAGGTTGTAATGTCCCTCTCGTACTAAGGGATGTATTAGATTTTGGTATGAAGTGTATTAAATATACGAAAATTAGCGTTGCAGTATCATTTATTTACTAAATAGACGCGCATAAAAAAGGCTCACAGTGGGTGAGCCTTAAAACGAGCAACACGGGAGGGTATTAAAATACGGTTACCACCTTGCATGCATTGGTTGCACCAATGGTTTCCATTTGGTCCCCATAGGTTAAGATAAACTGATCGCCAATTTCTAATACGCCATTGTCTTTAAGCGCATTCATCACATCTTTGGTCATTTCACCGGGGGCACTTTTTGTTGAATCAAAAAATATTGGCGTTACACCTCTATATAAAGCCATTGTGTTGAGCGTTTTAACATGGCGCGATAATCCATAAATAGGAAGAGATGATGTAATACGCGACATCAGTTTAGGATTAGTGCCACTTTCGGTTAAGCCAACAATTGCTTTAATACTCGATAGGTGGTTTGCTGCATAAACGGCGGCCATAGCTATTGTTTCGCCTATATCGCCAAAGTCTTCATCAACGCGATGTTTGGATATTTTGACACTTGGGTGCGTTTCTGCGCCTTCGCACACTCTGGCCATTGCCATGACCGTTTCAACGGGATATTCCCCGGCGGCTGTCTCTGCCGATAGCATCACCGCGTCCGTGCCGTCTAACACCGCATTTGCAACGTCCATAACCTCTGCGCGAGTGGGCATGGGACTTTCAATCATCGACTCCATCATTTGGGTTGCGGTAATGACCACTCTGTTTAGTTGACGGGAGCGCGCAATCAACTGCTTTTGTACACCCACAAGTTCCGCGTCACCAATCTCAACACCGAGGTCACCACGGGCGACCATAACCGCGTCTGAGGCAAGAATAATATCGTCAATAGCCTCGTCTGATGCGACGGTCTCGGCACGTTCGACTTTTGCACATATTTTGGCATAACAACCTGCCTCTACAGCAAGTTTTCTTGCGTAATGGAGGTCTTCTCCTGATCTTGGGAAGCTTACGGCCAGGTAATCGACTTCCATAGCCGCGGCAGTGACAATATCCTCTTTATCTTTTGCAGTAAGAGCTTCTGCAGAGAGACCGCCGCCCAAGCGATTAATGCCTTTATTATTGGAAAGCTTACCTGCTACGGTAACCTTCGTATGTACTTTACGTCCAGATACAGAAACGACCTTAAGTTGAATTCTGCCGTCATCGAGTAACAAAATATCATCGGGTCTAACATCATCAGGTAGTGCTTTGTAGTCGATGCCCACCTGAGTCTCATCACCGTCGAATTTTCCTAACTCAGCGTCGAGCACAAAATCTTGATCATGTTTGAGTATTACACTGTCGTTTTTAAATCGTGAAACACGTATCTTAGGACCCTGCAGATCGCCTAAAATGGCAACGTACTTATTCAGCTTTTTGGCTGCAGCACGCACTCGCTGTGCTCTGTCAATATGATCTTGAGCCTGCCCATGGGAAAAATTCATGCGTACAACGTTTGCGCCCGCCTTGATAATGGCTTCAATCATTTCGCTAGTATCAGTAGCTGGACCAAGCGTTGCGAGTATTTTTGTTCTGCGTGACATATAAAATGTACCTTAAGAGTTTTCTGGACGATTAAAACGAGAGCCGCGAAGCGTGTCTTTGACCCGTTTTAGATTTTCACGAAACTTGTTGCCGCGGCGCAGCGTAAAACCGGTCGCAAGTACATCAATTAACGTGAGCTGTGCGATTCGTGATGCCATCGGCATATATAAATCAGTATCTTCTGGTACCGATAGCGTCAAGACGTAGTTACATGCTTTGGATAATGGGCTATCTGGGCTAGTAATGCCTACTACTGTTGCGTCATTTTCGCGAGCAATATTTGCAACCTCCACTAAGCTTTTCGTGCGGCCTGTGTGAGATATGCAAATAACGACATCTCCTTCTGTGCTATTCATACAGCTCATTCTTTGCATCAGAATGTCTTCAAAATGTACTACTGGTACATTGAATCGAAAGAATTTATTCACTGCATCGTGAGCTACCGAAGCAGAGGCGCCTAAGCCGAAAAACGATATTTTGCGTGCTTGAGTTAATAAATCCACTACACGATTGACCATGGCGACATCTACTGACTGTCTGGCAACCTCAAGCGATGCCATCGTCGATTCGAAGATTTTGTTGGTGTATTCAGCCGGGCTATCAAACTCATCCACATGACGATTCACGTAGGGAGTGCCGTTGGCTAAACTTTGCGCTAAATGCAATTTGAAATCGGGGTAGCCTTTTGTATCTAAGCGCCGACAAAACCGATTGACCGTGGGTTCGCTGACATTAGACATCTTGGCCAAAGAGGCTATGCTTGAATGTATTGCAACTTGAGGATTCGCGAGGATAACCTCAGCGACTTTTTTTTCTGACTTGCTAAACTCAAGCATGTCCTGTGATATTTTTTCGAGAATATTCATAGGTATAGGCCACTTTATTATGTAGAACGCTTGGCAACTTGTAACAATATTACTACTAAAACTTTAAAATGTCATATTTGTTGTAACTTTTTGACAAAACTAATGCGATAGATAAATCTAAGCAGACCGTCTATTTGCTACTTTCGTTATTCATAATTATGCCAAGAGCGACTGAATTATATGCATTTTTATCAATTTTGAAGCGTTTTATATCATTGTGGTTTGTAGTGGATAAAAGAGTGCTCAGTTTTGTTTGCCTAAAATTTGCTATTTCGTTTGTAATTTTATTACATTTATTGTTTACTATGCACATTCTATCCATGTAATTTTAAGCGCATTCTGAGGCACACTATGGTATCTGAGTTAAAAAACGAACCGATTGACTTCGTTTTGTTTGGCACGAAAGGCGATTTGGCACGACGCAAATTGCTACCCTCGCTATATCAACTCGAAAAGGCGCAGTTACTTCATGAAGGCACGACGATTGTCGGTGTCGCTCGTCAAGCGCATACGCAACAAGAATACATCGAGGTAGTCAAAGAAAATATCATTGCCTTTTCTGGCGAAGAAGTCTGCGAGCAAACATGGGGTAAGTTTGTTGAGCGTTTAGATTATGTGCAAATTGATATCACCGATACGCAATCATATTCAGAGTTAAGCGAACACACTGATTCCTCGCGCACAATGGTCTGTTACTTCGCGACGGCTCCTTCGTTGTTTGGTGATATTTGTAAGGGCATGGCCAACGCGAAGATGATTGACGAAAGCGTGCGCGTGGTGCTTGAGAAGCCTATTGGACATGATTTAGCGACCTCTAAAGTTATCAACGACCAAGTTGCGCAATACTTCAAAGAGCGCCAAATTTATCGCATTGACCATTACCTGGGCAAAGAAACCGTGTTGAACCTGATCGCGCTGCGCTTTGCCAACAGTATATTTGCCACCAATTGGGACCACAACTGCATTGATCATGTGCAAATCAGTGTCGCTGAGTCGGTGGGAATAGAAGGGCGTTGGGGATATTTTGATACCGCAGGTCAAATGCGTGACATGGTGCAAAACCATCTTCTGCAAATTTTATCGTTGGTTGCCATGGAACCACCTACAACCTTAGACGCCGATAGCATTCGAGATGAAAAGCTCAAAGTCCTCAAAGCGCTTCGACCTATTAATGTCTCAAATATCAACGAAAAAACGGTACGCGGTCAATATGGAGCCGGGTTTGTATCTGGTAAAGAGGTCCCTGGGTATCTTGAAGAAGAAGACGCGAACCAGAAAAGCCGCACCGAAACCTTTGTTGCATTAAAAGTTGAAATTGACAACTGGCGATGGGCGGGTGTTCCTTTTTACCTAAGAACGGGGAAACGCTTACCCGCTAAAGTCAGTGAAATCGTTATATATTTTAAACGCCAACCACATAATCTATTTCAAGATAGCTTTATTCAACTGCCGCCAAATAAGCTAGTAATTAGATTGCAGCCTGAAGAAGGTGTTGAAGTAACGGTGATGAATAAAGTACCGGGGTTAACCAGCACTGGCGCGATGGATTTGCAAAAATCAAAGCTCGATTTGAGCTTTTCAGAAGAATTTGCCGACCAACGCATTGCTGACGCGTATGAAAAGCTATTGCTAGAGGTCATGGTAGGCAACCAAGCGCTTTTTGTCAGACGAGATGAAGTAGAGCAGGCATGGACATGGGTAGACTCAATTATTGAGGCTTGGGGCAAATGCAGTGAAGGACCTGAGCAATATCAAGCGGGTACATGGGGGCCTGTCTCCTCTATTGGCCTTTTAGCGAAAGAGAGCCGCGCTTGGTATGAAAGTAAAATTGTCAAAAAGAAGAAATAGTCATGAGCATTGTTTTAGATGAGTATGCAAACTCAGATGCGTTAGTCAGCGCATTTAGCCATAAACTTGCCAGCATTTTAAAGCAGAGCATCAGTCAAAAAGGCTCAGCAAGCATCGCGGTGAGCGGCGGCTCTACGCCAAAACCTTTGTTTCAGGCGCTTTCACAAATTAGCTTGCCGTGGAATAAGGTGTATATCACATTGGCGGATGACCGGTGGGTAGACGCGACTCACGAAGCGAGTAATGAAAAGTTAGTCAAAGAAAACCTCATGATAAACGAAGCGAGCGCAGCGAATTTCGTGTCACTTGTCACAGACGATGGTGATGCAAAAAATGCCGAGAGCACTATTGCCAAGCGCATACAAAGCATCGACTTTCCCCTTGATATCGTTATTTTGGGTATGGGCGAAGATGGTCACACAGCATCGCTTTTCCCTTGCAGTGAGCAAATTCAAGAGGGATTAAACTTACAAAGAAAGCTTCCAGTGATTGCAACGCAACCGACGAGTGCGCCTCATCAGCGAATGTCGTTGAGTTTAGCTTCAATTGTGGCGAGCCCACATATATTTTTGCATATCACGGGCGACAAAAAGCGTGCTGTATTAGAAACCGCACTTGCTAATCATTCAGCAATTGAAAAGCCAATCAAAGCGGTATGTGACAACAGCACCGTAAATTTAGTTTGGGCACCATAGGTAATAAATAAAATGAATTCAGTTATTCAAGAAGTCACCGAGCGCATTGTTGAGCGCAGTAAAGAAACCCGCGCACACTACTTAAATAAAATAGACAAGGCACGACGCCAAGGGCCGCATAGGGGCGCTTTATCTTGCGGGAACTTAGCACACGGTTTTGCGGCATGTGGTAAAGAAGATAAAGCTGATTTACGCAGTATGACTAAGGCAAACATTGCCATTGTTTCTTCCTATAACGATATGCTAAGTGCGCATCAACCTTATGAAACCTATCCACAAGCTTTGAAAAAGGCCATTAGCGAAGTGGGCAGCGTTGCGCAATTTGCAGGTGGTGTGCCGGCGATGTGTGACGGTGTAACCCAGGGTAATCCGGGTATGGAACTAAGCTTGATGAGCCGCGATAACATTGCGATGGGAGCGGCCATTGGTTTGTCCCATAACATGTTTGATGGCGCTTTAATGCTTGGGATTTGTGACAAAATTGTCCCAGGGTTGTTGTTAGGCAGCTTAAGCTTTGGCCATTTGCCTACCATTTTCGTGCCAGCGGGTCCAATGCCATCTGGCTTACCGAATAAAGAAAAGGCTCGTGTCAGACAAGCGTTCGCAGAGGGCAAAGCTGATCGTGAAGCCTTATTAGAGGCTGAATCACAATCTTATCACTCTGCAGGTACGTGCACCTTTTACGGCACCGCCAACAGTAACCAACTAGTGGTGGAAATGATGGGGCTGCATTTACCAGGTTCATCGTTTGTGAACCCTGGCACAGAATTACGCGATGCCCTGACCGCAGCGGCTGGAAGACAGGTCACGCGTTTAACTGATCTTGGGGATAATTACACGCCAATTGGTCATGTAGTCGATGCTAAGGCCATGGTAAACGGCCTAGTAGGCTTACTTGCCACCGGTGGCTCTACTAATCACACTATGCACCTTGTGGCAGTTGCCCGTGCTGCTGGCTTTATTGTGAACTGGGATGACTTCTCAGATATTTCGAGCGTTACGCCGCTTATCACGCGTATCTATCCCAATGGTTCTGCCGATATCAATCATTTTACTGCCGCTGGCGGCATGTCATTATTGTTTAAGCAATTATTAGACAAAGGCTTAATTCATAACGACGTGACAACGATTTGTGGCAAAGGTCTTGAGGCTTATACAAAAGAACCGAAGCTGAAAGACGGCGAGTTAGTGTGGGAAGATGGTGCAGCTGAGTCATTCGATAAAGCGGTATTTGCGGATATTAATGAGCCATTTAAACCTGATGGCGGCTTGTCGGTACTGCATGGCAATTTAGGGCGAGCGGTCATTAAAACCTCAGCTCTGCGAGAGCCAAAATGCCATATCAAGGCACCTGCAGTGGTATTTGAAGATCAATATGCGCTTGATGAAGCCTTTCAATCAGGTGAGCTCAATAAAGATTGTGTCGTAGTTGTGCGTTTTCAAGGGCCTTCCGCCATTGGTATGCCTGAACTGCATCGTCTTACGCCGCCTCTAGGTGTGTTACAAGACCGTGGTTATAAAGTTGCATTAGTCACCGACGGACGCATGTCAGGTGCCTCGGGCAAAGTACCGGCTGCTATTCATCTTACCCCTGAAGCGTACAAAGGCGGATTGATTGGGAAGGTTCAAACCGGCGACATCGTTGAGATTGACACGGAATCAAACGCAATTACGCTGCATGTGTCAAAAGATGAGCTAGCTTCAAGAGCGCAAGCAAACATTAACTTGAGCGAAAGTCACCATGGTATGGGGCGTGAGCTTTTTGCGGGTATGCGTTCAACGCTTACTGGCGCTGAAGAAGGGGCGTGCTCTTTGTTCGTTGAGCAAGCCTCAGAGATGCCAGCGTGAGTGTAGTGGGCAGTAAATTTGTTGCGGATGTTGGTGGTACTAACATCCGTCTTGCTTTGGTTGAAAACGGTCGTATTTCGTTAATCAAAAAATATCTATGCAACGATTTTGAGCATATTGATGATGCCATTTTGCAGTTTCAAACAGATATTGATCGCCATGATTTTACTGCAGGTTGCATCGGCATTGCCTGTCCGGTAAATGGTGATGCAGTGAAGATGACCAATCATACTTGGGAGTTTTCTACCGCTGAGCTTAAAAAGCATTTAGGCCTTGAGCATCTATATGTGATTAACGACTTTACCGCAGTCGCTCATTCTTTACCGACGTTAAATCATAACCAAGTAATACAAATAGGTGGGGGCAGTGCCCGTGAAAAAGGCAATATTGCCGTATTCGGACCAGGTACCGGGCTTGGTGTAGAGCATCTTACATGGACACCCGATGGCTGGCATACGCTCGATGGGGAGGGTGGTCATGTGGATTTTGCGCCGACTGAAGATGACGATTTGATTATCTGGCGATACCTAATAAAGCGCGACGGCAGAGCATCGGCAGAAGAGGTAATGTCTGGCCGCGGGATTGTGAATATGTACCGTGCCTTTTGTGAAGATAAAGGGATACAGGCAAAGCTGCTCAAGCCATCTGAAGTTACCACCGCAGGCATTAATAACACCGACCCAATTGCCCGTAAAACCATTGACCAATACTGTAAAATTATGGGGAGTTTTGCCAGTAATCTTGCTCTGAATTTGTGCACAACAGGTGGGATTTTTATTGGCGGAGGTGTTACCAGTAAACTCCAAGAGCATTTTTTACAGAGTAAGTTTAGAGAAAAATTCGAGGCCAAAGGGGAATTTTCCCATTATGTTAAACGCATACCCACCTACCTTATTAACGAACCAGATCACGGTTTGGTAGGCGCATTGGCTTATTTGTTACAACAAACACAGAGAATGCAAGATGATGAATAATTGGACACTAACGTCAGCGGACATTTTTAGCCAAGGTCCAGTAGTACCCGTACTTGTGATAGAGAAGGTTGAAGATGCGCTGCCCATTGCAGAGGCACTCATCAAAGGTGGCATCAATGTGCTAGAGGTCACCTTAAGAACTGCCGCAGCCATGGACGTGATTGCCACCATCGCAAAGCATCTTCCAGAAGCTTATATTGGCGCTGGAACAGTGACAAACCGCGAACAGCTGAAGGCTGTTACCGATGCAGGCGCTAAGTTTGCAATCAGCCCAGGTTTAACCGCTGATTTGTTAGATGCGGGAATGAAAGGCAGCATTCCTTTGATACCTGGCATTTCAAATATTTCTGATCTGATGAAGGCGAACGATGCTGGTTACGACCATCTTAAATTCTTTCCAGCTGAAGCTGCAGGAGGCGTGAAAGCACTTAAGTCTATTGGCGGCCCGTTCCCAAATACGGTATTTTGTCCAACGGGCGGTATTAGTCCTAGCAACTATTTAGAGTATTTAGCCTTACCTAATGTGAAATGTGTTGGTGGCTCTTGGCTTGCGCCTAATGACGTGATTGAAGAAAAACGTTGGAGTAGTATTACTGAGCTAGCGAGCAAAGCGGTAGCCCAAGCCGCGTTATAGCATTAGCGAAATCGCTGGGTTAACACTTGCTGTTGTCCAGCCTTCAATTCAATCTGGGGCTCAGTTACTGCCTCAATACACAGCATGTGCATATAATCCTCGTCGTCCATATCTTTTAACGCAGCTGTTTTATCAATCCATGGGTTCCATACAACGGTGCCATTATGTCCATGTTGCTCGATGTGCACCAAGGGCGCTTGGTCAGCCTCAAGTGAGATTATTTGCGGATCATTTGAGGGGTATTCGTGCACTCTATCGGTTTCGCTAGTAATGCAATAGGGCACTGGACTTAGATTATTTTGGCTGTCGTCTATCTTGTTAAAATAACTCGTATCCACGCCTTTAATTTGGACCTTGTGGATATCGCCTATGGCGAAATAAGTATGAATGGCTTGAGATAGATTAGCACTGTGCTCACCTTGATTTGTGGTGGTGAGGCGTAATTCACATGTTTCGCCTATGCTGATTTGTAATACAACATCTAGCGTCTCTGGCGTATTTAATAATCCCAGTTGCTTGGGACGAAAGCGACAAACGGTTTGTTTTACCGTATCGCGACTGACAATCTCATTTGCCTCAATCAGATCCCAAGTCTGCGTGCGCACAAAGCCGTGGGCCGGTAAGCGTTTATCTTGTTTGTTTGGCCCAAACCAAGGCCAACAAATAGGTGCGCCCCCGCGAATTGCCTTATTTTGGTCAAATACTGCCTGAGCACTTACCCATAGTCGTTCACGATTATCATGGCTAGGACAATATGATAGCAGTTGCGCGCCATGCAAAGAGATTAGAGCGCTAGCCGCAGCATTTTGAATAGCAATGCAGGGGCCTTTTTCTGCGCATACGTAGGTTGCACTCGCAGCATTTTCAAGTATGTTTTGGAAAGAAGCGGTTGGGCGGGGCACGTTTGGCTTCAAAATAGCTCACCTAATCAAGCGTCACCCGCCATGCTTTTAGTTTTTGTTGATGTGAGTGACTAAGTCTAAGACTCGGTTAGCATAACCCATTTCATTGTCATACCATGCTACTAATTTCACAAAAGTGTCGGTTAAGGCGATACCGGCGGTAGCGTCAAATACAGATGAGCGAGTATCGCTAACAAAGTCTTGTGACACGACCGCATCTTCTGTGTAACCTAGAATACCCGCCATGTCGCCCAGCGATGCTTGTTTAATGACTTCACATATTTGTGCATAAGTCGCTGGTTTCTCGAGGTTGACGGTTAAGTCGACCACAGAGACATCGGCTGTCGGTACTCGAAGGGCCATACCCGTTAGCTTACCGGCCAACTCAGGTATAACGCGCCCAACGGCTTTTGCTGCACCAGTAGACGATGGAATAATATTTTGCAGTGCTCCGCGGCCACCACGCCAGTCTTTGTGAGAAGGGCCGTCAACGGTTTTTTGCGTTGCCGTTGTCGCGTGCACCGTTGTCATGAGGCCGTCTTTAATACCAAAGTTGTCATTCAGTACTTTGGCAAGAGGAGCGAGGCAGTTCGTGGTGCAAGACGCGTTTGATACAATGGTTTGCCCAGCATACTCATTATGATTAACACCCATCACAAACATAGGTGTATGGTCTTTCGATGGTGCTGATAGTACGACCTTTTTTGCTCCAGCTTGAATGTGTTTTGCAGCGGTTTCTTCGGTTAAGAATAAGCCTGTTGACTCTACCACCACATCAGCCGAAACCGCGTCCCAAGCTAGGTTTTCAGGTGCTCGCTCGCTTGTGACTCTGATGGATTTTCCGTTTACTACCAGTTGTCCGTTAACCACTTCAACGGTTCCGTCAAAGATGCCGTGCGTTGAGTCATACTTAAACATATATGCAATGTAATCAACATCTAGCAAGTCGTTGATGGCGACTACATTTATATCAGAACGCTCTGCTGCCGCTCTTAATACTAAGCGGCCAATGCGCCCAAACCCGTTGATACCAAGATTAATTGCCATGTTTAAGACCTTTTAAATTGTATTAAGTGTAATTTACTTACGTAATTAGCAGTAATATAAACATATTTAGCCAATATAGTCCACTTTATGTTGTTAAATTACAAAATATTCAAAATGTTTAATGTTTACATTATTGAAGTCGCTAGCACTGACGGTAACCGTGCGTTGCGGTCAATTCTTAGCATGGCTTATTGATATGTTAGAAGAGGATTTTTCGTATGACTTTACAGCGTCTTATTAATGTTACGAATGATAGGTAGCGCCCTGTGAGCGATATCTTTTGTGATGTATAAGGTTTCGGGTGTGGTTTTTTGACGTTCATAACTTGTTTATCCTCGATTGGGAAATTGCGCGATGTCGTCTTTGAATTACTTGGGTTAAGTATTAGACTAAGTCTTATTCAAACACCTATGCGGAACAAAACATGAGTGACCCTTACAAAGACAAATTGAGCCGTGAAGAGTATCGCGTGACTCGTATGGCCGGCACCGAGCGACCCTTTACCGGGGAGTATTTAAATAATAAAGCGAGTGGAAATTACTTGTGTAAGTGCTGTGGTGCAAAGCTTTTTGAGTCGGGTGCAAAATACGACTCTGGTTGCGGGTGGCCTTCTTTTTATGAGCAAAGTGACGAAGCGAATGTGGTGTACAGAGAAGACAATAGCCTTGGCATGTCTCGTATTGAGATTCTCTGTAAGGCATGTGATGCTCACCTAGGACATGTATTTGACGATGGCCCTGATATTACGGGCAAGCGCTATTGCGTAAACTCGCTATCGTTATCGTTTGTTGACCGTGAAGGTTAATGCTGCACTATTGTGTTTGGTGCCTCAGACTTGTTAGTGCTGGTTTGAAAAAGAAATGCTCCTGTTTAATGGCATAAACAGTGTTTATGTGAAGTATGCAGTGAAAGTTTGTTTCATAAAGTCGTGTTGATTTTGTGAACATGGAGAAGTCACTGCCTTTTTCGTCGCAAAATCACCTACCAAGATACCTGTTTGATGTTTTTTTACGGATATTTGCACTGAATTATCGACTTACGTTTAAAAATTGAAAGTAATTACCAATTTGGCAATTTGCCTCCCTTTGCATAGAATGCGCGCTTCTAATTCGTCTTTTCCATTTTTTATTCAAGGTCTAGGTAAATGAATCAGCAGTTTGAACAAGAGTTACAAAGCAGTTTTCAGGAGCGCCAGGAATTCGCCGAGCGCATGTTGCCTATTATTGGTAGCCTGTATCGCAACCATTCGGTTGAAATTACCGTTTACGGTCGTACGTTGTTAAATGCAAGCACCATTGATGTGATTAAGGCGCACCGCACTGTTCGCTTGTTTGAAGGGGTAAAACTTCGCCTTCGCGAGAGTTGGCCAATCCTTGAAGCGATAAGCAAAATGCAGTTGCCTCCTTGTGAAATCGATATCGGCAAACTGGCTTTTAATTTTCATTTTGGTAAGGCGAAAGACGAAAGCGATTTAGATGCGTATCTTCAACAAGCGCTTGCTAGCGTGGTTAATCAAAAAGATGATCAGGCGCCTCGCGATGTTGTGTTATATGGTTTTGGTCGCATCGGTCGTTTATTAGCGCGTTTATTGATTGAGCGCCAAGGCAAAAATAACAAACTCCGATTGCGCGCGATTGTTGTGCGTGGCGGCAAAGATGGTGATCTTGAAAAGCGTGCCAGTTTACTCAGAAGGGATTCGGTGCACGGGCGTTTCAATGGCAGTATTACTGTGGACAATGAACGCAAAGCGATCAAAGCAAACGGTAGCTTTATTCAAGTCATTTATGCAAATCATCCAAGCGAAGTGGATTACACCTCTTACGGTATCAACGACGCTATTGTGGTCGATAATACTGGTATGTGGCGAGATGAAGAAGGTCTAGGTCAGCATCTCAAAGCCAAAGGCGCTGCGAAAGTGCTTTTAACCGCTCCAGGTAAAGGCAACATTAAGAATATCGTGCATGGTGTTAATCATGGGGATGTGCTTGATGAAGACACCATCTTGTCGGCAGCCAGCTGTACTACAAATGCTATCACTCCGGTCTTAAAGGCTTTGGATGAAGAGTATGGCATTGAAAATGGCCATGTGGAAACGGTACATTCATTTACCAACGATCAAAACTTAATTGATAACTACCACAAAGCAGACCGTCGTGGACGAGCCGCGTCACTTAACATGGTGATCACCGAAACAGGTGCGGCAAAAGCAGTTGCTAAGGCCTACCCGATACTTGAAGGCAAGCTGACGGGCAACGCAATACGCGTACCAACGCCAAACGTTTCGATGGCCATCCTCAACTTAAACATGAAAAAGAATCTAGACAAGACTTCTTTGAATGAGTTTTTGCAGCGAGCTTCATTGTTTTCTGATTTACAACACCAAATCGATTTTACTTCTTCAAAAGAGATAGTGTCTACCGACTTGGTTGGCGCAAGAGCCGCTGCGGTAGTCGATTCTCAGGCAACGATTGTGGCTGATAACCGCGCAACATTATATTTGTGGTATGACAATGAGTTTGGCTATAGCTGTCAGGTTATGCGAGTAGTTCGGGATATGGCTGGTGTATCTATCCCTAGTTTGCCGAACTAAATGGTAGAATAAATCACAAGTTACTCACAAACTGGGTTTATCAAAAAGAGCTAGCGTTATGCTGGCTTTTTTATTGGCTGTATATTGAGTGTGAGAACATCGAAAGTTGAATAAAAAGGCGCCAGCGAAGTGCTTGGCGCATATGTCAGTGGTTACGATTAATCTTCAGACTGAAAAATGTCTTCAATTTTCAGTTCAAATAACTTCGCAGCTTTAAATGCAAGCGTTAGGCTTGGATCGTATTTGCCTTTCTCAATGGCAATGATGGTCTGTCTTGAAACATTCAGAGCATCAGCTAAATCTGCTTGTGTCCAATCTCTTTCTGCTCGCAGCACTTTAAAACGATTTTTCATCCATACTTCCTTGTACCTAACACCATACCTATCATGTAAGTAATGCCCATCACAAACAAAATACTTGAGGGATTAGGGGTAATTGACACGAGTTTGATACTCTCGAGTAAGCCAAACATCGCGCCAGCAACCATGCTCACGCCAAGCGATAAGGCCATTGCTTCTAAGTGAATGCGTTGTTGTAGTTCATCCAAATCCTGCAAATGCTGTTTATTTGCCATGATCATTTTATAGCCCATCACTAAATTGGTGATCACCGTGCATATAGTAATAACGCTGTGATAGTCCCATAGAAACTTTGGACCAAAGGCAGCGGTCGCTAAACTCAGCATCCATAAGCCTGTCCATAATGCGAGGGATTTGGTGTTTCTGTTTTGTTTGGTTTTTATGCTCTGTTCGTTCGTATCGACTGTATTCATAATGTTACCTGCTGAGGCCATCTACGCTGATGGCGTTGGGAAATCGGCTTGTTAATATCACTTGTCATAAAGTTAAGCTTGCTTTACGTTTTGTTAGATTAGCTCTCACAATATGCAAAGTCAAGTAAGCTTTACATAAAGTTATTAAAACATAACATTTTTACAATTGGAGTATTGCATTGCTTTTTTGATGAGCCCAGCCTTAACAGGCCTAGCAGGCGTTTTGCTGTAATAAAACTGTCACGTAATTGTCATAAAAAGTTTCTCAGCCTGCACTTATATTTGCCGATACTTTTGTTATTAAAGATGAGAATGCACTGTTCTCGCCCAGATATAGTCTCGGAGAAATAATGATTGGATTACTATCTAAAAGTATTCGCCTGCAGGTGTTGGCGATTCTGATAGCCGGTGTGGGTGTCTTGATTACGGTGTTTGTGATTGGCATTCAGGGAAAAAACCAAATTATTGGCAGCTACCAATCGCTTTTAAATGATGAGTTGTCTACGTTAGAGACCATCAGCAATCTGAATATCGATTTTAAAACTCAGGTGCAAGAGTGGAAAAATACGTTGTTGCGCGGGCATGACCCAGAACAACTTGAAAAATACTGGCAGCGCTTTATCGAGCATTCCATAGACATACCGCAACGTGTTGATAATGTGTTGGCAGAGACCACAGACCCGGAGCTTACAGAGCTTCTAACGCGTTTCCAGTCGGTATATCCGGGCATGATTGCGTCGTACAAAGATGGTTATGAGTATTTTATTAGCAGTGGTTATGATCACAAGGCTGCAGATACCTCAGTTCGAGGTATTGATCGTGAGCCAAGTAAGCTTTTGGTTGAGGCTGTAGCGCTCGTCGATGCGAAAACCAAAAGTGCTGGTCAACAGCTATTGGATGAAAGTGTTGTTAAGTCGCTCGTTTCAGCGATCCTCATTGTGCTATCGTCGCTAGCGACCTTGTTGTTTATTACCATCATGTTTGAAAAACGCATCATTAAGCCTATTCATAAAATAAACACGCTATCAAAACACTTAGCGTCGGGTGATTTTACCCATCCCATGTCGATTGATCGTGAAGATCAAATAGGTCAACTGAGCCAAAATGTGGAGTTAATACGCACCGATTTAGGCAAGCTTATTAACGAAATTTTGGTCAATATGGAACAGTTAGGTCGGTTTATTGGTGACACCTTCACGCAACTGCATACGATCAGTTCAGAAGTTGATGAGTCTCACGTTCGCTCATTGGCTTTACAAAAGTTTATTCAGCAGGTTAATGACAGCTCTTCTACGTTGCTTACGTCGGGTAATGAAAATGAAAATTTTATTGAGCAAACCGCAGCAAGTATGCAAGAAGAAATCAAACAGTATATTGAGAGCAAACAGCTGGTATCTGATGTCAGCGAAGCAATGAAGTTAAGCCAAGATAGAATGGATGACCTTAAAACTGAATCTGATTCAATCTCAAATATGCTTAACACTATTTTGAATATCGCAGAACAAACGAATTTACTCGCGTTAAATGCTGCCATTGAAGCGGCGCGAGCCGGTGAGTCGGGTAGGGGGTTTGCAGTAGTCGCTGATGAAGTCAGGCAGTTGGCGCAAAAGACGCAAGCATCTGCCGCTGAAATCACAAAAACCATCAAAAGACTCAATCAGAACACACAAGACACATCTAATAGCATAAGCTCTAGCATTGCTCTGACGTCCCAAACTACCGACAAATACTCTCAAATGATCGAGTTTATGCAGTCGACCAATCAAGTGTTAACGACCTTGGTAAGCAAGCAAACAGGAATAAGTGAGATGATTAACGAGCAGTATCAGTCATCACAGCAGGTCGTTAATGAGGTTGAAGAGGCGGTGCAACTTTCCGAGCAAACCAAGCACTCTAATCAAAAAATCACTGAAACAACGCAAATGGTAGAAAGTGTGATTGATGATATAAAGAGTGTTGCTAGCCGATTTAAGGTAGATGGGAGTCTTCGTGGTGATAGCTCCCAAAAAAATGATGATGTGGTGATGTTTTAAAGACCTTTTTGTTCATCACTCGCATTAGTCTGCTGAACATATTGATGAATATCGTATGCAGATGCGCAGCAAAAGCTTAAATTTGTTTATTCGCTGATTATGCGGCTTCTCGGTTGGCTTATCGTTATGATACACTTTAAGCGCAATCGACCCGAGGCCTAATATAATGATAATAAATAGCCAGTTTGATAGCGGTAACATTCACGTTATTCGTGCAGACCAGCCAAACGATATCCAGCTTTCCATAAATAAAGACAATCAGTCTGACTTTTATCAGTGGTTTCATTTTAAACTTCACGCAACACCATTTGTTGAGCATGTGCTTTATATCAATGATTTAGCTAAATCAGCATATCCAGATGGATGGCGCGGCTATAAAGCCGTTGCTTCCTACGATCGAGAGCAGTGGTTTAGAGTAGATACCGAATTTGATGGGGATACATTAAGAATCGATTTTACGCCTGAGTACGACAGTGTGTACTTCGCGTATTTTGCGCCTTATAGCTACGAAAGGCATCTCAACCTCATTGCCGATGCGCAAATGTCATTTGATTGTAGGCATGAGCTGTTAGGCACTACCCTTGACGGGCGTGAGCTAAACTTATTGATGATTGGTGAAGATGCTGATCATAAAAATAAAATTTGGGTGACCGCACGTCAGCATCCCGGTGAGACAATGGCACAGTGGTTAATTGAGGGCTTTCTTACTCGTTTACTCGATGAGGATGATGGTACCGCTAGAGCCTTGCTAGAGAATAATCAATTTTATGTGGTGCCAAACATGAACCCTGACGGCAGCGCGCGGGGCCATTTGCGCACCAATGCTGCGGGTATGAACTTAAACAGAGAGTGGGCTGAGCCTAGCTTAGAGAAAAGCCCTGAAGTGTTTCATGTACTCAAAAAAATGGAGCAAACCGGTGTTGACTTATTTTTAGATGTGCACGGCGATGAGGCACTACCTTATAATTTTGTTGCCGGAACCGAGGGTAATCCAAACTATGGCGAGCGTATCGCCAACCTTGAAGAAGCGTTTAAACAAAGTCTAATGGCGTGTACGCCAGAGTTTCAGGATACTCATGGATACCCTAAAGATGCGCCTGGCCAAGCAAATCTTACCATTGCTTGTAACGCGGTCGGGCACAAGTTTGATTGTTTATCCTACACATTAGAAATGCCGTTTAAAGATAATGCAGACTTGCCAGATGAGAGTTTTGGTTGGTCGCCTGCGCGTTGTCATCAGCTAGGTGAAGATTTATTAGTTGCTATCCGAGCCGTAAGCGTTAATCTTAGATAAAATAATAACAAAGGAAATACACACGTGGATGCTTTACTCGATTTTTTCAATATGCTCGACGGTTATCTTGGGGGGGCTAAGTGGTTCCCATTTGTGCTGTTAGGTGTAGGTGCTTTTTTTACCATTTACTTAAAATTCCCGCAAATACGTTTTTTCAAACATGCTTGGAAAGTAGTGACAGGCAAGTTTGACAAGGGTGATGAGCCGGGCGATACCACTCACTTTCAAAGTTTAACAACGGCACTTTCCGGCACCGTGGGTACCGGTAATATCAGTGGCGTAGCATTCGCTATCTTTTTAGGTGGTCCTGCAGCACTGTTTTGGATGTGGGCAACCGCATTCCTAGGTATGACAACGAAGTTTGTGGAAGTCACGCTTTCGCATAAATACCGTGTCAAAACCGACGATGGCACCATGGCTGGCGGCCCTATGTATTACATGGACCGTGGTTTAAACATGAAATGGTTGGCGGTTGCGTTTGCAGTAGCTACCGTGATTAGCTCGTTTGGCACGGGTAACTTGCCTCAGAGTAATGGTATTGCGACGAGTATTGAGTCCACCTTTGGCTTTTCACCTGTTTATGTAGGTGGTGCGCTAGCCATTTTGCTAGGCCTAGTTATTATTGGCGGCATTAAGCGAATTGCCGCGGTGACCTCAAAAATAGTGCCGTTTATGGCCTTGGTTTATATGATTGGCGCATTTGCGGTAATCTTTGCAAACTTTTCTAATATTGGTCCTGCTTTTGCGTCTGTGATAAGCGATGCATTTACTGGGTCTGCAGCCGCAGGTGGTTTCTTAGGGGCATCTTTAGCTTATGCCTTTAACCGTGGTGTGAATCGTGGGTTGTTTTCAAACGAAGCGGGTCAGGGATCTGCCCCTATCGCGCACGCCGCAGCAAAAACCAAAGAGCCGGTGTCTGAAGGGATGGTGTCTATTCTAGAGCCGTTTATTGACACTATTATCATCTGTACCGTGACCGGTCTTGTTATCTTATCGTCAGGTGTGTGGAATCAAAAACATGAAAATATCTTCGACCGCTCTGATATGCAATTTTTCGCGGGTGAGTATTCTGAAGCGAAAGAACAAGACGTTCGAGCGCTCTATCAATACCTCAATGATTATGATAACGCGAGTGTAGAGAAGTTTACGGGCGAAATACAAGTGGTAAATGGTGTCGCAATATCTGGTGGCTATACGCTTATCAACGCGCGCTCATTTGCTGAAGATGTAACTTACTCTATTGGCTCAGTGGATGACCCGTTTACCGGCACATTGAAAGTAGAAGATGGCGAGATAAGTCGTGCGAATATTATTGTGTCGGGTAAGTCACTGGTGCATTCAGCTAGTCTTACCGCGATTGCATTTACCAAGGGCTTTTTTGGTGAATGGGGCAAATACATTGTATCGGTCGGACTGCTGTTGTTTGCGTTCTCTACCGCCATTGCTTGGTCATATTATGGGGATCGCGCCATGACATATTTACTAGGGCCAGCGTCAGTTATGCCATACCGCGTGATTTATGTCGCCGGTTTCTTTTGGGCTGCCATTTCCGATACTACCTTGGTTTGGGCGTTATCGGCAGTAGCGATTGTTGTGATGACCTTACCTAACTTGTTTGGGATCATGATGCTGCGTAAAGAAATGAAACAGTCGATGAATGAATACTGGGAAAAAGTGAACAAATAGCACACCATATTCATATAAAATACGGGGTTGCTAAGACAAGCAACTCCGCAAGGTTAACCTAACATGGTTAACCTTTTTTGATTTAGCGTTAACCGTTTTAATGATAGAGAGGATTAGATGGCGATAACAAGTTGTCCTGCATGTTCTAAACCCATTTCAGATAAGGTGAAAACCTGCCCCCACTGTAATTTAGCGTTTGGTGATTCAAGCGCTGAAGATATTCAACGTAAATTAAGCCACCAGCGGTATCAGAAACTTCACCAGCTTCAAAATCAGTCGATGCTAGCGATCTTGATCTTTATAGTGGGTGCTTATTTTGTGTTCATGGGTGATTATGAAAACAATGAGAAAGGTATTTTGATGTATAATATTGCCCTTGGGGTAACCACATTGGGCTTTATTTGGTACGCGATAAATCGCGTGCGCATTACTTTAGCAAAAAGGAAGTAGACACGTGCAAGTTGATCAGTTAGTGGCGGCGATGACCCCGCAAATTTTTGAGAACCTTCGACAAGCGGTAGAAACCGGCAAATGGCCAGACGGTCAGCGTTTAACTGATGAGCAAAAGGAAAGTGCACTGCAAGCTGTGATGTTGTATCAAGCCAAAGTGTCTCAGTCAGAAGAGCATATGACGGTAGGTAAAGACGGAGAGATTGTGCAGAAAAGTCGTGCAGAGCTGCAGCAGGAAATGAAGCAAAAAAGCTCTAATCAAGTTCCTTTAGCGCGGTTTAAAAGCGATGATATTTGACCGTTTATTTAAAAAGCCTTACGAGAGTTCGGACGCCAGTAAAAGACAGGCGTCTGTCGCTGCTTTACAGCCCTCTAAGGACGCTGACAAACGCGCCTTGCACGAACTGGCGTTTAATGACGAAGATGCCGATGTTAGTTTGGCTGCGTTAGCGCGCTTAAACTCGTTTCCACTGTGGTTAAAAGCCTACGATACCCACTATCATCAAAAGGTAAAGGCACAAGCAAAAGAGATGGTAATGACCTTGATTGAGGACGAGCAAGCGGTAAGTGATAGCTTGTTTGTCGATGTCATCACGAAAGGTAAGCATGTCCCCATCGTTAGGGAATTGATTTTTGCTAGTAAGCGCCTTCAGTACAACGCAGTATTGTGCGCAGAAGCGCTTTTAGAATATGGCCAAGAAAACGACATTAGACGGTTTTATCAAGAGCTCGCTACTGATGCACAGAAACGCTTGTTCATCGAACATACTGACGACGAGAAACAGTTAAAGCGTTTTAAAAAATATGACAATAGCGTTGATATACAAAGTGCGCTGACAGAAAAGTTAAACCTTATAGAACAAGCCGCTAGCATGCCCCCTAAAATTATAGCTGCAGGTAAGTTGATAAATGCAAAGCTACTTGCCCTTGTTGAGCGTTTTGACTATGCCTACATCAATCAGCAAAAGCAGAGCTTAGTAGAGGAATTCGAGGCACTTAAAGCACAGTTTCATTATTTATCTGAAGATGATGGGTCACTTATTACTCAAAAGTATCTAGCTGTAAAAGAGAAAGTGGATAAACGCTTAGCGCATCTTGAGCCAGATTATCTTAAGCAAGTGCATCTTGATGGTGTCTCAGACGTTATTGACGACATTGAGAAACGTGCACATAGCATGGCGCAACAGGTTGACCTGCTCGCTGATTCAGGGGACGACGCGCAGTTAAACAGTCAAATTGAATTGCTCGACAACGCCATTGGAGATTTAAACCTAGAAGTCACGGAAATAGATAGTGCTCATATCAGCCGTGCCCATCAAGTTCAAATTACGCACATTCAAAACAAGCTACACGAAAAGGCGGCACAGCTTAAAGCGCTCCCCACATTTATTGCCAACAATGCCCTTGCAGAGCAGATTATTGCTAAGGCTCAAGCGCTACTCATGCCGCAAGACGATAAAAACACTGCAGATGGCCAGCCAATAGATGATTTTTCCTCTCTCAAAAAAGCGTTTTCAACCCTACAAAAACAAGGTATTAGTGCTGGTCGAAGTCAACAGTTCAAAGCCTTAGAGACGCAGTTTACTCAGCAAAAAAAAGCGCTGATTGAGCAAGCGCGGCGACAAGAGAAAAGATGCTTAGCCAAATTGGCCGTGTGTCAAAAAATGATTGAACAAGGCAAATTTAAATCAGCCATTGGTGTGTTTCGAACCGCGCAAGATATGTTTAATGAGATAGATAAACCATCTATAAGTATCAACAAACGCATGTCTGATATCCGTGAAAAGGTCGCAGAACTGCAAGACTGGCAGTCGTATATTGCTGGGCCTCGTAAACCTGAGTTAATAGGTATGGCTGAGGCGTTGATTGCAAATACAAACATCGATATCGGACAGCGCGCTGCATTGGTAAAACAATATCGCCAACAGTATCTGTCATTAGGTAAATTGCACACCGAAGAAGACGATGCATACAATACGCAGTTCGACGAAGCAATTGAGAAAGCGTTTGCGCCGTGTCGTGAGTTTTTTGCTCAGCAAGACAAAGTAAGAGACGAAAACTTGCGAAAAGGCCAGCAAGTGGTGGATGCACTAAAGGCGTTGGATAACCTAGACGACCCCATTGTCCTTAATAAGCAAATTCAATCCTTAAGCACCCAATATCGCTCGCTTAAAGCGTTTGACCGAGATGCAAAAAATAAGCTACATAAAGCCTATCTGTCAGCGCTAAAACCGCTGCAACAAAAGGTGGACGCCTTTTATGAAGACAATGCTCGCCAGAAACAAAATTTGGTCAAACGAGCAACTGCACTCCTAGATAATGAAAATTCGGTAGAGGCAAGTGAGCAAGCAAAAATGTTGCAACAAAGCTGGAAACAAATTGGTTTTGCTGGCAAGAAACAAGATAGCGTATTGTGGCAAGCATTTAGAGAAGCAAATGACAAAGTGTTTGCGCGGTTAAATGCCCAGCGAGACGCACAAAAGCAAGCCTCACACGAGCAAGTTCAACACTTAGAAAGTGCAATTAAAAGCATATTAACTAAGGTCAGTGATGCTCAGAATATGGGTGAAATGGCAGCCCTTGATGGTGACTTCGACACAGTGAAAAACGCTATGCAGGCGGTGGATAAGGCGTCTCAACGAGCGCTAACAAAACGTTTTTCGTCGGCACAAGCCATTTACGACAAAAAGCTTAAACACTTCGAACAAGCAAAAGAGCAGAGTAAATATGAAGACGTGTTTAACGTGCTAGGTGAATACCAGCAAACTATACCTCACGAGTCGGTAGAAGCATTGTCGGCGCCTTTTAAACAAGCGTTTCAACAAGCGTATAGAAGTCATCCGGTGTTGCAGTCTTTTACGAGAGAGCAAACCGCGTTAGCCGCCGACGTTTTATTTGCACAGAATGCTCTATTTGCTGAGTCAGCGCTCAAAAAAGAAGTTCAACTTGCCCTTATGGCCGCTAAACTTGAAGGGCAGAGCATGCCTAGTAAAGATGACATGCTCGCACACTGGATTGCGCAAGGTAGCTTGAGTGATGACGATGTGAAACAACTTGCTATCTTTAAAACGCTGTATATGAAGGGGTAAACGCTTGGCAGAAGCGACAAAGAAAAAGCATATCTATATCGCTTATACAGGCGGCACGATTGGTATGCAGACGTCAGATAAAGGGTTTGTGCCGGTGGCAGGCTATCTGACCAAGACCTTGGAAAACTTACCTGAGTTTCATCGTCCAGAAATGCCGCTGTTCACGGTGCATGAGTACGATACGCTTATTGATTCAAGTGATATGGTGCCGGCAGATTGGCAAACTATTGCTAAAGATATTCAAGATAATTACGCCGCATACGATGGTTTTATTATCCTTCACGGGACCGATACCATGGCATATACGGCATCTGCCCTATCGTTTATGTTCGAAAATTTGGCCAAGCCTGTGATTGTGACAGGCTCCCAAATACCATTGGCACAGCTTCGTTCAGATGGACAAGCAAACTTACTAAATGCGTTGTATATCGCCGCCAACTTTCCCATTCCAGAAGTTAGTTTGTTTTTCAACAATAGCTTATTTAGAGGGAATCGAGCCCGAAAGGTCAATGCCGATGGTTTTCAGGCCTTTGATTCACCAAACTTTCCTCGCTTATTAGACGCGGGAATCAACATTAAATCCCACGTCACCATTAGCAAGCTTCAAGATAATGTTGAGCCCCTTGTTGTGGCCACTATTCAAAGCCAAGCCGTAGGCATGTTGACGCTCTATCCAGGCATGCACACTGGCTTACTTAAAAATGTCTTACAACAACCGGTTAAGGCGCTTATTTTGTTGACCTATGGAGTAGGTAATGCGCCATCTGATCCCGCTCTTTTAGCGCAGCTGAAGTATGCAGCCGAACAACAAATATTGGTGATTAACTGCACTCAGTGCATGCGCGGCAAAGTGAATATGAGCGGGTATGCAAACGGCAAATTAGTGGAGCAAACGCAAACGCTATCTGGGCAAGATATGACGCCCGAAGCAACGCTTGCTAAGTTACATTATGTGCTGAGTCAGCCGAATTTGAGTTTTTCTCAACAACAAGCGCTTATGACGCAAAACCTTCGCGGTGAAATGACTCTCTAATTATCTAAATTGCCTAGATGCTTGCGAACAAGGGTTTTAATCATCAATCGCTTGTCGTACTATCGTTAGCACCTGTAGTACTTGTGCCTTGATGGCGCAATCTTCACGAGACTGACACACCATGGACCCCAAAGCTGTGCTTGAGAGCATTAATATTCTTGCGGTTGATGACATGGATGCTATTTTGGGCGTAATCAAAGGTTGTTTAAAAAACCTTGGCGCCCAAAAGGTCGATTTAGCCAGCAATGGCGAGGCCGCATGGAAGATTTTACAACAAAAAAATATTCACCTAATTGTGTGTGACTGGGATATGCCAAAAATGACTGGCTATGAGTTGCTGCTAAAAGTACGAAACTCCCCTGAGCATGCGCACATTCCGTTTTTATTGCTAACGGCTACCAATGACAAACAAAAGGTTTTACATGCCATCAAAGCAGGCGTAAATGAGTATGTGGCAAAGCCTTTTCAACCAAAAGAACTCGAGTATCGAATTGTCAAATTATTAGGTAGGATAAAGCTCAGTTGATGGACGATGCATAACGTAAACCGTTTACGACGTTCTTTTCGCAATCAATAAAACACATTTGGTAACAGATTCTATAAAACAAAAGGTTCTTTTTTGTTTAAAAGGTTGCTAGGTTAGCCAGATATACCTGAATTGCTAAAAGGGAATCATGCATGCTTAAGATCAGTCAAGTTTCAAAAACCTATGCCAACGGCGTCCATGCGCTCAAAGATGTCGACTTAAATATTTCCAAAGGACTATTCGGTCTTTTAGGGCCAAACGGTGCGGGCAAATCTAGCTTAATGCGCACTATTGCGACGCTCCAGCAACCTGATACCGGAAGCATTATGTTTGACGGCGTAGACGCGGTAAACCAACCCAATGAATTACGTAAGCGACTTGGGTATTTGCCGCAGGATTTTGGCGTGTATCCGAGAATAAGCGCATATGAATTACTAGACCATTTAGCCATTTTAAAAGGTTTGGAAAACAAAGCAGAACGCCGAGAAACGGTGGATGGGCTACTAGCGCATACTAATCTTTTTCAATTTAGAAAGCGCGCGGTGAGCGGTTTTTCAGGGGGCATGAGACAACGTTTTGGTATTGCACAAGCGTTACTAGGTGATCCCGATTTACTCATCGTCGATGAACCTACTGCGGGCCTAGATCCTGAAGAGCGTAACCGGTTTCATAATTTATTGGTTAGCCTTGGGCGAGACAAAGTAATTATCCTATCTACGCACATTGTTGATGATGTATCAGAGTTATGTGAAGACATGGCAGTATTGGGGCAAGGTCAAATTTTGTTGCAAGGCAACCCCATTAGCGTCACAGAAAGTCTTCAGGGAAAAATTTGGCGTAAAACCGTTCAGGCACATGAAGTCGAAGAGATTTCTAGTGATTTAGATGTGTTATCGACACGCCTGTTTGCTGGTCGAACAGTACTGCATGTAATAGCAGATAGTCAGCCTGAAGGTTTTGAAAGTGCTCCTGCGAGTCTGGAAGATGTCTACTTCTCTACCTTAGCAGAAGCTCGTTCTGTTGAACAAAACAACGCTGCTTAGGAGGCCATCATGCTGTTAAATATGATGCGCTTTGAGTGGCGCTATTTTACAAAACAACCCTCGTTCATTGTGACGAGTCTGATTTTTTTCTTGTTACCCTTTTTGTCGGTGACCATTGAAAACGTACAAATTGGCTCCTCGTCTAATGTGGATATCAACAGCCCACATGCGATTGCACAGACACTTCTGATATTTGCTATTTTTGGCATGTTTTTAGTGGTTAATTTCGTGGCCAATACTGCAATGCGCAATGAAATTAGCAGTATGAATGAAATTGTTATTAGCAAACCTCTCTCTACATTTCAGTATCAGCTTGGCCGCTTCTTAGGCGCATATCTAGTATGTTTGACGGTTTTTGCCATGATTCCACTGGCGCTTTTTATTGGCTCGTTAATGCCATGGCTTGACCAAGAGCGCATTGGCCCGCAGGTGCTGAGCAACTATTTTGTGCCTTATTTGATATTTTCTGCAACGACGCTATTTGTGCTTTCCACTATTTTCTATGCGGCAGCGCTGCGCTTTAAAAATATGATGGCGGTGTACCTTATCGCCTTGGGCATATTTATGTTGTACGCCATTACCGGGCAAATATTCACAGACCCAGATCAGCGCGAATTACTTGCCCTGTTAGACCCTTTTGGTCTTAATGTGTATGGCGATGTAGTGCGTTATTGGACGCCGTTAGAGCGCAACACGCAAGTGGTTGGGTTGAGTGATACGGTATTGCTTAATCGCGCATTTTGGATAGGGTTAGGACTGGTGATGCTGTTCGGTTTAGGCCGTTTGTTTTCGCCTTTAAGCTTGGCTAAACCATCATCACAAAAGCGCGCACAAGGCAGTGTAGACCCAGCAATGCTCAATAACAAAATTGACACGCGTTATTCTAATGCCCGCCCATCGATGCAGTTTATGACGCGCGTGAAATTTGAGATGAAGCAGGTGTTTATGTCTCCGGCGTTTGGCATTTTGATGGTGTTCTGCGTCTTTTCATTAGTGTCTCAGCTCATTGAACCGCCTAGCATCTATGGTGCACCAAATTGGCCCTTAACACAGTATATGGTCGAAATGATTCAAGGCGCATTTGGCTTGGCCCTCATTATCATCATCACCTATTACACGGCAGAAGTAGTTTGGCGAGAACGTACGGTGGGCATGGGCGATATCATCGACAGCATGCCGGTAAGTAATTTTACGTTCTGGTTCTCTAAATTTATAGCAGTGAGCCTAGTGGTAATTGCTGTGCAGCTCGCGGGTATGTCGGCCACTGTACTCTATCAGTTAGGCACGGGGTTTTTGCAATTTAATATCCCTCAGTATTTGACGTCGCTCTTGTATTTTCAAGCACTACCTTGGATATTGCTAGTGGTATTGGCGTTTATGATCCAAGCGCTTAGTCCTGGTAAATATATCGGCATGTTAATCTTTGTTGGTTTCTTCTTTGTGTCACTGGCCTTTAATGAAATTGGTCTTGAGCATAATATGTTCAACTACGGTCAAGCACCTCTTATGCAGTATTCAGATATGAATGGCTACGGCTGGTTTTTAGTGACTCAGCATTACTATATGCTTTATTGGGGGGCGTTGGCGGTAGTATTTAGTGCGATCAGTTATGCATGCTGGCAGCGTGGTCCAGAGACCTCACTTAAATCTCGTTTATCTATGCTTAGTTATCATTTGGGTAGAGCAGGAAGAGCGCTTGTGATTGTGGGCACTATTGTGTTTATAGGAACAGGAACGATTATTCACTACAACACGACCGTGACCAATGAGTTTATTACGAGTGAACAGTGGATGGATATTAGCGCAGAATATGAAAAGCAATATGCGCAATACGAAGACAGCCCAGTCCCCATGATCACCGCAATGGATATAGACGTAGCCATTTTCCCTGAGCAGCGCAAGCTTGAGGTAATGGCATCGATGAGTTTACTGAACAATACAGACCAAGTTATTGAGCGTTTCTTAGTTAACCTTCCTCAATACTCGTCCAACATTGTAGTTAATGTCGGTGAGGGGGCACTGCAGGCGCTAGAGGGTGACTTCAATAGCGCATGGTACGTGTTTGACGAACCTTTACAGCCCGGTGAAAGCGTCGATGGCAACATCCAGCTGGTGCGCCAGCACTTTGGGTTTAAAGACCGGGGTGAAGATACCACTTTGGTGCGCAACGGTACGTTCATTAATAATTTTGAGTTGTTACCGTTCTTTGGCGTAAACACGTCGACATACCTAAGCGACAAACACGAGCGCCGTAAACGAGACCTCCCGCCACCAAGGCGTGCATATGATCTCGAAGATAGCAGTCGCTACAATGAAAGTTTCTTTGGTCCAAACGTTGGCTTAATTGACTTCGCGGCGACCCTATCGACCAGCGAAAACCAAATAGCCATTGCACCAGGGTATTTAGAAAGATATTGGACAGAAGGCGATCGCAACCATTTCCGCTATGAAATGGATGCACCGATGATTAACTTCTTCAATATCATGTCGGCTGACCTTGAGGTGAAAACTGAGATGCATGATGGGGTAGAGGTTGCAGTCTATTACCATCGAGATCACGCGTGGAATGTAGATCGCATGATTGAATCCACAAAAGATTCATTAGATTTGTTCAATGAAGCGTTTGGCCCTTATCAGCATAAACAGCTTCGTATTATTGAATTCCCTGGATATCGCACCTTTGCGCAAAGTTTCGCAAATACTGTTCCTTATTCAGAGCGCATTGGTTTTATCAGTGATTTGCGCGACAAAAATGAGATTGACCCGGTCTACTACATCACCGCCCATGAGGTGGCCCACCAGTGGTTTGGTCATCAGCTAAATGCGGCGAACGTGCAAGGCAGTGCAATTATTTCTGAAGCATTGTCGCAATATGCTTCGTTGTTGGTGATGCAAGCGAAGTATGGGGAAGACAAAATTCGTAAGTTCTTGACCTATGAACTTGATAGATATCTGCGTGGACGTACACAAGAGAGCATTGGTGAAATGCCGTTTATGCGTTCAGAAAACCAGCAGTATATTCATTATCGAAAAGGCTCTGTGGTGATGATGGCGATAGCAGACAGGATTGGGATTGATGCACTCAATACAGCGTTAGCGGAGTTAATTGCGCAGTTTAAGTTCTCAACCACCATTCAGGCTACCACGCTAGACTTGTTAGCGGCCATTAAAAAGCATGCTGATGAAAGCCATCACGCTTTTATTGACCAACAGTTTACGCAAATAACGCTCTACGATATCCGTTTAGAGGATGCCCAGATAGCCGCCGCTGAGCAAGGGTTTGAAGTTACCTTAAACATTGAAACAGCGCAATTTTCTGCAAGCGGTGAAGGTGAAGAAACCCCGCAGGAGTTTTCTGACTATGTGGATGTAGTGCTCTTTGCGCAAGACCCAGACGACTTTGCTCAAGACAATGAAATCATCTATCGACAAAAACATTTGTTGGCGCAAGGCAGTAATGAACTGACCATAAGTGTTGCTACTGAGCCTAAGTATGCTGCGGTAGACCCTTTTGTGAGATTCATCGATCGCGAGAGCAGAGATAATATCCGTGCATTGAAAAACTAGCCTAATTGCAATAGCGCAAATTTGAATGGATACCTTGTGATGAGGTATCCATTTTTTATATATGCACATGGCAAAGGCTGGCGCGCTAACATGAAATTTATCTTGCTCGAGTGGTAAAAACGCAAAAACCCGCCTATTGGTTTCATAGCCTGTTGTATCGCAACACTTTAAAAGCGTTTTTATGCAAGACACTAGCACCCAAGCAATGACCGAGCTTGCCCTTGGCTTATCTATGGCGTTTTTTTCGCTATTGATTTTAGCACTGTTGTCTATCGGCTTACCGGGGCATGCGAGCTATGCAACTCAAAAATCCGAAGAGCTGTCGACGCTAACGTCAGAGCAAAGCGATATGCAACTGAATGACACGTTAAGGCTAAGCCAGCAAGTGCCTGACAGTGAAAACACCACTTCATCGAGCGCCACTAAAAGTACCATTATCTTTTATTACTTAGGTGCGTATTTCGACCAAAACTTAGCATCAGTTGATGTTTATTCCATGGCCGATACACAAGACCTGATTATTGCCGTTTCAAAAGATTTGTCATTTTCACAAGTGATGCAGGTTCATCAAGACTTTGCGAGTAAGGAGGTGCAAATTACCGCGATGAATGAGCAATGGGAAAACGCGCTTAGCAGCGCAAATACGAGTGTTCAATGACGACAAGTACGCACAAAATGCACGCATCCAATGGGCAAAGACTCAAAAAGCAGCGAAGCTATATCGCAACATTGGTATTTTTAGGCGCAGCCTTTGCGATTCTCGCTGTTATTACCATTTTCACTCATTCCGAGCAGTCTTTCCTAGCGCAAAAATCCAATACGCAAAAAGAAGCGAACACCTCGCCAATTCCTATGACGGGTGACTACAAAAGCGAAAAGCTAGCATTGCTCAGCGATTTGAAAATGCATAATGCCTTGCGTTTTGTTGGCGCACATCGACACCCGGTAACAGACAGTCACGTTACGCAAGGCGCTGCCAATCTCTCAGAAGCCGACGCTGCAAATAGCAACCTTGATAAAGACGCACAAGCAGATCTTAGGCGTATTGAAAACACTATTAGACGCTGGGAGTCTGCTTTTCTTAATCCACAGACTGCAAACGCATCAAATTAAAGGTGTGAACGGCGTGCTACTTGCATTAAATTAGCGTTATTGGCTTTATCTACACGAGTATCGCGCTAAATTGACGCAAAGTAAGACATATATTGACCTAAATGCACTTGGCCTCGAGCTAAATAGTGTGCTCAGCGATACGCTTGGCCATGCGGTTTACCGTGTTTGTGATACTGTAAATCAGCAAGAGTTTGCGCTTAAAGTCGCGAAAACACCCCTCGCAGAGCTGAGCCTATGTCATGAAATAAGTGTTTTAGAGCACATGCAGGACATTAGATGTTGCATGAGGGTTGTGAAAAGCGATCAAAGCGAAAGCCACGTTTATTATCTTATGCCCTACTTAGGTAACCCTCTATCTCACACTATTGTTGAGAACCCTTATGGTAAACGCATAGGTGACATCGCCACTAACATGGCAAAGCTATCGCGATGCGTGGTTGATATCCATAATGCCAAGTGTATACACGGTGATATTCATCCTGACAATATTTATACGACGGAGCAAAATGACTACGTTTTTGGCGACTTTTCTTACGCGGTATGTGCGCAGTCCCCAGCAATAAAACTGGGAGCAATTGAACGCCAACGAAGTGGACCTGCAGGATTTATTAGCCCGCAACTGTTGCTAGGCAACGAACCCGATGTAAGTGATGATGTATTTAGCTTAACCGCTGTTTTTACCGCAATGCTTAGCGCAACAAGCGATGTTGAAAAAATGCAAAAGTGGCAGCAAGACAACCGAAGCGATGCTTTCTCGGAGATATTCCAGATCCTCGATAAGGGAATGCATACTGACCCTCAAAAACGGTTTGTGAATGCCCAAGCGCTTGCGGATGCATTTGACGCATTGGCACAATCATCATGCGCCTCACTTCAGATCCCATCAACGGATATTGCCGATGATCAAGTACATCCTCCAATTGAGACCGAGCCTGAGCTAGGCAAAATTAAGCTCAATCAAAGTACCCAAGCGCTTTATCAAACCCTAGAAGAGGCCCTTAGACTTGACGGTTACCTCAGCGATGAACAGGCGCAATTATGTCAATCCAAATATTTAAACGATTTAACGACCCAAGACGCCGAAAAAGTATATCGCTCCTTGCTCGAACAAGTGAAAGGTGAGCTCATTTTACAAGGGTTAGCAGCATGGTTTGATTGGACATTGCGAATGCTAACGATACTCAAGCATTGCGATTACCAAGTGAGTGATGCTGAGGCAAAAAGGCTTGTGACAGAAGGTGTGGATAGCGGAGCAGGTGATGCTTTTTCGCTGTCTCAATGGATGACCCGTCAACGCCGCAAGGGAGCTTCGCGCACACGTTCTGCGCGCTGGTTAAGTATACCGGTAGTAATCGTGTTAGCCGTTGTTGTTTATTTATTTCAATCAGAGTCAGACAACACATCTACCCAAGGCGTTACCGATTTATCGCTAGATAAAACGCCTGTGGATACTTCACCGCCCCAGCGCTCGTTTGAAACCCTTGGCATATTGCCTGAGCAAGCAAAGACGTTAGCGCAGCCAAATGTTCAATCGGAGCTAACACAACCCCAAGCTACTATAACAACGTCAGAACCATCATCTGTGCAAACGCGTTATGAAATAGTCGATGATACCAACAATGATATACATCGTTTTGATATGGTCGAAGTAAACGCGGGTGATGCGACATTTTTTGTCATGAGCCAAGAGGTCACCCAAGGGCTTTGGCAAAGCTGTGTCAATGCCTCAAAGTGCCGCAGTGCACGCATTATCACCACCGACCCACACCGCAAACGCCTAAACGATGCGCAACATCCGGTGGTGAACATCAGTTGGTATGATATTACCGAAGATTTTATTCCCTACATAAACGCTAAAACATCAGAAACGTTCAGTTTACCGACAATGGCGCAATGGATAAGCTTTGGTTTTACTGTGGACGGAGAGCCTAACATTCCAAAGATACTGCACTGCGCAGATTGTCAAAGTCCTCTGCAACAAACGTATTCGCGCATTTCAGCTCCCGTTGATAGCTTAATGGCCAATGCCAACGGTCTATATCATGTATATGGTAATGCGCAAGAATGGTTGCAAGACTGCTGGCAAGACGTCAAACTTCAACTACAGCGATGTGACCAGGCACCTGCTGTGGGTGGTTCTTTTTTAGATGATAGAGCACTGATAGAATCGAGGCCTCTAAACAGGCTGCTTAGAACTGCGCGTTCGACGACGACAGGATTTAGACTGATAAAACGTGAAGACATTCAACCTTAGACACTTATGCTTATTGAGCATGCTATTGCTGTGCAGCACAAATATGCCTGCCAAAGAGTGGCAGCTTATGCTCGTGCCACAGCAAACATCGTCACAACAAAATGCACAGCTACAAAGTCAGTACGCTAAAGTGATTGAGCAGGCGCTTGCCTACCAATTAACCCAAAGTTCATCCACGGTGTTACATGCGCAAAGCGTGTTTGGCCAATGCACAGAGGCTCTGTGCGGAGCTGAATCATTAAGCGATGCGATGCAGTTAATTGCTAACAAGGCAGAGCATGTTGAACTGGTGTTGTTGTACGGCATTAGCGATACCACGCCCGCTATGCTCAGTGTCGAAATGATCGACCCAGTCAGTTTAGAGTTTTACGACGCGTTCAACTTGCCCTTATTAAACAGCGATACCCAGCGCATCAGCCTTGCCCAAATTAGAAGTTTGTCGGGGGACTTAGGCACAGTAGTCGCAAATCGTCTGCGAGAAATTGTGAAGAAAAAAAGTTTTAAGCTGGTTTTACAAGGGTTTACCCTTGACGAGGTTGCTCCGTTTTCTATTTATTTTATGTCACAAACAAACCAATCTGAGTTACGCCTGACGAAAAGCGAAAAAGTAGACAGCTGGATGTCAAAATATTTCCCCATCGTTGAAACACATTTTATGGCAAGCACAGCCGCCACCGAAACGCAGTTTAACCAATTGCTCGACCGCTTTTTCAAAGAGTCAGATATTGAAGCATTGATAGAATTTGATTCAGCTACACAGCAGTTTTTAGTATCTCGCATAGGTAACCCATATGCGCCATCTCTGTTCAGTCGCTTTTTGATGTTATTGGCACTTGGTGCCTTGCTTGTATTGATTGTTAAGCGACAGATTTATCACTTTCAACTCGAGCGTTACGCAGATAAAAAGTCGGCAGACCAATGGTTAGATGTTTACGCAAAAGCAAAGTCCCCTTGGTTTGTGTTGCGTTCTAAATGGGGAAACCAGTTCAGTTATTGGCAGCGTTTACAGCGCGAGTCGCAAGAGCTTGAAAAGCAAGCGCAGTTATTTTTTGATGCAGGTGACGTTATCAGTGCAAAACTGTTTGTCAGTAAAGCCTTAAATTTGAATGCTGATGCACAAATGGCCAGCGCGCTGATAACCAAAATTAATCATCAAGAGTCTAGCCAAAAGGCGTTAAGCGACAAAGAGCAATGGGTGCGAAACAAAGTGGCTAAAGCCATGAATAACTATCGTGGAAATCAACCTATTAAGGCGCTTCGACAAGCATATCAGGCGCTCGCTTCAATAAAAGGCGAAAAGCAACTCAAGCGACAATACAAGGCGATTAAGCGTCTCATTCAAAAAGTAAATAATGATTTTTCGGAAACCTATGACCACATTGAGTTAACCGATTTAGATAACGGCGATACCTGTGTGTTAACGACCGCAGCGCAAGTGGATATCGGTAGATTCTCCTCAAAAGATATGCGACTTTCGTTAGCCACTGGAACCTTGCCATTGTATATCAATCATAAGGCGCTTTCGCGAGCAGGTAAGCACTTAACCATTCAAAAACACGCTAACGGTTTTTACATGATGGACCAAGGCAGTACAAATGGTAGCTTTGTAAGTGATGAGACCCTATCGTCACAAGAGCCTCGGTTAGTGGTCAATGGTGATAATATTAAGTTAGGCGCAGATTCAGAGCTCACCGCAGTGAAATTGCTTGCGCAAGTGGACGATGATCACAGTGTGTTGCGCTTGCGCGTAAGCAACCAGCTCACACAGACTTTAGATATTGCCGATTTGGCAAGAGTCTGGCCAGACTATATGCACGCTATGCGCACATCCTTGCTCATGACTGCCTCTGAGGCCGTCCTTGCCCACGAGCGCAGCTCCGGTGAAATACGCTTGATCAGTCGTTCGCAGCTGAAACAAAGTGATGATTATATTGAAGTGCTTAGTTTGACCCTTGGTAAAGGCGCAAAGGTTAAACCCCTTAGTGAAGAGCCGATGGGAGAGACACTGTACCTCAATGATGAACTGTTATTGGGGATGGTGCCTTTAATTTTGCCATGTGAAATAAAGTGGGGTAAGCATCATGTCTATCTTGATGACTATGCGGATTTTAATGGGCTAGAAGAACGCCAGCAAGAAGCACGCTTCTTTTTGCGCGCGAGCGACGCTGACGATACTGTCAGCCCATCATGACAGGCGCAGCCCCATTGCAGTCAGTTAGCGCACAAACAGCCTCAGACAGAGTCTTTGTAGTGCCAGTGAGTGCGCAGTTACAAGCCGATTTTGACTTGTTACGGCAAGCTCAACTGTATGATCAACAAGGTGGACAACGCGATAAATTCACCGCTCATACCATTGATAAACTTGCTCAGCATATTGTGTGTAGGCACTACAGCGGCTTGTGTTACGAACTGGCTCACTTATCTTGGGCGGTAGTAAACACAGGCTCAAAAGATGCGCTACTCGATTATTTTTACATACAAGAAAACGTTTATGCATCTGGCTTTACACAATATTTTCAAAAAATTGGTCCATGCAAATTACCTGAAGCGCAAGTGTGCTTCCATTCGCGCGAATCAGATGCCACTGCGCACAACGCAATCGAGATTACGATTCATCAACATCGGTTTTCGATAACCGCGAGTCGCATCAATATTCTTGCAGCGATGTTGGAGTGGTTACTAAATTTTGTGCCTAATCTGCTAGTGCAAATAGATGAGGCGTTAAACGGTAAGTCTCACAATGCAATTCAATCTTTAGCTTCGCAATTGCAAAAAGAAATATACGAATACCTAAACAAGCACCTTGTACAAGCGAAGGCGCAGGCTAAATTTCACTATATGAGTGCATGGTTGCAGGAGCGTGAGGTAAGTCAATTTACTGATCAATCATTACTCGAACTGTGGATAGATGCAAAAAATCGTGACGGCATGAGTCGTTTTACTACCGTGGTAAAAGATGTGTTTCAGTTTCAAGAAGCGATCACAAAGACGCATACTGAAAAAGCATTGATGCAAGCACAAGATATTAGTGAACAGGACCAGGCCGAGTGGCTATTTGAAACATTAGATACCATCACCGAACCTCAGATTTCCCTCGCACAACTGACAAATACTCCTAAGCTGCTGAGTAAACAACAAGCGGAAAAACTGCAGCTGTTGTCAGATTATTCAGCAATGTGTCAACGTTTCCCTATGACATGGTTACGATACGATGTGTTTGGGCAATATCAGGCGAACTGCATTCAGGCGCAGCGCAATCAGAACATCAGTGCAGAAGCTTTTACCTTGCCCAATGAAAATCTCTATGGGCAATTACTTAAGCACTTTCAAGCGCAGTTAAAGCTTAATGAACACACCTGTTTGGCAGTTATCCATATATTGCTGCAAGATAACTACGAAGGTGTGCAGACACTTTTAAGTCTCGATACATTTAACATGTCAGGTGATGATACTGAGACCCTCAAACGGCGTTGCCAGCAGGCATTTTTGCGCAATAATCGGCAGGGGTTTACCGATAAAACAATCGTTGAAGACAAAGCCATTTATGTGGACAATACCTTAGCGTTGTTATTGCTTTCTAACGCAATTACACAATTATTTTCACGAAATAAGGCACTTTTTAACACCTTGACCAAAGATGACGAAAAATATCGCTCTGATGGTTGCATATTCAAAGATGAATTAATGCAAAGGATGATAAAATGAATCAACGCGATAATGGTATGGATGAACAAGTGTTTGCGGCTCTGCAGGCATATGAGCTACTCAAGGCCGACAGTCTAGCCATCAATAAAGGGCAAACTAACCAAGCGTTATCGTTTACTAATATTATGCATTGTGCGCGTTCGCCACACACTGAAACGGCCATAAGCACCTTGGACATTATTAATCAGGTGCTGGATTATCGACGCAAATACCGCTTTATTTTAAATCATCTGGCTCAGTTACAAAGTCCTAAACAGGCCGCTGCGTCGAATACTGCAGCTCAGTTGATGCGCAAAAGTGAACAATACGAAATTACGATCGATGTTAATCAAGCCAACAAGGTCATCGTAAGTGTGAAGTTTAACCCTGCGCTTGTCAGCGAGGGGCCAAAACGTGTTCATCTGCATTGTGAGTATGATGACACTTTTTATCATCTTGGTTTGTCAGAAGATGCCAAGTATCACTACGCGAATCAAATAGAGCAGGGCGGTACTATGTTTGCCGCCTTGACTCACCCTTCAAGCCATATGTACGTTGTTTATGAATAAATGTTAGATAAAGTCCACGTTTTTATTGCAACCACAGAAGGTTTAGTACCCATTGTTCAGGTTAAGCCTCGAGTGGGTCAAACAGCCGTGTCACTCGCTACTATTGGCGGCACGTCAAAGGTCGCGTCGATTATTAGTGGCTACAGAGATTTTGTCAGTAAAGTGAGCAGCCCCTTGCCAGGTTATTTCCCTGAGCGTGCTTACCATCTCGTGTTAGGAAAAAACATCGACCAAGGAGAGAGTTGGCAGCTGGGCGTGGCAATTGCGCATTTGTTGCAACAGCAATCCCGCTTAGGCAATGGAGAAGTAGCCTATGCTGATCAAGTGATCATTGCCACCGGTGAGATTGATTTTGTATCCACAGAAATAAAAATGATCAGTCATTTAGCGCAAAAGTGCATGAGTGCTAGACGCACCGTAACTGAAATGCAGCAAATGAATTGTCGTGTTGAGTTTATCGTGCCAAGCGACAACTATCGCCAACCTTTGCCAGATATACAATGGCCTTTGAGCCCGGTAGATAGTATGGCTGATCTTGAACGGCTTTTAATTAACAAAGGTGTTATTCCTGCGACGAATGAGATCACTCAGGCTGCGGGGCCAAGTGATCGTCAAATTGCTATCGGGCAAAACATGTCTAGGGCTATCAACTCATTCAACCAAGGCCTCGGAGCCACTTATACGTTGGCCCGAAGTTTGATGGGCAAGCATGCTCGCCAAGTAAGCTTTGGCATGGGCATGGCGCTGCTACTTGCTTTTATGTATTGGGTGTTCCCGCTCCAGCCCGATACAATTACGCTCACATACACGCACAAAAGCCTCGGTCAATGTGCGCTAGCTGAACCGACACAAATAGCGTTTGACGCGACTGCTATTGCCGTTTTGCCCGAATTGGAACTATCGCAACTGTGTAGTATCGATATTACCTTGCCAAATGACGTTAATACCGTGTGGCTAGTCGCAGACTCTTACGCGTTGATACCTTTAACGCCCAACCCAGAAAATGCGTTGACATGGCAAGTGCCAATTCCCAGTTGGCAACAAGCAGACCGAAATTATACGCTTATGACCTTTACAGAATCCCTCGATGAGAGCGACCTACAAAGTTTGTCTGCGTATTTACTTTCCCTACATGAAGAAAATCAACTAGTGAGCTTGGAATCGCTATCGTTATGGGCCAGCAAGCAAGAAATTTCGAGTCAATTTATTCAACAAACACTGCTTTTTGAAGATACTTTTTAACTTTTTATTCTCTATTTGTAAAAAATCTCTCTAATCGTTTCATATCCATAAATAAGCACCTTTTGGGGAATTATTATGTGGAAGCAAATGTATCAATCAATGTTGACTAAGTTACAGCAAAAGCGCCTGATAAACGCACTCGCTGTGGTAAGCAGTATTTTCATATTAAGTGGCTGCGGCGCAACCCTTGCCAATATGCCAGCGCCGGTTGAAAATATCTCACCACAGATTACGCGTATCGATAACGCTTGTTTATCGCAGGTGACCGAGCGTGAAAATGCTATTCGTGATAGTCACAGCCCTGCACAGTTCATTGCATTGGCAAACCAGTCTATGCGCTGTTTACAAGGCGTGCGTTTTTATCCAAACCATCCAGACAATCAACAAGGTATGCAGTTGCATGCGCTTGCTGTGGTCAATTACGTGAAAGGCGGTGATGTAGAAACGGCACAAAAACAGCTTGATGCCTTCAAAGTAAGATTCGTGCAACAAGATTTAGTATTTGATGATTACACCTCGTTTATTGACACCGCGACGGCACTGCTAGACCCCAACTTATCTGCCCGTCAGCTAGCCATGCTGAATATCAATCCAAACCTCAAAAGTGAACTGTCGCGCGTGCGTCAATGGTCATTGTAATGGAGAAGACGATGCAATTAGTAAAAACGTTTAGACCTCATATGCTGGCACTCACCCTAGCGACTTTGAGTGTAGGTGCCTTTGCCAATACGGGTGAATGGGAGCCAGTATCGGCTGAATCGTTAATTGAGTTACCTGCTAATTTGATTGAGAAGCGTATTCAACAAGACTTTAATATGTCTCCCTGGGCCAACGAATTACTGACACTGGAGCAATCTATTGCGCAGCAAAGCAGCAAAATTAAAGCGCTACAGTCTTTACTAGTCGATGCTGCAGACGACGCAATGATTGATGAAAAAGTCAGTCTAGTGCAGCTCAAATCTGGCTTTTTAGACGATATGCAGCAGGGCCATGAGCTTCGCCAACAAGCGCTTAATAAGAAGATAGACGTGTATCAAAGCGTGCTCACTAAAATGTATGAGGCGGCAAACCGCGAAACGCATCAAGCCAAGTTTGTATTGAAACAACAACAGGAAGCTGCTCGCAAGCGCATGGAAAGCGTAATGGCGCAAGTGGACGATACATTGGCTACGCAAGGCTATACCGAAAAAAGTCCATATGCAGATGAGTTTGCTCAAAACCTATCGAAAATTGAACAGCTGAAAACAGCCATCAGCGAACATCAAGCGACAATGGCAGCAAAAATCGATGGGATTGAAGTGACTACCGACGAATACGTTCGCCAATTGTTGATTCAGGCGTCAAGCGAGCAATCACTTTTAGATCAAGAAGGATTAATGCTCAGCTATATGTCTAAGCTCGTCGCGCTCGATGCACAAGCATTAGAATATGCCATTAGCAACAATCAAGACAGTGATGATGTGCTTGCGCAACCCATGACTAGCCCAGCCACATCCATTGATATCTTTTTGTAAGAGGGACGCAAATATGAAATCCATTTTTATTGCAGCAATCACGACCTTAGTATTTAGTTCATCGGTGATGGCGAAAGAGACACCTCTTAGTCTGAGTAATTTAGAAAGAGAGCGTGCGGCCTTAATCAATGACCTATTAAACCCGTCACTGGATTATGAAGACAGGCTTGCGCTTATCGAGCGTAGAGAGCGCCAACTCACTGACATGGAGCGCATGGTCATTAGAGACGAACGCTTATTGAATGCCAATTCCTTTGCAGTAAATAAGGCATTTGAACAGTATGAGCTGACCTTTTTGGTACATGCTGGCGCAGAACAAAAGCACAGTGCAAGCTCACAATGGCTTAAGCAAGTGAAGTTTAGCTCGCAAAGTGTGCTAAGCGCAAAAGCGGGATATAGATAATGCGAGCCTGGCACAAGCTGCCATTTATGCAAATGAGCCTAGAGTTTGGCTATTGGGTAGGCGGCAGTTTGATCATTTTACTTGCGGCGTTTAGCTTTTTTACGCAGATGAGTTTAATGGACATTTTAGGCTATGTTGAGCAGCTATTTGGTCTCACCTTTACGCTACTATTTTCAAGCCTCGTTATGCTCTCAGCCTGGGCAATTTTAAAAATATATCAAGATAAGCAAGTTGAAGTGTGGACGGAAGTAGGCCTGCAAGCAGCAAATGGTATTTCTACGCTGGCCCTAACCTTTACGTTACTAGGGATTAGCTTAGGGATTGGCAGTCTATCGAATCAAACTCTCACACCAGAATCCGTGCAAGGTATTATTAGTCAGTTAACGTCGCAGTTTTCGATGGCATTTATGACAACGGTAATCGGCTTGCCCACAGCGACATTTTTCAGAGCTTGGATAGGTATTTTGAGTGTAAAACGACAAAACAATGAGCAAACATCATGAAAAAACTTTTCTTCTTAGTGAGCGCGCTAGGCGCAATGTATCTGTTTTATCAAGCGATTGGCGCAAATGTATTTTCGTTCGGTCCCCAAGACACGGTTGTTGGAACATCTGAACAGAGTAATGAAATACAAACAGAGCTCGAAGTGTTAACCAATGAGCTAAGTGCTCTTAAAAATCGCAATGTACAGCTCAGTCAAGACTTAGCGCGCAGTGAGCAAGACAATAAAGCGCTGCGCGAAACACTTTTAGCAAAGCGTGAAGATGAAGCAATACAGCCCGTACAAGCTCAAACTAATGAATTGCTTGGGCCTGAGCGAAATGTTGAGCAAATGCTGGCAAAAGCGAGTCAACCTATTGCACCGGTAGCATTACCTGATACGACTACTCCTGGTGCATTTGCAGTGCTCGATGAGCCCGCATCAAACCTGGAGTCTGAACAACAGAAGCGTCTTAGACAACAGGCTCAGCTGCGCGATATAGCCCAGCGCATGCAGTTAGCTGCAATAGATGCGTTGCAGAGCAAATAAGCGGTTTCATCTTGCATAGATATGCGCGATTGCGCCCACAAAAAGACACCATTTTTTGGGCCTTCGCGACCTGCCTGGTCATATTCTTGGTCATGTACTTAAAGGCTCAAATGAATAGCCAGCAGGATGAAGCTATTGTTTCTCCAACCCAACAAAGCGAACCTCAATTGCAAGAGGATGCATTGTCTTTAGTGTCGGTGACGTTGCCACCGCCGCCACAACCTCAATTAACCAACGAGCTGGTTGCGCCGCAAACGCCTAACGGGCAATTCAAAAAAGCACTGAATGAGCCCAAAGAGCAATTGCGTCAAGCATCACAGGTTCACGCGCCCGAAAACGCCACAGACGTTTTTGACACAAGTGAGGCTCTATTAGATGAACTTAATACCGCCAATATGCGCATTTCCATGCCATCGTCTTACCGAGAACAACAGCAACTTTTCAGGTTTTTGTATCAGTGTGTCGGTATTGGCTTAGGTGCCATTGATGAGCGACGAGACAGCGTTACTTTGATGCCACTGCTAGCGCTACCAAACCAGCCAAGTAAGTTACTACGAGGCATATCTGGGCAAATGAGCGAGCAGGAAAGAGCCATGGGTTTAGCATATGCTCCCATGCAAAAATTAGTAAGAGTGTATCCAGCCTCTTTCGATGTGGTGCTTGCTCAGCACATTGGCGCGCATCTCAATGACAAGGGCTTGCAGTCATTTTTGGCACATTATAAGCTACGCCACAATCAACTATTTCTGACGAATATTGTGATTAACGATCGCAATATCGAACAAACATGGATGTTATTTGATGGCTATGAACATCGTTGCCGATTATACTCTTAGGCATGACGTACAATTTCCTCAGCACAATCTAATCGTGAAAACACCTAGCATTACGCGCCTTAGATGGCTTTCTATTTTATTAATGATGTTTTTCTCATCAACCGCTCAGGCGAGTGACTATACCCTTGTGTTTGATAATTTTACGCCCAGACAAGTCAATCAAATCATGGTTTATGCGACTCGCTTCAGTGAATTTGAGCAATATGAAATATTACACCAGCGTTCGTCCGATACTAGCATGCATTATCAAAGTGAAATTGCCAGTCAGCTATTAAGTTATAATTTTGGTCAAACATTTGATGAAGTGCAGTGGGAAGTCATCACCCAACAACAAGGTAACGAATTTCAATTTACCTTTGTCAGAAAAAAGCCACAGGAAATACCGTTTTCTGTCTGGTAGATAGACTCCAATTACGGGTTTACAAAAAAAGACTCACCAAGTACATACCACCAAGAATTAGTGGCTGATGAAGCAAATAAATACTCAAGCTATGCTGGCCTGGCCATATCAATAGCGTTTGACTAGGTAAGCCTTGCAGCTGCTTTAACGGGTCTGCGATAAACCATTTAGAGTGACCTAAGAAAATCCCTAAAAATACGAGACCCAGCCACGGAAAAATCGCCACATAATCGTTTGTATAGGCGGGGAGTTTGCCGGTAAACAAGGCGTCGAAAGGCCATCGTGATTCAACCGCGCCACTGATACCAATGGCTATTATCAATAAGCCAAGGGCAAGACTCAGTTTTGCAAAGCGCACAAAGGGGATACAAATGAGGCTTGCAAGTGCAAGAAAGTGTAGCACGCCAAAAAATATCCAGTTTTCAGGGATGGCGATATAGGTGGCGATAGAAATCGCCAAACCGCCTGCTGCTATTTGACTGAAGCGGATTAAAAATTTTCGTGAACGAAAACTGTGGCGATGAGCAAACGTTAATGAAACACCAAGGCATACAAAAAACAAACTGATGATTAACCAGCGAAAATGACGCCATCCGTCACCGTCAGGTAAGTCCCAGTCTAACCACCCAAAGAAGGTTAGATCATAGATAAAGTGAAATATGACCATAAGCGCTATGGCAATTGTGCGGGTAACATCAAGTGTATAGTTTCGGTTCATTACATGGGTATTATTTGTTAACTGAATCAAAAAAGCCCTAGACATTATCGTCTAGGGCTTTCACAGTTTACTTTGTTTTCTAGCAAAAATGCTAGCGTATAAACATTTATGGAACCATTACTGCAGCGGCAGGAGCTAAAAAGTCATCAGCAAGAATCAACTGAGGAGCGTCGCCTTCAGCGTTTCCGTCTACCGCTAACGCAGTATATATACCGCCAGCAGCTAGGCTTAGCACGCCAGTTTCGATGGCTTCTGTTTTCGTGCCAGTCGGCGTCACAGTGACTACGTAGTCGCCAGCAGCAAGTTGTACATAACCGGTTTCAGCTAGCGTACCTTCGCTGAACTCTACGCCAACAAACGCTGGCTCAACTTCTGCAATTTCACCATCTGCAGTCACATAAATGTCAACGGCTGGTGTTGATGGAGATGCGTGGAAGATACGAACTTGAGCAGCGGTGGCTAAGCGACGGCCGTCGTCTACTACCGCGTCTAAATCAATGTTAGCTAGCGTGTTGTTTGCAATCGCGCTGTAACGTACACCCGCCATAACAGATAGTGGTGCATCATCAATTGGTACAATTGAGTTGTCTGCATCAGCAGCGACGTCGATCACGTAATCACCAGCGGCAACTTCAATGTAATCTGTTACGCCTAAGAACGGTGCGCCATCAAATAATACGATGTCTGCCGCTTCTTCAACAACGGCGATAACGTCCACGGCAGGTGCGTCTGCAACTGCATGAATTGCACGTACTTCAGCAGGCGTGTTGGCATCGATAATAACCGAAGAACCAGCACCATCAGCTACTAATAAAGCGACAGGTGAAGCACCAGGGCCTACATTTTCAGTAGCGGTAATCAATAAATCAGAACCAGATGCTAAGTCTAAAGCACCTGAATCAAATACTACGGTAGTAGAACCAGCCGGTGTAATACGGATTTGATATTCGCCAGCAGGCACTTCAACTTGACCGGTAAATTCGGTGAAGGCAAGCGTTGCTAGTGGCTGTTCAGTTGTGATATCTGTGTCAAACGCAGTCACATATACATCAACCGTTGGTGCTTCTGGCGCTGCATGTACAACTTGAGCGCGGATGTTGCCAACCGTTACCGCTGACTCAGTGTTTACCACTAAAAGAGTGTCTAAATCTGCTACGTCACCGATTGCAATTACATTCACTTGAGCGTTGTCAGTTAATGTTGCTGGGATCGTTAACACGTCAGCCGCGGTTCCGCCCGGTAATTCGGCCGACACGGTGAATGTCGTGGTTGTTGGTTCAAAGCGCGCTAAACGAGATGCTGTTTGATAGTCTAGATTTTGGAAGCTTCTCAGGCCTTGTAACGAATCATCCGTTGCAGTAACGTCAACAATAGGCGCATCTGGAGATGCATGAATGACGCGCACTTCAGCGCTTCCTGGGGGAGTTAGCGGTGTATTATCTACTACTACCGGATCGTTATCGCTATCTCCGCATGCTGCTAGTGCGCTAGCTGCCGCTACGGCAACCGCTATTTTCATTATTTTTTTCATATCTTCCTCGATAATTTTAAAAATTTCCCAAAATGGGTGACAGACATCGTTAACAAAATACTCGCAAGTTCACGACATGGATTAACAAAAGTTGTCAAATTTTTATTAAATAAAGTTAATAACTTTTTTCTGCTACGCGTTTATAGTCGTCGCCTATACGCAGTAGCTTTGTTATGTTCGCTGCCAATGATTTATAAACGCTTACTCAAAGGTACATATGGATAGTAAAACGCCTGGCGCACGTGATTTTTGGTTTTTGCCTCTCGGCGGCACCGGTGAGATTGGTATGAACATGAACTTATATGGTCATAGCCAAAGTTGGTTAATGGTCGACTGTGGTGCAACATTTCAGTCACCGTTAGAGCAGCGCTTAGATAAAGACCCTCATGCAAAGGTCTACGATGTTGTAGCCGCTGATCCCGCTTTTATCGAGGCACGTCGAGACCAACTATGTGCCATTGTGTTAACCCATGCGCATGAAGATCATATTGGCGCGGTGACTGAGATATGGCCGTCACTTGGTTGCCCGATATATGCAACGCCTTTTACCGCAGAGGTGTTGCGGCGTAAGTTCTATCAAAAACAACGCTTTGAAAACTTACCCATTATTGAAGTGCAGACGAATCAAACGTTAGACATTGGGCCATTTACGGTTACTTGGCTAGCCATCACGCACTCTTTGCCAGAACCTCAAGCGCTAAAAATTACCACCGCAGTGGGGAGTGTATTTCATACCGCTGATTGGAAAATTGACAAGCAACCTGTGGTGGGGAAACCATTCGACCCATCTACCTTCATAGCCATGCAAAAGCAAAAAATACTGGCAATGGTATGTGATTCGACAAATGCACTAAAACCAGGGTTTTCAACTTCAGAAAAGGCTTGTGAGAAAGGCCTCGGTTCAATAATAAGTCGGGCTAAGGGAAGGGTGGTCGTCAGTTGTTTTGCGAGCAACTTGGCGCGTTTGATCACGCTCGTGAAAATTGCTAAAGCAAATGGTCGATACGTCGCATTGTTTGGGCGCTCATTAGAGAATATGGTGAGCGTTGCGCGGCGTTGCGGCTACTGGCCTGATGATTTGAGCATCACGCATTCCAGACATATTGGCTACTTACCACCACACGAAGTATTGATTATTGCAACGGGTAGTCAGGGCGAGCCTAGAACGGGCCTTAATAAATTAGCCACCAATATGCATCGCGACTGCGAGCTAGAGAGCGGTGATACCGTGATATTTAGTAGCATTGTGATCCCCGGTAATGAAAAGCCCATTGAAAAACTGGTTAACGCGCTACGCAATAGAGAAATAGAGGTTTATCAATCACACGCTTGTGAAGAAGTGATACATGCTACGGGGCATCCCAATCAGGGCGATCTCGCTACTATGTACGATTACGTTAAACCAAACATTGCCATCCCCACTCATGGTGAGGCACAGCACATGCAAGCGAATGCGAATATCGCTCAGAAACAAGGTGTGCCAAAACAACTTCTTGGTAGTAATGGTGACCTCTTTGTCATGGCGCCGCAGGTGCAAATGAAGCGTAAGTTTGTCGCAACAAGTCGCATAGCAATTTCAAAAGATAAAGACCGGTAAATCAAGATAATTATTAAGGGTTAAAACTCAGACACAAAAAACCTTCGTTATTATCATGAAAATTCGCTGTAAATTCTGACCAAACTTAACGTATGATACGTATGTGAATTTAATGTAAAAATCTTTTGAGAAAATTTTGGAATGCAAATGCCACTAGATAATGTAAATGCAGTCGTTGAAAGTGCTGTGATTTCTCCACTTACAATGCTCTATAAAAGAGAAACCGAAACACCTAATCAAAATTATATGACACAGCCGATAAGTGACACTGAAAGTCGCACTTATACATGGGCTGAGACCATGTCAGAAGCGCGCAAAGTTGCGACACGCTTGAAAAGTTATAATTATGCGAAGGGCACCAAGATTGCCATCCTTGCCAAAAATAGCGCGGAATGGATTATTACCGACATTGGCATTATGTTAGCCGGTTACGTATCGGTGCCAATTTTTGCAACCGCTGGCAAAGATACCATTGCATATGTATTGTCTCATGCTGAATGCCCAATGATGTTTATTGGCAAGCTCGATAGCGTTGATGCGGTAAATGAGGTGCTAGGCGAAACAGACATCGTCAGCGTTGCCTTTGATTACGAAGGGACACCTGGTGCCACGCAATGGAAAGACTTTGTGGACGTTGAGCCTCTCAAAGAGAGTCCTGTTCCCGACCTTAACGATATCATTACTATTATTTATACCTCTGGCAGCACGGGGCAGCCTAAAGGTGTGGTTCATACCTATCAAACTTTGTGCTGGGCAGCTCAAAACTCGCTGACGCAGCTTGAGGTGACAGACGCTGATCGTGGCATGAGTTATCTTCCTTTAGCCCATATCACCGAACGTGTATTGATTGAGTTTGCGAGTTTTTACTCTGGCATGAGAATACATTTTGTGGAGTCACTGGACTCGTTTACCCGCGATGTGAAGAACTTCGCCCCCACTTTGTTTATCTCTGTACCGCGTTTGTGGACAAAGTTTCAAATGGGCGTGCTAGCTAAGATCCCGCAAAAGAAACTTAATTTATTGCTGAGCATTCCATTTGTCGGTAAAAAGATTGCCGCCAAAATTCGCGGTGAGCTTGGCTTGGGCAGTGCACGTCTTTGGGCGTCGGGCTCAGCACCCCTTGCCCCCGCTACGATTGAATGGTTCCATAAAATCGGTGTGAATATATCCGAAGGTTGGGGAATGACTGAAAACTGTGCGTATGGCACCAGTAGCGTACCTTTCAGAACAGACAAAATTGGTTCAATTGGTAAAGCATATGACGGCGTGACTATTCGCATCGCAGAAGATGGCGAAATACAGGTGAAGTCGCCTTGCAACATGATTGGTTACTATAAGGACCAAGAGAAGACCAGCGGCGTATTTACCAACGATGGTTACCTTCGTACCGGAGATAAAGGTGAGATAGACGCCGAGGGCTATGTTCGCATAACAGGTAGATTAAAAGACATTTTTAAAACCGAAAAAGGCAAGTACGTTACACCAGCGCCTATCGAAGCGAAAATTATGGAAAACGCCATTGTTGAGCAGGTGTGTGTAACAGGGACTAACCTTCCTCAGCCCATTGCTCTGTTAGTGCTTTCACAAGACGCACTTAAGCAGCATAGAGATGTGGTAGCGGATGCTTTAACTGAGACTTTAACACACGTCAATAAGAACTTAGAAAGTCATCAAAGGCTTGATCGTATTGTTGTGTTTTCTGAGGAATGGTCCATTGAAAACGATTTGTTGACGCCTACCTTGAAAGTCAAACGCCATGTGATTGAAGAGCGTTTTAAACCGGTTATTCTTGGTGATTATTCCGAAAAAATCGTTTGGCACGAAACAGTTTAACAAGCAAGGCTGCCGTCGGCAGTCGCATTTTTAAATTGTATTGAAAGCCGCAGCGCCCCAAAACGCTGCGGCTTTTTTATGTCATTTAGCCACATGTTTTGGTGCAATACACCGAAGCATTGCACCACTATGGTGTGATTATTTAAAGTTTTTACGTCGTGAAAATTATAACGCTATGATTTTATTAGGTTTTCAAAATTGGCAGTTAAATTGCTTAGGTTAAAGTGTTGTGTGTGCTTTGATATAGCCTTGCAAGGAATGCAGGTGTTGTATTAAAGATGTAGGCTACGCGTCTGTTATGTGTCCAGCAGGCGTGTAGCTTTTTTATTGCGTGAAAGAAAGTCGAAGGTTGTTTATGACAACGCTGTAACATTGTCGTTTAGGGCTGAAAATCGTATGACTTGTTTAGTTTTGTTCATACTGTTATCCACCTCATGTAAAATAATGGGTTTTGAAAGTACCAATTGATTTTGTTCAGTGTGAAAATAGTTTGCGGCCTCTAGGTAGTGCTTATTTTCCGTTAAGCACGCAAATTTGGTCACATCTACATAGTTCAACCAACCAAGAATAAGACCAGCGTGCAATACAGTGCCGATGAAAGAGTCGATATCATCTCTTATTGTGACGGTAGTGCCAAAAACAGGCTTGTCGGCCATAGCCACATCGGTTTCTTCGTCCAACACTAATGTGAGTAACTTGGCGTTTTTATCTGGATATCTCAGCACATTGTTACGTTTCGACGCATTGCTCATTTGATTTCGTGACCCCAAGAGGATGGTATAAAGTTGTTTATGCCATTCAGCTTAGTCTAATATAAGACCAACGGTGTATGAATGTGATGATTCAGATCAAGTGATGGTTTAAAAAGGAGAGAATTTTGAGATTATTTATCGGTACAAAAGCTTTGTTAGCTTCAGCTTTGTTGCTATTGAGTATCGTATCAAGCGTGGCGAGTGAGGGTGAGGCCCACGTTGGATTTGTCGATGTTATTTATCATCCTGGTGAGGATAGCATTCATTTGCGATTAGATAAGTCGCAAATTGGTCAGCACATGATCTTTCAAAGCAGCTTGCCCAGAGGGATTGGTTCAAATGATATCGGTTTAGATCGCGGCCAGCTTTCTGACACCAGACTGGTGAAATTTGAACGCTTTGGTAACAAAATACTGCTACAGCAGTTAAATACCAAATTTCGGGCATCGTCAGACAATGCTGCAGAGCGCAGTAGTATCGATGAAGCCTTTGCCGATTCTGTTATTGCTGGCTTTTTGATAAGCGAAGAGACCGATACTCAAATCAGTTTTAACTACACCGACTTTTTACTTTCTGACATTCACGGCATTAGCGATCGTTTAAATAGAAGTGGTCAAGGTGCATATTCTGTAGACAAAAGTCGCAGTGGCATATACTTAGAACGGACCAAAGCGTTTGCACTAAATACCGAACTTGAGGCGCTAGTGACGTTTGCTGGCTCACCTAAAGGTCAATACATACAGGATGTCACACCTGATGCGAAAAGTGTCACCGTACATTTGCATCATTCTTTTGTGGCGCTACCAGATGACGGCTATACGCCAAGAAAGTTCCATCCATTCTCAGGCTTTTGGAAGGCTAGTCACTACGACTATAGCGCACCTATCGACGAGTCGATGGAGGTCAGCTATATACCTCGTCATCGCCTAGAAAAGAAAAATCCTCAAGCAGAAATAAGCGAGGCGGTCGAGCCCATAGTGTTTTACTTAGACCCAGGTATTCCAGAACCTGTTATGACTGCACTAAGAGAGGGCGCAATGTGGTGGGATCAAGCTTTTGCTGCCGCCGGTTATAAAAATGCCTTTCAAGTGAAAGTATTACCAGACGGTGCTGATCCAATGGATGTCAGATACAACGTCATTCAATGGGTGCATAGAGCGACTCGAGGCTGGTCATATGGCTCGTCGGTAGTTGACCCTCGAACAGGCGAGATTATTAAAGGGCATGTAACGCTAGGTTCGTTGCGCGTCCGTCAAGACTTTCTCATCGCGTCAGGCTTTACCAGTCCGTTTGATGTTGAAAACGCCGATACTTCAGAGCAACTTGAACTGGCTCTAAACCGCATACGTCAACTTTCGGCGCATGAGGTAGGTCATACCATTGGCATTGCACATAATTTTGCCGCTAGCGAAAATCAGCGCGCGTCGGTAATGGATTACCCACATCCTCTAATTACCTTAGAAAACGGCAAAGTGAACCTGAAAGATGCATACGATTTAGGGATTGGCGCATGGGACAATTATGTGATTGCCTATGGATATCAAGACTTTGCAGATGATAAAGATGAGCAAGCTGAACTATTGGCCTTAGTTAACGAAGCGAAAGCGAATGGCTTTTTGTATAAGTCCGATCCTGACGCGCGTATACCCCGTCGAGCTTCATCAGATGGTCATTTATGGGACAATGGCAGTGACCCTATTGCTGAATTTGAACGAGTCAGTGAACTGCGTGCGCATGCGCTTGCAAATTTTGGCGCAAATAGTCAGCCTTTCGATGAGCCGTTTTCAGCCCTAGAAGAACGTTTAGTTCCTATCTATTACTCTCATCGTTTTCAACTTGATGCTTTGGTCAAGCAAATCTCTGGCATAAACTATGAGTATGGTCTGAAAACGCTAGCTCAACCGTCTACCACGGTAACGCCTGTTGCGCCAGAAAGGCAGCGAAGCGCACTTAACCTGATGGTGCAAAGCGCCAGCCCCGCATTTTTGGATTTGTCACCTGAATTAACCAGCATGATCCCGCCTAAGGCTTATGGGAGCGCTCGCACTCGAGAGAGTATGGGAAGTAGAATGGGAATTGCGTTTGACCCCGTAACCGCAGCAGAATCTGCGTCTGCTTATTCGTTAACTATATTGCTTGCGCCAGAGCGATTGAATCGTTTGTCGTATCAACATGCCCAAAACGAAGAAATACCGTCGGTAAACGATGTCATGCAAAGTGTGTTCGGGCAGTTAATCAAGCCCGAAAATGAATCGGCACTGGCCGATAGAATCCGCTACGTTGCTCTTAGCGTGTTTTTTGATACTCTCACGAGCGATACCCTCGCACCTGAGGTACAAATTGAGATGCATAGCGCACTAATGGATTATCAAAACTACCTAGAAAAGCAGCGCCGAAGTGCAAGTGCTAAGGTATTACTCAAGCATATTGCTCATTTCTGGGAGCATGGCGCTTGGCCCCTTAGCTTTAAATTAGTGCCGCTTCCGCCAGGTTCACCAATTTAAGCGACGCAAACATAATAAAGCCCACATTAACGTGGGCTTTGTTTTGGACTAAATGACGCGAGAATAGCGCATTTGATGTAAAGGTTTATCTAGGTACTGATCAAAGCTCATGCATATATTGCGTACGATAAGGCGACCGCGCTCGTGAATAATAATGTCCTCAGCCGTATTGGTAACCAGTTTATCCTCTATAAATGGACTTAAGCTAGCTAAGCTTTTCGCAAAATAGGCGTCAAAATCAATATTGTAGTGTTTGGCAAAGCGTTGCTTATTTACATGGAGATTACACATTAGGGCGTGTATGAGGGCACGTCTGATGTTGTCATCTTCAGTTAACTTAACACCTTTACTCGTGGCATGTCCTTGCTCGTCAATAGCGCTATAATAGTCTTTCAATTTTTTGTGGTTTTGCACATACACATTATCAATACTGCTAATTGATGACACGCCTAAACCGAGCGTGGCATGTGCCCCAGACGTCGTGTAACCTTGGAAATTGCGAAACAAGCGCTGCTCTGTTTTCGCTTTACTTAGTTCATCAGTAGGTTTGGCAAAATGGTCCATGCCAATAAAGACGTAACCTTGGTTGGTTAGTTCACTGATGGCTTGTCGAAATAGTGCAAACTTATTTTGTGCATCTGGTAACCACTGATCTTTTATTTTGCGCTGTGCGGCAAACAATTGGGGCATATGGGCATAACTAAACAAAGAGATGCGATCGGGGTCCATAATGCGCATTTCATCAAGGGTACTTTGAAAACTATCTTGGGTTTGATGGGGCAGACCGTAAATAAGGTCAACGTTGACGGAGTGAAAACCCACTTGGCGCGCACGTGCAATTAAATTGCGAATAAATGATGTGCTTTGCACGCGATTGATGCTTTGCTGCACTTTCTCATCAATATCTTGTACACCAATGCTCAAACGGTTAAACCCAAGTGCTGCGAGTTCATCCACATAGCTTAGTTCGATTTCGCGAGGGTCCACTTCAATGCTCATTTCTAAGTCAGGGTTGAAGGTAAATGCAGCGCGCGTGGCGGTAATCAAACGAGCGATTTGAGACGGGCTCAAAAAGCTCGGTGTGCCGCCCCCTAAATGCAGGCTATCGACCGAGCAGTTGCTTGCGTGTTTTGCTTGGCTCTGTATTTCTTTAATGAGGTAGTCTAAGTAGACGTCCGCCTTGTCTGCATGACGCGTGACAATTTTATTGCAACCACAGTAGTAACAAAGGCTATGGCAAAACGGTATATGCATATACAAAGACAATTTTTTTGCATCGCTTGATTGCGAGAGTGTCGATAGTGCACTGGTTAACAACTGGCCATCGTCGATGGCTTCAAACGCTACTGCTGTGGGATATGATGTATATCTAGGCCCTGCGGTATTGTATTTTTGCATGACCTTTTGGTCAAAGTAATGATTGATATCGTCGCTCACGTACTGTTCTCGTTATTTCACTTATGCAAGGTATGATAAACAACTTAACGCAAAGCGACTTTGATCTCGATTAAGCTTTTAACGCATTTGTGCGATGAATACGTCAATATCAACACAATCAATTACACTTATGCAGATAAAAGACTTACTCTAAAATCAAGTCTTTATACTAGTATGGGTCCTATGGCTGAACTATATTTGGTGCGTCATGCGCAAGCCTCATTTGGTAGCGAAAACTACGATAAGTTAAGCGAGCTCGGTCATCGTCAAAGCCAGCTTCTCGGCGATTATTTTCGCGCCAGCAATATTCATTTCGATAAAGTTGTTACCGGCGATATGGTCCGCCATAAAGAAACCGCAGCAGGCATTGTGGGAGATTTAAGCGACGCTGTGATTGACAATGGATGGGATGAGTTTGATTTTAATGCTGTAGTGCGCGCTTATCTTACGATGCACCCTGAACATGCCCCTGTTAAAGATGCGCCTCGCAGTGATTGGTACAGGGTTCTCAAATCCGCCATGATTGCGTGGTCTCAACAAAAACTTAACCATTTGGACGAAGATTGGCTGAGCTTTGAGTCTCGCGTGCGCACTGCCGCAAAAGCGATTTTTGAGGGTGAGCACAAAAAAGTGTTGGTTGTGAGTTCTGGTGGTGCCATTGCTGTTTGTTTGATGCAGATGCTTGGCTTAAACATACAAAAAGCCATCGACTTTAATCTTCAAATAAGAAATACCAGCGTCCACCATATCTATTTCAACCGTGCGAGTACCCAATTGCACGCCTTTAATGGAGTTCCGCATTTAGATAATGCGCAGCACTCTAGCCTTATTACCTACAGTTAAAATGGGTCAAACATCATGAATTTTGATTACAGTGAAAAAACACAAGATTTACTCGCTAAATTAACCGCGTTTATGGACGAACATGTCTACCCAATTGAAAGTGAATACCACGATTTGGTAATGAACAATCCTCATAAGTGGCGTACACCTGCGCTAATGGAAGAGTTAAAAGCAAAAGCACGAGCGGCAGGTTTGTGGAACTTGTTTTTACCTGCAGAGTATCTGCCACTTGGTGCAGGTCTCACCAATTTAGAATATGCACCGCTTTGCGAAGAAATGGGCAAGGTAATGTTCAGTGGCGAGATTTTCAATTGTAGCGCACCTGACACAGGCAATATGGAAGTATTGTCAAAATATGGAAGTGAAGCGCAAAAACAGCAGTGGCTTATGCCGCTACTTGCCGGTGAAATCCGCTCTGGCTTTGCAATGACCGAGCCTGAAGTGGCCTCATCTGATGCAACGAACATTGAAACATCGATTAAAAGAGATGGCGATGAATATGTCATCAACGGTCGCAAATGGTATACAAGCGGTGCCATGAACGAGAATTGCAAAATTTTGATCGTAATGGGTAAGACCGACCCAAGCGCTGCTCGACATGAGCAACAATCACAAATTTTGGTGCCAATTGATACTAAAGGCGTTACCGTGGTGCGTGCAGTATCTGCAATGGGCTACCTTGATGAACCTATCGGTCATGCAGAAGTGTTGTTTGAGGACGTGCGTGTGCCAGCTGAAAACCTAATTTTAGGTGAAGGCCGCGGTTTTGAGATTGCGCAAGGGCGCTTAGGGCCTGGACGCATACATCACTGCATGCGCCTAATTGGTTGTGCTCAAAGAGCTTTGGATATGGCATGTGAGCGCGTTCAGCAGAGAGTTGCGTTTGGTCAGCCTTTAGCGAAACAGCAGTCAGTTCGTGAGAGCATTGCACAAATGTATTGCAAGATTGAGCAAGCCCGTTTGTTAACGTTAAAGGCCGCTGATCATATGGACAAATATGGGAATAAAGTAGCGAAAAACATCATCGCGTCTATCAAAATCGTGGCACCCAAAATGGCCTGCGAAGTGATCGATGAAGCCATTCAAATGCATGGCGCCGCTGGCACTTCGCAAGACACTATTTTATCGGCAACCCTAGCATATGCTCGCACCATTCGCCTTGCTGATGGTCCTGATCAAGTGCATATGATGCAACTGGGCCGTAATCTAATTCAAGAACGTCAAGCATAAGAGGAATAAAAATGAAGGCTATCGTTTGTCATAATTTTGCCCCTGTTAGTGAATTACGGTACGAGGAAATCGCTGACCCAATTGCCAAAGCTGGTGAAGTGGTCGTGGATGTCGCTGCAGTAGGCGTAAATTTCCCTGACAGTTTGCTTGTTCAAGGCATGTATCAGTTAAAACCCGAACTGCCGTTTATTCCCGGTAGCGAAGTAGCCGGTGTGATAAGTTCTGTAGGTGCTGGCGTAGAGCATCTGAAAGTCGGGATGAAGGTATTGGGTATTTGCCAACTTGGTGGTTACGCTGAGAAGGTTGCGATTAGTGCCAATCAAGTAATGCCTGTTCCCGATGTTATCCCATTAGACGAAGCATCAGCCTTAGTCACCGCGCATGCAACAGCGCATCATGCTTTAAAGCAGCGCGCGCAAATTAGCGAAGGCGAGACATTGTTAGTGACCGGTGCTGCCGGTGGGACCGGTTTGGCCGCGGTGCAAATTGGTAAGGAAATGGGGGCTAAGGTTATTGCTGCGTGTTCTAGCGATGAAAAATGCGAAATCGCTAAGCAAAATGGTGCTGAATTGACCATAAACTACAGCACTGAAAACCTCAAAGATGCCGTTAAGCGCCTGACTAATAACAAGGGAGTAGATGTCGTTTATGAGTGTGTTGGTGGTGAGATATTCGACGCATGCACACGCGCAATGGCTTGGAATGGACGTCTTTTGGTAATAGGCTTTGCTGGTGGGCAAATTCCTAAATTCCCTGTGAATTTAGCCTTGGTAAAAGGTTACTCTGTGGTAGGTGTTTTTTGGGGCTCATTTATTGCTCATCAACCTAAAGACTTTATCGCGAATATGCAGGAGTTGATGACATGGTATGCACAAGGCAAAGTAAAGGTGCATATTGACGAGAGCTTTGCGCTAAGTGACGCGGTTTCGGCCCTTAACAAAGTTACCAGTCGCCAAGTAAAAGGCAAAGTTGTATTAGTGCCATAGCTAACAGTTTACATAAAAAAATGGCCCCGGGGAGGGGCCATTCAAATGGCAAAGTTGCCTTTGCCTACCATGTTGAAAAGGTTATCAACATTTGATAAAGCGTTTAAATTCGGTCAAGTAATTCTACCGCTACTGGGTTGTCGCCAACGCCTTGCTCGTCAATCCATGCTTGTAGGGTCTTGCCGTCCTGTTCCGGCTCCGCTAAAAGCTTTTTTGGCATCTTTTTCACCAACAGCGTTCCAGCTTCTACCGAATTATTCATGATAGCGAGTTTGATCAAACTGGTTCCATTACAAGTGATACCACTATAGTAGTCATGTAGTTGTAAATTAAAGTTTGAACGAACACTCTTCATTTTTTTGCGCAATTCGCCTTTATCATCTGTTTTAACGATGTCACAGATGTTGGCTAATGCAGTTTCAATTTCATTACTGCTCGCGGTTGCAGACATCATTAGTGGTGCGGCAACAAACAACGGCATAAGTATCTTTTTCAACATGATTTTCACTCCGTCTTTAAAGTTCGTAAGTAGTCTAGCTAAATGATGACATTGTTACAGTTACCGCTACGATACTTGGGTATACCCTGATATAACTCTAAGCAGTTATTAAAGCGATGACCCGCGAGAGAAAATCAGTTGGGCTAGGTTCAGGAAGGGAGCATGAAAGGATGCATGGCCAATAGGGCGGCGCTAGACTCTTTTTACCCGCGCCGCCATGGGGTTATTCGATTTTAATGCCATTGCTTACCAAGCCGTTACACCGCCGTCTACTGCTATACTTTGGCCATTCATATAAGTATTGCGAGGTGAAAGCATTAATACCATCACGGTGACTATTTCATCAATTTCACTGATACGCTTTATGGGGCTGCCCATGCCTAACTTTTTCTTATCTTCGGGCGTGCTAAGTCCGTCAATTTTCATAATATCGGTTGGGCTAAAAAACGGGCATATGGCATTCACTCTGACGTTATAACGCCCATATTCCACGGCTGCTGTTCGGGTTAACCCAATAACTGCGTGCTTTGCTGCGCTATATGCACCGCCTTTTGGCGCGCCGCCAAGCCCGGCTAATGAACTTACATTTAAGATGTGACCACTTCCTTGTTTTAACATGGCTAGTGCTTGATGTTTGATGCCAAATCCCACGCCCTTCACATTTACCGCAAATTGCTGATCATACATTTGTTCGGTGAGTTCATGTATCGCCGCTTGTGGGTGAGCGATCCCCGCATTGTTCACGGCAAAATCCAATTTACCAAACTGTTTAATCGCCATATCAACAGACTCTTGTGCGCTTGACTCGAGGCTAACATCGTTTGTTAAGGTGTGAACAAGTTCTGCTTGCTTCACTAAGGTTCGAGTTTGCTCGAGTGACGCGGAATCAATATCGGTTAAGACAAGCTTTGCGCCCCGTTCGTTTAACGCAATAGCCAATGCACGGCCAAAGCCTGAGCCCGCGCCGGTAATTAAACCTACAGAATCTGAAAAATCTAACAATTTATCCATTTAATTTACCCTATTAAAAAATGCTATTGCTTCACCAATAAGGGTTTCGCCAGCATCTTCTTGTAAAAAATGTCCACCGTTTTTAATGGTGGTATGCGCTTGACCTTGGCAACCAGGAATGATCTTTTGGAAGATTTTGTCGCCCCCAGCAGTGACAGGATCTGAATCACTAAATGCTGTCATAAAGGGTTTTGTGAATTGACTCAATGCACGCCACGCTAGCCGATTGTTTTGTGACTCAGGATCATCTGGTGTCGTGGGGACTAATAATGGAAACTTTCGCACCCCCGCCTTGTGGGTTTCAGTAGGAAAGGGCGCATCGTAGGCGGCAAGTACTTCATCAATGACTTCGTTGACCGTAGCGTTTTGAATCACTTGTGAGACTGGAAATAGTTCAACGCTTTGAGAAAATGCTTGCCACTTTAAGAATGCCTCTGGTGGAGTATGGTCTCCAGTTGGAAGCATTGTGTTGGCAGCAACCACTGCTGAGAAACGTTCTGGGTATTTAGCGACGAGTCGCAGACCTAACAAACCTCCCCAGTCTTGACAGATTAACCGGACATCGTTCAGCGCTAGCTTGTTGAAAAAAGTATCCAACCAACTTAGGTGTGATGCATATGTGTAAGCATCTTGGGTATCAAATTTATCTGATTTACCAAAGCCAATTAAGTCGGGTGCGATTACTCGATACCCAGCCGCCTCAGCATCATTGATCATGTTTCGATATAAGTAACTCCAACTTGGTTCGCCATGCAGCATCAATATGACAGGGGCGCTGCGGTCACCATAATCTACATAATGCATCATGAGAGGCGTATCATTGCTTGTTACATCGATATAATTCTCTTGAAAACTGTAGCCGGGCAAGTTGTCAAAACATGTTTTTGGCGTTTTTATTATCTTCATGTTCACTTTCTGTTTACATTTTATTTACAGTATATCGTTGGGGACAGCAAAGTTACAATCAATAAGAATAAGTGCGGACTATTCATTATGTATATCGAATCTACCTCATCGCTTATTCGCCAACCTTATTCATTATTATTAAATCAATAAATTGGGCTGATATTAGGGTTTCCGTTAATCTGTCATCCTTGAAACGAGATCCTAGTTGAATTAAGGGCAAGCGACGATGAAGATTAATAGTGAATGCGTATCCATTACACAATCAGAGAATTTAGCGGTTGTAACGCTAAAGAACCCACCGGTTAATGCACTTTCAAAGGCTGTTAGAGTTGGTTTATTAGAAGCGCTTGATGCAGCTTTAGCCAACAATGATGTAGATGCTATTGTCATCACCAGTGCGCTACCGCTATTTAGTGCAGGCGCTGATATCAGTGAATTTGCAGGGGGCAACCTTTCTCCTATGCTTCCTGAAGTGTTAAACCGCATTGAGAGTTCGCCTAAGCCTGTTATTGCTGCTGTTAGCGGTAACGCGTTTGGTGGCGGCCTTGAGTTGGCCTTGTCTTGCCATTACAGAGCGAGCTTCAAGGGTAATAAAGTGGGCTTACCGGAAGTACATCTAGGTATTTTGCCCGGCGCAGGTGGCACGCAGCGATTACCCAGGCTGGTAGACGCAAAGACTGCGCTAGATATGATCGTATCGGGAGCCCCAACGCCTGTTGTTAAGCTCGGCGGTGTGTTCGATGTGATTGTTGATTCGGTCGATGAACTCCTCGCTGGCGCTACCACTCTTGCAGCTGATGCGGTGCAAAAAGGACCAAGACCGGTAAGTGATATTGAATTGTCAAGCACTCCTGAGACTGCGGCGTTGCTCGATGGCTATGCTCAGCAAGTTGCGGCAAAAACCAGAGGCTTCTTTGCGCCCCTTAAATGTGTTGAAGCCGTCAAAGCGGCTTACGACTTGCGCTTTAGTGAAGGCCTAAATAAAGAAGCAGAACTGTTCATGCAGTGCATGCAAACTGAACAAGCGCGTGCACAGCAACATTTCTTTTTCGCAGAGCGCGCTGCAGGTCAGGTCCCTGGCTTGTCAAAAGAAGCAGGTGTCAGAGATATTAAGAACGTCGCGATTATTGGCGCAGGCACAATGGGTGGCGGCATTGCAATGAACTTTGCGAATGCGGGCATCCCTGTCAAAATGTTGGAGCTAAAAGCCGAAGCCCTTGATAAAGGGCTAAGCGTAATTAGACGTAATTACGAAAACTCTGCAAAAAAAGGCAAGTTAACCCAAGAGCAAGTAGAACAGCGCATGTCGCTTTTAACGGGTACAACTCAATACGATGATTTGTCTGATGCTGATCTGGTCATCGAAGCAGTGTTTGAGAAGATGTCGGTTAAAAAAGAAGTGTTCACGCAACTTGATGCGGTGTGCAAACCAGGCGCGATTTTAGCGTCCAATACATCAACTTTAGATATTAATGAAATTGCCGCATGCACATCTCGACCTGAAGATGTCATTGGTTTGCATTTCTTTTCGCCAGCAAACGTAATGAAGCTGCTTGAGATTGTGCGTGCTGATAAAACCTCAGATGAAGTCATCAAAACCTCAATGAAACTTGCCAAAACGATTCGTAAAGTTGGCGTTTTAGTGGGCGTATGCTTCGGGTTTGTTGGCAACAGAATGATTGAAGTATATGGCCGTGAAGCCAACCGTCTTATGCTAGAGGGTGCAACGCCTGAGCAAGTCGACAAGGTCATCATGCAATTAGGTATGCCAATGGGGCCGTTCACTATGGGCGACATGGCAGGGCTCGACATTGGTTATTTTGTGCGTCAATCGCGTAAAGCCTTCATTGAGCATGACCCTAGTTATTGTGTTGTAGCAGATGAGCTAGTTGAAGCGGGTCGCGCGGGACTCAAGGTCGGTAAAGGCGTGTATTTGTACGAGCCTGGCAACCGTAAGCCTATTCCAGATCCAGAGGTCATGGAAATTGCTGCGCGTAAAGCGAAAGAGCTAGGAATTGAGCAGCGTGAAATAAGTGACCAAGAAATCTTAGAGCGTTGCATTTATCCATTAATAAACGAAGGCGCAAACATCCTAAAAGAAGGGATAGCAATGCGCGCCAGCGATATTGATGTGATTTATGTATATGGCTATGGCTTCCCAGTGTTCAGAGGGGGCCCTATGCAGTATGCCGACGAGATTGGTTTGGACAATGTATTGGCCCGCATGAAGTATTATCAAGAGAATTTAGGTGAATACGGCAAGCATTGGTTTGAGCCGTCTGAGCTGCTTCAAGAATTAGTTGAGAGTAAACAAACGTTTGCTTCGTTAAACAAATAAATAAAGAGATATCATAATGCAAAATTATAAAGCTACAGAACGCGACACCCTTTTTGTGATGCAGGAATTGTTCGATATGGAAGCTCATTATCAACAGCTTGGGTTTGAAGACGCGACCGAAGATTTAATGAAAGCCATATACAGCGAAGCTGCAAAATTTGCAGAAAACGTGCTCGCGCCAATCAATGCGATTGGTGATGAAGAAGGCTGTAAGTTTGACGATGGTGTGGTGACAACACCAACTGGCTTTAAAGAAGCATATCATCAATATGTAGAGGGCGGTTGGCCTTCAATGGCTCAGCCTGTTGAGTTTGGTGGCCAAGGCCTTCCGTACTCGTTAGCAACTTCGATGGCAGAATGGTTCTCAGGTGCGAATCACTCGTGGGCAATGTATCCGGGTTTGAGCCAAGGCTGCATGGAAACATTAAAAGCGCACGGCACTAAAGAGCAACAAGACATTTATCTGTCAAAACTCATTGAAGGTTCGTGGACCGGTACAATGTGCTTAACAGAGCCTCATTGTGGTTCTGACTTGGGCATGCTCAAGTGTAAGGCAGAGCCAAACGATGATGGTAGCTACAGCTTAACCGGCACAAAGATTTTCATCTCTGCGGGTGAACATGATATGTCAGATAACATTGTACATATCGTCATAGCGCGTTTGCCAGATGCGCCAGCCGGCACAAAAGGTATCTCTTTGTTTGTTGTGCCGAAGTTTAATGTAGACGCGCAGGGCAATATCGTTGATAGAAATAACGTCAAATGCGGTTCAATCGAGCACAAAATGGGAATCAAAGGTAGCGCAACGTGCGTGATGAACTTTGATGGTGCGAAAGGTTTCATGGTGGGTCAACCAAACCGCGGGTTAGCATGCATGTTCACGTTTATGAACATTGCGCGTATTGGCACCGGTATGGAAGGCTTGTCGGCGACAGAAGCTGCTTATCAAGGTGCACTTGCATATGCGAAAGACCGTTTACAGTTTCGTTCACTAACCGGAAAGAAAAACCCTGAAGGACCAGCAGATCCTATTATCGTTCATCCAGATGTGCGCCGCATGTTGCTGACTCAAAAGTCGCTTGCTGAAGGCAAAAGAGCCCTTGCCGTTTACTGTATGAAGATGGTTGATACAACCCTATATTCGTCAGACGATGCCGCAAAGCAGTTGGCGGAATCAAAACTTGCGCTATTGACGCCTATCGTTAAAGCGTTTTTAACCGAAACTGCTCAAGAAGCGACTAGCTACGGTATGCAGGTATACGGTGGTCATGGTTACATTAAAGAGTGGGGCATGGAGCAACTAGCACGCGACACGCGTATATGTACCATGTACGAGGGAACAACCGGTATTCAAGCTATCGACTTGCTAGCTCGAAAAGTGATGGGTTCTAACGGAGAGCTATTACGAGTATTTGTGACCGAAATTAAAGAGTATTGTGCGAATATCCGCGGTAAATCTCAGTTTAACGCATGGGCCAACGCAATCGACTCGCATGTCGATGAGTGGGTGCAAATCACAAACGACATCGGTGTTGCTGCGCAAAGCAATCCTGAAGAGCTTGGCGCTGCAGCGGTAGACTACCTGATGTACTCGGGTTATGTGAGCGTGGGGTATTTCTGGTTGCAAATGGCTGTTAATGCTCAGCAAAAACTAGACGCTGGCACGACGGAAGTTGATTTTTATCAAGCAAAACTGATGACTGCTAAGTTTTATTTTGACCGCATGCTTTCTCGCACACGCTCATTAGTTTCGGCCATTCACTCAGGCTCTGATAACCTAATGCAGATGGATGAGGCGTTGTTTTCGGCAGGGAAATAACGCGACACGCACTATCTCTCATAAACTTTGATAAAGTAGCCGGTGTATTGTACTAAACAATACACCGGTTTTTTATGCACGGTACAACATTAAAAGGCAAGGTATGATTTACTCGTTTAATAAGCAACTTAGCAATACGAATATTCAGTATCTCAGTGCTGAGGAAGATGGAAAAGCTTCGAGCAAACCTATTATGATCATGCTGCATGGTTTTCCAGAAAACAGCTGGAGCTGGGAGCACTACATTGAGGCAATGTCTGGGCATTATTCTATTTTTGCGCCCGATTTACCGGGTTATAACAGCTCTACTGGCTTTAAAGAGACCCAGCAGTACAATATTGCTAACTTAGTGGAAACGATGGCTGAGTTTATTCGTGACATAGCCGGTATTCAAAAGGTGCATTTAGTGGCCCATGATTGGGGGGGCGTTATTGCTTGGCCTTTGGTTGCATTTCATGAATCTCTTTTTAAAAAGCTGACCATTTTAAATGCAGCGCACCCAGCAACCTTTACTCGCGAAATGGCGAATAACCCCAAACAGCAGGCAAATAGCGATTACATTACCGACCTTATCAGTGAAACTGCCTACACAAAGACCAGCAACAATGAGCACTATATGTTAAAGCGTTTATACGGTGGTTGGTTTAAAAAACTAACTCAGGTGCAACAGTCGGCATTGGTTAAGCAATGGGACAATCAACACGCGATGGAACAGTCATTTGCATACTATAAAAATATGCCGCAATTGGTGACGAAACGCTTGAGTTTGAATACTGAGGTGAAAATTCCGAATATACGAATCAAGGTGCCCACGCAAGTGTTATGGGGCATGCGCGATACAGCGTTTGTGCCAGAAGTCTTAGATGGCATGGAGCAATGGGTAGAAGACTTAGTTGTATATAGATTTGATGATGCAGACCATTGGCTGCACCACCAAAAACTAGAAAGCGTGCAACAACGCCTAACCGATTTTCATCAGTAGGCGTTCGAGTGCTTACATACGTTCTTGAACAACGCCGGCAATAGGAGATGATTCAAGGCCATTGCTGGCAATCCAATCTGTTAAAGCAACGCCGTCACTGTCAGGCTGATTTAATCGTGATTTTGGCATTTTTTTCACTAAAAGCGTACCCGCTTCAACAGCGTCACTAAGCAAAGCCGTTCGGATTAGACTGTTTCCGTTGCACGAGATGCCGTCGTAATAATCAGCAAGCTTCAATGAATAATTTGCACGTACATCTTTCATTTTCTTGCGCAGTTCAGACTTGTCGTCGCTTTGAACAATATTGCATATGTTGGCCAAAGCAGCTTCGATGCTCGCGTTAGCGTTGAAGCTAACAAGTCCAGCTGTGCAGATAGCGATTACAGATAACGATTTTAACTTCTTCATGGTATTTTCTCTTCAAGGTTAGGTTTGACGAGCGCGATTTTACTTCGCAGCACCTAAGTAGCAATCACATCGTCTATAATCAGGTTTAAAAATAAATACCTATTGATAAAAAGTAAAATGGTCTTACCATTTCCTTGCGTCAGTGTGATGGATTGTAAGCTTTTGCTACTTCTGAAATTTGTTCGCGCATCCACCTATGAGCACTGTCATTATCGGCGCTCACATGCCAATACAAGTAATACTCAATGGGGTGAATATCGAAGGGTATTTCATACATAGCAAGGTCATAATGTTTCGCTAGATGGTATGGGATACAGGCAATCATATCGGTTTTAACAATGGCGCTGGGCACCGTTAAAAAGTGTTGACTGCGCATAACCACTTTTCTTTTTACGCCAAGCTTATCAAGGGCTACATCAATTGTGCCAGCGCCAGATCGTCGATGGGACACGTTAATGTGCCCAAGCTTTAAAAATGTCTCTAGCGATAGCCCTTGTTGTAAGAGAGGGTGGTTTTTGCGCGCTAAAACAACGAATCGGTCTTTTGCTATGCGTTGCTTTTTCAAGTGAGGGTCGGTGAATGTTGAGGCGTCAGCAAAAAAGTCTAGATTTCCACTGGCCATTGCCGACACCACATTGCTGCGAGCCACCTCATAATTAGTCAGAGTAATGTCTGGTGCGACGTTCTGTAGGCGCGCCATTAGTCGCGGCATAATGCTCACTTCTAACAAATCACGGCTAGAAAAATGAAACGCTTTATTAGAGCTTTCAGGCTCAAAAATATGACTTTGCTGCACACTCTTGCGCAGAAGTCCGAGTGCCTCCCTGGCAGGCACAATAATGTTTTGTGCTACGGGAGTAGGGGTCATTGAATGCCCAGTGCGCACAAATAAAGGGTCATTTAACATTTCACGTAGCCGTGCCAGTGAATTACTCACCGCAGGCTGGGTTATACAAAGCACATCTGCTGCTTTTGTTAGGCTACCGGCGGTGTATATCGCATCAAATACGGCAAACAGATTTAAATCAATTCGGTGCAAATTCATATCAGTCTCCAGTTTTCCCAATTCACTGAGTCAATAAAAGGGTATTCACAATTATCAATTGAATTATCACTATAGTTGATAGTATAAGTGCTTTTTAATCAAATATGTTAATAAATTAGGAGAGTTATGAATATTTCGTTATTAAGTGTTAATGATGCCTTGGCTTGCGAGGGCTGGTATCAAGTCACTCAAGAGAAAGTAGATGCTTTTGCGAAAGTGACAGAAGACTTCCAGTGGATTCATATTGACCAAGCGCGATGCGAGAAAGAAAGCCCGTTTAAAACCACAATTGCTCATGGATTTTTGACAGCGGCGTTGATGCCAAAGATGTTTGCACAATGCGTCAGCGTTGATCCACAGAAAAACACAATGCTCAATTACGGCATAGATAAACTGAGATATTTAGAACCCGTTAGAGTAAACGATGAGATTAAATTTAGCTTTGTGTTAAGCAGTATTGAACGCAAGCCCATGGGCAGCTTATACCGCTTTTCTACCCAAGTGGATATCAAGGGAAGAGACAAGCCTGCGCTAGTGGGTGAATTTTTGATGCTGTTGCTTTAACCATGTTTAGTTGCATAGATAATAGTTATTATTACAAATAAATAACAAAATAGTTACATTTTGCTGATCATAATTTACACTTCAACGTAGAATAAGTAATCGAAAAGTATCATTCGGTTAGTTATCAATGGCCTGATTGCTTCAGAGTTTGAATCTAAAGCGTAAAAGCCAGGCGCAACTAATGACAAAAAAGCCATAATAAAATGGCGCACACAAGTTGGGGAAGTTTATGAAGTTTACTGCTAAAAAGACAGCGATAGCAGCGGTCGTCGCCGCGAATATGTTTGCTTTACCAAACATCGCTTTGGCTCAGCAAGACGATGCAAACGAGGCAGAAGCCAAAGACGTAGAACTAATACTGGTCACAGGTAGTTTTGTAAGACGTAGCGAAAATTTTGAGTCACCGTCACCATTGGCGGTCGTAGACAGTGTCTCTATCGATGCTATTGGTGCGAAAAACATAGCGGATATTACTCAGACGCTAACCATCAACACTGGTGCTGAGAATAACCCCGATGCGTTTACACAAAACGCGACAGCGGGTACTTCTAACATTAACCTCAGAGGGTTAGGTGTTGCATCTACATTGGTACTGCTAAACAGCCGTCGTCAAGTTGTTAACGCTCAACAGACCAACGAAGGCCTTAACTTCGTTGATACCAGTTCTTTAGTGCCGATGATTGCGATTGACCGCGTTGAGATTATTAAAGACGGTGCGTCGGCACTTTACGGTTCAGACGCGGTTGCCGGTGTAGTGAACTTCATTACAAAACGTAATTATGACGGCGTTAAAATCACAGCCGATTATCAAGACGGTGCCCATGGCGACAATTCGGAATATATTCTACAAGGTTTGTGGGGAGCAAGTTCTGATAGAGGCAATGTGATGGCGGCAATCAGTTATACTGATCGCTCACCTTTATTTTTGTCAGACCGCCGCCTATCTCGCCCGCAAGACGATAGCAGTAACCTAGGTAACCCAGGTTCATATTTTGGCGTCCCAGGGATTCCTGCAGGGGTACCCGTTATTGACCCAACCGGTTGTGCTGAGTTTGGTGGTAACGCAAACATTGCTGCGACCGTACCATATCCTGGCTTTGGTTCGCTTGATTTAGGAACCTGCCAATTTGATTTCGGTCCTGGCTATTCATACGTGCCGGAAGAAAGCCGAATTAATGCCTATGTAAAATCAAATTATGAACTTACCGACACCATCACGTGGGTAACAGAGTTTGGATTAGCTCGTAACCGCGCAGAGCGAGGCGGTGCACCTAGTTTTCCTAACCTTCGCGGCCCAATTGTTCCCGCCACGCATCCTGATAACCCATTCGGCACCGCCGTTCAGTTTTTAGGAAGAGCAGAGGGTAATGGCTTTGAAGCAGACCCTGCTAATACCGAATCAGAGACTTTCCGTTTCAATACTGCACTTACAGGAGAGATGGATAATGGTTTCTGGGAAATAAGCTATACCAACGCTAAAAATGAGTTCTTGTTTAGGGTTGAAGACGTACTTAACACAGAGTTTAACCTTGCATTGTCAGGTTTTGGCGGCGCAAACTGTGATCCAAGTAGTCCAGCGGCAGTTGCTGGTCAGGGACCGTGCGAGTACTTCAATCCATTTGCGACATCATTTACCACCTCACCTAACTCGCAATACGTGATTGACTCGTTTTCTGCTGATCAAGTGATTGATTCTGAGGCTAAACTTCAAGTGCTAGAAGGTTTCGCTTCTTTTGATGTGTTTGAAATGGACGGCGGCTTTGCAGGCTTAGCGGTTGGTTTGCAGTACCGTGAAGAAGAGCTAAGTCAAGACTATGATCAATTGTCTAACCAAGATAGCTTCTCATTTGTTATTGGTAACCCTGACTTTAGTGATAGCCTAGATGTTTGGGCCGCTTTCGCCGAAATGGCGTTACCTGTAAACGATCAGTTAGATATTCAATTGGCCTTACGCTATGAAAATTACGGTGGCTCTATTGGCGATACTGTTGATCCAAAATTGGCTTTCAATTATCGCTTTACCGATGATTTCTCACTGAGAGGGTCTATCTCTACCTCGTTTAGAGCGCCGTCAATCTTTATGCGAAATGGTGGAGCAACAAGTTTGCAACAGCTCACTGACCCAGTAGTAGGTGGAAACGCCTTCGCTGCAGTGCGTACCGCGGGTAACACCGAATTAACGCCTGAAGAGTCAACTGCATATAACTTCGGTTTCTCATTTGAACCGATTGATGACTTGTCGGTTGAAATTGATTATTGGAACTTTGAATTTGAAGACCTGATTATTCAAGAAAGTGCGCAAGCCTTGTTGAATTCTAACCCAACCGACACATCCCGTATTGTGCGCGCAGGGGATCCACTAACAGGGCCTGTCTTACAGGTTAACAATACATATGTTAACGCAAGTTCGCTGGAAACCAATGGTCTTGATATCGTGTCGAGCTACAAGATTGAGACAGAGGTAGGTACATTCACGCCAAACTTGTCAGCTACATATATATTGGCTTATGACCTCAACGATCCACAAGCGGGTCAGATTGATGGCGCTGGACGTAGAAACTTCACTAACATTGGTGTGTCTTCACCTGAGTTACGCGCTAACTTAGGCTTAACATGGACCAATGACATATACAGTGCCAACTTATTTGCGCGTTATGTGAGCAGCTATGACGATGATCAAAACTGTTCAGATGGTACGATTAGGACAGGTAGTTGTGGTAATCTTGGGTTAAAAGAAATTGATAGTCACGTCACTTATGATGCTCAGTTTAATGTTGACCTCGGTGCATTGCTTAATACCGAAACCAATTACCTATTAACGGTTGGTGGCATTAACTTGACGGACGAAAATCCACCTCAGGTATTTACCAACAGTGGCTTTGACTCTAAAGTGCATGACCCTAGAGGTCGTCAACTTTACGTAAGACTGGCGGTTGAATTTTAATTCATTAGCACAATCTTTTAAATTAGTCGTATAAAGCCCCGTAACAGGGGCTTTATTTTTTTAACACAAGTGAGAGAGATAATGGTGAAAAGATTAGAAGAATCCGAAATTTCAGTTGCCTTAGAAGAGCTAAACGGCATGTCTGGGGATGTACCGTGGGTCATTGAAGGCGGCAAACTTAGTAAAACATTTAAGTTCAAAAGCTTTATACGTGCCTTTGGCTGGATGAGTCAGATGGCAATATGGGCGGAAAAGCTCAAGCACCACCCAGAATGGTTCAATGTGTACAATAAAGTAGAAGTTAAGCTTGTTACTCACGATGTTGATGGCATCAGTGAATTAGATTTTGAGCTAGCCAAAAAGATGGAGTTGTTTAAATAATCTTCCGGCAAAGCTTGAAAAGTAAGCGATCAGTCATTATTTACATATTATAAGAAAATCTGGCTTGCAACGCGCATGGTGCTATGTATAATACGCACCTCTTCAGCAAGCAAGCTGATTACCAGTTCAGACGCGGGATGGAGCAGTCTGGTAGCTCGTCGGGCTCATAACCCGAAGGTCGTAGGTTCAAATCCTGCTCCCGCAACCACTTTAGAAAACCCAGCACATTGTTGGGTTTTTTATTATTTGACGTAAAATTTTAATTTGCGTCATCATAGCTTACTCGTTATACTTTGCGCCGTTGGTATTTTCGCTTACATGGTTTGAGCCGATACGAACGCGAGCGGCATTTTTCCGTTGTAGTAATGGACGATGTCCACCATGAGCAATTATGGTGATAAGAATTCCGAAAAAAGGCTCCGCTTGTACGGGGCTTTTTTGTTTTTTACTCTCACGAAGTAAGAAACTGAGAATGGGCAATATGCCCTTTTTTTATATGTGTAAACCACGGAGATTAGATTGTCTCAGTTAGAACAAAAATTGACTGAAATGCTGGCATCGCCAGTTGAGGCCTTGGGCTTTGAACTTGTCGGTATTGAATTTGTACGGGCAGGCAAACACTCAACGCTGCGAGTCTATATAGATAATGAAAACGGCATCGATGTTGACGACTGCGCTGATGTAAGTCATCAGGTAAGTGCGGTACTAGATGTCGAAGATCCAATTTCAACCGAATATAACCTGGAAGTTTCGTCACCAGGTATGGATAGACCGCTGTTTAAAGCTGCCCATTACGCGAAAGCAATAGGGGAAGAGGCGTCTATTAAATTGAATTTTCCGCAAGATGGACGTCGGAACTTCAAAGGAATTATTAAGCAGTCTACCGATACGCATGTGCAGGTTGAAGTAGATGGAACTGTCTTTGAGTTGCCATTAGGCAATATTGCAAAGGCTAACATAGTGCCAAATTTTGATTAATACGGGGATGCTTGCTGGCAGGTAGGCAATAACAAGAATATGAGCAAAGAAATTTTATTAGTAGCAGAAGCAGTATCTAACGAAAAGCAAGTGCCGAGAGAGAAGATATTCGAAGCACTGGAATTCGCTATCGCGAGTGCCACCAAAAAGAAAAATGTGGGCGAAATAGAAGTCCGTATTGCTATCGACAGAGAAACCGGAGATTTTGATACGTTTCGCAGGTGGTTGGTAATTGAAGATGACCAAGAACAAGAGAACCCATACGCAGAAATGACAATATCTGCCGCTCAAATCGATGAGCCGGATATTCAAATTGGTGATTACGTTGAAGAGCAAATAGAGTCTATCGCGTTTGACCGTATTACGACGCAAACCGCCAAACAAGTCATTGTCCAGAAAGTGCGTGAAGCGGAACGTGCACAAATGATTGCCGAATATGAAGATAAAGTCGGTGAATTGGTGACAGGTACGGTTAAAAAAGTAAACAGAGATAACATCATTGTTGATTTAGGCAACAATGCAGAGGGCGTAATTTTCCGCGATGACATGCTCCCGCGTGAAACCTTTAGACCGGGCGATAGAGTCCGTGGTTTGTTATATGTGATTCGTCCAGAAGCACGTGGCGCGCAATTATTTATAAGCCGTACTCACCCTGATATGCTAATTGAGTTGTTCCGCTTAGAAGTACCGGAAATTGCGGAAGAGACTTTAGAGATAAGAGCTGCGGCTCGTGACCCAGGTGCGCGTGCAAAAATTGCGGTAAAAACCAATGACAAGCGTTTAGACCCAGTCGGAGCATGTGTAGGTATGCGTGGTTCGAGAGTGCAAGCGGTATCGAGTGAACTAGGCGGTGAGCGAGTCGACATCGTATTGTGGGATGAAAATCCAGCGCAATATGTGATTAATGCGATGGCTCCTGCTGAGGTTGCCTCAATCATTGTTGATGAAGATACGCGAACTATGGATGTTGCCGTTGAAAGCGACAACCTTGCGCAAGCGATTGGCCGAAATGGTCAGAACGTGCGCCTTGCAAGTCAATTAACGGAGTGGGAGCTTAATGTCATGACCATTGAGGACATGAACAACAAGCACCAAGCAGAAAATGAAAAGGTATTGGCATTGTTCACTCAATATCTTGATATCGACGAAGACTTCGCTCTAGTGTTAGTAGAAGAAGGTTTTACCACATTAGAAGAAGTGGCATACGTGCCGGCTGCCGAGATGCTAGAAATCGAAGGCTTAGATGAAGATATCGTAGAAGAGCTTCGCGGCCGTGCAAAAGCGGCACTAACAACGCAAGCATTAGCAAACGAAGAGAGTTTAGAAGCGTCAGAGCCTAAGCAAGAGCTATTAGACCTTGAGGGTATGGATAAGCACGTTGCTTATCTGTTGGCGAGTCGCGGCATCACAGATCTTGAAGGTCTTGCCGAGCAAGGCACTGATGAAATTAGCGACATCGAAGGGTTGACCGAAGAGCAAGCTGGCACTTTAATTATGGCTGCGCGCAACATCGTTTGGTTTAACGAAGAATAAGGTCAAGGGGAGATAGTAATACCATGGCAGAAGTAACCATAGAAAAGTTAGCGAGTGACATTAGCACCTCCGTTGACCGTTTAGTTCAGCAGTTTAAAGAGTCTGGCGTTGAGAAAAAAGCCGGTGATAGTGTGACAGAAGTTGAAAAACAAACGCTATTAGATTATCTGAACAAGCAACACGGCGGCGCAGGCGCGCAAGCACCTAAAAAGATGACGCTTCAACGCAAAACCACCAGCACGATTAGCTTAGGTAAGTCGCGTGCGGTGAAAGTAGAAGTGAGAAAAAAACGCACTTATGTAAAACGCAGTGATATTGAAGAAAAGCGTTTAGCAGAAGAAGAAGCAGCGCGCAAAGCCGAAGAAGCAAGAATTAAACGCGAAGCGGAAGAAAAAGCGCAGGAAGCAGCTAAACTCGCAGCGCAAGAAAAAGCGAAGAAAGCTGAAGAGGCTAGAAAAGCGCAAGAAGCAGAGCGTCAAGCCCGCGCTGAAAAAGCGAAGAAAGAAGCTGAAGAACGCAAAGCTTCTGAATCAAAACTGACTGACGAAGAGAAAAAAGCGCTTGCAGAAAGTCGCGCCGAAGAAGAGCGTTTGAAGAAGCAGCAAGAAGAAGAAGTGCAGCGTAAACTTGAAGAAGACGCGAAAAAAGCGGCGGAAGAAGCGCGTAAGCTTGCTCAAGAGAACGAAAGGCGTTGGAAAGAAGAAGAAGAGCGTCGTAAGAAAGAAGAAGCTGAAGAAGTGCATTTGCATTCGAATCGTTATGCTCAAGAAGCTGAAGATGAAGAAGACATGCAAGTTGAACGCAGCAGTCGTCGTCGTAAAAAGTCGAAGAAAAATGCTGGAGAGCATCTCAAGCAAGGATTTACTATGCCTGTGGCACCTGCAATAAAAGTCGTTAAAGTTGGTGAGAGCATCAACGTTGGCGAATTGGCTAGTCGTATGTCGGTGAAAGGTACCGAAGTGATTAAAACCATGATGAAAATGGGTGAAATGGCCACGATTAATCAGGTCCTTGATCAAGAAACTGCAGTGCTTGTCATTGAAGAAATGGGTCACACCTACGAGTTAGTCAACGATAACGCGTTAGAAGACGAATTAATCGCAGTCTCTGACGAAGGTGAGCAAGTCACTCGTGCTCCTGTTGTGACTATTATGGGGCACGTTGACCATGGTAAAACATCCTTACTCGATTACATTCGTCGCGCTAAAGTCGCAGATGGTGAAGCGGGTGGTATTACCCAGCACATTGGTGCATACAGCGTAGAAACCGACAACGGGCGCATTGCATTTTTAGATACTCCTGGACACGCCGCGTTTACCGCGATGCGAGCCCGTGGTGCAACCGCAACTGATATTGTTATCCTAGTTGTTGCCGCAGATGATGGCGTAATGCCACAAACGAAAGAAGCGGTTCAGCATGCGAAAGCGGCAAACGTGCCGTTAATTGTTGCTGTAAACAAAATGGATAAAGAATCTGCAGACCCTGACAGAGTAAAAACCGAGTTATCACAAATCGAAGTTATTTCTGAAGAATGGGGCGGTGATTATCAGTTCGTAAACGTGTCGGCCAAGACCGGTCTAGGTATTGACGAATTATTAGAAGCCATTAGCTTACAGGCTGAAGTACTTGACCTTAAAGCGGTAGAAACAGGCCCTGCTAGAGGGATAGTCATCGAGTCTCGTCTGGATAAAGGCAGAGGACCAGTTGCCTCTGTTCTGGTGCAGTCTGGTTTGCTTAAACCTGGTGATATTTTATTGTGTGGTGAAGAATACGGTCGCATCCGCGCTATGCGAGACGAGCATGGCGCAGATATTAAAGCCGCTGGCCCATCAACACCGGTTGAAGTGCTTGGTTTATCGGGCGTTCCCATTGCAGGTGAAGATGCATTAGTGGTAGCTGATGAGCGTAAAGCGCGTGAAGTTGCTGCGAAACGTCATACTAAACAGCGTGAACTGAAACTGGCTAAGCAACAAAAAGCGAAACTTGAAAACATGTTTGCGAACATGGAAAGTGGTGATGTATCTGAACTCAACGTCGTATTAAAAGCAGATGTTCAAGGTTCAATTGAAGCCATCTCTGAAAGCTTAGTAAAACTTTCTACCGATGAAGTGAAGGTAAACATCATCGGCAGTGGTGTTGGTGGTATTACCGAAACAGATGCGTCGTTGGCATCTGCGTCAAATGCAATCATTATTGGCTTCAACGTGCGTGCTGATGCAACCGCTCGCCGCACCATTGAAGCAGATGAAATTGACTTGCGTTATTACAGCATCATTTATGAACTAATTGATGAAGTCAAACAAGCGATGACGGGCATGTTAGCGCCAGAGTTTAAACAACAAATTATCGGGCTTGCAGAAGTACGTGACGTGTTTAAGTCTCCTAAAATTGGTGCAATTGCCGGTTCAATGGTAACCGAAGGTGTGATTAAGCGTAGTAATCCAATACGCGTGTTGCGTGATAACGTGGTTATCTATGAAGGTGAGCTTGAATCCTTGCGTCGCTTTAAAGACGATGTACAAGAAGTGAAGAAAGGGATTGAATGTGGTATCGGTGTTAAGAACTACAACGATGTTAAAGTTGGCGACCAAATCGAAGTATTTGAAGTGGTTGAAGTGCAACGCGAACTGTAAGCAAGCACCCCAAAGATAAAGACGAAACGGAGGCCACGCGCCTCCGTTTTTGTCGACAGGTAAGAGAGGAAAACATGGCTAGAGAATTTTCGCGAACAGATCGCGTTGCCCAGCAGATTCATAAAGAAGTTGCGAGCATATTACAACAAGAATACAAACATAGAGAGCCTACGGTAGGCATGATCACAGTGTCTGGTGCAGAGGTTTCAAGAGACCTGAGTCACGCTAAGATCTTTATTACTTTTTATGGAAACGATGAAGATAAAATAAAAGAAGACTTAGCTAAGCTTCAAGACGCAAAAAGCTTTGTCAGAGGCTTATTAGGAAGACGAGTTAGAATGCGCAATGTACCGGCTCTTCATTTTGTAAGAGACACCTCCATTGTAGAGGGCGCTCGCATTTCTGCTTTAGTGAACGATGCGATTGCCGCTGATAAAGCTAAACATAAGGATGATGAGAAGTAGTGGCGAGACGACGCAAAGGCAGGTTGGTTAATGGCATTTTGCTGATTGATAAGCATACGGGTGAATCGTCTAACGCAATTGTTCAGCAAATAAAGCGTTTGTATGGGGCCGCAAAGGCTGGCCATACTGGCGCATTGGATCCTCTTGCCACTGGCATGCTGCCAGTCTGTTTAGGCGAGGCGACGAAGTTTTCACAGTTTTTATTGGATGCCGATAAAACATACGAAGTAGAAGCGCAACTCGGTGTTCGCACCGATACCTCTGATGCTGACGGCGAGGTGGTAGCAACTTCACCGGTATCGGTTACCCAAGAGCAGCTTGAAGAGGCGTTAGTGCAATTTCGTGGGAAAATCCAGCAAGTACCATCGATGTTTTCAGCGCTAAAGCACAATGGCCATCCGCTTTACTATTATGCCCGCCAGGGCATAAACATACCCAGAGAGCCGCGCGACATTGAAGTTTATAAGAACGAATTGCTGGCCTTTTCACACGACAGTGTGAGTTTGCGTATACGCTGTTCTAAAGGGACTTACATTAGAACGATCATTGATGATTTGGGGCAGGTTCTAGGGTGTGGTGCTCATGTAAGAGAGTTGCGCCGCACACAAGTGGCGCAATTTCCTTTGCAAATGGAGTCGGTAGAACATTATCAGCAACTGGTGTCAGGCCAACAAGCGCCTGCTTTATATGACACCTTAGATGCCGAGCTCTTACCTATGGATACTCCGGTGCTAGATTTGCCATCCAATACCCTAGATTCGTCATCTACGAAGTTGTTTCAACATGGACAACAAGTACCGCTAGGCTCTGAGTGTTCTCAACAGATAGAAATAGGGCAAGCAGTGCGAGTATATGGGCCCAATGCGCTATTTTTAGGGGTCGCTACCATCGATGACAATCATAAACTGCAGCCAAAACGTTTGGTCGTTTATGCACAGCCCACTGAAGCGGGATAGTCTTTATTGGTAAAACATATTTGTTGCTTGCGGTTTCAATGCAACTCAGTATAATACGCGCTCGCTTAATGGTGCTGAATTAGTGATCGGCCCATTTTTATTCACGTTTCATCGGAGAAATATATGTCACTAACTACACAAGAAACAGCAGATCTCATTTCAGAATATGGTCTTAAAGAAGGAGACACTGGTTCTCCTGAAGTACAAGTTGCTTTGTTGACGCACAACATCAATAAGCTTCAAGGTCACTTTAAGTCACATAAAAAAGACCACCATTCACGTCGTGGTTTGTTACGCATGGTATCACAGCGTCGTAAGTTGCTAGATTACCTTAAAGGCAAAAACGTAGAAAGATATCAAGATCTTATCAAGCGTTTAGGTCTACGTCGATAGAACCGAACATCAAAAAAGCCACTCTGTAGAGTGGCTTTTTTTTGGCTTTTCCCATCCTCAAATACGTTGCCATAAAGAAGACTTATTTATAAAAACATCAGTGGGTTAGTTCCTAGACGGTTTTCACCGCCAGCTCTTTGACCTGAGTTTCTATGCCATTAAGCTTTTGTAAAAGAGAAGTGTTGCGCTTTTCTAGTAACAATACCTTTTCCATCAGTTGGCGTAATTCTTCACTTTGCGCCGCGTTTGTCGCGCCTATACCTTCGTTTTCGACTTTCACACCGAGTAGATTGTTTGCTTGTTCGGTAATCTTCCCATTAAGATCGTTGATACGGGTCATCAGCTGTTGCGTGCCGCTTTGAGATGAGTTTACTTTACTCTCAATGCTGCCGAGCATTTGCGTTGTTTCGCGCTTTAAACTCACCAGTTGTGAATTAAGCTCTTTGATTTCCGCTTGATTGCGTCTCCATGCAGAAGCCCAAAGTCTATCCATTTGCTCCCATAATTCTTCGGTACGCTCGCTTAATTCGGTCACTTTTACCTGCAAGGCTACCGTGGAGTTGTCCATTTCTTCACCCGTGGCAGATAATCTATTCTCGAGGAGATCTAGGCGGTTTTGATTTTCCACGATGATTTGCTTGCTAGCTTGCAGTTGCGTAAACAAATATATACTGGCTCCTGCTGCACCTAATGCCGCAATTAAAACGACACTGAATAAGCCCTTGCTCACGCCACCGCTAGTTTGCGGGGCTTTAGGACTCGGTGAAGGCTTTTTTGCGCCGGCCGGAATACGATCGCTTGCGTCAAGATTAATTGGCGCAAATTCGGTATCTTTGGAACTAGAGGTCATACGGGCTCTCTTATATTTTTAATGCGATACATGGTTTTCTAACACTTATGATACAATAACTTACATTATCTGCTAATTAAATTCACCCATGTTGCCGATTATACCTTTCTAGAGGTGGTTTATTGGAAAATACTGTAAACACAACTATCATATATATAACTACAGAGACTATCGAGACGTATGAAGCTAAATAGCAAGCTGTCGGTCGTATTAGGATTTAGGAGCCTTGCGCTTCTGGTTTTTCTCGGCTTTTTTATGGCGTTTGTACAAACCGTGTTTGATTTTAGAGAGCGTCAAGACGAAGTCACTCGTACAATCGACTCTATCGTTACGTCTGCGCAAGGGTCGGCGAGTAATGCGGTATATTTGTTAGATAACGGTATTGCTCAACATGTCATAGACGGCCTCTCATATTTTGATTTTTTTAGCTACGTCGCAATCACAGATGACAAAGGCTCAGTTATGGCGGAGTTTTCCCGCCAAAAAATGGACGATAATGTAGCCTTAAATACATCGTACAATCCTGTCCTGTCTCTAGTGGTAGATAATTTTTCACGGGAATCAGTCTTACTTACCGGGCAAACGCTCGCTGACGGTACGCCGCAAGTTTACGGTAAAATGGAATGGGTAGTAGATAATCATATCGCGCTATCTGGTGTTTATTTCCGTGCGGTCAGGGCTTTTGGCATTGCATTAGCGGGCTATATTTTACTGACCCTCGCGTTAAGTATTTTGTATCACTACACGCTGGCGGCTCCTTTAACACGTTTATCTTCACGATTTCAGCGGGTAAATATTAAATCTATTGCAACACAAAAAATCAGCCACCTTCGCGGTCACGAGCAAAATGAGTTCAGCTTGATTGTAAATGCAGCTAACGACATGTTATCGCGCATATCCTCGGGCCAAGAACTACTCACTGAACGGTCTCAGCGTTTTCGCTTAATTTTAGATACCGCCCCAGCACTGATTTACTCTATAGACAACAAACTCGACTTTGTGTTTGCAAACAAAGCTACCGCTTCATTTTACGGCTACTCAATTTACGAGCTAAAAGGTCGAGGTGCTGAAGAAGTGATCGCTCCTATAGATAATCATCTTTTGGATTTCATAAAAGGTTTTATCGGCTCGACCAAGCGCCAAGTCAACAAAATTATGCCCATGAAAAACGCGACTGGCGTGCAATGTCATATGGAAATGACGTTAGTAAAATTCAAAACCCCAGAGGGGCACAGCATCTTGGCAACATGCTCAGATGTCACCAAAAGAGTTCAAGCCGAAGAGAAAATTGAGTCACTTGCTTACTTTGACCCTTTAACGTCATTGCCAAATAGAAACAAAGTGTATGATACTTTAAACCGTTCTTCTGAGGGCGAGAAGGGCATGTATGGCATTGCTGCAATTGCCGATTTAGATCAATTCAAGCGTATTAACGACACCCTTAGTCACAGCGTTGGCGATCAACTGATTGTGAAGTTAGCAGGGCGTCTTCAAAAAGAGTTTTCATTTTCTGACCTAATCGCACGCCTCGGTGCCGATGAATTCTTATGTATTGAAGAAAACGTTTCAGAGAGTCTTAAAACGGCAGTAAATGGTGCGGAAGTGCTCGGTGAACGTCTTAGAGCGTGTATTAACAAAGAAATTGAGATTGGCCTTCACAGCTATGCATTGACCGCAAGTATTGGTGTGGTCGTGTTTAAAAAAGGAAGTTCGAATGCCGATGAAATTCTACAGTATGCTGATACTGCAATGTATGAGTCAAAACGTGCAGGCCGTAACCGCGTAACACTGTTTAAAAATGAGATGGCTACCCAAGCTGCACAATTGCTAGAGCTTGAGCGCGACATCATGAAAGCCATGTTTCGCGATGAGTTCTATTTTGTGCTGCAACCTATTGTGGACTCAGAGAACCATCATGTAATGGGGGCCGAAGCCCTTATGCGCTGGAAAAAAGATGGCAAAACAATTTCACCTGCTGAATTTATCCCCTTCTTAGAAGAAAGTGCGCTCATTGTTGAAGTCGGTGAGCGTATTCTTAGCGGCGTTTGCAGATATATCGCTGAATTAAAGCAAAGAAAAGTGCTTCCGAAAGGCTTTAAGGTAGCCGTCAATATTAGTGCTAAACAATTAGCTCGCCACGACTTCATTGAGACCGTGTCGCGGGTATTATTAAAGCACAATGTAAAAGGCGAAATGCTGGAGTTCGAAATCACTGAAAGTGTGGCCTTGAACAATATGGCTGACACCATCAATAAAATAGTCAGCATCAAAAAAATGGGTGTGAGTTTCTCTTTGGATGACTTCGGTACTGGTTATAGCTCGTTAAGTCACCTTAAAGACTTGCCGGTAGATAAGTTGAAGATTGACCGTTCATTTATCAACGATATCACCGTCGATAAACAAGATGAAAACCTCGTTCGCTCAATTATTCAGCTTTCCAAAAACCTCGGCTTGGTTACCGTAGCAGAGGGCGTAGAAACCCAAGAGCAGGTAGAATGGCTGATGTTACAAGGCACGCTCTTGCTACAGGGTTACTATTTCAGTAAACCGCTTGATATCGAAGATTTTGAAGCGACATACTTACCACAAGACCTGCCTAATAAATAAAGTATCAATATCATACAAAGCGCTTCTTTTCGTACATGTCAGCTATGCATAGCGCACAGGCATTGCGAAAACGAAGCGCTTTTGTTGTGTGTAACACCTATTCGCCAATATCAGTATTCAGTTTTTAAGAGACGACCTAGCCATAATCAATGTTGCGCGGGTCATTAATTGCGAACACATTCTGTTACAACATTGTAAAAATTTAATGAACATAATGTTGCAAGCGGCCGGCCAATGTCATTTACTAGTGGAGGTAAAAAAGCACTTCACACATAACAAAAACGACAGAGGCTCATTTTTATGAATACAGTTCAAACGCGTAAACGCAAATTACCGCTACTGATAGGGGCTTTATTAGCAACTAGCATGATTTTAGGCGGTTGCTTAGGCGATGATAAACCTAGGCCAATTCCACCGCCTGCAGCACCAGCGCCAACACCACCACCGCCGCCACCGCCTGAGTTTTCAGCCGAGATTCAGCGCACTGAGTTTGGTATTCCGCATATTATGGCCGAAGATTATAAAGGTTTAGGCTACGGCCTTGGTTATGCATTTGCTAGCGATAACATTTGCTCGTTAGCGAGAGAGATTGTGGTTGCCAGCGGCACAAGTGCATTAAACTTTGAACCGAGCGCGCGCAACATCACCTCTGACGTATTTTACACGTGGTACAACGAGCCAAGCAGACGAATGGCATTGCTTGACGTGCAAGAGCAAGAAGTTCGCGACGCTATTCAAGGTTACGCCGCCGGCTATAGCCGTTATCTGCGCGACACTGGCGTAGATAATATTGACCCAGCTTGCGCAGGAGAGCCTTGGGTGACCGAAATTACTGAGATGGATCTCGCTGCCGTATACGGTAAAGGCAACTTAAGAGGCGGGCTTTCTAACTTTGTGACGCCAATTGTCTTGGCACAGCCACCGTCAGCAAGTGCGGTTGCGCCAGCAGTAGGTGAAGATATCCCCGCATTTGATTTAACACGAATCAACGTACTTGAGGGGGGCAGTAACGCTTATGCCTTAGGTTCAGAATCGACAGAAAACGGCAGTGGCATGTTGTATGGCAACCCCCATGAACCTTGGTATGGTGTACAAAGGTTCTATCAATTCCATTTGACCATTCCAGGTGAAATAGATGTGATGGGCGCGGGTCAACAAGGGCAGCCCTTTGTGAACATTGGTTTTAACAAAGACGTTGCTTGGAGTCATACGGTATCAACCGCTAAGCGCTTTACTTTGTATCAACTGCAGTTAGTGCCGGGTGATGACTTAAAGTACCGATATACCAATGCTGATGGAGAGGTGGAAGAACGCGATATCACCCGTGAAGAAATCACCATCGATTTACCTGGTGGTGCAACGCATACAGGCGCCATTTATAACTCCCATTTTGGCCCAATGTTGGCAGCGCAGTTTATTAACGGGGCGTTACCAAGTTGGGGTACCTTTAACCTTGCATTTGCTATTCGTGATGCAGCTTCAGAGAATCCACGCGGCGTGAATCAGTGGTATTCCATGAACAAAGCCACGAGTTCTGAAGACCTGTTAGATCGCATGAAAACCGTACTCGGTCTGCCGTTTGTAAATACGATTGCCGCTGATCGTGATGGCAACGCACTGTATGCAGATATGTCGACGGTCCCACATGTGACCAGCGCGCAATTTGCCGCTTGTGTAGGTGCCAACCCTGCACTTCAGGCACTCGCCGCAGCGGGTATTCCTGGGCTTGATGGCAGCACAGCAGCGTGTGAATGGGGAAGTGATGAAGATTCTCCACAAGAAGGTATTTTTGGTGGGTCTAACTTGCCAGCGTTGTTAAATACCACTTATTCAACTAACTCAAATGACAGTTACTGGATGAGTAATCCTGATGAGCCTTTAAACCAAGAGTTCTCGCCTCTATTGAGACGAAACTTAGTGGCTCGTCCAGGGGTTTCTGTTGCAGCGGCTGCTCCGCGCTTACTTCGCACGCGTATGGGGGTTGTGCAAGTGCAAGAGCGCCTCTCGGGTGAAGACGGTCTTGGTGGAAACAAATTCAGCCTGCGTAAGCTACAAGAAGTGGGTTACAGCAACCGTAATTATGCTGCTGAACTCGTTTTAGATGACGTACTGGCTGATTGTGAAGCCAATGCTTTAATGCCAGTGACAGGTGGCGGGACTATTGACGCTACCGAAGCGTGTGAAGTTCTAGGCAACTGGGATAGAGCAAATAACGTAGGTAGCCGCGGTGCGCACGTGTTTAGAGAGTTCTCTAGAAATGTGAACTATGAAGGGAATATCGAAACCGCATTTAGCGTGCCTTTTGACGAAGCTGACCCGGTAAACACTCCAAGAGGCTTCATTGTTAATGAGAGTACACGTCGCGCTTTGGGTGACGCTATCCAATTGTTTGTAGATCGCGGCGTTGCATTAGATGAGCAATTAGGTAACTTGCAGTTTGAAACCGTTGCTGGAACAGGCGAGCGTATTCCTATGCATGGTGGTAGAGGTCAAGAGGGCGTATTTAACGTGATCTTTGTTCCTGGCGCTGACGCAGACGGTAACTACACACCTGTCACTGGCGGGCCAACGTACATGCAGACCGTAACTTGGGATGCCGACGGCCCAGTAGCCGAAGCGTTGTTAGGTCAATCGCAATCAGCTGATGCTACCAACCCATTTAGCCGTGACCAAACCAGACGTTATTCAGAGAAAAACTGGATACCTATGCCGTTTAGTCAAGCTGAAATTGCAGCCAGCGCAATTGGCGAGAAGGTCGTAATAACTGAGTAAGGGGTAAAACAGTCGCTAAGCCTATAATGCATGGCTTGGCGATACCTCATGTGATTGAGAAGACGATGTCTTCTCCTATAAAAAAAGACGCTACAAGGCGTCTTTTTTTGAAGGTGGTGGAGCTGGCGGGATTTGAACCCGCGTCCAGAAAGCGTCAACCTTTGGTACTACATGCTTAGTTTGTCTTTTATTTAACCCTATGAACTCCGGCAAACAGGATTTCTTCGGGCTGGCCTAATACTATTTCGCGGTTCAACCTTAGACAAGTTTCCCTCGCTAGTTCATTAGTATGACCTTCCAAACCTTCACGAATGAACAACGGCTGAAGTGGAAGGGCCTATACAGGTTATTAAGCTGCTAGTGCGTAGTTTTCGTCGTTTGCGACTATTTTTTTGCGGCTTTTTAAAGAGGCAAACCGCACCTCTGCATGCACCTCCGGCATCATTGAATCCTGTCGAATCCAGAGCAGCCCCGAAGCAAAGTGCATTATAACACATACAGAACTTAATACAGAACAAGATTTTATATCTGTTATGGATTGCGCCATTAAACTTTTAAACAATCAATTGTCGATGTTATGCTACGCGCTTTTTACAGAGAGCCGTATATATGTTGTTTGAGCCAATCACGCTTCCATGTGGACAAACCCTAAAAAATCGTGCCGTAAAAGCAGCCATGGAAGAGAATATGGCAGATGCTTCACACTATCCTTCTGTTGGTTTAAAAAAGCTCTATAGTGCTTGGGCGCATGGTGGTGTTGGTTTGATCATTTCAGGCAACGTCATGATTGATAAAATGGCCATGACGGGCCCCGGTGGTGTGGTGCTAGAAAAACACACGCCGCTTGATGCATTTACCGACTGGGCAACGCAAGCCAAGCAAAATCAATGCAAAGCCATTATGCAAATTAACCACCCTGGGCGTCAGGTAATGAAGAATATGGGCGGTAAAAATCTCTCTGCGTCAGATATAGCAGTGGATATCGGTAAGCATTCTAATTTGCTAGCTCAGCCGCGAGCGATGACAAATGATGAGATTCTAGACGTCATTCAACGCTTTGTTGATACCGCACTTAAAGCTAAAGATGCCGGTTTTGATGGCGTTCAAATTCATGCGGCGCATGGTTATCTTCTCTCACAATTTCTATCTCCGCTCACTAACAAACGCAACGATGAATGGGGTGGGGACCTGCACAATCGCGCTCGCATCTTGTATGAGGTAATACAGCGTGTGCGCGAAGCAGTGGGGACAACGTTTATCGTTGCGGTAAAGATAAACTCTGCTGATTTTCAGCGCGGCGGCTTTGATGTTGAGGACGCTATTTCTGTAGTAACAACCCTCAATACGTTGAGCTTGGATTTTGTTGAACTATCGGGCGGCTCTTATGAAGCGCCAGCGATGCAAGGAAAGTCAGGAGATGAAAGAACTTTGGCAAGAGAAGCTTACTTCTTGGAGTTTGCAACGCAGATTGCTGAGCACGCCAAGATGCCCATTATGGTCACCGGCGGCATCAAGCGACGTCATATAGCTGAAAAGGTCTTAAGTAAAAACGTTGACTTGATTGGCATGGCCAGTGCCCTCGCATTTTCACCTGATTTAGTGAAAAAGTGGCAAAAAGGCAATGAAATCGATGGCTTTGTACCTAATGTTCAGTGGAAAGACAAAGCGATGACGGGGCTTGCAAATATGGCCTTAGTAAAGCGTCAACTGCAAAGAATGGGCAAGGGAAAAACACCAAGGACCAATCATAGCCCGTTGCTTTCACTTATTTTAGATAGAGTGCGTATTGCGCGTTTAACCAAGGCTTACAGACGCTGGATAGCCGTAGATTAGCTAAAGCGAGCTACATGAGCGATGCTCAGTAAACGAATGCCCCCTATCTTTCACGCTAAAGCTGAGTGTAAAAAAGCACGCTTTCTATGTGGGGATTTTGTGTTATGGTTATAAAACAACCTACTGCATAAAAGGATTTTCCCCATGATGATTCGCATTTCTGCATTTGTCATTTTATTCATTATGGTGCTGTTTAACAGCACTCCCGCACATTCAACCATGCTTCAATCACCTGAAGAGCCTCAACAAAGCGAGCAAGAAAGCGAGTCGCAAGAGGATAAAAGTGAGAATGAAGACGAGGATAAAGAAGACACTTTAGAAGAAATGGTCGAGGGTATGGAGGCCAAGCCAGGCATCTTTACACTTTATCAAGATTCAGAGTCCGGTAAGTTGCACATGCAGATTAAAGCATCGCAACTGAATCAGGAGTTCTTGTATTTTGCTTTTGTTCAAAACGGCGTTTTAGAAGCGTTCACCCGAAGAGGGGCTCAAATTGCTCAAGATGTGATCGAGCTGCGCCGCTATTACGATCGCATAGAGTTTGTAAAGAAGAACACCAGTTTTCAAATTGACCCAGAGAGCCCTTTGGCAAATGGCGGAATGGCAAACATTACCAATGCGGTTTTAGCGAGCGCTGAAATTACCGCGACCTCAGAGGACGGTAGCAGCTTTTTGATAGATGCTGATCCGCTCTTTCAAACCGAGACACTTGCGCAACTAACGTACAATCTTAATCCACAGGCAAAGCCATATGAGCAGTTTTCGCTTGGTAAGCTAGCCGAAGACAAGGTGAAGTATGCATATGTAGGCGTTTACCCTGAAAACATGAATATACGCACCGACTACGTGTTTCAAAACTCAAAGCCTTGGGTTGGCGGAAGTGAGCGCGTTGCTGATGCCCGTTCAACTACGATAACGGTTCAACATAGTTTTTTAACCATACCCGATAATGATTATGTGCCGCGCTACGACGACCAGCGTGTAGGCTATTTTGGCGCTCAAATAACCGACCTGAACAGTTTTGATTTCTTGCCTTATCGCGACCTAATTTCCCGCTGGCACTTGGTTAAAAAAGACCCTGACGCTGCTCTATCAGAGCCCGTAGAGCCTATAGTTTGGTGGATTGAAAATACAACACCTTTAGAGTATCGCGAAATTATGCGTCAAGGCGTATTGGCGTGGAATAGTGCTTTTGAGAAGGCCGGATTTAAAAATGCCATTGTGGTAAATATTCAGCCTGATGATGCAACCTGGAGCGCCGAAGATGTGCGTTATAACGTCGTGCGATGGTCAAACACCCCTGGTGCGGGTTCTGCGTTTGGTCCAAGCTATATCAATCCTCGCACGGGTCAAATCATGGGCGGCGATGTAATGTTTGAACATTCGTTTTTAAGCAGCTACGGCTTTAGAGGCGATGTGCTTGGCAATCCTGATGCATTTTTGAGTGATTTAGTAAATGGTCCAGAAGAACATCATCATCATGACATAAACGCGTCTACTATGCGCTGCTCTAAAGGGTACGAAATGCGTGAAATGACCAACTTTGGTCATTTAGCACTCTCTGCGATGAATGCTTCGGTCAGTGATAAGCGCAAGATTATTGAACAGATGCTAATGGAGCTAATGCTGCACGAGGTAGGTCATGCCCTTGGCTTAAGCCACAACATGAAAGCCTCAAATTACCGCTCGATAGAAGAAGCGCTTGATGACTCAGTTACGCAAGGGGTTACCACCGCTTCTGTGATGGATTACACAGCGCTAGTAGTGGCAAAACCAGGTAAAGAGCAGGGCGACTTTTTCGCCTCCAAGCCCGGTCCATATGATGATTGGGCGATTCAGTTTGGCTATGACCCTTCAGTAGAAGGCGATGCAAGAGAGGCATTGTTAGCACGTTCAACTGAGCCAGCTTTAATGTTTGGCAACGATGCAGATGATATGCGTTCACCGGGGCGGGGTATAGACCCACGTGTGAATATCTGGGATATGTCGAGCGATAGTATTGGTTTTGCCCAATATCAGTTTGAATTAGTTAATGAAATTACACCGGTGCTCAAAAGCAAACTTGCTTCAGACGGTGAGAGCTTTGCTAAAATCCGCACAGCTGCGGCGACCATGATCACGTACAACGGTCGGCCCGCAGCCGCCGTTGCTAGCTATATTGGTGGTGTTGAGGTATCTCGCTTTGTACAAGGGCAAGCTGGGGCAACACAACCTTACAAGCCGGTAGATGCTGCTACGCAGCGCCGAGCAATGGCAGTGCTTGAAGAGTTTATCTTAGCGCCCGATGCATTTGAGTTACCACAGGAGCTTATTACCCACTCAGCAATGCAGCGTCGAGGCTTTAGCTTGTGGGGACAAACCGAAGATCCAAAACTGCACAGCGCGATCATTGGCGTTCAACAAGCGGTATTTTCACGCTTGCTTAATCCAACCGTCATGTTGCGTATTAGCGATACTCAAATGTATGGCAATGAGTATTCAGTTGATTTGATGATGAATGATCTGACGGACGCGATATTTTTAGCGGACTTAAAAGAGTCAGTAAATAGTCGTCGTCAGGTGCTACAGCATGAATATGTGACTCGTCTGATTGCAATGCTACAAAGCAGTGAATACGACCCATTAGCAAAAGCGGCTACCTTTGCGCAATTGCAGCGCATTGAGGGTTGGGTTGAACGGGGCCGTGGCAAAGACAATGCGACCAAGGTTCACCGCAATTACTTAGCGCATTTGATTAAAATGGCAATGGAGCCACAATAGTATAGGCAAACGCGGCATGGACGCCGTTGTTTTTATTTATCAAGAGTAAGCACTAAGAGGATTAACCAAGATGCATCGATGTATCGTTTTACTGCTAAGCTTGCTAGCGATTAGCACCCATTCATTAAGTCAGAGCAATGAGTATGATGAAGCACTAGCCAACAAGTTAGGTGCTGACGAATATGGTATGAAGAGCTATGTTATGGTTATCTTAACTACCGGCTCGGTTGAAATTGAAGATAAACAAACTCGTGATAAGGTGTTTGCGGGTCATTTTGAAAACATGAGTAAACTCGCAACACAGCAGTTGCTTGCGGTGGCTGGGCCGTTTAGCAATGCAGCGCCAAAACGCGGGCTATTTATTTTGAATGTGGATAACATTGAAGAGGCTGAAAAGCTCGTTAACACCGACCCTGCGGTTCAAGCGGGAGTATTTGATTACGAACTCAGCTTGTTATATAGCTCTGCCGCATTAATGCTGGTCAACGAAAACCATAAATCATTACAAAAAACACAAATGTGATTACGCGTTAAAGCATAGCTAGCTCATTAGCTATGCTTCATCATCCGCTCTTTCTGACGCGCCCAATCTCTATCTTTTATAGCGTCGCGTTTATCGTGTTCTTGTTTACCTTTGGCTAGCCACATTTCGAGCTTTACCCAACTTGCCTTCCAGTACATGGCGGTGGCCACTATGGTAAGGCCTTGACGGTCTAGTCCGCCCATTAGGTGGTCTATTTCGCGTTGATGGAGCAACAGTTTTCTTGTGCGCGTAGGATCACAAACCACGTGGCTTGAGGCTTGGTTGAGCGGCGTGATGCTAATATTCGTGCAATAAGCTTCGCCGTCTTTAATGAATACGTAAGCGTCAGTAAGATTTACTTTACCTGCTCGGATGGACTTTACTTCCCAACCTTGCAGCATTATCCCTGCCTCAAATTTATCAAGCAAAGTATACTCATGACGCGCCTTTTTATTTAAGGCAATAGTGTTATTATTAGGTTTATTCTTTTTCATGACGCGTATTATACCTATGTTGTAAGAATTGTCTTTATTAGCTTGATATTCTTATGCATTCAGCAAACAATTAGGAAAATCGCATAGCCGTAAATTAGGTGAAATGCCCAGTATTAACAAAAGCGCGTTAGTCGCTTACAGTGCACAGCAAATGTTTAACTTAGTCAATGATGTAGATGCTTACGACAAATTCCTCCCAGGATGCCGCCGAAGCGAAATCCTTGAGCAAAGTGAACATCACATGTTAGCCAAAATGCTGCTTAACAAAGCGGGTGTGGAACAGATGTTGGTGACAAAAAATACCCTGACACCTGGCAGGCGAATCGATATGCAACTTGCCGATGGTCCTTTCAAATCATTGAGTGGCGGTTGGGTGTTTACGCCACTGTCAGAAGAAGCATGCAAGATAGAGCTAAAGTTAGAGTTTACGTTTAGCAGTAAACTTGTTGAGTTTGCATTTGGAAAAGTATTTAAGGCGCTGACCAGTAACATGGTAAAAGCGTTTACAGAACGCGCGAAAAAGGTTTATGGATAATGAGTGACCAAATTTCAATTGAAGTAGTCTATGGGCTGCCTGATAGGCAATCGCTTATATCGCTTGTAGTCGCGCCAGAAACTACGGTTGAAAAAGCCATCGTACAATCAGGCGTTTTAAACATGTATCAAGAGATAAACCTACAAGAGAACAAAGTAGGTATTTGGAATCGTACGTGTAAGCTCACTGACGTGTTACAGCCAGGCGACCGCGTTGAAATTTATCGGCCTCTCATTGCTGATCCAAAAGAAGTCAGGAAGTTACGAGCTCAAAAAGCCAAAGACGAAGGCCGCGCGAACAAAATTACTGGCGCAAAAGTCGACGACGCTAAGGGTAAGGAGGCTACTTAATTGAATTAGCGTAATTATCAAGGGATAATGTCGGTGTAATTGCCGAGCGACTTTGTCGTAATGACGATACCAAGTAGTGTTCGACAAAAACAACGGCTTCATTCCAAATCATTGCGGTGGAAAACTTGTTCTCCATTTGATTAAAAAACATTGAAAAATAAAACATACATTCGTGAAATGAATGAATCTGACTTGCAATTCAAATAATACTACTGATTGTTGAATCAGCAGAGATTTAAATTTTACCATCTTCACGCACGCCATCTGATAAACATACAGCAAACGACTGCAACATATGAACAAACAAATTTAGTCGAAAATAAAGCTGCCACAAAGAGTAGTTTTTGGTCGACTTGTACTCATAACTGTATTTGGTGTATTGACGGTCAAAGTTCGTCAGACAAAGCTTTATTGAATAGGCAGCTAAGAGTGTTCAGTCATTCAATTGGACTGCTCTTTATTATTATGCCAACTAAAGAACAACAAGGAAATCTTTCTATAAAGCAGTTAGAGCGGTTGCATACAAATGGCTAAAGATAGTGTCAAAGTGTTGAAGGATTAGAATACCTTGCGACGAGCCAAAATTACTTGAAAGTGCTAAAAGAGAGAAACCCTTCCGCTTTTAGCGTCATAAAAAGCTAGCTGAATGACTAAGGGCTTGAAGCGGCTGGCATTGTGCCTTAGGCGACAGGCAAACAGACTTGCAACGATAAAGGAAAACGCCGGGAATATGCCAGCGTTGCCCTGCCATTTTACTCTGTTCTTAATTAGCGCACTCTGCCGTACAACGAGTAATCGTTTCTGAGCCTCTGTCGATTAACGCACACGTCCAGGTTACAATACAGGATCCACCACCTAATATGCCATTAGACACGTTTGCATCAACCCCGGTTATAGAATTTAGGTATGCTCCTATTGCTGCCACATTTCCTTGGTCTGAGCCATACTCTCTTTCTCCTGCTCCAGCGGCTTGAAAGGGATCAGTTGGAATTCTCGAACCATCTGCAAAAAATGCAATTTTCGTTGCTTTAAATGTCAATTCACCCAAAACTCCACCAGTACCAACAGTTCCTGTCACCTCATATCTTTGAGTAGTTCCGTCTGGATATCTAAACGTTACTTGAATTGGTTTTGATTTAAATTTTGCTGAAGCTTCTATTTGCGAATCTTTTAATTTCTTAGAACGAGTTCGAGATATTGACCCACTAAATTCAATGCCGTCCGCTGCTTGGTTAATCTTAACTAACCAGTTAGCTATGCTATTATCTTGTGATGCTACAGTTTGCATTGCCGCCGCGGCATCAGCCGGAAATCTTAAGGCATCAGTGGCAGACCTATAACCAACATCCGCAGGCACATCGATGACAAAGATAGACTCTAAGGCAAATCTTAGTTTTTCACCATAAAAATAAATGTCTGCAAGGTTTTGCTCTACAAATGTCTGATTGGAAAGTAGCGGTATTTGAGTAGCGATAACAGTAGTATCAAATCCACCAAATTCGTCTATTCCCAAACCACCACCTTGTTGAATATTGATATTGTATTCTCTGAATCTACCACTAGGAGAGTCAATTAAAATCACGCTAGCACCATTGGCTTGTTGGTTTTGAGCGCCGTAAGCTTGAGCTTTGAGTAAAAATTCAGTGTCGTTACATCCCAAACATTCAATGACATCTTGTGATAGTGCCGTTTTAGTAAAAAATAATATCGTAATGAAGACTGTCGGAATAAAAATATAACGAATTAGGGGTACTGTGCTGTTAAACATAAAAATATCCTTTTTTTAATAACAATGTTGATTATATATCAGCGTTTGTTGCCAAACATGTTGAAGCATAATTGTGGGGGGGGGGGGGAAGTCAAGATAAAGTAAGCCTAATATTGAACTGTCAAGCATAACGTATTGACGTTTGTTAGAAAGCCGCAAACTTCGGCATCTACCGCAGACCTAACTAGGAATGGCGAAAACTACTTCAAACATCGATGGACTGCTTCTTTAGGCTAATGCAGGCTTCTATGTTCGAAATTTAACACGACTATAAATGAGCCCTTACTGCCTGCTGAAGTGCAAAGCTGTTTAACACGACGGCAGATTAGCATATGTTTCCTAGTAGCTTAAAATACGCCAACCCTAATACTTTCTTCGTTTTAGTCCTGTTTTAGCTAAAATCTTTGCTGAAATTTCTTCTACCGAGTATTTTGTGCTGTTCAAAAACGGGATTTTTTCTTTTCGATAAAGGTTCTCGACTTCTCTTAATTCCATTCTGCATTGCTGCATAGACGCATATTTACTGTTAGCTCTGCGCTCTGAGCGAATTGCGTGGAGTCTATCGGCGCTGATGGTAAGACCAAACAGCTTCTGTTTAAAGCGGCGTAAAATAGGGGGTAACTTTAGAATATCGCCCATATCCTCTTCGGTGAATGGGTAGTTTGCTGCTTTAATGCCGTATTGCAATGCTAAATATAGGCTTGTAGGCGTTTTACCTGAGCGTGAAACGCCTACTAATATAATGTCGGCCTCTTCGTAATCTTTCAAGTTAGAGCCATCATCGTTTGCGAGCGCATAATTGACTGCCTCAATACGAATATCGTAGGTTTTTTCATGCATGCTGTGGGTGCGATGCTTAACGGGTTTTGAAGGCACGCCAACGACTTTTTCAAGGGGGGCGACAAATTGGTCTAAGAAGTTGTAATTGATGCCTATAGACTGACCAATAATCTTACCAATCTCTGCATTCACCATTGTGTAAAACACTAGCGGACGTTCACCAGACTCTTTAAAAGCCCGTTCGATTTGCGCGAGTACTTGTTTAGCATGTTGTTCGGTTTCAACAAATGGGACCGTGTTGTGATCAAACTCAACGGGGAATAATGACAACAACGCATGACCAAAAACCTCAGCAGTTATAGCGGTACCATCAGATATATAAAAAGCAGCGCGCAAAACATCTCCTTAACAATGTTGTAATTTTATTACGAAAAAAATTAAATTTTACTTTGCTATGAAAGCCCATTTAAAATCACGCAGTGTTGTAAGCTAACACGTTTTATTCATTTGTAATAGAAGCAGTCATTTGACCGCAGTACTCACACATTTATGTAGTTTTAGGGAGGCCACTATAGTGCAGGAATATGTTCTTTGGTATCAAGAATTGGGAATGGGCGATGTTAACCGTGTAGGCGGTAAAAACGCGTCTTTGGGCGAAATGATATCAAACTTATCAAATGCCGGCGTGCAAGTTCCAGGCGGTTTTGCAACCACCGCTTATGCATTTAATGAATTTCTTGTGCAAAGTGGTGTTGAAGCAAAAATCCACGAAATCCTCGACAACTTAGATGTTGATGACGTCAATGCGCTGGCAAAAGCGGGTGAACAAATACGCCAATGGATATTAGATACTCCTTTCCAAAGTGAGCTTGAGAGTGAGATCAAAAGCGCCTTCGAAACCCTCTGCAACGAAGCCGGAGATGAAGCCTCTTTTGCTGTTCGCTCTTCTGCAACGGCAGAAGATATGCCTGATGCATCATTTGCTGGGCAGCAAGAAACTTTCCTAAACGTAAAAGGTTATGACTCTGTGCTGGTGGCGATTAAACACGTATTTGCGTCTTTGTTTAATGATCGTGCTATTTCTTACCGTGTACACCAAGGCTATGACCATAAAGGCGTGGCACTGTCTGCTGGTATTCAGCGCATGGTGCGAAGTGATATGGCGGCATCGGGTGTTATGTTCTCTATCGATACCGAATCTGGTTTTGAAGACGTAGTGTTTATCACCAGCTCTTACGGCCTAGGTGAAATGGTGGTACAAGGTGCGGTAAACCCAGACGAATTCTATGTGCACAAACCTACCTTAGAAGCTGGTAAGCCGGCAGTACTGCGCCGAAACATCGGTAGCAAGTTAACCAAAATGATCTATTCAACGGATTTAGAGCACGGCAAGCAAGTGTCTATCGTTGATATAGAGACCAGTGACTCCAAGCAGTTCTCAATCAATGATGATGAAGTTGCTGAGCTTGCGAAACAGGCATTGATTATTGAAAAGCATTACCAACGTCCTATGGATATTGAATGGGCGAAAGATGGTCTTGATGGCAAACTTTACATTGTACAAGCCCGTCCTGAAACGGTTCGCAGTCGCGAAGACATGCAGGTCATTGAGCGTTTTCAACTAAAAGATACCGCACAGCTAGTGTGCGAGGGCCGTGCGATTGGGCACAAAATAGGTGCCGGTAAAGCAAAAGTCCTCGGCTCTATTGCAGAGATGGACAAAATTGAACAAGGTGACGTGCTAGTCACCGACATGACCGACCCCGATTGGGAGCCGATTATGAAAAAGGCCAGCGCAATTGTGACCAATCGTGGTGGACGCACGTGTCATGCTGCGATCATTGCAAGAGAAATGGGTATTCCTGCGGTGGTGGGTTGTGGTAACGCAACAGACTCTATTGCAACAGGTGATGAAGTTACCGTTTCTTGTGCAGAAGGGGACACGGGCTATATCTATAACAAAGTGTTAGACTTTGACGTGACCACTTCGCGCATTGACGCGATGCCTGACTTACCGTTAAAAGTCATGATGAACGTGGGTAACCCTGATCGAGCTTTTGATTTTGCGCGCCTCCCTCACGAAGGTGTAGGCCTTGCGAGACTTGAATTTATTATCAACAGAATGATTGGTGTTCACCCCAAAGCGCTGTTGAATTTTGATGATCAAGATGCAGAGTTACAAGAAGAAATTAACGATATCATTTCTGGTTATGCATCACCGGTTGAATTCTATATCGAGAAATTGGTAGAAGGTATTGCCAGTATAGGTGCTGCATTCTCGCCGAAAAAAGTGATTGTGCGTATGTCTGACTTTAAGTCTAACGAATACTACAATTTGGTGGGTGGTTATCAATACGAGCCTGACGAAGAAAACCCAATGCTAGGATTTAGAGGTGCAAGCCGCTATGTCTCTGAAGATTTTAGAGATTGCTTTGCTCTAGAATGTGAAGCAATCAAGCGCGTGCGCAATAAAATGGGTTTAACCAACGTTGAGGTTATGATCCCGTTTGTACGCACCCCAGAGGAAGGCAGGCAGGTTATTGAGCTATTGCGTGAGCAAGGCTTAGTGCAGGGAGAGAACGGTTTACGCGTGATCATGATGTGTGAGCTTCCTTCTAACGCCTTACTTGCTGATGAATTCTTAGATATCTTTGATGGCTTCTCTATTGGCTCTAATGACCTTACTCAGCTTACCCTCGGACTAGACAGAGACTCTGGCTTGATTGCGCATTTATTTGACGAGCGTAATGATGCGGTCAAAGCGTTGCTTTCTATGGCAATAAAGGCGGCAAAAGCACGTGGAAAGTACGTCGGCATTTGTGGTCAAGGCCCGTCGGATCATGAAGACTTTGCTGCATGGCTTGTGGAGCAGGGCATCGATAGTGTTTCGTTAAACCCCGATACTGTGGTTGAAACATGGTTATATTTGGCTGAAAAACACTAAGTCTGGTCAATTTACTAATAAGGCGCTTACATGTATGTGTGAGCGCCTTTTTTTTATCTAAAACAACAAATCAGCAAAGCCGAGCATCAGGTTTAACCAATCAAAGTAGCCAGTGGCAGTAAAAGTGTGCGCTTGAAGTAGACTTTTGTCGTCTGAGTCCAGAAAATCGCTTTAGCCTGATACTTGATTTGCGTATACTTTCTGGCAACCACTAGGAGGGTACATTGACCGCACTACCGCAACTTTCCCCAAAAGATACTTTAAGCGACCGCACTAAAGCCTATGTGGACGCGTTAAGTCGCACTCCATTTAAAGGGGAGGTTGAAATAAGCTACGCCAGCAGAATGGCGGTGGCGACGGATAACTCAATATATCAGCGCATTCCACAAGCGGTACTTTTCCCCACATCTTTAGAAGATCTTGCGTTAATTGCAAAAACCGGCAATGAATTTGAAGACGTCACTTTTAGTGCGCGTGGCGGTGGCACTGGCACAAACGGTCAATCACTGACGCCCGGCATTGTAATTGACACGTCACGGCACATGCGAGAGATCATTGAGCTTAATTTAGAACAAGAGTGGGTCAAAGTGCAGTGTGGCGTGATTAAAGACGCTCTAAATGACTATTTGCGACCACATGGTTACTTTTTTTCGCCCGATTTATCGACCAGTAACCGGGCTACTATTGGCGGTATGATTAACACCGATGCTTCAGGCCAAGGTTCATTGGTATATGGCAAAACGAGCGATCACGTGCTTGAACTAACCTCAGTGTCAGCAAGCGGCGAAATCATTCATTCAAAGCCTATATCGGTGGATGAGGCAACTAAGCTTTCGACAACAGACACTGACTATGGTCGAATTTTAAAGCAGGTGCTTGATACCTGCATTTCTAAGCGTCAGGCCATCTTGGATAAGTTTCCAAGGCTTAATCGATTTTTAACCGGGTATGATTTAGAACACGCTTACGACGAGCAACACGACAATATCGATGTCAGTCGACTATTAGCCGGCTCAGAAGGCTCTTTGGCTTTTATTGCCGACGCTAAGCTAAATATCACAAAAATTCCTAAGCACACCGCTTTGGTGAATGTGAAATATAATGACTTTGAATCCGCTTTACGCCATGCCCCATCAATGATTGCAGCAAATGCCACTTCAGTGGAAACAGTCGATAGTCGCGTGTTGAACCTTGCAAGAGGTGATATCGTTTGGCATAGCGTTTCTAATTTAATACAAGACGTTCCTGATAAAGTCATGGACGGCTTAAACATGGTGGAATACAACAACGATGATGAAGCTGCCATAAAAGAAAAGATCGCAACGCTTAGTAAGCGCTTGGACGAAGAAATTGCCTCGGCGTCATCGGGCGTTATTGGCTATCAAATAACCTACGACACTGCTGAAATTAAAAAAATCTATGCGATGCGCAAAAAAGCGGTAGGGCTGTTGGGTAAAACAAAAGGCAGTAAAAAGCCCATAGCCTTTGCAGAAGACACCGCCGTGCCGCCAGAAAAGCTAGCGGACTTTATTATGGAGTTTAGGGCCTTACTGGATAGTCACAAACTCGAGTACGGTATGTTTGGTCACGTCGATGCGGGTGTGCTGCACGTTAGGCCAGCACTGGACTTATATGATGAAGCTCAAGAGAAGTTGGTCAAAACTATTTCTGATCAAGTCGTAAAGCTCGTCGCTAAATATGGTGGGCTGATGTGGGGTGAGCATGGGAAAGGTTACCGCAGTGAATACGCACCGGCTTTTTTTGGTGAGCAATTGTATGACGAGATTTGTAAAATAAAGGCTGCGTTTGATCCGCTCAATAAAATGAACCCCGGTAAAATTTGCACGCCTTACGCTTCTTCAGCTTCGCTCGTAAAAGTCGACGATGTGAAACGAGCGAGCTTCGATAGGCAAATACCTGTGCAATTTAGAGACGAGTTTGCACCAGCGATGAGCTGCAACGGCAACGGGTTATGTTTTAATTATGACACTACATCCCCTATGTGCCCTTCGAGCAAGATTACAAAAGACCGCAGACACAGCCCAAAAGGTCGAGCAGGACTTATTAGAGAGTGGTTGTTACAGTTACATCAGCACGGCGTAACAACAGACTCTTTAAGCTATAAGAGCTTTTCAGATAGCCCAGTAAAGAAATGGTTTGCTGGCGCAAATAAGCAAGACGACTTTTCCCATGAAGTATTTGAGGCGATGAATGGATGCCTAGCATGCAAGTCGTGCACGAATCAGTGCCCAGTTAATGTAGATGTGCCTGATTTTCGCTCAAAGTTCCTAGCGATTTATTACACTAGGTATCGTCGTCCACTCAAAGATTATTTTGTTGCAAACGTTGAGCGATTAGCGCCATTATTAGCAAAGATTCCGCGATTATCTAATGCAGTATTGGACACAAAACTGACGAAGTATGTTTTATCTAAGTGGATTGGATACGTAGATGCGCCTCAGTTGTCCTACCCGCCGTTAAGTGCGCGAGTGAGTGCACTACAAAGTGAATATGATTATACGCGCTTAACCCAGCTCCCTGAAGCGCAAAAAGCTAAGCATGTACTTATTGTACAAGACCCATTTACCAGCTTTTATGATGCAGATTCGGTAGACGCAACGTTAAAGTTTATTCGGGCCCTAGGTCTGATACCCGTACTTTTGCCGTTTTCACCAAACGGTAAGCCGCAACATGTGAAAGGCTTTTTGGCGGCATTTGAGAAGACAGCACAAACAACCGCTACGTTCTTAAGCAAAGTTAGCCAACTGGATATGCCAATGGTAGGCATAGATGCCTCACTAGTGCTGTGTTATCGAGATGAATATCAGAAAATACTTGGCTCGTCGCGTGGTGATTTCAATGTGAGCACCCTGACCGAATGGTTAAACGACATCAGTGTGCCAACAAAGTTGTCACACATCACCGAAGCCGACGAACCGTATTATTTGTTTGCCCATTGTAGTGAAAAAACCGCGTTACCCACCAGCGAGAAAGATTGGCAACAAGCGTTTCATAAATTTGGGCTTAGTTTAGAGGTAATCCCTGTAGGGTGCTGCGGCATGGCTGGTACCTATGGGCACGAGACCGAACACCTCGAAAACTCGATTGGCATATATGATTTGAGTTGGCGTCAAAACGTTGCTCAGCTTCAGCAAGAACGTGTGTTGGCAACAGGTTACTCTTGTCGCAGTCAGGTAAAAAGGTTAGCAGACTTTAGGCCACAACATCCGATTGAGGTATTAGCCAGTCGTTTAGTACAAGGTGTGGGTTAGTTTTTTTGTTAAGATGGGCGTATGAGTATGTTGGCAAAAAAATGGCAAAATCTAGCGGAACTTGAGTGCTTCACGCGTTCTAAGATTTTGCCATGATTAGCTTACTCATCACCTACGTCAGCAGATGCAATAGTCTCGATAAGGCGGTTATTTCTGCGCTTACTTTGGTTTGCAAGAACTGTAATATTAGTTGGCAAAGCTGGCATTGATATTACAATTGGCTCAACGTTGATGTTTAACTTTGTTTCAATATCTAAAATTGCAGTGATGTCAGATTTTGATAAGTTAGCACTTAGTACTTGCTTTGTATTAATTTCAGTTGCCTGTACTGAGCTAATAAGCGCTGCAGCAGCTAGCAGGGTAAAGATGGTTTTCATGTTTTCTCCAAATTAAATTAATGTCATGTTTGTGACGGTTTTCTACGTTAATTTCACAAGTGATTTACATTTGTAACGTTATGAAATAAAAGCAATTAACTTTGCATTTCGTGCAGTATATTACGACCAATCATGAAAAAAGATGAACGATAAAATTTGCTAATATGCATTAGATAAACTAATGTATATTTCAGAATTAAAAAGGATGAAATTTCATGCCTAAGCGCCTCCCTCCTTTGAATGCATTAAAAGCCTTCGAATCAGCGGCCCGTCATCTTAGCTTCACAAAAGCAGCTGACGAATTGTTTGTGACGCAAGCCGCTGTGAGTCATCAAATTAAATCACTCGAGAGCTATCTTTCGACTAAATTATTTCATCGTAAAAATCGTTCGCTGTTATTGACCGAGGAAGGTCAGGGATACTTTCAAGATTTACGAGATATATTTTCTCAAGTGCAAGAAGCAACAGACCGTTTATTGGCAATGGGGGCAAAGGGAGCTATCACCGTTGCAACACCGCCTAGCTTTGCTAGCCAATGGTTAGTGCCTAAGCTACATGAGTTTTCAGTGCTACACAGCGATATAGACGTCAGAATAAAAGCCATTGATCTCGATGATGGCTTTTTGGATGACTCTATTGATGTGGGGGTTTATTACGGGCGTGGGTCATGGTCGGGTTTGCACTCTACTAAGTTGCTCGGAGAGTATCTCACTCCTATGTGCTCGCCGTTACTTTTACAACGGGGTAAACCTTTAAATTCTCTGGATGACCTAAAACATCACACACTTCTTCATGACAGTACCCGCAATGCTTGGAAAAATTGGCTTCAAGCGTTTAACGTAAAAAACGTCAATGTGAATCAGGGGCCGATATTTAGTCATACTATGTTGATTCTGCAAGCGGCCTCGATTGGCCAAGGCATTGCTTTATCGGATACGGTATTGGCAAAACCTGATATCGACAGCGGCCGCTTAATTTGTCCGTTTGCACAAAAAATAGAGAGTAGAAATAGCTACTATTTGGTATGCCAAGAATCCCAAGCAGACAAAAGTAAGATTAAGGTATTCATAGACTGGATGCTGTCGCAAGTGGAGGCGGTTGATGAACAAGCAGACTAAGTGGTTAGTGTTGGCAGGGGCACTCTTTGCCATGTTAAGCGTTGCGATTGGTGCTTTTGCGGCGCATGGCTTAAAAAGCCATCTCGATGAATATGGATTGTCTATTATTGAAACTGGCGCACGCTATCAAATGTATCATGCCTTGGCGTTACTTGTGCTTGCTGCGCTGAGCATAAAGCTTTCGTCCATTGCGGTGAACGTGGCGGGTATATGCTTTGTTGCTGGTATTATATGCTTCAGTGGAAGCTTGTATGTTTTAGCCTTAACAACAGTCAAATGGGTAGTGTTTGTCACACCATTAGGTGGGCTGCTATTTATCGTTGCATGGGCAACACTGATGTATGCCACTATCACCAAAAAAGATGTGTAGCTGGTCATGACAGAATATCTTTTTTACTGCCGCAGTGGGTATGAACCTGATTTACTCGCTGAGCTTGACGATAAACTTGCGCTTAGAGGGCACTGCGGGTTTGCCAACTTCCAAAAGGACAGCGCCGTATTGCGTTACCAGTTGGTTAGCGAGTCGTCGAACACTATACGCCAACGCAACAGTATGATTGCTCTATCAGACTTGGTTTTTGCTCGCCAAAAGTGCTTGGTATTGCTCGATGTTAGCTTTAGTGATCTTACCGACAGGGTGTTTGAAATACTCAGCGCCCTTAGCACAATTGATTTGCAGCAAATTGTGTTTGGCGATATCAGAGTGGAGCATGCCGATACCGAATCGGGTAAAGAAATGGCGAAGTTTTGTAAAAAGTTTACCGTTCCACTGCGTAACGCTTTGCGTGCCAAGAATTTGCTGTTTAAACAGCCTGATAAGCGCGCCCCTTATTTACACTTATTCTTTGAGTCTGGAGAAAAGTGCCTGTTGGCGATATCGTTTGCAAAAGACCGCAGCGAAGATTTACTTGGCGTAAAGCGTCTCAAGTTTCCCCAAGATGCTCCCTCACGCTCCACCCTTAAGCTTGAAGAGGCCATACAATCGTTTTGTACACGCGCTCAGCAAAGCATGCTCTTTGTTAATGGTATGAGCGCCGTTGACCTTGGTGCATGTCCAGGAGGGTGGACCTATCAGTTAGTGAGTCGCGGTATTAGGACTGAGGCAATAGATAATGGCGCGATGGACGAGAAGCTAATGCAAACCGGCTTGGTGGATTATCACAGTGTTGATGGATTTAGCTATAGACCTCAACAAGGGCATGTAGACTGGTTAGTGTGCGATATGATTGAAAAGCCAGATCGTGTCGCATTGCTGATGCAAACATGGTTACAAAACGCTTGGGCAAGCGCCGCCATATTTAATTTAAAGCTGCCAATGAAGAAACGTTACAAAACCCTTGCACCGCTTATGGAGCAATTTCACCAACTTCACCAGAAAGAATCGCCAGCATACATTACTGCAAAACACCTTTATCATAATCGTGATGAGGTGACGGTTATGATTATTAAAAACAGCCAAATGTTACGGGAGTTTAGCAATTAGCCCTCGTTTTTTGCCTTAAATCCCGATTACGACGGACATTTTAAAAAATAAGCATGAAAGTGGTGTAATTTCTGCTCAATAATCTATATAATCCGCCGGAAATTTTTTACGAACCTATGAAGTGGAAACATGTCAGATTTAGCACATTACAGAAATATAGGTATTTTTGCTCACGTTGACGCGGGCAAAACGACCACGACAGAACGAATTTTGAAGCTTACCGGTAAAATCCATAAAACCGGTGAAGTACATGACGGCGAATCAACTACCGACTTCATGGAACAAGAAGCCGAGCGCGGAATTACTATTCAGTCTGCAGCGGTAACCTGTTTTTGGAAAGGGCATCGTTTCAACGTTATCGATACTCCAGGACACGTTGACTTTACAGTTGAAGTATATCGCTCACTTAAAGTACTAGACGGCGGTGTAGGTGTTTTCTGTGGCTCTGGTGGTGTTGAGCCTCAGTCAGAAACAAACTGGCGCTACGCGAACGATTCAGAAGTATCTCGCATCATCTTCGTCAACAAGCTTGACCGTATGGGTGCAGATTTCTACCGAGTTGTGAAGCAAGTTAAGACCGTATTGGGTGCTAACCCACTTGTTATGGTTTTGCCTATCGGTATCGAAGACGAATTCTGTGGTGTTGTTGATTTGCTTGAGCAAAAAGCATACATCTGGGATGACACTGGCCTTCCAGAAAACTATGAAGTGACTGATATTCCTGCTGATATGGTAGAAAAAGCGGCTGAATATCGCGAAATGCTTATCGAAACTGCTGTTGAGCAAGACGACGACCTTATGATGGCTTACATGGATGGTGAAGAGCCGTCTATTGAAGACCTCAAGCGTTGTATTCGTGAAGGTACTCGTAAGCTAGACTTCTTCCCAACTTACTGTGGTTCTGCATTTAAGAACAAAGGCGTTCAAAACGTGCTTGACGCAGTCGTTGACTACTTGCCAAGCCCAACAGAAGTTGAGCCACAAGACTTATGCGATCCTGAAACAGGTGAGCCTACAGGCGAGAAAGCGATTGTTACCGTTGACGAACCTTTCCGCGCTTTAGCGTTTAAAATCATGGATGACCGTTTTGGTGCACTAACCTTTATTCGTATTTACTCAGGTAAATTGAACAAAGGTGACACTATCTTAAACTCTGCTACAGGCAAAACCGAACGTGTTGGCCGCATGGTTGAGATGAACGCAGACGACCGCACAGAATTAAGTTCTGCACAAGCGGGCGACATTCTTGCTATCGTGGGCATGAAAAACGTTAAGACCGGTCACACGCTGTGCGATCCTAAGCACGAGTGTACGCTTGAGCCAATGATTTTCCCTGAGCCTGTGATCTCAATTGCGGTTGCACCAAAAGATAAAGGTTCAACTGAGAAAATGGGTATCGCTATCGGTAAAATGGTTGCAGAAGACCCGACTTTCCAAGTTGAAACTGACGAAGATTCTGGCGAAACCATCCTTAAAGGAATGGGTGAGCTTCACTTAGATATTAAAGTAGACATCTTGAAGCGTACTTACGGCGTTGAATTACAGGTGGGTCAGCCTCAGGTTGCTTACCGTGAAACAATCACGCTGCCGGTTGAAGATTCATATACGCACAAGAAACAGTCTGGTGGTTCAGGTCAGTTTGGTAAAATTGATTATAGAATTCGTCCTGGAGAGCCAAACTCTGGCTTTACCTTTAAGTCTGTGGTTGTGGGCGGAAACGTTCCAAAAGAATTCTTCCCAGCCATTGAAAAAGGCTTTAAAGGCATGATGGAAGAAGGCGTATTAGCTGGCTTCCCAGTGTTAGACGTTGAAGTTGAGCTATACGACGGTGGATTCCACGCAGTTGACTCATCAGCGATTGCGTTTGAAATTGCGGCTAAAGGTGCTTTCCGTCAGTCTATTCCAAAAGCTGGCCCTCAGTTAATTGAGCCAATCATGAAAGTTGACGTATTTACGCCAGACGACCATGTTGGTGATGTTATCGGTGACTTAAACCGTCGTCGTGGCATGATCAAAGACCAAGAAGCGGGTGCAACGGGTGTTCGCGTTAAAGCAGACGTTCCACTATCTGAAATGTTTGGTTATATCGGTTCACTACGTACTATGACATCTGGTCGCGGTCAGTTCTCGATGGAGTTCTCACACTATACGCCTTGCCCTGCAAACGTATCTGAGAAAGTCATTGAAGAAGTTAGAGCGCGTAAAGCTGAGAAGAAGTAAGCTTTAGCAAATACTTAAAAACCGGTGCATATGAAGATATGCACCGGTTTTTTTATGCCTGTAACAAAGCTTATTTGAAACTTCGTTTAATCTTGCGCAACATTTCTTGGAGTTTTTCTTGTGAAATTTCACGCTCATTATACTGGTGCATATAACATTGCTCTACGTATACATGCAGGTAAGAGCGTTGTGTTTGATTGAGCTTTGGAGCGAGCCGCGCAACAAAATCTTTGAGAGTTTCGTGGGTGTGCTTTTGCCAACCTTTTTGGCTTAAAAACTTAAGCAATTGCGCGCCGGGCGAGTATGGCTGACGGCTGAACCAAGTTTTATAGGGTAAAAACACCAAGGCCAGACAAAACACTATTAATCCTAAACTGATTAGCATAAAGCTAGTCATGTTTTTTGCGTTAAAATCACCAAACCATTTCTTAATCAGGTCGCGTTGACTGTCTTGATCATATTGCAAAACGGTTTGTGACCACTGATGATCTATCATGACGAGGAAGTCTCGAATCTGACCGATAATCGGATTGTCGTTAAATTCTGATAGGTTGAAAGGGCGCTCAATAAGGTCGCTTTCAGTTTCATCGATACTTGAAAACAAACCATCTAACAAACGGTTTGGTGCAACAATGGCGGTAGGATCAATCCTCATCCAGCCGCTGCCATCGACCCAATATTCTACCCACGCGTGTGCGTCGTATTGTCGCACGGTTAAAATATTGCCGTTTTGTAATTCTCCGCCTTGGTATCCTGCCACTAATCGCGCAGGAATCCCGGCAAGGCGCAGCATAAAGGCTAAAGAAGAGGCATAGTGAGAGCAAAAGCCACGTCTATGGGTGAACAAGAACTCATCCACTGGGTCGGTTTGCATGAGCGGAGGCTGCAAGGTGTAGCTAAACTGATTGCTAAAGTACATGTCCATTATGGCTCTTAAGCGCTGCTGCGTGCTCATGTCTTGAGAAATCGCCTCATTTACCCACTGACGAGTGCGTTGATTGCCGTCATCGGGAACTTGAAGGTTTTTATTGCGTTCATATGATGTCAAAAAATGATTCAGTGGCGATGACAAATAGGAACTGACAATATACAAACTGGCTTGCTTGTTTACCTCTTGCGAAAACAACTGATAACTCTGATTACGATAAATTGTGCGGCTGCTCATTACTTGGTCAACCACTGGAATGTCCAAAGAATACTTCCATCGAGTATTATTGGGCTCTGCTATAACTAAATACTGCGTTGCTTCACCTTCAACGGCTATTTGTGAGGTACGCTCTAATACAAATGTTTCGTCATCCATTGACCACGTCGCACCGTCAAAGTTATCGAGTACGATGCTACGCCAGTAACGTTCTTGTGGCTCGGGTACATCAGTAATAAATTCTGCTCTAAACGCTAGGTCCCCAGATTGGGCTAGATTTGCGATGTCGCCGGGTGTGATGCTCTCAGACAATCCTGTAGAACTGGATTTTTGCGCCGCTGATTCCCATAACGGAGGCAGGCGCGGCACCATAACAAACAGCAGGGCCATAATCGGTAGCGCCTGAAGAATGAGCTTTGCGCTGTGCTTTGCACTTGTTGAGTAAGCAAGTTTTCCTTTATTGAGCAAAAACGCGGTAAACAGCGTGGTGAACAAAATCGCGCCGTAGAACAGTGTCAGCAATAGCTGCTGATGATAAATAAAGCCGCAGGCAATCAAAAATACCAATACGACGATGATCAAATGAAAGTCGGCTGCTGTTCTTAAGGTGATGAGCTTTAAGCAACCGGCGACAACGAGAAGGTTGATCATCGTTGATAATAGTCCAAATTGACCAGAAAACAGCAGTAGCAGCAGCATGCAAAAAATTGCGAGCAGATTAAGCGTTGTATTGTTTACCGGTTTAAGTTTCTTTAATACTTTTGCCCAAACAATGCCCACAGAGCATAGAAATAAGATCCAGACCCAGCCCATGATGCTTGCGTACATGGGCAATACCGATAGTGCAAAACACAAGCTCAGTAGTGCGCCTGGTATTTTTAATTGATCGAGGGTCAACTCACGCATTCAGTTTACTCTTCTCAAATGTTGGTGGCTCGCCATAGGTGGCTAATCTAAATAGACACTTTTGAAGATGATCAAACCCTGTTTGAGGTAATATTTTGGTAACGCCCAGGTCAATGCCAAACTCGGCATTCTCTTTGTATAACTGCTGAACCTGATAGCTTAGAATACGAAGTGCGTTCTCAATATCGCCATTTTGATAATCACTCAAACGCACCCAGCCGCTAACGCCGGCATTTTGTGCAAAATCTTTGGTTAACAGACCCTGTCCTTTTGCGACATGTTTCCAAGAAACATGATGTAGGGGGTCTGTTTCAACAAAATTACGTATTCCCTGCAAATTATCAGAGGCCACTTTGTTGTTCACGTTATCGTGTTCACTGTCATCTTCATCGAGATGCCGATGAAGTTTTATAGGCGCCTTTTGAATGCCAGGATACACAAGGAGTTGGTGCTTTGGTTTAAGGTAGCTCCAACATCTGAACAAACCAAAAGCATAGAGCGTCTCAAACTTTATGCGCTCGCAGTCGTGCAGGCCTCTTGGTAAGTTGATTAGAGGAAGGCTGCATGTTTGACTGTTTTTCATCAAATCGGTGGCAAAGCGCTGGGTTTGCCCGTAGGCACTTATTAATATTTCGCCACCGGTGTATTTTTGAGTGCTGCTAATGATGCAGTTTAAGCGTAGCTCTCTGTTCTCAAATTCAGGCTCAAATGGCAGAAATTGCACGCTGTGTTGCGTGAAGTAGACGTAGCTGTGAAATAGCGACAATAGTCCAAGGGCAATAAAAAAGTAGCTCATGCCCAACACGATATTGTTTTGGTAATTGGTGCCTAAAATAAACAGAAATACCACGATCGCAATCATTGCCCAACCGAAGCTTGACGGAAGGATAAAGGTATTTCCGAGGTCTAAATCAAAGCTGTTTTCAGCCGGTATGCGTTTGCTCAGCCATTGGTTTCTGCGTTTAATGTAAACACTTTTTAATCGGCTGAGGGCGGGTTTCATTAGGCTACCAGAGGGTCAACCTGTTTCAATAGAAACTCACTGAAGCTTGATGCTGTTTGGGTCACTAACTGACCTTTAAGACGGTGCTCACACACTGCGCTGAGTACAAACTGCACGTCTTCTGGCGTGACGAAGTTTCGACCATTAACGTACGCGGCGGCCTTGGAGGTGTTAAAAAGGGCTTTTGCAGCACGTGGCGATAGCGCGTTTGGAAATTCGCTGGACTCACGTGTCAAGTTTACTAAGTTGAGAATATAGTTGACTACCGACTCTGATACTTTCACGTCATCTACCGCGTTTTGCATCTGTTGCAAGGTATCAATGTCAATGATGGTAGCTACATTCTTTGCTTCGTTATCATTCAACAGCATCGCCTTTTCTGACGCGTAGTCTGGGTAGCCTAACGACAATTGCATGTTAAAGCGGTCAAGTTGCGATTCTGGTAGGGGGTGTGTGCCCGACTGATGAAGCGGGTTTTGTGTGGCAATCACGAAAAACGGATAGGGAAGGTCGCGTGTGGTGCCGTCAGTGGTCACTTGACGCTCCGCCATTGCTTCAAGCAGTGCGCTTTGGGTTTTCGGGCTGGCGCGGTTAATTTCGTCGGCCAATACAACTTGGCTAAAGATTGGCCCAGGGTGAAAACTAAATTGCTGTGATGTTTGGTCATATATATTTATACCCAGCATGTCTGCAGGTAGCAAGTCTGAAGTAAATTGTACGCGGGAAAACTCTAAGCCAAACACTTGCGCAAACGACTGCGACAGAGTTGTTTTACCCATACCCGGCAGGTCTTCAAGTAATAAATGCCCACGCGCCAGTAAGCAAATAAGCGATAGCTCTATTTGCGTTTGCTTTCCCCGGATCACTTGGCTAATTTGTTCAATACAGTTCTTTATATCTGTTCGCATGGTAGTCGTCTTTCTCCAAGAACCTCCCATCATAATCATTTTACTGCTCGGTTCAATTATAGAATTAGATACGCGAGTATATTCATATCGGCCAAAATTCATTACACTTGGTGTATCCCCATCTTTATTAAAACGGTTTGTGACTCGCTTTACAGACGGATATTACAAGGAGTAAATATGGCAAACCACTCTCAGGCGGGTAAGCTGCCACTGGCTTCACAGCTCATAAATGTGGCAAAGTTAACGGCAGATTATTATAGTCTGACGCCTGATGTAACCGTTCCTGAACAAGCGGTAACCTTTGGCACTTCTGGCCATCGCGGCTCTTCAAGTACGCTGTCGTTCAACGACGCGCATATCGCTGGTATATGCCAAGCATTGAGTGAGTACCGCAAAATTAACAACATAGATGGCCCACTGTTTATTGGCAAAGACACTCACGCGCTCTCTGAGCCAGCATTAATCACCGCCATCGAAGTGTTGATTGCTAATGATGTAGAGGTAGTGATACAACAAAACAATGAATATACGCCAACCCCAGTCATTTCTCAGCGTATCGTCAGTTACAATCGTGGACGTAGTTCGGGTTTTGCAGATGGCGTTGTCATTACGCCTTCGCACAATCCGCCTAACGATGGTGGCTTTAAATATAATCAAACCCATGGCGGCCCTGCCGACGGCGCTGCAACAACATGGATTCAAGATAGGGCGAATGCCATTATTAGGGCCGGCTCTAGTGAGGTTAAGCGGATCGGTATTGCCGCTGCAAGAGCAAGTGACAACCTGACTGAGGTAGATTTTGCCATTCATTATATCGACTCTCTCAAAGACGTTTTGGATATGAAAGTCATTAGTGATGCGCAGTTAAAGCTAGGTACCGACCCTTTAGGCGGTTCAGGTTATGCGTATTGGGACAGGATTGCACAGCAATATTCTCTAGACATTACTGTGGTGAATCCACAAATCGACCAACGATTTGCTTTCATGCATTGTGATAAAGACGGCAAAATTCGTATGGACTGCTCATCAGCCTACGCCATGTCTGGTCTTATAAAACTTAAAAATGATTTTGATATTGCCTTTGGTAACGATCCAGATTTTGACCGTCACGGGATTGTTTGTGCTTCGTCTGGCTTGATGAATCCTAATCATTATCTAGCGGTAGCAATAGATTATCTTTATCAGCATCGTCCTCAATGGCAGGCGCATTTGGCGATTGGCAAGACCTTGGTTTCAAGTAGCATGATTGACCGAGTCGCCAAAAAGCTCGGGCGCTCGCTTCTTGAAATGCCCGTAGGCTTTAAGTGGTTTGTGCAGGGGTTATGCGATCAACATATTGCCTTTGCCGGTGAAGAGTCTGCCGGTGGCATCTTTTTACAACGTGATGGACAAACGTGGGCGACAGATAAAGATGGGTTTATTATGAGCCTATTGGCTGCTGAAATTACAGCGGTAACGGGCAAAGATCCTGGGGCACATTATCAAGATTTGACCACTCGTTTTGGTGAACCCCTCTACACGCGTATTGACGTAGGCGCATCACTGGTACAAAAACAAGCGTTATCCAGTTTAGAGGTATCTTCTATTACGGCTACTGAAATGGCTGGGGAGAGTATCACGAATGTGCAAACCCACGCTCCTGGAAATGGTGCTAGTATAGGCGGCGTGAAAGTCAGTACAGAAAATGGTTGGTTTGCTGCGCGCCCTTCAGGTACCGAAAATGTATACAAAATATATGCAGAGAGCTTCACAGACAAGTCGCATCTAGACAAGATTATACAAGACGCCGAAGCCCTGGTAGATGAGGTTTTAAAATAGGAACATTGTACGTTTTGAGCTAAACGAATAAAAAGTCAGCATTCGCTGGCTTTTTTGTAGGTTTGGCATAAAGAATTCTGCTAATGCAACGATACATAAAGTAGCGAACAGTTTGATCAAACAATAACGAGTTTGGTCAACATGGTAGTTTTAGGGCTCTTATCGACTTTATGACATTAGAACAGCATCTGCATTTAAATCAGATCCCAAATCGGTATCATTTTATTGAAATCGTAGAGGAGATCTCCAGAAACGAGAAGCGTTTTAGCTTAATGCTAATGGACGTGATGCGTTTTTCAGATGTGTCTGCTGCTTTTGATCATAAGTCAGGCGATGAGGTGCTTTTAAAAATAGCCAATCATATTTGTAAAATATTTCCAGATGCCGCGGCCATAGGGCGCTTAAGCGGTGATATCTTTGGCATTGTTTATACCAATGCTACCACCGCAAACGACCTGCGCGATAAAAATGCACGCTTAATTTCTCATTTTAAAGCACCACTGATGGTTAAAAATACAGCCTTCATCGCAGACTTTAATGTGGGGGCCGCTATTCGCAAGTCTTCCGATACTGACGCGAACACAGTGATATCACTTGCGGAAGCCGCGCTGAAAAAGTCTAAGTCAAATCGCCATGTAAATTTCACGCTTTTATCCGATGATAGCCAACAAGTGACGGGGAAGGGCTTAGCCTTAAAAGCAGATTTAACGAGAGCGTTAAATAACAACGAGTTGGAACTATATTTTCAACCAAAAGTAGACCTTAATACCTTCGAAATTATTGGTGGAGAGTGTTTATTACGTTGGAATCACCCTCTAGACGGTGTGGTGTTTCCTAGCACACTTCTAAAAGCCGCTGAATCATACAATATGATGAACGAATTAGGATACTGGACCCTTGAAAGCGCATTCTCGGCGATGGCGAGTATGAGTGCCGAAGGTTTTGACGTTCCTGTGTCTGTTAATCTTTCTCCTACTCAGCTATACGATCCTCAGTTATTGACTACTGTGCGCACCTTGGTGCAGAAATATGATGTACAAGCATCGATGATTGAAATAGAGCTTACTGAAGATGTTGCATTGACCAATTCTCTGTTGGTGAAGCGGCAGTTAGATGAAATGCGTAAAATGGGTATTGCCATTTCTATGGACGATTTTGGTAAAGGATATTCCAACCTCAGCTTTATTCGAGACTTAGAGCTCTCGGCCATAAAGATTGATAAGGCCTTTGTGCTTGAACTTAGTGACTCACCGGTTAATAGCGCGATTGTGCAAGCTACAAAAATCATCTGCGATGCTAAAGGTTGTGAGACCTATGCCGAAGGCATCGAGAATATGGAGCAACTTAACTTGCTGCGCAATATGGGCATAACCAAAGGGCAAGGCTTTTTCTTTTCTCAAGCGGTGCCCTACAGTGAATTTATATCCTTGATGAACAGTCGCGAATTTGTGAAGCTGTTAGAGCCTAGCTCTCGAAATACCGGCTAGGGATTGCTATTATACCTGCACTGCAAAATTTAAGGATATTGCGTGCAAGCTTCGTTACAAAACTTTCTTCAATACAGCTTAGACCATCAATGTGACTGGTCACCTCAAACATTTATCATTGACCAGCACACTCAAGTGGAGATGCCCATCTTTGGTGTGGTCATATTTACCCCCACCAATGTGTCAGAGCACCCAAAGCATGTCGTGTATTCTAGTGGCGTGCATGGCAATGAAACTGCGCCCATTGAAATTTGCAATGAGCTAATACATGGCATAGGTTCAGGCGCTTTAAAAGTTGTCCATCGCGTGATGTTTATCTTAGGCAACTTACCTGCGATTGCACAACAAACTCGCTTCATTGAAGACAATCTAAACCGCTTGTTTACGCCAGAGCTACAAGGCGAAGGCCTCGAGATAGATAGGGCTAAAGCGATCATGTTGGAAATGGCCCGTTTTTATGAAGGAGTGCAGGGTGAGCGTATTCATTATGACCTGCATACCGCTATTCGCGCGTCAAAAAACGAGAAATTTGCGGTCTATCCTTTTTTGCATGGCAAGCCTCATAAAAAGCATCAGTTACAATTTATGTCTGACTGCGGTGTAAACACAGTATTGTTGTCACAATCGGTCACCACAACCTTTAGCTACTATTCGTCGCGCTTTCATCAGGCAGACTCTTTTACGGTAGAGCTTGGTCAGGTGCGCCCATTCGGCGAAAATGACATGCAAAAATTCGCGGCCGCAAAACAAATGTTACAAAACTTGATTACCCAAACTGAACTCGAGCTTACGCCTTATGCGCAATGCCCTTTAGAGCTGTTTACGGTTAATCAGGTGATCAACAAGCATCACAACGACTTTACGCTGCACTTTGCAGACGATTTGGCAAATTTCAGCGATTTTAAGAAAGGCGACTTGCTCGCCACTGAGTCTGGCAAGGAGTACAGGGCTCTACAGGACGCTGAGGCGATTGTGTTTCCCAATGCAAACGTTGCCATCGGCCAGCGCGCAATGTTGACGGTGGTGCCATATGAGCTCACCTGATCACGGTTTTGTGCTGCACCCGTGCTTAGAGGCAGACAGTGTTTTTGTTTGCCGCCTCGCATTATGCCAAGTGCGCCTTAGTTTAGACGCAAATTATCCGTGGTTGTTGTTAATTCCTGAGCTTAGTAATCTCAAAGAGCTTCATCATATGTCACATAAGCAGCAACAACTGCTTACAAAAGAAAGCCAAATCTTGGCGACGGCTATAGAAAATTGTTTTGAGCCTGATAAGCTAAACATTGCGAGTTTAGGTAACGTTGTACCGCAACTGCATGTGCATCACATCGCAAGGTATACCTCTGATTTGGCATGGCCAGCACCCGTTTGGGGACATAGTCCTGCAGGTGTATACAATGAGGAAGTGCTAGAAAAGCGTATTGAGCATATTAATCAACATATTTTAGAAACAAGGAAAGGCTTATGATCATTACTACTACAAATTCAATCGAAGGTAAGGCTATTACGCAATATTGCGGTGTGGTCATTGGCGAGGCGATTATGGGAGCAAATGTGTTTAAAGATTTGTTTGCGTCCATCAGAGACATTGTAGGGGGCCGTTCTGGCGCATATGAGGCGGAGCTTACCAAAGCGCGACAAATTGCATTTGAAGAAATCGAAAGAGAAGCACACATGCTCGGTGCAGATGCCGTTGTCGGGGTAGATTTAGATTATGAAGTAGTGGGTCAAAACGGCAGCATGTTGATGGTAAGCATCAGCGGAACGGCTGTAAAAATCGGTTAAGCTACCATTTATCTTCGTCTTCTTTATCATAGTCTGAGTCGGGGCGTTTTTTAAAGTCTTTGGGAATATCAAAGCGCGTTGTGTATTTAAGCAACATGATATTCCCAACAATTACGCCAAATACCAGCGCTATAATAATAATGATCCACATTGTGCTCATGCTTTGACTCCTTCGTTATAGGTATAACGCCTAATTAACTCTGGTAAGCAAGATAGCACGCTTTGTTTACCAAGCATCTCACTTTTTGCAAGCTGCTCGGCAAGGGTATCTGCGCTAAAGTGGGATTGGATTTGCTGCGCTATCGCCCTATGGCTAAGGTGCCAAGGCTCGCGGGCCACGCCGCCAGTGTAATGATGATAGGGCAGGTAAAAGCCATACGAGTCACAATGTGTATGCACCCAGCGCGCGAGCTCAGCGCAAGGCCCCTCATTTTCATATTCTTGAGGAATAAGCTCAAATACATGACCTAGCTTCTCGACATTGCGTTTGTCATAAAAGTCAAAGTCTGTACCCCAATGATGCCGACTGGCACCTGGCAGGGCTGACCACGTTAAAATAGCGTGTATTTTCTCTTCATCAGCTAAGGTATTTGCATCGAGGATTTCCCCATCAATGGTGTATAGGGCAAGCTCACCTCGCCATTTCCTATTCCAAATCGAAAGCTGTTTATCAAAACTGCGAAAGCTACTACAAATCTGTAAGTCTAGACCTTCGATAGCCGCATCGGCCTGCATTTGGCAAAATGCGTCCTTTACCTCGCCGTGGAGGCTATGATGTTCATTTACCGCGACAATGTGTGAAGAATCAATCCCCATGATTTGCAGGCTGCTGATCATGTCAAAACGCCTTTTAGAACGCGGTAATACACTTCTACGAGATGCTTCAAATTTTCTGCACTGACACACTCGTTGATTTGATGAATGGTACTATTTTCGGGCCCAAGCTCTACTACTTGTGCACCGGTAGGAGCGATAAAACGACCGTCTGAGGTGCCACCGGCTGTCGATAGTTCCGTTGAGAAGCCCATGTATTGTTCGATTGCATTGACGCAAGCATCTACTAAGGTGCCAGATTCAGTGATAAAGGCTTGCCCGTTCACAATCCAGTTGAGATCAAAATCTAACCCGTGTTTATCTAAAATAGCAATCACCCGCGCTTGTAGTTGTGTGTGGGTGACTTCAGTTGAAAATCTAAAATTAAAATTTGCATGTAGCTCGCCTGGCACCACATTGGTTGCACCTGTGCCAGCATTGAGATTCGATACCTGAAAACTGGTTGGTGGAAAAAACGCGTTGCCATTATCCCATTTGGTGTGTGCTAGTTCATCGAGCGCTTTGGCAAACGCATGTATGGGGTTGTGAACTAGATGAGGATAGGCCACATGACCTTGCTTGCCTTTAATAGTGAGTTCGCCCGTCAGAGACCCTCGGCGACCATTCTTGATAATGTCACCGGTAACTTTAGTGCTAGAAGGCTCGCCTACAATACAGTAATCAATTTTCTCTTGTCGTGCTTCAAGCGTGTCAATGACGCGTGTAGTGCCATTAATGAAGGGGCCTTCTTCATCACTAGTAATTAAATAAGCGATAGAGCCTTTGTGATCCGGAAAGTCTTGTACAAAACGTTCGGTTGCCACCAGCATGGCAGCCAAACTGCCTTTCATGTCTGCCGTTCCGCGGCCATACAAAAAACCATTTTGTTCTACGCACTCAAACGGGGGATGCGTCCATTTATCCACAGGTCCAGTTGGCACAACATCAGTATGCCCAGCGAAGCAAAACACAGGGCCGTCAGTGCCGCGACGCGACCATAAATTAGTGGTATCTTCAAATACCATCGTCTCGCCAATAAAGCCAAGTTCCCCCAATATGCCTTGCATTACATGCTGACAACCTTCGTCTTTTGGGGTGACAGAAGGGCGGCGTACTAAATTTTTGGTGAGCGCAATGACGTCATGCAAGATTAAATATCTCCGCGTAATCATCGGCTTTAAAGCCGATATGTGAGCCGCCTTGGTGTACAAGGATTGGACGCTTAATCATTGAGGGGTTGTCTATTAGCAGAGGCACTGCGCTGTCTTGCGTCATACTTTCCTTTTGTTCATCGGTCAGTTTGCGAAAGGTTGTGCCACGTTTATTGACCACCGTATCTACGCCGTGTTGTTTGATCATATCCTCGAGAAAGGCGGCGTCTACGGACGATTTTTTGTAATCGTGAAACTGATATTCAATTTGATGTTGCTCTAACCATTTTTTAGCTTTTTTGATGGTGTCGCAGTTACTGATGCCGTACATCGTTATCATTGTGTTGCTCTCATTCAATTATTTTATAACCGGCTTTAATAAGCGCGGAGATTGCGCCTTGAAGCTTTTCTTGTTTGACCATGAAGTAGTCGGTTTCGAAGGTGGATACCACAAATATACTGATTTTTGCCTTTGCGAGTACCCCCCCAATCTCTGCCATAATACCCACCATGCTCAGATTTAGTGGGCCTAGCACCTCTAATACTCGCCAGTCACGGTCACTTTCAGGTGCCTCAATATCTAGACTTTGCGGCACTACGAGCGATAATTCATCATGGGTTTTGCCAATGAAGTAGACATCGCAAGTGAGCACTGCTTGAGGAATACTATTTTCTGGCTCTAAGCTATGGATTGCGAAAGTGTCAGCTAACACTTGTAGAGTTTGTTTGGGCACGCGACGTTTCCTTAAGATTAGCTTATCCACTGTTTCTGTGGATAAGTATGTGCAGTACACAGGTATTACTGATTAAGGTAATGAAAACTATAGCAAAAAGATTACGCTCATAATACACACAAGTGAGCTTATTGTGCATAATACACAATAATTATTTCACATTGATAACGCAAATACGGATAATCAAATTAAAAAGGATGTGCAATGCAGTCACTGAGGATTTACGCAGGCCCTAAAGCCATGCGATCCATACAAGAGCAAGGTGTTACACCACAAATGTTCAGCGCCATGTTAGGCGCATCAGGTGGACCTAAATGGTTTGTATTATATGGTTTAGATAAAGTGATATTCAGTGAGTTCCTAGATAAATCTACTCAGCCTTTAGACGTGATTGGCTCATCGATTGGTGCATTTCGCAGCGCATGTTTCGCCCACCATGACACCACCGCAGCGATAGAGCGTTTGGCAGATAGGTACAGCAATACGGTATATTCTGAAAAACCCACTGTACAAGAAATCACCCAAAAGGGTATTGCTCTACTAGACAATATGATTGGTCAAGATGGCGTGCAAGAAGTCCTTAATCACAGCAAAAGACGCCTGCACATTGTGGTGGCTAAAAGTCACGGCCTTGCGGCAAAAGAAATTCGCTGGCAGCAAGGCGCAGCGCTTGGTTTAGCCGCTACGCGTAACGCGATTGGTCGCGCAAAATTACAAAAAAGCTTTACCCGAGTCATCTTTTCTAACACCGACGAGTTGCTGTCTTTTAACGAGCAAGTCCCTATCAAAACCAAGCACGTAAAGCTACGCCCCGATAACTTGCATATGGCGTTAATGGCCAGTGGTTCGATTCCTATGGTGATTCAAGGTGTGCCAGATATTCCCGGCGCTGGGCAGGGTATGTATCGAGACGGCGGCATTGTGGATTATCACTTTGATATGCAGATCAACACACCGGGCTTAGTGTTATATCCCCATTTTGCAAAGACCCCCATTCCTGGATGGTTCGATAAGGCGCTAAAGGCACGTCAATGCCATCCATCAAGCTACGACAATGTCGTGATGGTGGTGCCAAGTGATGAGTTTGTAAATGCCTTACCCTATTCAAAAATTCCCGATAGAAAAGACTTTGAAACGATGGGGGCACAGGAGAGAATCGCTTACTGGCATAAAGTGATGAGCGAGTCGCATAGGCTAGGGGATGAGTTTTTAGAGTGGACCAATAGCCCAAACCCATCAAAATTTGTACAGCCGATACAGTTGCGCCGCTAAACCGTTAAAAACCACTTGCGTTAAGCGACTGCCATGGATATTATACGCGCCGCTGTCTAACAAGTCCTTTCGCAGGGTTTAAACGATATGCAGATTTTTGCGCCTATAGCTCAGTTGGTTAGAGCGCTACCTTGACATGGTAGAGGTCCCCTGTTCGAGTCAGGGTAGGCGCACCACTCTTTGTTTGACTAATCTTTTATGTCTTCTGCTGACGCATTTGGCGCTTGTTGCATACGTGCGCGCTCAATCAGCGCTTGGTTTTTTGTGCGTTCTAGGAGTTTAACACGGTGATGCATAGCTACTTTGGCAAGAATATGCGCGGTTACCGGCGCCGTAATGACCAAAAACAAGGTGATCAGCAACTCATTAATGCTGATAGTGCCTTGAGAAGCAAATACATATAGCATAGAGCCAATCAATACACCGCCAAGACCTAGCGTTGTCGCTTTGGTAGGGGCATGTAAGCGCACATATAAATCTTGCAGACGCAATAGACCAATTGACCCTACCAGTACAAAGATACCGCCTAAAATCAGCAGGGCAGATATTACCAATTCCATTATAAAGCTCATATCACGCTCCTATTCAATGATGTCGCCGCGAAGCAGGTATTTACCAAAGGCAACGCTGCTTACAAAACCAAGCATGGCAATCAGCAATGCTGCTTCAAAATACAAGGGGGTTTTATTGTATATTCCGTATATCAGAATCAGTGCAATGCTATTTATATACATGGTATCTAGCGCTAGTATGCGGTCGACAACGTGCGGACCAATAATTAAGCGCCACAGATTCAGTACCAGCGCAATACACAGCATTACCGCTACAATGATGACAGTCGTTTCTAACATCCGAATATCTCCTTTACACGTGCTTCATAGCGCTGTTTAATCAAATCAATCACTTCCTGCTCGTCTTTGGGCATGTTTAAAACATGTATGTAAAGCCACTTTTGATCTGTCGATATATCTGCACTCACTGTGCCCGGTGTCATGGTCACCGTGCTTGCAAGTACGGTAATAGGCAATGTACCCGTGAGATCCAGTGGGACAGCAATAAAGCCAGGCTGAATTTTATGCATGGGGCCAACGACCAATAGCGCGACCTCTATATTCGCGACAATAATGTCTTTTAACACGACAAATACATAGCTGACGGCCTTAAGCGGCTTTTTGATAGTCGCTTGCTTGACCCTTAAAGGCTCGCATAACAAAGGTATTAAAAAGCCCAATACGCAGCCTAAAATGATGTGGCCAAGGCTTAGGGTGTTGTTTAACATCAGCCACACGACTAACAGCAATGCACTATGGAAAGGCATTGGGAATAAACGAGACGATAGAGTACTCATTGTGTACCTCCCTCTAGGTTCATCGCTTCAATAAGGTAAGGGATATCGTGCAGTTGCTGAGCGGCGCTATTGGTATACTCGACGATAGTGTTACCAAATAAAGCAATTGCCGGCGAAGCAATTAATAACAACAGCGCGCCGCTGAGCTGCCATTTTGAAACATTGTTTTCATCTGATGCATCGTTTGTGCTGGCATAACGCCAAAACAAGCTTGTTCCGGCGCGAGAAAGCGCAACGATAGTTACCAGACTCGAAACCAGAATCATTGACCAAACCCATATGACATGGTCAGAGCCAGTGGCTGATTGTAGTATAACAAGTTTACCTAAAAAGCCAGAAAACGGGGGTAAACCGGCAACGGTCATTGCGGCAATTAAAAACATAATTCCCAACAAAGTGTGTTGTTTTATTTTGCGTGCTACCACAAAAAAGTCTAAGGCGCGGCCGCGTTGTTGACCAAGCATATCGGCGATTAAGAAGAGCGCAGCTGTAATCAGGGTACTGTGGACAAGATATAGCATGCCGGCGGCAGTCGCTTCTGGCGTTCTAAGTGCAAAAGCAATTAATAGGGTACCGACCGATACAATAACAAGGTTACCTGCCAGCATCCGCAAATTCGTGCTTGCTAGCGCGCCGATAGTGCCAATAGCGATGCTCACAATCGCCAGTGGCCAAATCCAAGGCTCTATCATATTGGCTAAACCGCCAGCTTGCTCGCCATAGATGACCGTATAGACGCGGAAGATGCAGTACACACCCACTTTTGTCATGATTGCAAAAAGGGCGGCAACAGGCGCGGTTGCGGCTGCATAGGTTTTTGGTAGCCAGAAGTGCAGTGGCAACATCGCTGACTTTAAGCCAAATACGATAAGCAAGAGCGAACCACCTGCTTGGGCAATCAGTTGGTTACTTTCAGACAAATGCGGGATTCTAAGCGCCATGTCAGCAATATTGAGCGTACCGGTAATGCCATAAAGCGTGCCTAGCGCAAATAAAAATAAACTAGACCCAATGAGATTTAATATCACATAGTGAACGCTTGCCGCTGTGCGCTGTTTGCCGCCTGCATGCACCAATAGGGCATACGAAGCAATCAACAGGACTTCAAAGAAAACGAACAGGTTGAATAGGTCATTAGTTAAAAAGGCACCGTAAATGCCCAATAATTGAAATTGAATTAATGGGTGGAAGTACTTGCCTTGCACGTCAGTGCCGGCGCAGGCATATAGTGTTACGCACAGCCCCAAAAAGCTGGTCAACAAAATCAGCATTGCCGCAATTTGGTCTGCATATAAAATGATGCCAAAGGGAGGCTGCCAATCACCCACAGCATACATGATGCCGCCATCAGAGAGCACAGTCATGACTAGGTATATTGCGCAAACAACTTGTGCAACACATAAGGCAATAGCGGCTGCACGTCTTGATTTAAATCGCCTAGGCCCTGCAAATGGAGGCAACAATAACAACAAGCCTCCAATCATAGGGATTAAGATAGGAAGAATAGGCAAATGAATCATCATGCTTTCCCTCTATTAGGCTTAACCAGTTTATCGGAGTCGGGGGGATCGCGACCGTCTACAAAATCATTGCCCAAATCAGCGCGTGCTCGAATCGCTAATATGACCACAAATGCAATCATGGCGAAGCCAATAACAATAGCGGTGAGTGTGAGGGCTTGTGGAAGCGGATCAGCATATTCTTCGGCCATGCCAAGAATCGCGGCACCATCAAGACTTAATCGTCCACTTGAAAATAAAAACAGGTTAACGGCATAAGACAGCATGGTTAGCCCTACGACTACGGAGAATGTGCGTCCACGCAAACATAAAAATACGCCGCAGAACGTCATTACACCTACACAAATTACGTATAAAGTTTCCATTATTCCTCCGCAATAGGGCGATGAACAGAGGTAAGCTTACCTAGGTTCGCTAATATCAGTAGGGTTGCGCCTACCACTGTCAAGTACACGCCTAAATCGAAGACCAGCGCACTGGCTAGCTCAATTTCACCAATAAATGGGATATCAAAATAGTCAAACCAGGTTGTCATGAACGGTCTGCCGAAGAACCAACTGCCAATGCCTGTTAGTGTGGCGATGAGCACGCCTAGCGCAATCAAGGTCTGATAATCGACTTTAATACGGGGTTTCACCCAGTCTACGCCATGGGCGATGTATTGTTGAATCAAAGCAACAGAGGTAATCAAACCTGCAATAAACCCGCCCCCTGGCATGTTGTGCCCGCGCAGGAATATATAAAAAGACACTAGCAGTGCGAGCGGAAGCAAGCTTTGTGAAATCATCGCTAGAATGGGCGGGTGTCTATCTTGTGACCAAGCTAGACCATTTTCATTTGCTGATGGGATAGCCAAGCGCACTCGGGCCAACAGTTTGAAGATACCAAGTGCCGCGACTCCGAGCACTAGAATCTCGCCTAAGGTGTCTAAGCCCCTAAAATCGACCAAGATAACATTCACCGCATTGGTTCCACCGCCACCGGTTTTACTGTTGGCTAGGAAGAACTCAGCGATACTGTCTACAGGCTGGGTAATAAACGCATAGTTTATAGTCGCGACGATGCCACCGATTGCAGCGGCAATGCCCACATCTCTCACCACGCGAGAGGGCGAGGATTCAGCCGGTGTCTTTTGTGGTAAGAAAAACAGTGCAAGCATCAACAAAATAACCGTAACCACTTCAACTGCTAATTGGGTTAAGGCAAGATCAGGCGCAGAAAAACGCGCGAAGGCGACGGATACGATAAGACCCACTACCGACAAGGTAATCAACGCCACCATCCGTTTACGATGATAAATCACCGTTGCAATGGCACTGAGACATAAAATAATGGCTGCGGTAATCTCTATGCCGCTAACAGCCTGGTCTGGGCGGAATGTTGTTTCAGTCGCCAAGTTAATTAAAGGTACCGCTGTAATGATAATAGTAAATATCAACAGTGCGCTCACATAGCGCTGCAACGAGCCATTGCTTAAGCCGTCATGGGCTTTGGTCGCCCAACCAACAACGGTTTGCACCACGCCTTCAAAAATTAACTTTTCGTCGGCCTCTCTGAATTGCGCTTGGAAGCGATATAAGTGGTTGCGATACGCATAAACGATCAAGCCACCGCTAATTGCTATGGCACTCATCAGCAGCGGTAGGTTAAAACCATGCCAAATAGCTAGACTGTAGTATGGTAATTCCTCGGTACCCAAGACAGAGCTGGCCGCTGCGGCGAGTAAATCACCGACCATAATGTTGGGAAAAATGCCGACTAACAAACACAGCGCAACCAATATCTCGATGGGTACTTTCATGTACCGTGGCGGCTCATGTGGCGTTTTAGGCAGGTCAATTGGGTCGCCATTGAAGAAGACGTCGTGAATAAAGCGCATAGAATAAGCTACAGCAAAAATACCGGCCAAGGTAGCGAGGACTGGAATGATCCAAGACACATAGCCGAGCGCTGATGAGTGAATCGTTTCAGCTAAGAACATCTCTTTTGATAAGAAGCCATTAAACAGCGGGACACCGGCCATAGATGCTGCAGCCACCATAGCAAGCGTGGCGGTATATGGCATAAAGCGCCATAAGCCATTGAGCTTTCGCATGTCACGGGTGCCTGACTCATGGTCAATAATGCCGGCAGCCATAAACAGCGACGCTTTGAACACTGCGTGATTCATAATATGGAACAACGCAGCAACGGCGGCAAGTTTAGTGTCGAGACCCAGTAGCAGCGTAATTAGACCCAGATGACTCACGGTTGAATAGGCAAGTAAGCCTTTAAGGTCATGTTTGAATAATGCTACATATGCGCCCAATAAAAGTGTGATTAAGCCTGTCATACTGACAATCAAGAACCACATCTCGGTGCCGGACAACACAGGATACATACGTGCAAGTAAGAAAATACCCGCTTTTACCATGGTTGCAGAATGCAGATATGCACTGACAGGTGTCGGCGCTGCCATTGCATGGGGTAACCAAAAATGGAATGGGAACTGCGCTGACTTTGTAAAAGCGCCAAGTAAGACTAAAATAAGCGCTACCGGATAAAGTGCATGCTGAGTAATTAAATCACCGCTTGCTAGAATTACGCTTAATTCGTAGCTGCCAACAATATCAGCAATCAGTAAGAGACCGGCGAGCAAGGCTAGTCCACCGGCGCCGGTGACTGTAAGCGCCATGCGTGCGCCTTTGCGCGATTCTGACTTAGATGACCAAAAACTAATCAGCAAGAAGGAGCTAATGCTTGTTACTTCCCACGCCATCCACATTTGTAAGACATTGTTTGATAACACAATTGACAGCATTGCTGTCATAAATAAGATGAGGTAAGCAAAAAATCGACCGCTGGCTTCCTTTGCAGATAAATAATATCGTGCATACAGAATAATCAATAAGCCTATGCCCAAAATCAGTAACGCAAACATCAGCGCCAGCCCATCTAGGTGCATTGACAAGGTTAAGCCCATAGAAGGTATCCATTCTAGATACTCAACAATTACCTCTCCGGCGAGCACCGCGGGTACTAGCGATATAATGTAAGCGAGGGCAATTGCGGGGGCCAGCATGGTGAACAGAGTATTCACGGTACGTCCGAATCTTTCGGTGACTACCGGTACTAACACACCAATCAACAAGATTGCTGTTATCCAAAATAAGCTCATACTTTTACTGTGCTCCGATTTTTATTTTACGCATATTCAGCACTTAAATTATATACTTAATTTACGAAGAATTGGCGCATAAGATCTAGTATTTATTACACTTTTTATCATTTTGAGTGACAAAAAAAGACATCATTTTTACAAGCCTGTATGTCTTTATCGCCCGATTTAAAAAACAATCCAGTAAACATTCGCTTACACAATTGGCGCAAAGTATAGTGCACAAATTGCGTTTTGACGCGGTTGTTTTCTTTAGGATGATTATCAATATTTTTCGATGAGTAATAACTTTGAAAAAACCAAATCCTGCGAAGCTGGGTATTTAACTCACAATTTCGTCCTTTTATTGATAGAGCCTCTCAAATAATGCGTAACACCATCACCGAAACAGTCACAAAAGTGCATCACTGGAATGACACCTTATTCAGCTTTAAAACGACCAGAGCAAGCAGCTTTACCTTCGAAAATGGTCAGTTTGTGATGATTGGCCTAGAGGTAGATGGTCGACCCCTTTTAAGAGCTTACAGCATTGCAAGTGCAAACTATGAAGAAGAGCTAGAGTTTTTCAGCATCAAAGTGCCAGACGGGGCGCTCACGTCGCGTTTACAAAAGATTCAGCCAGGTGATGCACTCACCTTGACAGTTAAAGCAACAGGTACCCTCGTGCCTGGCTATTTAAAGCCCGGCAAACATCTCTATTTGCTTGCCTCAGGCACCGGCCTAGCGCCATTTATGAGCATTATTAAAGACCCTTTTATTTATGACGCCTACGAAAAGGTAGTGTTGGTTCATAGTGTGAGATATGTGTCAGAGCTTGCCTACAAAGACGAAATAGAAAAGATCCTGCCCAATAATGAGTACTTTGGCGACCAAGTGCGCGATAAACTTGTTTACTACCCAACGGTCACCAGAGAAGCGTTTGAGTATCAAAGTGCTAGCGAAGCGGCGAATGATAAGAGCCATCATACACGTATAACCGAGTTGCTAGCGCAAGGGCAATTGAGTCAAGACGTTGGTTTACCCGACATAAACATCGAAGATGACCGCTTTATGATTTGTGGCAATAACGACATGCTCCAAGATTTGATGGACATACTCAACGAAAGAGGCTTTTCTAAAGCTAATTCTCGAAGCTTAGGAGAGTATGTGATTGAGCAAGCGTTTATCGAAAAGTAAAACTCGGTCGTTTTTCTAGTGATTGCCCATGGCCTGAAAGCTTACCCCATATGCATTTATCTGCCATACTTAGTAGCATTGACCCACAAGGTGGTGTTTAAGTGGTGCTAGACAGTCTGCGTCATGTCAAATTGGTTACCACAAAGGGCTAACGTTTATAAAGAGGAAGCATGAGCAAACATATTATTATTACTGGAGGCAGCTCGGGTATTGGCCTTGCTATTGTTAAGCGTTTGCTTAATCAGGGGCACGTAGTTTTTAATTTAGATGTTCAGCAAAGCGCGTTTGGTCAATATATTCCCTGCGATATGACCGACCATGATGCTGTGATTAGCAAAATCAACAGTATTGGCAACGAGCATGGCATAGACGCACTGATATGTAACGCTGGCAAACATTTATCAGCCAATATTGAGCAAACGGATGAAGCCGCTTTTTTAGGCTTGTTTAACCTTAACGTAAAGGGCGCCTTTTCAGCCACACAAGCTTGCTTACCTTTTTTAAAAACGGCAGGGGGAAGTATTGTTTATGTGGCTTCTGACCAAGCCATCATTGGTAAACGAAACTCCTTTGCGTACAACCTTAGCAAGCATGCTTTAGCCTCCATGGCAAAAACCACCGCGCTCGATTATGCAAGCTACAATATTCGCGCTAATGCGCTATGTCCGGGTACGATCGATACGCCGCTCTATCACAATGCCATTGAACGTTACTGTCGTGAATCAGGAGAAGAGGCAAGTGTGGTGCATGAGCAAGAGGCTGCGTCTCAACCTTTAGGGCGAATTGGACAGCCGGACGAGGTGGCGTCTTTTGTGCAATACCTAATAAGTGATGAAGCAAGTTTTATCACCGGTTCTTTGCAGCTAATTGACGGTGGTTATTGCGCACAATGAAAATAGCCAATGGGCGCATTTCTATCGTTGACCCCCACGTGCATTTTATTGACCTGAATGCCGGCGATTATCAGTGGGTTCGTAACGAGCCCGAACATATGCGCGCTCTATTCAGTAACAATGCCTCCCTTGCGCACTTGCAACTAATACCGCCGCTTTACTTAGAGGCTGTTGTGCATATTGAGGCTGGGTTTGACAATCTTCATCCAGCGAATGAGCTTGCCTACATTGAGCAGTGCTATGGCGATGAGGTGCTTAATATTGCCGGCATAAACCTTTTGCTTAATGGGCAAGCATTTGCAGATCATTTAGCGAAGATAATGGCTTACAAAACGGCTGTAGGGCTTAGACATATTATCAATGAAGATATATTGTCGCTTTTAGGCAATGCTACGGTTAAACAGAATTTTATACAGTTGGACCATTACCAAAAGGTCTTCGAGCTACAAGTCAAATTCTCTTTTCACAATCAACGGTGCTTGCAAGATGAGTTAGATGCCATCGTCGCGCTCGTCAAGGCATCGACTTCCACCACCTTTGTGTTAAACCATGCCGGATTTATGCCCTTTAAGGCGGCCGAAGAGACGCAGCAGTGGAAAATGGCGATGCAAACGCTCGGCAAGCTACCAAACATCTATGTTAAATGCTCAGGTTGGGAAATGCTCTCAACAAATTATACGCGTGAACACATCACTACATGCCTTCGCTTTTTACTTGAATGCTTTAACACTCGCGTCATGCTTGCCAGCAACTTTCCTTTGCAACGGTTAGCGATGTCATATAACGATTATTGGCAGATGCTTTATGATATTTCAACGGCGTCAGACTTTGATTTTACAAAGCTGGCAAGTGATACCGCAAAGCACGTGTATGGTTTGAATGAGCGTTAGACGTGTATAGTGATAAAACGCCATTGTGGACACCTTTAGCATGAGCGCATCTAGTAAAGCAAGGCGTATCGACAAGTACCACTTTGCACAGCAATTAGCGCATTATATGCAGCATGGATATGTGGTTTTTCGACAGCTGATGAGTGCCAACGAAATTGCTGCGATTGATAAGCACGTGGAGCGTATCTACAGTGATTGGTATCAACAAAACGAAGCGGATATTTTTACCTACAAAATGGTAAATATGCATTCGTTGACACTCCCTGAGTATTTTGAAGAATGCGTTTCTCAGCGCGTTACGTTTTTTGACCTACTGGCCGGTGACAAATTAGTCCGAGTATTAGATACCCTATTTGGAGAGGGCCTTTACTTCCATAACACCCAACTGTTTTTTAACCCTACCAACCCAGAGCGTCTGCCATATTGGCATCGCGATATGCAATACAGCGACTTAGATGATGCGCAGCTCGCTGCAGAACAAAACAATATGTTGAGTCTACATGTGCGCATTCCTTTGACCGATGAAACCGGAGTTGAACTTATTGGCGGCTCGCACAAGCGGTGGGATACCGAGCTTGAGCGCAATGTAAGATTGCAATTAAATGGCCACACAGACAATGAACCTCTGCCTAATAGTAAACTCATTTCACTGGCGACAGGCGACGTATTGATTTTCAATGCGCAAATGATACATCGAGGTAATTATTCTCAAAACGCATCACGCAAAGCCCTAGATTTGTGTATAGGTAAATACCATCGGCTGACAGCCGGAGCACTAGATAAGCGTGTCTTGCCATCTGAAGAAGAGATGTTGAAGCTAAAGCATAGGTCTTGGTTCCGTTTAGCAGCAAACATAGGTAACACACCGAGCACGTAAATAGGGCATTTTTAAGTTGGTAGTAGAACAATAACCGAGCGTTTATTCAAACACGCTTAAAACCTTATCCACCTCATTATACGAATTGATTATTCCAAACGATAAGCGCACCACGTTCTTTCTAAAGTCGTGTTTTATTTTATGTTGCTGAAAAGCAGATTCGATAGTCGATTTTGCATTGCTTTCCAGTGGTAAGCAAAGTGATCCTGTAAACTCATCTTGTTGGTAGTGAGAAGGAATTATGCCTTGGTAGTTCGCTACAAAACGCTGCATTAACGATACGTTGTGGGCTCTGATGACTTGAGTTCCAACGCTTAGATGCACATTTATTGCCGCCGCTGCCATGCAAAACGGCGCAATGTCGGGTGTGCCGCCCCAAAACTTCAGTGCATTGTTCGCGGCTTTAAAGTGGCGAATGTCGAATTCAAAGGGATTTTCATGACTAAACCACGCCACGTGATCTGGGGCGAGGTCTTCAACTTTATTGCTTGGTACATACAAAAATCCCGCGCCAGGGCCGCCGCTTAGCCACTTAACGCACGAGCCCACGACACAATCGACGGACCATGTTTGTATATCAATGGGAATGATCCCCACTGATTGCGCAATATCAACGGCACATAACACATTATTACGCTGTGCAATTTTGCTGATGTCTTTTACGTTTGAAAGCACACCAGTATTAGAGTGCGCATGGGTAATCAGTGCAGCAAATACCGAGTTTTCGCGTAAAGCTTGCTCCCATGCATCGAGATCATTTGGAGCAAACGACACCAGTTCTAGGGTGAGGGAATAAGTGTCGCATAGTCCCTTTACAGCAAAGCCTAAAGAGGCAAATGCTTCTTCATGCATAATCACGGTGCGGCGTTTACCATCTTTACGGTTTTTTGCGCTAGCGGCTAACCATTGTGAAAATCCAAGCGATACCGAAGGCTGGGGGCATAACTCGCTTTGATTTACGTTTAACAGAACGCTCAATGCCTGAGTAAACGCCTCTATTTGAGAAAGCCACTGTGGCCAGGCATCTCCTGCGCAATGTTGCCAAGGATTGAGATAATGTGCTTTAAGTGCTATCTCAGCGTCTTTGCATAACGGACCCACCGAGTGGGAAAGGGCATAGATACCCTCTGGGCGATGATAATGTTGGGCAAGCGTGCTTATCGTCATGATGTAATCAGTCTCAACTCAGTGTGTTATCAAGATTTACCGCTAATAGAAGGTCGCACTTTACCATACGCGCTACCCCAACGATTTGTCATTTCACTGCGAATTTCCCACAATTCGGGGAAGAAGCGTTTGCTCGCGCCTGATTGCAACAGGTCAACAGGGCGACCTTTGAGTGAGTCTGAGCCTAAGCCTATAGAGCGATGAATCAAGAATAGGTGGCGCCAACGAAACAGTTGAAAAAGCTCATCGTATTCAATTAACGCTTCGGCGATAGCATATTTGTCATCATGACAATATTCCTCATCATATATCGACGAGATTGAAATTTTGCCGTTGTCCAAATAGTGCTCATTAAACCCATCCCATAAATCCTTTGGCATTTTTAATAAGGTTCTAAAACCTGGCGACTCTTGCCCGCTGCCATTCCCTAGTTGCAAACGTATTTGCTGATACTCTTTTGGCGACATGGTTTCAAGCACGCTTAGTTGCTCTATCATCATGCGTTGCAGACGATGAACACGATTAAACAGCGTTACCACGCGATGACTCTGTTTTTGCGCCATGTAATCCATGATTTCAGCTAAGGTAAATGCCATAAGCTTCATCCAAAGCTCTTCAGTTTGATGCACAATTTGAAACTGTAGCTCGTCACTCGTGGCTAAGTCATTGAGCGGCTTTTGACAGCTTAATAGCTTATCGCACTGCAAATACACACCATAGTCGAGCATTTCAGGTGACTCAATCATTTTATAATAGGCTTGTTTCTTCGACATTTAAGAATTCCGTTAGCAACACTGGCAACAGAATATCTATTTTTATTCGAAACATTGTTGGCTTTATTTTACGTATTTGGACATAATTCAGAACAACGTTCATATAAAGCATTAAAATACAAAACAAAGGTCTCAACTGCCGTGGATAAAGTCGCACTGAGTAAGCAAGATAAAGCTATTTTAACCCTCATCGAACAAGATGGTCGCATGTCGTTTTCAGCGCTCGCTGAGCGAGTAGGTTTGAGTAAGACACCATGTTGGAATCGCGTGAAAGCCCTGGAGAATAGCGGGCTGATTCATGCTTACAAGGCGCAACTTAATGCAAGCGCATTGGGGCTCGAAATTCGTGCGTTTGTGCACGTGGTGGTGAATTTTGAGCAATCAGAAGCATTTGAGCAAGCGGTGCTAGCGCATAGTCACATTCTCAGATGCGAAGCGGTGACAGGTGATTTTGATTATTTATTAGAAATTGCCGCACAAAACATGCCGCGACTAGACGTACTGCTACGAAAGGAACTATCGAAATTACCAGGTATCGCGCGCTTTAGCACTTCTATCTCAACACGAGAAGTGAAAAATGAACCACACTTTATGCCCTTACTTGAGTAGCGCTTGGCACTAAAGCGTGTACAAAAATAGTCAATTCGACACATTTCGACACACTTTTTTACCGCGTATTACATATCTTTGCTTATATTACGAAGCATGCTGGCCTCAGGGCTAGTATACTAGTGTGTTATAAGGTTACCTACAACATCAGGAACTCCATGAGCAGTAAAGTGAAAACCATTGGCATACCTCTTAGCATTTTGGTGATAGCGATTGCGCTTGCGATCGTGATGGTAAGCATGCGACCGGCGCCCGAAAAGAAAGAAGTCGAAGTTCCTAAGTTTTTAGTGGATGCTGCGCCAATAGAGTTTAATAACGTAGAGTTTCTAGTATATGCACAAGGGGCCGTTCAGCCAAAAAATCAAACCATGCTGAGCACGCAGGTCAGCGGCAGAGTGATGAAAGTGGCTGATAACTTCGTTGAAGGTGGCTTTTTTAAAAAAGGCGATGTGCTCGTTGAGCTAGAGCGGGTCGATTATGAGACCGACTTGCTTCTCGCTGAGGCGGAACTTGCTCGGGCTCTAGCGGCGCTTGAAGAAGAAGAAGCGCGAGGTAGAGTTGCACAAAAAGAGTGGAGTTCAATTAAATCTGGCACAGCGCCTGAGTTAGGGCTGCGAAAGCCACAGCTGGCGCGTGAGCAAGCGAACCTTAAAGGTGCTCAAGCCAACCTAGAAAGAGCAAAGCGTAACCTAGCGCGCACGCAAATCAAAGCCCCTTACGATGGTTTAGTCAGAAGCCGCAGCGTTGATATCGGTCAGTTTCTTCCTTTAGGTTCACAGGTCGGTGAGGTGTTTTCGACAGACGTAGCAGAGGTTCGTCTACCGCTTACAGATGATGATGTGATGTTTATTGGGGATATCCGCGAAACGCAACCGTTGGTGACGTTGTCGGCAGATGTAGCTGGAAAACGTCAGTTTTGGCAGGGCCGTTTAGTCAGAGACGAGGCTGTTCTCGATGAAGCCCGCCGCGTTATTTATGGCGTGGTTGAAGTCATCGATCCATACGGTTTAAGCGAGAACAATCGTAACTTTACTCCGCTTAAGTTTGGGCGCTTTGTGAGTGCTGAAATCGCTGGGGTGCAAGCCGACAATATTATAAAATTGCCGCGTTTTGTATTGCGCTTAGACGGCACGATTTTAACGGTCAACCCAAATTCTACAATTTCTATCAATGATGTCGAGGTGGTTCGTACCGATGAGGACTTTGTTTACATCGGTGGTGGGCTCGCGCCTGATCATAAAGTTGTGCTTAGCGCGGTATCGTCTCCATACGAGGGAATGCCGGTAAGAATGATTGAAAACCCTCCTAAGGTTGATGATAAGCAAAGTGAGGTTTCGCTATGAGTGAAGAGCATATAGACACTCAATCAGGGATTATTGCTTGGTTTGCACGCAACAGTGTGGCCGCAAACTTACTGATGTTTTCGATTATATTCGGCGGTATTTTTGGTATCTATCAGGTACAAAAGCAGGTGTTCCCTCAGTTTGTCATAAACCAAATTGTGGTTTCTGTTCCATATTTAGGGGCTGCGCCTCAAGAAGTGGAAGAGGGTGTGGTTGTTAAAATCGAGGAGGCAGTTAAAAACCTCGAAGGTATCAAGAAAATGACGTCTACCTCCCGCGAAGGGGCTGGTACGGTCAGGATTGAAGTGGAAGATGGTTACGATGTGCAAGAGCTTCTTGATGAAGTTAACGCCCAAGTAGATGCTATCCCAACGTTTCCTGCAAATACAGAAAAGCCGTTGGTAAGGCGTGTCAAGTTTCCACAAGATGTGCTGTGGGTATCGGTGTATGGTGATGTTAGTGAACGTGCACTTAAAGACATTACACGCTCCATGCGAGATGAAATGGCGAATCTGCCTGGGGTATCTGATGTAACCATGGTGGGCGTTCGCGACTATGAAGTCTCGATTGAAATATCTGAAACTGATTTGCAAGCATATAATTTAACCTTCGATGAAGTTGTCGGTGCAATCCGCGCCAGTAGTATCGATATTCCCGGTGGCTCTATCAAGAGTGAAAACGGCGACATTTTATTAAGAGCAAAAGGACAGGCGTATACTGCTTGGGATTATGCAAGTATTCCGCTAATTAACCAAAGAGATGGCACACGCCTGTTATTAGGCGATATTGCATCCATAAACGATGGTTTTGTAGAAGACAATCAGTTCTCCAAGTTCGATGGAAAAACCGCGATGACCATTCGTGTGCGCGCAATAGGTGACCAAAACGCACTAGAGATTTCTGAACAAATAAATACATATTTGGATGAAAAACGTGCCCAATTGCCACCCAGCGTGAACGCAGATTCTTGGGGCGACAGATCGTTTTATCTTGCCGACCGTTTGAGCATGATGATTGAAAATATGTTGTTTGGTTCTTTCCTGGTATTTTTGGTGCTCTCGCTATTTTTGAAAATCAAACTGGCGTTTTGGGTAATGGTAGGCTTGCCAGTATGCTTCTTAGGCACACTGATGTTGATGCCACTAGAATATTTTGATGTATCCATTAACCTCTTATCGTTGTTTGGTTTCATCTTGGTGCTAGGGATAGTAGTCGACGATGCCATTATTATGGGCGAGTCGGCCTATTCTGAAATGGATAAACACGGGCACAGCGTCGACAACATTATTCGAGGCGTAAAGCGAGTCGCAATGCCCGCTACCTTCGGGGTGTTAACGACAATTGCAGCCTTCTCCCCGCTGTTGATGGTCTCAGGCACTTTCGGAGTGATTTGGAAAACCATTGGTATGGTAGTGATACTTTGCCTCGTGTTCTCGTTAATTGAATCAAAACTGATCCTGCCGGCGCATTTAGCCCACATGAAAGTGAAGCCATACGATCCGAATACCGCAAATTGGTTTCAACAAAAGCGTGAAGCATTTAATCATTTATTAAAGCGCTTTGTGGCAAATAAGTACGTGCCATTTCTAGTCAAGGCTGTGAAATATCGTTACACCACGCTTGTGACGTTTATCGCTATGCTGATCTTAACCATTGGGTTGTTTGCCGGCGGCATCGTTCGCTTTGAGTTCTTTCCTGATGTGCCGTCGGACTTTTTGTCAGCAAACATAGAGATGGAAGCGGGGAGTTCATTAACCCAGCGTGATCAGGTCATCAGGAACATCATGAACGCTGCTATGGAAATGGATGATGAAGTCGCACAGGAAACTGGCGAAGATGCCATTAAGCATATGTTAGCGTTTGATAACGGTACGCTAGCGGGGCAAATTCTGATTGAGTTAACCAAAGGCGAAACTCGCGAACTAACCGACGTTCAGATTCAAGATATTTGGCGGGCTAAACTTCCAGAAATGGCAGGTATTCGTTCGTTGACAATTGGTGGAATGGGCGGTCCTGGCGGAGGCGGCGCAGATTTAGATTTTGAATTTTCATCAAACGATTTACAGGCTTTGCAAAATGTTACTGCCGAGCTTAAGAGCTACCTGCAAGCCTATGATGGGGTGAGTGAGATTAACGATACCTTCAGCGGTGGCAGCGACGAAATTCAACTAGAGGTAAAACCTCAGGCTGAGGCGATTGGAATTTCTTTGGCGCAATTAGCACAACAAGTGCGCTATGGCTTCTTTGGTGCTGAAGCGCAGCGAATTCAGCGCTTTGATGAAGAAGTCAAAGTCATGGTGAGGTACCCACAAGAGCAGCGCAACTCTATTGGTAATCTTGAAAACATGCGTGTTCGTGCTCCAAATGGGGACGATGTGCCGTTTAATCAGGTCGCCAGAATTGAGCTTGCTGAGGGCTATGCCAGTATTATTCGCGTAGATGGGGCTCGTTCAATTACCGTAACGGGTAAAGTCAACAGTGACATGCTTGACACGGGTGTGGTGGTTAGAGAAATAACCACAGACGTGATACCTGAAATCTTATCTCGTTATCCAAATGTTGAGTTTAAGGTGCAAGGGAATACGAGAGAACAGGACGAGGCAACCCTCTCGTTACTGCAAGGCTTTTTGTTTGCGATGCTGGCGATATTTGCGCTTATGGCGATTCCGTTAAAGTCATACTCGCAGCCATTAATTATTATGTCGGTTATTCCATTTGGCATGGTAGGGGCGATTGTTGGACATTTACTGCTTGGTCAAGCGGTAAGCGTGCTGTCGATTTGCGGCATCATTGCCTTGTCGGGAGTGGTCGTGAACGATTCGTTGATCATGGTCGATTTCGTTAACAGGGCGAGAAGAGAAGGGCGCTCACTGATTGACTCAGTCATAAATGCCGGCAGCCAGCGTTTCAGAGCGATAATTTTGACGTCGTTAACGACGTTTATGGGTTTAATGCCAATCGTCTTTGAAAAGAGCCTACAGGCGCAAATTGTAATACCTATGGCAATATCCTTAGCATTCGGTATTCTTTTTGCCACGATAATTACGCTATTACTTGTGCCAGCGCTTTATCTTATCTTAAATGATATTAAAGGCATGTTCACAGGCAAACGCGACGAACTTGGCATAGACAATTACATGCTAGATAAGATTTAAGACGGCTCTATATGCATCCACTTGCTCAAAAATCGGTTCGCCTTGCCCATGGCAATTGCGTTTCCGATGAGCACTAGTATCACGCCTATAACCGCATATATGCTCCACATATATGATTCAAAAAACGTCGAAATAATCAGTGCCACAATAGGGTATACAAGTACGACGTAAGCCGATTTATCAGAGCCTATTTGTTTCAATAACTTCATATATGAGCCAAACGCAAGTACTGAGCCAAACACCGCTAAATATACTAGTGCGTAATAGTAGGATGGGGTTGAGGGCAAGGTAAAGCTCGCACCGCTGAGCCATGCAATGCTCAGCGTACAAATTACGCCGTATGTCATACACCAAAAATTCATTGGGACGACTTCGGTCTTTTTATCTAAAATTAACTCTGAAATGATGTTGCCGATTGACGCTGACAAAAACGAAGCGGTTGCCAGTAATAAGCCTACCGTAATGCCTGCTTTAACCGACATCTGCTCAAATTCAGGCGCAAATATCAAGCCTATCCCAAGTAGCCCCAAAGTTGCGCCGATGACCACTTCTAGCCTAATGGGCTTACCTAAAAATAAACGCCTGAGTACCACGTTAAAGTAAATCACGCTGGAACTAAGTAAGGCTAACAGAGCGCTTATCATGTGCTGTTGAGCGGCGTACAAAAACGAATAATCTAGGGTGTAAAAGAAGATCCCCGCAGCAAGTAAATACTTGTGCAGTGATAGTGGAAGGATTAAAGAAATCCCTTTTACTTTGCACCATAGCGCCAGTAATGCCGCTGCAATCGCAAAACGCAGCCCTACCGATACCATGACCGAGGTTTCACCGGTCTGAAAGGTAATGGCAATCCAAGTAGAACCCCAAATAAGTACGCAGGCACTGAATAAGAACACATTTGAATGAAGCATTTACGGCATCTATCTCGCTAGAGAAAAAGTAAAAAGGCCAGTCATCGACCGGCCTTACCAGATTACTAAAACAGGGTGCTTAGTAGAACGAGATCTTCGCTTCAATACCAATAATACGGGGTTCGTTTACAATCCCCGTTAGGTTATTGAAGTCAATTGCGCCTTTTACGTTATCTTCGTTGGTGATGTTGCGTCCAAACAGTGCAATAGAGTAGCCATCTGCGAAGTTTTCATAACCTATACGCAATCCGCCTTCAAAGTTACTGTCGGTCTGAAACTCTACAGATTCATACAAGAACAAGTTGGTGTCACCTTGGAATGCCCAATCGGTGAAGGCAAACAGTTCACCGTCATCACCTACTGGAATTGAGTAGCGAGCGGTAAAGTTAAAGATAGTTTCTGGCGCTTGAGGGAAGGGATTACCATTCACCGCGGCTAGGCCATTCACAATCGGGTCTAGTACTGTACAGTTCGCGCCACAAGGAGCAACCAATAAGTCAGCGTCTTCAAGCTCGGTATCGTTATAACTGAAGCCTGCTGTGAGTACGAAGTTATCTGAGACCAAGTATTGCGCGTCAATTTCAAACCCCATTGCACTGCCTTTGTCAGCATTGAGCAAAGAGTTGCCATTGTTTGCACCACCAATTGCAGACAGCTGGATATCATCTACTTCGTAGGCAAAAATCGCAGCATTTAAGCGTAATGAGTTGTCGAGTAAGTCAGCTTTGAAACCGGCTTCGATAGAGTTGATGGTTTCTGCATCAGCCACTGAAGGAGCGCCTTCAAACGCAACATCTCTTGCTTGAATAGACTGTGCTCTAAAGCCGTTAGAATAGCGCGCGAATAATGAGACATCATCATTGAGTTTATAGTTAGCGCTTAATTCAAAACTTGCTTGACCGTCATCTACATTAACGGGTGCATAGTCTTGAATAGACGCAGCGCCAATCACTACTGCAAAGCCATTCACATTTTGGTCACCTACAACGAGCGACTTCTCATCGTCGGTGTAGCGAAGACCACCGGTTACAGTCAGCTTATCTGATACTTCATAGGTTGCTTGACCAAACACCGCCCACGTGGTGTTTTCATGAAATACGGTAGTAGCACCAAAGAAACCGTCTGTGCTTGTGATGTCAAACGACGAATCAAAGTAGAATGCTCCTAGCTGCCAAGACAACGCTTCGTCTGTGTCGCTGGCAAAACGAATTTCTTGGGTGAATTGCTCGAGGTTATCTAAGTTATCTTGCGTCACCGCGTCAAAAGGAATGATGCCTGGGCGTGGGTCTGGCGTAAAATCAGCCAAGCTGCCAAATCCACCATCGATGTCGCCTAAGCTAAAGCCTTCTGCTTCTTCATATGCAGTGATAGAAGTGACGGTGACGTCGCCCATGTCGTAATCGACTTTAAACGAGCCGCCAAACCCTTCGTATTCTTGTGGGTTGTTGTCAAAACCGTTGCCGTTTAAGTTGCCGTCGTAAATAACTTCATCGCGTACATAGCTTGCATTTAAATCATTTGAGCCGCGTGTAAATACATTCGCTCTAAATACGGATGCTGTACCGTCTAAATCTCTGCCGTGTAATTTTGCAAGAATAGAGAGGTCATCTGTAGGGGTATAAAGTAACTGACCACGCCACGCAAGCTCTTCAAAACCGCCAATGGCATCGCCTTCTGGTGAGGCAGTATTGTCGATGTAGTCATCGCGATTTTGAGAGAGCACTGAAAAACGACCAGCTAAATCTTCGCCGATACTTCCGCCAACGGCAGCTTCTATGTTGAAGGTGTTGAAGGTTCCGTAAGATGATTTTACGTAAGCATCGAAATCTTCAGAAGGCTTAACTGAGTCAAATTTAATAATACCAGCGGTAGTATTTCGGCCAAACAATGTGCCTTGTGGACCGCGAATGACTTCTACTTGTTGAATGTCAAACAATGGAAAGCTCTTAAGCACAACGTTTTCCATAACCACGTCATCCATGATCACCGATACTGGCTGTGAGGCCGCAAGGTCAAAGTCAGTATTGCCTAGCCCACGAATATAAAAACGCGGTGCAACGCGCCCATTTGAAGTTTCTGCATATAGGCCTGGTACGCGTACAGCTAGCTCTAAGATATCACCACCGCCAGAAAATAAGTTTTCAAACTGCTCGCCGCTAAGCGTGGCAATAGAAATAGGTACTTCCTGAATGCTCTGAGAACGTTTTTGCGCTGTTACTACAATACGTTCTAAACCGCTTTCTTGAGCGGCTTCGGTATTTTCACTAGATGCGTCTTGCGCATGCGCAGACATTGCGCAAGCCAAAGAGACGGCTAGCGCAAGGGAGGTTTGCTTAAAGCTTTTCATGTGTTGTATTTTCCAAGGTTGGTGAATGTGTTTTTACGCGCGCAGAGTATAGCAAACAAGGTAATCAAAATCTGCTAAAAATCGAAATCTCGGTGAAACTTTGTACGATATTGCACCGGCGTTAGTCCCGTTTGTTTTTTAAACAGTTTGGCAAACGAAGCGCTGTCTTCGTAACCGACTTCGTTGGCCAGTTGTTGAATGGGGATTTGTCGACTTTCAAGAATACGTTTTGCTTGTTCCACCCTAACAGACTGTATGTATTGTATGGGTTTCATGTTGACACTTTGTTGAAATTGGCGATTAAGGGTGCGCGCTGTAGTATTAGCCATGCGCGCTAATTCATTGACCTGAAGAGAATCACGGTAGTTGTCTTCAATATATTCTTGGATTTTTATAATTTGCGGCTGTTGATGCTGCTTTAACAAGCGAAGGTTTGCGTACGCACTTTGATGATTACGGTGCACATCGATCACATGGGCTTTTGCCACTTGATTGGCAGTATCTCGCCCGCAGTATCGCTCAATCAGCATTAAGCATAAGTTATGAAAGGCCATGCCGCCGCCCGCGCAATACACATTGTCACTGTGAGTAATTAACTGGTTAATACGAAGCTCTACTTCAGGAAACATTTTGCCAAACAAATCAGCATAACCCCAATGGGTGGTTGCCACTCGGCCATCCAGCAAGCCAGCTTTGGCTAATAAAAACGCGCCCGAACAGTTGCTAGCAATGTCACAACCAGTTTGGCTTAAACGCACCAAATGTGGGATTAACATAAGGTTACCTTGCAAGGTTTTTTCAACAGAGCCACCGATGGTGGGAATGAGTAAGATATCAGTGGCACTTACATCTTCAAGTGCTTCATTGGCCTGCAGTTGCAAGCGGTTGGTGCATTCAAAGCTACGCTGCTGATACGAAGCAATGGATACTGAAAAGCGCTGTTCAGGTGGTTGTTGGTTAAATCGTTGCCAAGACACTCCAGCAAAGGAAAACATGTCTAACGCTCCGGTGATAGCAGAGGCGAGTGCGCCGTCGAAGCCCACGATGGTTACCTTATATTTTTTAAAATATGGCATGTGCTCTCATCATTCAAAGGCCCCTGTGCGTTAACAGTGAGAAACATCTATTCAGCGCATTAATAGATGTCTTATTTCACCATAAAAGTGGCATAAATGACACTCAAATTTGTTGTGTTAGTTCGTTAACATATACTTCACATTAGGCGTTTTACTTTTCAATGCTGGAGACTTTTATGGCCGCAGATACCCTTATCCATGATATGGAACTACCTTTTCAACTATACGATGTGCTTGATACTGAGTCATTGTGCGAGCATGAGACCTTTGCCGAGCACTCGCGTGAAACCTTTGACGCGGTGATAGAAACAGCAAATAAGATGGCTACTAATCTATTTTTGCCTCACAACCATATTGCCGACAAGCAAGAGCCTACCTTCGATGGTAAAAAAGTCAGCATGATTGACGACGTTAAGGTGGCTTTCGACGCTTTTCGTGAAGCGGGCTTTATTGCAGGGCGCTACAAATTTGAAGACGGTGGTATGCAGCTACCAGAAACGGTCATGACGGCTGTGTCGGGATATTTTATGGCGGCTAACCCGTCTAGTACCGCTTATCCGTTTTTAACTGCCGCGGCGATTAATGTTATCAGCCATTTTGCAAGCGATGAGCTTAAAGCGCAGTTTATGCCCAAAATGCTAACCGGTGACTTTACCGGCACGATGGCATTAACAGAACCACACGCAGGTAGCTCGCTAGCAGACATTAAAACTACAGCTGTAAAACAAGCGGATGGAACGTACCGCGTTAAGGGTTCAAAGATTTATATCTCAGGCGGTGAGCATGAGCTGTCTGATAATATTGTGCATTTGGTGTTGGCTAAGGTGCCGGGTGGTCCTGCTGGCGTAAAAGGAATATCACTATTTGTGGTGCCCAAGTATCGCTTAGACGTTCAGGGTAACCCTGCAGATCGTAACGACGTTCAGCTCGCTGGGCTACTGCACAAATTAGGTTACAGAGGCACAACATCAACCGCGCTCACCTTCGGTGAAAATGACGACTGTCATGGCTATTTAGTGGGTGAAGAGCATTTTGGTCTGCGCTATATGTTTATGATGATGAACGAAGCACGCATTGGCGTTGGCTTTGGTGCCGCCATGATTGGTTATCGTGGGTATCAGTATTCATTAGATTTTGCGAAAGACCGCACCCAAGGCAGAGTTGCTCCGCATACTAAACCAGAAGACCCCGCTGCGCCTATCATTCAACACGGCGACGTCAAACGCATGTTGCTCGCACAAAAAGCCTACACTGAGGGCGGCATTGCACTTTGTTTGTATGGTTCAAACCTCATCGACCGCATTAACACTTGTGGCGATGTCAAAACCAAAGAAGGTTTACAAGAGCTCCTTGATTTACTCACACCGGTGCTCAAAGCATGGCCATCTGAGTATGGCCCAAAAGCCAATGATCTTGGCATACAGGTGCTAGGCGGCTCTGGCTATACCCGTGAATATTACTCTGAGCAGTTCTGGCGCGATAATCGTCTTAACCCCATACATGAGGGCACTAATGGTATTCAGGCATTGGATTTAAGTTTCAGAAAGCTATGGCAAAAAAATGGTTTAGGCCTAACTATCTTGCAGCAAGAAATACAGCGGGATATGGCCAAGATCACAACCCCTGAAGCCGCGGCTTTGGCGAAAAAGCTAGGTGTGTATTTAGCTAAACTGCATGAGCTCTTAACGCATGTTGCCTCAGCCTTACAAAGCGATAAGCAAATGACCCTTTCAGCAAATGCACAGGCATTGATGAATGCATTTGCCACCATTGTTGTGAGTTGGATTTGGATTCGTCAGGCAAGTGTTGCAGAGCCAAAAATTGCCACAAGTGACAGCGATTCAGCAGCAAACTTTTATCGCGGTAAGGTGCAGGCGGCAAAATACTTTATCGATTGGGAATTGCCCAGCATAGAGCGCGATTTACAAGTTCTACATAGCAATAACGATGTATGCGCAAGCATGCAAACAGACTGGTTTTAAGAGGCACAACACATGAACAAACAATGGAAATTAAAAGCACGCCCAGTAGGCGAGCCAACGCGTGAAAATTGGGAATTTGAGGAAAACGATATTCCTACGATTAAAGCCGGCGAAATGTTGGTAAAAGTATTGTACGTATCGTTAGATCCCGCCATGCGTGGTTGGTTAAACGATGCGAAATCTTACATTGAACCAGTGCAAATTGGCGCGGTGATGCGCGCAGGCACTGTTGGGCAAGTTATCGACAGTCAGCTTGACGGCTTTAGCAAAGGGGACTTTGTGGTGGGCTATGATGGTGTGCAGCAATACAGCGTGAGCAATGGCAAGGGTGTTCATAAAGTTGACCCTAAGCTTGCACCTTTATCTTACTACCTCGGTGTGCTGGGCATGCCAGGTATGACCGGCTATTTTGGATTGATTAAATCTGGCGAGCCCAAAAGCGGTGAAACAGTCGTGATTTCTGGCGCCGCTGGGGCAGTGGGTGGCTTAGTCGGCCAAATTGCGAAAATCAAAGGTTGTCGAGTAGTTGGGATTGCTGGCGGAAAAGATAAGTGCCAGTTTCTTATTGACGAATTAGGTTTTGACGCGGCTATCGACTACAAAAATGAAAATGTAAAACAAGCGCTTAAACAGGCCTGCCCAGATGGTGTAGACGTGTTTTTTGATAACGTGGGCGGAGAAATCTTGGATGATGTGCTGACCCGCATTAATTTTAAAGCGCGTATCGTGATTTGTGGCGCCATTAGCCAATACAACAACACAACGCCAGTAAAAGGCCCTTCAAACTACCTGTCTTTGCTCGTTAATCGCGCAAGAATGGAAGGGATTGTTGTGTTTGACAACATAAAAGAATATCCCACTGCTATGCAAGAGATTGGCGGTTGGATTCAAAGTGGTCAGATGAAAGTCAAAGAGCATGTGGTTGACGGTATTGAAACCTTCCCTGAGACACTGATGATGCTGTTTAAGGGTGAAAATTTTGGCAAACTTATTCTTAAAGTAGGAGACGCAGAATGACATATCCGGCAGCAAATGTAGAAGGCAAAGCCATTTTAATTACCGGTGGCGCATCGGGTATTGGTGCCGCTAGTGCACAACTATTAGCTAAACGCGGTGCAAACGTCGTTATTGCTGATTTAGCAGTAGAGGCAGGCGAAAAAATCGCTCAACAAGCCGCCGATGAGGGCTTGAGCATTACCTTTCATAAAGTAGACGTGGCCGACAAAGCATCGGTAGAGGCGTTGTTTGCGTTTACCATGAAGCATTTAGGTAAGCTAGATGTTGCTATTAACAATGCCGGTATTGATCATAAACCCGCGCCATTACACGAGCTAAGCGATGACGATTTTGATCGCAACATCGCCGTCAACCTAAAAGGAGTGTGGCACTGCATGCGCGCTTCTATTCCTTGCATGTTTGCCAACGGTGGACACGTGATTAATGTTGCCTCAGTGGCGGGTTTGCGCTCTACACCGCTTATTTCTGCATACGGTGCATCCAAGCATGGCGTAATTGGTTTAACCAAATCAGCAGCGTTAGAATATGCAAAAGCCAACATACGTTTTAACGCTGTTTGTCCAAGTTTTATCGACACGCCCATGGTGCAAAACACCCTTGCACACATGAATGAGCGTCAACAACAAAGCATTATTAAAGCGAGCCCAATGAAGCGCCTAGGCCGTGTTGAAGAGATTTCTGGGGCTATTGCGTGGTTATGCAGCGACGAAAGTAGCTTTATGAACGGGCACTCGCTGACCTTAGACGGCGGCATGTTAGCTTAAGAGATTGATAAAAGGACAATAACGATGAAAGATTTATTTGATTTAACAGGCAAAATTGCCTTAGTCACTGGCGCTAGCCGTGGTATCGGAGAGTCTATTGCAAGGTTACTTGCGGCAAAAGGCGCGCATGTTGTGGTATCGAGCCGCAAAATAGAAGCATGTGAAGCAGTGGCACAAAGCATCCGTGATAGCGGTGGTAAGGCTTCTGCATTTCCTTGTCATGTTGGCGAGATGGAGCAAATTACCGCCATCTTTGAACATATCAAAAAAGAGTTTGGACGCATTGATATTTTGGTCAATAACGCGGCGGCAAACCCATATTTTGGGCATATCCTCGATACTGATTTAGCCGCGTATGCGAAAACAGTAGATGTAAACGTGCGCGGTTACTTCTTCATGTCGGTTGAGGCTGGCAAAATGATGCGTGAGCAAGGCAGCGGTGTAATTCTCAATACCGCATCGGTAAACGGTGTCACGCCAGGTGATATGCAGGGAATTTATAGCATCACTAAAGCTGCGGTTATCAGCATGACTAAGGCATTTGCCAAAGAGTGTGGTCGCCACAACATTCGTGTCAATGCCTTGCTACCAGGCTTGACCGATACAAAATTTGCTTCAGCGCTTACCACCAATGACACCATCCTAAAAATGGCATTAAAGCAAATACCATTAGGACGCGTAGCTGACCCAGACGAAATGGCGGGCACAGTATTGTACTTAGTGTCGGATGCTTCTAGCTACACCACGGGTGCGTGCGTGGTTGTTGATGGCGGCATGATAGCTTAAAAAAATCAGCGCATGTGGGTGGGTTATCCACATGCGCTGATAACATTGCTAATGGCTTGTTTGTTTTAATTGCTTAAAACTGGTATTGCACCGACAAACCTACATTTCTGCCTGCCCCAGGTATTTTCGCGCCTCTAGGTACTTCGGTTTGTGCAATACGATTAATCCCTGTCAAGTGGTCCTCATAGAATTTATCTAATAAGTTTTCAGCCATCAAGGTTACTGTAAGTTGGTCATTCACTTGATAATCTACCCCAGTGTTAAATACCGTATAACCTGCGGTAGGCGTCTCATTTTGTTGCTCAGCCACCTTGTTTTGCGCTCCTAAACTACGAGCGCTTGCATGCCAGCCCCATTGATTGCGCTGATAATCAAGGCGCACATTAAGGTTCAGAGGCGCAAGTCTATACAAGTCTTGATCAATCGGTGAGGTCTGTTTGCCTCGAACGTATTCGAACGTGCCTTGAACCGACCAGTACTCATTAAGCTGACCAACAAGTCGCCCCTCAATTCCTGCGAGTGTTGCATCAGTATTATTCCATTGAAGTGGTGCTTGGATATTGTTCATCATGGCAATATTGTTTGCTGCCTGACTGGTAGATGGCGTCCCGAGAATATAATCGTCGATGTCGCTGTAAAAGAGGCTGCCGGCCACCACAAGACCATTAGCTTGATACACCAAACCAAGGTCAAGCTTACGCGCGGTTTCTTTATCTAAATCAAGATTGCCGATGTAGTTTCGACCGTCAGCTAATCCTGCTGAAACACCTAACGGAAACCAGCTATATAGCTCACTATAAATGGGAGCTCTTTCTTTGATGGCACCAGAGCCTTGCATAGATAAGTTGTCAGACAAAGGAATGTTGACTTTAAATACCAAATCTAACAAGTTGAACGATTTAGACCGGTCGGCGTTATTAAAGGTGTTTTGTAACGCAGCGACATTTGGGTTCATCATAGCCATGTTAGTGCCAACATCATCAGCACTGCTGCTCACTTGAGAGACCCTGACGCCTGTTTGCCAATCCCAGTTTTGGTATTTGCTCGAATACTGCAAATAAGCTGAGACCCTATCCCTGTTTACATTATTGAAGTTATTGATAAAAAACATTGCGTTACGAGGGTTAGTAATAAACGACTCATGTTTGCGTTTGTATAGCTCAGCGCCTATTTCAAACGTATTATCTGCGACTTCATGTACAAGCTTTGATGTGATCCCCGATGCTTCACTCGATACACTATTTAGCCTAAACATCGCCGGCATTGGTGGAGTTCTAAGTGAATTGTTATCCATGTCATGTTCATTTTGATTACCGAACACTTGAGTGTGTACTTGCCAGTTTTCATTTGCGATAAAACGATGAGAGAGTCGATACCACAGCGCGTCCACAAAATTGATGTCCATCGCTAATGCAGGCGTGCCTGACTCATTAGTGTCCCTTTTGGCAACGGAGACATCTGCGCGGTGTTTGGTATTTTCAAACCCAGCCCTTAGTTTAAGTGCGCCGCGCTCATAAAATGTTGAGGGTACTGTTACACCATTCCCAGCTTCATAGTTGTCGCCTTCTTGAATGTCAGCGCTTGCGCTAAAGTAACGACCATTTGCGGTAGTGAAAACTAAAGCACTGGCAGCTTTATGGTTATTGTTGGTCCACAGAGCATTCACACCGCCTTGGGTTTGCCAAACATCGGACTGGTTTATATCAAATGCGTATTCGTCGATTTCAACTGCTCCACCAAGGGTTTCTGCGCCCACAGATACTGGGGCAATACCTTGGTGCAAGGTTACAGTTTGAAAAACACTACTAATCACGTGAGATAACGGACTATCCATGGCATTAGGGCCTGCACCAGCAATTTCGTTGCCGTCAATATTAATGCGCACGCGATCACCAAAAAGCCCTCGATATTGTAAAACGCCAGAAACGGTTCCGTTTCCATTCACGTTTAGGCCCGGTAATGTTTGTAGCTGAGCACGCATATCTGGCGAACTTGCTTGGTTAAGTTTAATTTCTGAGTTTGAAACAAAAGTATTTATCCTGCCGACAACTTCTATGGATTCGATGTCGGCGTTTTCAGTTGCTATTGCAGTATGAGCCAAGGCTAAGGCGCACGCACTTAAGGCGAAGTGTTGTATTTTTTTCATTATGGTGTCCACAAGACCCTATAAGGGTTAGTTAAAAATATGATGTAGAATGTTTATTAACTATTGAGGACTTGCGGAGGCGCTCTGGTACTTGCGAGAAGGTAGAAAGGTTGTGGTAAAAGGCGAGAATATAAAGCTTGAAAGCGGTCTTCACTGCTACTTTGCCATGCTAACAGTAGCCAAGTAGACATATGACTACCTAGTTTGTTTTCAAAAGCATGAGCATTTGCGCATGCGAGTGATAAGCGGCTTTCGTCGGCGTCTGCGGGGGCCTGTATTTCAACAATTTTGCCAAAATCAAAATATTGCTGTGCAGAAATCCATTTAGTCTCATTACCAGTGCAAATGACCAACACATCTGCGTCGCTTTGCGCATTAAGCGTGCGCAAATTATGCCCCGAGACGATGTTAGAAAACATGCCTTGTAGGACAAACAGCAAACAGCAGAATTTAATCAGTGAGGCATGCATGTGCGTAAAAATAATGATCTAAAACGGTAAATGAATGGTGTTATTAAAGGCTAATGCGGCATTAAAAGCAAGCGCTTAGATCGAGTCCCAATCAAAATTTTGCATATATTCAAAGGCTTGCTCAGCAGGCACGGGCCTACTAAAGTAATAGCCTTGTAGCACATCACAACTGTTTTCTTGTAGAAAGCTAGCCTGCCATTTTGTTTCAACGCCCTCGGCCACAAAGCGAAGACCTAAATCATGGGTTAAAGAAATGGATGCTTTACAAATCTTCAGACTATCTTGGTCATTTTCTAAATTATCAATAAACGACTTATCGAGTTTTAAAGTTTGAATAGGTAGCATTTTTAAATACGACAGTGATGAATAACCTGTACCAAAGTCATCAATAGCAAGCTCAAATCCCAATTCGCGCAATTTGTTGAGGGTTTTAATGGAATGATCAGGATTTTCCATGGCTATGGATTCTGTGATCTCAAGCTCAATCATCGAGGGGTCAATATCATAAATGAGCAACGCACCTTTTATATCGCTAATAAACTGTTTATTTTCTATTTGCTTGGCAGATAGATTTATCGCTAACTTTACTGGCACATCTACCAAAGACTTCCATTTCTTTTGTTGAGCAAATGCGGTTTTGATGACCCATGATCCCACTTCATAAATCAGTCCGCGCTCCTCGGCAATTGGAATAAATTTGTCGGGCGAAATAAAGCCCATGGTAGGGTGATTCCATCTAAGCAGCGCTTCTACCCCAAACACTCTCTCTTGTGATAAATATACTTGCGGCTGATAGAACAGCTGCAGGTTGTCTTGCGCAAGCGCGATGCGTAATTCTTGCTCAATTTTGTTCTTTTCATCAACAATTTGATTAAGCTCTTTGGTAAAGTAGCTGTATCTTCTGCGACCATTCTGTTTAACGTGATACATCGCCGCGTCGGCATTGCTAATGAGTTCACTGGTGGTCGTTCCGTCATTTGGGTAAAGTGAAATGCCGATACTAGGAGTTGATTTAAGCTCTTGGCCTTCAATTAAATACGGTAAGCTAAGCACTTCAATAATGCTCTCGGCGGTCAAACTACTAAATGTCGAGTCTTTCGTATCAGTCAGTACCACTAAAAACTCATCCCCGCCAATACGCGCGAGATAATCGCTTTTGCGTCTGCAAATGCCCTGTAAGCGATGGGCGACTTGCTGTAAGAGCGCATCGCCAAACTTGTGGCCATGATCGTCATTAATACGCTTAAAACGGTCCATGTCCACAAATAGAACAGATACTTGGGTCTTGTTGCGCTGAGCGGTGCTAATAGCTTGCTCTAAAATAGCATCAATACTGTAGCGATTCGCGAGCCCTGTTAGTGAGTCGTGGTGTGCGAGCTCGTATATTTTTTGTTCATTTTGTTTTTGTTTGGTGATGTCTTGGCAGTTGTATAGTAAGTGAGCGACTTTGTTATCATTGTCTAAGACTGGAGAAATACTAATGGACAATTGGTATTCGAATCCATCTGGGGCAATGCCAGTAATTTGGCTTTTCCATGTGAGTTTCTCGTTGATGACAAGACGCACTCCCTCTTTTACTTCGCCCTTGATATTCAAGCCTAAACTCGGAATGCTTTGCCCAATGACGTCTGCTTTCTTCAAGCCACTGATGTCAATAAATGCTTGGTTAACGTATTCTAAAACCCCAGCCACATCTGAAATCAAGACGATAATAGGGCTTTGCTCAACGGCTAAGGTCAGAATTTCAAGGTCGCGTATCGCCTTAAGGAGCTTTTGATTAGCATGATAGAGCTCATGACTTTTTTCTTCTAAGATAAACTCAGAGGCTCGCCGCGCGGATTTTTCGCGTTCGACTCTGCGCTCTAAAAAGGCAATTTTTTTTGCGTCGTCTTCAGTCATAATCGACCTAGTTATTGAGCAAGCAAATGAAATCGCACGTGCTCTTTACCGACAACATGCTCTACATTTATCGTGATGTTTTCTTGATAATGTCTGATAACACCGGTCATCAATCCATGGGCCAAATCAGATAGGCCTCTACTAGAGCGATACTCCATGATTAAACAACTAGCATCGCTATCATCAAAACTAAACGAGGGAAGGTCTGCATCGGGATACAGCTTTTTCACCTCAACGTGAATATGATTATCGAGGGTTTTCATAAAGTCGAAGGTGTTGTTAGTCGCGTCAAAGAACGAGGTAAACAAAACTGAAAATCGAACGGCAAGATGCTCGCCAAAAGCAAACACTAATTGCTCCACCGGTGTGTTGGTTTTATCTGAAAGCGCTTGTGCCATCTGTATCAGTTCGCCATGATCATAGGTGCCTACTGCAGTGTAAGCGCCGCCAGATGTTAAGTCACACTCTGTGATGATTTCGTCGAGCATTTCTGGAGAAAAGCGAGTTTCCACCATTTCATTAAACTCAGTAAATACGATACCTTTCATGACAACCTTTAAAGTATTTTGGCTACAAATTTGTTTAGTTTGCGAGCCTCGTTAAATGACTCACGTTATACCGTGGTGGAGGATAACGTATTTTCAAGTGAATAAAGTCGTTTGACGTTGCCCATACGTATACATTATGACGGATACGTATTTATATCTATTCACCCTTTAACGTTGTTATCGACACATTGACGAAAAAGAAGATCGTAGTTATGCCAAACAAGGTTAATCCTAAAAAGTTGCTTCACAGTAAATGGACAGCGGTAAGGCCCATTAATAAACAAAAGCATTTTGTTATTGTATCGGTTGAGTACGACGAAGAGCAGGTAGTGGTAGATTGCCAAATTCAAGCCATCATGAGCAAAGAGGAACGGTTTTTAGATTGGCATGATTTAAAGGACGACAGCGTGTGGCGACAAGGGTGGCATTAAAATAATCGTCAAAGGAAAAATGAGCGGCCTTGCGTGTTGCAATCAAAGCACGCAAGAGCAGAGCAGTGAGGGCAGCGTTTGGCTGGGTTGCCAAACATTTGCCCTCTACACATATCAAAACATCTTACTTTTTGAGCGTGTCGGCAATCGCTTTTGCCAGAACTTCAACGTTGGTTTTATTGATACCCGCAATATTGATGCGGCTTGAGTCAACAAAATAGACGCTATGCTCACTTCTAAGGCGCTGCACAATTTCAGGCGCAATGCACAAAAATGAAAACATACCTTTTTGTTGGTTTATAAAGCTGAAATCTTTATGCACACCTTGTTTGTGAAGGTTCGTCACAAGCAGTTCACGTAAGGTGATCATGCGCTCACGCATATCTGATACTTCACCACGCCATGTGTGAGTAAGTGAAGGGTTGCTCAAAATAATATCAACTAAGGCACCACCGTAAGATGGCGGCATGGAGTATATGCCTCTAGCAACAGATTGTATTTGCGATTGAGTGATTTTGCTCACTGTCGCATTTTGACTCACAATCGCCGCGAGACCAACGCGCTCACGATATAGGCCAAAGTTCTTACTGCATGACGCCGCTATGACCATTTCATCAACGCTATTTGCAAGCAACCGCAGCCCATAAGCGTCTTCTTCGATACCGTCACCAAAGCCTTGATAGGCGACATCAACAAACGGTAAAAAGCCGGTGTTTACGGCTAGTTCAGCAACCGCTTGCCACTGTTCTTTGCTTAAATCAGCTCCGGTTGGGTTGTGGCAACAACCGTGTAATAACACGACATCGCCTTTTTTTACTTTTGCCAAGCAGTCCATCATTTCGTCGAATTTGATACTGGCGGTGTCTTTATCGAAATACGGATAGGTTTTTAGTGTTAATCCTGCATCGCCCAATAAGGGAATATGATTTGCCCAAGTAGGGTCGCTCACCCATACCACTGTGTCTTCATTACAGCGCATGAGTAGCTCAGCTAATATACGCAGCGCGCCACATCCGCCGGGTGCTTGCACCGCGGCTACGCGAGTATCGCCTAATACTTGGCTATGTTCACCAAACATAAGAGAGAGCATGCCGTCTATGAAACCCTGATGCCCTTGCGGCGTGATATAAACTTTAGAAGTCTCGCGCTCTTGCAATAACACTTGTGCTTGGCTAACGGCCTTTAAAATCGGCGTATTACCATACTCATCTTTATAAACACCAACACCTAGGTCAATTTTTTTTGGGTTACTATCTTCTTTATACGCAGCAGATAAGCCTAGAATTGGGTCGGGGGGAAGGGCAGGTAGCGTTTCAAACACAGATGATATTCCTCTAATTTTTTGACAAGTAGTGTGCAATGTTTACGGCGCGAATAGCGCCGAATGCATGAGTTCGTATTATGCCCTATTTGTGTGAAATATCGAATAAATTTCACCATAAACGAACGCCATACGTCTATTGTCTTAGGTCTTAATCAAGACTAAAGTGATAGCTTTGCTGGCCAACGACGACTGCGTTTTTATCAAAGCTTCTTTCTTGCCAAAAAATTTGACGGTACTTGTCGAGCAACAATACGGTGCTAGAGCGGGTTCCGTAGTCATCTGACTGTATAAATATAGAAGAAAGCCTGCGTTCCCACTCGATGGGTACGCCTGTTTGCGGCAAGACTTCATCGTTTGCTTGGGTATCGTTACCTAACAGATTAAACAAATGCTCTATATTGAATACACCACCTTGCTGACAATACTTTGCGAGTTCACTTCGCCCTAAATCTAGTTTTGGCCATGGACTGTTTAAACTCGCATTTGAGAGCCCATACACGCCATCGGTTAGGTTGTAAGTAGAGTCTTCATAATTATTATATACCTGTAACGAATCTAAATTTCCAAACAGCAGGTTGTAGCCATTATAGTTGTTTGCATGCTTAGATAAGTGGCGCAGGTAGTCTTGTTGGGTGTAGTCTTGGCTCAAATAGTTTATGACTAATTCGCCGCGACTGATGGCGTTACTACGCTCTTTTTCTGGTGCGCGAATATTGGTTAATGCAGATAATTTGCCTGATTGCGAGATGCCCATCCAGCTACCGCCTGCGACGAGATCTTTTCCCGCTAATATGTCTGGATGTGATGGCCAAAAATGTGAGTGCTGAGTTGCACGAGCATGAAACTCGTCACGATTGGCGGCAACAATAAGCGGATAATTGGGATGTTGATTAACGGCGATAAATAGAATGCACATCGAGAAATACGGTAAATAAACCAATAATTTAAAAGCTGGCTATACAATAGAGCTTAGTTTCGCTAACATCAATTAAATTCTGTGATTGTCCGCAGTAAGCGCATTTCCATCTCAAATACAAAAAGTAAACATAACCGTGAAAAAATCCACTAGCAACACGCAACTGGTTCATGCTGACCGACTGCTTAACCGTCCACAACATGGCGCGGTGCACGAAGCGACCAACAATTCTGTTTTGTTTGAGTTTGAAGACGTTGCCCAATTAGAGTCTGTTTTTCAGGGTAAAGAAGCAGGGCATGTGTACTCGCGCAGCTCATCAGGCTCAGCTGTTGCTTTGCAAAATATGCTCTGTGCGTTAGAAGATGGAGTAGGTGCAGTAGCCTTTGCTACAGGCATGGCAGGCATTAGTGGTGTGCTTTTTTCGCTACTCAAAGCTGGCGATCACATCATTGTTAGTCAGTTTTTATTTGGCAATACCAGAAGCTTTATGGAAACCTTGCAGCAGTTTGGGATTCAAATTTCTTTCGTTGACGTAAGCTACGCGCAATGCGTACAAGACGCCATAAACGAAAACACCACCCTAGTATTCTGTGAGTCTATTGCCAACCCTGGTACGCAAGTCAGTGATATCGAAGGTATCGTTAAGTTATGTACGGAACATGATTTACTATTTATCTTAGATAACACGATGACACCCGCGACGATGCTTAATGCAAAAGCGCTTAATGTATCGATGATAGTTACCTCATTAACCAAATACATCGGTGGTCATGGCAACGTATTAGGTGGGGCAGCTGTAGATTTAGGAAATTATAACTGGGAAAATTTCAGTAATATCTCTGATAAGTATAAAGTGGCAGATACCTCTCAATGGGGGTTGACGCAAATTCGCAAGCGCGGGTTACGAGATATGGGTGCGACATTGGCTCCTGCCTCGGCGCACCAAATTTCAGTAGGCCTTGAAACCCTTAATTTACGCTTAGATAAAACCTGTATAAACGCCATGGCAATCGCTAAATTCCTAGACACGCATGCGAGTGTGGCGAAAGTGTTTTATCCAGGCATGCCTGAGCATCCGCAACATGCTCGAGCGAAGGCCTTATTTAATGGTCAATTTGGTGGCATCCTCAGTTTTGAACTGAACAATAATATAGATATGCGTAAGTTTTTAAACGCACTTCAATTAGTGATTTGTGCAACCCACCTAGGCGATACTCGCACGCTTGCTCTTCCGGTTGCGACTACTATCTTCTATGAAAATGGCCCTGAGCAACGGGAGGTAATGGGAATTGGAGATAGTATGATTCGTATGAGTATCGGAATAGAAGATGCGCAAGACGTGATTGACGATATCGCTCAAGCCTTAGCGGTGTGTTCTGAGCGCTAAGCAAATAAAACCTTTCTAAAAAATCGTAAATATTTTGCATATTATTGCAATATACATCGACTTTGTTGATGTTTACTCTGTGTTACTACATTACTACCACCACAGAGATACATTTATGAAACAAGTATTAGTTGTTAATAGCAGTCTTCAAGGTAAAGCCGGAAATAGTCACAAAGCGAGCGACGCGTACCTTGCGGCATTGTCCAATAAACAAGAGATTGAAGTCACCAATATTGACCTAAATGAACTGCTATTGCCGCACTTAAGTGGCGCTGAAATGGCTGCGTGGGGCATCCCTAGCGAGCAGCGCACCGAAGAGCAAGCACAATTAGCAAGTTGGTCAGAAACCTTTATTGCACAAATACAGCGTGCGGATGAAATTATCTTCGCCGTTCCCATGTATAACTTTGGTATGCCTTCAGCACTTAAAGCTTTTTTTGACCGAGTGGTTAGAGCAGGCGTGACCTTTCGATACACTGAAAATGGTCCAGAAGGTTTATTAAAAGGAAAGCAGGCTACTGTTATTGCTGCGAGGGGCGGAAAGTATGTTGGTACGGATATGGATACTCAAACGCCGTACATTAAAAATTTGTTAGGATTCATAGGGCTGGTTGATGCAAAATTCTTTTATTTAGAAGGACTTGCGATGGGTGAGGCGTCTGCGAATGAGGCGTGGAAAAATTTTGAAGAAAATATTGTGAACCATTTACAGTAGTTGAACACTAATAAGTAACAATAGTTAGTAAGCTCATTACTGATTATTAGTGTGTTCCTAGTTGAGTGTGTTGATAGCCCCGCGAAAGCGGGGCTTTTTTTGCTTAACGCAAACGCAGTAATACGTTAGTTACCGGCAATGGCCTTGTTAATATCCGCTAAGAAGTCTTCATCATCAGGACGAGTACGCGATCCGTAATGCGCGATGTTACCGTTCTTATCCATCAAATATTTATTGAAATTCCACTTTGGCGACTTACCCGTTTCTTCAGCCAGCTTTGCGTAAAGTGGGTCAGCACTGTCGCCTCTCACCGAAATAGGCTCGAACATTGGGAAGTTAACCCCGTAGGTTAGTTCACATACTTCTGCTGTTTTACTTTCGTCTGCGTATTCTTGTGCAAAATCATTGGAAGGAAAGCCTAATATTACAAAGCCTTCGTCTTTGTGTTCTGTGTAAAGTGCCTCTAGGCCCTCAAATTGCGGTGTAAAACCACACTTACTGGCGGTGTTTACAAATAATACGGCTTTACCAGAGTAAGCTTCACACAAATTCACGACTTCTTGTGAATTAAGCTTACGTTTCATGTGTTTAAGTACATCTGGGCACTCATTGGCACTGACGAGTGTTGAGCTTAGCAGCAGTGCTGCCCCTGTTAATAACGTTTTCATGGGTATCCTTTTACAACAAATGATGAAATTACCCTCATTTGTATTGATGATGATTTTATTTAGATCACAACCGTGTAAACTATGCGGTGTAATCATTTATAGCAAGTTATTTACCTTTACATAACAAAAAATAAGACTCTATATGAATAAAACTAAACTCAGTATGACTTTAATTGCGGCTGCCTTTGTGAGCGGTTGTGTTGCAACAGCAGCAGATAGTAATACCGTTAGTGCGAGCCCTTCGTCCAACTTCAATACTACCACCATGACGCAACAAACTGCGAATGCAGCTCCTCAGCAGGCGCAAAGCGTTGAGCTAACTATGGAACAGATCATGTCTGATCCTGATTGGTTGGGCCGTCAGCCACAGGACGCGTTTTTCTCGCCAGACGGTAAATCGATGATGTATTACCGCAAGCGTGAGGGCTCTGTTATCCGAGACCTTTATGCAACAGGTATTGGGCAGGGTAATGGTGATAAAGTTCCACTAGCTAGCTTACATGAAATGTCGTTTGACGAAAAAATTGACGACAAAGATCATGATTTCATTGCATGGATTTATGAGGGCGACGTATTTGCGAAAATGCGTGGTGCTGGCGCTACGATTCAACTCACACGTGATGCTGCCATAGCACGAAACTTAAGCTACTTTCAAGAAACCGGCATATCATATCAAGTTGGCAACGCATTTTATGCCATAGACGTAAAAACTGGGCGTTATCAACAGCTACTATCGTGGGCCTTTGCAGATAAACCCCAAGCGGTAAAACCACCTAAAGACTATATCGCACAAGAACAGCTTAAACTTATTCAGTATGAAAATGTGCAGCGCAAAAATCGCCAAGACACAGAAGATATGCGCAACGCGATAAAAAGTGCCAACGCTGCGGTCATGTCATCGGAGTTTTATTTAGATAAAAATTATCAAAATGTATTGGCAAGCATTTCCCCGTCGGGCAATCATGCCATTGTGGTGACTCGCGATAATGTAGAAACGCGTTCAGACACCGACATCATGCCTGATTATATTGAAGAAGATGGTCGTATTGCGGCAAAACCAGTTCGTCAGCGTGTAGCCGATGCAAAACCTGTGAATCACTATGTTTATTTACTGGACTTGCAAAACGGCACTCAGCGTAAAATCAGCTACGTAAACCTGCCGGGATACAACGAAGACGTCTTAGAAGATGTAAAACGTGAAAATGCTGAAAGACGCGGTGAGACCTACACGGCAAACCGTTTACCCCGTGATATTGGCTTACTATTTGATTGGTACAACACTGGCATGCCAATACGCTGGCACGACAACGGCACAGATGTCGCGTTAATGCTTGAAGCGTGGGATAACAAAGACCGCTGGCTTGTGACCCTTGATGTCGCTGAGGATACTTCTTTTACCACGCAGCACAGATTGCACGACGATGCTTGGATTAACTATCGCTTCAATCAGTTTGGATGGTTAGAAGACAGCGAAACTCTCTATTATCTGTCTGAAGAGTCAGGTTACGCTCACCTGTATGTAAAACCTTTAGAAGGCGAAGCCCGTCAAATCACATCGGGAACCTACCTTGTTGATAACGTGCGTATCTCAGGAGATGATAATCACGCTTATTATAAAGCTAACAAAAAGCACCCTGGTATTTACGAGATTTATCGTACCAATTTAACCACCGGTGAAAGTGTTGCCTTGACCAACTTAAATGGTATGACCGATTTTGTAGTGAGTCCTAATGAAGATGCACTGCTGTTAACGCACAGCAAACTCACGATGCCACCAGAGCTTTATACACTGGAACTTACCGCAGATGCGCAAGCGCAAAAGCTGAGCAGTACGGTAAGTGATGCTTACTTGTCTATTGACTGGCAGGCACCGTCGATTGTTGCGATACCCTCTAGTCACACCGAGCAACCGATTTACTCTCGCGTATATCTACCTACCGACAACAGCACTGAAAAACGCAGAGCCGTTGTGTTTAACCATGGTGCGGGCTATTTGCAAAACGCACATATGGGATGGTCAGGTTACTTCCGCGAGTATATGTACCATAACCTGCTTGTGTCTCAAGGTTATGTAGTACTTGATATGGATTTTAGAGCCTCTGCGGGTTACGGGCGCGATTGGCGTACCGCCATTTATCGTCAAATGGGCACGCCAGAAATACAAGACTTAAAAGACGGGGTGGATTGGATTGTTGAAAATGCTAACGTTGACCGTGGACGCATTGGCACCTATGGCGGCTCCTACGGAGGGTTCTTAACCTTTATGGCATTGTTTAACGAGCCAGAGCTGTTCCAAGCAGGCGCTGCGCTTCGTCCAGTATCTGATTGGGCACACTACAACACGCCTTACACATCAAACATTTTGAACACGCCCGATGTCGACCCTATTGCCTACGAGCGCAGTTCACCCATTTACTTTGCAGAAGGTTTAAATAAGCCGCTGCTTATGAATGCACCTATGGTAGATGATAATGTGTTTTTTGTGGATGTTGTGCGCCTCGTACAGCGCCTCATTGAGCTTGAAAAAGAGGATTTTGAAACCGCAATTTATCCAGTGGAGCCTCACGGCTTTGTGCAGCCAAGCTCTTGGTTGGATGAATATAGACGGATTCATAAGCTTTTTGAGACGCATCTATAAAAGTAAGCGTTTGATTGAGTATTCGTGATTGAAAAGGCCTGTTTTGACAGCAAGTCGGTTACTTAATTTGTGCTAAGGCGAGTTTTTGAACTCGCCTTATTTTTTGTGCGCTAATCAGGTAGTTGATTTAGACAATCATCATCATCAAAATCACACAATATACCCAAAGTTGTAATTTCACTCTTTAACACTGGCCTCTCAAGTAAATCAGATACGAAGTCAGTCATCAAATCCTGACTTAATAGGGCAACCATTTCCAAATGATTTAACTCTCCGTAAATATTTACATCAACATTATCATTTGGAATAGCGTTAAAAGCGGAATACTCAACAACCCTATCTTCATAAGATGCATAGATAAATGTGGGTGAAGTTACCCTATTCAGTTTTGCTATTAAATCAGTATCTTTTGATGTTGTTCCTGACTCCTCATAAACAATTTGAATTGCATCCTCAAGCGTATCTTGGGAGATAAACGTCGCGTATATTTTATCTCTATACAGAATGTCGTAAATCGCTTTAGCTGAATAGTCAAAGTCGGTCATTGGCGCGACTAAATAGAGTTTGGCATTGTCAATTTGTTTCTCAACCTCAATCGCTGCTAATGCGCCCATTGAAAATCCAATAAGGTGCACCTTTGCAGGGTTTAATCTTTGAATTTCAGCAACGATAGGAGGGGCGTAATCTAGACCAAATTTAAACGTCTCTGTGTTTTCAGCACTAGGTAGAACGATGACTTCTGCGCCCGTCATGCGTTGTAACCATAATTGATGTATATATAAGACTTCAGTGGGTTGGCTATATCCAGTAAAGAGCAATATCAAATGGTTCGCAAGTGGTTTGGCGGTTTCTACGCCGTCACTTTTGGTTTCGTAGCGCCAGATTTTATGATTATCATTGATATGAAACCTAAATTTTAGACTATAATCACCTTCGGCAGACTCACCTAAACCTATTGCTTTAACACAGTAATTGTTTGTATCACACAATTGTTGCACAATAGCCCAGTCTGAGATATTGCCCTCTACGTTAGATTTTTTGGGACTTGTCATTTGATTGGCGATAAATGAAGCGCAACCGCTCAAGCTAATGAATAACAGCCCTATAGTAAATCCTTTTACAATCATTATTACTTTTCCTCTAAAACTCTCGATGCAATACAATATCATGGATTTCTTATTATTAACCAGTGAGTTGCAATGTCTTAAATCACTTTTCAAAATATACAATACTCTCTAATCTGATTGGTCTCTTTGCCAAACCAAGTCTCATAGCTGCTGTTGTCCCATCTTTTGCCTTTAAACAATAATTGTAAAAGAGCCGCACAATCTCCATGACCTTCAAATATGAATAAGGGTCATAGGCACTGTACCCATGCCATTTGCGGCGCTCGCTTGATGCTACAGACTTACTCCGCTCAAGAAGACTTACTCGGCGTCTAACGAACATGAAAAACCTATCTATTGCGGCAAGAGAAGAAGGTTTATATAGCTCAGATTGCTCTTGAATGGATAGGTGCGTTATCGGTGTTAACGCGGCCACTAATTTCTCTGGTTCAGGCATTGTAAAATGGGGATGTCTAAGCCACATTTGCTTACTAAAGGGGATAAGTTTTGCCTGAGGTATATTTTGTCGAAGCATGCTAATAATTGTATTGTATCTTTCCGTACCAGTAGCTGATCTGAATGATTTGCCAGCGATGACTCTAAATGCTTTATAAAAATCTTTTACGATTTCTTTTTTTTCATCAACGGTCAATCCTGTCCTGTTTTTGACATAAAATGCATGAGCTGAACCATTTGACACACGCTCTTTATTGGCAAGCATAAATGCATTTCTTATTCCGGCTTCTCTATCAAGCGAGTAATGCACTTGTTTCACATTTCCCAAAAGCCTTGCTACTAATAAGAAGTGCGCATACATGGTGTACTCACTGTGAACCAAAGCACCTTTATCGGGGAGTTTTGTAGTACCGTCTAATATCTCGGCTTGTTCAAATGAACTATTTTCAAGCTTAGATAGGCCTTTTATATGCTCGTGAGTCGACATGCTAAGCTCTTCATTATGATAACGTTGTAACCATAGACGTGCATGAGGTTGAAGGTGTGGCGGCGTAATTTTAGGGTTTACTGCGCTGGCATCAATTTCAGCTGCCGTTCTATCTATTAATGGATCGTAATTAAAGTGGACGCCAAAAACATACCCACTGATATTGTCGGCGCTGCCTATCGCCCATAATTCAATGTTTCTTTTATCTTTACGAACACTCCAAGAGCTAATATGTACCTGCCTATCAGTACAAATATCGACTTTTTGAGCATAGGAAGTTTTTAATAATCGAATTTCTCGCTCTCTAGCGAATGCTAAACTTTGCTCATAAAGCCAGTTTAACTTATCAAAGTAGGTTTTTGACGAAATGTCCAATATCTCGCAAAACTGACATAAGGTGATTATTACATTCGGTATTTGGGCAAGTGTATAAGGGTTCATGCAAATATGAGGATATACGGGACTCCTCCTCTAGAATACCTACATTAGATTTGATAGGAGTGATCTCGCGACACACTCTGCATTGGAGATTAGGTTCATTTCTGCCTGAACCCGATATTTTATAAAATGGGTTAGATCCTTTTCTTAAGCTGTATTCTACTGGATTGTAATCATGCGGATCGATACAGAAGTTTGCACAAGCAGGATTCTTGCATCCGTTTACCTGTAGGCCCTTTAACGCCTTTGGTATCGTCTCCGAAATCCTTGCGTAAGATTTTTTTTGTAATTCCAAAATAAAGCCCCGCACTGTAATTATATACAGTATGGGGCTTCCAATAAATTAACTCAAGCTATGAGCACAAATTAAGTAACCGGCTTGGTTTTGACAGGCCTTTTTTTTGTTATTATGTTTTCCAACATCACTGAGCGGCATTTGGCTTAGTCTCGGGGACATAATGATCTAGGCAATTCGTTCCTTTATATTGGAATCACAATATGCCTGTTACTTTTAGCCAGTTTATGGATTTTTTATTTTATGGAGAAACAAGTGGAAGACAGGTCGAAAACCCACCATGGAAGCGGCGCATTTATACTATCAGGTGTTTCATTCATCCCCTTAATCGGTGTTATTCCTGGCATCATATGTATCATCAATGCCCTTGTGAGCCGCAAAGAAAACTCAAAGAAGCTTGGCTTAATAGGTTTCTCTGGGGTGATGCTGACAGTCGTTTTGTATGGAATTGTTTTACCTGCGGTGTTCAACAGTAAAAGCATTGGTAAAAGCTTTGAGCCTCACGCAATCAGTGCAATGACGTCGTTGGTCAGGCATATTGAATACTTTAAACTTCAAAACGATGCTTACCCTAAGAGCATTGCAGAGTTAAGAAGCAATCTAAAACAGGGAGAATTGGTCTTCACACACGACGTTTCAGGCCCATTAGTGCTCGGTGAACAGCACAGAGAGTTTTATTACGAAGTCGTAAACGACGGCAACAATTATCTGTTATTTGGTATCGGTCAGGATGCCGTCGCATTTACCGCTGATGATATCTATCCACTTATAGATGAGGAAAAAGATAAGAATGTTGGTTGGGTGAAACCGAACAATGACGGATGAGCTTGTATTCCCATCGATTTATTAAAGGTGGCAATTTTGAAAGAACATAAAAGAGAAGCGTCTTTGTGCCAAGTGCAATTGAGCTTGATAACAGGTTTGGCGTTGTCTCTATTATTGCTGGTAACCCCAGCTTTTAGTGAGGTGGTGTCTGAACAGTCAGAGCCGCTCGGTTTTGATTTTAGAGAATTAACGCAGTCTAAACGAATGCCTCCAGAACACTTTGAAGCTATTGGTCACTTCACATATCTGTATTTTAAAAATATTCGAATTAGTCAAACGAGTGACTATGTAATATCGTCAACCGGCCAGTTTGTTGTGTATTCTGATGGAGAAACGGGGCACGTAAAGGTTTTTTATCCGTCTACCAAAATCTCAATGATATTAGAAGCGTATGTCGATGGTAACCAAGCACCTTATTTATATGAAGAAATAGGGTTAGGAAGAATTAAAGCAACTTACCCTAATAATGTGCAAAAGGTGTTTGATGTTGCGTTGGTGCCACCTCAAGAAACGGCATTGTAGTTTTCGTATTAGCAATTGCTGATCTTAGGAACAGCAACTTGAATAAAAACTTAAATGAACATGTCTAAATAAGTACACAAGGGAGTTTTATGTTTACTCAAATATTCATAGCCTTAATCGCTATATTCCTTATTTACATTGGCATTGTAGAGTCATCGGTCCTAAACATTCTGCTTGGTTGTGGAATGCTGCTTTTATCTGCGAGTATTTTTTATGCAGCGATAACTGGTCGTTCCCTTGAAGAAAGGTACGTTACATGGCGCGACAAACGCATGAAAAAAGGCTGCGAAGAGTAGCTTCTAAGGCTGCTATGTATTCATTTTTAAGTTACGTATGTTCAATAAAATCACATACTGCTTTCGCGTCATCATACTTCATTACTTGTGGTTGGAAACAGCAAGCTAATACAGCCGCATATAATACCCAAAATTGCTCCCCACAAATGCGCATCAATGGCGACAGATACGCCAATGAGTGCTTCTGTGGCATCGGTTGAACCTCCAAGCTGCTCATACGCTAACTTACCAATAGCGGCTGCAATGAGCACAAAAGTCGTTGGTCGAGGATGTTTGAGTTCACGCACTAATGCATAGGCAAACAAGCCATGCAGTGTTCCAGACAGCCCAACGTAGTTATTAATGTCGGTTATTAGCACCAAAGTTATAGACAGTCCGACGGTGCAAACCATCAATGTGGCAATCAGCGCGGATGGTTCAAACTCCTCAGAAAATAGAAACCATGTTAAATATAGCCCAGTGATGTTAAACACCAGATGCCAAACATTACTGTGTACAAAATGAGCGGTGAGTAGCTGCCATATATGTTTGTTCGCAATCCCATCTCGGCTCAATACAAGCAGGCTTTGCAGATTGTCGGGTAAAAACATCACTAAAATAGAGGCGAGCGCCAGCATGTGGAAAACCAACTTACATCGAGAATATGCTGCTCCCTTTGCCAGTTTCATTGTTGTCTCCTAACCCATGTATTTGCGAATTTTTAGTGATCAATGACGCTTTATAAATCAACCACTTGATTGTAGACTAGCGCTCAGTATTTCTAAAGTGATTAAGTGGCAATGATAAACGTTGAAGTGAGAGACTCGGTACTGCACTTACAAATCAATCGTCCTGAAAAGAAGAATGCATTACTGCCTAGTATGTATTTAGCGCTAGCTATTGCTATTGAAGACGCGACTGCTTCAAACGCTAAAGTAGTGCTGATAGAAGGTAGCGAAGGGTGTTTCACTGCGGGTAACGACGTGTCTGAATTTATGAACTCAGACGAAAGTGAAGAGATAAACGAAACCTATCGTTTTATGCAGGCGCTGTTAAACTGCCCGCTACCGGTTGTGGCAAAGGTAGAGGGACTTGCAATAGGCATTGGTACTACGCTCCTTTTGCACTGTGACTTTGTGCTTGCCCATGCCAATACCAAGTTTGCGATGCCGTTCATTAACCTAGGCTTGGTGCCTGAATACGCATCGAGCTATATCATTCCTCGGATATGTGGTCATTTGGTGGCATCAGAGTTGCTAATGCTAGGTGAGGTGTTTACTGCCGGCAAAGCCCTCAGTGCAGGTTTAATCAACAGCGCCCATAACGACGATTTAGACAGCGCTACCAATGCACTTCTTCAAAAGCTTACGAATAAGCCTGCAAGCGCGTTGCAGCAAACTAAAATGTTGTTAAAAAATGATAAAACACATATCAAAGCGCATATTGATGAAGAGCTAAAATGGTTTGTAAAAGCGATGCACAGTGAGGCCGCAAAGGAAGCATTTTCAGCGTTTATTGAAAAGCGCCCCGTCGATACGAATAAGTTTAAATAAGGCTACTATTATGAATTCAATTACGCACACCCTGGCTAAGCTCGCCTTATCATGCAGCTTCTTTGTGATAACGCAGGGCGCTATTGCTCAGCAAACACCATGGGAAGACCGAGAGCCAGAGGCAGCAACCGGTTGGTATAATCAACAGGCCGTTACTGGCACTGAGTTTATGGTATCGGCGGCTAACAAGCATGCCTCTGAGGCTGGTAAGCGCATTATTGAGCAAGGTGGCTCAGCCATAGACGCCGCGATTGCCATACAGGCAATGTTAACGCTGGTTGAACCTCAATCTTCGGGCATTGGTGGCGGCGCGTTCATTTTATATTGGGATAATGAAAACAAGCAGCTAAGCACTTACGATGGTAGAGAAACCGCGCCAGCAAACGCAAGCAGCGAGGTGTTTTTTAAAGACGGTAAGGCCATGTCTTGGCGTGATGCCGTGTTAGGTGGTAAATCGGTAGGTGTACCGGGTGTATTGAAGGCGCTAGAGTTGGCCCATAGCAAGCATGGAAAATTGCCATGGAATGCACTATTTAACGAGACTATTGCGTTAGCAAACGACGGATTTGAAGTATCGCCACGTTTGTCAGGTTTAATTGCCAGAGATATTCACCCAGCATTAAATACCTTCGATGCCGCACAAAACTATTTTAAACCTAACGGTCAGGGCCTGCAAACTGGGGATATTCTTAAAAACCCAGAGCTGGCCGCTAGCTTGACTAAAATTGCTGAGCAGGGCACAGATTATTTCTACAAAGGGGTGTTGGCAGAACAAATCGCCGAAGCAGTAAGGCTAGCGCCCGCGAATCCTGGAAGAATGAGTACGAGCGATCTACGCAACTATCAAGCCATCGAAAGACAGCCTATGTGCGGTCAATATCGCTCATATAAAATTTGCGGCATGGCGCCACCGAGTTCAGGTGGGGTGAGCGTGTTTCAAATTTTAAATGGACTAGAACAATTTAAGCTAAGCGACTGGAGCCCTCAAGGTACCGAGTTAGTGCATGCGTTTAGTCAAGCTAGTTCGTTAGCCTTTGCCGATAGGGCGGTATATTTAGCTGATTTAGACTTTATGGGGCTTTCTGCCCAGCCACTGTTAGCTAACGATTATTTGCGTGAGCGTCGTAAGTTAATTAATGTCACTGGCCAGTATCAAAAGGCAACTGAAGGTCAGCCGTACCCCACATATAGCTTTGCCCAAGATGATGCTTATGAGTTAAATAGCACAAGCCATATTTCTATCATTGATAAAGATGGCAATGCGATATCGATGACCACCAGTATTGAGTTTATGTTTGGCTCTGGCGTGATGGTTGGTGGCTTTCTGCTCAATAATCAACTTACTGACTTTTCATTATCGCCCGAGCGCGATGGTAAACTTGTGCTAAACAGGGTGGAACCAGGTAAGCGCCCCCGCAGCTCTATGTCCCCAACGATGATTTTTGATGAGCAGGGTGATTTATATGTGGTTGTAGGCTCGCCTGGTGGCAGTCGCATAATCAACTATACCGCTCAAGCGATTATTAACGTGCTCGATTTTGGTATGGACATACAGCAAGCGATTAGTGCTCCCCGTTTTACCAATAGAAACGATTATACGGCTTTAGAAAAAGGTTCAGTATTGACTGAACTCGAAGGCTCGCTAGAGGCTTTAGGCCATGATGTGCGAATAATAGACTTAAACAGTGGTTTACATGGCATTCAAGTAAAAGATGGCAAACTTATTGGAGCTGCAGACCCTCGTCGAGAAGGCCTAGCGGTAGGCAAATAAGTTTTTGAGCAAGCTTACGGAATCGTGTTTTTTACGTCGATGACTTTCCATTGCCCAGACTCTCTGATCATGGAAATCGTTTTAAGATCAACGATTTGCTCATAATCAAAGGTGCCGACAATTTTGACTTCAATATCGGCATCGACTTGTTTTTCCGAATACAGTAGCGTGCCGCCAGAGACTGGGTCCACACTGATGTCGTCTAGTCTCAGATTAAGGACATGTCGTTGCACATTGCGGTTTGTATGCTGATTGAGCAGTAAACGGCCAAAGCGCTCGTCACTAAGTTCGACCGCTTTATCTAACGTTTCTTCGTTGTAAATCGCGCGTATAAACATTACAGCAGTGTGCTGCGGAGTGTCAGTGCTCATCATGCCGTAGCGACCGGCAGAAACCTCTTCTTCAGCCTTTTGGCTGCATCCGAAAAGAAAAACGATTGCGCTGAGAACTGCTAAAAATACTTTCATGAAATATGTCTCCTCTAATTATTTTATCGGCAGTCACTTCGCTATCATTAACAAAAAAGAGAGCCGAAGCTCTCTTTTTTACAGGGTTATAAATTGAAGCTTATTGAACTTCTTCTAAATCCGAAAATTCACCGGCAAACAAGGGGCTGCTGAGATAACGCTCGGTGCCACTTGCAAGTAGAACAACAATGATTTTATCTTTGTTTTCTGGGCGTTGTGCATAGCGAGCAGCAGCGACAGCAGCAGCACCTGAAGAGATACCTGCTAAAATCCCTTCTTCTTTCATTAAGCGTCGGCACATGTCAAAGCACTCTTCGTTACTTACGCGCTCTACCTCATCGATAATGCTTAGGTCTAAGTTACCTGGTATAAAGCCTGCGCCAATCCCTTGAATTTTATGAGGGGCAGGGGTCAACTCCTCACCTGCTAATGCCTGAGTGATCACAGGTGAATCTTCAGGTTCAACTGCAACCGTTGTAATAGCTTTGCCTTGCGTATACTTTAAATAACGAGACGTACCTGTGATGGTACCGCCAGTGCCCACGCCTGCAATAAACGCATCGACTTTACCGTCAGTTGCTTCCCAAATTTCGGGACCCGTGGTTTGCTCATGAATTTCAGGGTTTGCTGGGTTATCAAATTGATGCATAGGCACATATTTACCTGGGTTTGCGTCCATCAGCTCCTGTACTTTTGCAACAGCGCCTTTCATACCCTTAGGCGGTTCTGTTAATACAAGTGTTGCACCCAGTGCTTTAAGAAGCTTTCTGCGCTCTAATGACATGCTGCTTGGCATAGTAAGGGTGATTTTGTATCCGCGCGATGCTGCTACAAACGCCAGTGCGATGCCGGTGTTACCGCTGGTTGCTTCAATGATTTCTTTTTCAGGTGTGAGGATGCCTTTTTTCTCTGCATCCCAAATCATGTTCGCGCCAATGCGACACTTTACGCTGAAACTAGGGTTACGACTTTCAATTTTGGCGTAAACATTGCCAGAAACAACGCGATTAAGTTTAACCAATGGCGTTTTGCCAATTGCCAGTGAGCTGTCGTCAAATACATTCATGTTGATGAGATCCTTTGTTTAAAAACCACAAAACCTTTACGGTATATTTGTGCTTTATTTTGTTGTGTTAGTTACGTGTATCACACACTCTAGCTTATGCGTAATTTAGAAAAAGCGAAGTGCTTTTTTGATATAAGTTATTAGCACTTGTTAGTCTAGCAACTGATAACGCATAAGACCGCAATATTGGCTTAATAATTCCAGTCATGCTGCCTATTTACTCATCAACAAAACACCCACAAAGATTTTAAAGCGTAATGACGAGTAAAAAAATCAACCCAATCGGCATTTATCAGGTATGTATATTACTGATGTTTAGTCAATACAATAAGCACTCTAAAGTTACTAAGTGCACAGTTGAATGTTAGGGTTTACGCATACACATTTACGTTTGATGCATAACGTCATGCATCTTAGTGCTTGTTACTGGTCACTTGTTGTGACTCAACACGAAATAAAATCATCAAAAGAGGGTTGTAAATGGGCTTTATTGGCACCGAAAACTATATTGCGAGCAAGGAATTGCAACTTGCGGTTAACGCGGCAATTACTTTAGAAAAGCCGCTGTTGATCAAAGGAGAGCCGGGGACCGGTAAGACGATGTTGGCTGAAGAGCTAGCAAGCGCACTGAATACCAACCTGCTTCAATGGCATATAAAATCAACCACGAAAGCTCAGCAAGGATTGTATGAATATGATGCCGTGTCTCGCTTACGCGATTCGCAACTCGGTGACGCGCGTGTAAAAGACATACGTAATTACATTGTAAAAGGAAAGCTTTGGGAGGCGTTTAGCGCTGAGCAGCGCCCAGTATTATTGATTGATGAAATAGATAAAGCGGACATTGAGTTTCCAAACGACCTTTTGCTTGAATTGGATAAGATGGAATTTTTTGTATATGAAACCCAAGAAAGGGTGGTTGCAAAACAGCGTCCCATTGTGATTATTACGTCAAATAATGAGAAAGAGCTGCCAGATGCCTTCTTGCGCCGCTGTTTCTTTCATTATATTCAATTTCCAAGCGACGATGAAATGCGTCAAATCGTGCAGGTTCACTTTCCAGAATTGAAAAAGGGTTTGCTTGATAATGCGCTTAAATCGTTTTTCCAGTTGAGAAACGTCAATGGTCTGAAGAAAAAGCCTTCAACCTCAGAGCTCATTGATTGGTTAAAGCTGCTGGTGGCAGACGATATCCCACCTGAAGCAATTGCCGATAAAGATGCAAAAAATGCCTTGCCACCGCTATATGGTGCATTATTGAAAAACGAACAAGACATTCATTTGTTTGAAAAACTGATGTTCATGGCTCGACGCAATGCTGATTAATTTTTTCTTTACCCTAAGAAAACATAAAGTAAAAACCAGTATTACTGAGTATTTGGACCTTATGCGGGCGCTCAAAAATGAAGTGGTCTATAGCGATATGGATGCATTTTATTATTTGGCCCGCACGGTCATGATAAAGGACGAGAGTCAGTACGATAAATTCGACCGAGCGTTTGCAGAATATTTTAAGGGTGTTCAGCAAATCGACTTGTTTGACCAAGAAATCCCTCAAGAATGGTTGCGTAAACAGTTAGAGAAGGTGCTGACTGAAGAAGAAAAACAGCAAATCAAATCCTTAGACGGGCTTGATGAGCTGATGAAAACCCTCGAAGAGCGTCTCAAGGATCAAGAAAAACGTCACGAAGGCGGTAATAAATGGATTGGCACGGGCGGCACATCTCCCTTTGGGGCTCATGGCTACAATCCAGAAGGCGTTCGCATTGGCCAAGATAAGAACCGTAATTTTTCGGCTGCAAAAGTATGGGATAAACGCACCTTTAAGAATCTCTCAAGCGACGTGGAACTCGGGACGCGTAACATTAAAATTGCCCTTAGACGTTTACGCAAGTTTGCCCGCACAGGGGCAAGTGACCAGCTGGATGTAAGTGATACCATCGCCTCTACTGCTAAAAATGCTGGCTACTTAGACATAAAGATGGCGCCAGAACGTCGAAATGCCGTTAAACTCTTGCTGTTTTTTGACGTGGGCGGTTCGATGGATGCGCATATCCAGCTATGTGAAGAATTGTTTTCTGCAGCCCACACAGAGTTTAAACATATTGAGTTCTTTTATTTCCACAATTGCTTATATGACGGGGTGTGGCAAGACAACGCGCGCCGCGGTCAAGGCGATATCGATACTTATCAGATCTTGCATAAATACGGCAGTGACTATAAAGTCATCTTCGTAGGCGATGCCACAATGGGCCCATATGAAATAACCTATCCAGGCGGCAGTGTTGAGCATTGGAACGAAGAGCCCGGTAGTGTATGGATGCAGCGCATGCTCAACCATTTCGAATATTGTGTTTGGCTGAATCCTCAGCCTAAAGCGTATTGGCACTATCATGCATCGATACAAATCATGCTTGAGATCATGAACCAGAAAATGTACCCCCTGACCCTTGAAGGGATTGGGGAGGCCATCAAAGCCTTATTGAAAAAATAAATGCTTGTTTTAGGCATTTAACCTTCAGGACATGCAGTGAAAAGACTGAATAAATATATCAGCGATACCGGATTTTGCTCCCGTCGCGAGGCCGACAAGCTTATTGAGCAAGGGCGCGTTAAGGTGAACGGTGAAAAACCAGAGCTAGGCACCAAAATTGGTGACGCTGATAAGGTAAGCGTAGATGGCAAAGTGATTAGTGCAGTGCCTGAAAATAAAAGCGATCGAGTCTATTTGGCCTATCACAAACCGGTGGGTATTACCTGCACGACTGAGCGCAAGATCAAGGGCAATATCATCGATGCGATTGGTTATCATCAACGTATTTTCCCTATCGGACGCTTAGATAAACCTTCCGAAGGGCTGATTTTATTGACCAATGATGGCGACATCGTTAACAAAATCTTGCGCGCTGAAAATGCACATGAAAAGCGTTACCGGGTCAATGTAAACAAACCCATTACGCCTGCGTTTTTGAAAAAAATGAGCGAAGGCGTACCCATCCTTAACACGGTAACACTGCCGTGCGAGGTTAAACAAGTCGGCAAAATGAGCTTTGATATTGTATTGACGCAAGGACTCAATCGCCAGATCAGGCGCATGTGCGAGTATTTGGGCTATGATGTTACGCGGCTGATTCGCAACAGCATTATGCACATCCGCTTGGGTAATCTCAAAGTCGGTCAATATCGCAAACTGCGTGATGATGAATTGCAACAGCTTAACGCACAGGTCCAACATTCTGTGAAAACTTCATCACGAAACGCCTCTGTATGAATGACTTTAAACGCGAGTTTGGCTTACTTACAAAAATAGCGTGGCCTTTACTGCTAGCGCAACTCATGCAAACCCTTATGGGGGTATCTGACACCATCATGGCAGGCCGCTACGATTCGGTAGACATGGCATCTGTGGCCATTGGTCACTCAGTTATCATGCCCATTCTTATCTTCTTGCAAGGGATATGTTTAGCCTTATCACCGATCATTGCCCGATTCCACGGCGGTCATCAAGCGCATCAGGTCGCCCATCCGGTATGGCAAACCTTTTATTTGTCGATGACCATTGCGGTGATGATCATGTTCTCTATTTTGCTGATGCCAAACCTTTTGGGATTGCTAGAGATGGATGAGCGTATGCGCAATGAAACGCTAGAGTACGTAGGTTACGTGCTAATGAGTGCGCCTGCGTTTGCGATTTATCAAACTCTGCGTAATTACTGCGAAGGCTTATCTAAAACTCGCCCCACAATGGTGATCATGTTTACTGGATTGTTGGTCAACATTCCGGCCAACTACATCTTTATTAATGGTTTGTTTGGTTTTGAAGAGATGGGCGGTGCCGGTTGCGGCTTTGCAACGATGTTGGTGTTCTACGTTATGGCTTTTGCAACGTGGATTTATACGGTATTTGCTCAATGGCTGAAAGAATATAAGTTGTACCAGTCGTGGATCAACCCCGATTTTGCCATGATGTTTGCGGTTGCCAAGCAGGGCGTACCTATTGCGCTGACGTTTTTAGCCGAAGTCAGTTTATTTGCGGTTGTCGCCATTATGTTAGCACCTTCGGGGGCGCTCACCGTTGCCTCTCATCAGGTGGCGCTGAACTTCTCCTCATTGATTTTTATGATCCCCCTTAGTATTGGCTTGGCAGTGGCAATCCGTATAGGCCATATCATTGGTGAGCAGCGCACGCCAGTTGCAAAAACTGCGTATCTATCAGCGCTTGTTTTGGCGGTAAGCACTGTCACGATCACAGCGACGGGCACCATTTTAGGCAATGAGATGATTGCTAGCATGTATTCTAATGAGACTGAGGTCATAGAATATGCAGCATCATTACTCTTATTTGCCGCTGTGTTTCAGTTCTCAGATGCGATACAAGTGGTATCTGCAAATGCGCTTAGAGGATACAAAGACACCCGCGCGATGCTCGTTATTAGCGTGTTTTGTTATTGGGGAATAGGGTTTCCAACAGGTATTATCCTCGGTTTAACCGATATACTCGTGCCTGCGATGTCGGCCAAAGGCTTTTGGATTGGCTTTATCACCGGTCTTAGTGCAGCTGCAATACTCATGACTTGGCGGGTAACGGTTGTTCAGCGAAGGCTGATGCGTTTGCCCGTTTAGGGGCTGACGTTTTTTATAAACATAAAATGAGCTCGTTTTTATACTGAGCAAAATTGATATTGATATTGATAATGAGTCAGAGCCTGATTATTCGTCAGGCCTGTCTTCTTTTGGTGCCGGATTTAATACTAAGCTTATGATTTTTATCCCACTTTTTGGTGAAAATGTATCTTCTGATGTAAATACACCAATCTTGCCCTTGTCTAAATAAAACAAAGGAAGTAGCTCATTATTATACTCTTGAAGATAGTCCTCATAGGAGAACGCATCAGTGATCGTAGTCGTTTTGACGACCGCACCTTTGTTCACCGCATTTGCCAGGTAGCTATAAGTAGCATTGCTGTTGAAAAGCGTTAGCTTTTTCGCATATGCCTCAGAGATTTGGTGACTTGTCATGCCTTCACTTTCTTTAGTATGAAGGCCAAGAACCCTCGCATCTTTACCTAATAAATCTTCAAAATGCATAAGAACCAGAGGATTGAGCTGACGATAGGGGGAAATAACCAGCACAGACTGGATCATACTCAGGTTAAGGTGACGCTGAGCGTGCTCTGACATCGGGTTACCAAAGTAAGTATCAATATTTTTCATCCGCGCTTCACGCACCAAATCCCAATTTGTATCAGCAACGATACAGGGGATATTTTGATTTTGAAGTTCACTTGCGATCAGCCTGGCAAACTGATTGGCGCCAAATAGGAATAAGCCATTGGGCTCTGGAGACTGTAAGCCAAGAGCGCTGGCTATCTTGGCTGACGTTAGGCTTTGTAAAACAACCGTTGAGATGATCAGCAAAAACACCATAGGAACCAGAATTTCGGCTTGCGGGTAGTTGTCTGCCTCAAGCTTTAATGCAAACAGAGCACTCACGGCAGCTGCGACTATGCCTCTTGGCGCAATCCAGCTCAGGAGTAATTTGTCTTTCATGCTTAGGTCGATATTAATACCAGACACAAATACTGAGAGAGGGCGGGCAACAAACATGGTTGCGAGGATAACGATAATAGCGCCTGTTCCCACGCCTAAAATGGCATCAAAGTCCATGCGTGTTGCCAATAAGATAAACAACCCAGAAATAAGCAAGACGCTAAGCGTTTCTTTAAACTCTAAGATATCTGAAATATCAACATTTTTCATATTCGCTAAGATCATGCCCGCTACCGTTACGGTGAGTAACCCCGATTCATGGGCGAGCGCGTTAGAAAATGCAAACGCGGCCAACACAATCGTCAGCGTTGCAGCATTCTGTAGATAATGCGGAATAATATGCTTGCGCAATGCTAAACCAAGAAGATATCCAGTTACAATTCCCAATACTAATCCTGAGAGAACGGTTTGCCCAAATGCCAGTACAGTGTGACTAAAGGCATCTTGCTGGGCCGATATATATTCAAACACCAGAACAGCAAGCAGTGCGCCGATGGGGTCAATTATCACGCCCTCCCAGCGCAGGATATTACCCAACTTTGCGGATGGTCTAACAGCACGAAGCATTGGCACAATGACAGTTGGTCCTGTAACTGTGACGATTGCACCAAGTAGGGCCGCTAGACCCAAAGGAATATCTAGAAAATAATAAGCGAAAGGTGTGACTACCAACCATGTTATCAATACACCTATCGTACAAAGGTTACGAACCATTTTGCCGTGGCCGCTAATATCTGAAATCTTGAGGGTTAGCGCACCTTCAAACAAAATGATCGCCACTGACAGCGACACAACAGGGAACAATAAGTCACCGAATAATTCATCGGCTGTGAACGTTTGGCTCACTGGGCCAAGTACAATCCCTGTAAGCAGAAGAAATAAAATTGCGGGAAGCTTAACTTTATGTGCAACAAACTGACAGCCAATGGATAACAGTCCCACCAGCACAAGCAATATGGTTATATCCAAATTTTATCGTCCGATTCATTCGGTAAACTTTCATATTAACGCTGTTGCGCAACAAATGACAATCAGAGTTACACGGGTCTATCGATGTTGTTTAGTAAGGTGAGGGCGATTATTCGCGTCCTTACGTGTTATGGTAAAGGCTTTAATTGCTCAAGATGTCATAAATAACATTGAAAAACCTAGTAAGAGTCGCCTAAACTGAGACATGGAAATCATGGTTTGTTAAGAGGATGAGTATGTCGAACAAACTAAATGCGCTGGATCTTGCCTTTTTATCCTTAGAAAAGCCAAGCACGCCTATCAATGTCGCCAGCCTCACCATCCTTGAGATCCCAAAGCACTATAAAGGAAATTATCCTCTTGATTTGATGGTAAAGCTGCAGAGCCAGCCGGCAAATCCTCCCTTTAATCAGAAGTTAAGTTCGGTACACACTACGGCATTACCTTCATGGATTACAGATCAACGCTTTGATATCAACTACCACGTGCGACACGTTGCACTGCCAAAGCCAGGCAAGTTAGAAGACTTACTCGAGTTAACATCGCGTCTGCACAGCCAACTATTAGACCGTACTCGCCCGCTTTGGGAGTTTTATCTCATTGAGGGATTGGAGGATCAGCAGTTTGCTATGTACCTCAAGATGCACCACGCTGCTATAGATGGCATGGGTGGGATGGAGTTAATGAAAAATTGGTTTAATTTATGCGCGGGCGATGAGGTAAAAGCACCTTGGGCGTGTATGCCCGATCATCACGATAAACCCTCACATGTCTCTTCAGGTATGTTTGACGCCCCGGCAAAACTCTTTGATGAGATGTTTAGCAATTCTAAGATGGTGCAAGATCTTTCAAAAATGTTGTTTGGACAGTATTTAAAAACGATCGGTTTTGATAAAAATACCTCGCCGGTTCCATTTAGCGCACCACACTCAATGTTTAACGTGCCTATCAACAGCACCCGAAGCTTTGTAGTCAAGTCTGTGTGTCTTAAAGAAGTTGAAGCACTAGGTAAGCAGGCAAAAGCCACCGTTAACGATATCGTCCTCACGCTGTGCTCAAGTGCTTTACGCAAATATATGATGTATAAACAGGAGTTACCCAAGCGCTCGCTGATTGCGTCTGTGCCGGTGTCGGTCAGGCACGAAAGTGGGCCAGGTAATCAAATCACCTACGTGATGGCAAATTTAGCAACCGATGAGCCTGATACGATGACACGTATTGATACCATCAGTAAATCCACTAAGGATGCTAAAAAGGAACTTGTTGATGTCTCAGCCTCCGCAGCCACTAATTTTGCTTTCTTGGCTCAAGGATTGGTGGCGGTGCTAAATCAATTGAATATTTCTCGCATGATGCCACCTGCGGCAAACCTTGTTATATCCAATGTGCCAGGGCCACGTAAGCCACTGTATTTTGGTCAAGCGAAGCTCAAAGCCACTTACCCTTTGTCTGTGTTAATCGATGGGCAGGCACTGAATATCACAGTTGTAAGTTATGGGGACAGCATCAACTTTGGATTACTGGCTTGTAGAGATACCATCCCCGACCTCAATATCCTTGCTGATCATATTGAATCTGCAATAGACGATATTAAAGGCGCTTTATTCTTGAAAGATTCAATGAAGGAAGCTAAAAAGCTGAAGTAAACGCCGCTATTTCTTTGCCGCTTCGGTTTTTGACGTTGCTTTACTTACCTTAGATGTAGCTTTCACCGCTGTATTTCTCGTCTTTGTCGCCGATGTTGCCTTAGTGGCAGCTTTGGTAACGGTTTTTGATGCCGCTCTAGGTTTCGCTTTGCTAGCTTCTTTTGGTGCGGCTTTATTCGCTGCGCTCTTGGCTTTTTTCTCCTCAAGTAGTTTATCAACAAGTACCGTTAACTGTTCTACTTTAGCGTCTAAGGTCGCCAGCTTTTCTTTTTGTGAATGTTTACCTTCCATCCCAAAGAGTTGTTTGCTTCTCGCTTCCATATCGTTCGTTGCTTTACTGATTTTCCCTTGAATTTCTTCGCCACGCGTTAAGAATTCACTGTAAAGATGATTTGATTTTTCCTGTGCCGCATCAATTGACTTACTCAGCACTTCTATACTGCTTTCAATAGAGCCTAAGCCAGCCAACCACGTATTGCGCGCGATTTTTTCAAGCGTCTGTTTAGTCGACATATTTGTTTCCTCTGTAGAATCTTGTGTTACACCATGTTTATCTGGATGCGTGTTAAGACATTAAATGGTCTATGAAGACAGCTTACTAACAGCGACGGTCAAGGCATCTACTTTCTTTGATAGTTCATTGATTTTGTTATCTATGTCGGAGTTATCAAGACCAAAGTCCTTGCGCAGGCCATCAACACGTTTTTCTACAGTTGCTTGCTCTTTTTTAAGCTTGTCTTTCGTGTCGGCCTCAAGCTTTTCGCCTTTGTTCACCAACTCCTCAAAAAACTTACTCGTCCCATCGTTAAGTTTTTCGTATTGGGTCTGTATTTCTTCAAAACTTTTACCATATGCACCTAAACCTGCTAGCCATATTTTGCGTGCTACTTCTTCAGCTGTTTCAATCGTTTTGTTTGTATTTTTGACCTTAGTCATAAGTTTCTCCAATAATATTACGTTGACTGCTAATCTTCTTGACCACTAAACGATAACCAATATTATTAGAAAGCGCATACTAAAATTGAAAAGCATTCGACATGCTCAATGGTAAGCTCGCAGACTGGAGAGTATTAGCTTGAAAACCGCAGAAAGAATATTATTGATCAGTCTCGATTTGTTTAATCAGCAGGGTGAGCGCAACATAAGTAGCGTTGATATTGCTAATGAATTGGATATAAGCCCTGGGAATCTTTACTATCACTACCGTGGTAAAGATGAGATTGTTGAAGCCTTAGTTGATCAATATATTGCAAAGATGAACGCAATACCGCGCCCCTCTGAAGATCACGAATACTTCTATAAGTATCTATTTCAGTGCTTAGCAACCATGCATGTATTTAGGTTTGTGTTCCAAAATATTGCTGAACTTTCGATTCATTACCCGAGCATAAATAAAAAATTACAAAAATTGGCAACGTTTCAACGTCAATATTTAAGAGAGTCTCTATCGTTGCAACAAAAGCAGGGGATTATCTCGGGGACAAGCGCTGATATTGACCTGTTGCTCGAAATTATCAGTTTAATTCTGTTTCAAAGCTTAAACTATTATCAAATGCAGGGAGACCCTTTAGGCTACCCCGACATTGAATATCGAACATTGATGACGATATTTTTTAGTTTACAACCTTATTGCAAAAACAATGATGAAATCGAAGCGATCAAACAGCAGATATTAGACAAGACCTTGATTTAATATACCTCGCAGTATGCAGCTTAGTAAGCTAATGGGGTAAGGGGTTTTCTTCTGAGCTATTGGCGCTAAATAAGGCATGCATAAGCGCTCTTTCGCGCTCGATAATGGGATCAATAAAATCGTGCACATCACCGAGCTTTTTAAAGGAATGGAAGCCGCGCTCCAAAATCTCGTGCAAATTCTTTACCCCCGCCATTTGTGCTGGCTTTCGAGATAGCATTAAAATGGTCGAAATCCCTGTTATCTTAACGACTTGTGCTAAGCTTAAGCCAAGGTTTTCTACTAACTGAATTTGTTCTTCACGTAATAACTGATTGTCGCATTGGCGATATACATCAAAATAGTTGTCGCGATTAACTTGCTTATTCCCTAGTTTTTTTACGACGGTAATATCTAGCTCTAAAGACAAGCTATTTAGGCGCAATGCATTTTGCAGGGATTCGACGCCTTTTTCGGGTAAAACCTTGGCTATTTTTGACACCACGCCGGCAATTTCGGTATCTCGTTGGCTAAAGTCCTTTGGCCCATAGATCTCATCAATGAAAAATTGCATCGCTGGTTTAAATCGTTTCGTCTGCCACAAGTCATCATGAGTCTGTAATAATCGATTGGTTTGCCAAGTTTGCAAAGCTCTAATGTCAGCAGTTAAATTATCCAGCGAAATCAACTCATGCATGTGCTGTGTGTGTTGCAGATCTTCAAATATTTCTTCTAGTATCTTAGACATGGCGCGTGTATAAGCTTTCTTATGATTAAGGTCAGTTGATGCTTGTTGTGTTGCAATGATAAAGGTACGCATTAATGACCAGTCTAACAAGCGCTTTTGGCTTTTTGTTCACTGCGGCGCTGAGTAATACCGGCAATTTTTGGCAATGACGGTCGTACACCATTTAAAATTACGCGTATTTATGCCAAATCATTTAAATTGAAAATTCTTACGGGCTGCTCTACTTCCAATAAATGAGTACAAAAGACACCAAATTTTAAAAAAAGCAAACTCTGAATTTCAATGGACATTTATAACAGGAAGCGCTAGCTTGCTGTTATTCCTCATCATATCAATTAGTTTAATTACAAAATAAGCGGTACTTAATGTTCAGATTCTTTAGAAAGTTAAGAAAAAAGTTACTAAGTGAAGGTAAATTCAGCCGCTATCTAGCTTACGCTTTTGGTGAAGTGTTTTTGGTTGTTGTGGGTATCTTGATAGCGCTTTGGATTAATAATGCTAACCAAGAACGAGAGCAGCAAGTAAAAATTGATGCCATTCTGGTTAAAATTCAAAATGATTTCTTACAAGACCTTCAGTATGGTCAGGACCTGGTTGAAAACTATATGCGAAAGGATGCGATGAGAGATTGGTTAAGGCAAGATAGCCTAACACCAGAGGACCTAAGAGCGATGCCAACTGAAGGTTCTCGAAGCGTCGAGTTTGTTACGATATGGTGGTTATCCTTCAAGCCTAAAGAAAATGGGTATAATCAGCTCATGTCAATGTTAGATAAATTACCACCTCGGTATGATGAACTCGTTAAGCAGTTAAATACAAATCATCGATATAGTTTTGAAAGTTTTTCCAAAAATTCACAAGATATTTCGAGACGATACCAATACTATTTAGCCGATAATCACAGTTGGTATGTTGATTATAAGTTCCAACCTAGATTAAGTGATGCCCATGTTGACTATATTCTCAACAATCCAAGATTCAAATCTCAAATGCAGTTATTGGTGGGGTCGGCGAGGACATTATTTTGGGAGTACACGGCTTATCGGCAACAATTGATGCAGAATTATATACTGATTAATGAGTTACTTGGCGATAAGGCGACGCCAGTGCCTAAGCACATTAGAACCACCAGTTTGGCTGATGAAAAAGATGCTAAGCGTTTCGTTGGAACATATCGATTAACCTCGGGCCCTGAAGATCGCATTGGAACGCAACTTGAGGTTTTTAATCGAGGTACAGACCTCTATTTTAAAAAAGCAGACGGCGAAGAGACTGGACCCTTGCTGTTTTTGGATGCGGAGCAACTTTTGTTTTCTGCAAGATTTACTGTGTTCATTATAGAGTTTGAATCGAGTGGAGAAAACTCCATGAGAATTATGTTTCACGATCGGGATGATTCTCATTGGTCGAGAGAAAAGTGAATTGACCTACTTTCATAAAATACTAGAGACGGACCTTCCCCTAAATTTATAGACGTATTTTTATGCTTTGATTTCTGGAGTATCCGCTTTTTATGATTATACTAACTAGCGATGCTTTAATTATGTGCAAGGATATTTTCTATGTTGTCGATACCTTCCAATCTCAGCCTGTATCGATTGGAACAAAAGATGCTGCGAGCTACGTCTTATTCCGAATGGAAGCAGGCAGCACTTGAACATGACAGCATTTCTGGTCTTGAGGCGTGGAAACATAAAGAGGAGTCGAATAGTTACGATTATGTCAATATTCGCGCAAGAATAGATGCCATCAGGGAGCTAAGAAAAGCAAAGGATGATATTGGATTGCTCTTTGCTTTAAACGAGGGGATTCATGGCAATCAGGGCGGCATGGGCAAACCGCAGCTTTACAAATTGGCGAAGTTTGGCACTAAACGCTTAATCGAAGAGTATGTTGCCGAAATAGTCGATGCACTGGAGCATATTTCGAACCTGCCCGAAAGTGCTGCAATTACCTATCCCGATAAACTGGACTTTTTTGACCGCGCTAAGCACTGTTTTGGTAGCTCAGCCTTAATGCTCAGCGGCGCTGGGTCAGTGGGATATTTTCACCTTGGCGTAATCAAGACTTTGTTTGAGCATCAGGCGCTACCGAGCGTAATTTCAGGCTCAAGTGCTGGCGCTATTTTTGCCGCGGTAGTTGGGACGCACGATGATGAAGAATTAAAGGTGCTACTCAATAGTGAGGAGCTACTAGAACCCCTGCAGTTCGACGCAGATGGCGAGACAAAGCGCCGAGGCCGAAAAAAGTTGGATCCTGACTCATTGAGATTGACGCTAGAGAGCGTCATTCCTGATATGACATTTCAGGAGGCTTATGAAAAAACAGGTAGGATGATAAGTGTGACCATCGCACCGGTTGAAGAGCACCAAACGTCCAGATTGATGAATGCCATTACCTCACCTAATGTGTATGTGCGAAGCGCTGTTATGGCCTCTTGCGCGGTACCCAGTATTTTTCCGCCGGTCATGCTAATGGCAAAAAATGTGTATGGTGAGAGCCAGCCGTATTTGCCGAATCGACGCTGGATAGACGGTGCGGTTACCGATGATTTGCCTGCAAAGCGCTTAGCCAGGCTTTATGGTGTCAACCACTATATCGTCAGCCAGGCAAACCCCCTAGCGCTGGCTATGCTCAAAGGCGAGGAGAAGATGCCCATTCCGCAAAGTGCGAAGAATATAATACGTCTTTCCTCACATGAACTGTTAAAGAGCAGTGAGCAGTTAAGTAGGCGTTATCTGCGAGGACTTCCAGATGTTGGGCGGGTGATCAAAATGTTTTACTCGGTGTTGGCCCAAGACTACAAAGGCGATATTAACATTTTGCCTAGCTTTACTTTTGTGAGCCCAGACAAACTGCTAGGGCAACTTAACTCAGACGAAATCAAAGAACTAGTGCTAGAAGGGGAGCGTGCCACTTGGCCTCAATTAGAGCAGATTAAAACCTGCTCCAGTATTGGTAAAAAATTGGAAGAGCTCATGGATCATCATACAGACCATGATATTAAACGTTTGTATAAAACCAAAAAACGTAAAACAGCGCGCTCAAAATCAACTAATCGCGCGTCTAAAACTCATGGAAACGCAAACTAAACACTTTTATGTGGATTTACCTTAGTTAGGTGTTTGCGTTTATTTATTAGCTGAACTCTCAGTATTGTAGGGCGTTAGTTGCGGCCAAGCTCTTCATGAGAGGTTACCCAATCTAACGATGAAATCGCCGATGCTAAGGATATTTCGCCCGCTAGCACCACAGAAGCCACAATTTCGGCAAACTTCAACGCTTTACCGAGTCCAAAACAATCTAACATTTCTAAACATTCTTTTTGTGTACCTAACCCCGTGCCACCGCCACAAGTTGCAATGATTAAAGATGGGATGGTTAATGAGAGGTACAAATCGCCATCGTCGGTGACTTCCGCATACAGAATACCAGCTGATGATTCGGCAACGTTCGCGACATCTTGACCGGTCGCAATAAACATTGCGGTAATGCCATTTGCAGAGTGAAGCCCAGTATTGTTAGCGCCTGCCAAAAACGCACCAACAGAGGCAACTCTTTGATGTTGTGCGACCTGTTTAGGCTCTACACGCATGACTTCAAGCAGGTCTTCACGCTTGATTGTCGCTTCGGCAATGACCTTTTTCCCTCGTGTGTTTAAAATATTGATGAAGGATGACTTTTTATCAGTAGCCATATTGGATTCAAGGAAGAAGTTTTTGATACCAGGATATTGTTCAATGATCCAGCCACAGGCAAAGTAAGTGGCGCGTCCAACCATATTCTGTCCGCCAGCATCACCGGTGGTAAAGTTAAACCGCAAAAAGGTGAACTTATTGGAATTATAAACTTCAATATTTCGTAATTTTACAAAAGGGTCGGTGGCTTGTGCAGTCGTTCTTATGTCATCAATATTGTCTTTTACCCATTGACCGAAGTCCCTGGCTTGTCTTGCGTCTTCAAAGACAAAAACAGGGGCACGCTGCATTACATCGTCTACTACCGTTGCTTTGACCCCACCGGATTTATTCAGTAACTTCATGCCTCTATTGTATGAGGCGACCAATGTACCTTCAGTGGTGGCTAAAGGAATGAGAAACTCGCCTTGTGCATGCTCGCCGTTTACATTAATCGGTCCTGCGATACCTACAGGAACTTGGGCCATGCCGCAAAAGTGTTCGATATTTCCCTGAAGAGAAGGTAAGTCAGCCTCTACCTTAAATAGTTTTTCTGGTGTTACACCACAAGTATCAGAAATGTATTTTTGGCGGGCCTCAATGGCATCAGGGTGGAAATCATTTTCTTTATCGCGTGGAATTTCTTCTACAGCCGCGCTATGCAACGATACCTTATCTTCCAGCGACAATTTAATATTACCAAATGGTTTTGCGGCAATACCTATTTCAATATTGACGCTTTGTGGCGATATATCAAAATCGCCATCAATAAAGACATTTAAGACTGCCCCTAGTGGAAATTCAAATCCTTTTGCTTGTTCTAATTCACTTAACCTAGCGGGTGCTCCTCTATTGAGCGCTACCTTAATATTGGATTTATCAATTGCTTGCTGATTAATACTTAAATGCAAAATTTCATTGAAATGGGCGCTACTGAGCCTATTTTTCAGGGAAAAGCTTAATCCGGTTTTTGCATGCTTTAAGCTGCCAAGGGTATAAAGCTGTTTCAACATTGATTCTGGAATAAACATAAGATGTGTGTCCAAGAGGAGACTGAATCTAATTATCTATTTTTTTCAACTTTCTATATTGATGAGGATCAATAAAAAAATTTCTTTTCAGTTCAAGATGATTTTAAACGAGAGACACTTAGGGTGCGCCGTCGCGTTTGTTAGCTAATTGAACGTTATTACCGTGTTATTTAAGGAGCTAAAATGACTATCAAAGTGAATATTGATTTAGAAAGAGCCTTTACGGTTGACGCCGATATAGACACGGTGTTTTTGTTATTGTCTGATGTGCCAGCCTCCGCCGCCTATTTTCCAAACGTACACAAACTCACGCCTCTGACAGAGAATGCCTATCGATGGGATATCGAAAAAGTAGCAGTAGGGCTTCACTCTATTCAAACAAGTTATGCATGTGAATATCACAGCGACCTAGCGACAAAAACCATCGTGTGGGAGCCGATAAAAGATGAAGGCAACGCCTTAGTCGCCGGCAAATGGGAACTAACAGAGCTCGATAAGGGCACCTCTATTGTATTTTCAACATCAGCGGTGTTGAGGTTAGCAATGCCAGGATTCCTCAGCATGGGGATTGCCCCTTTGGTGAAATTTGAGTTTACAGGCATGGTAGATACCTATCTGCAAAACTTAAAAGACGCTTGGGAACAGTAGCCAAAGAGGGGTTCTTGCAACTACCAAGCACTACTATCAAATGTTATCTAACTTGCCTTTTGGCTCTCTCTTTTGAAGAGTGAAATCTAGTTGAACCATCTGTTTCTCGGCGGTAACGGGTTTGCCATCGACAAACTTAGGAGCGTACCGCCATTTCTCCAATGCATTTAAGGCCTCTCTTTTAAACCCTGCGCCACCTTCATATTCTACAACAACTACATTCTCAACAAAGCCAAATGGGCTAATATCGAATTGCATTGTGACAGAACCATCTTTGCCCCTGCGCGCTTCATAGCTCGGATACTCAGGGTTCATTCGGTAAAGTGGAACAGGATCTAGTTCATCGTTCCAAGGCTTCATGCGCCCAATTGCTAAGCAATGTTCAGTGGCTGCCTCTGATTCACCTATCGACTCATAAAGGTCAACTAATTGTGCGTGGGAGGCCAACTCAAAAGGGTGGGTGTAGTTGAGGCTATTGTCAGTGACATTGACCACTTTTTCAAAATATTCAATGGCATCTTCTTCACGTTTGGTGGCTTTGAGTACTTGAGCATGAATAAATTGGGCTTCAATAAGCGTGTAGTTAGTAGCCGGCAATTCTGACTCGGCTCTTTCAATAATTTGAGATGACAACCTACCAAGCTTTCTTCCCGAATTGTTAAAAGCGCCGTTTTTTGCGATAGAAATTAATGTTCTTAAAGACGTCACTATAGACTCGATTGAATCAGCATTATCAAAATAGTGTTCTAGTAAGGGGAGTAAATCTGAAGATATTTTTTCTCTGTCTATAAAAATAAACAATTGGCGATTAGACAGCATATCAGTGAGCAAGAGCATATAGTCTTCGGTGTCCTTTTGCCCGGTTTTATCGTAAAGACCAATTGCTTTATCGTACCATTTCGAAGCTTCATCAAATTGTTTAGCGTTACGAAAATGATTGGCAGTAGATACAATAAGATTAATCGTATTTTGATGTTGTTCACCAAACGTCGTAGCGCTTAGATCAACGAGATCTTGTGCCATTAACGCAAGTTCTGACTCGTCAAGGTCTGATTGCACCGCAGCAACGTATGAGTGATATGCGGGGGTGAAGTTATCAGTATTGGCGTTGATTGAAAGCGAAAACAGAGCCAAGGAAGCAGCGAAAGTAACTATCAAGGCGTACGGTTTGATCATCATAGTCAGTTCCTTTGATAAACAATAACAATGCTAACAGGGTAAACTGGATGTTTTACTCACGCAATACTTCTGACTTATTTGCTCAATTCATTTAGACCATTAGAGAGCGTTACATTTGATTGCGCAATTACGCTCGATAGCGAGCTTTCTTGCGCCATAATGCGGTAAGCGCAATGAGTAATAAATACCCTACAGGCATACTGCCACCGCCACCTGAATCGCTTGCCACTGGTGCGGGTGTTAAATTCACGGTGACTGTTTGCGTGACGCTGTTGATACCGTCTGAAACAACCACCGTATAGGTAACAGATGTGCCTACGCTTGGTGTTCTTATTGTGCGGTTGCTGCCAGCTACCCCATCAATAGTGATGGTGAGTGGATCATTCTCAGCATCAGATGCACGCACTGAAATCGTGACATTTTGTCCTGCCGTAACGCTTGTTGGGGCCGTAACGCTCTCGATAACGGGTGGCTCATTATTAAGCACGTTTACAGAAAATACCGCAGAGGTAACATTGCCTCGCCCATCGCTCACCTGTACTTCATATGTCAAAGTGGTTGTCTCATCTACGGCAGGGGCTGTGAGTGTGCTCACACCATTACTTACCACTATTGGGCTTGCGGGCCCTTCGGTTTGGGTGTAGGTAAGTGCAAGCGTATCGTTATTTGGATCGGTTGCAGTAAGCGGGATTGTAATGCTTTGCGTTTCAAATACATTGAGCGTCGTTGTATCTTGGCCATTGAAAGATAAAGAGGGTGCACCTTCTACCTGAACGTTGGTAAAAGGAGGGGCAACTTGAATTTCACTATTATCAAGATTAACCACTTCGCTTTGCATATTAATAACAATAGGGCCTGGTGCACTGATTTGGTCAATCAGCATATTAAATCTAAGTGTATCTGTTATCGCGTCACCGGCATTTTTAGTAACTTGATAGCGAATGACGTTAGCGTCACTTTGCGCTGAAACGCCTGCGCTTTGATTTGAAAGTGTAGTGCCAGTGGGAGCTTGCACTTCAATTTCATAATCTCGGTTTTGGTTAGTTGGATTAGGCGCTACGATGACTTCGAGCGTTACGTTATCGCCAGAGGCGACTCGTGACGCAGGTCCGGCGAGCCTTACATCGTCGGTAGTACGCACAATATCTACCACAATCATGCCGAGATTGTTGACATCCCCAGAGCCAGTTCCCATGTCGATGGCACCGTAAAAATCATCGCTAAGTTGAGCATCATCTAGCTTGTAGAATATACGCAAATCAAAAGGGGTATCGGCCGATAGGCTAGTGGGGGCATCAACTGACAAAGAATCATCTTGATTGTCGGTGACGACCGCATAACGTAACTCAAAATTATCAGCACCTTGGGCGCTTGCAGAGAAACTTTGTACGATAATAAAGTAGTTACCAGCATCAGGGTTATTAATCGCAATTTCTTCGGTAGCGTCAAATGAAATGCTTTGCGCTAATTCCTCAAAGCCAGAAATAAAGCCATCACCATTTTCGTCATATACTAAAAACAAATCTAAATCGAAGGCGCTCGATGAGACAATTTCAGCCACTAAACGCTTAGCGTTTGCTGGCACTGTAACAGGGGTGACGACAACACCATCGCTCAAGTCATCCAAATAGTCTGTGGTATTTGAGTCTTGGGAAATGGTATCCGTCACCGTGGTCGCTTTTACAAGCGCATATGGCGTTAAGTTAAAACTGTTTAGCGTTATGGCGTCTATGTCATCTATTAGCAGGCTGTCTGCATCGCGTGTTGCACTTGTCTGTATCTGTGTGGGGATGTTGCCTAGCGATGAAAAAACACTAACAGGCAGCTTTAAGTCAGGTGAATTAGAAGCTTCAAGCACTACTTGACCGAAAACAAATTGGTTTTTAATGGCGTTGGTGCTGTCAATCGTTACTTCTACAGCTTGCGTTTGACCGGCTAAAATAGAAAAGCTTTGTGGACTAACAGATATGTCCAAACCGCTTGCAAAACCTTCACCTCTAACATCCCATACACCGTCTTTTGTTGCCGTAAATTCGCGGGTCCATGTGCAAACCGAAACGCACGCATTGTCGGTGATACTCGGTAAGTTTATGTCTCTTGGGTCTCCGCCTAGCGCTGGGTTAGCGGCCAAATAGTCGGCAACAGTTTCATCCATCACCAGTCCTGCTTGTGCGGCTTGGTCAACTTGAATGCGGCCTGAGCCCATATCAAAATAGTCTGCAGGTGTCGTCGCATCTTCTCTTAAAACATCTGTCGTGGCTGTTAATGCTAAAGCTGAACGAATGTTGTCTGGTGTCCAAGAAGGGTTCAGGGCCTTGAGCAGGGCACCTGCGCCTGCAACGTGTGGGCTAGACATGGAGGTGCCAGACAGATACGTGAAATCACCCGCTGAGGCAACGTGGCCATCATGTCCATATCGCTCATCGGCGTACGCAGAGTAAATCTCTACACCAGGAGCGGTTATAGTTGGGGTTAAGGTGCTGATTGTGGTGTTAGGGCCGCGCGAAGAGAAACTGCCTAATACATCAACACGGGCAATATCGATGTTTTGTGAGGCTTCACCTGCGGTAATTGTGCCACGATGGTTTGAGCCAGTCGCCAACCACTGCTTTAAGTTGTCGCCATCATCGGCGTTGATATGAATGCCTGGGATGACGTAAACGTCGTTAGCTAAAAATGTTTCCCCGCCTTGAATATTAGCCAGTATGTAGCCGCCAGCGCCGCCCGCTTGCACATTTATTGCTTTGTCGACGCGGGCGATTTCACCTCGGTCACATACTACAATTTGTCCGCTGAAGGTGTTTGCGGGAAAGGGTTGAAGGCATTGCGCTGAATCGTTTGTTGGGTCGTTTGGATTAGTAAAATCGCCTGCGTACACAATTGAAGCGGTTATTGCTCCGCTATCGCTCTGTCCGGTAATGGGGGAAGGTGGCGAGATGCCGCCACTTAAACCGGTAATTTGTTTTACGAACGCATTTTGTCGTCCGTGTTCGCTAGCACCTACCGCAGTATACCAAGGCGTGTGCTTGCTCGACGTCGAAGGGTTTGGACCGCTATTGCCTGCTGATGTTGCGACAAAAATACCCGCTTCAAGCGCAGATAAAAAGGCACGCTCGGTAATGTTATTCCAAGGGTTACCACCACCACTGATAGAAAAGTTAATAATGTCGACACCATCACGTATGGCGTCTTCAATACCTAAAATAATGGCAGAGCTGGGGCAATCAGCATAAGTTGCGTTGCGATCAGAGGTGCCAGGGAAACAGACTTGATAAGAAATGAGGTTTGCACGAGGTGCGACACCTGAAATTTGAGGAAAAGAAAACCCCGTTGGCGTGCCATCAGAGACAATTTCGCCGTCTGTCGGAAGGGTTTCGGTAACGTCAAGCAACACGTTTCCTACTGCAATTGCGGCCACATGAGTACCGTGTCCGCCGTAGTCTTCTCCATTTTGCGGCAGGTTAGGCGGAAAGACCTCGGTATCGGTATAGTTACTAGTAATAACCGAATAGCTGCGTATACCAATCAATTTATTGTTACACAGTTCTGGGAAGGCGTTTGCGCAATCGCCAATAAAATTGCCATCACCTAATGGATTGGTGTGTGTATAACCATCACCGCTAAGCTCGGCAAAAGAGGGGTGGTCTGTATTTACCCCCGAGTCGATTATGCCAACCACCACACCTTCTCCTTGAGTTTGCGAAATATTGCCAAGGCGGGCTTGCCAAATCTCAGGTGCGCCAATCAGAGTAGGACCTCTGTCAGTTTCAGTGCGATGCAGGGTTTCTCTGGTGATGGATTTTACTTTGGGGTTGTTTGTCAGCAGCACAGCTTGGTCTTGAGTCATTCTCAACACCATGCCATTTAACGCATATTGGTAATTCGCTAGCATCGCCTTGGTGCCAAGCAAATTTGCCGTCTCATTCAAGAAATCAGCTTGATACGCTTGTAAATACTCAAGATGTAGCTGCAAGTCTCGTGGCTTAGCCTCTAATCGCTTGTTCCCGCCTCGACGCTTTAGATAGCTTGCTAAGCTTGGGATGTCGGTAACTGCAGGTGCATTGAGCTCAACAATATAATTATGAGGGCCAGAACTGAGGTCTGCCTCGTATTGAAACATGTGAGTGCGCGGGGAGCGAAACTTTTCAGGATTAAATGTCTGTTTAACAATATTAGGGGAAATAGAGCCAACTGAGGCATCAGCGCTTTGCGTGTCTGCAAAGAGCGGTGAAGATGATTGTGCAAAAAGATATGCGCTAAAACAAAGCGATAAAGATGCACCTACTACTGTTATTTTCATGTAAAACCTCTTTTAGGATCGTTATCCCAATTTTATATACACAGCTCAGTGTTGCTTTTGAGCAACAATTATCACCACGAGACACCCTATAACAATACACTGCCGAGGAAGAACACACACCTGACAATTTTTTAATGAAATGTACGCATTACGAAACAAAAACGTTACAAATAGGATGAACCATCTAAATTTTGAATAAAATTGAAATTAATATTCCTATTATTTGAATCTGATTTACACAATTAGCAATGCTAAGAGAAGCAGTCTTAACTACTATATGTGCTACTAAATTTATCAATGTGTTAACTTTGGAATTAGCTATGCAAGATAGAAACCATCTTTCTAATGTGAAAATTACACACGAAACAAAGATCATCACTAATGGCCTGCTCGATATCCCGATGTTGCAGCTATTAGATGAGACCGGCAAAGTCACCGACAAATCACAAGTGCCGGACCTTAAAAAGCCGCTAGCAGAAAAAATTCTTAAATCGATGCACTACACGCGTTTGCTTGATGACCGCATGATCGGTGCCCAGCGTCAGGGCCGCATAAGCTTCTATCTTGCTAGCCGCGGAGAAGAAGCTGCGACGGTAGCCTCAGCCGCTGCCTTATCTGATAACGACATGATCATGTCTCAATACCGTGAGCAGGGGGCATTAGTATTTCGTGGTTATCAAACTAAGCAGTTTATGAACCAGATGTTTAGTAATCAAGAAGACCCTAACAAAGGTCGTCAAATGCCCATTCACTATGGCGATAAAGCGTTAAACTTTATGACCATATCGTCACCATTAGGCACGCAAATCCCTCAAGCAGCAGGTTATGCCTATGGGCAAAAGATGGCCAAGCAACCGGCAATTACCATCTGTTATTTCGGTGAAGGGGCCGCTTCAGAAGGCGATTTTCATGCAGGCCTTAACATGGCAGCAGTATTAAACTGTCCGTGCATATTCTTCTGCCGCAACAACGGTTACGCAATATCGACGCCGGCCGCTGAGCAGTTTGCAGGTGATGGCATTGCCTCTCGTGGTATTGGTTACGGCATCAAAACGATTCGTATTGATGGAAATGACGTGTTGGCGGTGTACCAAGCCACCAAGTTAGCCCGTGAAATTGCACTAAAAGAAACTTGCCCGGTATTGATTGAAGCAATGACCTATCGTCTATCTGCTCACAGTACCTCAGATGATCCAACTGGCTATCGTAGTAAAGAAGAAGAGGAACAGTGGGCCAAAAAAGACCCAATTGTGCGTTTTGAAGCATGGCTTACCAGCAAAAAATGGTTTGATGAAAAAGCCATTGAAGCCTTTAAAGACGAAACGCGTACAGAAATTCTTAATGCTCTCAAAGTGGCTGAAAAAGTACACGTCAATCCAATTGAAGACATTGTAGAAGACGTATACGACACACCACCATGGCACTTACAAAAGCAACTTAAAGAGTTAAAAGCACACGTGGAAAAATATCCCGAGCACTATCCTAAGACTTCAGGGAGGGATGCATAATGGCTCAAATGAACTTACTACAAGCAATTAATAATGCGCTCATCACTGCGATGGATGAAAATGAGCGTGTGATGGTATTTGGTGAAGATGTTGGGCACTTTGGTGGCGTTTTTAGAGCAACATCTAATCTACAGCAAAAATACGGTAAGGCCCGTTGTTTTAATACGCCACTTACTGAGCAGGGCATTATTGGTTTTGCGAATGGCTTGGCCGCGCAAGGCTCTGTGCCGGTTGCTGAAATCCAGTTTGGCGATTATATCTTTCCGGCCTTCGACCAAATCGTTAACGAAACCGCCAAATGGCGTTATCGTTCAGGCGGGCAGTTTAGCTGCGGCACATTGACCATAAGAACCCCATACGGCGGTGGTATTGCGGGTGGTCTTTATCATTCTCAATCGCCAGAAGCATTTTTTGCCCACATCCCAGGTATGAAAATTGTTATTCCTCGCAACCCTCGCCAAGCTAAAGGCTTGTTGTTGGCCTCTATTCGCGATGACAACCCTGTATTGTTTATGGAGCCTAAAAAGCTATATCGAGCCTCTGTTGGGGACGTTCCACAAGAAGATTATACATTACCACTGGGTAAAGCTGACTTGGTTAAGAGCGGCACTGACATTACGCTACTTGGCTGGGGTGCACAGGTTGAGATCCTTGAAAAAGCGGCTGAAATGGCAGAAGCAGACGGTATTTCATGTGAAATTCTTGATTTGCAGAGCATTTTGCCATGGGATGCAGAGGGTGTATTTGAATCTGTATATAAAACTGGCCGCTTGTTAATTAACCACGAAGCGCCAATGACCGGTGGCTTTGCCAGTGAAATTGCCGCTACGGTGCAACAAGAGTGCTTCTTGTATCTAGAAGCGCCTATCGCCCGTGTGTGTGGTCTAGATACGCCATTTCCTCTGGCACACGAAAAAGAATATATGCCTGACCACTTAAAGACATACGAAGCCATCAAACGCACCATGGATTATTAGGAGAAAGCGCAATGAAAGATTTTATCCTACCTGATATTGGTGAAGGCATTGTTGAATGCGAGCTACTTAAATGGTTGGTTGCTGAAGGCGACGTCATTAAAGAAGACCAACCGGTCGCAGAAGTGATGACAGACAAAGCAACCGTTGAGATCCCAGCCATGCATGATGGCGTGATTAAAACCCTGTATTACAAAGAAGGCGATATAGCCAAAGTGCACGCGCCTTTGTTTGCTATGGAAGAGGCGGGCGAAGCAGTCGTTGAAGTACAACAGCCTGCACCAACACAAGTGGCATCTAACAATACCCGCGTTGAGTCTTTTGTACTTCCGGATATTGGTGAAGGCATTGTTGAGTGCGAAATAGTAAAGTGGAGCATAAGCGAAGGTGACGTGGTCGTTGAAGACCAAGTGGTGGTCGAAGTCATGACCGATAAAGCGGTTGTTGAAATCCCAGCGAAACATGCAGGCACTATCTTAAAGCTGCATTATCAGCAAGGGGATATTGCTAAAGTACACTCCGTTTTGTTTGACCAAGAGATTGCTTCAGATGCGTCGGATGCAGCTCAGTCTTCAGGCGCGGCTGTGAACCATGCAGCAAGCCAAAGTGCATCATCAGTTGCTGTTAATACGACTGATAATATTACGCGTAACCACTCTAAGCCAATGGATTCAGTCACCTATAAGCAAGGTGAGAACTTTGAAGCGCCCATTGTTTCTGAGCGACCGATTGCCAGCCCTGCGGTTAGACGACTTGCTAGAGAGCGCGGTATTGACTTAAAAACTGTGAAAGGAAGTGGTAAAAAAGGGCGTATCGTTAAGCAAGACTTAAGCGCATTGCCAGAGCAGTTAGCAACTAACGCGCCAGCCAAAGGCAATGAAACTGCCTCTAATGCATCGCCAGTATTTGCACAACAAGGTAGCGATCGAGTAGAGTCTATCAAAGGTATTCGCGCTGCAATGGCCAAGCAAATGATGGCAAGCGTTAGCACCATCCCGCACTTTACGGTGAGCGATGAGTTGTGCATGGATAATCTAATAGCACTTCGTAGTAGCCTTAAAGGCGATTTTGAAAAACAAGGTATTAAACTCAGCTTTATGCCGTTTTTCATTAAGGCGCTATCACTGGCGTTAAATGCCTTCCCAGTTATCAACAGCAGATTAAACGACGATGCTACTGAGTTGACCTATCTGCAGTCACATAACATTGGTATGGCGGTAGATTCAAAAATTGGTTTGTTGGTGCCTAACATCAAAAATGTAGAGCAAAAATCACTGCGTGAAGTCGCGCTCGACGTCAATCGTATTGTTGATAGCGCACGCGAAGGTAAACTGTCGAATGCTGATTTATCGGGTGGTACAATCAGTATCTCCAATATCGGCGCAATTGGCGGTATAACGGCGACTCCGGTCATAAACAAACCTGATGTGGCGATAGTTGCACTAGGCAAGACCCAGAAGCTTCCGCGGTTTGCCGACGACGGCAGCGTATTTGCGCAAAATATTATGATGGTGAATTGGTCGGGTGATCACCGCGTGATTGATGGCGCGACAATGGTGAAATTTAACAACCTTTGGATGGACTATCTTACCCATCCTCATAAAATGTTGGTAGACTTGCGTTAAGGGTTAACCTGATCCGAAGCAGTATGCAACATATGCGAAAGCAATACTGGGTTAATCATACCTAGTATTGCTTTTTTGCTTTTGGGCTTAATTTAAATGGATATCATCTTTGCTGAGCTATCAACATGCCTTTCACGCCGGAAATCATGCCGATGTTTTAAAACATCTGGTATTGGTCGGAATTTTAAAATGCTTAAAGAAAAAAGATAAACCTTACTTTGTGCTTGATACTCATGCCGGAGAAGGGCGTTACGATTTAGCGCAAGCCCCAGAGAATGCAGATGAGACGGCGTTTTCGCGCTTACTCCAAGGAGAATTTGATCCAGACTCGATTGTTCATGATTACCTTTCGTTGCTTAAGCCCTTACAATCGCAAAATATTTATCCAGGCTCACCGACGCTGATTGCACAGTACTCAAGGGCGACAGACACGCTACACTTTAACGAAGTCGCGGCAAAAATGTCGGCACGCTTAAAACAAAATATGCGCGGTTTCAACGTACACAGCCATCAGCGTGACGCGTTTGAGGTGCTCAATGCCTTACTGCCGCCCACACCAAAACGCGGACTGGTGCTAATCGACCCGCCGTACGAACAAAGCAGTGAATACGATAGCGTTGCTAAAGCTATGCAACAGGCACTTCATAAATGGCCTAGCGGTGTGTATGCGATTTGGTATCCGCTGTTGTCACCACAGCGTATCAATCGCAAGAGCGCAGAGGTAGAAAACAGCCCCAAAGCGCATTTAAGTGAAAAAATGATTGAGGCGATTGCTCAAAGCAATCGAGTCAATTGTAACGGCGGTATGCTTGATATTCAGTTTGCGGTGAGTGCACCGTCAACACAGATTGGTATGTTTGGAAGCGGTGTTTGTATTGTCAATCCGCCCTACATGCTGGCGACCGAGTTAGAAAAAGTTCTGGAAACACTGGGCAGATACGTGAAGTGTGATGATAATACCTTGTCGAGCGTGCAGTGGCGCGTGGCGGCAAAATAAAGAGCCCTGAAATGGATGAATTAGCCTTAAAACACTTCTACATTCCTGATGACCAGTCGGTTTATTTGCTGTCTCATAAAGACGCGAAAAAGCTAAAAAACTGGTTTAAGCTATGTGAATCGCAACTTCGTAAGCTCGGTTATACCGATATTGAGCTGATAGGTAAGGGCGCATTTGGCTTTGCATTTAGCGGCATCTCTCAACAGGGTGAGGCTCACGTATTCAAATTTTCTAAGGTCACCTTGCCTCAGCATATACAAGATAGGCTAGAAGAAGAGGCCTACATGTTAGGTCGGGTCAAACATGCACTTGTGCCACAATTAATTGAGTTTCAAAAGATAAAGCGCCAGTCTATTTTAGTGATGGAACGTGGCCCTGGTGATGATTTAGAACAATACTCTTTGCAACATGGCCCGCTTCCTGTCCCTGAAGTTGTGGCGATTTTGGTTCAGGTATGTGAAATTTTGGTGTACTTGCGCCAACACAAAGAAAACGGCAGTGCCAAGCCCATTGTGCATGGTGACGTGAAGCCCTCAAACCTTGTGTGGGACGAGACAACACAAACGGTCTCGTTAATTGATTGGGGCTCTTGCGTATTTGCTCAAATTGACCAACATCGCCAATATGTGGCGGGCAATGTAATGGATTTGATGTCGGGTGACCTACAACAAACAAATGCCCGCTTAGGAGACGTATACTTCATTGGTGATGAGCAGCTAAATGGTGCACTTTCCTCGCCACGGTTCGATGAACAAGGGCTGGCAAGCACCATATACGCCCTTGCGTCTGGGCAGTCGTCTCGTTTTGGTCGAAAGGTCATTACGCCTCTAAGTTTAGGTTTGCCTAAAGCACTTGCACAATGTTTACAAGCAATGATGAGTGATGATGTCACTGAGCGCGACAGAGGTGGGGATTGGTTACTCAATAACTATCAGCATTTCAAACGAATGGTGTTTGCGCCCCCTAAAGCAGACGAAAAAATATGCATGCTCCCCACATGGATAAGTGGCACAAAAAAAGACATTGAAACCGTTGTTTATAGCTCAAGAAAGTCATTTTTACGTCAGCAGTCGGGTATCAACCCTGAGCACCTTCATTATTTGAATGATGCTCAGTTTGAGCGCTACTACAAAAATTATCTGCAGGGTATGGGAGAGACAGAAAAGGCCTTTATTTCGTCGGTGAGTCGTCTTGGTAAATATCCGGTAGTGGGTGGGCTGGCGGTGCGCTGGGAAGCTGATGGCATCTATGTGGATTCAAGCCTAAAACTATACGATCCATCGTTACAAGTCTCGTTTGATAGATCGGTAGACAACATGATTACCCTCGCACGAGCTATCAACCGTACAGGTATTTTCAAAAGCTGTATGTTTAATGCAAAGAACACCCTGCATTTTGAGCGAAATGACGAACGAAAACCCTTTACCGCTCCCTCATCAGTCGAGATCCCTTATGAGTTAAGCCGCGTCTCTATTGAAAAGAACGAAAGTCGTATGCACTCTTATTTTGAAGATGGTGACGACCCCGATGAATTACTTAAGTTGCCTGAGCGCTTGTTAGATTGCCTTAAACAGCTCAACAGTATTCACCATACCGGTTGTATTATCTTTGAGGCCTTGCCAAAGCACTTAAAAATTCATAATTATTATACTTTGCTCGACCATACACGCGAGCAGGAGTTTACTGAGCTGCTTAGGCAAATCATTCAGCAAATTTCCGATATAAACGGCTTGGGCATATCAGGATTTATGAAACTACCTTATAAAGATACCCGTACATTTGCTTATCAAGGTGCATTAGCGCATGAGTTTTATCCTAGAAACCCATATCAAGATGAACAAAATTAGTTCCTCAGCGTATAGTAATCAACGACATTAGGAGACACGTGCATTGTCAGACGTACGTTTAGCACATTTATTTGACTTAGAATCATTAGAGCTTGGTTTGTACCGAGGTGATTCTTGGGATTTGGGTTTTCGAGCCTTATATGGTGGGCAGGTACTTGGTCAGTCTGTGATGGCAGCTTACAAAACGGTGCCTGAAGACCGTGTTATCCATTCTTTTCATTCGTATTTTTTGTTACCCGGCGATGCTAGTAAGCCTGTGCTCTATGATGTAGAGAACGTGCGCGACGGCAGAAGTTTTTCTACTCGTCGCGTAAAGGCGATTCAGAATGGGCGCAATATTTTTTATATGACAGCGTCTTTTCAAATTCCAGAAGAAGGCTTGTCGCATCAATTTGCCAACATGCCCCAAGCGCCTGATCCTAAGACTGTCTCGCAAGACATTCGTTATTACGACGATAATTTTGAAAAACTCCCTGGCCGCATGAAACAAGCATTAGGCTATCATCGGCCTGTAGATATTAGAACTATTGGTTGCGCGCATACATTTGACGCGGTAAAGCGCGATCCGCGCCGCACGATTTGGTTAAAAGGTAGGGATCCGATAGATGATGGTATTGCGGTGAACCAAGCATGTCTCGCTTATGCGTCTGACTATCACTTTTTATCCACAGCACTGCAAGCTCATGGTTTGGCTGCACAAGATAAGTCACTAAGAATGGCCACCATTGACCATGCGATGTGGTTTCATCAGCCTTTTAAGTTTGACGATTGGTTGTTATATGAAATGGAAAGCCCGTTTAGCGGCAACAGCAGGGCCATGGTGCAGGGCAAAATATACAACAAAGAAGGCGTGTTGGTGGCCAGTTCCATTCAAGAAGGGTTGGTCAGACAAATTAAGCAATAGGAGTGACGCTATGCTTGTTAATATTGCTCCTTTAAATGAATAAAGAGAAAATAATGCTGTATAAACTCGGTCAAGATAATGTTGATGCGCATCCTAGCGCTTATATTGCACCTGGCGCACATGTTATGGGTAAAGTGAAACTGCGAGCAGGTGCAAGTATATGGTTCAACGCAGTATTGCGCGGGGACTGTGATCTTATTGAAGTCGGCGAGGGCAGTAATATTCAAGATTTGTCGGTACTGCACACCGACTTTGATATCCCCCTCGTGATTGGCAAGGGTGTGACGGTTGGTCATAAAGTCATGTTGCATGGTTGTACAATTGGCGATTATTCCTTGATTGGTATTAATTCAGTGATTTTAAATGGCGCTAAAATTGGTAAGTACTGCGTAATAGGCGCAAACAGCCTTGTGACCGAGAATATGGTCATTCCAGATAATTCGTTAGTCATGGGGTCGCCTGCAAAAATCGTCAAGACGATACCGGCTTCACAGCAAGATAAATTAGAAGCCTCGGCCGTGCATTATCAGAAGAATGCACAGCGGTTTGCGAAAGATTTACAAATCATGGAGGAGGGGAAATAACAAAATTCTCGTCCCCCATAAATAAAAAAGGCCCGGAACAAACGTTCCAGGCTTAGGGGAATGGCTCATTGCTGAGCCTTGCGCTAACTTTAACAACGGTAAGATTATAGAGTCCCGCTTAAGACTCTAACGACGATCATCCGTAAATCACATCCATGATTAGGGAGAAGCGTATAAATCGTGATACGGTCTAACACTATAGCGCATTCAAATACAAGAAATAAATAACTTTTTGTAAATATTCATAAAAATTTAATGATTAAGCCTTGAGAAGTATTCAAGTTTTTCAAAAAAATAGATGAATAACAATTAGCTAGCTTGTAAGCTATCCACAGGTTTTACCAGTTAGTTCACCATCTATCCACATAGATATCCACAGCAATTTATTGAAGTCTTAAATGATTTTCATTGATACTGTTTATGTCGAACATAGCTTCATATATCTTTGATTTATAGTACCCTTAGGCCTTCAAATTCTTGCATGCTTATGCTCAGTTAACCATTAGGAAGCTTTTATGTCGCAACTTTCTTCTTTTATCCCGCAAAAACGAACCTTAATGGGGCCTGGACCGTCGGATGTAAGCCAACGTGTATTAGATGCACTTGCGCGTCCGACACTTGGGCATTTAGATCCCGCATTTATCGGTTTGATGGATGAGACCAAGACCTTATTGCAAGAAGTATTTTGTACCCAAAACTCACTCACAATGCCTTTGTCTGCGCCCGGTTCAGCAGGAATGGAGGCAATGTTTGTCAATTTATTGGAGCCCGGTGATAAAGTGATTGTTTGCGTCAATGGTGTGTTTGGTGGGCGCATGAAGGAAAACGCTATTCGGGTGGGGGCACGAGTCGTTACCATTGAAGACCCATGGGGTGAGCAAACCAAACCTGAAAAACTTGAAAAAGCCCTCAAGGACAATCCCGATACTAAAGCGGTTGCGTTTGTCCATGCCGAGACCTCTACCGGCGTGCGCAATGATGCCAAGACCCTCTGTGCTATCGCTAAGTCATTTAATTGTTTAACCATTGTTGATGCAGTGACTTCTTTAGCCGGTATAGAGCTAAGAGTCGACGACTGGAATATTGATGCTATTTATTCTGGCACCCAAAAGTGCCTTTCGTGTGTCCCTGGCCTTGCACCAATTTCATTTAGCGATACCGCGGTTGAGGTCATTAAAAGCCGAAAAACACTGGTGCAAAGCTGGTTTTTAGATATGAATTTAGTGGTTGGCTATTGGGGTGAAGGGCAAAAGCGTGCTTATCACCATACAGCGCCAGTAAACAGCGTATATGCATTGCATGAGAGTTTATTAGCGGTACATGAAGAAGGTTTAGAAAACAGCTGGGCACGACATGCCAGAGTGCATCAATCGCTCAAAAGTGGGCTTGAAGAGTTGGGCCTTAAAATGGCAGTAGATGAGGCGTATCGCTTACCTCAGCTCAATTCCGTATTGATTCCAGAAGGTGTAGACGATGCCCAAATTCGCTCGACCTTACTCAATGAGTTTAATTTAGAGATTGGCGCAGGTTTAGGTGCATTAGCTTCAAAGGTATGGCGTATTGGACTGATGGGAACGGGCTGTACTGAGGAAAACGTAGAGTATTGCGTAAGCGCATTGCGCAGTGCATTAAATCGCTAATCGCATATTAGGTAAGCAAGCGATATTAGCCAACCTTGCGAAAACAAGCCTTTATGACATAGACTTATACCTCATACCAAAAGAATAAAAATAATATTGAGACGTTATGCTCCATAAGATCTGGCTTGGCTTTATTTTAAGCGCCTTCGCTGCAACGTGTTACAACGTGTTTGTCACGGGTAACCTAGGCTCTTTTCAAGAGGTCATGCAGGCAGTCAACACCATGGCAAGGACCAGTGTCGATATTGCGATTGGCTTAATCGGTCTACTCGCCTTTTGGTTGGGCATTTTTAAAGTGGCAGAAAACTCAGGGCTCATCACCAAGTTTTCTCGCCTGTTGGCCCCGTTACTTTGCCGTCTTATGCCCGATATTCCCCGTGACCATCCAGCGCTAGGCAGCATCACCATGAATATGTCGGCCAATGTACTGGGCTTAGATAACGCTGCAACGCCTTTTGGCATAAAGGCTATGCAAGATATGCAAACCCTTGCGCCTGTCAAAGACACCTTAAGCGACTCGCAAATTCTATTTTTAGTGCTTAACACTTCTGCGGTAACCTTGTTTCCTATTGCGGTATTTTTGTATCGAGCGGAGCAGGGCGCTGCTCAGCCTACCGATGTATTTATTCCGATCTTATTAGCCACTAGCTGCTCTACCTTAGTGGGACTGTTTGTGACCTGTGCAGTGCAGCGAGTGAACCTCTTCAATCGTGTTGTGATCACGTATTTAGTAGGCATCTTTAGCTTACTTGCCACGGTGATTTTGTACTTCTCACGCCTAGCCTCTGAGCAGCTTGCTGAGCAATCTAGCGTGATTGCTAACTTTGCATTGTTCTTATTTATTGTGGTGGTTTTGGTCGCTGGCTGGCGCAAAAAACAAAATACCTATGAGCAGTTTGTTGAAGGGGCGAAACAGGGTTTTGAGGTGGCTATAAGCATTATTCCTTATCTCGTTGCGATGTTGTTTGCTATTGGTATGCTGCGTGCGTCGGGCGTGATGGAGCTTGTAACAGGTGGCATTGCATCAGTTGTTGCACTCGTTGGGCTTGACACTATGTTTGTCGATGCACTGCCAACGGCGCTGATGAAGCCGCTCAGTGGCTCGGGTGCGCGGGCTCTCATGATTGAAACCATGCAGTTTCATGGTGCTGATTCCTTTGCTGGACGCTTAGCATCGGTTATGCAGGGCTCGACCGAAACGACGTTTTATGTACTAGCGGTGTACTTAGGTGCGGTGGGTATCAAACATAGCCGGTATGCAGTAGGATGTTGCTTGGCTGCCGACCTTGCAGGTATTACAGCCGCAATTTTTGTTAGCTACTGGTTTTTTGCTTAACCAGCGTAATTTCGTTAATCATAATTAAGCTGTGCATGCTGGTGGGCGCTAAAGCGATTTGATGTCCCTGAAGTTGACAATATTAGGCACGTTCTTTGTTTTGGACTTTTCTAGCGCCTTATTGGCCAGCGAAAATATGCTAGATATGTCAATTCCAATGTTGCCCGCTACGCTGATATAACCAATGTTTACGTCAAGACTGAGCTTTAGAGCGTGTTGCTCGATACTGTTTGCAGACTTAAGCGGCGCGTTTAAATCTTGAGTGTGCCGACACACAATAAATTTACCATCGTCGCATTGTCCGATGATATCAGTAGTGTGATTGAAGACCTTTTTTATGACGTTTGATATGTCCTCACGACGCCTTTCATTGAGGCTATTCGGTAACAGCGGCTCGCCCGATTGCATCTCACAATAATCAATAAGCATCAGCGTTAAATGATTATCAGTAGATTTTAATGAGTTTATTTTAAGCAATAAGTTGTCGGCATAAGAAAGTACCGCATCTTGCGAATACAATTCATAAGTATCCTCGTGGCTGCGCTGATCTTTCAGTTGAATAGTCAGTTTTGAGTTAATGTCGGAGTACATCTTAGCAAAAGCAAACGATAATAAGGTTACCAGAAATAGCCATAAGGTCCGCGGAAAATGTTCCTGTGGATTGCTTATGTTAATAATGAATTCTGGAAGATAGGGGTGCAGTGCTGACACTGATATAATATATGTTAATAATACAGCGGTTAATAATGCACTACTTGTTGTATTGAGCATTAGGCACATCATAATGGGCAACAAAGGCAGAATAACAACAAAACGGCTATTAATTCCCCCAGAGAAGGCAATTAGCGACATAACCACGCACATTATGGATATTATAAAAATGCGTCCATTGTGTTTTAAGCTGGGAAATCTCGCAATAATTGCAGCCACACACACCAGTAATACGCAATTAAATGCTGCCACATATGTGAGTGCTATTGGCTGATTGCCAAAAACACGCATCATCAGAAAACCGCCGAAGCCTATAACAGCCGTGACGATTGCTGTTTTTCTTATTAAGTTTTGATTCGTATGCAATAGGCACCTAAGTTACTTAAACGTCAGACTTAGTTATAAGAAGGGTATCGGCAAATAGTTATTTTTTGTTATACAAATCTGCAAAGTGCGGATAGGCTGATAGTACCAGCACAGCAAATGAAAATTTATTCAAGGCAGAGGTGGTTTAATCTATAGCGCTTACTATACTCAAACCCATGCATGACAATGGAGTTAAACACTCATGACATCAGTTCTCACTCGCAATAACGTAAAGGTAAGTGGTCAAGCCGATGCTCCGGTTGTTATATTGGCCCATGGTTTTGGTTGCGATCAAAACATGTGGCGTTTTATGCAGCATGAGTTAGAGCAAGATTACAAAGTGGTGGTTTTTGACTATGTAGGCTCAGGCAATTCGTTGTTATCTGCTTATTCCATTGAAAAATATTCCTCTCTTGAAGGGTACGCGCAAGACATCATCGATATTATTGATGAGCTGTGTTTAAGCGATGTCACGATCATGGGGCATTCAGTAAGCGGTATTATAGCGGCAATCGCCTCGATACAAATACCAGCATGTATTACGAAAATTGTGATGGTATGTCCTTCACCCTGCTTTTTGAATTTGCCGCCAGACTATTTCGGTGGCTTTGACAAAAGTGATTTAGAAGAACTCATCGACCTTATGGATAAAAACTATATTGGCTGGGCGAATTATCTCGCACCCCTTGTAATGGGTACCTCACAGTCTCAAGAGCTAATTGGTGAATTATCGGGCAGCTTCTGTAGTACCGACCCCATCATTGCCAAGGCTTTTGCACATGCTACGTTTTTTTCCGATCAGCGCGCTATATTAAAAGAGATTACGGCTAAGACTTTGATTCTGCAAAGTACGCAAGATTCATTAGCAAGTGTCAGCGTGGGTGAATATATGGATGATAATATCCCTAACAGCCAACTGAATATTATCGAAGCAGAGGGGCACTGTCTTCATATGACAAACCATCAAGATATATTGCCGAGTATCCGAGCTTTTCTTAAGTAAGACGCCATAATGGATGATGTGAAAATAGACATAAATGATTTTCAGTCTGGCCATCTGATTGTTGATGCAAATCGTACAATCGTCTTTTGTAACACCTATGTTAGCGAGCTGTCAGGATATACACAATGTGAGTTAACGGGCTTGTCGATTAGTGAGTGCGTAACCAAAGCATCGAATATTTTTATTGATAGTTATATTTTCCCAGAGCTGCTGACACGTTTACGAGTTGAAGAAAACCAAATTAACTGGCTGACGAAAAACAAACAGCGTGTTCCAGTTATTGCGCATATAAATCTAGCAGAATCTGGGGTTTCTTACTGGTCGCTTTACGTTAGCGCGAATCGAGACAAGCTGCAAAGTGAACTTGTTAACGCTCGGAGCACCTTAGAACAACAAGCCAAAGAACTGCTTGATCTTGCAACGACTGACTCGTTAACGGGGTTGATGAATCGTCGCCGGCTCTTAGATTTAGCCGAAAAAACCAACAGCCAAATGGCAAGAAATAATTCGACATATGCCGTAATGTCTATCGACATTGATTTTTTTAAAAAAGTGAACGATACCTATGGGCATTATGTTGGTGATGAGGTGCTTAAAGGAGTTGCGAGTATCTTGAGCAATGGGCGCCGAGCAAATGATTTAGTAGCACGCATCGGAGGAGAGGAGTTTGTCGTCGTCTTGCCCGATATAGGCAGTGCTCACGCCTTGGAACTCGCTGAAGCTTTGCGCTCCAAAGTTGAAAGTGCAAACATTAATGAGGTCAAGCTAACCATTAGCATTGGTGTAACGGTAAGCGTAAAACACAATCACATTAACTTTGAAGCTTTAATGCGGTTGTCTGATGATGCTCTATATGAGGCTAAACGTAGGGGAAGAAATAGGGTGTCGTTTATTCAAAAGAAGCATGAGTAGTCCTTTCCACGCCTGGTTGAAATAGTAGTCTCAATCAATCACCTAAATTTATCTTTCTGTGCTGTTGTTGGCATCATACAAGCTTCTGACTTGCCAAAGATACGATAGCGGTGCTTTGCAACGAGATCATATACGGCGTCTCTGATGACTCGAGGAATGTAAATAAAGATTCGCATCATGTACCACCATCCACTTAAATCTTTACAAATGCTAAGCGCAGCGTCACTTTTAAGTAAGTATTGGCCGTCTTTGACGACAATGAAGCTGTCGTTTGCGATATGCACTAAGTTGTATTGCTCAAGTACGCTTGCCCCATAAAGGCTCTGCATAGATGAAAATACATAACGGTTGTGTGTATCGCGTTTGATGATGAAATTAACCGACCCTTGACATAAATGACAAACGCCATCAAATATGACCAAGGTTTTGCCCTCTAAGTCGGCGCTACTTGTTGTAGTGCGACTAGGTTGACCTCTCGCCTTTAAAGATGTGTTCATTGTTGTTGGTAAGTAGCGCTTTGCAAAACGTCTATGCCAAAGCGATTTAATGTGTCAACTAGGGCCATCAACGGCAATCCAATCAGTGTGTTGTAGTCACGGCCGCTAAAACCTTGAAATAAGGCAATGCCAAGCCCTTCTGCTTTAAAGCTACCGGCACAGTCAAGGGGTTGTTCTGCATGTACGTAGGCTTCTATTTGAGCATGGCTAAGCGTTCTAAATTCTACGCTGAACTTTTCAACTAAGGTATGTTGCTTTTCACATTGGCGCGGCGCGCATATCGAATCAGGTAATATGACACTTAGGCCTGTATAAAAATCGACGACTCTGCCGCTGCAGCGCGTTAACTGTGCAATTGCGTTTGTAATGGATAAAGGTTTACCTAACGGCGCATGCGTACCAGCAATGCATGCTACTTGGTCACTGGCTATGATAATATGCTCAGCATAGTTTGATACCAGCGATTGTGCCTTTTGTTGGCTTAAGCGCAAGGCTAAGTGCGCAGGCAGTTCTGTGCAAAGGGGAGACTCATCAATATTTGGCGATGCAACATCAAAGGCAATGCCCAATTGCCTCAACATTGCTGCGCGGTAGGGGGAAGATGAAGCTAATAAAAATTTAGGGGTGTCAGTGTTCATAAGGCATTCGTGAAATTTTGCTCACTATCTTAAACGTTAAATGAAACGCGCGCATATCTTTATGCTTTGTTATCGTACAAACCCTTTTAAAAGCAAGGAAATGCTTTGACTAAAAGACCTTAAGCCTATATTATTCGCGCGCTATGATAAACGTGAAACTACCTAAACGCCTCGATCCTGTCAAAAGCGCACAAAAATTGTCTTCTTATGAGGGCATTTATGTCGCTAAAGATATGCTTAGATTGAACGATATGGTGGACTCGATATTATCTGATGTATCGGTGAAAGTGGAGTTTGCAAAAGACGCGCAGAGTCTTACTTACTTTCAGGGTACGCTTGCTGTACAGGTAATGTTAGTTTGTCAAAGGTGTAACCAACCTTATCCGCATGATGTGGATATTGAATTTTGTTTTTCGCCCGTGCAGGGGAGTGAACAAGACGAAACGTTACCCGACGCTTATGAACCGGTAGAGGTAGATGACCACGGAGAAGTCGATCTCTTCCAAGTATTAGAAGACGAAGTAATATTGGCTTTGCCCATCGTAGCGCTTCACGCAGAAGAAGATTGCAGCGTAAAGGCACAAGACATGAGCTTTGGTAAGATCGAACCGGAACCTGAGCGAAAAAACCCATTTGCGGTTTTAAAAGAGCTTAAGCGAGATTAGGAGTAACCTATGGCAGTACAAAAGAGTAAGAAAGCCAGAGCGAAGCGCGGAACCCGCCGTTCGCATGATGCATTAACAGCAGAAACATTGTCTGTTGATTCAACATCTGGTGAAACTCATCGTCGTCATCACGTAACGGCTGATGGTTTCTATAAAGGCAAAAAAGTCATCGATATCTAAGGCTTAGGTCTTGTCGATAACTACGATTGCACTAGATATCATGGGGGGCGATAAAGGCCCCCATGTTTTTTTGCCCGCTATTCAGCGCGCACTCACCACCCATACCTCTCTTCATGTCATCATATGCGGCGATGAAGATACACTGTTTCACTTTGAAAAAGCCCTGATCCCTGAATTCGGTCCACGAGTTGCTAGTAAGATATGCTCGCAGGTCGTTGATATGCACATCAAACCCACTGTGGCCCTGCGTAAGATGCAAGACTCAAGTATGCGTGTAGCCCTTGACCTTGTGCAATCTGGTGAAGCCGACGGATGTGTAAGCTGCGGCAATACCGGCGCGTTGATGGCAATGGCGTATTACGTGCTTAAAACGATCCCTGGGATATCGCGCCCAGCGCTGGTTTCTGCGTTACCGACGGCAAACAAGAAAAAGGTACTGCTGTTAGATTTAGGTGCGTCGATTAACTACGATGCAGAAAACCTGTTGCAGTACGCTGTGATGGGTTCGGTATTAATGCGCGAAATCGGCGGTTTAGCGGCCCCACGAGTTGCCTTGCTAAACGTGGGTGAGGAGGACATTAAAGGTCACTCATTAATCAAACATGCCGATTTGCTAATTAATCAATGTCCTAGTGTGAATTACGTTGGATACGTAGAGGGCGACACATTGTTTTCGGGTGATGTCGACGTTGTAGTAACCGATGGATTTACCGGTAACGTTGCCCTCAAGGCGAGTGAGGGGATTGCCAAACTCGTTATGAATGAAATTCGTGAAATAACAAAAGAAACGTGGTTTGTTCGATTAATCAGCAAACTCACCCTTCCATTACTTAAAAAGCTATATCAGCGCATGAACCCCGACCAGTATAATGGTGCGAGTCTGATAGGATTGCGCGGCACTGTGGTCAAAAGCCATGGGAACGCATCTGCAGACGCCTGTTATTATGCTATCAAACAAGCAGTTGTTGAAGTTCAGCAAGGCGTGCCAGACAAAATAAGAACAAAAATAGAACAAGAGCTAATGGAGCACTAAGCCTATGTATTCACGCATTATTGGGACCGGAAGTTACTTTCCGAGTGAGGTGCGTAGCAATGCCGATTTAGAAATCATGGTAGATACGTCGGACGAATGGATTACTGATAGAACGGGAATCAAAGAAAGACGCATTATTGGTGAGCATGAAACCGCTGCCACCATGGGCGCGCAAGCGAGTATTCAGGCCTTAGAAGCCGCTAATATCCAAGCAAGCGATATCGATTTAATCGTATGTGCGACAACCAGTGGGCGTCACGCACTCCCTAGTTCAGCTTGTGAAATCCAAAAGATTCTAGGGGTAGATAATATTCCAGCATTTGATGTTGCTGCGGCATGCGCCGGCTATTGCTATGCATTGAGTGTTGCTGACCAATATATAAAAAGCGGCATGATGAAAAGAGTGCTGGTAATTGGCACAGATTGTTTAAGTCGCATGATAGACCCAGCAGATCGTTCCATGATCATTCTATTTGGTGATGGTGCCGGAGCCACGGTACTCGAAGCAAGTGAATCCCCTGGTATACTCTCTACCCATATTAATGCAGCAGGCTCTTATGGCGACTTATTGCAAATCGGGCATGTGCAGCATGGCAATGAAGCATCCGTGCATGAAAACTGGGGCTCAATGAAAGGCAACGAAGTGTTTAAAGTAGCCGTGACTAAGTTAAGTGAAATCGTTGAGCAAACGCTCACCGCTAACAACTTACAAAAGTCTGATATTGATTGGTTGGTCCCGCATCAAGCGAATTTTAGAATTATTAAAGCAACCGCCAAAAAACTGAATATGTCACTGGATCAAGTGGTCATTACCCTCCAGAATTATGGCAACACCTCAGCCGCGACAGTACCAACGGCGCTAGACACGGCAATACGTGACGGACGCATCCAAAGAGGTCAGCATTTATTGCTGGAGGCCTTTGGTGGTGGCTTTGCTTGGGCGTCGGCCTTAGTAAAATATTAAAATAGTGTGATAATAAAAACATCATGAAGGAAATAAATAATGAGTAAAACGGCCTGTGTCTTTCCTGGTCAGGGATCACAATCTGTTGGCATGTTGTCTGAATTGGCAAGTAACTTTGCGAGCGTAGAAGAGTGTTTTGCCGAGGCATCAGATGCGCTTAATTATGATTTGTGGAAGTTGACACAAACAGACGAAAACGAACAGCTTTATCAAACACACATTACTCAGCCAGCGTTGCTGACGGCAAGCGTTGCTGCATATCGCGTATTGGCGGCTGAACGTGATGTTCAACCCAGCTTTTTTGCGGGTCACAGCCTAGGCGAGTATTCCGCATTGGTCGTGGCAGGTGTCATTCCGTTAGCCACCGCAGTCACCTTAGTTGAGGCCCGTGGCAAGTTTATGCAATCAGCAGTGCCTGCAGGCGTTGGAGCAATGTATGCGATTATTGGCTTAGATGACCAAAGCATTATTGATATTTGCCAAGCAGTATCTCAAAGTACTGGCCAAGTAGTCTCGCCAGTAAACTTTAATTCTCCCGGTCAGATTGTGATTGCCGGTAATAAAGAAGCGGTTGAACAAGCGGGTGCACAATGCAAAGAGGCGGGCGCAAAACGTGCATTGCCTTTAGCGGTAAGTGTGCCATCCCATTGCGCCTTGATGCGCAGTGCGGCTGATGAGTTGGAGGCGTTGTTGACAAATACAGATTTTGGCTCGCCAAATGTACCGGTAGTCAATAATGTGGATGTAGCGGTGGTGAGCAATCCGGCACAGATTAAGCAAGCACTCGTCAAGCAGCTTTATAGCCCTGTGCAATGGACGCAGACCGTGCAATATCTTGCCTCACAAGGTGTACAAAGCATTATTGAAGTAGGTCCAGGTAAAGTATTAACTGGTTTGAACAAGCGTATCGATAAGTCATTAGCATTATCGTCGTTTAGCTCACCTGCAGATTTATAGAAGGAAACAACATGTTTGATTTAAACGGAAAGGTTGCGTTGGTTACGGGCGCTAGTCGTGGCATAGGCAAAGCGATTGCAGAGCAGTTAGTCAGTCAAGGTGCAACGGTCATTGGTACAGCTACCAGTGATAACGGTGCGCAAGCGATTTCAGATTATTTAGGTGGTAACGGTAAAGGAATGACCCTAAATGTGACAGACGACGCCTCTATTGCACAGGTGCTAAGTGACATAAGCGAGCAATTTGGTGCACCTGATATTTTGGTCAATAATGCCGGTATCACGCGCGATAATCTTATCATGCGCATGAAAGAAGATGAGTGGGATGACATTATGCAAACCAATCTAACATCGGTATTTAAGCTGTCTAAAGCATTGATGCGTGGAATGATGAAAAAGAAAAACGGGCGCATTATCTCTATTGGCTCGGTAGTGGGGTCGACGGGGAATGGCGGTCAGTCAAACTACGCGGCGGCTAAAGCAGCAGTAATAGGCTTTAGTAAGTCTATGGCGAGAGAAATCGCATCTCGAGGCATTACTGTAAATGTGGTATCACCGGGCTTTATTGATACAGATATGACAAGAAGTTTGACGGATGAGCAAAAACAGGCAATATTTAACGATATTCCAGCTAACCGTTTAGGTGAGGCAAATGAAGTTGCAGCAGCGGTAGGTTTTTTATGCTCTGATGCAGCGGCATACATTACTGGTGAAACATTGCACGTTAACGGCGGTATGCATATGGGGTAGTCCCCGACTTTTTTACACTTGCAATCATTTCTAAGCTCTGTAATCTGTAGAAATAACCGTAGCTTAGGCAGATTTAGTATATAAAGTAAGCAAGCTATTAGAAATTTGTGGTTTGACCACTCACTAAATTGTTGGTTAGACTTGCATGGTAAGGGTTAGGGCAATAAACTACACCCGCTAATTTTAAAAACAAGGTACGTTAAGGAAACCTGTCATTATGAGTAACATCGAAGAACGCGTAAGAAAGATCATTATAGAGCAATTGGGCGTTAAAGAAGACGAAGTAAAATCAGAAGCCTCGTTCGTAGATGATTTAGGAGCTGATTCTTTGGACACTGTTGAGCTAGTAATGGCTCTTGAAGAAGAGTTCGATACCGAGATTCCAGACGAAGAAGCAGAGAAAATCACCACCGTTCAGTCAGCAATTGATTATATCAACGCTAACAAAGACGCATAAGCAGCATTTATGAAAAACGGCTCTTTTGAGGGCCGTTTTTTTGTTTGTATATATTAAAGATATGGAAGGTAGGAGGCTTAGGTGGCGAAACGTCGCGTAGTGGTTACCGGTCTTGGTATGTTATCGCCCTTAGGTTGCGATATTAAAAGCACTTGGGACAATATTCTTGCAGGTAAAAGCGGTATTGGACCCATTACTCAATTTGATGCATCAAATTTTAATACTCGCTTTGCTGGAGAGATTAACGATTTTGATGTTGAAGCGTACATTGCTAAAAAAGAAACAAAAAAGATGGATCGCTTTATTCAACTTGGGATCGCAGCAGGTATTCAAGCACTGAAGGATTCTGGCTTAGCTATTACGGCAGAAAATGCGAAGCGCGTTGGCGTGAGCATCGGTTCAGGCATTGGTGGTTTGGGTCTGATTGAAGAAAACCATCGCAAGTTGCTTGAAAGCGGTGCAAAACGTGTGTCTCCATTCTTTGTTCCATCTACCATTACCAATATGATTTCGGGCTTTCTGTCTATTATGGAAGGCCTTAAAGGACCTAATCTTAACGTGGTGACGGCGTGTACTACCGGTGTGCATAATATTGGCGTTGCGGCTCGTACCATTTCCTATGGTGATGCTGACGCAATGCTAGCAGGTGGTTCCGAGTCAAGCATCACTCCGTTAGCGATTGCCGGGTTTGGCTCTGCACGCGCACTATCGACACGTAACGATGCTCCTCAGCAAGCCAGTCGTCCATGGGATAAAGATCGCGATGGATTTGTGATGGGCGAGGGCGCAGGCGTAGTCATGCTTGAAGAGTATGAAAGTGCAAAAGCCAGAGGTGCTCGCATATATGCTGAACTAGTCGGTTTTGGCATGAGCGGCGATGCTCACCATATGACATCACCGCCACCCGATGGTGAAGGTGCAGCAGACGCAATGGAAAATGCGTTAAATGATGCCGGCGTCGACGCTAAAGAGGTCGTATATATCAATGCTCACGGCACATCAACACCAGCAGGAGATGTTGCTGAGGTAAATGCGGTTAAACGTATTTTTGGTGAGCATGCATACAAAGTGAAGGTAAGCTCCACTAAATCTATGATTGGGCATTTGCTCGGTGCTGCAGGTTCGGTTGAGTCTATTTTTGCTATTTTGGCACTTATTGACCAAAAAGCGCCACCAACGATTAACTTAGACAATCCTGGTGAAGGCTGCGACTTGGATTTTGTACCTAACAAGGCCGCTGACCTTGACGGTGACTACGCCTTATGTAATTCATTCGGATTTGGTGGCACCAACGGTTCTTTGTTGTTTAAACGCCATACCGATTAATATTATGAGCTTGTTGTGTTTGCTGGCTATAGTTCGGTGAGCACAATAAGTTTCTGTCTACCTTTCATGTGTAATGTAGTTGATTTACCACGGTTTAAGGATACACTTTGACCATGGCTACTGCTCAATTTCTCATTAACCCACATCATATCGCTGCCACTGACAGAAGTGCGCAGTATGGCGACGCTTGCTTTACTTCCATGTATGCTGAGTCGGGTGCAGCTTTTCTTTTGAAGGCTCACCTTCAGAGGCTTCAGGACGGTTGCGCGGCGCTACAGATACCCTTTACACAATGGAACGCCTTAGAAAGCAACTTACGAGAGGTGTTATCCGGTATCACCGACGCGACCGCCGTTAAAGTGCTTATTTCCCGTGGTAGCGGTGGAAGAGGTTATCAGCCTCCTTCAAGTGTCGATATGGTGTGTGTGATTAGTACGCATCCGACTGATCCCATATTGCCGCCGAGTGTGGTGTTAAATTTAGGGGTTAGCGACGTTAGCTTATCAAAAGAGCCGTGGTCTGAGGGCATTAAGCACAATAACCGCCTGAGTCAAGTGTTAGCGCGAGCGAATTTGCAGTCAAAAAACACCGATGAGCTTGAGGACGTGTTGATGTGCAATGAGTATCAGCATGTAGTTGAAGCAACATCGTCCAATGTGTTTTACCAAATAGATGGGGTTTGGCACACGCCGCCTATTGAGGCCTATGGCGTAAAAGGAGTGATGCGTGAAGCGTGGCTCCAATACTTAAGCCAAAATGATATCATGGTGAATCAAAGTTACCATCATATCGATATGTTCCGCGAGGTCGAAGGTATGCTGTTGACCAATGCCGTGCGCGGCGTCAGGCCTGTTGCCAAACTCACCTTGCCCGATTCGCAGCACGTGCTAGATACTTCAGCGCATCTCGATTTAATAAACCGTTTTATGTCGCAATCACAGCAAGCAGGATAAATGGCCGCAATATGATCAAAAAGATACTCATCACATTCGTCATCGGCTTTTTATGCGCGGTTGGTGGGGCGGCATACGTCTATAAACAAGTGACAGGCTTGTCGTCGGCGCAATTAGATATTCAGTCACCTTTAATCATTCAAGTGAGCAAAGGCCAAACGGCGCAGCAAATAAAACAGATGCTACCCATGCAGCCTACTGAGCTCGATATCGTATACTTTAAGCTGTGGCTACGGATGTATCCTCAGTATGCAAACATCAAAACTGGCTATTACGAATTTACGACTGCGCAAACGCTAGGGGACGTGTTCTCTCGCATTAGCCGTGGTGAAGAAACCCAGTTTAGTGTGTCGTTGGTAGAAGGCTTAACCATTAAAGAGTGGTATACACAGCTTTCTCAAGTGAACACGCTTACGCAAGATTTACCTAATATCGATTCGCTTTACGACACGCTAGTCAATCAAGACACAAGCTTTTGTGTTAACGAGTTAAGATCCATTGAAGGGTGCTTGCTTGCCGATACCTACTTTTTTGTTTACGGTGATTCGGCACTGTCTATTTTACAAAGAGCCTATCGGGCGATGGATAAGACCCTCGATTCGATGTGGGCAGAACGCTTTTTAGATATACCGCTTAAAACTCCTTATGAGGCGCTTATTTTGGCATCGATTATTGAAAAAGAGACTGCGGTCGCCGCCGAAAGAGGGGTTATTGCAGGCGTTTTTAGTAACCGCTTAGAGCTGGGGATGCGTCTACAAACCGACCCAACGGTTATCTATGGTATAGGTGATGCGTTTGACGGCAATATTACGCGCGCGCACTTGCGCGAAAAGACGCTTTTTAATACCTATAGGATAGATGGCTTGCCACCTACACCTATTGCTATGGCTGGGCCGCCATCGCTGCGGGCTGCCGTTCAGCCTGAACTTACTGACTATATCTATTTTGTGGCAAAAGGCGACGGTAGCCATCAATTTTCGGTTACACTAGCAGAACATAATCAAGCGGTAGCAACCTACCAACTCAATCGATAATCGAGGAAGATGTGGCTTCATTTATTGTAGTAGAGGGTCTTGAGGGCGCGGGTAAAAGTAGCGTGATTGCAAGGTTAATGAGCGTACTCAAGGAACATCAATTTGATGTGATCAACACTCGCGAACCGGGCGGAACGCCAATGGCTGAGGCAATAAGAGATTGCGTGAAGCAAGATTGGGATGAGAGCGTCACCCAAGAAACGGAGTTGTTGCTGATGTATGCCGCACGCAGTCAACTTGTGGAAAACATTATCAAGCCAGCGCTTAAAAGTGGTACATGGGTCATTGGAGACCGTCATGACCTCTCTTCGGTGGCTTATCAAGGCGGTGGCAGAGGGGTTTCACTCGATACATTGAAAAGCCTTCGCCAGATGACTTTAGGAGATTTTGCACCTCACTTTACTTTGTATTTAGATATTGAGCCTTCCGTAGGATTAGCTAGGGCCCGAGGTCGAGGCGAGCTAGATAGGATTGAGCAAGCGGGCCTTGCGTTTTTTGAGCGTGCCCGACAGACTTATCAAGAGCAAGTCGCGAGCATGCCTAACGCGGTAACCGTGGATGCATCACAAGCAATGCAAAAAGTACAAGATGATGCTGCAAACGCACTTAACACCTATATAAAACATGTCCTATCAGCCCAAGCGAGCAATGCTGATGTATAAATGGTTGATGCCAACGCTAGAGGAGTTAAGTCAGCGCCTTGGTCGTTCAAAGCTCCACCATGGGATCCTATTGATGGGCGATATTGGCTGCGGTGAGTCATCGCTGGCCATCGCTATGGCGAATCGCATTTTATGCCAAGCCCCGACTGGTGCGCTCGCGTGCGGTAAATGTAAGGGTTGCCTGCTATTTAAAGCTCAGTCACATCCAGATTTTCATGAAGTGACAACAGATAAAACCCAAATTGGTGTGGATGCAATCCGTCAGGCTATTGATAAAGTCACTAAAACAGCACAATTAGGCGCCAATAAGGTTGTATTGATTGAGCAAATTGAACGGATGACGGAATCGGCGTCAAATGCCTTACTGAAAACCTTAGAAGAGCCAACAGACGGTACGTTCTTGATCCTAACAACGAATGCGCCGCAATATTTATTGGCAACCATAAAGAGCCGTTGTGAAAAAATTCGCGTACCCATGCCAAGCTTTGCGCAAAGTGAGAGTTATTTGCTTGAACAGGGGCTACCTGTACCAACTGCGACTGAGTTAGCCGCGTATCAGCATTCTCCTTTGTTATATGCTGAGCAATACGACCAAAAAGCGGTTAACTTTAAAGCGTTCCATGATGATTTCAATAGTTTGGTGGATGGAGCGCTTAATGCACACGAAGCCGCCGAGAAATGGAAAGATGCTGCGACAGACGCCGTGAATTGGACAGCGCAACTTTGTATGCAGCGCTTTTCACTGAATGTTAAGCAGACGATAGAAAATAGCGACACTGTCGTGGGAGCGCATTGGATGCAAGGGTACGATAAGGCAACTGTTGCTGGCAAAAAGCTCCGCCAAGCAGGATTAAATAAAACGCTCATCCTCGCTGCATTGTTCGCGCAAATTCAAATATAAAATAGAGGTACTATGTTCGTCGATTCACATTGTCATTTAGATAGGCTTAAAGCCTCTGATGCCGAGTTAGTCACTATCGTTGAAGATGCACATAACACCGGTGTGGAGCATATGCTTTGCGTGTCGGTATCGGTAAAAGAATACGCACAAATGCGTGAGAGGGTAAGCCATTTTAAAAATGTATCGATGAGCTGTGGTGTGCATCCTTTGCATCAAGAAGATGCGTGTGACATCGATACTTTGCTTAAGCATGTAAAAGAGCCAGAAGTTATTGCAGTAGGCGAAACAGGCCTAGATTATCACTACAGCGCCGATACCAAGGCTACTCAACTTACCTCGTTTGTTGACCATATTAAGGCAGCAAACGTGGTAAAAAAGCCACTTATCATTCATACACGCGCAGCTCAACAAGACACTTTACGCCTACTTGAAGAACACTATGAGCACGACACGGGCGCTGTATTGCACTGTTTCACTGAATCCTTAGAAATGGCGCAGGCGGCAATGGCCATGGGAATTTATATCTCAATCTCTGGCATTGTGACATTTAACTCTGCCAAAGAGCTTCAAGAGACCGTTAAACAAATTCCATTAGACAGACTGCTGATTGAAACCGATTCGCCTTGGCTTGCGCCAGTGCCCCATAGAGGCAAAGAAAATCAGCCAAAGTATGTGGCTGAAGTGGCTGAATTTATCGCGAAGTTAAAAGGCATTAGCACGCAGGAGCTAGCCGAACATACTACAAACAACTTTTACCGCCTGTTTAAGCATATTCCTCGCACATCATGAATTACCCTGATTGGCGGCAGCGCCTGGTAAGAAGCTTGCATCTGCATCGCAGTAAGCCTGAGGCTCGCTATTTTCAGGCGGCAAGTGTCGATAAGGATAATCTGCCAACCGTAAGAACCATGGTATTCAGAGATTTTGTTGAAAGCTCCAACGCGTTGCTGGCAGTAACCGACAAGCGCAGTGAGAAATTTACGCATTGGCAAACACGTCCGCACGCAGAGTTGCACTGGTATTTTGCTAAAACAAGAGAGCAGTATCGTTTTAAATGTTCGGTTGGATTAATTTATTACGATATGAATGCTCAAGATGTTTGCGTCACGGGTGCAACGTATTTGTCGATAAATGAAGCAAGAAGCTTGTATAACGAGCGTTGGGAACGCCTGTCAGTAGCAGCAAAAGCAAGTTTTTATGGCGCTGCGCCAAAAACATATGTTGATACCGAAACAACTCAAAATAATAGGCAAACTGCAGAGGTTAGCGCTTTGAGCGAATATTTTACTACCGTTGTTTTTGAACCCTATGGTGCCGATTATCTTGACTTAAAAACCACACCGCATACTCGCCTTATCTCAACAAGAGAGAGTGATAACTGGACGCTTTCTAGCGTTAACCCATAGCGACCTGGTCAAACTGCATCGCTAAACGCGCATGCACTAGCTGCGTACCCGAAAACATCTGTAGCATTTTGAGAATGCCAATTTGTGCCGCGCTAAGGTGGCAGTCAAAGTAAATCACGTCACAGGTTTCTGCTTTGAGCAGCTTAACCATTAATTCATATTGAGAAAGGGTCTTTGATGGGCGAACATTCAGGCCACCGTCAACGGTTTTTGCAAACTTCACATGCTCAGCAACACAGCAAAGCCAGCGTTTCTTGGTAGTCTTCGCATCACGTATCGAACTGACATTATCAAAGCGCTCTTGAGCTAGGTTGTTGCTTACCTGCGTTAGATAACCATGCCCATTGACTATACCCGTATTGGTAACGTTATTTTTGGCGATGCTCATGTTTGTGTTCATGTTCATTTTTAAGACCCCATAAAAGGTTAATCAGCAACTACTGTATGAAACAACAGTAATACTGTATAAATAAACATGCAAGCATTATTTAAAGATTTTTTGTATTTTTTTTCTCCGTAGGTATAACAGAATTAGCGTGATACCCATGTAAACACTAGGCTCTGTCCAATTAGAGGTGACCGACCACAAAAAATGCAAGCAGCCTAACAAAACCGCTACATAGACAAAATTATGTATGCGTTGCCAGTATTTTCCGAGCTTCATGCGCGCGGCACTAAATGACGTTAGGAGCATAACAAAGAGAATTATTAACGCGACCATACCCACTGTAATATAGGGTCTTTCAACGATTTCCGAGAGCACCAGTCCCCATTCATATTGCAGTTCATAAGCGGTAAACGCATACAGGTGGGCGAGGGCATAGATAGCGGCATACACACCTAAGGTTTTACGAACCACCATGAGCTGGGCAAACTTTAAGGTATTAGCCGCCGGTGATGTCAGCAGGCTCAATATCATCAAGTTGAGTGCGCCAATACCGGTAAAGTCCAATAAATATTGGACCGGGTCGCCACTGACGTTGCCATTTATCGCATTATAATACGCTAGGCCCAGTAAGACCGTCGCGATGCTATGAATCATCAGCCTAAACGCTAGAAGCCATCCTCGGTGCACGCGTATGGGCTTCTTTAACATTGCAAATGTTGCAGGTTTGGCTTTTGTCATGTCAGACAACGAAACAAGTCTCTGATGGCGTTAATCTCATTGGCATTAATAGTTGCTACGTAAATCTAAACTACTGTATAAAGATGCAACCTCATCATATCCATTAAACATCATGGTATCGATACGGCGCTGCTCGCTTAATTTGCTGCCAAGTATGCGACGCTCCCTCGCTTGACTCCATCGAGGATGGTCAACCTCTGGGTTCACGTTGGCGTAGAAACCGTATTCATTGGGCGCTAGCAACTCCCATGTAGTCTTGGGACGTTTGTCAGATAGGCGTATTTTTACCACCGATTTGATACTCTTAAATCCATACTTCCAAGGCACAACCAGGCGAATAGGGGCCCCATTTTGTGGCGGAAGTGTTTGGCCATACATGCCAACGCTCATAATCGCTAGCGGATGATAAGCTTCGTCCAAACGCAGGCCTTCTACGTAAGGGTAGTCAATACCACCGCCAACAAATCTGCTGCGTTGCCCAGGCATTTGTGCAGGGTCGTTGAGCGTTTCAAAAATAACGTACTTGGCACTGCCTAGAGGATTAGCGGCTTTAATCAACGCCCCTAACTCAAAACCTATCCAGGGGATGACCATAGACCAAGCTTCTACGCAGCGCAGGCGATAAATGCGTTCTTGAAGTGGAAAACGTTTAAGCAGGTCATCATAATCGAGCTTTATTGGATTCTCGACCATGCCCGTGACCTCTAACTGCCATGGGTTCACTACAAAGCCCTGGGCGTTTTCTACCGGGTCGTTTTTGCTTGTGCCGAACTCAAAAAAGTTATTATAGCTTGTTGCCACACCTTCTTGCGTCATCGGGTTGATCAGTGCATCACTTTTTTCAAAAGATAGGGGGTTGCGCTTAAAAGTGGGCGTGTCGTCATCGCTAAACCACTTAAACGGATTGGCCTGTGCAGATTGCGATAACAAAGCCAAAGCGCCGGTGTAGCCGAGTTGCTTTAACACTTTGCGACGACCTTGATAAACCGCTTGATCTGTTACTTCATGCTCGTGGGCGGCGTTTTTACTTGGTGTTTTTATGATCACAATCTATCCTCGAATTGGCACACTTTTAGGTCCCTAGAGTAACAGACCGTGGCAATCAAAAAAGAGTTTCAATCATTAACGATCTGTAATGCGATGAGACTTGGGTAAAAACAGGTTGGCATAGACTCTATTGGCGTATTCATCTGTCATGCCAGAGATATAATCAGCAATGACTCGCATGCCTAGCGCTTCGCTTCGCTCAGAAGCTTTCAGCCAGCGCTGAGCGGTATTTTTCGGTAATAGGCGATATGGTTCACTGCTAAACGCTTCAAACAGCGCCATGACAATCTGTTGACCTTTGTACTCTAATAGCTGAATTTCAGGCTTTTTGATCACATGAGCGAAGACGAAGTCTTTAAACACCGCCAAGCCAGAGGCGTAAGGCTCAGGTAAACAGGCAAAATGCTCCAACAGTGGCTCTTCAAAACAACCATGCTTACGCACATCTATGGCGGTGATGAAGCAATTAACTAGCGCACCAATTGCGTTTTTACGTGCATAGGCTTGCTCATTAAACAGCTGGCTTTCTATTTCTTGGGCGGTTTCACTTAACCAGGGAATATCCAATACGGCAAGTGCTTCGGTTACTTCACGATGAAATGCTGACTGCGTGACTAATCCCATCACAATGGCATCTTCTAAGTCATGAATGCCATATGCGATATCATCTGCAAGCTCCATAATTGAGCAATCCACCGATTTAAACTGTGTTTTACTATGCCTATTAGCTTGCTTTTTCGCTAACATAAACTGCATTTTATCGCCTTTACTCAAGGGTTGGGTAACCCAATCAAAAGCTTCTTGGTCGCAGCTATAAAGGGCTTTTGGTGGATGCCATTGTGAGGCTTTCACCTGAGTAAATTGTGATGGCTTTGTTGGGTAAATAGAGCGGTCTTCAAGATTTTCAATCATATTAGGATACTTGATAACACCAATCAGTGAGCGTCTTGCGAGGTTCATACCGTCTGACGGTGAATAGGTCTCTAATTTGGTTAAAATCCGAAAGGTTTGCCCGTTACCTTCAAAGCCACCAAAGTCGCTCATCATGTAATGCAGCGCTATCTCACCGCCATGACCAAAAGGTGGGTGGCCAATATCGTGTGCCAGGCAGATGGTTTCGATTAAGTGTTCGTCTAGCCCAAGCATTTGGGCTACCTCAGGATACTTTTGGCGAAGTTGTGCGGTAATGCCGGTGCCTATTTGGGCAGCCTCGAGAGAGTGCGTAAGGCGTGTACGATAAAAGTCACTGATCCCTACACCAACCACCTGTGTTTTAGCCTGTAGGCGCCTAAACGCAGCGCAATGCATAATCCGCGCTTTATCTCGCTGAGACGCGCTGCGGTGATCACCGTCGCGACTCGGACTTCTTAAATGCTTTCGTTCATCCCAAATATTCAATGTTTTCTCCGGCTTTATCGTGTATTAGACAATTCATCTACACTGACGAAGCAGTTCTGTTCAAACATGTCCAAAAAATAAGGAATTTCTGGCATGTCTTTGGCGTATTCATCTAACATTGCTTGCAGGCGGGTTTTCACATGAGAAAACTCTCTATTTTGGAAGCTTAATTCGTCACTTGCTTTGAGGTATGCAGAAATCAAATCCGCCGCCTTCACTATTTTTTTGTATACCGGATCGACGTTCTTTTGCACTAGCAGATGAGAAAACTGCGGCTGTAGACTCTCAGGCAGGGTATGTAAACATTCTATCTCAGCCATCTCTTCAATCTTTTTAAACTCACGCGTTAGGTCTGGATTATGGTATTTGGTTACGTGATTAATATCTTGGAGTTTGGTTTCTGACACCTCGTGATACAGGGCGACGGTGGCAGCGCGCTCCGGGTTAACGTCTCCATCAAAATACGTATTGCGAATGGTGGCGAGTAAATGCGCTATTACCGCAACCTGATGGCTGTGCTCTGCAACGTTTTCACCTTTCACAGAATGCATAAGCGCCCAACGCTTAATCAGAGGCATTCTTAAGATCCATGCTAGAAAAGGGCTTTTGGTCATACTCATACAGCACTCCTTTTATAGCTTTCAAAGAAATCGTGCATGCTGTCTAACGCCGGTAATAAAATGTCTTTATGCGGCAAAAATACCAGGCGAAAATATATACCTTGATGCAAGTTAAATGCGCTGCCATGCACTAATAGAATTTTCTTTTCTTTGAGCAGGTCGAGAATTAAATTTACATCACTGTCTACGGCAAATTGTTTGGCATCTACCTTGGCAAAACAATACATGGCTCCCATAGGCTTTACGCAAGAAATCCCCGACATCTGATTTAATCGCTCGTAGGCAAGGTTGCGCTGGGTAATTAAACGACCATTATTGCTCACCAAATCATTAATACTTTGATAGCCACCAAGAGCAGTTTGAATGGCATGCTGACTAGGCACATTTGCGCACATTCGCATGTTTGAGAGTATGGTTAGGCCCTCGATATAACTGCGAGCGGCTTTTTTATTTCCACTTACCATCAGCCAGCCCGCACGAAACCCAGCAACGCGATAGTTTTTAGAAAGCCCAGAGAACGTGACGCAGAACAAATCAGGCGCTAATGAGGCTATGCATATGTGCTCAGCATCGTCATACAGTACCTTATCGTATATCTCGTCGCTAAAGATCACCAAGTTGAACTCTCTTGCCAACTCAACCACCTGTAATAGAAGTTCTTTCGAATAGACCGCACCGGTAGGGTTGTTGGGATTTATTAACACAATTGCTTTGGTCCGAGGGCTGATTTTAGCGCGAATGTCGTCAATATCCGGAAACCAACCACTTTGCTCATCACACACATAATGCACAGCGCTTCCTGAGCTTAAGTTAACCGCTGCCGTCCATAAAGGATAATCAGGGGCCGGAATCAGCACTTCATCGCCGGTATTTAACAAAGCTTGCATAGCCATGGTTATTAGCTCACTGACGCCATTGCCAAGATATACATCTTCGATAGCAATATTTTCAATCCCTTTTTGCTGGTAATACTGCATAACAGCCACACGCGCACTATAAATACCTTGTGCATCCGAATAACCTTGGGCGGTAGGCAATTGACGAATAACGTCTTTTAAAATGTCGTCTGGCGCGTCAAAGCCGAAAGGCGCTGGATTACCAATATTGAGCTTTAAAATACGCTCTCCCGCTTCTTCCATTTTATTGGCTTGGGCCAGGATAGGGCCGCGAATGTCGTAACACACATTTTCGAGTTTGCTTGACTGAGTGATGGCTTGCATGAAGGCTTAATGAACTTAAGGTGAAGTAGATATTCTAAGGGTAATGCATTGCGCGGGCAGTGTTAAGCCATAAATGACATCTTTTGTCACACTTTTACACAGACTTTCATGATTTGAGTGGCTACTATGTCGAAAGTACACGGATAATAAGGAGTAGCCATGCCTGCACCTCTCGTTTGGCTCGGCGCAGCTGCGGTGTCTTTATACGCATCGAACAAACTTAACACTGCCCATTTGCGTCATCAGCAAATTGTCGCTGGTATGCCTGGACAGTGCAAACGACCTGTAGTGCCGGTAAATGGCAGTATTGTCACTTGCGACATCTTTGAAGTCTTTGAGCACACCGGAATTTGGATAAATGGCAACATTTATGAGTTAAATGGTAATGGTTTGGTCAGATGTATAAGCCCCAGTCGCTTTTTAAATAATCGTAGTGGCGAAAAAATATACATAGCCTGTGATAGGGATGGTAATCCTTTAGTCGAATCTTTAGCTATTGAACGCACCCAATCTCAACTTTACAGCCTGTATGACTATCATGTGTTAAGACAAAATTGCCATAAGTTCGTTGGTGAAATGATTGCAGGGACGACGCAGGATATCACCAGTTTTAGTGACTTAAATGTGTTCCTCAGTGGTCATTTTAACACACCAATAGACTGGCGTTTGACGCAGGTCAAACTTCCTTGAACATTTTTTGACCTGAACTATAAATTTTCTTAGTATAAAGTAGTAAGCTGTTAACAATATTTTAATATTTATAAGCGTTTGACGGTATCAACACCCACTAAGGAAATGTTATGTCAGAAAAAATCGAACCCGCCGCAGAGAATGCAATTGAACAAAGCGGTATCGCACGTGTTATTCCCTGTAAGCAATTGGATAAGTTCGACTGTTTCAATTGGATTGCGTTAGCAGTCACCGATTTTAAGAATGCAAAACTGATCAGTTTTTTCTACGGCGCTATCTTTACGATACTTCCATTGTCGATTTATTTCTTAGTGTATGCCACCGAATGGCACTTGGTCATATTTCCAGCGATGATTTGCTTCATGCTCATCGGCCCGTTTTTAGCAGCCGGTCTTTATGATGTTGCATGGCAATTTGAAAAGAAAAACAAGCCTTCATTAAGGCACTCACTTAAAGCGATGTCTCGCAATGCCGTCAACGAGTGGGGGTTTGGGTTGTTGCTGATGATCCTAATGATATTTTGGTTACGCGTAGCGTCTCTAATACACGCCCTATATCCAGAGTACCTAGAATTTACTTTTGCTAATGCATGGCCTTTCTTAGTCTTAGGTACCATTGTTGGAGCAGGCTTTACCATCTTAGTATTCTTTATTAGTGCCTTTACGCAACCTATTTTGCTTGAACGAAAAGTGGACCTAATGACTGCAGTGCTAACGAGCATGAACGCAGTGTGGAGAAACAAAGTGCCTATGTTTATTTGGGCATGCGTGATCATGTTCTCAGTCTTTTTAGGCTTTGTAACCTTCTTTGCCGCGTTTTTAGTGATTATGCCGATTATTGGATATGCTTCTTGGCATGGCTACATCGCAACGATTGAGACAAAGCGCGAGCGTAAGTTTGTTTAAACGAGAACGCAGATAATAAAAACGGGCACTTAGCCCGTTTTTTTATGCGTGTTGATATTGGTTTGTAAGCCACATAGATTGATATGGGGCGAGGCTAATCGACGAATGTTCTGCCGATATTGTTTCTTGAGATATCAGATCAGTCCAATCGTCGGTACCAATTAAATTTAGGTCTGACAAAAACATCGTCTGCTCTTGGTCAGTGATATTCGAAATGCAAAAGATGCTCTGTTTGCGATCGATACTCTGGCGCCAGTAGCCAAATAGTTCGTTACGCAGTTGCAGTGTAAATTGAGTTGCATTAGGGTGAAATGCTTTTTGCGCGCGCCGAATATGCAACAACTGAGTAATTTGTGTTAACACCTGATGATGCATAGAGTGCACATCATCGAGCTCTTTTTCTAACATGTTATAATCCCATCTGTGGCGATTGATGGAACGGTTATGCCCAGTATGTAAGACTTTTTCTTCATCGTTAGTGGTACCAAGTAACGAATGGATGTAAAGCCCAGGTATGCCTTCAAGTCCAAACATAATGGCATGGGCACAGATGAAGCGCTGGATTTGCCAATGATCCTCGCCCGCGAGTGTACCCTTTAGGGCATCAATTAACGCAATGTTGAGTTCATAGGGTTTTTGTTTGCCATTATCGGCACTGCGCCATCCAATGCGCCCGCCAAACTTCATCATGCAGTTGGCTAGTTCATTGATTTCTGTTTCACTTAATAGCCCTTCAGCAGGACGCAGACCGATCCCATCATGCGAAGCGACAAAGTTAAAATAAAAGGTGCCGTTTTGCGCAGGCGGCATACCCATAAGCCATGACTTTAAATACTGACTGTTGCCCGTAACTAATGTATTGACTAATAAAGGTGGCAACGAAAAGTTATAAATTGCATGGGCTTCGTTCGCGTTACCGAAGTAAGTAAGATTTTCTCTGTTAGGTATGTTGGTTTCGGTAATAATCAGCGCCTGTGGTGCAGCATGCTCAATGAGCGCGCGCATTAACCTTACTATTTCGTGGGTTTGTGGCAGATTGATACTGCTAGTGCCTGCAATTTTCCATAAAAACGCGATAGCGTCAAAGCGAAAAATCCGCGTCCCTTTATCGAGATATAAACGAATGATCTCCATAAAGGCAATCAGTACTTCTGGGTTTCTAAAATCAAAGTCTACTTGGTCGTGGGAAAAGGTGCACCAAACATGCTCTACGCCTTCGAGGGTCTTAGTTTCTCGCAACAGTGGCGAGGTTCGCGGTCTCACAACTTGTGAAATATCATCGGTTAAGCTGGCGGTAAAGAAAAAGTCTTTTCCGGGCGACTTACGTTCAATGAATTGTTGGAACCAGGCGCTTCTTGCTGAACAATGATTGATAACTAAATCTACCATCAGTCCAAAATCTTCTGAGATAGCTTCAATGTCGTCCCACGAGCCGAGGGATTCATTCACCGTTGAGTAATCAATGACCGAAAAGCCATCGTCAGAACTGTAGGGAAAGAAGGGCAGAATGTGCACATGATTTATGGCGTGAGAGCAATAGCGATTTAAGAATGTGTGCAGTGTTTTAAGTGGTGGCAACGGGCTTTCATCGGGCGCTAAAGATGCCGACTCAAACACGCTATCGCCATAGGTGATGAGCACAACGTCTTGTTCATCCCATAAATTCTCATGGGCTTTTGGAGCAGTTAATTCTGCATCATCATGTAAACGCATGGTGCTTAGTAAGCGACCTGCAATTACCTCTACTGACTCATTTAATGGCACATCTGCATAAATAAAAGTGAGTTGATGAACCAGTTTTTCTTTTAACTGTTCGTAGACGCTTAGCATGATACTTTTATCCCGCAAACTCTTTAAAATCTTCCTCTACCGCGACTCTTAGACTCTCTAAGACGTCTGGCTTGGCACTCACTACTCGATTCCAGCTAGGTATAAAAGGTGTCTCCATAGGATTATCTAAAAAGCTGCTGCCGGCTTTCATAATGTTTTGTGCAAACATTTCTACCGCGCGCTCTTCAGAATCAATATCGAGCTTAAGACCGTTCATAATGGCATCGTTGTGATATGTCTCGATAAAGTCTAGTGCAATACGAAAGTAAGTTGCTTTGATGGTACGAAAGGTTTCGGTATTAAATACCGTGCCTTGGGTTGCTAACTTGCGAAATAGCGCTTTGGTGATATCGATAGACATTTTTGATAGCCCGCCTTGATCACTATTGAGCGACAAATCTTGATGTTTGTGATCATATTTGTGCGCGATATCGGCTTGGCAAAGGCGGTTATGGGAATAGTTACGGTGCATCTCAGACAGTACACCTATTTCAAGACCCCAGTCACTGGGGATGCGGATGTCGTTGAGTACATCGCGTCTAAACGAGAATTCACCGGCCAGTGGATAGCGAAAGCTATCCATAAACTCTAAATAATCATTATGTCCTACGGCATGCTTAAGCGCGCGTAACAATGGCGTTACCAGCAATCTCGAAACACGTCCGTTGATTTTTCCATCTGCGACACGGGCGTAAAACCCTTTACAAAACTCGTAGTTAAACTGTGGGTTGGCAACCGGATAAATTAAGCGTGCAAGCAGTGAACGGTCGTAAGTTAAGATATCACAGTCATGCAATGCGACACTTTCTACTTTGTTAGATGCTAATACATAACCCATGCAGTACCAAACGTTGCGTCCTTTGCCCATTTCCTTCGGTGCTAGACCAAGGGCTTGTAACTCTTCATCTAATGCCTTGAGCCTCGGACCATCGTTCCAAAGCACTCTGTGATGCTGGGGTAGCTTTCCAAAAAACTTCAAAGCATGCTGATATTGCTCTTGATCAGCACGATCGAGACCGATAACCACCTCACTTAAATATGGTACTTGTGCGATATGTTCGATGATGTCTGGAAGTGCCTTACCCTCAAGCTCTGAAAAGAGTGATGGCAGTATCAGCCCCATTGGCCTGCGGCTTGTGAAGGAGACAAGTTCTGATTCTAAATCATCGATGTGTCGTGATTCGAGGTTGTGCAAGGTGGTAATGATGCCATTTTGGTAAAAATCAGCCATGTAGTTCATTTCCTTGAGTGGTCGTTGTGTGTTGGAACGGTATTAACTTATCAATGCTCTCTTGCCATCCGGCAGGACCATAGTGTGTGCTAGTTATAACGGTGTTTTGTGCGCTTAATGTCGGCGGCGCATTTACTGGTGATAAAATTCGTACCCCGATATCTGCCGCTTCAAGCATGGCAATATCATTATTACCATCGCCTAGTGCAATTGTCATGGTTTGTGCCAGTCCAAATTGCGCGGTGTATTCATCCGTAAGGCGTTTTAGGGCATATCCTTTATTTGTATCGCCGCAGATATGCAGAAATCGCCCACCTAAAAGCGGGCATGCGCCTAAAGCGCGAGTACGCTCGATAAACTCATCACGTTGGGCAATCGACCCTTTCCAGAGCAAAGGTTCGCCATAGAGTCGCTGTGAAGCGAGAAGGGCGTCTTGTTCAGATAACCCTGTAGCCTCGGATATTTCGGTCAAACTCATGTCATTAAACCCTTGGAACATCTGACCGAATTGAGGTTTTAACTGCTCAATAACTTCAATCCAATGCGAGCGAGGTGAGGCAAGGCTCAATACGTCAAAATCCCCATCTCTAATAGCACCCTCTGGTTGAGTGGGGAAAGTATGCGTGGGAATGTAAACCGCTGCACCATTTTCAGTGATAAATGGGGTATCTAAGTGCATTGCGTCTCTGAGTTTGAGTACTTCGGCAGCGGTTTTGCTAGTATTTAAAATAACCGGAATATTAGCCTGTTTGAGTCGTTCAAGCGCGCTTTTTGCCGCATCAAAGGCGTAGGAGTGATGGTCTAGCAGTGTGCCATCTAAATCACTATAAATCAGTATAAAAGTATCCTTTGATATCATGAAACTATATTCCGATTTTCATCTAGTTGATATACAACATTACAACTATCACCTAGGGTGTTCAAACCGTGCTCAGTAATTCTCTGATAGTGTTGAATAAAGCGCAATATTTGAGCATCGCTCATGCCAAGGCCGTCTTGAGAGCCTAACTTGCTTAACATCTTATGCTCTTGCTCACATCGCCACTTGTATATGCAATCAAAGCTAGGTGAGCGCAGCATTATCATATAATCGATGTTAGCAAAAATTGATTGGTAGGGCCCCGCGAGTTCGGCATTTACAAAACTGCGCCAGATACAGCGAGCGTCTTGATGTGCCTCAAGCGCATTAACAGGCTTTTTGAGATCTTCGTCGGATTGTGCTGTTACCCCCACGCACCAGCCCTCAAGAATAATAATATCGGTGTTCCCGTCAACGGTTTGGTGGAATACAGGCTCCGCTCGGTCATCAATTGCTTTATCAAATACCGGGATAGTGCAGGGTATATGATTGACTAAATCTGATAAGACCGATGCTAACAGTTCAGTATCATGTGTGCCGGGCACCCCCCGTGTTGCAAGCAAGGGATGCACGTTTTGTGAAAGTAGTAAGCGTTCGTTTTTGGTGAGATAAAAATCATCGAGTGACATCGACACTACGCAAAGATCGCTAATTTGAGGGATTAGCTTCGCTAGCAGCGCACATAAAGTACTCTTACCAGAACCCTGTGCACCATTGATGCCCACAATAATGGGTTTATTTGCACCATCGTGGTGCGCAATAATGCTTTTTGCTAACGGGATAAATCGTTCTTCAGCCTCTTTGATATATGCGTTTGGCAAGGACTCTTGCTCAATAAAATCGTTCAGGAGCTGCGTGATACTCACAAAATACCTCTTGGCACAGTGCTAAAGATGCTAGCGCGCTGCGCCACAAAGCGGCGCAGTAGTAAATTATTATGTGTCGATATAGTTAAGGTCATCGAAGAAGGTATATCACGTTCTGTGCCAAGTACTCAGTTGGCCACAAATTACTTCGTACGTGCTACAAATGTTGCTCGACGAGGCGCGCTATATCCTTCAATTGTTTTCGTTCGGTCGTTGGGATCCAAAAAGTCTATTAATGATTGATTGGTCATCCATTGGGTTGCCCTTTGCTCATCGGTGGTGGTGACATTGTCGTCTACCAGTGATACATCACAAAACCCGACTTTTTCAAGCCACACGATCATCGCCTTAATACTCGGTAAGAAATACACATTTCGCATTTGTGCATATCGTTTAGGAGGCATAAATACGGTGTTCTCATCACCTTCCACTACTAAGGTTTCTAGTAATAATTGGCCATCCTTATTAAGTTGAGCTTTAAGCTGCTTTAAAAATGCCAGTGGGTCAGGGCGGTGGTATAGCACACCCATCGAAAATACCGTATCGAAGGCTTTTGTGTCAGGCATTTGCTCAATGCCTACAGGCAGGTAATGTATATTGGTTTGAGCGCAATAGCGCTTAACGCATTGGAACTGATAAAAGAATAGGGTGGTAGGGTCAATACCGACTACTTGCGTTGCACCGGCTTCATACATGCGAAATAAGTGATACCCGCTGCCACAGCCTACATCTAAGACGCGATGCCCTTGAAGAGAGCTTAAATAAGGCAACACGCGCTGCCACTTCCAATCAGAACGCCACTCTGTATCAATATGTACGCCAAAGAACTCAAAAGGGCCCTTGCGCCACGGCATAAATTGTTGCAATACACTGGTCAAGTGTTTTTGCGCACCCTCAGTTAGCGTTTTATCTCCTTCGACGCAAACCGTATCGCCAATACAGATATTCGTGTTCTCTGGCTTTGGTAAGGCCTGTAACTGCTTGTCCCACTTTGCTGCATCAGCATGCTGAGCCACGCCGTCCCATGATTCAATTAAAGGAAGTAAGGTCGGCAAACTTTTTTGTAGAGGCGTGTTTAAAGCAGATTGATAAAACTGAGCCTTCCAATGGTTGTTCGTCATTATTTTATTGCCACCATCGATGCAAAATTAAGGTTTTGATACCACGTTGAGATTTCGGTAAAGCCCGCTGTACGCATGCGATTTAGATGAGTATCTAGCGTATCTAGTATCATCACGTCTTCAAGCGCTGAGCGCTTTTGGCTAATTTCTAAATCTGAATAACCATTGTCACGTTTAAAATCGTGATGTAGGTCGATAAGTAAATGATTAACGCTCTCGGAGTTTGCTTTAATTTTTTCAGAGATAATACATATACCCCCTGGCTCTAAGGCCCTATATATATCACTTACAATCTTTTGACGATGCTCTTGGGAGATAAATTGAAGGGTAAAGTTAATCACGGCCATATTGCAAGGAAGTAGGCTAATGTTCGTGATGTCGCCCTCTGACACGTTTATCGTTGAACAATGGCGATAAGACGCAATGTGCTGCCGACACCGCTTGACCATCGCCTCAGAGTTATCAATTGCCGATATTCGCAACGCGTTAGGCGCACATTGCTTGGCGATAGATAAACTAACACTCCCTGTGGAGCAGCCTAGGTCGTATACATGCGAATTGTCAGCAAGTGTGTTTTTAGCAATCTTACCAATCCCATCGACTATGGTTTGATAACCTGGCACTGAGCGGTTGATCATATCTGGAAATACGTCCACTACCGCTTGATTGAAGGTAAAAGGGTGCAAATCAGGTCTTGCTTGACTAAATAGCGTATCAGTCTGATTTATGTTGTCTTGTTGACTCATTTTGTATACTTATGTGCAATGTTGGTTTTAATGAACGTGCTTTATTATGGCGTTAATTCGAAGTTAGGACCAGCGTAACGTGAAATGTACTGTATCAGTTGCAGTGAAATTGTGTACTTTTTACTTATTTTCTATGAGTTTATGTATTATTATGACAAGCAGTGAATAGGACTCTCACTGCTTTATGACTCATAGGTGCAAAAAGTATGATTAAAATTTTGATCGCAGATGATCACCCGCTTTACAGAGAAGCATTGCTATATGCGCTTCAAATGCGGCTTGATAAGGTAAAGTTTTTAGAGTCTGATTCCCTCGATTCTGTGCTAACCGCTGCGAAGAAAAATCGTAATTTGAATTTAATCCTACTTGATTTATCCATGCCTGGATGTGATGACTATTTTGGGTTACTGAAAGTGATTGAAACGTGTCCTGACATTCCTATCGCGGTTATTTCAGCATATGACTCTGCCGAAAACATTTCGCAGGTCATGGCATTTGGCGCGAAGGCTTTTATTCCCAAATCCACGTCCACAGATGAGCTCATCGATGTTATTCAGAAGGTGCTCGATGGAGAAACGTGGACGCCTCCGGAAGTAACAGATGCCCTTGAGTCAGTTAATGACAATATTATAGAAATTGCTAAGCAAGTCGCTCAACTAACACCTAAGCAGTTTAACGTACTACGGTTGTTGCGTGAGGGCATGATGAATAAACAAATTGCTGCTCAATTGAATGTGACAGAGGCGACCGTGAAAGCACATATTGGTGCTATCTTAAAGCAGCTTGATGTAAAATCACGCACTCAAATACTGCTTAAAACCGAAAAATTACAACTTAACTAATGGTCTTAAATATACCAGCGAAAGTTGAACTGCATCGTCATCTCGACGGCAATATTCGAGTATCTACCATTCTTGCCTTAGCTAATGAGTTTGACTTGCCTCTGCCAAGTTATGAACTTGAGTCGCTGCAACGTGCTATCTATATTCAAGACAGGACTTCTGATCTGTTAGCATTTTTACAAAAGCTAGACTACGGTGTGTCGGTACTTGTTAGTGCACAAGCGTGTGAGCGAGTCGCATATGAAAATGTTGAAGACCTTGCTCGAGAAAATATTGCTTACGGCGAGCTAAGGTTTTCGCCTTACTATATGGCAATGAAGCATAATTTGCAGCTTGATGAAGTAGTTGCAGCGGTGGTTAGAGGCGTTCTGGCTGCTCAGCAAGACTTTAACGTAAAGGTAAACTTAATTGGAATTTTAAGTCGCACCTTTGGCGTTGAACACTGCCATAAAGAATTAGATGCATTATTAGCGCATCATAAAGATATTGTTGCGCTCGATTTGGCCGGGGATGAGAAAGGGTTTCCCGCGAAGATGTTTCAAGCGCATTTTGACAAAGCAAAGGCGCTGACTAAATGGCGATATACCATTCATGCTGGCGAAGCAGATGGCGCTCAAAGTGTTTGGGACGCGATCCACTACTTACATGCCGATAGAATCGGACATGGCGTGCGAGCAATAGAAGATAAGGGCTTGTTAGATTACGTGGCGGCAAACAAGATTGGTATAGAAAGCTGCTTAACCTCTAATTATCAAACAGGCACTTGGATTGATACACCGTCTCATCCCATGCTTACTTTTTTAGAGCGTGGAATCGAAGTGTCCCTGCATACCGATGATCCAGGTGTATCGAACATTACGCTAGATGATGAGTTTGCACTGGCCAAGCGTGTCTTAGGTATTAGCGATGAGCAATCTCTACAGTTAAAGATAAATGCGATTAACCAAGCATTTATTTCTGAGAATCACAAAGCGTCTCTTTTACACCAACCATAAAAAAACCGGACATCGTCCGGTTTTTTATTGATAGTTAGCTAGCCTGTTACGCTGCTTTTTTAGGAGCTCGCTTTTTAGCGGCTGGCTTTTTCACTTTCTTACTGGTGGCTGCGAGTAACTCTTGCGGATCAAAATCATCAACATTAATGGTCCGTAGTCTACCCGCCTCAGTTTCACGCATAAGCTTAGCGTCATCTTCACTAATGATATTCGCCGCTAGCGCCTTGTCGGCAAGCAAGTCTAACTGGGTCATCGGCAGTTTCTCACTAAGGGCTTTGCAGATTTTATCGAAAATAGGCTCTACCTTGATCATATTTTCAAGGGTCTGCTCTAAATCACCAAATAAGCTGCCTTCAACTCGTTCTAGATATTGTCCATCACCAAGACGAGAGCGTGCACTACAAGGGTTTTGTAGAATGTGTGCAATCTTGTGCTCTAACTTGTCTGAAGGCTTATCAAAACGTATGCCAAAGGGTTGAACCAATGCGCGCAATACCCAACCTACCGGTTTAACTGGGAAGTTACGAATAAAGTCGTCTATCGCAACGTCGATTTGATGCAAGCTATCTTGCATTGCCCAATGCACAAAAGGTAAGTCTTCTTGTAGGCGACCTTGCTCATCGTAGCGCTTGAGTACCGCACTGCCTAAATATAGGTGACTTAACACATCACCAAGACGAGCGGACAGGCGTTCACGACGCTTCAAAGAACCACCGAGCACACCCATGCTGATATCGGTCAGTAAGGCTAGGTTTGAAGAATAGCCCTGCAACGCGCGATAGTATCTATTGGTGCTGTCGTTAAACGGCGTGCTGCTAGCAAGGTTACCACTAATGGTGAACCACAATGAGCGTATGGTATTACTCATCGCAAACCCTATGTGACCCCAAACCGCTTTATCAAACGCTTCTAATTGCTCTTGTTTGTCTTCAATTTGTGCCGCATAAATCTCATCTAATACATATGGGTGACAGCGCATCGCGCCTTGGCCAAATATCATCATATTACGCGTTAAGATGTTGGCACCTTCCACCGTAATAGAAATAGGCGTACCTTGATATGCACGTCCTAGGTAGTTATTGGGCCCCAAACAAATGCCCTTACCACCGTGGATGTCCATTGAATCATTTACGGCCGTGCGCATTTTCTCAGTGAGGTGATATTTACATATCGCTGATATGACAGATGGCTTTTGGCCTAAATCGACACCTGCAGTTGAGAAAGACGTGACCGCGTCCATCAAATATGCGTTTCCGCCAATACGTCCTAGCATTTCCTCTACGCCTTCCATTTGCCCGATAGGTAAACGGAACTGACGGCGGATACGAGCGTAGGCACCGGTTGCTAATGCTAATTGCTTTGCTCCACCTGCAGCCGAAGAGGGTAAGGTAATGCAGCGACCAACCGATAAACACTCCATCAGCATACGCCAGCCTTTGCCTGCCATCTTTTCGCCGCCAATGATGTAGCTAAGTGGCACAAACATATCTTCACCTTGCAACGGTCCGTTATGAAACGGCACATTGAGCGGGAAATGACGACGGCCTATTTTGAGCCCTTCAGTGTCTCTTGGAATAAGGGCACAAGTGATACCTAAATCTTCTTGATCGCCTAACAGTCCATCTGGATCATATAGTTTGAACGCTAATCCGACAACGGTTGCCACAGGTGCTAATGTGATATAACGCTTGTTGAATGTCAGTGACATTCCAAGCACCTCTTCACCATTGAACATGCCTTTTTTGACGATGCCTTGATCTGGGATCGCGCCGGCATCCGAACCCGCTTCTGGGCTGGTGAGTGCGAAGCAGGGGATCTCATCACCCACCGCTAGACGAGGTAGGTAGTAGTCTTGTTGCTCAGCGGTACCATAATGTTGCAATAGCTCACCCGGACCTAATGAATTCGGCACGCCTACTGTGCTTGATAAGACGGCATTCACGCCCGCGAGCTTTTGAAGTACTCTTGACTGTGCGTAAGCAGAAAAGGCTAAACCACCGTATTTTTTCTCGATGATCATCGCAAAGAACTTATGCTTTTTCAGGTAAGCCCACACTTCGTCAGGCAAATCTGCGTCAACGTGATTTACCTGCCAGTCATCGACCATGGTGCACACTTCATTGCACGGGCCGTCCAAAAAGGCTTGTTCCTCAGCCGTTAAACGCGGCTGAGCTATTGCATGCAGCTTTTGCCATTCAGGTTTGCCGCTAAACAAGTCTCCGTCCCACCACACGGTGCCCGCGTCAATCGCTTCTTGTTCAGTTTGCGACATCTCTGGAGACACACTCTTATAGAAAGCGAGAAGTTTGGTACTTAAAATATCTTTGCGAATAGGCTCATAAGATAGGGGAACCGCCACCAGCGCGAAGAGCAACCAGCTAAAGAACCCAATGGGGCCAGCGATTGTTCCAACGAGTAATGTAGCACCAACGATGCCTAGGCTTGTTTGTAGGGCATAGCGTTTGTAACTTACAAAGCCAATGGCCGCTAGAACAATAAGGAACCAAATAAAATCGGACATAAAATCTCCAAAGGTCAGACCAGATACTTAAAGGTATAATTTATGGCGTGAAATATCAAGTTTTCATAAAAAAAGAGGACATACATCCTCTTTACATTTAAACCGAAGTATCTTCACATTACTTAAGAATACTCACTCGCGTATATACTCGATCAGCTTTATTTCACCTTGTTCCTTGCCGTCTTTAAATTGTTGCAGGCGTACCAGTGAATAATCTAAATCAGGTGAGAACCACGCGTATGTGACGCGGCGATTAGATTCTCGATCAATTTTCACCTTTATCGCATCAAGATCACCGTATGGAAGTGAGACATTTTCATTCTCCATAACTGAAAACGCATAGCTACGTTTTTCGCCACGGGTATTGATGAAATCATAAGAGAACGCTTCTACGCCTTCGGCAAGTCGCTTTGATAAATCGACTCGAAAAAGCTGGTTGTCTAGCTCATTTTGCCATTCATATTGTGGGAAATCGTCTATCAATATCTGGTCAGTTTGTTGGTCAAATTGTACGTTAATGCGTTTGTTAGAGCCAAAGCCTTCGCGGCGGTATTCATAAGTAATGGGGACGAGCTTGTTGTCTTCTACTTTAAATATACTGGTTTCATAGCGTCTATCAGATAGAAAAAACTTAGAAACGGATGAATGATAATCGAGTTGAAAGCGTTGGTCTTCGATCCTCTTAAGGGCTAAAGATGCTTTGCCAACATCTTTGCCCTTGTAATACGCTACATAACTTGAGCTAAACGGGACTAAATCAGCGCTATAAGCAGTAAAACTCTTACTTCCAAGAAGTAAAAGCAAGACTAATGCGCCTGTTATGAATCTATATTTCGTCATATACCATACCATTGGATTGCAGCATCTTATTATCGAAGTAAACTGCGCCGTTAATCCACTGAAGCCTATCTTCACAAAACCACCTTACCACCTCTGGATAGATTTTCCATTCGGTTTTTGCGACCCGTTCAGCCAATTCATTCGGCGTGTCTGCTTCCCTTATTTTTATTTGCGATTTTAGGACAACAGGACCACCATCAAGTTCAGATGTTACAAAGTGAACACTCGCCCCATGGTTGGTATCGCCACTTTCAATGGCTCTTTGATGTGTGTTCAGGCCAGGATATTTGGGGAGGAGTGACGGATGAATGTTGAGCATCTTACCTTCAAATTGTGCAACGAAGTCAGTAGTCAGAATCCGCATAAAGCCAGCGAGCACAATCAGATCCGGCTGTAACTTGGTGATACAAGACGCTAATGCATTATCAAACAGGTGTCGCTCAGCATACTTTGTGTGGTCTATGCATTGTGTGGCAATGTTACTTTGCTCAGCGCGCACCAACGCATATGCATTGGGGCGATTTGATATTAGCGCCACAACCTCACCATTGATGTAGTCGTTGCGACACTGGTCAATGATGGCTTGTGCATTTGAGCCATTTCCTGAGACTAAAATGACAATTCTTTTTTTCATTAGTTGTTGATAATGACAGAGCGTTGCTCGGTATTCTCGCTTACCTCACCGATAACCCAGGCTTTTTCACCTAGTTTATTGAGTGTATCTACACAGTCGTTAGCCACATCAGCATCTACCACTAACATAAGGCCAACGCCGCAGTTGAAGGTTCGATACATTTCGTCGGTTTCAACATTACCTTTTTCTTGAAGGTAGGAAAATATTGCTGGCCACTGCCAAGTCGTTGCATCTATGGTTGCAGTTAAATGATCAGGCAATACGCGAGGGATGTTTTCCCAAAAACCGCCGCCGGTAATGTGTGATATAGCGTTAACTTTATGCGTTTCGAGTAATTTTAAAACAGACTTGACGTAAATGCGGGTAGGCTCAAGCAGCAACGATTGTACGGTTTTACCTGCAAGCTCTGCTTGTAAGTCGATTTGCGCGACTTCGATGATTTTTCGAATAAGTGAATAACCATTTGAGTGTGGACCCGATGATGCAAGGGCAATAATTTTATTGCCAGCAGCAACGTTAGTCCCATCAATCACTTCCTGGGCTTCAACTACTCCGACGCAAAATCCGGCAACATCGTAATCTTCCCCGTGATACATCCCCGGCATTTCTGCCGTTTCACCACCGATGAGTGCGCAACCCGCAAGCTCACATCCAGCGCCAATGCCGCTTATTACGTCGGCAGCGGTGTCAACATCAAGTTTGCCTGTTGCGTAGTAATCTAAGAAAAACAAGGGTTCAGCGCCTTGTACAATTAAGTCGTTTACACACATTGCGACCAAATCAATACCAATGCCGGTATGCATGCCGCTATCCATCGCTAAACGTAATTTTGTACCAACACCGTCGGTACCTGACACTAATAATGGTTGTTTGTATTTTGTGGGAATAGAACAAAGCGCACCAAAACCGCCTAATCCACCTTTAACTTCCTTTCTAGTCGTGCGTTTGCTGACTGATTTGATTCTGTCGACTAGACGATTACCCGCATCAATGTCTACGCCGGCATCTTTATAACTTAAAGGGGTTTGCTTATCTGCCACGAGGGCTCCTTGCTGGTCAGGTTTTTGAAGCTGTGAATGTTACCAGTTACTGCAAAATTTTTGTATTAAAAACTTATCGAAATTAGAGATGCAAAAATTTTATAAATATCAGACAATAGCGAGCGTTAATAAATGATCCTAAGGTTGTGGTGAAAACTTACTTCTTCGTATTATTGCTTGTCTTGTCACTTAGTCATGGGGCATTTGCATCAAAAGTCGACTCGATTAATATCGGGAGAGTTGCTGTGGATAATCAGTCCTTATCCACGCAAACCGCCGCTGGGCGAGAAGCTTTGCGCCAAGTATTTGTGAAAATGAGTGGTAGCAAAGACACGCTCAGTCATCCGGGTATAAGGCGCTCGGTGAGCAATTATGAGGATTACTTAGTTTCCAGCACATTTCTTCAAGAAGGTGACCAGCTGTGGTTACAGGCAACCTTTAACGAGCAACTCATCGAAAGGGAACTGCGCAGTGCCGGGCAGCCTATCTGGGCAAACCTGCGGCCAGATGCAAGTATGTGGATTGCCATTGAAACGGATACGGCAGCTATAGAATGGCTTCATCAGAACAATGCGCAAGGCTTTGACCGTCAACTTGCCCACGCAGCGTTTGAACGAGGGGTCAATGTTGTTTTACCGCTGGGCGATTTAAGCGACTCAATGGCGGTAACAGCCTTTGACGTATGGACGCAAAACATCAGTAAACTGAGCATGCAAACACCACGTTACGAGACGGATTTTTTTATTAATGTCTCGGTGCAGCGCATTTCTGCAGATACGCGATTGCGGTTGGCTGAGCAACAGGCATTTATTGAACAACAAAAAGCGCTCGATGATCTGTTTAATGCAGTGGCGGTTGATGAGCAAACCAGTAAGGTTGAGGCGCTACTTATGCCAAGTGATAGCGATCAGTTGCAAGTGGATTGGGTAATAAGCGGCGATAACACTATCGATATTGGTAAATCGTACATTGAGGATGCATCGCAGATTGCTCAAGTGGTCATAGACGTCTTTGCCGATAAACTCGCGCAGCAATATGCAACAGGCGGTGGTCTTTTGGCGCAGAACTTGGCCAGCAATAATACGATTGTAGTATCAAACATACGCTCGTTAACCGACTATCACAAAGCGCAAACCTTAATCGCCGCTATTCCTCAAGTTAACACCTTAAACCTGCGAAGAATCGAAGGGGAAAGGGCGTTTTTTGACGTGACCTTATCTGGTGAAATTGCTGAATTCGTTTCATTGATTACCCTAGACCCGCGCATGTCTCGCTTAGCGGAGCAGCAGAGCGAACAGTCCCTAGACGCAATTCAGTTAGTGTGGGAGCTTTAGTTGCAGCTTGTTTTACCGGTCTATCAGCAAAGTGAATGGACATTAGACAACTTTATCCCTGGTAATAACGAAGCGCTGCTTTCTCAGTTGCGCGCGTTGTTGTGTGCTAAACAGTCCAGCGCCGTACGTCCAATAATGCTTCTTCAAGGCGCTCAGGGCACTGGCAAAACCCATTTATTGTTGGCAACCACGCATCAAGCGCAAGTACTCGGATTGACTCAGCAATATCTAGATATGAACGTTTTGGTCAACATGCCAACGGAAATCGTTGCTAGCATGGGTCAATTAGACGTGCTGGCGATAGATAATATCCATGCAATCGCAGGGAATAGCGCATGGCAGGAGCAATTGTTCGACTTGATAAATCAGTTTATTGAGGCAGAAGGGCGTGCATTGGTCATCAGCATAAATCAATCTCCAAAAGAGGTTGGATTTACGCTAGCGGATCTGGTTTCTAGATTACTGTGGGGAGTCGTCTTTTCTGTTAAAGAGTTGACGGAGGCAGAAAAAATCCAAGCAGTTGAAATGCACTTGAAGGCGAGAGGCCTCAACATACATGAAGATGCCATAAGCTATTTGCTTAAACGCGCCGCTCGAGACATGCATGGATTAATGGATATTGTTGAACAGTTGGATAAACGCAGCCTTGAAAGACAGCGTAAATTGACCATTCCCTTTATCAAATCGGTATTGTCATTACCGGATTAACCCAGCAAGGCGCTATCTAGCGACTAGCGATTGATAACAGGTCGACCCGCATGGGGTTGCTGTTGGTCAAGAAGGGCACGTTCTTTTAAGGTCACATCTAAAGAGTAGGGAGTTGCCACCTCTGGACTGCCAGAAAGGTTGAGGTTACCTATCCATCCAATCGCTGGATTCATGAGTACTGGCGGTGGCAGTTGCGATTGTATTGCCGCGACATTACCGATTTCTGGATACACGTTAGAAACCGCAAATGCAGTTCTCTCTTGGAGCGACGGCTCGCTGATCCTATTTCTTTGACCCCAAGCAATCACAAAATCATCACCTTCTTGACGGTCAATGATCGCCACATCCGCTTGTGCATTTAGCCTATGCAACATGAAAAAACGCTCTGCTAGCGTTGCATAGTCTTCTCGTGTTGTGTAATAAGCGTAGAAAGATGGCGCGATATCAGGGGTAAAGAAAAGCTCTACATCCTCACTCCCAATGCGGCTTTGCGCAACGGTCGGGGTTTCGCCTCCGAATCTGACTTGAGCCAGCGCATGCATCTCGTCTGAGCGCAATGGGTAACGAGTGTCGAGAATATCTGAGTTAGCCCCGTTACGCTGAAAGTATTGCAATGGGGTAAGGTTTCTATCGATATTTTGCCACGTTGTAGATGGAAAGAAGTCGTTCGCATGGGATAACTCGTGATACATCAACCACGAAATACTCGCTTCAATATCCTCGAAACTGCGGTTTTCTCGGGCACTTTTTTCATAACGCCCTAAGGCGGGATAATAATATTGGTCGTCTTTTGTGTAACGCCAAAACATCGAAAAGTTCAGGTCACTACCAAAGTCGCTACGAAAATCTGGCTGGTCGTTTAAGGTATCGCGCTCTTGCGCAGATTCCCAAAAATTGGTGGCGTCTAAATAAATAGCACCGGTTGCAACCCAATAAAATGAAGGTTTCACTTCATAAGATATCACTATGGCAGTCACACCTCGCAGGAGCATCAACATATCTGGGCCGGTAATGGAGTTTTGTAAAAACGCTCTAAAGCGGTCTCCCATCCACGGATGCGACACTAAGGTACGTTCAAGTACATCTTCTATGGTAGGGCGCTCAGTGACAGAACCAATTAAGGGCAGGGTGTTGAAATCGCAGGTAGGGCGCTCTGGAATTTTGTTATTGTACACACAGCTCTCTAGCGCGTCTTTCCAAGGGCTTTCAGGAATATATGCCCGCATATCCTCAGGAATAATGAAATTATTGCTGTAGAACAAGCCATCAGTATCAAATGCAACGTTATTAACCGTTAAAATGGCATCATCAATAGCGCTTGTGCCGTCGCTAAATGCCACTTCAGCGCGCATAACAACAATTTCGTCTTGCTCCACGGCAGGTGCATTAAAAAATACAAACTGGTCTTGATATTGAACGTCTTGTATTTCTGGTCCAGATACCTGCTGCCATGTTATTGAGCTTATACTTTTATTCGGGCTAACCTGTGCATGCAGTGATGCTGAACCTAGTTCCGTTACAGCATGATCAACTCTGATGTTGACATCAATATCGACGCCACTGCTTACGCTCAAGTCAACGGTTAGCGATTCGCTTTGCCCATTAGATTGGCTAACATTAGCGATAAAGGTATATTCGCCAGCGGCGCGAACATCAAACCCAATTACTTGTGATTGAGTGGCGAGAATGGTCACCGCAGGACCTGCGGTTTGACGCCAAGACACGGCAAGATCATCATCGTTTCCGACTACCGCTAAACCGACGGATTCACCCGTTACTGCGGTTGATTGACCGTATACAACGGAAAAGCTTCCTTCAACAATTGGTCGAGAGTCGCCTGTACTTGGAGGTACTTCATTGGGTGGGGGAGCTGGCCTGGCAGGGTTTGGGTTAGCGGTATCTGAACCGCCGCCCCCACAGGCAGTAAGCATGAGTAAAAACGCGAAGACAACGCCTTTTTGCTTCATTACTTACTCCTTTCAAATCGCTCTTTTTCATCTTGCATGACTTTACTTAATTTTGGCAAGGAAGTACCGAGTTCTTGCCCTCTTAAACGCGCAAATACACTACACCCGATAAACATTGCACTGGCAAGAAATAATTCGAGTATTGCATGCCATAAATAGTCTGGCTCTGCATATATTACGGTTATGCTATGTAGAAAATACCACAAAACAACAAAACATGCCCATGCATGTGTATACGGTTGTGCCTGAATGATACCTTTTAGAGGTAATAATAACGGCAGAACGTACACAATTAACACAAAGGCTGCGGAGTATTCGGCACTCGTAGTGAGCAACAAATACCAAATAATCATCCATGCTAACAATGACAGATGTGATATTAGCGAAAGATAGCGATATCGCGTAACTTTTGTAGACATTGCTACTTCACTCATTTCTATACCTCTTATTTTTGAGCAAACGCGGCTAACCGCCTGCCCATGGCTACTGCCAGAATATGTTCGTCATCAGACAAGCGTTCAAACCCATCACCTGACACACATGATACGCCATAGGGGGTTCCCCCCGTCTTTGTTTCATGCAATTTGGCTTCCGAATATGGCAAGCCCAGTATACACATGCCGTGATGAATCAATGGCAACATCATCGATAATAAGGTGCTTTCTTGCCCACCATGCATGCTTGACGATGAGGTAAATACACAAGCAGGCTTGTCGACTAAACCGCCCTTCACCCAAACATCGGTAAGTGAATCGATAAAATATTTTAAGGGAGCTGCCATATTTCCAAAGTGTGTTGGACTGCCCATCGCAAGTCCATCACATTGCATTATGTCTTTCTTTGTAACATACAAGTAGCCGGTGTCTGGAATAGGCTCTCGCTGCGTATCGAGGCCATTACTTACCTCAGGCACGCGTCGCAACACCGCTTCGCAACCACTGGCCTCAATACCCTGAGCAATCGCCTCAGCCAAGGCTTGTGTTGCACCATGACGAGAGTGAAATAGAACTAATAATTTAGCCATGAAACAGTGCCGCAATGTTATCAAGTGGACGGCCTATGGCCGCACGGTTTTCGATATACAGAATCGGGCGCTCTAGGAGCTTAGGATATTCAGCAATCGCATTTAAGACTTCATCATCGCTGGCAGTCTTGCTTAAACCAGCCTCCTTATACTCAGCCTCTTTTGGGCGAATCATGTCGTGCGCAGATGCAATATCTAAGGTTTCAAATAATGCTGCTAGCTGTGGTTTTGTCAGCGGCGCTTTTAAATACTCAACGACCTCGAGGTCAACAGCTTGTTGTTTAACATAGTCAAGTGCTTGACGACTTTTTGAACATCGGGGGTTGTGATATAGGGTGGCTTTAGGCATTATTTTATCCTTATAAAATAACCATGAATTTGAGTATGCAAAAAAAGTGGACCATATTAGTAATCGCACCTATCGCCGCGCTAGTCGGCGTAATGTTTTATGTTTATAACCAAAGTGATTTTACCACTTTAGATGGCGAACAACACAAACATTCTGACTTAAGAGGGCAGTATGTATTGGTCAACTACTTTGCTGAATGGTGCGCGCCGTGCCTAAAAGAGGTGCCAGAGCTATCTGAGTTACAGCGCATTAAGCCCGACAACGTCTTGCTATTTGCAATAAGCTACGACGATGTCACCGACGATAAATTACGAGAACTTCAAATCAAATACGAGATGGAATTTCCGCTGATTAACACAATCAGTGAGCCGTTTCCGTTTGAGCGCCCGCAATTTTTGCCTGCCACGTATGTATTAAAGCCAGACGGAACCGTAGCAGGGCAGCTATTTGGCGAGCAAACCGCTGAAAGTCTGCTTAACGTCATTGCCGAAATCGAGGGAGGCAGTTAGAGACTCAACCTTTGAGTATTTGCTTGTGCGGTTCTCAATTGGTCGATACGACCTCTTATCCTTAACTTTTCAAGCGCATCATGCCTAGCGTAGTTATAAGCGAACTGTAACTCATCGATGGCAAGTGGATACGCTGAAATAAGCGCATAAATTTCGGCTTGCGCCATATGCGCTTCTTTTTTCATTTGCGACCTTTCATAAGCATTGTTGAGCAGTTGATAAGAAAGAATGTTTTCTGCATCTACCAATAATAAGTCACGTAAAATTTGAATGGCCGGGTCGTAGTTTTGGGCCTTAATATAACTATTGGCTAAATTCAGTGCCAGTACCTGATTTTGAGGTTTTGATTGCCACAAAGGCTTGAGCAAATTAATGGCTGCTGCAAATTCGCCTTGTTCCAACAAAATGTCGGTCATCAAATCAAGATAAAACAAATTTTCTGGATCGTTAGCGAGCAGTTCATCCATTACTTTTTGGGCATTTTGATATTGCTCGATTTCAAACAAGGTAATCGCTAGTCCATATTGGGCCGCTTTAAGTCGCACCCCGTCAAACTGATTAACTTGCGCCTGAAACACGTTTAAATTGCGTTGTGGATTGCTCATGTAGCGCGCTTGAATGCGAGCGCGTGCAAGCTGAAAGCTTAAACTGTCGGGGACATTGACCTCACCATATAAACGCGCGCGCGTAATGGTTTCAGCAACCCGTTCTTGAGGTAATGGGTGAGTTTGCAAAAAGGCTAACTGATTTGAGCGACCACGAGCTTGCTCGGCTAAACGTGAGAAAAACCCAGGTGCGCCTTGTGGGTCAAATCCAGCCCGAAATAAAATGTTGATGCCAATATTGTCTGCTTCTTGCTCATTGTTTCTAGTAAAGTTAATACTGGCTTGTTGGCCTGCTGCAACGGAGGTTTGAAGCGCTGCCATGCCCGCTCTTGGGTCCGCCATGGCAATCAACAAGCTACCAATCATACTTGCAATCTGCAGCGGTGAAGAGCGTTGCTGTGATTGAATTCTTCGCGCTAGATGTCGTTGGGTCACATGCGCAATTTCGTGAGCTAATACCGATGCTAATTCACTTTCAGTTTCCGCTTGCGCAATTAATCCTGTATGCACACCAATATGACCGCCGTAAAATGCAAATGCATTGAGTACGGGGTTATTTATCATGAAAAATGTAAATGGAAACTTGGTATTGTCGGCATGCACAACTAATCGGTTGCCGATATCTTGTAAGTACTCTTGTAGCACTGGGTCTTGGATCAGAGGAGCTTGGCCGCGTAATTGGCGCATAATCGCATCACCAATCAATTTTTCTTTGTCGATGGTGACCGCGTCCGACGCCACAACCCCAATCTCTGGCAGTTGATTTCTATTGGACTGCGTTTGCGCAAGCATGGGCATGGCAAGCAGACTTACCAACCCTAGAACCCGAAAATTTAAAAACCCCATAAAACCTTGTGCTTTGCCCATGTTATTAAAGTTATACTACCAATAGACCGTAGCAGGTCATGTTAGTTTCACACACACCTGCTATTATGCTACTTTGCGCTGCTGCGCGCATCGCTACATGTTTAATTTGAACGCATACAATAACGTATTTATAAAATATTGAAAGGATTGCTACATGCTTGGAGTTTTTGGTAATTGGTATAAACGCAAGTTCTCAGACCCGAATGCGTTAATGCTGTTATTGCTGATCTTGTTTTCTTTTGCGATTTTTTACCTGCTTGGCGGGATACTCATGCCCGTTATTGTTGCAATTGTTATCGCGTATTTGCTCGACGTGCCGGTGACGCGGCTAGAACGATTGGGAATAAGACGCTCGCTGGCGACAAGTTTTACGTTAATTGTATTTTTCTTTGTATCGTTTATCGCTGCGGTGGCGTTGATACCCATTATCTCAAAGCAAAGCGTGAACTTAATTAAAGAAGTCCCCCTGATTTGGGAGTCAGCGCAAACATGGATAACAACCTTACCAGAGCGATATCCTAGCGTGATTGAAGTAGGCTACATTAAAACCATGATGGAAGGTCTTAATGAACGTTTTGTCGGCTATGGTGAACAAATATTATCGGCCTCAGTCAGTTCTTTAGGCAACGTGGTGGCGCTGCTCATTTATATTATCCTAGTTCCTCTAATGGTCTTTTTCATGCTCAATGATAAAGGCTTTTTTATGCAAAACTTTTCGTTAATTTTACCGAAGGAGCGCCGCTTAATTACGCAAGTTGGCGAAGAAATGAATACGCAGATTGCCAATTATATTCGTGGAAAAGTAATCGAGATTGTCATTGTGGGGGCAGTGTCGAGTATTGCCTTTTCTATTCTGGATTTGCGCTTTGGTATCTTACTGGGGGTTTTAGTTGGGTTCTCAGTCTTGATACCCTACATTGGTGCCGCTGTGGTGACCATCCCCGTGGCGGTAGTTGCGTTGTTTCAATTTGGCATGACCGCAGAGTTTGGCTACATCATGTTAGTTTATTTTATCATTCAAGCACTAGATGGAAACCTATTGGTGCCGCTTTTGTTTTCTGAAGCGGTCAGTTTGCATCCACTTTATATCATTATCGCAGTGCTGTTGTTTGGCGGATTGTGGGGGTTTTGGGGCGTATTTTTCGCTATTCCACTAGCGACATTGGTGAAAGCCTTGCTCACGGCCTGGTCGTCGCCAATGCATGAAATACATACAGAGGAAGAGCAAGCATAAAAAAGCCCAGCATGCAGAGCTAGGCTTGTTGGGCTATTGTGTAAAAAAGGTGCGCTAGATTAATTTAGCGCGTCCAACACAGTTTGATGATGTTCTTTGGTCTTAAACTTGTTGAGGACTTGTTCTACTTGCCCAGACTCATCGATGATAAATGTGATGCGATGAATGCCATCATATTCTTTACCCATAAACTTCTTAAGTCCCCAAACGCCAAACGCATCAGCGACGCTGTGGTCTTCGTCTGACAGGAGTTGGAAGTTTAACGACTCTTTATCGACAAACTTTTTTAATTTGGCGACAGGGTCGGGACTAATGCCGAATACTACCGCACCAGCGGCCTTGATGGCGTCAGCATGGTCGCGTAAACCTTGAGCCTGAACAGTGCACCCAGGTGTCATTGCTTTAGGGTAAAAATAAACAATTACCTTTTTCCCTTGATAGTCAGCGAGGTTTACCTGCTCACCATTATGATCTTGTAGTGAAAATGACGGTGCTTTATCACCAGCTTTCAATGTATTCATTATCTTCCTTTACCTGTTGATGACTAATTCGACCAGACAAACCAAGTGCGTGCAAGGCTGTCTTTATCTTACTATCGAATTCAACCAAATCTAGATCAGTGGGAGCAGATAAAATCATGTTGCACTCTACATGACATTTATTATCTACCGAGCTTACTTTTTGCCTCACTGCATTGACCGATACATGCTCTTGCGCGAGTAGGCGCGTCACAGAACGCATCAAACCGCTGGTATCTACACCTGCAAACTTCAAGCTAATAATCTGTTCGATATTTTGTTTAATGTGACCGCTAGTGCGTTTCATCATGCACAACAAGTCTTGCTCTGCGCACATCAGTGACATTGCAACCTCTAAACGAGCGATATGATTTTCATTGCCACTGACAATCATGGTGACCGAAAAGTCTTGTCCATAAATAGCATGACGAGAGTCTAAAATATTACATTGGTTATCACTGATACAACCGGAGATTTCACTTAAAATTCCAAGTTTATCGGCGCCTAAAACAGTGACGATGAGTTGTGCTTTCATGAATTACGTTACCCTTTGAAACACATGACAGTAATTTATGCCCAATATAAGGTTTTCTACTTGTTTTTACTAGTTCAGACCTCTAATATTGCGGATTGCTCGAAGGGGGTGGAATGTTTAAGGGAAGTTACGTCGCTTTGGTAACGCCAATGTTACCAAATGGAGAAATTGATAAGGTCAGCCTGCAAGACTTGGTAGAATGGCATATTGCATCTGGCACGCATGGTATTGTAGCGGTTGGAACGACTGGCGAATCAGCGACCTTACCAATGGATGAACACATAGATGTTGTCGGGCAAATTGTTGATTATGCGCAAGGTAAGGTACCTGTTATCGCTGGCTCTGGTGCTAATTCCACCGATGAAGCTATTTTGTTAAGTAAAGAAATGGCGCAGTTTAAGATTGATGGGTTTTTATCCGTCGTACCTTATTATAACAAGCCTCAGCAACGCGGCATGATTGCCCATTTTGAAGCCATTGCTGAAGCCACTGATTTACCCACAATGTTGTATAATGTGCCTGGGCGCACCGTGGCTGATATGTTAACCGAGACGGTTGCTGTGCTCGCTAAGCATCCAAACATCGTGGGTTTGAAAGATGCGACCGGTGATCTTAAACGGTTCGATGAAGCCAAACAGATGCTTGACAGTGATTTTTTGTTGTTCAGCGGTGATGATGCAACCGGATGCGAGTTTATGTGCAGAGGCGGCGATGGTGTCATTTCGGTGTCTGCGAACGTAGCGCCTAGCCATATGTCAAAAATGTGCGAGCAAGCATTAGCGGGCGATACGCAACAAGCCATCTTAACCGATGCTGAGATTGCCCAGTTACATCACTTGTTGTTCATTGAACCAAACCCAGTAATGCCCAAGTGGGCCCTTTATAAGATGGGCATGATTCGGGATGCGTTTTTGCGTCTACCCATGGTATTGCCTGAACTTTCCAGTCAAAAGCAAATCGAAGAGTCGTTGTTCAAATTAGGAATGGTAAAATAGTAATGAAAAGCCATATTATGTTGTCCTTGTGCGCTGTAGCTGCATTAACCGCTTGCACAAGTTCCGAAACACGTAAGCAAGTGTCTGGTAATCTAGACTATTTAGAAGTGGAAACTGCAGAAGCATTAAAAGTGCCGTCAGATTTGCAGCCGCCTAGTATGTCGAATCGTTATGAGCTCCCTCAGCTTCAAAGCGAGCTGAATATCAAAGGCACGGAAATTTCTATTGCGTCGCCACGCTTGGTTCTGCCATTAGTGAACGGTTCTCACGTTGAGGAAGGCTCGGCAGGAGCAGAGGTATTGTTTGACCAGTTGAACGATAACGAACCATTGTCCAAAACGATATGGGATACAGTATTATCATACTTAGAGTTAAATGAGGTCTCGGTTGAAAGTTTTGATCAACAGAAAAACGAACTATACACAGGCTGGGTGGTTACCCAAGAAGAGTTAGAGTCTAACTGGTATGAGTTTGGTAGCGAATTCACCGAAAATGCGAAACGCTTTAAACTTAGCCTCGAATTAGCGCCGCATGGACGAACAGCGGCTCTCAAAGCGGAATTAGTAGAGTTTATAGATGCCGATGGGTCTTCTTTGTTGCCCCAATTAAGTGTGTTTGAAGAGCGTGCGGAGCGAGTAGACTTTTTAAATAATATTATCGCTGAATATGACGTTGGTATTCGTTTAGAGCAAAGCCAGCGACTTGCCTTAATTAGAGATGGCTTTTCGTCTAAGCTAGGGTTCAATCCTAATGGAGATCCAGCGTTCGTAGTTGACGCTGCGTATGAAAACGCATGGCCAAGATTGTTACTTGTGCTGCGCAAAATGGGATTTGATGTCATTGATATGGACCAGTCATCGGGCCTAATGTTTGTAAAATACAATGGTCAAGAAGAATCATGGTGGTCGGGCTTTTTCAGTGAAGAAGAACTTCAGTTGGAGAAGGTCAACTATCGTTTAGCAATAGAAAGTGTAGGCGAACAAACGGCCATCACCTTTAAAGATAGCGAAAATGTTCCGTTTGACGCTCAAACCGTGACTGATTTGTTTGAGCCGTTTGCTGATTATATGGCGCAAGAAAATCTAGATATTTAAAAAGGGCTAAGTGTTTCATGCAAAAAGGCAAAGAGCTGTACCGCGGTAAAGCAAAAACAGTGTTTTTAACCGACAATCCATCATTACTCGTGCTTGAGTTTAGAAATGATACGTCTGCATTTGACGGTGAAAAGATTGAGCAACTCGATCGAAAAGGTGAAGTAAATAACAAGTTTAATCACTTCATCATGCAGCAACTCGAAGCGGCAGGCGTAAAAACGCAAGTGCAGTCGTTGATGAGTGATACCGAAAGTGTTGTAAAGAAACTCGATATGATCCCCGTAGAGTGTGTTATCAGAAACTTTGCTGCAGGCTCTTTGTGTCGTCGACTGGGTGTGGAGGAGGGCATAGCCTTATCTCCACCTACCTTTGAGTTCTTTTTGAAAAACGATGCGCTTCACGACCCAATGGTAAATGAATCTCATATAACCGGGTTTAACTGGGCAACAGAAGCGCAGATAGCGCAAATGAAAGCTATCAGCTTTGAAGTGAATAATGTGTTAAGTCCGTTGTTTGCCAAGGGCGGCATGTTGTTGGTTGATTTTAAGTTAGAGTTTGGGATAGATGCGAATAATGATCTTATCCTTGGTGATGAGTTCACGCCAGACGGTTGTCGTCTTTGGGATAGCGAAACGCGCAAAAAACTAGACAAAGATCGCTTCAGACAAGGCTTAGGCTCTGTTGTGGAATCTTATATTGAAGTGGCCCAACGCATTGGTTTGTCGCTGTAGATATTAGACCGAACTTATTGCTTCATCGCCCTAGTCATCGTACTGGGGTTTTTTATATGTGGACAACGGTGAGGGGGAGCTGTCAAAGAGGCAGTGACTAATATGTTTCTATTTCTACATTCGTAACAGGGATGCAACAGCAAGCCAAGATTTCGTCATCCTCAATACAAGCAAGTGGATCGACTTTATACTCTACTTTTCCGCTTAATAGCTTGGTTCTGCATGCGCCACAAAAACCCTCTCGACAGTGAAAATGCACATCGATGTTTTTATTTTCCATGGCAGTGAGCAAATTGTCTTCTCGCTCAAAGGAAAAGCGTATGGTCTTATTGACGCATACGCTTAACTTTTCGTCTTTAACAATCACAACTATAGTTCAAACTCTTCGAACTCAGCAGAGGCTACTTCACTATCGATTTGTCCAGTGAGGTAGCTGCTTATTTCAGCTTCTTGAGGCGCGACTTGAACGTTGTCTGACGCAAGATAGTTATTCATCCAAGGAAGAGGGTTGCTACTTACGTTAAATGGCTGCCCCATACCAATGGCAGACATACGCTGGTTGGCAATGTATTCAACGTACTGACTCAAGATTTCTTCATTGAGTCCGAGCATGGAACCATCTTTAAATAAGTATCTTGCCCATTCTTTTTCTTGCTCAACGGCTAACAAGAAAATGTCTTTTGCTTCTTGCTCACACTCTTTCGCAATTTCGGCCATTTCAGGATCGTCTTTGCCTTTGATCCACAAATTAAGAATATGCTGTGTTGAAGTAAGGTGAATATTTTCATCACGAGCTATGAACTTGATGATTTTTGAATTACCTTCCATGAGCTTACGCTCAGCAAACGCGAAGGTACAAGCAAATGATACATAGAAACGAATGGCTTCTAATGCATTTACAGAGTTCATGCATAAGAATAATTTCTTCTTCAATGCGCGTAGATTAACGTCATGGGTCTGTCCATCAATCGTGTACACGCCTTCGCCTTGAGTCTGATAAAGCTGCGTATAGTAAATCAAGTCATCGTAATATTTGGAGATATCCGTTGCACGGCGCTTTATCTCTTCATTCGTCACGATATCTTCAAAGATGTCGCTTGGGTCGGAGAAAAGGTTACGCAAAATATGCGTGTAAGAGCGTGAATGAATGGTCTCAAAAAATGACCATGTCTCTACCCAAGTTTCTAGTTCTGGCAGCGAAATAATAGGTAGAAACGCAATGTTAGGGCTGCGACCTTGCACAGAGTCTAACAAAGTTTGGTATTTTAGATTTGACGTGAAAATATGTTGCTCAGCGTCAGTTAACTTTTGGAAGTCAACTCTGTCTTTACTCACGTCCACTTCTTCTGGTCGCCAAAAGAAAGAGATTTGCTTTTCAATAAGCTTTTCAAAAATAGGATGTTTTTGCTGATCATAACGCGCCACATTAACCGGCGCGCCAAAGAACATCGGCTCTTCCATCGTATTCGTTGTTTGTTGATTAAACGTTGTATATTTCATCTATTACATCCACATCCGCGTTAATGATTGCTTTAAATTTTACAAGCGCCGCCGGCACAATCGTCATCATCTTCAATAATGGCAGTTTGAGCTTGAGGCTCTTGAACAACATTTGCCATTTCGACATCAGATTTGTCTGATGCACCGTCACGGGTGTTGTGGTAATACAAGGTTTTCACACCTAACTTATAAGTAGTCAGTAAATCTTTAAGCAAGAGTTTCATTGGAACTTTGCTGCCTTCATATTTACTCGGGTCGTAATTCGTATTTGCCGATATAGTTTGGTCAACAAACTTCTGCATAATCGCTACGAGCTGCAAATAACCATCATTCGAAGGAATATCCCATAGCAACTCATAACTGTTTTTCAACGCCTTATAGTCAGGTACCACTTGCTTTAACACACCGTCTTTACTGGTTTTGATACTAATGTGACCGCGTGGTGGTTCAATGCCATTTGTTGCGTTTGAAATCTGTGAAGAGGTTTCAGACGGCATGAGTGCTGATAGCGTCGAGTTTCGTAAACCGTACTTGACGATATCTTCTCGCAAACTATCCCAATCGTAATGTAAAGGCTCATCACAGATTTTATTAAGGTCTGCTTTATATGTGTCGATTGGCATTAGACCTTGTGAGTAGGTCGTCTCATTAAACTTAGGACACGCGCCTTTCTCTTTCGCTAGGTTGTTAGATGCTTTGAGTAGGTAATACTGCATTGCCTCAAACGTGCGATGTATAAGCGAGTTGGCGCTAAAATCGGAATACTTCACGCCATTTTTTGCTAAGTAGTAGGCGAAGTTAATCACGCCTATACCCAGTGTTCTTCTGCCTTCTGTGGCAGTAAGAGCAGCCGGTACAGGATAGTCTTGATAATCTAGCAAGCTGTCTAATGCGCGGACTGATAAGTCTGCTAGCTCTTCAAAATCATCTAAACTTTCTAGCGCGCCCAAGTTAAATGCTGAAAGCGTGCATAATGCTATTTCACCTTCAGGGTCATCAACGTTGCGAAGGGGCTTAGTAGGTAAGGCAATTTCTAGACATAAATTGCTTTGGCGAACCGGCGCTAGCTTCGGGTTGAAGGGGCTATGGGTATTGCAGTGATCTACGTTCTGTAGATATATGCGGCCAGTGCTCGCACGTTCTTGCATGAACTGACTAAATAACTCGATAGCCTTCACTCTTTTCTTACGAATGCTGTCGTCATTTTCGTATTGTACGTATAAACGCTCAAACTCTTCTTGATCCGCGAAGAATGCATCATATAGGCCGGGTACGTCTGACGGACTAAATAATGTGATGTAGTCGTCTTTGATCATTCGGGTATACATGAGTTTGTTGCACTGCACGCCATAGTCGAGATGGCGAACACGGTTCTCTTCAACACCACGGTTATTTTTAAGCACCAACAACGACTCAACTTCTAAATGCCATATAGGATAGAATAACGTCGCTGCTCCGCCTCTTACACCGCCTTGAGAGCAGCTCTTAACGGCCGTTTGGAAATGCTTGTAAAACGGTACGCATCCGGTATGGAAAGCTTCACCGCCGCGAATCGGGCTACCTAGCGCTCTAATACGTCCTGCATTGATACCAATGCCGGCGCGTTGGCTAACGTATTTAACGATAGCGCTTGAAGTCGCACTGATAGAGTCAAGACTATCACCCGCTTCGATAAGTACGCACGAGCTAAATTGACGAGTAGGGGTGCGCACGCCCGCCATGATGGGTGTTGGGAGCGATAACTTAAACATGGATGTTGCGTCATAAAAGCGTTTGACGTAGTCCATGCGTGTGTCTGCAGGATATTTTGCAAACAAACAAGCTGCTACCAATACATAAAGGAATTGAGCACTTTCGTATATCTCGCCGGACACACGATTTTGCACCAAATACTTTCCTTCTAACTGCTTAACCGCAGCATAGCTGAAGTTCATATCTCGCTGATGGTCAATGAACTCGTCCATTTCTGCGAATTCTTCTGGGGTATAATCTTCTAATAAATGCTTATCGTATTTTCCTGCTTCTACGAGTTTTTTGACATGATTATACAGTGCAGGTGGCTCAAACTGACCATAGGCCTTTTTGCGCAAGTGAAACACCGCTAAGCGGGCGGCGAGATACTGATAATCTGGCGAGTCAGTTGATATTAAATCAGCTGCAGATTTGATCAGCGTTTCATGAATTTCAGCTGTTTTGATGCCGTTATAGAACTGAATCTGCGCCTTAATTTCTACTTGAGAAACAGACACATCTTCAAGGCCTTTGGCGGCCCAAGTAACAACTTTGTGGATTTTGTCTAGTTCAATAGACTCGTTAGTACCATCACGTTTGGTGACCAGCAGATCATTGTTCATTATAATTATGCTCTTAATTTTGTTGCCGACGTGTGCGCCAGCTTAATTTTTATTTTAGCGCTAGAAGTAATTATATTGAGCGAATTTGGGAACCGTCTGCAGGTACGACACTGATCCAGTTGTTCGACGACCAAATCTCAATACACACAAGATAGTGAGTCTTGAGGTGTATTGCAACCACTATATCTAGTGTTTGTCGCGAATATGGGATGTAAGAAATTTAATGTTAGTAACGACTAACCGATAAGCATAAACATGTAAGGAAGTTTATATGTTGCAAGCGTTTTTCGATGAAAAAACAAAAAATAAATAAATCTAAAAATATATTTATTAGGTCAAAATGTGATTATAAAAAATCATCGAAAACTGGATAAAAAATGACTCGTAGATTACGGCGCACTTGTACAGCTGACAAAGTAATTTACGTCTACGTTCACATCCGATAGATAATATTGATTGAGCAAAGGATTGAAGTGCATGCCGGTCATTTCTTCGATGCGCAAACCGGTGCCCTCAATCATATTAACAAGCTCCGATGGGCGAATGAACTTCTTATGATCATGAGTGCCTTTTGGCACCATGTTAAGCAAGTATTCGGCCGCGACGATGGCAAGAACATAAGATTTAACGTTTCGATTGATGGTCGAAAATATCACATGACCATTAGGCTTCACCAAACGAGCGCATGCGCTGACAATTGCGCTAGGGTCTGGTACGTGTTCGAGCATTTCTAAGCAGCACACTACGTCGTAACGCTGTGGATGGCGTTGCGCCCAATCCTCAGCGGTACTGAGGTGGTAGTCTACCGTTACTCCGGATTCTAAGGTATGCAGCTTTGCCACGTCTAACGACGCTTGCACCATATCGATACCGTCTACCTTTGCCCCGCGCTCAACAAGTGCTTCTGACAAAATACCACCACCACATCCAACATCAAGAATATGTTTGTCAAATAACCCGCCGCATTGGGTTTCAATGTAGTCGACCCTTAGTGGATTGATATCGTGTAAAGATTTAAATTCTCCTTCCCGATCCCACCAATGACTGGCTAGCTCTGAAAATTTATGGAGTTCTTGGGCATCAACATTAGACATGGGTAATCTGCTTTGTTTTTTATAACGAGCATTATTGCACCAAAAATGAATTGCTTCAAAAAAACCGGCGTGCTTTGTTCAATTGCACAGCAAAAAAATAAATACGATTTGCCGCGATAAGCCGCTACAAATTATCGAAACACAGTGTTACTATCGCTAGTTGGAATAATGATAAAAACATAGTGTTGATATGAAGGTCTTTTAGGCAATCACACTCTTATGCCTGCGACTCGTCAGACTAGCGCTCATTTTTATGATGAGTAGGGCAGACGCATACAACACATAAAAAAGGACCATGCAGTTCATGACTGACAATGCCAAAGAAATCTCTCCAATTAATATAGAAGAAGAACTCAAGAACTCATATCTTGATTACGCCATGAGCGTTATCGTTGGACGCGCGCTACCTGATGTACGCGACGGCCTTAAACCTGTTCACAGGCGTGTTCTGTTCGCAATGAACGAACTTAAAAACGACCATAACAAGCCTTACAAGAAATCTGCCCGTGTGGTAGGGGATGTTATCGGTAAATACCACCCACATGGTGACTCAGCGGTTTACGATACGATTGTTCGTATGGCTCAGCCGTTCTCTCTTCGTTACATGTTGGTAGATGGGCAAGGGAACTTCGGTTCGGTAGACGGTGACTCCGCCGCCGCCATGCGTTACACCGAAGTCAGAATGGCCAAAATTGCACACGAGTTATTGGCCGATTTAGAAAAAGAAACGGTTAACTTTGTACCGAACTACGATGGTACCGAACAAATTCCAGAAGTCTTGCCAACACGTGTACCTAACTTATTGGTTAACGGCTCATCGGGGATTGCTGTTGGTATGGCGACGAATATTCCGCCGCACAACTTAAATGAAGTGATAGCAGGTTGTTTAGCCCTTATCGAAAATCCTGACATTACCACCGAAGAGCTTCTCGAGTATATTCCTGGACCAGATTTTCCTACCGCTGCAATGATCAGTGGACGCCAAGGCATTATTAACGCTTATAAAACAGGCCGAGGTAAAATTTATCTGAGAGCGAAGGCGGAAATTGAACAAGAAGAAAATGGGAAAGAGACCATTATTGTTCATGAAATTCCGTATCAGGTGAATAAAGCACGCTTGATTGAGAAAATCGCAGAACTCGTCAAAGAAAAACGTGTTGAAGGCATTTCGGCGCTGCGCGATGAGTCTGATAAAGATGGTATGCGCATTGTGATTGAAGTTAAACGCAATGAGTCTGCTGAGGTCTTGCTGAACCATTTATACGCTAATACGCAGCTGCAAACGGTGTTTGGCATCAACATGGTTGCCCTTGACCGCAATCAACCCCGTGTATTTAACCTGAAAGAAATTCTTGAGTTGTTTGTTCTGCATCGTCGCGAAGTGGTTACGCGTCGCACGGTGTTTGAACTGAAAAAAGCACGTGATAGAGCTCATATCTTAGAAGGCCTCGCCATTGCTTTGGTCAATATTGACCCCGTTATCGAAATGATCAAGCAGTCTAAGAGTCCAGCAGATGCCAAAAAGGCACTTATTGCTCAAGGTTGGGATTTAGGCGATGTCGCAGAGATGCTGTCGCGGGCCGGAAATGATGCCGCTCGACCTGATTGGTTGGCTGAAGAATATGGTATTAGAGACGGTAACTACTATCTTACCGAAGAACAAGCTCAAGCGATTCTTGACCTACGTTTAAATAAATTAACTGGTCTAGAGCACGACAAGATCTTAGAAGAGTATCGTGGTCTTCTGGACATCATCGCTGAACTATTGAAAATCTTGGCAAGCTCGGAGCGCTTAATGGAAGTGATTGCCGAAGAACTTGTGGCAGTGCGTGATGAATACGGTGATGAACGTCGCACCGAGATTACCGCTGCATCTCACGATATTGATATTGAAGATTTGATTGAGCGTGAAGAAGTTGTTGTAACACTTTCTCGTGAAGGGTACGTGAAATACCAGAAATTATCTGATTATGAAGCGCAACGCCGAGGCGGACGCGGTAAGTCAGCTACTAAAATGAAAGAGGAAGACTTTATAGAGCGTCTTCTGGTTGCCAATACGCACGACCATATATTGTGTTTCTCTACAAGAGGACGCCTTTACTGGCTTAAGGTATATCAATTGCCACTTGCCAGCAGAAACGCGCGAGGCCGTCCAATTGTGAATATATTACCGCTTGAAGATGGCGAGCGTATTACCGCAATATTGCCCATTAAAGAGTTTGCAGCTGGCTACTATGTATTTATGGCTACGACCAAGGGTACGGTTAAAAAGACTGAGCTTACTCAGTACTCCAGACCCCGTGCAAACGGCATCATTGCGGTCAACTTAACCGATGGTGATGAGCTAATTGGTGTGGATTTGACCAATGGTTCATCAGAAATCATGCTCTTCTCTGATGCGGGTAAAGTGGTTCGATTCAGTGAGGATCAAGTTCGTCCAATGGGCAGAACCGCTACCGGTGTAAGAGGTATCCGTATTGCAGAAAACGAGCGTGTCGTTTCGTTAATTGTTCCCAATGAAACCGGTGACATTCTAACGGCGACTGAAAACGGTTACGGCAAGCGCACACCAATTGGAGAATATCCAGCGAAGAGCCGCGCGACTAAGGGCGTAGTCTCTATTAAAGTCTCAGAGCGTAATGGCTCGGTTGTAGGCGCTGTGCAGGTGGACGAAAACGATGAAATCATGTTGATTTCTGACCAAGGTACGCTAGTGCGCACGCGCGCTGCCGAGGTATCTACCGTCGGCAGAAATACACAAGGGGTAACCTTAATTCGTACCGTTGATGGTGAGCATGTAGTTGGTCTTCAACGTATCGATGAGGTTGAAGAAGTCGCCGAGCTAGTAGACGCAGATGAAAACGCCGAAGGCGGTCAAGAAGTGGTCGCCAGTGACGATCCTTCTCCAACAGATGATGCTCCTTCAGTATCAGATGGTGGAGATGAACCGCAAGGCTAACGCTTAATTGCGTGTCATCCATTGTTAATTCAAGCGACCAATTACTGGTCGCTTTTTTTGGAAAAAATAGATGCAAACCATTTATAATTTTAGTGCAGGCCCAGCTGCATTGCCCAAAGAGGTTTTAAAGCAGGCGCAAGCAGAGATGCTCGATTGGAATAACCAAGGCACCTCAGTGATGGAGGTCAGCCATCGCGGCAAGCCATTTCTCGCCATTGCGCAAAAGGCAGAGCGCGACTTTCGTGAGCTTTTGAACATTCCTGAAAATTATAAAGTGCTCTTTCTTCAAGGTGGTGGTCGCGGTCAATTTTTCTCCGTCCCCATGAATTTAGCCCAGCGTGGTGATCTTTCACAGCATTTAGTATCAGGCCAATGGTCACAAATTGCGGTGTCTGAGGCTGAAAAATACATGAAGGCCGAGATAGTCGCAAAAACCCAAACAAGAGACGATAAATTGTGGGTGCCGACACAAGATAACTGGGAAATAGACCCTAGTGCGGCTTACTTCCACTATTGCCCAAATGAAACCGTTGACGGTATCGAGATAAATTGGGTGCCTAAATCCGAAAGTGTGCCCATCGTTGCAGATATGTCATCTAACATCCTAAGTAAGCCTATCGATGTGAATGATTTTGGCATTATTTACGCGGGTGCCCAGAAAAACATAGGCCCTTCGGGTTTGGCAATGGTCATCATCCGAGAGGATTTAGTAGGGCTTGCGCGTCCAGACACACCTGCTGTGTTTGATTATCAGCAACAGGTCAACAACGATAGTATGTATAACACGCCACCCACCTTCTCATGGTACTTGGCTGGTTTGGTATTTGAATGGCTACTTGCGCAGGGCGGTGTTGAGTCGATTGCGAAGATAAACGAAGAAAAAGCACGACTGCTTTACGAATGCATTGATAGCTCTGATTTTTATAGCAATAAAGTAGCGCATGAAAATCGCTCAAAAATGAACGTGTGTTTTCAATTAGCCGACAATAGTTTGGATGATACCTTCTTAGCTTATACCCAAGAGCAAGGCCTGCAAGCCCTTAAAGGGCATAGATTTGTTGGTGGTATGCGCGCAAGTATCTACAATGCAATGCCTTTAGAGGGTGTTAAAACGCTGGTAGAGTGTATGAAAACGTTTGAACGGAAGTATGGATAAATGGAGCACTTAGTTTTAGCACCCATTGCACAAGTTAATGGGGAAGTCAGGCTTCCAGGCTCTAAGAGTTTATCGAATCGTGCATTGTTGCTCGCGGCGCTAGCAAGCGGCACAACTCACCTCGATAACTTATTAGATAGCGACGATATAAAACACATGTTAGTTGCACTAAAGAAGCTTGGCGTACGTTATGAGTTGTCTGCAGATAAAACCCAGTGCACAGTAGAAGGGATTGGCGGAAAGTTTTCATCCAATGGGCCTTTAGAGCTGTTTTTAGGTAATGCGGGCACTGCGATGCGCCCACTTTGCGCAGCATTAGCATTCAGCGATGTTGACGTGACGCTTGGTGGCGAACCGCGCATGGAAGAGAGACCTATAGGCGACTTGGCTGATGCACTTATCGCATGCGGTGCCAATATTGAATATTTAAAGCAAGCTGGATATCCGCCACTTAGAATCAAAAGTGCCAAAATCACCTGTACTGAGTTTGAAGTAGACGGGTCGGTATCGAGTCAGTTCTTAACGGCTTTATTAATGGCCGCGCCCTTGTTAGTGCAAGATGTGACCATTTCAATCACCGGGACATTGGTTTCTAAGCCCTATATCGACATTACTTTAGATAGCATGCGCCGGTTTGGCGTGAGTGTTCAAAATGACAGCTATGAGCAATTCTTTATTTCAGCAGAACAGGCCTATACGTCACCCGGTGAATTTTGGGTGGAAGGGGATGCGTCATCTGCTTCGTACTTTTTAGCGGCCGCGGCAATTAAAGGCGGCAGTGTGAAAGTTGTCGGCGTAGGTAAAGCATCGATTCAAGGTGATGTGAAATTTGCGGATGTACTCGAGCGAATGGGGGCAAGCATTGAGTGGGAAGACAATGCGATAACGGCATCGGTCGGCTCACTTAGCGCCATCGACGAAGACCTCAATCACATTCCTGATGCGGCGATGACCATTGCAACAACCGCATTATTTGCCAAGGGTACCACCACCATACGAAACATCTATAATTGGCGAGTCAAGGAAACAGATCGTTTGTATGCAATGGCGACAGAGCTTCGAAAAGTAGGCGCACAAGTAGTAGAAGGCGAGGATTATATCTCCGTTACGCCGCCAGAGCATCTAAGCCATGCGGCGATTGATACGTATAACGATCATCGTATGGCAATGTGCTTTGCGCTCGTTGCTCTTGATGATGAGGTGGGCGTGACAATAAACGATCCCAAGTGCACATCAAAAACATTTCCAGAATTTTTCAATGAATTCAATCGGGTGAGTCAACAGAAGGTCTAGACAAGACGATAGGGTCTTTAAGCGCTAATTTGCTTAATTTATACCAAAAGACCCTAACGCATTCATTGCATCTCAAGCACACCTAAGTATAATTGCGCCGTTTTTAGCAATGAGCACAATCATATGCAGCAACACATACCGATTATCACGGTTGATGGTCCAAGTGGCGCAGGGAAGGGCACGCTTAGTGCGATGCTAGCCGACGCTTATCAATTTCAGTTTTTAGACAGTGGTGCCATTTATCGCGTACTTGCTGTTGCAGCCCTCCATCATGACATTCCTTACGACGATAACGATGCGCTTGTGCCTCTAGCAACAGGTTTGGACGTTTCTTTTAATACCACTGACGGTGATACGCGGATTGTACTTGAAGGTGAAGATGTTACCGACGACATTAGAACCGAAGAGATTGGCTCAATTGCCTCTCAGGTTGCAGCCATCCCCGTTGTCAGAGAAGCCTTGTTAAGGCGTCAACGCAACTTCGTGCAAGCACCGGGCTTGGTCGCAGATGGTCGCGATATGGGTACAGTGGTTTTCGCAAACGCAGACGCTAAAATTTTCCTGACCGCTAGCGCACAGGCGCGGGCCGAGCGGCGATATCAACAGTTGAAAGAAAAGGGGCATAATGTTAAACTCTCGCGCCTTTTGGCGGATATACAAGCACGGGATGAGCGTGATGCGAATCGAAAAACAGCTCCTCTTCGCCCCGCTGAAGATGCGTTTCAGATAGACTCTACAGAGCTAAATATTACGCAAGTGTTTGAAAAAGTAAAAGTATTTATCGACAGTAAGCTGTTCTCTGCCGATTAGTAACCGCCCATGACGAGGGCACCACCACGACCGATTTTAGGATGAAAAAGGTCTTATTAATAACCCCGTAATTCTGGATTGAATTGACGGATTAACATTGAAATTAAATATGACTGATAATTTTGCAGATCTTTTTGAAGAAAGCTTACTCCAGCTAGAAACGCGTCCAGGCGCGATCGTAAAGGGTACCGTTGTTTCCATAGACAAAGATATTGTACTTGTTGATGCAGGCCTCAAATCAGAGAGTGCTATTCCTGTTGAGCAATTTAGAGCAAACGATGGTTCATTAGAGATTGAAGTAGGTGACACTGTAGATGTGGCACTTGACGCGGTAGAAGATGGTTTCGGTGAAACAATCTTATCTCGCGAAAAAGCCAAGCGTCATGAAGCTTGGGTTGAGCTTGAGAAAGCTTACGAAGAAAAAGAAACAATCAAAGGCGTTATTAACGGTAAAGTTAAAGGCGGTTTCACCGTTGAAGTTAACACCGTTCGTGCCTTCCTTCCTGGTTCACTAGTAGATGTTCGCCCTGTTCGCGAAACAACTCACCTTGAAGGTAAAGAGTTAGAATTTAAAGTTATCAAACTTGATGCAAAACGTAACAACGTTGTTGTATCTCGTCGTGCTGTTATCGAAGCAGAAAGCAGTGCAGAGCGCGATCAACTTCTATCTAACCTTGAAGAAGGTGATGAAGTTAAAGGTATCGTTAAGAACCTTACCGATTATGGTGCGTTCGTTGACTTAGGTGGCGTTGACGGTCTACTTCACATTACCGATATGGCATGGAAGCGTGTTAAGCATCCTAGCGAAATCGTAAATGTAGGCGATGAAATCAACGTTAAAGTACTTAAGTTCGACAAAGACAAGTCTCGCGTTTCTTTAGGTATGAAGCAAATGGGTAACGATCCTTGGCAAGAAATTGCTGAGCGCTATCCAGAAGGTGCTCGCCTAAGCGGCGCGGTCACTAACCTCACAGATTACGGTTGTTTCGTTGAAATTGAAGATGGCGTAGAAGGTCTAGTACACGTATCTGAAATGGATTGGACTAACAAAAACATCCACCCATCTAAAGTGGTTAACCTAGGTGACGTTGTTAACGTAATGGTGCTTGAGATTGACGAAGAACGTCGTCGTATCTCTCTAGGCCTTAAGCAGTGCATCGACAACCCTTGGGAAACATTCGCTAAGTCTTACGAGAAAGGCGACAAAGTGTCTGGCAAGATCAAGTCAATCACCGACTTCGGTATCTTTATCGGTCTTGACGGCGGCATCGACGGACTTGTTCACTTATCTGATATTTCTTGGCAGAAAACTGGCGAAGAAGCGGTACGTGACTACAAGAAAGGCGACGAAATCAGCGCTGTTGTATTACAAGTCGACCCAGAGCGTGAGCGTATCTCACTTGGCGTTAAGCAAATCGAAGAAGACCCATTCAATAAGTATCTGACAGATAATAAAAAGGGTGCTATTGTTAATGGAGAAATCATCGAGGCCGATGCTAAAGGTGTAACTGTTAAACTTGGTGAAGAAGTTGAAGGTTATATCCGAATTGGTGACCTTGCACGTGATAGAGTCGAAGACGCAAATGATGTAGTGAAAGTGGGTGATACCATCGAAGCAAAATTCATGGGCGTTGATCGCAAGAACCGCATTGTGAACCTGTCTGTTAAAGCGAAAGATCAAGCTGACGAAAAAGAAGCGATCGATAGCGTTAACAAACAAGGCGAAGATGCTGGCTTTGCGAACGCAATGGCAGAAGCATTTAAAGCTGCTAAAGGCGAGTAATCGTACTATCAGGAGCGGCTATTCTGCCGCTCCTTTATCATCTGCACTAAAGGTTACCTCTCAATTGTACAACTTGGGGAATACTTGTGACCAAATCAGAACTTATCGAACGTTTAGCTGACAAAGCGCAGCACCTGCAGGGTAAAGAACTAGAATCATCCGTAAAAGAGTTGCTAGAGCAAATGGCGCAAACGCTTCAGCGTGGTGATCGTATAGAAATCCGAGGTTTTGGTAGTTTCTCATTACACTATCGCGCACCTCGCGTCGGCAGAAACCCAAAAACAGGCGAAACCGTTGAGTTAACGGGCAAGCATGTACCACATTTTAAAGCCGGTAAAGAATTAAGAGATCGTGTAGACCTTTAGGTTACACGTTGTCGCACAAAATCGTTATCGTTAAGGTGAGAAGAAAGGAAGCTTAATGAAAGCCATTTTTATTGCTGTAACAGTTGTATTATTGCTAATGTTGGCAGTAGTGGTTGGGGCAAGAAACTCTGAAGTCATCAGTGTCAATTACCTCATTGCTCAAACCGACATGCGTGTTTCTGCATTTATGGTCTGGTCTATCGGCGTCGGATTTATATTAGGCGTGTGCACCATGCTAAGCAAATACCTTGCGTTGCGTGTCAAACTCTCTTTATTGACCAGAAAACTCAATAAAATGTCCAAAGTAGATTCTTAGATGTTAGAAGCGCTTTTCCTTTTGCTACCTGTTGCGGTTGCCTATGGTTGGGTAATGGGGCGCAATAGCCTTCGAAAGGCGCAACGTAAACAATCCTCCATCATCTCTAATCACTATTATAAAGGTCTTAACTTCCTTCTCTCCGATCAGGCTGATAAAGCCGTTGATACCTTTATGAAAATGATCAGTGTCAATAACGACACGGTTGAAACGCATATTGCCATGGGCAACTTTTTTCGCCACAGGGGCGAATTAGACCGCGCTATTCGTGTACATCAAAATTTGATCAGCAGAGACGAGATAAATAAAAAGCAAGAGGCGATGGCACTCGTTGAACTAGGCACTGATTATTTGCTCGCAGGCTTTTTAGAGCGGGCGGAAGGTGCTTTTTTGCAGTTACTTGATGACGAAAAACACTTTGGTATTGCCCAACAAAAGTTGTTTAATATTTATCAGGTCACCAAAGAGTGGCACAAGGCAGTTGAATTAGCGTCACGCAGTCTAAAAATAACGCCTAACGATAAACACATGTATTTGCTACTCTCGCATTTTTATTGCGAACAGGCCTTAGAGCAAATGCAAGCTGGTGATTTAGTTGCTGCCGAAGAGACCCTGAAAAAAGCCATCATGGTGGAAGGTCAAGAGGTGCGAGCATGGCTAGAGATGGGCAAGTTGTGCATTCAAAAAGAAAATTATACACAGGCAATGGATTATCTGGCCGAAATCCCAAAGCGCGATTTAGACTGGCTCAGTGAAGCCATTCCCTTGTTAGAGGTGTGCGCATCTAAGATTGATGGCTGGGATAAATTAGAAACCTTGCTTGAACCGTATTGGCAAAAATGCGCCTCGTCTTATATTGCCAAGGTTAAAATTCTTGCGCGCAAAGGTGAGCTAAACCAAGCGATTGAAACACTCAACAAGCAACTCGAGCATCATCCGACCATGCGGGGCTTTGAGTCTCTGCTGAGTCTCTATCATACAGCCTTGCCAGACAATCAAACACAACAGAGTCTCGAGAAAATGCAGGCTTTGATTGTAAAACAAATTAAGCAACGTCCAAAGTATCGCTGCCAAAGCTGTGGTTTTGCTGGACGACAGCTATATTGGTTGTGCCCATCGTGTAAAAACTGGTCTGTGATCAAGCCCATAAAAGGCCTCGATGGGGAGTAAATTGCAGCGGTGACCACGGTACTACCTTGTTATTAACTACATTTATTAAACGGATATTGAATACGTGAAACAAAATCGAGTGTCTTCTCCGGTGGTCGTGGCACTAGACTACGACAATCTTGATACAGCTAAATCTTTAGTTTCTCAGCTTTCTCCTGAACAATGCCGAGTCAAAGTCGGAAAAGAAATGTTTACCTCCTTTGGGCCTGAATGGGTGCGTTATTTGGTGGGCGAGGGCTTTGACGTTTTCTTAGATCTTAAATTCCACGACATCCCTAACACCGTTGCTAAAGCGGTCACAGCCGCAAGTAAGCTCGGTGTATGGATGGTAAACGTGCATGCAAGTGGTGGGGCTAAGATGATTGAAGCTGCAAAAGAAGCGGCTCAAAGTGCACATCAAGTGCCGCTTCTTACCGCAGTGACGGTGCTAACAAGCATGGATGAAGCACAATTTAAGCCGGTTTATGATTCGTCGGATATTGCGTCAAAAGTAATGTCGTTGGCAACATTAGCACAACAAGCAGGGGCCGATGGCGTGGTGTGCTCTGCTAAGGAAGCCCGTTTACTAAGAGGCGCAGTTGCTGATGAATTTTGCTTAGTGACGCCTGGCATAAGGCCGCAGGGAAGTAATGTAGACGACCAAAAACGCGTGATGACGCCACAAGAGGCAATGAATGCTGGGGTGAATTATATGGTAATTGGCCGACCTATCACGCAGTCACAAAACCCAGCGCAAGTATTGCACGCGATCAATCAGTCAATTATGTAAAAGATGGGTATGGCTCACCGTTAACTAACGGTGAGACATGACATTGTGCTATCTGCTAAGGGCTTCTGCCGCATCACAGTATTCTAGGTTTAATTGCGCGCCTAACGCATCTACAACAGCCTTGTAAGTCACCAAGCCTTTATGCACGTTCAAACCATTAAGTAGATTTTTGTCATCTAGCATAGCTTGCTTAGCACCTTTGTTGGCAAGCGCTAGGCCAAACGGCAGTGTTGCATTGTTTAATGCCATAGTTGACGTGCGTGCAACGCCGCCTGGCATGTTGGCAACACAGTAATGCACCACGTCGTCAATGATGTACACAGGGTCTTGATGAGTGGTTGCCCGTGAAGTTTCAAAACATCCACCTTGGTCAATAGCAACATCCACTAACACAGAGCCTGGCTTCATTGCCTTGATGTGCTGCGCATTAAGTAGCTTAGGAGCCGCCGCACCAGGTATTAATACTGCACCTACCACTAAATCAGCACGGGACGAATAATGCTCAATGGCATCTGAGGTTGAATAAACTGTGTGAACGCGACCTAAGAAAATATCGTCAAGCTCTCTTAAGCGAGGCAATGAACGGTCTAATATCGTCACATCAGCACCTAAGCCGACCGCCATCTTCGCAGCTTGTGTACCTACAACGCCACCACCAATGATAAGCACTTTACCAGGTGCAACACCCGGGACGCCGCCTAATAATGTGCCGCTGCCGCCATGCGCCTTCTCTAGATAATGCGCGCCCGCTTGAATTGACATACGTCCAGCGACTTCAGACATAGGTGCGAGTAGGGGAAGGGTACCTTTGTTATCAGTGACCGTTTCATAGGCAATACAGGTAGCGCCAGAGGCAACTAAAAGCTCGGTTTGACGTGGGTCGGGTGCAAGATGCAGGTAGGTGTACAGAATTTGTCCTGCGCGTAGCATCTTGCATTCATTTTCTTGGGGCTCTTTGACTTTTACAATCATTTCAGCGCTTGCAAATACTTCTTGAGCAGTATTAAGCATAGTTGCGCCTGCCGACACATACATGTCGTCGGTAAAGCCTATTGCGGTGCCGGCATTTGTTTCAACATGCACAGAGTGTCCATGTGCCACAAATTCTTGGACAGCAGCTGGCGTTAGGCCAACACGATATTCATGATTTTTAATTTCTTTAGGTACGCCAATGATCATAGTTAAACGCTCTGGTTAGGAAAAATAACGAGCGCATTGTACCGAAGAATAATAAAATAATAATTTCGTATTTTCTTTAATTGCAGTATATTATGCTGAATATACATTAATTTGCAAAATATCATTATGCTGGTTAAAACACCCAAACATATTGACCGAATCGACCGCAGAATCTTAAATGAGCTTCAGTCTAACGGTAAAATATCTAATGTAGATCTCGCTAAGTTAGTTGGCCTAAGCGCAAGCCCTTGTCTTGAGAGGGTAAAGCGTCTGGAGTCACAAGGGTATATTGATGGCTACTACGCTAGGCTTAATCCAGACATGTTAGGGGCGGCTATGTTGGTGTTCGTTGAAATCACACTAACGAAAACCTCGGTCGACATCTTTGCCGAATTTTCTGCTGCAGTGCAACAACATGAAGATATTCAAGAATGCCACCTTGTATCAGGCAACTTTGATTTCTTATTAAAAGCAAGAGTGGCCGATATGTCGAGCTATCGTAAACTATTAGGTGACACTTTATTGCGTCTGCCAGGCGTTAGCGAATCGAGAACGTATGTTGTCATGGAGGAGGTAAAACATACCTCCAAAATTAAAATTAATTTGAAGTGATTTTTTGAGCACGTTAAGGCGCATTATCAAGTGAATACAAAGGCAGTGAAAAAACGTTTTTCTAGATGCTCCAAAGCCACGTTTTATGCTACCCTTATCCTGTTAATTTCATCCAACTATTGAGAAATAAATACCCGATGTCGAGATTGTCTGGGATACAGCGTATTATGGAAGTAGGCATGATTATTTCGTGCGCGTTTGCTTTCTTTTTGTTGATCTCGCTTGTCTACTTTAATCCAAGTGACCCCGGTTGGAGCCAAGCTGGCCTAAACGTTGAAGTGCAAAACATCATGGGCGGTGTGGGCGCTTATTTTGCTGATATTCTCTTGTTTACCTTCGGTATGACGGCATACCTTGTACCATTTGGCTTGGCATTTGTCGGCTGGTTCGTATTTTTACATCTGCGCAATTTAAAAGAGTTAGATTATCTCACTATCAGCCTACGCTTAATTGGCATCATTTTGTTGGTATTTGGGTTTACCGGCATTGCGAGCATAAACTTTGACGACATCTACAGCGTCTCTGCAGGCGGTGCAATGGGTGACATTATAAGTGCCGCGTTGCTGCCGCACTTTAGCTTTGTGGGCTCAGTATTGCTATTACTCTGCTTTTTTTGCACAGGCTTCACGCTGGCTACTGGCATTTCTTGGATGTCTATCATCGATGGCATCGGTGCAATCACCATTAAAAGCAGTAAAGGTATGATGGCCTTGCCTAACAAAATGAGCCACTTACGTCTACCTAGTCCAAAATCAGAAGATGAAACAGGCGCTGCAACCAAATCTGATAAAGTCACAATCACCAGTTTGCGTGCGGCGCCGGCTAAACCTCGCAAAGAAGAGCCTGCTTTTTCTATTCCTGATGAAGTATTTGAACAGGACGATGTGCCTTTTACAGCAAATACATCAGCTGACTGGGAAAATCCGGCAGACGCTGCGGATAAGCCCGTACAAGCAAAGACAAAGCCGGTCCCTAAGTCATCTTCTGTTACGCCAATAAGCGGTGAGGATGTTGGTGCAATGCCTTCATTTGAACTTCTAGAGCGAGCGAACAAACGCGAAAACCCAATTTCCCAAGAAGAGCTTGATCAGGTGTCACGCCTCCTTGAGGCTAAGTTAGCGGATTTTAACGTGCAAGCTGAAGTCGTCGATGTTTTGCCTGGCCCGGTGATCACGCGTTTTGAATTGAATTTGGCCCCGGGCGTTAAGGTGAGCAAAATTACCACCTTGGCTAAGGATCTCGCCAGAGCGATGTCCGCAATTTCTGTGCGCGTCGTCGAGGTCATCCCTGGTAAATCGGTCATCGGGTTGGAATTGCCCAACAAACATCGCGAGATGGTAAGGCTGAGTGAAGTCATAGGGTGCAGTGAATTTCAAAACAATGATTCGCCGTTAACGATGGTGCTCGGCGCGGATATTTCTGGTAATCCGGTGGTCGTTGATTTAGCGAAAATGCCACATTTACTTGTTGCGGGTACCACCGGTTCAGGTAAGTCTGTTGGCGTAAATGTCATGATTTTGAGCTTGTTGTATAAATCAACGCCAGAAGACGTACGCTTGATTATGATCGATCCTAAAATGCTAGAGCTGTCGGTGTACGAAGGAATACCGCACCTGTTGGCAGAGGTTGTGACTGACATGAAAGAGGCGTCGAATGCGCTGCGTTGGTGTGTTGGTGAAATGGAGCGTAGATACCGGTTGATGTCAGCACTGGGAGTGCGCAACCTGAAAGGTTACAACAAAAAGATTGCACAAGCGGCAGCGGCGGGGGAGTCAATCTACGATCCGCTTTGGCAGGCAAGTCAAAGTATGGAAGAAAGTGCGCCAGCGCTTGAAAAACTCCCGTCAATAGTGGTTATCGTGGATGAGTTTGCCGACATGATGATGATTGTCGGTAAAAAGGTAGAAGAGCTCATCGCACGCATCGCACAAAAGGCTAGGGCAGCCGGTATACACCTTATCCTTGCAACCCAACGCCCATCTGTTGACGTAATCACCGGACTGATAAAAGCCAATATTCCCACACGAATTGCGTTTCAGGTTTCAAGTAAAATAGATTCCCGCACGATTCTCGACCAACAGGGGGCTGAATCTCTCTTAGGAATGGGAGATATGCTCTATAATCCTCCCGGCACCAGCATTACAACCCGAGTGCACGGCGCGTTTGTCGATGATCATGAAGTGCATGCGGTCGTTGCGGATTGGAAAGCACGCGGTGCGCCTCAGTACGTTGATGAGATTTTAAATGGTGACGCAGTAGGTGATGTACTGCTACCTTCTGAGCAGGGTGAGGGCGGTAACAGTGAAGATTATGATGCGTTTTACGATGAAGCCATAGCGTTTGTTACCGAAACACGCAAAGTGTCTGTCTCTAGTGTTCAGCGTAAATTTCGTATCGGTTATAACCGTGCTGCACGGATAGTTGAACAAATGGAAATGGATGGCGTCATAACAACAGCAGGACATAATGGTAATCGCGAAGTACTCGCGCCACCGCCTCCAAAAGCTTAGTCATAATTGCACATATCGACATTAAGGAATTTCATTGAAGCCAATCAAGGATTATATTCAGCGCTCAATAGCAGCGTCTCGAAAGCGTTATAAAGCACTAGGTGCTTTATGTGCCGCATTATGTTTGTGTATAGGTGCAAATCCATTGGCGTATGCGCAATCTAGCGCCGATGTAAGTGAAACGCAAACTCTAGCAAAGCAAGAGTTAAAAGCCTTGTTGTCGAATTTACAGAGTTATCGCGGTGAATTTACACAAACCATCGAAGATTGGTCTGGAGAAGTGCTACAAACCTCACAAGGCAGATTGACGCTGAAGAAGCCTAATCAGTTGCGCTGGGAAGTGACTATGCCCGATGAGTCGTTGTTTATTGCAGATGGTGCTGTTGTATATAACGTCGATCCATTTGTAGAACAAGTAACCTTGTTAGATCAAGCGCAGATTGTTAATAACAACCCTTTGATGCTATTGATAAGTGACGATCCTTCAGCATGGGATGACGTTGCCATTGAAAAATCAGAAGACCGGTTTATTGTCAGTTCAACAAACCCTAACGCAAATATCACTGAACTACATCTGCGTTTTGTTGATGGGCAATTAAGTGCATTAGTCTCTCAAGACAAGCAACGTCAAATCAACCGTATTGAGTTTGTAAATGCCCAGCAAAACGTGGAGGTTTCCCCCGACGCATTTTTCCCTGTCTATCCTGATAATTTCATTGTTGATGATCAGCGTAGCCTTTCGCAACCATAATGCAGTAGTGTAAATGAGTAGTCGTTCACCGCTTGCCGATGCGTTAAGGCCAAGCTCTTTTGAAGAGTATGCAGGCAACGCAGATTTAATGGGACCGCAAGGGGTACTCACCACATTAGTCAAGGCCAACCAAATACCGTCGATGATTTTATGGGGGCCGCCCGGATGCGGAAAAACCTCATTAGTACATGTATTGAGCCAAGTCTTAGATGTTGAAATCATAAAAATTTCAGCCATCAATACCGGTATTAAAGATATCAAGCAGATTGCTGAGCAAGCACAGCAAAGCCGCGATAGCTTGTTTTCTCAGTCTTCACTCGTGTTCGTTGATGAGATTCATCGTTTTAATAAATCCCAACAAGATGCATTTTTACCGTATGTTGAGAGTGGTGCCATTCGCCTGATTGGCGCAACCACTGAAAACCCTTCGTTCTCTATTAATCAAGCCTTATTGTCTCGTCTACGCGTGTTTACCCTTACACCATTAACCGAAGCAGACTTAGAAAAGTTGACTGTTAGAGGTTTAACGCATTTAAACGCTGGGCGAGAAGGTAAACCGCTCAGTTTAAGTGATTCAAGCCAGCAGGCCTTAATCAAGCACGCAAACGGTGATGCAAGGCGATTGTTAAATGCACTTGAGTTAGCTGCAGATATTGTAGGAGAAGGTAGTGAGCTAACGCTGGCTATATTAGAGCAAGCTGTTGGCGAGACCATAGCAGCTTTTGATAAGCAGGGAGACCATTATTATGATTTGTTATCTGCTTTTCATAAATCCATTCGCGGCAGCGCTACCGATGCCTCGCTGTACTGGTTTGCTAGAATGCTCATTGCCAATACAGACGTATCGCCCATTTGCAGACGTTTGTTGGCCATTGCCAGTGAAGATATTGGCAATGCAGACCCCAAAGCGCTTCAGGTATGCTTAAATGCATGGGATATTTATCATCGGGTAGGAGCTGCTGAGGGCGAACGAGCCATTGCTCAAGCGGTTATTTATTGTGCGCTAGCCCCAAAAAGCAACGCTGTGTACAACGCATTTAAAGCTGCCAAGGCGGATGCCTTAAAGCATGCAAATGAACCTGTTCCTATTCACCTACGCAATGCGCCTACACAGTTAGCGAAAGACGCAGGTCACGGTGCTTCGTACGTTTATCCACATAATCTTAATACCGCATATGCTACGGGTGTTAACTATTTTCCAGAAAACATGCCTCAAAGTGAGTATTATCAGCCAAATCCGCGCGGATTTGAAAAACACTTACAGCAAAAAATCGCATATTTACAAGAATTAGAAGATAATACGCAAAAAAACAAACCATAAGCTGCTAGGGCCTGCGTATGACAATCACTTGGATGACCTACCTCTTCATCGCCATTGGTGGTGCGCTGGGCGCTTGCTTACGGTTTTTTGCAAATGTAACGGTAACTGAAACCTTTGGAAAGAGCCTGCCGTATGCCACTTTGGGCGTAAATGTGCTTGGCTCTTTTTGTTTAGGATTGGCATTTGCGTGGTTTTCTGACAACACCAACATCAATAATGATGTAAAATTAATGATAACCGTTGGCCTTTTAGGGGCCTTTACGACATTTTCGACATTTTCACTGGAAGTGTTTTTATATTTACAAGAAGGTGATTGGATAAGAGCCTTCGCCACCATTTTATTAAACGTATGCCTGTGCCTTGTTGCCGTGTGGTGTGCGTTGTCAATTATGAAAGGATAGTAATAGTTATGTTAGACCCACGTTTACTTCGAAACAACATAGAAGAAACGGCAGCCGCCTTGGCCACGCGAGGATATCAACTGGATGTAGATGCTTACAATGCACTTGAAGAAAAGCGCAAAGCACTGCAGGTTGAAACCCAAGACCTACAGAACGAACGAAACACTCGCTCAAAAGCGATTGGAATGGCCAAGCGTTCAGGGGAAGATATTGCGCCATTATTGGCACAGGTTGAAGCACTTGGCGGTAAATTAGACGAGGCAAAAGCGGCCTTAGAGCAAGTGATGCTCTCGCTCAATATTTTTTATCAAGAAACGCCTAATGTTCCAGCACCCGGCGTACCAAGTGGTAAAGACGAAGACGACAACGTTGAAGTATTGAAGTGGGGTACACCGCCAGATTTAGGCTTTAAAGCTAAAGACCATGTGGATATCGCACAAGCCTTAAATAAAGGCTTAGATTTTGAGACAGCGGCGAAATTATCTGGTTCACGATTTGTGGTGATGAACGGCAGTATTGCCCGCATGCACAGAGCCTTAGCGCAGTTTATGCTCGATTGTCATACCCAAGAGCATGGCTATCATGAAGTGTATGTGCCTTACCTTGTCAATTCTGAAAGCTTGTACGGTACTGGGCAGTTACCAAAATTTGGTGAAGATCTTTTCCATACCAAACCGGCGACCGAAGAAGGACAGGGCATGTCTCTTATTCCTACTGCAGAGGTGCCACTGACGAATATTGCACGAGATCATATATTTTCTAGCGATGAGTTACCGGTCAAAATGACTGCGCACACGCCTTGTTTTAGAAGTGAGGCCGGCAGCTATGGTCGTGATACCAGAGGTCTTATCCGTCAGCATCAATTTGACAAGGTAGAAATGGTGCAACTTGTTGCTCCTGAGACCTCGATGGATGCTCTAGAAGAACTGACCGGCCATGCTGAAGTGATACTTCAAAAACTTGGTCTGCCTTACCGCAAGGTGGTTTTGTGTACCGGAGACATGGGCTTTGGGGCTTGTAAAACATACGATCTCGAAGTGTGGCTACCTGCCCAAGATACTTATCGTGAAATAAGCTCTTGCTCAAATATGGGCGACTTTCAAGCGCGCAGAATGCAGGCCAGATACAAGTCAAAAGACATGAAAAAGCCAGAACTTATCCACACGCTTAATGGCTCTGGTCTGGCAGTAGGCAGGACGCTAGTAGCGATACTAGAAAATTATCAGCAGCAAGATGGTTCGGTCAAGGTCCCTGAAGTATTAGTACCGTATATGAACGGAGTGACTGAGATAACGCCAGCGTAAATGCATTTATAAACACTTGGCTGGTTTAGGTAAACCAGCCAACTTGGTAGCGAGTTTTGCGGGCCCATCAGGAAACAGGCGGTGTAGATAACGGCTGTTGCCTTTTTCGGGGCCAAATTTTTGCTGCATCGCTTTGACTAAGGCTCTTATCGCTGGGCTGGTGTCGTAGCTATCGTAAAATTCACGTACAAAGTAAATCACTTCCCAATGATCATCGGTCAACGTCATGTGTTCGCGCTGTGCAAACGCTAGGGCAATTTCGCGCTTCCATACGGCAGGGTCGGCTAAGTAACCGTTCTTATCGAGTGGGACGCTGATGCCATTTACCTGCAAGTTCTGATTCATTATTGCACCGTGACCACATTGAAATGCTCGGTGGTCATTGCGACCCATTGCATTGGGTTAATGAGGTTTATTTGTTTGCCTTCAAATATGCGCTGGTGTGCCAAGCCACTTGCCAACCAGTCTTGTTCAAGCACAAATACACGTGGCGCAGGCACCTCTTGAAGCAACAACGACAGCATGTACACGCCATCTTGCATTAACACAATGCTGACATCGTCATCTCCAAAATATGGGCTGACTTTATCTGGTTGATTAGAAAGAACTTGTAACAACATACTAAAATACCAATACGTGATGAGCGTTTTTGATGAGCGTCTTGACTTGTTCAGACTCTAAACGAGTACTTTCAAGTTTATCACTTTCAAGACTAATACCTCTATTTAACAAAGCTGTATCGTTAACGTAGATTTTTTCCACATCAAACAAGGGGAACGAACATAGTTTTTTGAACATGTTTTTGTGTGAGATTACCTCAGGGCTTTGCGTCTCTACTAACTGATAAACGCCGTCTTCATCAAACAAAACGCGTACTTCCAACCCAACATTGCTTGCGGCCAAGGCTGCTTCAAATGCGTCTTGGGCAGCGCTTGTGTGGTAGGGCGCCTTAGTATTTATAACTAATAGATAACCATTCAAAACTGAATACTCTTGATGCTATCGTCATGTAAACTAGCGAAGTACTCGCTCATACCCACTGAAGTAAAACATGCTGCAGTGGTATCATCTTCACTGTGTGAGGTAACGATCCCGCGGCGAGTACCCGCCGTTACGCAAAGGTATAAGGGGATCTTGTGCTGGGCGTTGAGCGCTTGCCAACGGTCTTTTACCGATACTTCGTCGGTATTTACACACAAGTGCTTAGAGCTATTGTGCACACCTGCTTGATAGAAAAATACATGTTTGACTTTATACCCTAACGCAACGGCCGCCTCACAAAAGGCAAGCGCGCTTTCTGCATTACGCGAATCGTAGGGACTCTTGGTTATAAACAAAGCGAAAATAGGGCTATCAGACATGATGCGTTTTATAAAATAATCATGATGAAAGTATACAGCCTTATGCTGAAAACAAAAACGCCCCATTCAAGGGGCGTTTTATCATTTGTAAAATAGCTTACTCTTCGCCTGCACCTAGCAGAGCAAGAATAGACATAAAGATGTTGTAGATGCTTAAGTATAAGCTCACAGTCGCGCGGATGTAATTGGTCTCACCTCCATGAATGATGCGGCTGGTATCAAACAAAATCAGCCCCGACATCACAAAGATGATAAGCGCGTTAATCGCCATGCTCATTGCTTGCATTTGGAAGAAGATGTTTGCGATGATGGCAAGTAGCGCAACCACCAAACCAACCATTAAGAACCCGCCTAAGAAGCTAAAGTCCTTCTTCGATACCAAAGCATAACCCGACAACGTGAAAAATACGACTGCAGTTGCACCTAACGCTTGGGCTACAAGTCCACCAGCACCTGCTGCTACATACATACTAATGATTGGGCCTATTGCACCACCAATTAAACCAGTGAATACGAATACCCAAACAAGTCCTGATGCGGAATCAGCTTTTTTCTGAACAATAAACAGACTGATGAACGCACCAATGATCATGGCAAAATAGCCAACCATGCCAATATTCAGCATTGACGTGATGGTGGCCGTTATCGCGCTAAAACCGATGGTAAGTGCGAGTAACATATACGTGTTGCGAAGTACCTTATTAATCTCAATCGCTGATGACTCAGCTGAGGTTGAATACATAGTACGCCTGTCCATTTTTTTCTCCAATATAATGCTAAGTGTAAATACCGAGACTTTTCTCAGTATTTGTTAGTGTCTTTGTATGGTGTTTGGTTCAGTTTTTCAAGTTTTTTCGATTATAAACTGTTTAGGAATAATGACATGTCGGAAATTTGTGCGATCGAGTCAGGTTTTTACGATTTTTTGTTATTTAGGCTTTACATTGAAGCAATTCGCTTTTAATATTCTGCCCCTCTGGAGAGTTGGCAGAGCCCGGTTGAATGCACCTGACTTGAAATCAGACGAACGGTTAAACGTTCCGGGGGTTCGAATCCCTCACTCTCCGCCAAATACTAGAAGCCCCGATTAAGTCGGGGCTTTTTTATGGACGGCCCTTTTGTAGTATTCGGGCTGCAAATATCTGTCTAGCCTGATGCGTGGTTTTGCGCATTATCTTTTCCAACAAACTCTAATAACATCACCAAGCCAAAGCCAAGCAGCATCAAGCCAAGTGCTGGCAACATAAAAGAAGGTTGTTGCGTTACTTGTTCAAACGTATGGGGTAACACGTTGCGTTCATCCAGTGGAACGATATCACCATGACGGTCAATCATCGTGCTCAAGGTTTCTTTCCATGGCCATACTTTGTTTAAAGAACCAAGTACAAAGCCGCCTAGTAGCGCGAGGGTGATTTCTTTATGCTTTGTAAACATCCAATCCAATACGCGTGAAAAACTCAGTATGCCAACGATACATCCGCTGGCAAACAAGGCAAGAAGTGAAAACTGAAACTCCTTAATAGCCAGCATGACATGGCTGTACATTCCTAGTAGAAGCAGAATGAATGCACCAGATATGCCAGGTAAAATCATCGCGCATATAGCCAGCATCCCCGATAAAAAATAATATACTGGGGTGGGTTCAATAGACGTTGGCGATATTTCTGTCAAAAAATAAGCTATTGCCGTACCTAACGCAAAGGTTAGGGCCAGGGGAATACTCCACTTCTTTATATGCCGTAAAAGCGAATATACCGCCGCCGAGATAAGTCCAAAAAAGAAGGACCACAGTAATTCTGGGTAATTGTTTAAAAGGTAGACAACGATTCTAGATAAACTCACAATGCTTAGTAAAATACCGCTTCCTAGCACGAGCAAAAATGCGCCGTTCACATAGTTAAACGCAGCAACCGGTCCTTGACGCCACAGTACTTGTAGCGCGTGCACGCCGCATAGCTTGATTGAGTGAATTAGTTCTTGATAGATACCGGTGATAAACGCAATGGTGCCACCCGACACTCCTGGTACTGCATCAGCCGCGCCCATTAGCATGCCCTTAGCGGCTAAAAACCCATAATCCTTTGTCCGACGCTGAGATTCCATAACTTCTCCAAGTGAATCATTTTATAACTGAATATGCGAGATAACGCTTCTATGCCCGTCTGGGTTGGCAACTATATGACCGCGCCGATTATCATACACTATCACCGCGTTTTACAGTTTTCATTGTGACTATTTTACGAGCGGTTCAACATGTACGGTGGCGTCTTGAATATCAAACTCAGAGCGCAACACCTTTTCAATATCGTCGGTTAGGTCGTGAGACACAGATAAAGACACCTTCGAATCGACGCTGATCACAATGTCGGCAAAATTGGTTTTACCATCGCTACGTGTGCGCACTGAGGTCACCGATAGCACCAGTGGCATTGCTTTTATGCGTCTTGATATGATCGCTTGATCTAATAGGTTTTTATCCACCAAGATAGGAATAGATGAGAGAAACAATTGGTAAGCAAGATACAGTATAATAGCGGCCACCACTAACGCGAATACCGTGTCTAGCCAGTAGTAACCGCGCGCGGCTAATTGCCACCCTACGATGACCGCAATTGACGTTAATACGTCGCTAAAAGTGTGGCTTGCATCTGCTTTTAACAGGCTAGAGTCGAGCCTTTTTGCCCAGTACGACTGCCAAATTGAAAGGCAAGTGTTGAGCACAAGCACAAGCACCATTACGCCCAGGCCATAAGTGCTATTTAAAACCGGCTCTCCAATGCGCTCTAATGCATGCACAATCACCTCAAGTGCTACAACGCAGAGCATGGTAGCTAAGAAAAAGATGGCAAGCGGGATGAATTTACTGTGGCCATAGTTATGATCAGCATCTGCTGGAAGCTCAGCCTGTTTAACGGCGAACCATGCAATAATATTGTTACTGACGTCGGTGAGTGAATGAAAGGCATCCGCTAAAATAGCGGTAGAGTGGGTGACTAAACCCACCATCAGCTTAATTGACATCATTATCAGATTAATGCTGCCTTCAATAATTAATACTTTTTTGACATTCATATCACAGCCAATTCGTGAACGGACATGGTTTTGGTGTGCAGCAACACCTTAGCGAGTGCCAAATATTTTATCTCCTGCATCACCCAGCCCAGGTAAAATATAGCCTTGCTCATTCAAGCGCTCATCAATGGCCGCCACATAAATATCAACGTCTGGGTGTTTTTTTGTTACTGCAGCTATGCCTTCTGGTGCAGCCACTAGAAATAGCCCCACAATACGTTTGCATCCTTTTTGTTTTAATAGCTCGATTGTGGCGTTTAAGGTGCCGCCGGTGGCGAGCATTGGGTCGACGATGAGCGCGGTGCGCATATCAATATCCGCGACTACTTTGTCAAAGTAAGCGACAGGCTCAAGGGTTTCTTCATTACGATAGAGCCCAACGACCGATATTTTTGCGTTGGGAATGAGGCGCAATACGCCGTCTAGCATGCCTAAGCCCGCTCTCAAGATAGGAACAATGGTAAGTTTTTTGCCCTTTACTTGGTCAATTTTTAGCGTGTCGCCGTTCCATCCTTCAACATTGAGGGATTCTACAGTTAGGTCTCTGGTAGCCTCATAGGTTAAAAGGTTGCCCACTTCACTGGCAAGCTCACGAAAGTCTTTACTGCTGACGCCAGACACACGCATCAATCCCATTTTATGTTGAATTAAAGGGTGTTTTATTTCATAAACCGACATAGCCTTTCCTTTTTTTTGATGCACCGTGAATATGGCGGAGAGTTGCATCATGACACACTACTCGGGTCTTTGAGTCAAGTTGCCAAACCGATCAATGTCGACCGCTCGTGAGTATTTTACAACCTCAATGGTGCTAGCGTCGACATTAAACTTTTTGCGTATACAAGACTAAATGGGTGCAAAAAAGGTATTCCATAAAGATGCAGTTTGTATAATACTCTGTGCTCGTTACATTAAGTGCAGCGGAAAACAGATTAAGCAGGCTTCCTAAGAATGATTAAAATTTTAGTAGTGGATGATCATGAACTCGTTAGGACAGGGATTAGTCGAATACTCAATGATGTAAAAGACTTTAAGGTTGTTGCTGAAGTAGGGTGTGGCGAAGACGCTGTCGCATACTGTCGAAAGCACACCCCAGACATTGTGCTGATGGATGTGAGTATGCCAGGCATCGGCGGCTTAGAGGCAACCAAAAAAGTGCTTCGAGTATGTGATGGTACTCGTGTTATTTGTTTATCTATGCACAAAGAAAACCCCATTCCTGCGAAAATCATGCAAGCTGGTGCTTTTGGCTTTTTAACCAAAGACGCTGAGCATAATGAAATGGTCAATGCTATTTATAAGGTGGCCAGCGGGCAGAAGTATTTATCCCCAGAAATTGCACAAAAAATCGCCATTGGTGCGCTAGACGTCAATCAAACGAATCCTTTCGAAGCGCTCACAGAAAGGGAGCTAGAAATTACCATGATGATCACCCGTGGTATTAAAGTCACCGAAATTGCGAAGTCTCTTAGCCTCAGTGCAAAAACGGTTAACACCTATCGTTATCGCACGTTTGAAAAGTTAGGTGTTGAGTCAGACGTAGAGTTGACCCATCTTGCGCTGCGTCACGACTTGATTAAAACCTCCGCATAAGCTCTTTGATACATGGATGAAAAGGCACACAGCTTCGACGCGCAGCAGTTCTTAAAAAACGTTTCATCTAAGCCAGGCGTTTACAGAATGTACAATGCCGCCCAAGATGTGATTTATGTGGGCAAGGCAAAAAACCTCAAAAAACGCCTCAGTAGTTACTTTCGCAAGAATGTCGATAGCGTAAAAACCGAGTCTTTGGTTTCACAGATCGCTCACGTAGATGTGACCTTGGTCAGTAGCGAAACGGAAGCCTTTTTACTAGAAAACAACTATATAAAAAAGTACCGCCCTCGCTATAACGTGGTCTTGAGAGATGATAAATCGTACCCCTTTATCTTTCTATCGGACCATAAACACCCTAAGTTGGGGTTTCATCGAGGCGCGAAAAAAGCAAAAGGACAATATTTTGGACCTTATCCGAGCGCGTGGTCTGTGCGAGAGAGTCTGCGTTCTATGCAACGCTTGTTTCCGGTGCGCCAATGTGACGACAGTTATTATCGCAACCGCTCGCGGCCCTGCTTGCAATATCAACTTGAACGATGCGCAGCGCCATGTGTTGAGGGTTATGTAAGCGATGAAGAGTATCAGGAACAAGTAGATTTAGCGGTTCTCTTTTTGAAAGGCAAAAATGCGCAGGTTATTCAGTCTCTGGTGACTAAAATGGAGACTGCCAGTGCTAATTTACAGTTTGAAGCAGCGGCAAGATTACGTGATCAAATCAGTGCCCTTAGAAAAGTACAAGAACAACAGCTCATTAGTGGTACACAGCAAGAAATGGATGTGTTTGGCTTTTCCTTTAAACATGGACTAGCATGTGTATACGGCATGTTTATACGCGACAACCAGTTGTTAGGCAGTAAGTCGTTTTTTCCTAAAATTCCCAAAGGGGCTACCCCCGAAGAGATTTTTCAGTCATTCTTGCTACAGTTTTATCTCGCGGGTAATAAACTCATTCCTAAACAAATCGTTGTGCCTATCAAATTTGATGAAATGGACAGTGTACAAGAGGTGCTTTCAAAACAAGCTGGGCGCAAAATTCAGTTTTATGAAGGTATTAGAGATGACAAACGTAAATACCTAAAGCTTGCCCATAGCAATGCGGACAACGCCTTAGAAACGCAACAAAACCAACAGAAATCTATGTTTGCTCGCTTTAATGATCTTGAGAAAATGCTCAGCTATGATTCTCCCATAAAGCGCATGGAGTGTTTTGATATTTCTCATACATCTGGAGAGCAAACCGTTGCATCTTGTGTCGTGTTTGACCGTAATGGGCCATTAAAATCAGACTATCGACGTTTCAACATTGAAGGAATTACCGGTGGCGATGATTATGCGGCAATGGCACAAGCATTGAAGCGGCGATACAAGAAACCAAATGATGACGCCAAGATGCCTGATTTATTGTTAATTGACGGCGGAAAAGGGCAGTTATCGCAAGCCGAAAAACACTTTGCTGACTGGCCTGCTCAATATGTGCCTTTAATAGTCGGCGTGGCAAAAGGGACCACTCGTAAACCCGGCTTAGAAACATTGATTATCGCCAATTCCCACGAGACCATTCCGGTCCAAAGCGATGCACCAGGTTTACACCTAGTGCAGCATATCAGGGATGAGTCTCATCGCTTTGCCATTACCGGACATCGGAATCGCAGGCAGAAGGCGAAACAGCAGTCGGTATTGCAGGATATTCCAGGGGTGGGGGCTAAACGCCGTCAAGCATTATTGAAGTATACCGGCGGTATTCAAGGCTTGAAAAAAGCAAGTCGGGACGAAATTGCAAAAGTGCCCGGCATTAGTGAAGAATTAGCGGAAACGATTTATGATTATTTACACGGATGAGGCCATGTTCTGTTATCATTATAAATTAATTAGCTGTAACAAGAATAAACGCAATTAACATGTGGACTGTACCTAATATTATTACCCTGTTTAGGGTGTTACTCATTCCAATTTTCGTTTCTATCTATTTTTTAGATTGGAAATGGGCGCAACAAGCCGGCGCATTTGTATTTTGGCTCGCTGCCATCACCGACTGGTTTGATGGTTATTTAGCACGAAAGCTCAAGCAATCCTCAGCGTTTGGTGCGTTTCTCGATCCCGTTGCCGATAAGCTTATCGTGGCCGCGGCACTAGTGATGATCACGCACACATATGCTTCTTTATGGGTAACCGTACCGGCCATTGTGTTACTCATGCGCGAGATTTTTGTGTCGGCGCTGCGTGAATGGATGAGTAAACAAGGTCAGTCTGATGCCGTTAAAGTGAACTTTCTTGGGAAGGCCAAAACGACGCTACAAATGCTTGCACTCATCGGTTTGCTATCGGGTTTAGAGACATTCATGGGATTCCCAATTTATTGGGTCTCGTTAGGCTATCTGCTATTGTGGGCCGCAGCGGTGTTGTCGCTTTGGTCAATGATAGTGTATTCAGCGGCCGGTTGGAAAACCTTAAAGGCCTTGTAAAAGGTAAGGTAAAAAACCAAAATTGACAGTTATGCATACAACTGTTCAATTTTTAGCTGAACAGCTTATTTGTAGTGTATTTGTGGTTGACACTATTTGTTTTGCAGGTAGAATGCACCGCACATTTCAGAGCGGGAATAGCTCAGTTGGTAGAGCACGACCTTGCCAAGGTCGGGGTCGCGAGTTCGAATCTCGTTTCCCGCTCCAATTCTTTTTGAATTGACGCACACTGAAGTGGATTGCTTTTCAATCAGTAGCAAGTGAAGCAACGTTACGGCGGAATGGCAGAATGGCTATGCAGCGGATTGCAAATCCGTGGATCTCGGTTCGACTCCGGGTTCCGCCTCCATAACGCTTATCAGTGCCCGGGTGGTGAAATTGGTAGACACAAGGGATTTAAAATCCCTCGCTCGTAAGAGTGTGCCGGTTCAAGTCCGGCCCCGGGCACCATCTTTCCTTTTATTTACCTATACACAGTCATAGTGTAATCTTCTGTTTATTATCATTTTATGTGCGATTCTTTTGTGTTGTCATCCGAAATAGCTCCGTCTCAATTATTCGCCCTAATGACCAATGGTCATGACTCATCTCCAAAGATCCTGTTTACCACCCTAAACTCCGCCAAGGCCACTCGACCAGGTAAAGTGGCCGACAAGGAGCGCTTTATTAAAGGGGCTGTGCTGTTTGATTTTGAAGCTGACATTGTTGATAAAGCATCGCACTTAAGCAATATGATGCCAAGCAAAGATGATTTTGAGCAGTGCGTCCAAGCCTTGGGTATCAATGGTGACGATAATATTGTTGTGTATGATGACTTCGGTAATTTTTGTGCGTCTCGCGTTTGGTTTATGTTTAAGGCCATGGGCCATCAAAATGTTAGCGTGCTGCAAGGCGGTTTACCTAAGTGGCTAGATTTAGGTTACGAGGTAGTAGGGGAGCTTTCCACCCCCTCGCAAACAGGTAATTTTACCGCCAAGCCAAACGCCAATTATCAATTTATTGACCAACGTTATGTTGCCCAGCACCTTGCCGTGCCTAATGCGCGCTTACCGCTTTTAGATGCACGTAGTCATGCTCGATTCAGCGGTGATGAAAAAGATCCAAGAGCTGGCGTACGTAGTGGTCATATACCGTCATCTTATAACCTGCATTATAAAGATGTACAAAGCGGCGATGGAGCTTTTAAACCACAAGCCGACATCCAGAGCTTGTTTAATAAATACCCTCCCAGTGAACACGGGATGGCGTTTACCTGCGGCAGCGGTGTAACGGCGTGTATTTTAGCGCAGGCCGCTGATGCAATCGGTGCATCTCCGCTTTACGTCTACGACGGCTCATGGTCTGACTGGGGCGCCACTTGTGACTTGCCGATTCAGACAGGTGATAATGATGGACTTTAGTTTGGCCGTTTGGGCGAGCATCGCCGTTATGCATGCCTTTGCGGTAGCAAGCCCAGGTCCTGATTTTGCGGTGGTAATGAAACAAAGCCTGCAGCATGGAAGACGTCTTGGCATTATTACCAGCGTTGGTGTGGGAGTAGGGATATTGTTACATGTCCTGTACTCAATACTAGGTGTAAGTCTCATCATCCAAGCTACATCATGGCTTTACCAAACGCTAATTTATGCAGCGGCATTGTATTTAGTATGGATGGGGATCAGTGGCTTACGCAGCCGTCCTACTCAAGTGCAGAGCAATGAGACCGCATCAGTACGCACTCAATCTGCACCCAAAGCCTTTATGATTGGTTTTATAACAAATGGTTTGAACCCAAAGGCGACGTTGTTTTTTCTAACCCTCTACACGCTCGCCATACCCGCACAAACAAGCCTTCTCACAAAAGGGGTGTATGGCCTTTACCTAGCGTTTGCGACCGCCTGTTGGTTCATTTTGGTGAGTATATTGGTGAGTCACTCGCGTATTCGCCAAGCGTACCTAAAAAAGGGATTCGTATTTGACCGTGTAATGGGAGCTGTACTTATCATTATGGCGATAATATTAGTGGTCACTCAATGATAATGTTAAGATTCGGGTACTTAATTCCTCATACATTAGCCATATAGGTAGCAATGAAAGACGAAGCACATATACAGCGTATGCTCAACAAAGAGTATGAATTCGATGTCAAACACGTCTTAGTTCGTGCTCGAGACCTCAGTGGTCAAAATAATTGGACGCTGGTGCAAGCCATCCTCATCCTGATTTTGTCTGCTTTGATGTTGGGCTTTTTGTTCGTTTATGCTTTTGATATTCAAGATCCAGATCAAGTACAGGCGTTAAGCCATACACAAAATGCGTTAGCAAGCTTGGTTATTAATGTGGTGTTAGCACCCTTATTTGCAGGCATAAGTATGCTGGCAATCACCACTGCGCGTGGTCAGCAAGCAAAAGCGATCAATGTATTGTCGTATGTTAGTTATATACTACCTTTAGGTGTTGCCACTTTACTTATTTCTATTGCCATGGACATTGGCATGATCATGTTTATTTTACCTGCTTTTTACGTGTTTATGGCCACAACCTTTGCCTTGCCACTGATTGTAGATAAGGGGTTAACCCCTATATCAGCTATCATCTTATCGGTGCGAATGGTCAACGCATATTTGTTTCCCATCACGACCATATTTTTGATTTTTGTTGCGCTTATGGTAGGTGTAGTGCTTACTTTTGGCTTTGCCTATATTTGGGTTGGGCCATATTTCTTTAATGTTCGAGCGGTATTGTACACAGAGCTTCTTTGCTCAAATAGTGAAGATGCGCAGTTAGATATAAAAAATTCAGGAGTGTTTGATGCATAAATTAAAAATCATCTCTTTAGCGCTACTGAGCGTGCTTGTCGTAGTGCTCACAATATACTTTTCTCAGCAATCGCCACCTTCTATAGTAAAAGATATTCCAGAGGTAGATTTTGCTGAAGACCCAGTACCAGACTTTGCGAGTATAGAGGACGTAACAGAGAAGAAAAACGCGTTTTTTAGCTACCTACGCCCAGCCGTTGAAGCGCAAAATGCGTACTTGCTTAATTTAAGAAATTACATTCAAGGCTTGCGTTCAAAAGTGATTTCCAATGAGGAACTCAACGAAGAGCAGCAACAAGAATTAGACTGGCTGATTAAAGAATACCGGGTCGACCCTGATCAAGAGCTATTGGAAATCTTTGATGTTTTGTTACGTAGAATAGACATTATTCCGGTAGAGCTCGTTTTGGTGCAAAGTGCCAATGAGTCAGCGTGGGGTACCAGTCGCTTTGCCCAAGATGGTTATAACTTCTTTGGTATGTGGTGCTTTAAAAAGGGGTGTGGCTTTGTGCCAAGTCAACGCAGTGCTGGCGCTAATCATGAAGTCGCTAAATATGATAACTTATCTAAAGCGATGTATTCCTATATGCGCAACCTTAACCGTCATCCTGCCTATACCGAGTTAAGAAATATTCGTAATCGCCTGAGAATGAATCAACAGGAAATCACAGCGATAAAATTATCAGAAGGGCTAATCCGCTATTCTGAAAGAGGGAATGAGTATATTGAAGAGCTTCAATCAATGATAAGAGTAAACAAGGAGTTGATATAATAGTGAAATCTTTATTCGTCTTTTCAGGACTATTAATCACAGCGCTTATTTTGCCGCCAGTCATGGCTGATGAAATACAAGTAGATTATAAAACGTTCTATTCTCACGTACGTAAAATTGACAATGAAGATACGGCTGCTTTGCAGTTTGCATTCGGCTTTATTCACGTTACTACTGGCAGATTATGTGAAATCAATGCGGCGCGCATTAGTACTCAAAAGCAACAAATTCCATTAGAGGTAAGCGGTGAAAATAGGTTTACGGTCCCCTCTGAGAGGGCGCTGCGAATGGCTGATGCTAAGATCATCATTGATGTTACCGAACCGAGCAATCAGTGTGATATATCCGTGCAGCTTGAGACAAAACCCGAATACCTGAAACGATATTACACCTTTGAAGAACTATCATTCCTATATAAGCAATATGAAGCGTTCTTTAATGAAATGGGCAGCTTTATGTCGTTTATGATGCCGTCAGTCTCCGGCCTAGTCGTGCAATTTGAAGACCAAAGCCTGACACAAACTATGGCAAATGGGTATAGCATTACACAAGGTAGCTTAACCTTAGATGAAGGCTTTTTTGAACGAGAAAAACCGCTAAACCTGCCGGTGATTCCGTTACGCATAACCGCGCTAGCTAATAAGTAATCTAACGTTCATCCCGGGTGATGTTCAGTTGATACGCAATTTGTTCAGCAAGCCTTTGAACGCTCTTATTACCATTTTCAGCAAGCTCCTTGGCTCTATGAAACTCCAATAAGCCAACGTCACGCAGTTGCGGCTCAATCAATACATCGGGTGGGTCTCCGGCAAGCCTTGAGCGAGTGACGCGAGCTTGCAAGATTTCAAGCGCGCTACTCATAACACCCATAATGCCAGGAGGGGTACGTTTATTAGGCTTCGGATCCGGTGAGAACCATTGTTTCATAATGCCACTGGCACCTTTTTCCATAAACTTATCGGTTTTCAATTGAGACGCTTTGTGCTCATTCTCAAACTTTTCAATTAATTGAGGTCGAAAATCAGCACTTAGGTTCACTGCAATGACAAAGTCAGCGCCTAGTTGTCGGCATTGATTGACCGGTACTGGGTTAACGACAGCGCCATCGACTAGCCAACGGCCTTCGTGTTCAATTGGTGTAAACAAAGCGGGGATAGCACATGAGGCTTGAATGGCGTCGTTTATATCGCCTTTATTGAAGACCACTTCTTTGCCTGAGTATAAATCGGTGGCAACTGCGGTGAAGGGTTTGTCCATCTGCTCAAATGTTGGTGCGCAAAACTCATCACGATGTTTATCGAATACTTTTTGCCCGCTTGCCAATCCACCACGTTTAAAGCCAACCCCTAGTAAGGTAAACACTTGCCATTCGGTTAAGCTATAAGCCCATTGCTCTAACTCATCAAGCCTTCCGCTTGCATATGCTGCACCTACGTAGGCACCAATTGAGCATCCGGCAACCACATCAATTTTAACGCCGAGCTCTTCTAACGCTCTAATAACACCAATATGTGCCCAACCGCGCGCAGCACCTGCGCCTAGCGCTAAACCAATTTTCACGAATGCCTCCTTTTATTTAAGTTCAATGATGTCATCAGATACTTGTTTGCTGGTAAATGCCTTTGGTAGTTCGGGTGGGTCAAAACCGGTGTCGCCTTCACTTGCATCGTCAACAACACCAGATAAGGTTTTAAAATCAAACAATGCGTGATCGAGCACGTGGGATGGCACAACATTTTGCATGGCGCTGAATATCGACTCTACGCGTCCAGGAAAGCGGTTATGCCAGTCTTGAAGCATGGCTTTTATGTGCTTGCGCTGGAGATTTTCTTGAGAGCCACAAAGATTGCAAGGGATGATTGGATAACCAGCCTGCTCAGCGTAATGCGCAATATCAGTCTCTTTGCAATAGGCGAGAGGTCGAATTACAGTGTGCAAACCATCATCGCTTTGTAATTTTGGTGGCATTGATTTAAGTTTACCGCCATAAAACATATTCAAAAACAGCGTCTCAATCATATCGTCTCGATGGTGACCAAGTGCTATTTTAGTGGCTTTTAGCTCGGTGGCTGTGCGGTATAGAATACCTCGCCTTAATCTTGAACAAAGCGAGCAGGTTGTTTTTCCCTCGGGAACTTTGTCCTTAACGATGGAGTAGGTGTCTTCTTCTACTATTTTGTATTCTACGCCTAGTGAGCTTAGGTAGTTAGGCAGTATATCTTCAGGAAAGCCGGGTTGCTTTTGGTCTAAATTGACGGCAACAAGTGAAAACGCTATCGGTGCAACTCTCTGAAAATACATAAGAAATTCAAGCAGCGTATAGGAGTCTTTTCCCCCTGATAAGCAGACCATAACGTGGTCGCCATCCTCAATCATATTAAAATCGATAATTGCTTTGCCAATGTCTTTTTTTAGACGCTTTTGGAGTTTTGTAAGTGCTGGCTGTTTGATTTTAGTCGCTGACATAACCTAATAAATAATAAAATAGAAACGCGGCAAGTATAACGTAACTTGCCGCGTCATTTCATGTTTTATGAATACTACAGTGGCGCTATCGCCACTTATACTTGCGGTTTAACCACCAAGGTATCGCAGTTGACTTTATCGATAATATGCTCAGCAGTATTCCCGAGTAAAGCTGCAGAAAGTCCTCGCCTGCCTACAGAGCCAAGTACTAATAATTCTGCATCTAATTCATCACACAATGCCGGTATGACATCTTCAGGGAGGCCTTCGGCAACATGCTGATTATTGCTGTTTATGCTGTAACGTTCGCACATCGCAGCGACATCTTTTTTATGTTTGGCTTCAATATCTTGATTATACGCCTGTGCGTTAAAGCTAGGGACTTCAACCGCAACATGGACCGGCGCACCAGCAAAGGTATTGGCGACATGCACCTGCGCTGCCACTAAATCGGCAAGCTCAATACTAATTTGGGTAACGCGCTCGCTAAGGAGGTTATGGGTCTTGTCATTAGCATCAATACTTACGGAGGCTATGATTTTGCCATTTTCAGGCCAGTCATGCTCTTTGACCATTAACACATTCACAGGGCTATAACGTAAAAGGTTCCAGTCATTAGGTGTGAAGAGCTTTTGCGCGAGTTTTGTGTGCTGTTTGGTGCTTTTTACGATGAGATCGCAATGTTCATGACTAGCGACATCCACAATCCCGCGATACAACGACTTGTGCCAAACGGCTTTTGCTTCCACCTTTACCCCGTCACATTTTTCAATGTATGCGTGCATGGCTTTGTTTTGGGTGTTTATAAGGGCGGTCTTCATGTCAACGCGCTGCTCTGAGGTCAAGAAGTTCGTCATATCGTAGGTTTCGTCGTAGATGCAACTGACGAGCAATAGACTAGCATCTAGCTTTTTGGCCAAGAAACATGCACGGTCAAAAGCGGGTTGTTCTTTATGGTAAGGGTCAAATACAACTAAGATTCGTGAACAATTTAACATCGTTTTCTCCAACATGATGATTATTGATAGTATAAAAAAGGTGGCTTACATATGCATGCAACCACCTTGTGCTGGATCAAATAAGAATGAAATACTTTGCAGTAATTAACCTAACGCTGTATAAGAAATCTCCGATTCAGGCATCCTTTGTTTGACGCCGTCTAAATCGAGAATAGTAATTAGCTTACCGTCTACCTTAATCAAATCCTCTTTTTGGAAACGAGTGAGTAGGCGGCTAATAGTTTCTACGGTTAAGCCTAAGTAGTTACCAATTTCATTTCGCGTCATCGATAGATTAAATTGACGCGCTGAGTATCCACGCTCATCAAAACGCTGGGAGAGATGGCTAATAAAGTGCAACAAACGCTCTTCTGCGCTACGTTTACTTAAAAGCATCATAAGCTCGTGGTCGTGCTTAATTTCGGCACTCATAAACTTCATGATCTGCTTGCGAAGTGCGGGGTAGCGCTCTGAAACGACTTCTAAAGTATCGTAAGGGAGTTCACATACCATTGCGGTTTCAAGGGCTTTTGAATAACTTTGATGTACCTGATCTTTCAAGGCATCAAAGCCAATGATGTCGCCAGGAAAATGAAAGCCGGTAATTTGTTCAACGCCGTCTTTATCGCTAATGTAGGATTTAAAAGAACCGGAACGAACGGCATAAAGCGTATTAAACGGTTGTCCTGCAGACACAAGTTTATCGTGTTTATGTAAGGGCTTTTTGCGTTCGATGATATCGTCTAATGACTCTAGTTCTGACTTTTTCAAACTTACGGGAAGACACAAGTGACTGAAGCTACAGCTCTGACAATGAATGGAAAGCGACTGATGATCCGCCATCTGCTACACTCCTTTTTGTGATTTAGATCACTTTATACCCTGAAAAATTGGTAAAAGCAAAAATATCGCAAAAGTAATTAAAATCAACGCGATAATCATTCTAGACATCGGGTTTTGTAAGATAGGAATTAAAAAACTTGCACCTAAACTGGTTGCAATTAACGCCGGAAATGTCCCCAGTCCGAACATCAGCATAAACAGTGCCCCTGAGCTGGCGCTGCCACTTGCCAGAGACCAAGTTAACGCAGAATACACTAAACCGCAAGGCAACCAACCCCAAATTGCACCGTAGCCGATTGCATAGCCAGGATGCTTAAATGGAATGAGCTTTTTGGAATATGGTTGAATTCTTCTCCATAAATGCCCGCCAAGGCGCTCAAGTGCCGACAAGCCTTTGTACCAGTCACTGATGTACAAGGCCAATAGGATTAAAAAAACAGCACTAATGATATTGAGAATAGGCAAGGTGGTGGTAATACTGCTTGTTGCAATCGAGCCCAAATAGCCGGTAATTGCGCCTGCTATCGTGTAAGAAGATATGCGGCCAATGTTATAAGCTAAGATATACCAAGTAGTGGATTGGTCTTTGGAGATGGCAAAGGAAAATGCGCTTGCGATACCTCCGCACATGCCTATGCAGTGAACACCGCCTGCTAAGCCAATCAAAAACGCCGTTACAAGGCTAAACTCATTCATTATTTGTCTTATTGCTAGACGGCACTGAGTCGATTTCCTCACTCTCGCTTGAAGAGTCGGTCTCAGAATCTGACGACTGATTTTCTTTTTTCAGATCGTCATCAAACAAAATGCTATATCCCTGGCGCTCTAAATCATCAAACTGATTGGATTTAACTGCCCAGAAAAATACACCTATCGCGATTGCAACAATTATGACCGCGAGTGGAATTAAGACAAATATTATACTCATGAGACTTTTATCATCGCATTAAACGGGTTGAATTATAGACCACTATTACCGAGCTTAAAGACATACCCAGTGCAGCCTGCCAAGGTGTTAGTACGCCACTTACTGCGAAAGGTAACACCAACAGATTGTAGCTTAACGCCCAAGCGATATTTTGCTTAATTTTACGTTTTGTGCGATGCGCCATTGTGACAACGTCTGATAATGACGTTAATTTGGGGTTTAATAACACCACATCCGCAGCATTTTTTGCAAGATCGGAAGCATTTCCAACGGCAATTGATACATCGGCAGCCGCAAGCACTGGCGCGTCATTAATACCATCACCTAACATTAAAATGGACTTGTGATTGGCCTGTTGCTTTTGTATATAATCAAGCTTCGCCTCCGGCGTACAGCCGCCCATCGCAGTATCTATGTGTAATTGGTTAGCCACCATCTCTACATTGCCTTGATCATCACCACTTAAAATTGATAAATCATACTCATGCAGGCTGTCGATCACTTCTGCCACGTCTTCTTTTATGGTATCGGTTACCCAAAACGCCGCCACTACTTGTGAATTTACTGCCATAAGGACATTTGCGCCAGCCCAATCAGCATCGTCTTTTTGCTGTGTTTCGTGTAAAACAAACTTTTTGGAACCCATTACGCAGGAGACGTTGTTCACCTTCGCACGAATTCCTCTGCCAATTTCAACCACATACTCGCTCAGGTCAAACTTAAAACGCGTGTCTATTTCTCCATAAGCCTTGGCGATAGGGTGCTCTGAGCGTGACTCAAGTACTTGTGCTAGTGCTGATAAATAGGTTTCGATAGGAAGGTCTTGTGTTGCCGGCGTATCAATTCTCGCGCTATTCGATGTGAATTGATGCTTGCTGATTGAAAACTCACCGCGGGTAAGCGTGCCGGTCTTATCAAAGATAATGTCTGTCGCGTACGTCACCTGTTCTAGTGCGTCCGCTCGCTTGAGCAATATGCCAACTTTATTAAGCTTTGCCATAGCGCAGGTTAGGGCAGATGGTGTCGCTAAGCCCAAGGCACATGGACAGGTCGCAACTAAGACTGAAATGGTGATCCAAAACGCGTGAGGATCGTCTTGTGACCACCAATACCAATAGGTTAGGGCGCTTATAATCAAAACGATAGTCACAAAATAACGAGACAGCTTGTCGGCAATCAAGGCCACTTTGGGCTTGCTCGACATTGCGACTTCTTGGAGTCGTAAAATTTGATTCATCATCGCGTATTTTAAGCTGCTGGTCACCTCAATACTCAAGCTACCTTGTTGATTCAATGCTCCTGCGAACACGCGATCATGAATGCCTTTGCGTACTGGCTCAAACTCACCGGTGAGCATCGACTCATCAACGGTAGATTGACCTTCAAGCACAACGCCGTCAATAGGAATGTTTTCACCGGCCTTGACCAGCACTTTATCACCGGTGACGAGTTGTTTTGCCAATACCGATTGCCAGGCATCACCGGCCCAGCGCATTGCGGTGACCGGAATGAGTTTCAACATATTAGAAGAAATCTCAGACGCTCTGTGACGAGAGCGATGTTCTAAAAATCGGCTGATTAATAGAAAGAAAATGAACATACAAATGGATTCGAAATAAACTTCACCGGTGCTCTTGTTTACTGCGAGCACGCCGGCAATGTAAGTCGCGATGATTGCGATACTAACGGGCACATCCATGTTGACGGTTTTTGCTTGCAGGGCTTTTAACGCGCTAACATAGAACACGCTACCTGAGTAAAGCACTACAGGTGTGGTTAGCAACAAGCAGATTGCGTTGAAAAACTGGACCATTTCTTGGTCGATGTTGCCAAAAACATCAAAGTATTGGCCCATCGCGAGCATCATGACTTGCATCGTCATAATTCCTGCAAGCCCTACTTTTTTCAAATAGCTTTTTTGTTCTTTTTGATAAGATGCTTCATGTCGATCAGTTTGAAAGGGCAAAGATTCGTATCCAATGGACTTCATGCGTCCGAGGATGCCAGAGAGCTTAAGAATATCATTATCCCAAGTGATCAAAGCGCGACGGGCAGAAACGTTTACCGACACCTGTCTTATTCCTTGTAACTTGGCTAGCTGTTTCTCAATCAACCATCCGCATGCGGCGCATGTAATACCTTCCACAGTTAATTGTATTTGCTTATGCACACCTTGGTCGAAGACGAACTCTTCTTGAAGTTCGGGCTCATCATACACCTGCAGTTTTGCCATTGTATTGTCAAGTGCTGCATCGCCGCGGGCAGCGGGTTCGGTGCGAAATTCATAATAACTCTCTAGGCCATTATCGACGATGGCAGAGGCCACTGCTTGACAGCCTGGACAGCACATATAGTGCACTTGGCCCACAATGGTTACAGGGTAGGCGTCGCCCTCGGTATTAGGTAGGCCGCAGTGAAAGCAGCCGCCTTCTTGAATCACAATACTCATTATGGATTAAACTTGAACGCTCGTGCCTGTGGTAAATTAACGGTGTCTTGCACCTTCCAACTTTCATCCATTGGCATCAAGCGCAAACGCCATTTTCCTTGAATCGGGTAGTCGATGGAAGTCCTGTAGACTCCATTTGCATCTCGAGTCAGTAACACATCAAAGTCTTTATCAGCAAGGGTAACGTGGAAGAAGTCTAGCTTTAATGCCTCACCACTATCAGGCGCGCTGGTAACAAACTCTAATGCAATATTACCTGGCTGGACGTCAAGCAAGGTCGTTATGCCCAATTCTCGAGCCCGTTCAATTTTGTCTAAACGCGCATTAATGGCTTTACCTTCTTTGTAATAATCGTCCACCACGAGGGTATTGGTACCATCGGTTGCAAAACGTAAAACAAAACTGCCTACAATCACAGAAGAGAGAGGGATCGCTATTAAAAACCATGGCCAAAACTGTTTATACCAGGGTTGTGTATCTTGTTCTTGCATATCCTGCCTTAGATAGGTGATAAGATAATCTTTTGTTGTTGAATTTACACAAAAAAGCCCCGCAAAACGAGGCTTTTTGTCTACGTATTTACCTGTCAAACGTCAACAGTATTAACGATTATTCTTGTGATAAACTGTACACATAAGCCGCAACAACGTGTACCTTATCCTCACCCAAGGTCTGGTCAAATGCTGGCATTACACCATTGCGACCATAGTTGAGCGTTTCGGTTACTTGACGTTCGCTTCCGCCGTACAACCAAATGTTGTCGGTTAGGTTAGGTGCGCCAATCATCTGATTGCCTTTCCCATCCATTCCGTGACAGGCAGCACAAGCCATAAAGCGTGTTTTACCTGCATCAGCTAACGATTGGTCCACTTCACGACCGCTTAAGCTAAGCGTATAAGCAACGATTTCCTCAATGCCTCGCTCACCAAAAGGTGCTAACCAACCAGGCATCGCGCCAACACGACCCTTGATTAACGTCTCTTTAATCTTATCGCCGCTGCCGCCATACAACCAATCGTTATCCGTTAGGTTAGGGAAGCCTCCGCGTTGACCACGGGCATCTGAACCATGGCACTGGGCGCAGTTTTGAATAAACAAACGTTTGCCTACTTGCAATGCTTCTTCATTGCTCGCTAGCTGTTCTACCGGCGTTTTCGCATATTCTTCAAAAATTGGGTCAAATAGCTCTTCTGCAAGCTTCACCTGCATGGCGTATTCGTTTATACGGCCTTGCTCGATGTCTTCACGCAGCGCTAATCGAGACTCTTCTAACGAAGTGACATGCAAGTTGGCACTTTCCCAACCCAAAAACCCTTTAAAGCCACCTAGTCCAGGATAAAGCGCTAGGTATATAACGCCCCACACCATGGTCAGATAGAACAAAATTGTCCACCAACGAGGTAATTGATTGTTAAGCTCTTCAATGCCATCAAATTCATGACCCATTGACTCGCCTTCTTCTACGCCCGTTTTATTAGCAAGCGTCCATTGTAATAACCAGTAGCAACCGATAATGGTGCCAATGGTGATAACACTAATCCATATTGTCCAAAACATAGTCATGATTTATGACTCCTGATCTTTCTGTGTTGACTGTTGCTTCGCTTTGTTTTGCTCTTCGTCTGCAAAGGGTAGATTAGCGGCTTCGTCAAAATTCTTTTTATTACGGCCGCTAAAAGCCCAAAACAATACGCCTACAAAGGAAACGAATACGATGACAGTAAATATGCTGCCAATTGTGCCTTGGTTCATCACTGTAAATGCGTCCCTAGCGATTGAAGATATGCTATGAGCGCTTCCATCTCAGTTTTACCTTCAACGGCAGCTTTCGCTCCAGCGATGTCTTCATCTGTATATGGCACACCCATCATTCGGTTAACTTCAAGCTTACGGGCGATATCCTTGCCCGTTAATACGTTTGTTTCTAACCAAGGATAACCAGGCATATTCGATTCTGGTACAACATCACGTGGATTGATTAAATGTACGCGATGCCACTCGTCAGAGTAACGACCACCGACTCGAGCCAAATCAGGACCAGTGCGCTTTGAGCCCCACAAAAATGGACGCTCCCAAACTGACTCACCTGACACGGAATAGTGGCCGTAGCGCTCTGTTTCTGATCTAAATGGACGAATCATTTGACTATGACAGCCAACACAACCCTCGCGGATATAGATATCACGACCTTCCATTTCAAGCGCTGTGTATGGGCGTAAGCCTTTAACGGGCTCCAATACGCTTTGCTGGAACATCAAGGGCAGTATCTGCGCCATCGCACCGAAGCTGATGGCGACTAAAATCACGATGGTCAGTAAACCTACATTTTTTTCAAAGAGTTCATGTGGATTTTTCATTTGGCAGCTCCTAGTGCGATGTCTGCATCTGTGCTTTCAGCGGCATCTTGAGGGGCAGCAATTGTCTTATAAACGTTGTATGCCATAAGCAACATGCCAGCTACGACAAACAGACCGCCAATAAATCGTACTACGTAGAAGGGTTTTGACGCCTCTAGTGACTCTACGAAAGAGTAGGCTAGGGTGCCGTCTGCGTTGATTGCTCTCCACATCAAACCTTGAAGTACACCAGAGATCCACATGGCAACAATATAAAGTACCACACCGATAGTCGCCAACCAGAAGTGAATGTTGATTAAGCGTGTGCTGTACATCGCTGGTTGGTTAAACAAAATAGGTACTAGGTGATAAATCGAACCGATTGATACCATCGCAACCCAACCTAATGCACCTGAGTGAACGTGACCTACGGTCCAATCCGTGTAGTGGGATAAGGCGTTTACTGTTTTTATTGCCATCATTGGGCCTTCGAAGGTAGACATACCGTAGAAGCTCAATGAGACGATTAAGAAACGAAGAATAGGATCTGTGCGCAGCTTATGCCATGCGCCCGATAGGGTCATAATACCGTTAATCATACCACCCCAAGATGGGACAAATAAGATAACAGACATCACCATGCCTAGTGACTGAGTCCAATCAGGAAGCGCTGTGTAATGTAAGTGGTGAGGACCGGCCCATATGTATAGCGAAACAAGTGCCCAAAAATGCACAATGGATAAGCGATATGAATAAACTGGACGACCCGCTTGCTTAGGTACGAAGTAATACATCATGCCTAAGAAACCCGCGGTTAAGAAAAACCCTACCGCATTATGCCCGTACCACCATTGCATCATTGCATCAACCGCACCAGCGTAAAGCGAATACGATTTAAAGAAGGTGACAGGAAATGCCATACTGTTACCGATGTGCAGTACAGCAACGGTTAACATAAAGGCTCCTAAGAACCAGTTGGCAACATATATATGGGAGGTTTTGCGTACGACCAAGGTACCGAAGAAGTTGATAATGTACGCGACCCAAACCAAGGCAATAAGAATATCGATTGGCCACTCTAACTCAGCATACTCTTTAGAAGAAGTAATGCCCAGAGGTAGCGTTACCACTGCCGATAAGATGACCGCTTGCCATCCCCAAAACGTAAAGGCTGCCAATTTATCGCTAAACAATCTTACTTGACATGTACGTTGTACAATGTAGTAAGACGTCGCAAACAATGCGCAACCACCAAATGCAAAAATTACCGCATTGGTATGAAGAGGACGAAGACGTGAATATGTGAGCCATGGAATGTCAAAGTTTAGTGCAGGTGCAAACAGCTGAGCTGCTAATAAAACACCAACGGTCATTCCAATAATGCCCCATATAACCGTCATGATTGTAAACTGTCTGACTACTTTATAATTATAATCAGGTTGTACTTGGCTTGTTTCGCTCATAACTGAAAATTTCCGTGTCTAGAAATAAAATGGAACTCGAAGAACAAGTGTTTCGCTAGACTTTATGATAACGTCCTAGTTGAGTAGAGCGTGTTTAAAAAGTAAACCGATCACTAATTCGAAACGAATCATAAAGTTTTTAAATACAAAAAGATACCATATACAACTAAGGTTTGATCTTAGTCAATAAAGGAAAGTTTACGGTAAACAAATTGTGAAAAATATTAGAGATAAAGCACGCATTTTACTGTTCGCCAGCATGCTAATTGCGGTATTTTTAGGCATTTACATAGCAAATGTAAACAAAGAGTTAAATACATCCAGTGAATGTGATATCACGTTTTCATCTTGTGAAATGCGCTTGTTTAACGAACAGTTTCGGGTGAAATTTGAACACCCCCCAGAAATTGAAGAAGAGCTCTTTCTTCAGTTCGACTTAGGTGAACATTTGACTATCGAAGAAGCTTGGATTGAAGGGGTAAACATGTACATGGGAAAAACCCCCGTCATGTTCGAGGATAAATTAAATAACAACCGGGCGGTTACATTTTTGGGTAGTTGCAATCTATCGAAAATGCACTGGCACCTGCATGTAAATGTAAAAACGGACCTTACTGGTGAGGTAAAGTCCGTTGTTGTGCCGTTTACGACCATTACAGGGTAATGCGAACGTATTTACAGTTGTGATTGCAAATAGTTAGAAAGCCCCAAGCGCTTGATTAAGCCAAGCTGTTGCTCAAGCCAATGCGCGTGATCCATCTCGGTGTCATCTAACAATACTAACAGCATGTCGCGGGTGACGTAGTCTTGTTCGGTTTCTGCAATAGCAATCACTTCTTTTAACTTGGCTGCTACTTCGTACTCAACGCGAAGGTCGCTCGCAAGCATATCGGGCACTTCAGCGCCAATTTCTAGACCCGTGCGGGTGACCATGTCGGGTGTACCGCCTAAGAACAACATGCGCTCAATCAGTTTAGTTGCGTGTCCTTTTTCATCGTCAAACTCATGATTAATGCGCTCGTATAACTTGGTAAGGCCCCAATCGAGATACATTTGTGAGTGAATGAAGTATTGGTCCATAGCCGCTAACTCATAACCAAGTAGGCTATTAAGACCTGAAATAACGTTATCTTTACCTTGCATGGTTTAGTCCTCTAATTGTGCTTGTAAGTAGTTTTCAAGACCCATTTGCTCAATCTGCAAATGCTGTGTTTCAAGCCAATCTAAATATTCTTCCTCATCATCGAGGATCTTCGAGAGCACATCGCGGCTGACATAGTCACGATGGCTTTCGCAAGTTGCGATAGCTTGTTTAAGTTGTGGTATTTGCGCGTGCTCGAAGGTCATATCGCATTTTAAGCACTCTGGTGTATCTTCACCGATGTAAAGCTTACCCAGTGCTTGCAAATTCGGTAGGCCTTCTAAAAAAAGAATGCGCTCGATGAGCTTGTCAGCTTGCTTCATGTCTAAAATAGACTTTTTGTAAGCTGCTGAGTTGAGTTTTTCCAATCCCCAGTTTTTATGCATCCGAGCGTGCAAAAAATACTGATTAATTGATGTTAACTCTACCGTTAGCATCTCATTTAAGGCTTTAATAACGGGTGCTTCGCCTTTCATAAATTTCCCCTGGGTAATTGCTTTTGTGTAAAAGCCATTGATTAGGGGTGAAGTCTAACAGTAAATTTTGGTTTATCAAAATATTTTCTATATTTTTCATATAGTTAGTAACTACAATCATTCTCATTTACGATTGCATTTACCTTCTGTTGACAAAGTAATATTCCACTTAGCTTTGCGAGACTGCCGGTTGTGGCGTGATTTGGCCTTCATCGAGTATGGCTAAGCTTTCCTCTGCGAAACCCAAACCTGCATCGGTAAAGAAGTTAAAGACCTGATCAACGCCCTTATCTAGTAGCGGTTGGACCTCGTCTTCATATCGCGCAATTGCGGCTATTTTACCGTTGTAATTGACCATCCTAAGCTGCTCAGTAACGTTTGCAGAGTCTTCGATGGAGGGCAGTGCAAGAAGTACAAGTTTAACGTCTTGAACATTCAAATTTTCCCACAAATCAATATTCTCTCCGTCTCCTACAATCGCATTGTGACCCGTTTGTCGAAGATTGCGCACCTTGTCTTCATCTGCGTCCATGCCGCAAACCGCTGGCCCCACAACTTTTGTCAGAGCGGTAAATGCACCTTTACCGACACGGCCCATACCAATAACCAGCACATCAACATCTTTAAAGCTTGGGTAGGCGTCTTCAGGCAAGGGCTTATGTTTTTGAAAAGAACGTAGTGAAAGTTTAAAGCGCTGATATTGTTCATGGGACTGCTTGTACAAAATACTGCTGATCACAAAAGAGAATGAGACGCTCATTGCAATAATGACTAACCATTCGTCGGTGATCATATTACTTGTCACTGCTACCGCGGCGACAATAAGACCAAACTCACTGTAATTAGACATAATTAAGGAGCTTAAATACGAGGTTCTTGCGCGCAGGCGTAGCTGTGTGAATAGGGCAAAAAACAGCACAAACTTCACCGGTATCACTGCGGTTAGTAACAATGCAATTAAGGTCATCTCGAGGTTAGGCAGCGCAGTGAGCCCAATGGACAAGAAAAAGCCAATTAAGAAAAGGTCTTTAAAACTAAGTAAGGACTTCGCAAGCTCCGAAGATTTTGCATTCCCCGCAAGCAATACACCAATGATCAGTGCACCGAGATCTCCCTTTACGCCTACCAATTCAAACAAATGATAGCCGCCTAACGCACAGACCAATCCACACAACGGCAGTAACTCGCCATGGCCGGCCTCTGCAACAAAGCGCTTTAAAAGCGGCGCTAGCGGAATCAATGCGAATAGTGCAAGAGCGTAGATGGACGGCACTTTTCCAGTTGCCAGCACCAAAAAGACGACAGCAAATATGTCTTGCATAATAAGAATGCCGATTGCAACCTTGCCGTGGCGGGTGCGTGTTTCGCCGCTTTCCTCTAATATTTTTACCACGCAAACGGTTGAGCTAAAACTGAAGGCAAAGCCAATCAGGGCAAGCTGGAACATGCTCAGCTCAGCAAAATAGCTTAAGCCGGCCACTCCCATGATGAACATAAAAAGGGAGATAAACGAAATCCAGAGTGTGCTGTGAGCGATGCTAGCGAACCAGATTTCAGGTTTAATCAGGTCTTTAATGTTTAGCTTTAAGCCGATGGTAAACAACATTACCGTGATACCTAAGTCGGCAATGGTTTGAAGCGTGGGATTTGATGAGAAACCCAGTGCGTTTAGGATGAACCCGGCAATAAGATAGCCAATTAACGGAGGCAGGTTAACAAACTTACACGCAAAGCCACAGACAAAGGCGATAAGCAGCAGTATAAATTCCATTGAGTCTCAGAGGGTTAAGGTAGCAATTGATACCTTAACCATAGCGTATTTTAAAACACTATGGCAATCCTATTGCGCAAGAAACTGTCTATCTTGTTCGCTCAAAGAGTCTTGATATATATAAATAAAACTGGCGACGTAATGTTGCGGGACATGTTCAACGCGTTCTAGTGAACGCAAGGTGTCGAGTTTGCAGTTCAGCTTAGTCGCAATGCAGCTCAGGGGAATGCCTCGTTTAGCGAGAAACCGTATAAATGCTTTTCCTGTCATGACTATTGCTCAATGCCACCTATCAGTTGCCTTCACATTAACAAAGCAACTGACAACCGCGCAGATAATAGTTCATACCCATGTATAAGTTATTCTAGCGACAAAACTCTTTGCATTCGAGATACGTGCGTTTGGGGCACTCCACCATTGGCATATGTCCAATTTCTTCATAAATGCTCAATTTTGCCTGAGTCATCTCTTGCCACATCTTGGCATCTGAAACAGGCAACAGACCATCTTTATCGCCCCATATGATTAATAGCTTGCTTGGGTCGACGCTTTGCTGGTCACTAAAGAATTCGTCAACGTTAAAAAAGTCATGAAACATATGCTTTAGTTCATCATAGCGTCCTAGATAATGCTGTTCCCCGACATAACGCAATACGCTGGGGGGCACGAAGGGCGCTTTTGCCATGCTTCGCATGTAAAAGCTCAAAAAATGCTCAAAGGTTTTGTGCATAAAAGGATTCGCCTGGGCTTCACTCATGCTCATAGCGTATTCAGATTTAGCCCCGGCAGGGTCAAGTAGCACGGCTTTATTGATACGTTGCTTGTCTTGCAGTAATAGCAGCATCGCAATCATGCCGCCCATCGAATTACCGATCACGCTATACCTTTGTACGTTAAGTTGCTGCACAAGGGTGATAAGTGCTTTCGTTTGAGTAAACGTTGAATAAGACTCGCTAGACGAGTAGGGCGTATCACCGTGCCCAAGCATGTCGGGAATCACCAGGTTGTAATCGTTGGTCGCATATTTGGCAAATCGATGCCATATGGTTTTGTCTGCACTAAAACCATGGAGCAATAGCAACGTTTGTCTGCCCTCAACAAACTCGTTCTGGTAAAAGTACATCTTCGTGCCGTTGACATCGGTTGAACGGATTTCTAGCTTTGCTTGTTTGCGCTCAAAATTCATGGCCGCGTGATAAATTCGCGCGCCAACGCGCTGTGATTTGCTGATAAATAGTAGGTACAACAAAATGGCTACTGCTATGCATATCGCTATGACCATTACATCCTCTCTCAATATTACTAAACGCGCCTATTGCAGCGGTTAGCGTGTTGTGAATCTATACAGGTTCGTTATGAAATTAGGTGAGCATCTTGTTTAAAGTTGCGACACTTATGACGAAACACAAATGTAAAGCCAGGAAACATCGCAATGACTTTGCCCGACTTATTTTGATACCAAGATTGACAACCACCATAATGCCATACAGTGCGCTCCATTTCTTTGTGTATCATTTGCGTATACTGTTCTTCAGCGTATTCGGTTGGCTCGATGCTGTTTACGCCAGGGGTTTGGAGCTTTTCAACACATTGCATAATGTAGCGCATCTGCGATTCAATAACGTAAATCGCGCTTGTGTGCCCTATGCCCGTGTTTGGCCCGGTAACGACAAAAAAGTTGGGGAAGTTAGGCACGCTTGTCCCTAAATAAGCCCGCGGATACTCACTCCATTGGTCAGCAAGCGCAATATTGTGTCTCCCTCTCACCTCATACGAAATCAGGCTGTCGGCTGCATCGTATCCGGTTGCATATACAATCACATCGACATCAAGAGATTCATCTTTAGAGGTCACAATACCGGTTTTTGTGATGCGCTTGATACCAGACGATTTATCATGAAAACTGACGTTGTCTTTCTGTAGTGCAGGAAAATACGTATTGGATATTAAAATACGCTTACACCCAATGACAAAGTCTGGAGTGAGTGTTTTTCGAAACGCCTCATCTGGCACCTGTTTCTTTAACAAGCGGTTCGCTGGGCCTTGACCCACAACGGTCAGTAAAAACTTAGAGTATTTAAATGCCAGTACGCGCACTTCATAGTGAACGTAAATCGCGCGTTTTATTAGCCCATACAGCCATTTAACCGACAACAGTTTCTGTATCCACTTTGGAAACTTAGGGTCGAAGCGCGGGATGACCCAGTGCGGAGTGCGTTGAAAAACGTGCAATTTTTTAACTTTTTCGACAATGGCCGGAATGATTTGTATGGCGCTGGCACCTGAACCAATAATGGCAACTTTCTTGTCTTGTAAATCAAGATTATCAGGCCAATCGTTGCAATGAAAACTTTGACCTTCAAAGTCGTCTTTACCCTCAAACTCGGGCACTACAGGGGTGCTCAGCGGACCGGTGGCATTAATCACAGTGCGAGCTTGGAGCACTTGACCGTCTTTAAGGGTCAATTGCCAATGATCGTCCATCCATTTAGCCTGTTTGACCTCAGCGTTTAGCTTTATTTTTTCATTAAGTTGGTGTTTTTCTACTAGATGCGCGGTGTAGGCTTCGAGCTCGTTTCGTTTAGCAAACAAGCGCGTCCATGGGTAGGGTTCACCCTCAACACTATAAAGGGGTGAGGGAACATCAACTGCTGCACCTGGGTAACGGTTTTGCATCCACGTGCCGCCAAAAAAAGAACGGCGCTCCAGCATGATAAAATCGTGTATGCCACGTTGATTGAGTTTAATTGCCGCACTTATGCCGCCAAATCCTGTGCCTATTATTATTATATTATGCATGCTTACTTCACTGTTATTACATTACAACCTGTATACGCTACATTTTCTATGATGTATTTTTACGGGTATCACAAATTAAATCTCAGTCTCTAATATACCGATAACGGGCGATGGTGAACATATAAAGTTAACAGATAGTTAAAAAACGCCGCCTTGTGAAGTTAAATGTGTATATCAAATCCACCATACGCTATAATAACACCCCTGCGCGTTTGTCATTATGAAAACGCGGTGCAGCGCATTCAATGAAAGCCTGCACACATCGCCCGATGCAATTTATCGCAAGCTTTCTACTCATGACTACCCAATAGGATAATTAATGGCAATAGCCTCTACTTTCGTTTGTGCGCAGATGCGTGCAGGCAACATTCTGTATACACCCATTGTAAATAACCATTTTCATCATCGATACGCTACACAACAGCGTCTATGCACAGGAGCATTCGCATGACAGATACCTTTGCAGCGCTAGGTTTATCAAAGCCTTTATTAGATGCCGTTAAAGACCAAGGCTATACAACGCCGTCGCCCATTCAGCAGCAAGCCATTGGTGCAGTATTAAGTGGCAAAGACGTTATGGCTGCCGCCCAGACCGGGACCGGTAAAACCGGTGCATTTGCATTGCCTATTATCGAAATGCTGAGTAAAGCGAATCAACGTCCAAAATCTAATCATATAAGAGCCCTTATTCTTACACCTACCCGTGAACTAGCGGCTCAGGTTTGGGATAGCGTGTCTGCGTGCCATAAGTACACGCAACTGCATTCAACGGTCGCGTTCGGCGGTGTGTCAATTAACCCGCAAATGAAGCACCTTAGAAAAGGCTGCGATATTTTGGTGGCTACACCAGGTCGTTTACTTGATTTGTATTCACAAAATGCTCTTAAATTCGAGCAAGTAGAAATGCTTGTGCTTGATGAAGCTGATCGCATGCTAGACATGGGCTTTATTCACGACATCAAACGTATCATTAAGTTGCTGCCCAAAAAGCGTCAGAATTTACTCTTTTCTGCGACCTTTTCAGACGACATCCGCGCACTTTCAAAGCAGTTTATTCATCAAGCGGTGGAGATATCGGTAACACCTAAAAATACCGCCGCAACTACCGTAGAGCAAGCCATTGTACATGTTGAAAAGTCGAGTAAAACAGCGCTTTTAGCGAAGCTAATTAAAGATAACGATTGGCAGCAGGTGTTGGTGTTTTCACGGACTAAACATGGTGCTAATCGCATTGCCAAGCAGCTTACGGCTAAAGGCCTAACGGCATCTGCGATTCATGGAAACAAGAGTCAGGGCGCAAGAACCAAAGCGTTGGCAGATTTTAAACAAGGTAAACTCAGAGTGCTTGTTGCCACCGATATTGCAGCGCGCGGTATTGATATTGACCTTCTGCCAAACGTGATCAACTACGACTTACCCCACGTGCCCGAAGATTATGTTCACCGCATTGGCAGAACAGGCAGGGCGGGTGCTACTGGGCATGCGGTATCTTTTGTGACGCCAGACGATTCTAAACAGTTAAAAGCGATCCAAAATTTGATTGCCCAGCATATAAATGTGTTAGAGGTGCCGGGTATGTCAATTAAACCAATGGCAAATGCTCCTATAAAGGCACCAAAGCCGAAAAGACCAAAGAAGCCTAAAACAACGACAGCATAATTGCTCTGGTGTTTTACTGGGCAAGGCGAGCTCTTAGAGCTCGCAAATCCTCAAGTTAAGTTACTCGCCAGTCTCTGCTAATTTCTGCTGCTTTTTATACGCACTTCGTAGATAATTTTTACGCCAGAGCTTCTCAAGTGGGCCTTGCTCAAAATGCTTAACGTACCAGTTTGCAAAAACGATTTGTATCAGGGTGAATACAATTGATATCAAAAAGTATTCTGACAACGTTGCTGTGGCATTAAACTCAGGAATGACCCATCTAAGCAAAATGCCCAACACTACCGACTGCGAAATATACAATGTAAACGCTATTTTACCTGGCGCGACGAACCAATTGAGCAGGCTACCAGATGATTGACAAGCCTTAACAATAAAGTGTGCATATACCAAAGCCATGAAGATAGCCGAGACCGATGCTATTAGTGGGATCGCCGCGAAAGGCATGTCGTTATCCAAAAGCTGTGGGAGTAGGCACAATGCACTCGTTACAATGGCCGCTATCACAATCTTTTTCAGAGTGGATGGCTCAAAACCGCTTACAAAAAAGCCGGTACGATACAAATACACACCAAGATACATAAGCCCAAGTACTTGCCACAATATAGCAAGGGGAGAAGTGACAATGACGATTAACCCAAAGGCCGCTTGAGTAATCACTTGATATATGTAATTGCCATACCATTCTTTATTCATCTCAATGAATACTTCAGAGCCTCTTATGGGTTGCTGATCGAGGGGCATAAAAGCGATCGTAAGGCCGGCATACACTAAGCAAAGTATCGAACCTATAATTAACAGTTTCTTCGCTTTTTTAAATAGCGCTTCGTTAGAAAGCTCAAGCCCCTTGATTAACAGCAATGCACTGATGCTATAAAGCATCAATATATCGCCACCAAAAATAAATACACAATGAATCGCCCCAAACAACAGTAGCCAGCGCAATCTTGTTTTCAGAAAGATGGTCGTGTTTAGATGTTTCTTTTGAAGGGATGCAAATTGAATAGCCACACCCGCACCAAACAAGATAGAAAACAGCGTTCTAAAACGCCCATCAAAAAAGATAGTATTAAAGGCGCTCATAACGGTATCGCTGAGCAATCGAGGGTCAAAGGGAGCATAGCCCATCATGATGTGAGCATGAAAGGGGATGTTCATGAATAAAATCCCCAATATTGCAATCCCTCGCATTGCATCTAATGATGTAATTCGCATAGTTTGATTCCCTTGTTTATGCGTTGTAAAACTTGAGTTTATCAAAATTAAGGTGGAACGAAACCTCTGTCATATATGTTTTTTACATTGCATGACCTATAAGCTTAGTAACGCCTTTGAGGTCTGCTCTTCGCTATATACCGATAATTTGTGGTGCCCAGGTGACCACCCCACCAAAAAGCGTTCAAAGTCAGCCCATGCGAACTTCTCTAAGTCTCGCCATTCTCGTTCAAGCAAGTGTTTTTGTGAATCGCTTAATTTGCTGCCAATAGCGTGATGTAAGGCAGTAAAGTATGCGTGTATCATGTCATCTGAATGGGCGAATAGTTCGTTGTCTGAAAAACAGCTTCCTAATAGGTATACAACGTCTTTTATGCCGCAACCTTTGCCGGTGTATTGAAAATCTACCGCTGCCACATGGTCATTATTTTGAGAAAAACAAAAGTTAGCTAATTTAGCATCCCCATGAAGTAGGGTTTGAAATGCTGCATTATTTAGGCGAGCGTCTAATAAAGGGGCTGACTGTTTTAGTTCTGATTCCGGCATTTGCTGCCATTCATCCTGACGAGTAGCAAAGTGCCAATAAGTACCGATGGGCCACAAAGTACTGATATCTTTGTTGATAAATGCAGCATGAAAGTGCGCAAGCCAAACAATACATTGGCTTGTTGTGGCAACGTTGGCTTTGCTGTTTCTAAGGTCAAACCCCGAGGCATCGAGGTCTTCCATGATAATCCAAATACTATCAGCACTTGCTTGTGTGCTTACCAGTGAAGGCACGCGACAATCAGCGGTGGTTGCTTGCGCATATGATTGGTAGAAGGTTTGTTCATTGTAGTAAGAAGACACTTTGCGCTGATGCGACGCTTGTGTATTCCAGCCTCTAGGGTGCTCATCAACCGCTTTGAGATTTATGTGTTTGGCTATACACGTAGTGCCCTTCATCGGTAACGCGTAACGCGCTATTTCACCGTAACCACTCCACAAACTCTGCACGCAAGCAACTTTATGAGCACTCGGCTCATCGTAAATATTTTGAATGGCCCGAAGCAATTCATCTGCCATAAAAATTATTGGCCCAATAACAACAATACAATCCACTAAGAATTACGCAGTATTGATAAAAATACCAGTGGCGTTTAAAAAATGCACACTAACAAACTATCGTAGCTTGTTAACATGCTCGAGCATCTAACGATCATCGATTTTTGTTACCTACGATTGTTACCTACGAATTATAGTAGTGCTTGCCCCCGCGCAATCAATTGCATACTATGAATGTGATCCGAAACAGCTAACAACAAGGAGTAGTAAATGGATTGGTATATTGGCGTATTAAAGAAATATGTTGAATTTAACGGGCGTGCACGACGCACAGAATATTGGATGTTCTTTTTGTTCAACTTCATTATTTCCATCTTATTAGGCTTTATTGATGGGCTTTTAGGTACAGGATTCTTAGGGTTAATTTATGCTCTAGCCGTGTTCTTGCCGAGTTTGGCTGTTGGTGTGCGCAGGTTGCATGATACTGGCCGCTCTGGCTGGTGGGTGCTTATTGGTTTAATTCCGCTTATCGGTTTTATTGTACTGATTTATTTCTTTGTGCTCGATTCAGACACCGGTGATAATGAATACGGGCCATCGCCGAAGTAAAAAGGATAGGGCGCTGATGGCTTTGCTATATAAGCGCCGTTTTTCTCATTGTCATAACCACCAACTTCCCGATGCAACGGTTTGCTTAACAAACTTCATTTAATAAAGGACTATCAATGAAATACTTAGGATTATTCTCAATACTCATTCTACTGGTAGGCTGCGAATCAACTCCCAGTTTCTGTGAGCTCAGCCCTGACTCAGATTTGTGCAACGCTAAAACCTATAACCCCGCCACTCAACAAGCCCTCAAGGATTTTGAGCTTAGAGAAAAATACAAAGCGTTTGCCCTTGCCCAAACTGCAGATGGCTGGGAGTTCTTTGGTTATGCCGAAGGATATCGTTCCCCTCAAAAAGCGCAAAAAGCCGCGTTGGAGCAATGTCAAAAGCGAGTAGATAAGCATGAAACACCTGGTAAGTGTGAGCTGATTCGATAATTGCTACTAAGTTAGTTGCTTTGCTCTGGCTCGTTCATGTAGTCTTTGTGTATCGCCCATGCCTTTGAATCATAGTGAGCCCGACTGAATGCCACAGCCAGAACGCAAACCATACCTACATATTCTCGCATGCTCTATCATTGGCTTAAGTTTAATGGCGTGCAGTGACGCTACTCTAGACAGCGAACCAACCAGCGCACAGGAACAAAATAACAAACAGTCGCCTCCACTTCGGATACTCACTGAGCAAAACCTCGTCGATATACTAGTAGGCTCATGTATTCAATCCACCAGAAACTGCGACCCAAGCCAGTCAATAAGCGATGTAAAACAAGCGCTTGCCGACGGACTGGTGTTTAGCATGATACGACCAGAAGATATTCCGCAAAATGAGATGGTTATTGCGGTGCAGGGCATAGGCGGGGGTGGTCCTTGGCAATATGTGATTGATCGCACCACCGAACAAGGCTTAGACGTGGTAGATAATCCTCACAGAAGAGTTGTAGATTTATTTAGCCGCTATTCAGGGCAGAAGGTAGCTGCACTTGTTAGATCAGAAGCCGCAGGGGCCACCGCAACTGCCTTGTTACTCGGCGCTGAAATGGGGATCCCGACGCTAGACGGCGGAATTACCGGAAGAGCGGTGCCAGAGGTACAGCAATCAATACCATGGATTAATGGTATTGCGTCCATTCCTACTGCGATTATTACGCCTTGGGGGGATGAAATTATCATCGCAAACGCGGTGGATGAATATCGCGTAGAAGACTTAGCCCGAGCAATCGCTGTAGCAAGCGCGGGGGATGCATGGATAAGCATGACGCCAATGTCGGGCGCGCAACTACCACAAGGAATTTTGCCGGGCAATTTAACACTGGCAGAAGACCTTGGTAAAACAGTACGCCAAGCCAGAGAAGCGGGTGAAGACCCCATCGATGCACTCGTTGCCTTCACCAGCGGATATAAACTATTTGAAGGTGTAGTGGTTAAATCAACCGACCGCGGTGAGCGCGGCTTTAACTGGGTTGAGGCAGAGTTTGAAGGAACCGGCGCATTTGAGGGCAAGCAATACAGAATGTTTGTTAAAAATGAAAATATTGTAGGTTGGCTAGATGGTGAATTAAATGCCATGGCACCCGACTATATTTATAACCTCGATCCCACAACCGGTGAATCAACCCTTGGCGTTGGCTACGGCGGTTATGTAGTAGGGGAGAGAGTTGCTATTGTGGGAGTAGAAGCGCCTGCTGCTTGGCGCAGCGAAAAAGGCGTTGAACTCATAGGTCCACGTCATTTTGGGTTTGATTTTGACTATATTCCGATTGAAGTATTGCATGCAAACGAGTCTGACTCACAACTTCTTCAACAAAAGAAAAGGCGCTTGTAGCTCGTTCTAAGTGAAGTTGTTTTAATGTATGAACCAAATAAAACATTCGCAGGCTATACATAACTATTAAACATTCTTAGAGTGCTTACATGAACGCGTTAGCCAACCAATTTTCAGTCTTGTTAATACTAATTTTCACCACACCCATATCATATGCACAAGCCACTCGCTTTGCACCGGTGGCACTCCAACAAGATGGAAAAATAACCCTAACACCGAGTTTTACGCCAAATGGCAATACAATTTATTTCGCCCAATCAGAATGCTCACCTATCTGGAAGTGCCCGCAGAGGTTAAAAAAATCAGAGCGCACCGCTACCGGTTGGACCAAGCCAGAACTCGTTCCTTTGCCTACAGATGCTAGGGTTGATTGGCCTGCTGTAAGCCCAGATGGCGAAACACTAGTATTTTCTTGGGCAGCGCCCCGAAGTGATTATAAAAACCTAGAGATACTAGAGAACTTCGACCTTTATACTCTCGATTTAAATGACGCTAATGCGGTGCCAAGACCCATTTATGGTTCGGATATTAATAGACCCAGAGCCGGCTCATTTAAAACACTGCGGTATGTTCACAATGAAGGCTATCCGAGCCTCACTAGTAACGGTGATCTGTATTTTATGACCGAGCGGCTTGACGGTATAGGTGAGAGAGATATTTATATGGCACCTGCAAATCAAAATGGAGTTTTACAAACCGCATTTCCACTGAGCGGGCCAATAAATTCACCTCAACGTGATGACGGCGTATGGGTCAATGCGGATGGTACGTTGATGTTACTTACATATGGTAATAGAGGCGGTGAAGGTTCGGCTGATATTTTTGTTTCAAGTTTGGTGGAAGGGGAGTGGCAAACACCTATTAACCTTGGCAAGACTATTAACTCACCGTATGCTGATTTTGGCGCTAAATTGAATCCCGCTGGAACACATGTGTATTTTACATCTGATAGGCCGGTAGAAGGGGAGCCTGAGGCCATTTTACAAGTTTGGGAAGCGCCGTTTGATAAAACGTTCTACCTCAAGTAACTGTGTAGAGAAGCCTGGGCGATCCACGAAACATGATATTTCGATTGTCTAAGGGTAGACGTAAAAGCAGCCTGACTCGTGATTCAAAGCTGGTTTTGATTGCGCGGTTACTATGCATGCATGGTAATTACATAAAATAAAGTAGATGTTATCACCGAATAAATAGTAAGGTATTGAAAATAAGTGAGTATTAGGGCGGTACGATATGAACCTGTCTTGTTGTTATTATATGACTCGGAACATGAATGATTAAAAAGGACTCTTTAAATAAATTCAAACGCTATACAAATGTAGCATTTAAATATGTATTCATTGTCTTCTTCTTTTTTACTACCTTGCGAGTTTTTTTACTATTTGCTAATGATGATGCGGAGTCTGTAACACTGTTTTCCATTTTATTAGGTTACAGCATAGTCTTCTTCGGATCTCTTTTTATGGCTATGCTCGTAGCTGCAATTGCAGTTTATAAAGAAGACTATCAATGAGTTTCAAAATTTATTTGTTTAGCTTATGTGTAAGAGGGATGTGTTTTGCTTGTATGAAGGGTTCTAAATAAAATAATAAAGTCGAGAAACAAGACTGTACTGAAAACGTGATATAACAAGTCAATAATATGGATAACAAAATGTTAAAAACCGATAAAAACAAGAGCGGTTTTACCGATTAACGAAGTGTCATGTACTTACGCGAGGATATTAATTGCTTCCTGTAACATTCCTAACAACTATTAAATCATACCAATATTCCTAAACTCCAAACAAAACCTACCTAAACATTAAACAGGGGACTCGATGCTCACTGTTCGCATAAAAATTCTCAATGTGCCGCAGTTTATACACTTATCTGACCATATACACAAAAGGGCACATGTGAATTACCTGTGTATAATATTTAATTTAACATAATATACATTATGAGTAATTTAGTATTGTGTGGATAATTATAACCATATGATTTATATGTTGTTTCGTTGCTCTGTTGATATAAAGTGTTTATTGCGTTAACACGCTGTTTACCATTAAGGACGTTTATGCTTATCACCTGCGAACTTTGTAAATCATTTTCTGTTTCGCAATTTTTTATGTAGCGATTATCGAAGGCGTTAATCACCAGGTGTTGTTACAAATCATACGCCGCATAAAATAGCTGCTCTTCATTGTGCAAACCCGATGAACCTTTTCGCTAATGATCAGTCATTAACAAACGACATTTGAGAAACGCTACGCCATTTTGCATTCCATAGATATCACTGACACGTTTAACGAAGACCTATCGAGCTCCAATAAGCGTGTCCCAAAGCAAACATCACCTCGTGTATTGCTGATATCTGTTGTACTTCATTGTGGATTGCTGGGGCTGCTTTATTTCACTCAATCTAGCGCGCCTAAAGTGGCAAATACCACTACAAATGCACCGCTGCGCTCATATTTAGTAATAAAACCATCACAGCCTTCTGTAGAGTCTGCTCCAGCGCCCTCGGTAACAATGCCTGCAGCACCGGTAAACAACGAGGCTAATGCAACAACGCAAACGGAAGAATTAGTGCCTGTGCCCGTTGTCACACAACCAGTCCCGACGCCTGTTTCAGAGCCATCTCAAGAACAAGTGTTAACCATTACATCTGACGTCGCGACTCAACAAAACCAAACCACCATTTCTAAATCGCAAATTGATAATGCATTTGAGCGCTTTCAAAACAACCTGCAAAGCCAACAAGTACAACGTTTCTCCGAAATCGAGGCTCGAGCATTCCGACAAGCGCAAACGTCTCCTGAAATCATTGCTCCTGAAGTAACCCTCACGCCAGAGCAAAGAGAAGCGCAAAAGCGAAGAATCATCACAGATTGCAGTAATGCAGCTAAAAAAGGCATGAGTATCATCATAGGGTTTATGGGCGGCTCTATAAATTGTCATCAAAATCCCGACTTCGAGCAATACATCGATAAGCGTTTAAATAAAAACAATCAGGACGAATCTCGCCAATAATATAAAGTTTTCTGACATTGAAGATGTAATTGCGGTCAAATCCACCTAAAATAGCCTTACATATAAGACTAATCACACAGGACACGATATGCAGGTTGCATTTATTGGCCTTGGCGCCATGGGTTACCCAATGGCAAGGCATTTGGCTAACGCAGGTTATAGAGTGACGGTTTACAACCGCACCGCTGCAAAGGCAGAACAATGGCTAAGTGAGAACCCTTCAGGCGCCCTCGCCCTTACACCTGCAAAAACGGCATTAAATGCCAGTATCGTGTTTACATGCGTTGGAAACGATGATGATGTGCGCTCGGTTATCTATGGAGATGAGGGAGTCTTAGCAGGCCTAGAGGCAGATGCCTTACTGATTGACCATACAACCACATCTGCAGATCTGGCGGTAGAGTTACAATCGGCATGTGATAAACAAGGCATTGGATTTTTAGACGCGCCAGTATCAGGTGGTCAAGCTGGTGCTGAAAACGGCAAGCTCACCGTTATGTTGGGCGGCAATGAAGGTCATTACCAACGGGCCATTCCACTTTTGGATGCATTCTCCCAAAAACACGCATTAATGGGCCCTGTAGGCAGTGGTCAACGCACTAAAATGGTCAATCAAATCTGTATTGCTGGCGTGGTTCAAGGGCTATCAGAAGCCTTACATTTTGCTAAGCAAGCTGACCTTGATATTGAGCAAGTGGTTGAGGTGATCAGTAAAGGCGCAGCACAGTCCTGGCAGATGGAAAACCGCGCTCACACTATGAATGCCAACCAATTCGACTTTGGCTTTGCGGTAGATTGGATGCGTAAAGACTTAAATATCGTGCTCAACGAGGCCAATAACAACGGCAGCACCTTACCGTTAACAGCCTTAGTTGATCAGTTTTATGCACAAGTTCAGAAAAACGGCGGCGGACGATTTGATACTTCAAGTCTCATTACCTTGTTAAATAAGGGCTAAGCGTCACACGTATCAATTAATGCGGTAGCGCTCATGAGCACTTCCGTTAGCTATAAAGGAGCGCCGCTTTGGCTGTTCATTGGTTCCCAGGGCATATGCACAAAGCCCTAAAAGAGATTAAAGAGATCCTCAATCAAGTAGACGTATTGATTGAAGTGTTGGATGCACGCATCCCCTACTCTAGCGAAAACCCAGAAATTGCTAAGCTTAGAGGCGATAAGCCCTGCATTAAAATTCTCAATAAATCAGATTTAGCCGATCCAGCGATTACCGAACAATGGCAAGCGCACTTAGAACATGATGCTGGCGTAAAAACCTTTACTACATCTATTGATAACAAAGCGAAAACCAAAGAAATTATTCAATTGGTGCGTAAAGCCTGCCCAGGTAAAGATGCATCGGTTAAAAACATCAACGCTATGATTATTGGTATTCCCAATATTGGTAAATCTAGCATAATCAATGTGTTGGCAGAGCGAACAATTGCCAAAGTAGGTAATGAGCCCGCAGTTACTAAAAATCAACAGCGCATTAATTTAGGCAGTGGTATCGTACTTGTGGATACCCCAGGCGTGCTGTGGCCAAAGCTAGAAAACCCCAATACCGGCTATCGCTTAGCGGCACTCGCCGCGGTAAAAGATACTGCGATGGAATACGATGATGTAGGCTTTTTTACGGCAGACTTTCTCATCAAACAATACCCAGAGCTACTAAAAGAACGCTTTAAACTCGATGATATCCCCAACACGGAAATTGAGTTCCTCGAGCTCGCGGCGGCCAAGCGCGGCGCGTTGATGGCCGGTGGTCGCGTTGATCTTTATAAAATATGTAAAACCTTAATTGATGAGTTGCGCAGTGGAAAGCTTGGCCGTATTAGCTTAGAAACGCCCGATATGCTCATAGGTGAAAAACAAGCCATGGCTGAAGCAGCGCAGAAGAAACAAGACGATAAGGCGCGCAGAAAGCAGAAGTTTAAAGACGGCTCACTCACGCCCGATAAGAAAGATCGTAAAGAAAAACGCACCGAAAAGCGCATGGCCACTAGTGAAAGAATGAAAGGCCGTAAATAAGGGCACGGCCAACTGCCCCTAGCGCTGCGCTAAAAGGCGGTCTAGATGATCGGCAAAGACTTTGCGGTCTTTCTGATTAAGGGGCGGCGGCCCCCCGCTTTGAAAACCACTGGCGCGCATGGTTTCCATAAAATCCCGCGTGTTTAAACGGCTCTTTATGGTTTGTTTGTCAAACAATTCCCCTCTTGGAGATAATGCGTTTCCGCCCTTTTCAATTACCTCGTCGGCAAGCGGGATATCAGAGGTAATCACCAGGTCCCCCGTTTCACATCGTCTAACCACTTCATGATCAGCGACATCAAAGCCACTGGGGACCTGTAAGCTCGATATTACGCTGCTCGGTGGTACCCGAATAGCGTGATTTGCGATAAAAATGGTCTGAACTTGCGTGCGCTGAGCCGCTTTGAATAGTATTTCTTTGATAACCACTGGGCAGGCATCTGCATCCACTATAATCTTCATAAAACATGCACCAATAAAACATAGGTAACAAGCCCAAGCATGCTAGATACCGCAAAGCTCAAGACAGCACCCTCCTTTACCATATCCTTTATCTCTATCTCGCCAGTACCGTAGGCAATGGCGTTGGGGGCCGTTGCCACCGGTAGCATAAAGGCGCAGCTTGCTGCCATTGCAGCGGGCACCATTAGAATAGCTGGGTCGACGCCATAGTTTAAGGCGACGAGATACAAAATTGGCATTAACAACGTCGCGGTAGCCGTATTACTGATGATCTCGGTTAAATATGTAACGCTTAGGCATAAAAGTAATAAGGTGATCAACAGCGGATATTCACTAAAGCTAGACAAACCGTCACCAATGACTTGAGACAAACCAGACGCGGTAAAGCCTTTCGCCAGTGCAATGCCTCCGGCAAACAAAAGTAACATGCCCCATGGAATATCAACGGCGGTTTTCCAATCTAATAGCCGCTCACCTCTGCCATTTGGCACCATGAACATTACCACAACGGCGGCTAACGCAACGGTGCTGTCGCCCGCGTTTGAGATCCCCAGAGCATCACTCCATCCACCAAATGGAGCGCTACGCGTAACCCACGCAAGCACTGCCAGACCGAAGACGGCTAATGTTCGTAACTCTTGTACTTCCCAGTTACCTAACAATGGTAAATCTACCGAAAGAGGCCCTTTTAAGTGGCGAGTCAACCATAAGGATATAAGTGGGATGGCTATAATTACGCAAGGAATGCCCACTAGCATCCACCTTAAAAAACTAAACTCCTGACCAGATTGCGCTTCATAGATACCAGCAAAGATAACGTTTGGCGGTGTTCCAATTAAGGTCCCTATTCCGCCTACGCTTGCAGCATATGCAATACCGAGGATCAGCGCGACTTTAAGGCTCTTTTCATCAACTTGTGACAGCACCGCAAGGGCAATCGGAAGCATGATCAGAATAGTCGCGGTATTAGATATCCACATACTCAATAATGCGGTAGCTATCATAAAGCCCAACACCAAGCGTTTTTTGCTGTGTGCGCCAATGGCGTTAACCATAAGTATTGCTAGACGTCGATGCACGCCAGAACGCTCAAGCGATTTCGAGAGCATAAATGCGCCCATCAGTAACAAAATAACGTGACTGCCCAAAGCGGAGCTGGCTTCTTGATGGGTCAACACCCCAAAGATTGGCAGAAGTGCAAAAGGTACAAGAGATGTAATAGGAATGGGAAGCGCTTCAGTCACCCACCATATTACGGTTAACAAGGTAATACCCGCGGTAATGGCGGCACTCTCGCTTAGACCAAAGTGATGTAAGGATATAAAGTAGGTCAATACGCCAATCAACGGACCTATGGCTAAAAAATGCGGTGTTTTTATCATTATAATTATCGGTTTAGGTTTATAAATTGCAAACAATTAACGTTGCTTATTGTTAAAGCAATGCTTTTGGTTTGCGTTATTAGAACTGTTGTGCCATATTGCCTCTAAGTGTTAAGCCTAAGAGGTGCTGTGTCAATGCTTATAGCCGTAGAATCGGGTGATATCGTGCATGCGACTCAATTAGACTCTGTCGACTATAAAGCCGTCATGTCGGTATTAGAAGAACAGCTTTCAGAGCATGCTAAGCGCTTTGGTGCTAAATACGAAATATTTAGGGGCGATGCTTATCAAGTCTACTATCCTGATGCATCGAACGCATTTAGGGCCTCCCTTCTCAATAAATTAAAGCTATTACATTGTTTTGAAGGCAAGCCGGTGCGCCTTACTCAGGCACTGGCATTCGGGCCTGAAACACCATCAACATCGCCCTTGTCAAAAAATATGGGAGAGGTTTTTATAAGCTCTGGCCGCTTGTTAGAAACCACTCGCCGCGCTGACATTTCGCTTAAGTTGCCAGAGGATAATGCGGCGCTTTTGGTAATTGAGGCTTACTTAAACCATCATTTAGCCGGACTCACCCAAAAACAAGCAGAAGTGGTCTATCATTACTTATATGATAATTATCCAGAACAGCATGTTATTGCCGACAAGTTGAATATGACGCGTCAAAACGTTGCAGCACACCTAAAACGCGGAGCTGCGGACTTACTCAAAAATAGTATTGCCTTTTTTACGCAATACTGCGAAGGAAGCCAACTATGACTTTATTCTTGCTCTTACTGCTTGTTCACTTAGTAGCAGATTTTTATATTCAGCGTAAAAGTTGGATTGAGAGTAAGATTAAGCATAAAGAAAAATCCATAGGCCTGTTTAAGCATATCTTAACCCATTTGGGTTTAAACGCAGTTGTGCTCTATGCCTACCTTGGGCTTACCCCGCTTTTCATTATTGCCTTGTTGTTTATCGTGTTGAGTCATTACGCCATTGATATCTGGAAAACCTATCAAGGCTTTTACCTTAAGTCTTTCCTGATTGACCAAGTTGCCCATATTGCTGTCCTAGCCCTAGTAGCGGCTTACGTGGCGCAACCTGATATAGCGAAGTGGCATGTATTTTTAAGCGAGTTTACTACGCCTGCACATTTAGTTGTCATTGCCGTTTTCTTATTCGCTTGGAAGCCTATATCTCTGATTATTCAACTGCTTATGCGTCCTTATACAAATGCAATGAACGAAAATGATAACACCAACAAAGGTCTGCCCTTCGCAGGTGAATGGATTGGAGTGCTAGAACGCTTCTTGGTGATTGCCTTTGTAATGCTCGGGCAGTTTGCCGGTATTGGTTTTTTATTAGCCGCGAAAAGTGTCTTTCGTTTTGGCGACATGCGACGTGAGCAAGACCGAAAGCTCACAGAGTACATTATGCTAGGTACCTTATTTAGTGTAAGCGTGGCCTTTGCGCTTGGTTTACTTGCCAATCAAATGCTTGCGACACTGTCTTAACGCTTAGTGTTAAACTGCGCTTTGTTTGTTGCGCCGGCAACGCTCTGAACAATATTTTACTTCGTCCCAGTTACGCTCCCACTTTTTACGCCAGGTAAATGGAAGCTGACACACAGGGCAGGTTTTTTGCGGCAAATTAGACTTTTTCATTGTTCGCTAGCTTCTCAAAAAATGCCTCAGCGTCTTGTTGCATGTGTGACACCTTCGTTTCGTCCATTTTTTTCAAAGTATTGTAAATCATCCCCATTCTCGGATTCTTCCCGAGTACGTCTTGATGTCGAATTAAGAAGTCCCAATACAGATAGTTAAACGGACAAGCTTGGTGCCCTGTTTTCTCTTTCACGCTGTATTCGCAGTTTCGACAGTAGTCAGACATTTTATTGATGTAAGCACCGCTCGCTGCATATGGCTTGCTTGCCAGTAAACCGCCATCGGTAAACAATATCATGCCGCTGACATTGGGCAGTTCTACCCATTCGTATGCGTCGGCATATACTATTAAATACCATTCGTTTACCTGGTCAGGGTCAAGCCCCGCAAGCAAGGCAAAGTTCCCCAACACCATTAAACGCTGGATATGATGCGCATAAGCGTTTTCTTTGGTTTCTTTTACGCATTGCTTAAGGCAGTTCATCTTTGTCTCTGCGCCCCAGTAGAGATCAGGCAATGCACGAGAGGCAGATAGGTAGTTCTTTTCTTTGTAATCGGGCATCAAATACCAATAAAACCCGCGCACATATTCCCGCCACCCTAAAATTTGGCGAATAAAGCCCTCGACTGAGTTTAGCGGCGCTTGCCCACTTGCATATGCCTGTTCAGCAGCATCCATGCATTCTTGAGGGCTTAATAAACCGGTGTTGATGTAAAAACTTACGTGGGAGTGATACATCCAAGGCTCACCTTCAATCATGGCGTCTTGGTACTGACCAAACTTTGGCAACCTATGCTCAATAAACTCTTCTAATACAACCAGAGCTTGCTTACGTGTTACGGCATAGTGGAAGTCGTCAAGGTCGCCGAAGTGCTCTGAAAAACTATCCTTTACTAATGCAATGACCTCATTGGTAATATCATCGCGTTCAAACACTGTTGGTGATGGAATATCTAAGTTTTTAGGTGCTTTTTCACGGTTTTGATTGTCGTAGTTCCATTTTCCGCCAGTGGGTTGACCAGACTCCATCAGATAATTGTGTTTTTTGCGCATCTCTCGATAAAAGTACTCCATGCGCAGTTGCTTGCGCCCTTCGGCCCAATCGTGGAAAAAGGATTGCTCTGCCATAAATCGATTATCTGGCGTAATCTTAACCGGAATGTTGAGTTCCTCTTCCCACTGTTTAATGTCTTCCAAGAGACGGTATTCGCCTGGTTGAGCAACCGTAACTTCGCTAATGTCATGCTGCCGACAAGCTTTTTTCACTTGTTCAAGCAAACTCCCTGCATTTTCTGCGTCGTCGTACTTGATATAGTCAACTTGATAGCCATTAGCGTCTAGCTGCTGTGCGAAGTGTCGCATTGCCGAGAAAATAAATGCGATCTTTTTCTTGTGGTGCTTAACATAAGTGGCCTCTTGCTTTACTTCGGCCATTAAAATACGGTCTTTTTGCTTATCAATTGACTGGATTGAAGACATATCGAGGCTCAGTTGATCACCGAGCACTAAGCAAAGTTTGCTCATCTTACCCGCCCTTTATGTCATTAAACGCATCTAAAGCACGTAAGCGAGATGCTTTCAAATCCACCAGTGGTTCAGGATACTCTTTGCCAAGCGTAATATTTGCCTGAGACAACACGTCAGAAGGTGCCGCCCACGGTTGATGAATATACTTTTTTGGCATTTTGCTTAGTTCAGGGCAATACTTTTTAACGTACTCCCCTTCTTTATCAAACTTTTCACCCTGCAATACTGGGTTAAATACTCTAAAGTAAGGTGAGGCATCGGCACCGGTACCCGCAACCCATTGCCAACCAGCAGAGTTACTCGCGCTATCGGCGTCGACCAAACAATCCCAGAACCAACGCTCACCATCGCGCCAGTCAATCAACAGGTTTTTGACTAAAAATGAGCCAACAATCATGCGCACGCGATTATGCATGTATCCTGTTTGCCATAACTCGCGCATACCGGCATCTACTATGGGTATGCCGGTTTTACCTTTTTGCCACGCTTTTAAATCGCTTGGTGACTTACGCCATTCAAACTTATCAAACTTACGGTTGAAGTTTTGTGTTTGAAAATCGTCAAAGTGGTATAGCAGATAATACGAGAACTCACGCCAACCTAGTTCGCTGAGGTAGGTATCTACACCTCTTCCCGATACATTGCCTTGAAAGGCGTCATGAATCGCATACCAAGCCTGGTTAGGAGAAATTTGCCCAAAATGTAAGTAGGGAGAAAGTTGCGATGTACCGCGCACAGAAGGCAAATTGCGATCATCAGCATATTTATTGACAGCATTATCGATGAACCAATGTAATTTACTACCTGCGGCCTTTTCGGATACCGTCCATTGCTTGCTTATTGATTCATCCCAAGGGATTGTGGGTAACAATGCTAAGGCTGCAATGTCGTTTTTAGCATTATCAGGCAGGCTCTTATGCAGTGTAACGTTAGCTCTTGCCAGAGGAAATCTAGGCTCTGGCTGATTCAAACAGCCATTACGATAATAAGGCGTAAACACTTTATAAGGCGTTTCGTCTTTCTTTAAAACCTGCATTGGCTCCCATAGCAAAGAACCGTTAAAGCTTTTAACCGTGATATTTTGCTCTTTGAAATACGCCTTTATGGACGCGTCACGCTCTCGTGCCCAAGGTTCATACATGCGATTCCAAAATATGTGGGTTGCATCATACTCAGCTGCAACCTCTTCAAGCACGTCTTTAGGATTGCCTCTTCGCACAATCAGTTTGTTATCAAGGGATTCACTTAGGTCCTCTAACGCATGATGTAACCACCATTTAGACGCACCACCAGGCTGCCCAATGTCGCTGACGGTATCGTCGTCGATATAAACGGGGATAACGTCGCCTTGTTCACAAGCGGCTACAAGGGCTGGATTGTCGTTCATCCGCAAATCTTGTCTAAACCAAATAATGCTTTGGGTCATATAAACGGGTAATCCTTTATGGGGAATTAATTCTTCGAGTTTCATACTAGTAAATCTGATAAATCGATCGGTATTTCTGTGCTGCAATAGTGAAAGCGTACCGTGACTTCTAGGAGCATTATGAAAGCACAAACTAACGGTATTCATTGGTTTAGACATGATTTACGAATTGGCGATAACGAGGCGCTGGCAAAACTTAGCGAAATTGCAGAGCATTCCGTCGGTATTTATGTGTTTGATGAACGATGGGAGCACCTTAATCAATGGGGAGCTTATCATCTCGGCGAATACCGCAGAGCCTTTATCGAAAGTGCTTTGCTTGAGCTACAACAAAAAATGCGCAATTTGGGGAGTGATTTGCTTGTGCTGCAAGGTGATCCCATTTCGCTTTTAAAAAAGCTTGGGGCACATGTTAGCCATATTTCGTACGAATCCCACGCAGGATGGGATGAACGTCAACAAGTACATACTCTGAAGGCCGCATTGCCAGAGTTGACGTTCATTGAAGGCGAAAGTAACTATCTTTATTCGCAAGGAACCCTTCCCTTTACTTTGGAAAACATGCCCGATACCTTCTCACCTACTCGCCGAAAATTGGAAAAGTATACGCAGCCATGTCAACCTTGCCCCAAGATCACAAGATTACCTCCCCCCATAGCTAATCTTCCTGAGTTGACGCATTACGTTTTTGCATCGTCAAGTCCACTTGGTAAGTACTCTGGAGGCGAAACGGCAGCTTTAAAAAGGATTGACGAGTACTTTTGGGGCACCGATGGCATTGCCACATATAAAGAAACACGCAACGGTTTTGAAGGTTGGGACTTTTCTAGTCGCCTTTCCGCATTTTTGGCTAACGGCTGCGTTTCTCCAAGAACGGTACTTGCTAAGCTAAAGGAGTATGAATCACAAAGAGTGGCAAATGATTCAACGTATTGGCTCTTTTTTGAATTGTTATGGCGTGAGTTCTTTCACTTACAACACCTAAAGCACGGTACGGCTTTTTTCGATTACGGTGGCGTTCAAGCAAAACCACCTAATACCTTGTTTGACCCTGTTGCATTTGAACAATGGTGCTTAGGTGAAACTGGCTACGAGATAGTTGACGCAAGTATGCGGCAACTCAACGCCACCGGCTTTATGTCAAACAGAGCTCGTCAATTAGTGGCCAGCTGCTTTGTACATGAGTTAGGACTCGACTGGCGCTATGGGGCGGCGTACTTTGAGCAACAGTTGATAGACTTTGATGTCGCAAGTAATTGGGGAAATTGGCAGTATTTAGCGGGTGTTGGCGCCGATCCTCGTGGTCACCGTCAATTTAATTTAGAAAAGCAAACACAGATTTATGACCCTCACCGCAAATTTATTCAGCAATGGTTGAATCCATAGCGTTTATACTTTGTTTGGAAGGTTTAGTTTCGTTACCTTAATTGAGCAAAGGTGCTTTGATTTTATAGCGCGCAGCACCGTCAGATTCGGTTCGAACAATCACTGAAACACGGTCTCCTTGAGAAAGTCTCATGCCGAACACCGGTGCATTTATGACTGCTCCATCCTCGAGTTTGATTCTTGCAGTCATAAAGGTCACATTGTTACCAGTACGCACACTATTCGTAGTGCCTTGATTTACCTCCATTATTACCCCTGTTGTTTGACTGATAGTCACCTCGCCGGATTGGCGCAACCATAGCCAAGCTCCAATCGTAAGGAGCAGCATAATGATTACGAATATGACCCGATTTCGACGGTAATAATAGGCATATGACATAAATAAATACCCTGAAGTATTAATGCTGAGCATCATAATGATGCCAATCTAATTTCAAAATAACGTTGTTTGACAGCCAGCGCCGGTCTAAAAGCACCTTAAACAACGTGACGATACCTGCTCAATACCCAACAAAGGGTTAACTGTTTTAACTGGTCGCAAACAAATAGAGTAACGATATACGTCTTGCGTTTCGCTAACGCGTCTTTCATCTACCTTAGACCTTACAAAATAATGTGTGGTAAGTATCGAGACATGTCCTGAGTGATGGGTGAAGCATCTTCACGCACTGAGATGCCAGCCGCTTGGTCGTTCACTAACCAAGACCCAATCAAGGTATAGTTATTATTGTATTTTGGCAGCGGCGTAAATGCTTGATAAATAAACCCTTCTTCGCCATACGGGCCATCTGAAGATAAGTCTGTACTGGTTTTACTGAAGACCTCAATATTAGCGCCTTCCCGAGAATATAGCGGCTTTTTAACCCACTTGCTATTGCTGTGCTCAGGTAAATCGAGTAAATGTTTATCAGATTCAAAGAACGCCGGAAGCAGGTTTGGGTGACCTTTAAAGGACTCCCACAAACTCGGCAGTAATGCTTTATTAGAAAGTATGGTCTTCCATATAGGCTCGACCCATGCGGTATTGCTACTAATGGCATAAGGGCCAAATTCATCGCGCTGCATAAATTCCCACGGATACAACTTAAAGCAATGCGATATCACGTTGTCTTGCAAATCGGTGAACTCACCATTAGCCCCTAGCCCAATATCCTCAATATACACAAAATATGTCGTGAGGCCCGCCTCTTTTGCGCAATCTTGCAAATATTGCACGGTTCCTCTGTCTTCAGCGGTATCTTTACAGCATGCAAAATGCATGTAGCTTATCTGATAATAATTCGCGATCACTTTGAACTGGTTAACAAGCTTTTCTTGAAGTGAGTTGAATTGGTCGGCACGTGTGCTCAAAACTCGTTTATCGACGTTATTTTCAAGCCACAGCCACTGCCAAAAACCAGACTCATAAAGGCTTGTAGGTGTGTCTGCGTTATTTTCAAGGAGTTTTGCGGGAGATTTCCCGTCATAAACAAAGTCTAAGCGGGAGTACAATGAAGGTTCTTTTTGCTGCCAAGATGTTAGCACTGCATCCCAATAAGCCTCTGGAATAGCAAATTTGCGCAACAGTTCGTCGTTGTTGGCAACTTGATCAACAATGTGCAGACACATTTGATGAATTTCTTCTGTCGGCGCTTCAAGGTCGCGTTCGATTTGCTCTAGGGTGAACTGATAATAGGCGGTTTCATCCCAATATGGTTCGCCATACATGGTGTGAAACAAAAAACCGTAGTCTTTTGCCATTTGCTGCCAGTTTTCTCTGGCAGCAATTTCGAGTCGAAGCATTTAGCCGCCCCACCCCTTACTTCTGCTGCTGCCCCAGTTGGACTTAGCTCGTACGCTACTACCAAAACCTCCACGAGATATCGTACGCGTGACTGCTGGCTTTTTCTCAAACGCCCCAGACCGAACTCTGTGATTACGCTTTGAAATGTCGCCAATATCCATACCGTCTGCCGTCGTCCAGCGGTAACGATAGGGTGAGGAACGCGAATACGAGGTAAACATTGGCTGATAATAAGGACGTGGAGACATCATATTACCAATCATGTAACCCGCCATAAGCGGCATAAAGAATGAACCACCACCACTGGAATACTGCCGGCATTGATTTGCACCAAACTCGTGTTCACAATCCGATGCGGTATTATATTTAGGTGCAGTGCGGGCGGCCTCTTCGAGGGCCTGCTGATACGCTATTTCACACTTTGCTTGCATGTCTGGGAAGGTATCGGTGCATTCATCTAAGTTGGTAAATACAATGGCCTCTTCTCTTGAGCCTGAACATGCACTGAGCATGATGCCCGCCACGCCCACTGCGAGGGGCTTTAATGCAAACGATTTACGCATTTTTGCTAAATCGATAAACCGACTGCGCTTTTGATTTGCTTGGTTAGTTTCCATGTAGGTTGTACTCCTTTAATAAGTCATACAAGCTGCGTTAATCATACCTACCGCAACAGACATAGCGCCGAGCATAATCCCAGCAGATACTTCGTTATTCTTTATGCGTTCGGCAATTTTCGGCATGAACGTGAATCTTAACAAGGCGAATGCAAGTAGCTGCGCGACAATTGCAACCACGCCCCAAATAACATAATCGATTAAAAATTCTGAGTTACTGACTGCACCTGCTAATGCAATGCTAAAACCAATCATCGCTCCGCCAAAGCCAATTGCAGCGGCAGTACTTTTTTCTTCTTTGACTAATTGCCACTCATCATGAGGGGTAACGAAGGCATACACCACTTTAAAAACAAAGAATAGCGCGATAGAAATCGCAAAATAAAGCGCAAAGTTACCTAAGCCCGCAATTGAATCCAATACTGCATCCATTATCTTATCCTCAACCGTTTATTGTTATATCCGCAGGGGTAAGATCAAAACCAGTGCTTAAGACAAAGCATCGGTCGTGATTGTTCCCTACAATTTTCTCTTCACCTGCCACGAGCAGCGCTTCAAACTCATCTTCACCAATTTGTCTTTCATAAAGCATCACAAACTGATCGGTAGTACTAATATCATCATCTTCTTCGTAGGTAGTTTCGGTCATCGCAACCGGTGGTGACTTGTCTCCAAGGGCATCCCATACCCTGACAAAGGTATCACCGTCGAGCTCAAAACTTGGCTTTGAAATTCCGTTCTCAATCAAGCTTTGCCATTGTGCGTTATCACCGACGGTTTTGGTTTCCCAAAAATACCATAGTTTTACATCGGTTATGTGGTTTTCTGATTCGCCACCATCGGTCACAACCTGTAAGAAAGCATCATCGTCAGTGTAGAATCGAAACATCGTGCCGCCAGTATCAAGCGCTACTTTTCCGACCGCCTGGATAATGTGCTTTGAGGCTGCACCACTGATTTTCAGCTTTGGTTCGCTTAGTTTGAGTTTTAGCGCATCAAGTTCAAAAGAGCCGCCTAAATATAGCCCCATAATTTCGGGCGCATTTGGCTGGTGCGCTTTTTCTTCTTCTTTCTTACCGAATAATTTACTAAACATGCATGTCACCCTGAGATTTTGAGACTCTTTGTTGGCTAAATGTGATGTAAAATGTACCAATAAAAAACGCCAGCACCAATAGTGCCAGCGTTCTTTTACAATACTTTCATGCGTTACGCGTTACTTCCCTAAGATTCGCGCAAGCTCATCATCAGCGCTCGCCTTACCGCCTTTTATACCTGCACCGGCAAGGCGCTTTTCGAGGTCGTCGGTGGACTCACTTTGCGCTAATTCTTCTGCTGCTTCTAATTCAGCGCTGCGCAAATTTTGCTTCTCTTGGATGCGTGCCAACGATTCAGTTGCCGTTTTCATTTTGCTGTTCGCACCTAAATGGCTTGATGACACAGCAACCTGAGCGCGCTGAACAGACTCAGTTGCTTTGACCATATCCACCTGCTGTTCTAAACGACGTAAATTGTTTTTAGCCTGGCCAATGTTCGCAGCAAGTTGCTTTTCAGACTGCACAAACTGGTCTAAATAGCTCTGCTCGGTTTCTAATTGACCTTTTAGCTCGCTGACGCGCTGCGCGCAATCCAGTGCGAGTTGACGATCGGTATCAATCGCTTTGCGAGCATGCTCTTCGTATTCGGCAATAGATTTGTTCAAGCCGTCGACTTTTTGCTGAGCGAGTTTGCACTTTGCTAAAATTTGAGTACGTGCGTGATCAGACTTACGTAACTCTTCTTTTGATTCTCTAATTTCTTGCTCAAGGATTTTAATGGCTTGCGTATCTACAACAGCCTGCGCCGCTTCATTTGCGGAACCTTTAACAGCAGTAAATAATTTTTTCCAAACTGACATGGTTATCTCCGGTTATTTACAATAATTCGTTACTTAAGCTTTTAGAAAGCTTGAATAAGCATCTAAGAAAGCCTCTACATTCTGAAACAGTGTGTCTACTTCAATAAGTACACTTTCGGGTTTTGATTGCGCGCTTAGAGAGCCAAACGCGATATAATATTCATTGCCACTTACTTGCGAGATCCCAATAGTGGTTAGCGGGAAAATCATGTGCGTTCGTAAAATCTCTTCGTTGAGGGCACTGCAATCGTTTACTTCATCGAGTGAAAATAACAATGACTCAACAATGATTTGTTCGCCGCTTATGGCAAGCCATGCATCAATTCCGTCTTCATTTGCAATGAGTAAGCAACCTTCCTCTTGCGTCACTACGTAACCTTCTTTTGCAGATATAATGTCTGCTAATTGTGCTAGCTCCCAGGCCATGCGTTTATCTCCATAATGTTTGAAATTAACCAGTGTCGTTATATATCATAAGAACAACTTGGCTGACTTGCTAGTAGCTTGATGACAAAAGTATAGATAGAACGCAAAAGGAATGTCAAACATTTATTTCACTTTTGAGTAATATAATGTTCTAATGTGAATCATACGTTACATTAATATCGAATGAGTAGAGCTTTTTATGACTGTTAAAACTAACGACTGGCGCAACTTAGTGCAACGCTTACTTAAAGCGGAGCTTTCCAAGAAAGGTATTAAGTATCAAGAGCTTAGTGACAAGTTGAAATTTGTTGGTATAGAGCAAAGCGCAGACAATTTACGTAATAAAATAAATAAAGGAATATTAGGCGCCGATTTGTTGTTACAAATTATGTACGTACTTAATATCAAACATATTCGACACGAAGATATTGCTGACATGCTCAAAGATCTCAACCCAGACGAGTATTAATATCTCATAGAATGTTTTTATATCTGTTTAACTCGCCCTCCTCTTTTAGACTGCAGTTCGATGTCAACAATCACAATTGATCTCCTTTGTTATAACTGTATAATTATACAGTTGCCGATTCGGAGTCGCTATGTCTCTTAGTGTAGTTTGGTTAAAACGAGATCTACGTTTACGTGACCACGCGCCCCTAGCAAATGCTGCGGCGTCAGGAAAGCCCGTGCTGTTAATCTATATGATTGAACCGATTATGCTTAATGATCCGCATATGGATCCTCGTCATTGGCGGTTTATTTATCAGTCAATCATTGATATGAATGAGCAGCTTGCCCCCTTTGGTGCAAAAGTCATCACGATGCACGGTAGCGCAATCGACATATTAAAAACGCTCAAAGACTGCGGGATATCTGAGTTATTTAGCCATCAAGAAATAGGCCTTGCGCACACCTATAAACGGGACAAAGACGTCTCATCTTGGTGTAAGGCAAACGCCATTGAGTGGAATGAATCACACTATGGCGCGGTAAAGCGACCTCTAAATGACCGTTTTACCTGGCGCACACATTGGTTTGAGCGCATTGCCAGCCCTACCATTGATCCAAACCTTAACGATATTTGCTGGTATGAAGACGATTCGCTAGCTAAAGACATGCCTAGCGTTTGGGCACAAAAGCAGGAACACTTTCAACTAGGCGGTGAACGCAGGGCTTGGCACACCTTGTATGATTTTTTTAAAGGCCGCGGCAAGCGTTATTTTGGCAACATTGGTAAACCGCTAGACGCTAGGCAAACATGCTCTCGCATGTCGCCATATTTGGCGTGGGGTAATATTAGCCTCAAACAGGTATATCAACTCAGTACACGTTACGAAAAAACCACTGGTTGGAGGCGCTCAGTGAACGCCTTTCAAGCGAGATTAAGCTGGCACTGCCACTTTATTCAAAAGTTTGAATCGGAAGCTGACATGGAACATCGGCCTGTAAATCGCGCGTATTCGCAATATCCGTATCTAACTTCCTCTGTTGCAAAGGAGCGCCTTGTAGCATGGAAGGCCGGTCGCACAGGTATTCCCATCATTGATGCTTGCATGCGTGCAGTGTTAGTAACTGGATATTTAAATTTTCGCATGCGAGCCCTTCTGGTCAGCTTTTTATGTCATCACTTAGATGTTGATTGGCGTGCTGGTGTCGTGCACCTTGCGAAGCAGTTTTTGGATTTTGAGCCTGGTATTCATTACCCTCAATTTCAAATGCAAGCAGGCGTAACCGGCACTAATACCATTCGGCTTTACAACCCTGTGAAGCAGTCAGAAGATAAAGACCCCGATGGAGTATTTATTCGCCGTTGGGTGCCTGAAGTCTCTAAGCTTCCTGACCAATACATACATGCGCCATGGAATATTCCGCCGCTAGAGGCGGCGATGTATGACTTTAGTCTTGAGCGCGATTACATAGCTCCTGTCGTCGATATTGAAGATAGTGCCCGCATTGCTCGTGATAAGTTATGGAAATTTAGAGCACGCGACGACGTTCGAAAAGAAGCACGAAGAATCTTATATCAGCATTCGGTCATGAACGATTAAGCGAATGTTTACGCATAGATACATAACTGCATTATAAGGCGTAACCGCTTATTGTGATTACATGATTCAAAGCTAGCTTTATCGCGCGGGCATTTGGCTCAAACATATAATGCGATTTTAGCTAATAGGCATCACTCTGTTACGACCGAGGTTTTTAGCTTGATATAGCAGTTTATCAGCACGTTCAATAAAGTCGCCGGCGCTTTCGCCCTTCTCTTTTTGCGCGACACCGACCGATACCGTGACATCACCAAGCACTTTGCCGGTGCGCCTATCTTTTACTGATATCTTTTCAATCGAGCGCCTGAGCACATCTGCAATATGTCTCGCTTTTTGCAAATTAGCGCCGGGTATCAGCACCACAAACTCTTCACCGCCATAGCGAAATACTTGCGCGTCGTCACGACAACCTGTCTGCAACTTTTTAGCAACCGACTTTAACACCAAGTCGCCCATTTGATGACCATGGGTGTCATTTATGACTTTGAAATGATCAATATCAATGAGCATTAAAGACAGTACATCGATACCCAATTTACTTTCTAACTCGGAATCAAAATAACGGCGATTGCATAATCCCGTCAACGCATCATACAACGCGGCTTGTTGGCTTTCTTCAAGCTTCGTTTTTAACAGCTCAATCTCTTTTTCAGCTCGCAACAAAGCGCCACTGAAGCTGATTGTGCTCTGCCTTATCGCTTGGGACTCGTTCACCATATTGCGCACGAGCTTCATCACCTCACTCACCGATAGACCTTCTTTTTCAACTTTGGCTAGATTATCTAAGCGATTATCCATCACCGTTTTGAACTCAGATGTATCTGACTTTGTATCCTTCATGGACTGCGATAATTCTAACAACATAGCCTCGACGCTTTGACGCACTTGCCAAGCATCTACTTCTTCCTTTTCTGACAAATAGTTTCTGTATAGTTCTTTTGTCTTAACGGATGACAGGGGGTAGCCTTTTTCTAAGCTTTCATCTATATCCTGATTCAATTTAGGTGAATCGTTAGACACATAGGTGTACCAAAGTGCATAGTTTGTGGGTATTGCAGAAATATTGTATTTAAGCAGCAGCGGCACTGTGCTTTTTAGAATTTGAAATGATTTTTCTATTTCATGCTTTACCATTAAGTAATACCTGCTTAGCCATACGAGTATAGGGTTAATTAATAGCATATATTCGGCGTTGTTACAGCGGCTAATTACCTTAAACAAAAATACTACTGTTAAGGTTAGATTCGGCGATTAACTCATCTGATTCAACATAATACTCATAATATCAATCACTTACTTGCTTTATTCATACTTGGCTTACACCTTAGCTTAAGGATGGGTGACGTGTTTACTTGGTAAGCATTAAAAAACTGGTTATAGTGGCGTTATGTGTAGAGCGCTGCGCTCAATTTTAGCTGTGGGAACCTGCATTTATAATGGCTTATACCGTCATATCCACTCTTCAACTTCTTAGTGCGATGATCATTAGCATCATCATGGTGGAGTACTTTCGACAGTACCAACGCCCGTATCTAAATTACTGGGCAAAGAGTTTTGCCTACTTATCGATGTTCTTGGTATCAAGCCTATTACTCTCTTACCTTTCTACTCAAGGACTGGCTTATCATAGCCTTAGTATGTATGCCATTAGCGCCATTAAAATGGTCGCAGGCTTCTTACAAATTTTATATTTGTTCATTGGGTGTTATGCGCTGACAAAGCGACGCTCAGATAACAACATCAATGAAAACTTGCTTGTTATCGTATGTTCCATATTCGCGATGGTCTTTGTAAGCATATACGCTTTCGACCCTGACGGGGCGCTTATACGGCATATTATACGCAGCAGCTCTCGTTACATCATTGGTGGTTTATGTTTTATAGGCGCGGCCATTTACCTCTATAACACGCTTACGTTGAGAAACTCTGGTCAAGCATTGGTTATTATGGCTTTTCTAGCGCTTGGTACTGAGATGACCGTGTTAGGCGCGCTAAGCATGACACAATATTTTGAGCTATTAAGCCCTCTCGTGTCTTATCATGGTGCGGTTGAGTTATTTGCTTACTCGGTGCTTGGCTTAGGACTTGTCATGTGGTTACTCGACTCGGAACGAAAGCAACGTCAAGCCATTAGAAATAGGCTGAATTACCTCGGAAATCATGACCCGCTTACTGGCCTTGTCAATCGAGAGGGTTTCGAGCAAGCGATTACGCAATGGCAAAGTGCTCAATCTCAACAAGAAGATAAATTAAAAGTAGTGCTTTTTGGGATTGATAAGTTCAAACGAATCAATGAAGCTGGCGGTGTAAAACAAGGAGATGAAGTACTTGTATCGATTGCCGCTCGTTTTCAGAACATGCCACACAATGCGTTTGCCAAAGCACGACTGACCGGTGACGTATTTGCGTGTTTAATCAACGATAGCGCAAGCACCCCAGAACAGCTTGAGCGCGTTAGAAAGACGTTGTCAAACACTATTCATTTAGCCAATCAAAGTTTTCATATTGATATAAGTGTAGGAGCCGCTAAATTAGAGCCATTCAAAAGCCCTGAAACTGTCATGCTCAACGCTCAGCGAGCACTTCAACAGGCGAAGGAAGCCGGCGGCGCAAGGACTGTGGTATTTAGCGATCTTACGCCAGAAATAAGTAATACCATAGAAATTGAAAATGAGTTACGTAAGGCACTGAAAAACCAAGAGTTCATACTCTTCTTGCAGCCGCTTTATGACGTAAACAAAAATGATATTCAAGGGTTTGAAGCATTAGTGAGGTGGCAACATCCCGTAAGAGGCGTTCTATCACCCGTGGAATTTTTGCCCTATTTGGCACAACTACACCTTATGCCCAAGCTGGATATATGGGTATTAAATGAAGCAACCCGATTGCTAAGCGCTTGGCGACACTCTAATGCGGGAAAGCTCAGCCTTGCAATTAATCTCTCTACTGATGGCTTAAATGATAATGACTATATCACTCGGGTTGTTGAACTCAGTAAAAGCCTTGGTCGGGATATCAATAAATTGCATATAGAAATTACAGAAACCTCGGCAATGAAAAGTATCCAAAGTGGTAAATTAAACATCACAAAACTCCATGATCTGGGCATAACAATTTCGTTAGATGACTTTGGCACAGGGTATAGTTCACTTAACTACCTTAAGTCTTTCCCTGCTGACAAAATCAAGTTTGACCATGGCTTCATTAAAGAAATGCTCGAAAACGAAAGTGCAGAAAAGATATTGCGAGCACTTGTCCCCCTTTGCCAAAACCTAGGTAAAAAAGTCGTTGCTGAAGGGATAGAAACACAACAACATTTAAATATGGCCAAACAAATAGGCTTTGATCAAGTTCAGGGCTACTTCTTTGCTAAACCCATGCCTGTTGATGTCGCATTAGGATTATTGAAAAAGGCGATGTAGACAAGATACACGTCCAACTGAGTGGTTAGTCATTTCAGGTGTACTTCATGCCAACACGCTGATGTCTTCGTGAATGGGTATGTGATGTTACATGTAATGAGCTCGCTTACCGGCGCGGAAAGACAGATGAAATAGGCTCTAATCTATCGGTTAGATAGGCTAGCTTGTCTAAGCAAGTATGCGTATCGATGGATACTATCAATAAGCCTGAATGTGATGACATTTGCTTGAGCAAGTAATCAAAACGGATAGTCAGCAAGCTTTTTTCATTTTCATCGTCGGATGAATAGGCACTGAAAAGAGCATCAGCTTCATCAAAAAACAATAACCACTTTTTGTTTTCTGCTTTTGCCATTAAGCGCGTAATATTTTTTTCTGTCTCGCCTATATAATGGTGAACAAAATCAGCACATGATATGAGACATATTGGCCTGCCGAGGTGATAGGCAGCGCTGTTTATGAGCACGGCTTTTTCTTGACTCGACTTATCAAATAACGTCAGGACTTTGTTCTGACCACGCTCGCTAGCAAACATCCTATCCTGTAAATCTTTCAAGCTTGCGTCTGAGCCATTGATATCAAGAAGTGGCTTAATTGGACGTGTTAACAAGGTTACCTTGCGAAAAGGACCATTGTGATGTTCACTGAAGTACTTTTTATAGTCTGACGTTGACAAAATATCGCTCCTACTAATGACTTTTTACTACTAAAACCTCTGCTCATTACGAAGTGAATTAGTTAACACCAATGCTAGCAGTCTAACCCTAAGTCTTTTATCAACGAAAACTAACTACTCGCTACCCTCTTGTGTTTCTTTGCCTTTTTGTGAGTTTTGCATGTGTTGCTGACGAGCTTTTAGTGCTTGTTTTTTACGTTCATCCTGCTCTAACCATTTATTGAGCGGCCGAATCTGTCCATTTTTATAGGCAGCGTACGTGATTCTTAAGGCATTGGAAAGTATATCACTGTCGGTCCAGTTGGTTTTTTCTACAATCTCATTGTAGTTGTCCATTGCCTCTGGCGTTATGTAGCCGCGCACCATTTTTTTGCCCATGGCCTTTTGGCGCTCTCTGTAGCGCTTTTGTTTCTCGGCATTCGCCTGCAGTTTTTTGTTTCGCATTGTCGTACTCATCCTTTCACTAGGGTAATTGTAGAGGAATTTAATAATAAATTGAAAAAAATCACTGTTCAGAGTTGTTTAGCGTACAAGTGTTCGCTAAATTATGCCCTGATTTTAATTATAAGAAGCCAACATGTCTGAAAAACAAAATGCGTTCACACGCGAAGAATTATTAAAGTGTAGCTCTGGTGAGCTTTTTGGTCCTGGTAACAGCCAACTGCCCGCGCCAAACATGCTGATGATGGACCGCATTACCACTATCACCGACGAAGGTGGAGAGCACGGTAAAGGGTATATTGAGGCTGAACTCGATATCACACCTGACTTGTGGTTTTTCGATTGCCACTTCCCTGGCGACCCAGTTATGCCTGGGTGTTTAGGATTGGATGCGATGTGGCAGCTCGTGGGGTTTTTCCTAGGTTGGTCTGGTGGCCCGGGTAAAGGGCGAGCTTTAGGTGTTGGTCAGGTTAAATTTACCGGTCAAATTCTACCAACGGCGAAAAAAGTGACCTATCGTATTGATTTTAAACGTGTCATTAAGCGTAAGTTATTCATGGGCTTGGCCGATGGCTCAGTAGCGGTCGATGGTCGTGTTATTTATACGGCTGAAGATTTAAAAGTAGGCTTGTTTCAAGATACATCTGCGTTTTAGTAGGTCTGATAGTTCGCTAAAACAAAAACGCCGGGTAATGTTCCCGGCGTTTTTATTATAAATTCTTTAACGAGGACTGAGACCCAGTTGTCGGTCTCCAGCAGCTTCTCGCCAGCCGCCTAGCCAGTGTGATCGCGCGTCAAATGCATGGAACGGACAGTTTTCTTTAGAACGACCAGCAATTCCGGCCTGATAACCTTTAGCGTGAGCTCTGCTCAATTTGTCTCGTTTTTGTCTCTTCATTGATTGCCTCTCTTTGTTAGATAGTATGACCATTCATCTTGCCGTCAGGCGTAATAAAAATGTCATATCTATATAGATACAGCACAATATCAATAGCTTCAACCTAAAAAGTCGCGACATTTAGGACAGTGTTCATAACTTCTTGAATTTTGGTGATTTGCTCTTTGGACTAAATTCACATAAAAAATATGTTTTTATGTGTACTGGTTATTAAAAACAAAAGAGGCCACGTAAAACGTGGCCGCTAGGAAGACATTGAGGGTTAGCGTATTATTTGAATCTTCTGAAACCTAAAATCGATAATACAAATAATAAGAACCATGCAGAGTTTGAGGCACCTTTTCTCTCGAGATTATCAGGGTCATCGGTACCGTCATCTGCGCTGCAATCTGGAACAGGCTGATTGTTTGGTGTTAACTTTACCGTGACAACTCTACTTTGAGTCAGCAATGGCTCACCCGCAGAATCAACGAGCACCTCACCTGTTACAGAGCGCAATTCATCTAATACCACCGCATCAGCGATAATTTCATTGTTATCGTTAATACCCACGGCTGAAATAAGTTGAAGTGGGCTATCACACGCCAGCAAAGTATTTAGATCGATAAACTCATTTGTCGCAGTATCAAATCTAAATGCTGCCCTGGGTCTTGTTCCTTGAGCGACTTCGATTTCTGCATCGCCCACAATGATGCCGTTATTGTTTATATCTCTTGGAAAGGTATTGGAGCTTCGGAAAAAGCCCGGGAAAAATTCAAAGGAATCATCGTTTAAGTTATACACGAACATCTTTGCGACACCCGCTCCGTTTATTGCTTGGGCTTGATATCCTGCAATGAGTCCATCGTCATTGATGCCGATGGCAAAGCTTCCGCCCGTTTCACCTTCTAGCTCTACGTCCTCAGGGAGTAACTGACGCGTCTGTGAATTTTGATACAGCATCGCCAAATTACGCACTGAAAATTCACCGAGTACCTGACCATTGCCTACAGCAATGCCTTGCGTATTAATATCAACCGCTTCGTTTACATAGTTAAACGTATCGTCTGCCTCAGGTGTAAATGATAAACCAAACGTTTCAGTACTTATGGTTTCACCTTGCGCATCTAACTGCCATACCGTCGCTCTTCTTGTGTGGCGTTCGCGCGAAAGCGTGCGAGCTTGATACAGACAGACTTCAATATCGGTAGTCACTTCATCTGAGTTACACGCATCGATACTATCGGTTATAAATGTACTAGCGGAGACCGATGATGTACCAACGGCTTGTAAGTTGCTGTTAATTGCAAATACTTCACTCACCCCACCTAGGGTTTGGTCAATGGGCAATAGCGGCGAGACTTGATCGCCCACTTGCACAAACGCTCTGAGCGGAAAATCATTGATAACCGCAGTACGTTCGACGCCATCGGCGTCGGTATAGTCGTATGGAAAATATAAACCGGGACTGTTTCCTACGATATGCGTCCCGTTGACAGAGCCGGTTAAGGTGGTGTTCATGGAAAAGCTAAATCCGTTTGTTGCGTCGGATTCTTGGTCAAAGCCAGAAACATAAAGATTGTCAAAGCCGTCGGTTTGATAACCAACAAAAGTGGCTAGTTTTTGACCTAGCACGGTAAAGTTGTTGGCATTATCACGGAATACAGCGACCACACCGGTATAGTCAGTCAGGTTAAAATCCCCCTGGGCTGCGCCCACCGGGTCGCTAAGACTTGGAAAGTCATCGACATTGAACAGGGTTAAATCAATCGGAGGATTAAAGGGGTCTTCAACGGTAACCAGCGCTAGCCCCGTGTTATCGATAGACGCCGCAAATTGATAATTTGATAGCTCTATTGTAGGTAATACTTGTACATCAAGTGCTTGCGCCGTAACCATCGCTGGCAGTGAACTGAGGGCAACAACACCCATCAAGTGATTAAATTTCATTCAATATCCTGTAACTACACATTATTTTTTAGTTCTTCTAACTCTTCCCAGCGCTCGAACGCAACTTCCAAGTCGTGCTCACACGCTTGTAATTTATCAAGCACTGGTTGAGTGATGTCCGACCCTTGTTGAAAAAACTCAGCGTCGTTTACTTGTGTTTGCAAGGCTGCTAATGCGACTTCAAGCTTCTCAATTTCTTTTGGAAGCGATTCAAGCTCTCTACTCTGGTGGTATGATAACTTGTTGACCTTTTTTTGAGTAGCCTTGTTTTCACTTATAAGCGGCGAAATGGTCGCTTTTTCAATGTTTTTCTTAGTTTTCGGCTTTTCTTGCTGACTTTGTTGATACCATGCCTGCGCATCTGAATAGCCACCCACAAACTCTGTGATCTTACCGTCGCCTTCAAACACAAGACTAGACGTCACAACATTATCGATAAATTCACGATCATGACTAACCAACAATACCGTGCCGTCATACTCTACCAAAAGGGATTCCAGTAATTCCAGCGTTTCGACATCAAGGTCGTTAGTTGGTTCATCCAATATCAAAAGGTTACTCGGCTTGAGCATTAACTTAGCGAGCATAAGACGATTTTTCTCACCACCAGATAACGTAGAAACCGGAGCATTGACTCGCTCTGGACTAAACAAATAGTCTTGCAGGTAACTAATGACGTGCCTTGGAGCCCCATTCACCATCACTTCTCTTTTTCCATCAGCAATGGCATCAATTAGCGGTTTATCTAGCTCTAATTGACTGCGGTGTTGGTCAAAATAAGCAATTTCAAGGTTCACGCCCCTATGTACCGAACCTTCCTGTGGCTCTATGTCACCAAGTAATAGCTTAATCAAAGATGATTTGCCACAGCCATTAGCACCAATCAGCGCGAGTTTATCACCGCGCGTGATTAACAGATCGAGTTGGTCAATTAACCTTAGATTTTCATAGCCAAAACTCACGTGCTCAAGCTCAAATACGCGTTTGCCAGAGCGGTGCCCCGCTCCACTTTGAATAACCGCTGTGCCCATCACTTTTCTGCGCGCTTTATATTCTTCGCGCAATGCTTTTAGTGCTCTTACGCGTCCTTCATTGCGGGTTCTTCGCGCTTTAATTCCTTGGCGTATCCACACTTCTTCTTTCGCCAGCTTTTTATCAAACTCTTTTTGGTGAGTCGCTTCTACTTCCAAGTCATGTGCTTTTTGTTCGAGGTATTTATCGTAACTTACCGGATATGAAGTTACTTGGCCTCGGTCAATATCAACAACGCGGGTTGCTAGATTCCGAATAAAGCTCCTGTCGTGGCTAATAAATACAAGGGTGCCTGCGAAAGATAACAAGGTTTTCTCAAGCCATTTCACCATATCAATATCTAAGTGGTTGGTTGGCTCATCGAGTAACAATACATCCGGTTGACTAACCAAAGCCCTTGCAAGTGCTGCTTTTCGTCTCCAACCACCCGAGAGGTCGCTTAAAAGTGTATTAGCGGGAAGCGACAGTTGCGTCAACACGTTGTCAATACGTTGCTCTAACTGCCAAGCGTTGCGTGCATCGAGTTGTTCTTGTAACGCTTGAAGTTTTAATAATGCTTGCTCGCTTGCATCTTGCGCGACCAAGTCAGCTTGTGCATGGTATTCAGTGATAAGCGTAGCGTTATCGCCAAGGCCCTGAGCAACATATTCAAAAATACTGGTATCGGTGTGTGCGGGAGGATCTTGTTCTAAACGCGAAATCACCGTTTCACCGGCGACAATTCGCTGGCCATCATCAAGCTTCAGTTCACCGCTGAGTACCTTCAGTAGCGTCGATTTGCCGCTACCATTGCGACCAAGAATACACACTCTTTCTTGGGTCTGGATATTAAGGTCCGCACCATCGATAAGAGGTGGCTGACCAAATAAAATGGACGCGTTTTTTAATTGAATAAGGTTCATATGAGGAAAGTTTCTAATGCTTCTAAATCAAAAGGCCAGCCTAATTCTGCGCTCGAGTCTACGCGCTTAATAACTGGGATTCGCGCGCCATACAGATGATATAGCTCAGTACTGTTGCGAATATTGACTGACTTAACGTTCACCGCGTTGTCAGGCAACTGAGCAATTACGTCTAAGGCGTGGTCACAAAGTTCACAATGTGGACCTGTGTATAAAATAAGTTCGTGGGGCATTTGCTGCGTCATACCGATAGCTCCCAGCAATGATGTATCTTGGGGTTGCGGGCAAAATCTTCTGGAATAGTTTTAGGTCCAATGTTGTTTATTGTCACCCCCATATCTAACAGGCTTTGCTCATCTAACTTAAACTTACGTAAGTTGTTGCTAAAGTAAATAAAACCGTCGGGGGCAAGGCATTTTAGCGCTTTTTCTATTAGCGCTATATGGTCGCGCTGCACATCCCAAGTGTCGTCCATGCGTTTTGAGTTGGAAAAAGAAGGCGGGTCAATAAAAATGGCGTCAAATTTTGGCTGATTACCGTTTGCGCGCTTCTCTATCCACTGCAAGCAATCTTGTTGCTCAAAGGTGTGCATGCCAGTGAGACTATTCAGTGCAAAGTTATCTTTTGCCCAATTGATATACGTTTTCGACATATCCACACTGGTAACAGACTTCGCGCCGTGCAACGCAGCGTGCACAGAGACACTAGCGGTGTAACAAAAAAGGTTAAGTACGTGTTTGCCTTTGCTTTTAGCTGCGAACATTTGTCTGGTGGTGCGATGGTCTAAAAACAACCCAACATCTAGATAGTCACTAGGATTGATATAAAACTTTGCACCATATTCTTCAACCACAATACGCTGCTTAGTGTTGCCTTGCTTTTGATATTGGTTAGGGCCCGATTGAATGGAGCGCTGTTTGACCACAACTCGACTGCTATCGCAGGCAAGTATCTTGGGAATGCGCAACAGAGCTTGCTGTAAGCGCTCAGCGGCAACCGCGACTGGAAGGCTTTTAGGCGGAGCGTATTCTTGTACGATGACATGATCACCATATACGTCTATGGCAAAATTATAATGTGGAAGGTCAGCATCGTAAATACGATACGCTTGTATTTGCTCGCGCTTTATCCATTTTTGTAAACGCTTTTGGTTTTTTATTAAACGATTAGCAAACTCCTGTGCCACCTCACTATGGTCTTTATCAAACTTTGCGAGGTTATCGGTATCAAGCACATAATTTGCTAAAATACATTCTAGCTTGCCGTTGTTTATTGCATACTTTTTGTGGGTTCTAAGCTTTAATGCTTTTAACAACTGTTGATCTGAAGAGAGCAGCGACACGCGCCAATTGGCAAAATGCGCTTTTAGATGCTTTCCAAGTCCATCATACAAAGGCAATAAACCAACATAATCCCCTAGCCTTTCACCATAAGGGGGATTACTCACAATAAAGCCTTCGGACTCTGGCACTTGCGCTTGTAGCGCGTCGCACTGTTTGAAAGTGATGTGCTCTAGCATATTCGCCAGTGCCGCATTTTCTTTGGCTATATCGAGCAATTTAGTGCTTATATCAAACGCATAGATATGGCAGCTTGGTTTTGTGATTGCCGCCTCAGCAGCGTCCTTCACTTTGCTCCACAGCGTGCGGTTATGTCCAAGGTAATGCTCAAATCCCCAGTGAAAACGATTCAGGTTTGGCGGCGTATTGGTTGCCATAAGCGCCGCCTCAATGGCAATTGTTGCTGACCCACACATCGGATCGAGTAAGCACTTATCGCGAGATTCTGCCCAACCACTGCGCATGAGTATAGCAGCGGCAACCTGTTCTTTGAGCGGTGCATCACCGGTTTGTGCTCGATAGCCACGCTGGTGCAAACTTTCACCTGAAAAATCGATACAAATATCGAGTGTTTCTCGGCGTAACCTACCGTGAATTTGCACGTCTGGATCTTGCCTAGACACGTCTGGTCGACGTCCCAATTCTTCTGCAAACTGGTCTACAATCGCGTCTTTAATTTTCAAAGAACCAAACTGTGAATTACGGATTTCCCGGTTAACCCCATTGAAACGGATAGCGAAAGATGAATTGACGTCGAACTGTGCTGGCCAATCCACTTGTTGAGTGAGGGTATAGATATCATCAGCATTTTTGACTTTTCCGCTGGCAACAACAAGCAGCAAGCGATTCGCTAAACGCGTATGTAGATTCAGCTTATAGGCCTCTTCTAAACTCACATTTAAACGGCATTGCCCTGGCGTAACGTGCACATCTCGCGGCTCATTCAAGATTTGTTGAATTTCTAGCTTCAGTAGCTCATCTAGGCCCTTTGCCGCAATTAATAGTACTTCAAGCATTTACGAGTTCCTTGACCAATGCAGGCCCCTGATAGATAAAACTTGAGTACACCTGTAACAAGGTCGCACCTGCTTTAAACCTTTCTCTAGCATCTTGCGCGCTGCTGATACCGCCTACTCCGACAATAGGTAGCTTGCCGCCTAAAGCGTCTGATAGGGTGGCAGTTACGCTTAAGCTCTTTTGGGTAAGTGCTTCTCCGCTCAAGCCCCCTGCTTCATCGGCATGCTCATGGCCGGCAACTGCTGTTCTGTCCAGGGTAGTATTGGTCGCTATTACGCCGTCCATCTCAGTGGCAATAAGCGCTTGCGCAATTTGTGAGATGGCAACTTCGTCAAGATCTGGCGCTATTTTCACAAGCAAAGGAACTTTCTTTTTATGCCTTTCGTTAAGCACTTCGTTTTGTTCGCGTAGGCCACTTAACAAGCGATTAAGCGCATCACCGTATTGAAGATTTCTAAGCCCTGGCGTGTTTGGCGACGAGATATTAATAGTAATGTACGACGCATGCTCATGTACTTTGTTTAAGCATACGAGGTAATCACTTAATGCGTCTTCTTCCGCGGTCACCTTATTTTTACCAATGTTGATACCCAGCACGCCATCATAGTGAGAGCGCTTTACTTGCTCAACTAAGTAATCGACACCCTTATTATTAAAGCCCATGCGGTTGATAATAGAACGATGCTCAGGCAGGCGGAAAAGCCGAGGTTTGTCGTTACCGCTTTGAGGCAATGGCGTAACAGTGCCGACCTCAATAAAACCAAATCCCATTTTTGCAAATGCGTCTATGCACTCGCCATTTTTATCAAGCCCAGCGGCAAGTCCAATAGGGTTTTTGAACCGCAAGCCAAAACATTCAACTGGCTTGTCGTCCAAGCTTTGGGAGTAAAGTGAGCTAAGCACATTGCTGCCGGTGCGCTTTAAAAAGCCAATTGAGACGTCATGGCTCCATTCGGGATCACATGAGAGAAGCAGTTTTTGAGTAATCGAGTACACGCTGTTCCTAGGTTCCTAGATAAATAATGATTATGGCAAGTAAAACAAAAACAGCCCTGCAAGCAGGGCTGTTCAATATAACCTGTAACGCGCTATAGTTTAATGGTTTGCGCTGATGCTTAACAGCATCAATTCGCGTAAAGCGACAGAAAACTTGGCGAATTCATGGTTTTCAGAGGTTTTGAACTCAGTCATCATATGATACCAACGATCCAAGCTAACTTTGTTCTCACTTATCCACTTGTCTAGGATTTTATCTGCGTCCTTACTCTTAGGTGCACTGTTGAGTAACACGGAGGTTAACGCTCGCTGCTGCCAGTCTAGTTCTTCACGGTAACTTGCTCGTGCTAGGGCTTGCCAGTGGTTAGCCACATGTTGCAAGTTTATTTGTTGCAAGAACCAATGCAGTTCAAACTTATTGCCAAGTTGATAATACAAGCGCGCTACCACATCAACCGGGCGCTGCTCGATATCCGCAATTTGCACTAAATCTAAACATGAGAACATATTGCTTAGGCTTGCAACACGGTATGCATGCTCTTTTGGCAAATTCTGTGCAATCAATTGCTCCGTGCGCTTTTCAACTTCAGCCAGCTCACTTTCGACTAAGTAATTGGGTAAGTTTTTGTTTATCACAACGAAGCTAGAGCGATACTTATCAATCGCAGCTTGGATATCTTGCTGTTTATCGCCGTGACGAATATACCATCTAGCGGTACGGCGAAGCGTGCGGCGCATATCGTCGAGCACTTGCAATTGCAAAGTAGCATCAATCTTATTATCAAGCTGCTCCACTTCATTCCATAGCGTTTGCATATCGAACACGCCTTTTACAATACTATAGGCATGTGCAATTTCAGCGGCAGACGCACCGGTTTCTTCCTGCAACCTGAACACAAAGTTAAGACCCATATCGTTGACGATTTCATTGGTCAGCTTAGTGGCAATGATCTCGCTTCGAAGCGGATGGTCTTGCATTTGCGCTTTATACTTCTCGCGTAATACGGGGGGAAATGCGTTAATAAGATGCTTTTCGTAGTAAGGATTATTGGTAATCTCCTCAATATTGAATTCATCTTTTAATACCATTTTGCCATAGGCAATTAATACGCTTAACTCAGGTCGAGTAAAGCCTTGTCCGGTTACAACGCGCTCAGAAATTTCATCATCACTTGGTATGAACTCTAATTCCCGATTTAACGCGCCTTCACGCTCTAAGCCATGAATAAAGCGCAACTGTTCTTTTAATTGTTTCACGCCACCAAGGTGAGTGATTGAGATAGACTGTGTTTGGCGGTAACAGTCTTCTATTACAATACTGCCAACGTCATCAGTCATATCGTAGAGTACTTTGTTACGTTGTTTTATGGTTAGGTCACCATTGTTCACCAAACTATTAAGGAGAATTTTGATATTGACTTCATTATCTGAACAGTCAACACCCCCAACATTATCAATAAAGTCAGTATTAACACGACCGCCATTTGCGGCAAACTCAATTCGTCCTAACTGCGTTAAACCAAGGTTACCGCCCTCGCCCACGATTTTTGCCTTAACGTCCTTTCCGTTAACACGTAAGCTATCGTTTGCTCTATCACCAACATCTGAATGGGATTCTTTAGAGCTTTTGATATACGTGCCTATGCCGCCGTTCCAAATGAGATCAACAGGCATCTTTAAGACATTATGGATGAGTTCGTTAGGCGTCATCGTTAACTGACGGGTGTTGAGCCATTTTTTCATCTCAGGGGAGAGTTTTATCGACTTCTCACTGCGTTTGAAAATGCCGCCACCCTTAGAAATCAGGTCGCGATTATAATCGTCCCAAGACAAACTCGGATCGTCAAACAAACGCTGACGCTCTTTGTATGTGCTTTGCGGGTCTGGTGAGGGGTCAAAGAAAATATGCATGTGGTTGAAGGCACAAATAATTTTAGTCTGTTGAGACAGCAACATACCGTTACCAAATACATCACCCGACATGTCACCAATGCCAACCGCGGTGAACGGCGTAGTTTGACAATCCATGCCAATCTCTCTGAAATGACGCTTAACAGATTCCCAAGCGCCTTTTGCCGTGATCCCCATCTTTTTATGGTCATAGCCTACGCTACCACCGGAAGCAAAGGCATCACCAAGCCAAAAGTTAAACTCTTGCGATATTCCATTTGCAATATCTGAGAAGGTTGCGGTGCCTTTATCCGCAGCCACCACAAGATAGGTATCGTCTTCGTCTAATCTTACGACCTGCTTAGGCGGCACCACCTTACCATCTACAATATTGTCGGTGATATCAAGCAAGCTTCGGATGAAGATTCTATAGCATGCTTGACCTTCAGCGAGCATCGTCGCACGGTCGGCATCTTTGGGCATGCGTTTGCATACGAAACCACCTTTTGCACCTACCGGCACAATTACCGTGTTTTTCACCTGTTGGGCTTTCACCAAGCCAAGTACTTCGGTTCTGAAGTCTTCCATGCGGTCTGACCAACGCAAACCACCGCGAGCAACCTTTCCGCCTCGTAAATGCACGCCTTCTACTCGTGGAGAGTAAACAAATATTTCAAATTTAGGCAGTGGCAACGGCATTTCTGGAATGCGCTCAGGTAACAGCTTAAACGACACATAGTGTTTTGCATTACCATTAGCATCTTGCTGATAAAAATTGGTACGCAAGGTCGCATTAATTAAATCCAAATACCGACGAATGATCCTGTCATCATCAAGATTCGATACGCCATCAAGCTTATGCAAAATACCTTGCTCTAGGGTTTCGAGCTTTTTGGCATTTCGTTTAGTAGATGGGCAAAACTTTTGATCGAAGTACTTAATCAGATCTTTTGCAATATCTGTGTATGAGGCCAATGTATTAGCAATGTAATCGATGCTAAAGGAAGAGCCTATTTGACGCATGTATTTAGCATACGCACGCACGATGGTCACCATGCGCCCCTCGATTTGACCGCCCAAAATAAGACGGTTAAAGCCATCATCCTCAAGGTGGCTGGTCCACACATCGCCAAATGCTGATTGGAAAAGTGCTTGGGCACGCTCCATATCAAAGTCATGGCTCTGTTTGTGTAACATGGTAAAATCCATGACCCAGCTAATTTCGCCTTGCTCGTTAGTGACTCTATACGGGCTCTCATCTACGACGCGAAGCCCAAAGTTTTCCAACATGGGCAATACGTCAGACAAGTGAATAGGCTCATGTAAATGGTACAGTTTGAGTTTGACGATATCAGATTCGCTACCCTCTTCTTGAGGGCGATAAAAGAGAATATCGAGTGGAGAGTCTTGCGTAAGTGTTTCGATATGTTGTATGTCAACTAGCGCAGCACTCGGTAAGTTTTGCTCGGCGTAGCTTCTTGAAAATGCATTGTCATATTTTCTGACTACCGATTTACCATTCTCGTCTCCATAATAGGCGACAATTTTGGCATTTAACTTATCTTGCCACGACTTGGTTAATTCAATGAGATTGTTCTCGATTTCGTTCACATCGAACTCCAAATTATTATTAGTTACGCGCGCGATATAATGGGTTCTTGCGTATACCGACTCAGAAAAGTATGTATTAAATTCAACTTCCCCTTTAGCATTAAACGAACGCTTCAGTAGCGCCTGAGTGTCTTTTCTTAATTGGGTGTTATAGCGTTCTCTTGGCACATATACCATGCATGAGAAAAAGCGGCCAAAGGTGTCACGGCGCACAAAGAGTTTTGACATGCCCCGCTCTTGCATTTGAAAAATGCCCAAAATGATTTGTGCGAGTTCTTCATCTGACGTTTGCAGTAACTCATCTCTTGGATAGGTTTCGACAATATTCACAAATGCTTTGTAAGCATGGGTACCCACTTCAAAACCAGATAACTTGCACATTCTGTTAATTTTTTCTTTTAACATGGGCAAATCTGTAGCACTGCTGTTGTAAAAAGATGCGGAGTAAAGCCCTAAAAAGCGATGTTCTCCACAAACAGCGCCTTTATCGTCAAACACCTTAATACCGATGTAATCCATATATGCCGGTCTGTGAACACGCGAATGAGTATTGGTTTTAGTTAGCATCAGTGGATTGCTAGAGAGCGCTTCATCACGCGCCGATGCTGGCATTTGTGAGAGCAAACGCTCTTTATCGCTAATAGAGTTTTTCATTAAGCCTAAACTGCTGTCGTTGTCAGATACCCAAAGGTGATCACCCTCAATAGCCTTAACATCGTAATAACGATAACCCATAAGCGTGAAGTTATGGTCATTTAGCCAGTTTAAAAACGTTTTGGCTTGTAGGGTTTCCTCTGAACAACTGTCACTTTTTGACGAATCAAAGCTTTTTGTAATTTGCGCTAACTTTTCGCGCATACTTTGCCAATCAGACACCGATAACGACACTTCGCTAACGACCGAATGTAGCTCGTCCGTTAGTTTTTTAATATCTGTTGCTCGAGATAAGCGGTCTACCTCTATAAAAAACACCGTCTCTGAACAGTGTGCTTTATTACGGGACTCACCATCAACAAAATCAATCACTTTCTTGTTTGCGTCACGATTAAAGTGCATGGGGGAATGTAAGATAAGATGCGAGGTGATTTGTAAACGATTGATAGCCATTCGCACAGAATCAACAAGAAACGGCATATCATCGACAATAATTTGAATAATGGTATGGGATGATTGCCACCCTTGTTTCGCAATCTCAGGGTTAAACACCCTGATAAGCGGCTCACCTGTATGTTTCTCTTGAAGCTGTCGCCATAAGCTTAAAGCCGCGCCATAAAGATCACTGTCGCTTCTACCGCTTAAATCATTGAAGGACATGTTCTTATAAAGTAAGTGCGCAAACTGCGAAACTAGATTAGATTCTTGCGGATCCACTTTTTCATTAATTAATGCAAATACCTGATCTAACAGGACCGAGTGTTGATGGTGATTGACCGTCATATGCAATCTCAATTTATGTGTCGTGTGCGTTAAAGTAAAAGGTAGTTACCAACAATCAATATTGCCAGTTTAAAACTACATTTATTGTTAACGGTATTTTCCTAAAAAAATTAATAGTTTACTAGAAAATATTAACGCCTTTTTTACAACTTGAATAAGCATTTGCCTTTTATGCATAAAAAAAGGAGTCAAAAGACTCCTTTAAATTTCTAGACCAGTTGATACGCTTTGAGTGGCGAAATATTCATATATTTTTTGCGCAACAAACGCTATGTAAATGTTGCGCATAAATATTAAAAATTATTTTTTCCCCGATTTGAACCAAAGCAATCTAGCGATGGCCGGCAGTACAATTATTGCACCTAACATGTTCACAACGAACATAAAGGTAAGCAATATTCCCATATCCATTTGGAATTTAAGTGATGAAAACACCCAAGTGCTTACACCAATTGCCAGAGTAATACCGGTAAAGAGCACCGCACTGCCACGCTCTTGAAGCGCTGCATAATAAGCAGCTTCAACTGATTCACCTTCGCGTAGTTTAGCGTTCATCGTAGAAAGTATATAAATACCGTAATCAACACCTATACCAACACCCAGTGCAATTACCGGTAGCGTTGAAACGGTCAGGCCAATTTGCAAATACGTCATCAATGCTTGCGCGAGGATAGATACCACATAAAGCGGAATCACTACCGACAAGGTCGCGCGCAATGAGCGGAAGCTCAACAGACACAGAAGAATAACCGCACCAAACACGTAATACAGCATAGGATCTTGTGAGGATTCTACCGCTTCGTTCGTTGCTGCCATCACTCCCACAGGCCCAGTAGCCAAATTGAAGGTAAGTTCATCTGTTGCATATAAAGCACTGACCTCTTTGACTGCAGAAACAACCGTGTTAATCGTTTCCGCTTTGTGATCTTCCATGAATAAAATCACTGGCATCGCAGAACAATCGGCATTAAGCAGGCCAGACGACGTAGGCACTCTAGAAACTGCCTGTACCATGGTTGCTTGATTGCGAGGTAACACCTGCCACTTTGGATTACCTTCGTTGTAGCCGGCATTGACTTGCTTGGCAACCGATGTAAGTGATATCGCAGACTGCACGCCAGGTACGTTTTGCATTCTCCATTGGAAATCATCAACCGCCGTCATGATGTCATAGTTCATACAAGCAGACTCAGGTGCTTCAACGATAACGGAGATGTAATCTACAGTAATTTCAAATTTATCGGTGATCAGGAAGGTATCCTGATTGTAGCGCGAGTCTTCATGTAAGGCCGGTGCGCCGGCGTGTAAATCGCCAATCTTCAATTCCTGAGACTGATTTAATCCCCACGCAAACAAAACGCCAGTGATCAATACAATGACAAGTGCTGGTTTACCTGAGGCACAGTTCGCTACCGTCTTCCATATAGCAGAATCAGCGCTTTTTGCTTGATATCGGGCTTTATTTTTCTCGCTAAGCGTGACGTACGACATCAATACAGGAAGCAGTAATAAGTTCGTTAAGATAATGACCGCAACACCCATACTCGCAGTAATCGCAAGCTCTCGGATAATACCGATATCGATGACCAGCAGTGTCATAAACCCTACCGTGTCTGATAAGAGCGCTATCCCGCCAGGAATTAATAATGTTCTAAATGCATGTTGAGAGGCAACTTTTACGTCTACGCCTTGAGCAGCTCTTTTGCCTACCGCGTTGATCATTTGCACGCCGTGGCTAACACCAATAGCAAAAACTAAAAATGGCACCAATATCGACATGGGGTCCATGCCAAAACCAAATACTGTCAGCAAACCAAGTTGCCATACCACCGCAATAAATGAGCACAACAAAGGTAAAACCGTCAGCATGATGGAACGGCAGAAGAAAAACACCATGATTGCGGTAATGGCGATGGCAATAGCGAAGAACATTACAACGTCCTTAGCACCATTTGCCACGTCTCCAATCATCTTAGAAAAGCCAATGATGTGAATACTGATTCGATCGGTTTCGTATTGCGTGCGCAGTTTGCTTTCAAGTTCGTCTGCAATAGCAAGGGTATCGAGTATTTCGCCGGTTTCTGGATCGATTTCTAATAATTGAGCTGTGACCATCGCACAGGTAAAATCATTGGATACCTGACGCCCAACTATCCCCGCTTTATCAATGTTTTTGCGCACTAGATCGAGAGCTGATTGACGGCTGGAATCAAAATCTGCAGGAATAACAGGTCCACCAGAAAATCCACCTTCTACAATCTCAGTAAAACGTGTAGATGGCGCAAATAGCGACACCACTAAAGAGCGATTAACGCCATTTATAAAGAATACTTCGTCATGAACGTCTTTTAAGGTGTCAAAGAATTGCGTATTAAAGATATCACTTTCGGTATCACACACCGATACTAGGACGTTGTTTGCACCGCCAAAATCTTCCTTGTGTTCAATGTAGGTCTGCATGTACTCATGATTGAGGGGAATATTTTTCGTAAACCCAGCATCTAACTTCAATTGTGATGCTTGATACACTAAAAATACGGTAATCACTGCAAAAATAGAAATCAGCAAACCGCGATTTCTAAAAATGATTTTTTCAGAAGAATTTATCAAAGAATTCATATTAATTCGGCAACTCTATTGATTGAAGACCATCAGCGCTAACGGCTGTTAATACATTGTTTAGCATCACCGCGCCGGTGATGGCAGAGGAAATATCGGTATCGATTCGCGTTAGCGAACTATGAAGACGGCAACCATCGGCATCGGCTGCCTTCATTTGTTCGCTGTTTATACTCGATGGATCCAGCGAAAACACAACGCCATTGTTACCCAGTACAAGGAATTGATCATTGATAGCGACAATCGCATTTAATGAAGTTGTTGCACAAGTATTGAGGGTCACCCAATCAGAGGATTCAGAAAGCACAAACATATTACCCCGCAGCCCAATTGCAATTAATTCGCCGCTCAGCAGCTCCTTGGTATCAAAAAATGAGCCGTAATAGTCGATTTCATAACGCTCCCAACTATTGCCTTTGTCTGTGCTTTTTGCAACAAGACCCGCCTCGCCCGCAAGATATAGGTTGTCACCTTGCATGCTCAAGCGATTAAAATGTGGGAATATAAAGTCTAACTCTTCTTGGTAAAACGCTTCATCGTCTTTGATACTCTCTAAATAATCAATATCATCTGGCGAGAGCAACGAAACGTATTGCTCTTGCGTCCAAGTTAGACCCGCGTCAACGCTTCTGTAAAACAAACCATAACCACCTACCGCAATGACTTCCTGCTCGTCAATAAACATCACATCCAAAAATGGACGATCTAGCTCCACATTGCTGTAAACCAATTCCCAGGTATTACCTGAATCTGAAGAGCGAAGAATACTCGCGTCATGCCCTACCGCCACGAAGGTCTCGTTAAGGCCGTCAACCGCGGTTAACGTGACTGTCGTTGGCACAATCGCTTGGCTAACGCTCTGGTTATCGCCCACAAGAATGTGACCGCGTTCACCGACTACTACGGTAACCTCGCCTTGGTATGCGTCGAGCAACATCGAATCTTTTACCAAAGGTGCCTGAAAAGCCTGCTGCGCTTGTGCAGCAGTCAGAACAAAAAATAAAGAGAGAGAAATGAAAATTTTAGTAACCACACATATCCCATTTTTTTAGTGATAAAAAAACGGTTGGCGATGCCAACCGTTTATTCTTAACGTTTGCCTTCGCGCCTCAGCGCCTGAGGCGTAAAATCTCCGTCCGTCGGTCGGACAGTAAAGTCATACATGCGCTCTTCATTATCTAATCCAATCGCAATGTAACGACGAGAGTTTAGATCATGATAGACGTCAAGGGTAGACCAATGAGTAAGAATATCGTAATAATTTACACCGTAGGCAATGGCCACACGGTATAGCTCGTCACGGTTATCGTACATATCAGCAACTTGAATCTGCCAGCTATCTTCATCAATGTAGAAAGTACGCTTTTGATAAACATGTCTAAACTCGTCTTTTAGCGTCGCTTCTACTACCCATACGCGATGCTTCTCAAAACGGGTCAAATCTGGGTTGATATGCCCTTCGTGGAGAATGTCCTCATACGTCACTTGGTCGCTATGAACCGCGTAGTTGTTATAGGCAACATACATTTCTTGCTTGCCTTTTAACTCCCAATTGTAACGATTTGGAGAACCGTTAAACATATCGAAGTCATCCGTAGTACGCAAGCCATCAGCAGCTGTACCCGGTGCATCATAGGCAATGTTCGGCGCACGACGAACGCGGCGTTGACCAGTATTGTAGGTCCAAGCTTGACGCGGCTCTTTTATTTGGTCAACAGTTTCGTGCACTAATAGTGCGGTACCGGCCAGACGCGCTGGACTCGTAACCGATTGCTTAAACTTGAACAAAATGTTCTCTTCAAGAAGCTGCTCTGGTGTCATGCCAGGCTCGGCGTATTTAATCATCAGTGTTTCATCAAAACCGATTACGTTAAATGCACCACCGGCAGTTACTGCAGCCTGGCCGCCAAAACGTTGCACTGCAACACCACGATAACGCAAAATGTGGTTCCAAATTGCTTCTAGGCCGTCATTTGGAATTGGAAAAGGGATACCAATTGCTGCGCCCTGAATACCATTACCATCTTGTAATAATTCCGCACGAGTTGCATTTGCTAGGGTTGCATCGTAAACCTCTTGAGGGTTTGACGCTGTTCTGCGAGTTTGATACACCGGCATTCTGTAAGTGTCAGGGTAAGTCTCAAACATTGCTTGCTGACCCACACTTAAAAACTCAGCATACTCTTTATAATTTGCCGCGGTAATAGTAAATAAAGGCTTGTCGTCTGGAAAAGGGTCTATATGAAACTCACCAGGCACATAACCGGCCGGTGGCGCAGTAATCCCACCGGTCCATTCAGGAATACTACCGTCAGCATTGCCCGCTCTCTCAGCACCAAGGGGTGTGAGATCGGCGCCTAGTCTAGCAGCCTCTGCCTCTGATACCTTTGCTGCTACCGAATGACTGGCTACTGCGAATGCGATACTCGCCGCAACTACACCAAATTTCTTCATCATATATAAAGTCCTTAAATTGCGTATTTAATGTTGAACGAAGCGAAGTCTCTATCACTTAATGCATTGGTAGTACCTATACCACCCCAAAACGCACTATAAGAGGCTGTGAAAGACCACTTGCTTAAATAATCGAACGTGAAACCAATGTTGGCTGATTTGCGGTCCTCAATAAACAAGAAGAAAGGATCAGGCGTCGTGCCATTTACATCATGAGCAAACGTTGCACGCGCGCGTAAATTGATACCTGCAAACACGTTATTAAAGTCTGCTACCGCTAATAAACGATATCCCCAAGCACCTTGACTGGCGAACGGGTTAGTTTCTGGGCCGTTTGACAAGCCAGTATGTAGACCTTCACGACGATTATTAGTTCCAGGAATCGGTTCGAGAGAAGGTGTTCTGCTCGTTCCTGGGGCATTTAAACGAATCACTTCAGGATCTGGGAAATCAACGATATTTACGTAACCCGCTTCACCTAAAAGAATTAAGTTATCGGTACCTAATGCTGGGCCAAATACGTGTGATGCTGTTGCCTGAATCTGCCAGGTGTCTGATAATAAGAAACCTTCAGCTGTCTCGCCTGGACCAACACCGCGACCGATGTTGTTAAGTTGAGAAATACCTACTAAATCTGGTCTCAATCCTGCATTTGCAAGCTGCTCAGGCATAGCGGTATATAGCAATTCTACGTCGTCAATTTGTAGCGGCTCGTCAACGCGGTAAGCGAATTCACCCGCTAGTGCTGTTTCGCCAATATTGGTATTAAAGCTCAAGCCGTATAACTGTATGTCTTCTGGGTAAGCAAAGCGCGTTTCGGTAAAGGCACCTAAATCAGTCACGTTATCACGGGTAATTTCGGTGCTTGCAATGATACCTAGGTCGCGCTGAATACTTTCTGCAGAGAAATCAGAGGTTACGCCCGATACCAACGGACGCTGTGAGTGATAGTTAATGTAATACAAACCAAACTCAGTTTCGTTGAGGTCTGCTGCAAACCAACCAAGCTTGACACCAAACTGCCCTGAATCACTCGCTTCATCTTGCGCGGCATTACTTGGTGCACGAACAGCGACTTTCGTTGGATAAGCTAAATACAACTGACCGGCAGTTTCTGGCGTAATTGCGCCAGCGCGCAATGCATCCCCAATACCATTTAAGCCACTTAAAAGTGTGTTTGCATCAATATCTGGGTTACCGGTAAAACCAAGTTGGATATTGTTAAACGAACCGCCCTCGCCCGCAAAGTCGTTCGTTGCGAAATAACTTCCTGCAACAGGTAACAATGAGCGCTCGTATTCATATTGATAGTAGGCTTCTAAGCTCAATGTATCGGTAAGACCAATCGTACCGTAAACCATGCCCACCGGAATAAATACTTCTCTGGCTTCTACACCAGGTGCACGAGCACGTGTCACGTCAACAGGATTGGTCGTGTTTATACCGTGTTGGATGAAAGTGCTCTCACCCCACGAAACCACTTGATCGCCTACACGCAGACTTGCTGGCATATCACCGATATCAAAATCAGCGTAAACGAAGAAGTCTAACATGCGCACATCGCGGCAAAGCTCGTCGCGTGCTTCTGGGTCTTGGCACGGGTCAACCGTTATTCCTGTAATTGGGTTTTGCCAATCACGGTCGCTGTCCATCAACTCAAAATCGTAGAAATAGAAACCACGAGCAAAGAACCCAAAGTTCTCATAAGCAATGTCTAACTCATGCAAGCCGACAAACTGGGTCGAGAAGGCCTGACCTGGGTCAAAACTTAGGTTACCTAAGTCACCGTTTGTTGAATAGGCACCATTTCCAGCAGCCCAAATATCTGCGCTTTGGTAAATCGGATTAGTCGCGGCGTTGTAACCAGTCCAGTTAAACTGAGGGTCGTTGCTGTTACCAATAAGGCTGAAGTCTCTATCTTCAGTACGGATGCTGGTTGCAAGAGTAAAGTTTGAGTCAAGGGTGACATCGACTTTACCAAATCTCCAGCTTGCTGCAGTTGCGTTGTATGAGGCAGCAGCCAAAACAGCAGCAACACCTATTGCTAACGTTGACTTCTTATATGCGCTAGGCTTCTTTATCATGTGGTTACCTTCTCCAAAACTATCGTTACTACGATTAGTGTAGACACAAGTGTTCAATTAACAAAATGATTACATCATTTTACATTATTCGCAAGAACTAATCGTACCAGTTAGCCCTGAAAGCCCTATTTTCTGGCATTTTCTTTGTTATGTGCGCATTTAATACACAAATTAGTTCAATTTTTTTAACGATTTGATTTTATTGTTGGCGTCAGTGATAAGTTCAAACTGACCGTAAATACCATCTGGTAACAAAAAAGGACGCAAATTTTCCTTAGGTAAACGAACCGTCTTGCCAAGATGCGTATGCACCACCACATAACGAATTTGTTGCTGGTACATATCTTGGCATTCTGCATAGCTCATTTGAATCTGAAATAGATATCGTTGCATACCAAAAACCCATCCTACTTACGCTTTTGATAACGTTTTCGATAATTTTTCAAATAAGTCTCTACTCAGACCTTTTGTATTGAACAAACGCGTTAACTGAGACTTTATCAATTCCTGATGGCCTGCAGCATAACGTTGCAATTGCAGCATGGGGGTGACAATACGAGCCGCCACCTGCGGGTTCAAGGCATCTAATTCCATGAGATAATCCACAACGTAGCGGTAACCACTGCCATCTGCAGCATGAAATCCAGCGGTGTTATAAAACGCAAACGTTCCCATGACTGCCCGAACCTTATTTGGGTTTTTTATCGAAAAAGTACCGTGGGCTTTTAATAAATCCAGCCGTGACAAAATATCGGTGCGAACCGCACTTGCCTGCAATGCAAACCACTTATCCATCACGACGGGATCGTGCCCGTATTGGCCTTCAAATCGCTGCATAAGTGCATCAAAAACATCTGCATCGGTTTGCTGCACTGCTTTAATCGCAGCCAATTTATCGGTCATATTGTCACTGCTAACATAGATGTCGGTAAATGAAATTGCACCTTCACCTACATTGGCACTCGCAATCGCGATAAGTTTACAGCACACCGACTTTAGACTGCGCCAGTGCACTTGGCCTTGTTCATAAGCATAGGCTTGATTGCTTTCACGCTTGAGCGTTTTTAGCGCCCAAGTGTGAGCACTTTTTGCTAATGCTTTGTGCACCGAATCTCGTGAAGCATCTAAGGTTAACGGTAAAAGGTTTTGATACTCTACCCCAAGGGTTTCAAAAGACGGGAGGGTTAAGAGCTGGGCTACTACGTCATCAGGAAGGTTTGAGCTTGCGATATACGTCAGCAATTCGTCAAACAGCGGTGCTATCGTGTGCTCAAGTGCAAGAGACATTCCCCCCTGATTTGCATATATTTCACCAATCAACATCGCATATAGCTTTTGGCTTGCATCCCACTTAGCATAGTGGCTCTGAGCAAATCGAATGATATGAATTAAATCATCTTTAGAGTAGTTATACTTCACCGTAACCGGCGCAGAAAAGTCGGCTAGTAAGACTGGAACATAGCGCTGGGTCTTGTCTGGCAATGGCACACATTTTTGCTCTGCGTCTAGGATAAGCGTTCCGTCATTCGTGCCACTAAGTAAATGCTCTTGGCCACTTTCATCAATCACAGAGATATTAAATGGTATGAATAAGTCTTCTTTTACCTGTTGGTCGGCCGTAGGCGCATTGTATTGAGACACAATAAGCTCGCCTATCTCTGAGGCGATCACTTTTATCTGCGGTGTACCTGATTGCGAGTACCAACGTTTAAAATGCGTTAAGTCCACATTATTGGCATCTTGCATAGCCTGTACAAAATCATCACAGGTTACCGCTTGGCCGTCGTGACGCTCAAAGTAAAGGTCCATGCCCTTTCTAAAACCGTCTACACCTAACAAGGTATGCATCATTCGAATGACTTCAGCCCCCTTGTCGTAAACCGTTACCGTATAAAAATTATTCATCTCTACCACTTCGTCTGGACGAATGGGATGACTCATAGGCCCTGCATCTTCAGCAAATTGATGTTCGCGCATCACTTTAACCTGACTAATACGCGTACCTAACTCGCTGCTCATGTCTGCCGAAAAGCGTTGGTCACGGAAAACTGTTAACCCTTCTTTTAAACTTAACTGAAACCAATCGCGACAAGTCACACGGTTACCCGTCCAGTTGTGAAAGTATTCGTGAGCAATAATGGACTCGATATTAAAATAATCATCATCAGTGGCAGTACTAGGCTCGGCAAGGACAAATTTCGAGTTAAATACATTAAGCCCTTTATTTTCCATTGCGCCCATGTTGAAAAAATCTACAGCAACAATCATGTAGATGTCGAGATCGTATGCTAAGCCATAGGTGTCTTCATCCCATTTCATCGCACGTTTTAAAGACGCCATTGCATGATGAGCCTGATGAAGACGACCTTTGTCTACATACACTTGTAGCGCAACACTGCGCCCTTCAGACGTTATAAACGTATCTTCTAAACAATCAAAGTCACCCGCGACGAGGGCAAACAAGTAGCAGGGTTTATAATGCGGGTCGTGCCACACGACTTTTCGACGACCGTCAGGCATAACAAAATCGTCAGTTTTATTACCATTACTAAGTAGTTGCTTGAGGTTTTCATCATCGCTAATAATCGTTACGGTATACACCGACAATACATCAGGCCTATCCAGGAAATAGGTAATCTTTCGAAAGCCTTCGGCTTCGCATTGCGTGCAAAACGCATTACTGACATAGTACAAGCCTTCAAGGGATGTATTGGCCTCGGGCGATAAGGTATTTTCTATCTCCAGCACGGTTGATTCACCGGTGATATTAATTTCTAACGCTGAGTCTGACACGGTGTAATCCGTATTTTCTTCGGCTTTTCTACCGTCGATATACAGACTTTGCAAAACAATATCTTCACCGTCCAAGCTTATTTTTGTTGCGCTATCGTCATTACGCGTAACCAAAAGCTTACTTGTCACGCGACTATTGGCTTTAGATAGTTCGAAACATAGCTCTACGCTATCGATAGAGAAAGCACAAGGCTGATAATCTTGACGGCGCTTAGCCTGCATCATAGATGACATAGGGACCCCTAGTGGAGAATGAGAATAAAATGAAAACCCTTAAGCATAAGCGATGCACTCGAGTATGACTGCGGGTACATCTTTTCAAGGCGTAGCTCTACGCCTTATATGTTGTACGCAATTCTACTTTTGGTGGTTCTAAACGCAGGATTTTTATTCCCGCATAAGCATATATAACAGCCAAAATAGGGTTCAGAAGGTTAAAGAAAGCGTAGAATATGTAGCTAAACGGGTGCACACCGAGAACGCTATGCATGTAGGCACCACAAGTATTCCATGGAATGAGCGGTGATGTAATGGTACCACCGTCTTCAAGGCTGCGTGATAAATTGAGTTGATGTAGGTTACGTTTTTCAAACTCTTTTTTATACATGCGCCCAGGCATCACGATACTAATGTATTGGTCTGCAGTAACAAGATTAGTTCCAATACACGTTAGTATTGTTCTAGACACCATGTCACCGGCGCTATGCGCGCCTTTCAATGCAGTGGATACGATCGCTGTTAGCAACCCTACTCGCTCTAGTACTGCACCGAACGACATGGCGCAGATAATCAGCCAAATCGTATTGAGCATACTTGACATCCCGCCGCGTGATAATAGGTCGTTCAAGTTATCATCGGGGGTTGTAAAACTTACGCCGTCAAACATGGCGGTCCACACCACCATCAGCTTGGTGATAAAATCAGAAAAATCCGTTTCCAACATGTTAGAGACGACTTCTCCTTGAAAAATGAGTGCCCAGATCGCACCGAGTGCCGCGCCAATCGACACCGCTGGAAATGCTGGCATCTTGTTTACGGCTAAAAGCAACAATACGAAAAGTGGAATCAGGTTATACCAAGCAATATGAAACTCTTGCTGGAGCAGCACCTGCATTTGCTCGATTCGAGAGGTAGTGCTTGCGATATCTTCTTGCAGGCCAAGGAGTGAAAACAGGATAAGCGCAATGCAAAAACTCGGTATGGTCGTCCACATCATATATTTGATATGTTCAAAGAGGTTTGTACCAGCAATCGCAGGGGCTAAATTGGTGGTTTCGGATAAGGGTGAAAGCTTGTCACCGAAATAAGCGCCTGAAACAATCGCGCCTGCGGTTATGGCAAGTGATAAATCCATGCCGCTGGCTACCCCAATCAACGCAACACCGATGGTCGCAGCAGTTGTCCATGAACTACCGATACTCATGGCTACCACCGCACAAATGACTGCAGATGCAGCATAGAAAAACGTCGGGCTGAGCATCGATAGTCCATAATAAATCAACGTAGGGACAGTGCCGGCCAACATCCAAGTGCCAATCAGAGCACCAACCGCCAATAAGATTAAACAAGCGCCTAATGACATAGATATGCCGTTAACCATGCCCTCTTCAATGGATTCCCATGTGTGACCATTTTTTAAACCGATGATGGCCGCTAAGAACATGCCAATTAACAAGGCTATTTGATTTGGGCCGTAGGAAGATGCATCGCCGAATAGATAGACGGCACTGCCCATTAGGACAACAAGCATGACAATGGGAATTAAGGCATCGGTGAGTGTCGGTTTTTTTATATCTGTGCTCATATTAGCTTAGCCTTACATTATCGAACGATAGAACATGGTAGCAATCACCACTGGACAGACAAACTTTACATACCAAGGCCAAATTTTCCAGAACAAACTGTTCTCAATGTCAGCACTTCCTTGTTTCAACTCGTCTAAAATCTCATTGCGTCGCCATATCCAGCCAGCAAAAATACACAATACTAACCCTAATAATGGCTGACTGTATTGATTAGTAACGGTAATAACCAGCCCAAACAACAACTCAAAGTTAAGCACAATGGTTGCGCTTAAAACAAACACCAGTATTGTCAAGATGATGGTAGCTTTTTTGCGGCGCATGCCTTTATTATCCACTAAGAATGCCACAGGCACTTCTAGCATCGAGATAGACGACGTTAATGCTGCAATACTCATCAACAAGAAAAAGGCAGATGCTACGACGGTGCCAACAACCCCCATGGTGGTGAACAACGATGGCAACACTTGAAAAATAAGGGTTGGGCCCTCTATTAACTTGCCTTCAGAAAATATTTCAACACCGTTCGCTAGCGCCACATACATCGCAGGAATAATTAACATTCCCGCTAAAATAGCAACCCCAATGTCGACCAAAGCAACCGAGGCTCCCAGTTTTGGCAGGCTTTCTTGAGATTGTATATACGAGCCATATACCAGCATCGTGCCAACCCCTAGAGACATAGAGAAAAACGCTTGACCCATGGCGTCAATCATCAGATCGGGCGAGAGCACACGCTCTACATCGGGGATGAGAAACACTCGCCAACCCTCAAGTGCACCGTTTTGAAAACTGACATACACGATGAGAGACACAATGAGTATCAATAACGTCGGCATCAACCGCACAGACCACTTTTCGATGCCACCGCTTACGCCACCGTTTACCACCACTGCAGTAACAATCAGGAATATCACCATGAAAATTAAACTGCGTACGCTCGAGTCGGCAGTAAACCAAGGGATGTCGACGGTAATGACACTAAGAAGTGCATCAACAAGATGAGAGAGCATCCAACCGGCAACGATGCTATAAAAAGCGAGGATAAAGATAACGGTGATGGCACCAACGCTGCCGGTAATAGTACCAAAGGCATTGCCAGATATGCTGCGCAAAGCATCAATCATGTTTGCGCGCTTGGCTCGGCCAATGATAAGTTCAGCCATTAAAACTGGGTAGGCCAATAAAAAGGCCATACACAGATACATCAGTACAAATGCTGCGCCGCCATTTTCAGCGACCTTAGTTGGAAAGCCCCAGATATTCCCAAGACCAACCGCAGACCCGGCAGCGGCTAAAATAAAGCCGATCCGAGATGTGAACAGGCCGCGTGCCGCCATAACTACCTCTTTTTATTATTATTCTCGGTATTGTTATTTTTTTAAGACCGAGTGTTAAACGCGTAACTTCCAGATTCAATCATATCAAACGTAATATTAGCGGCTTCTGTTAAAAACGGGTCGATTTCTTCAAGTGCCTCTGGTAAATCTCCATCTAGCGACTCTAACAATGGCAACCCTAAGCGACTAAGACGCTCATTGGTACGCTCTAATCGTTTTACTTCATTTTCTTTGCGCTCTGCAAGACGTTCAGCCTTTACGAGTGATATATATTTTCTGTCTTTATCGAGATTGTATTGCTCAATATCTTTAAATATATACTGAAACTCTGGATCTTTCATCGTACGCGCAGCATGCTTGGCTGTAAGCACATCGATGGTATTGCGAGTATCAGGAAGGGTTGAATAGTTCGCGCGTTGAATACTATCCCACGGGAGCGCATTTTCTTCTCGGCTTTCACCCCACTCTTCTGGATCGATTGCAGACGGGTATAGGATATCTGGCAGTACGCCTTTGTGCTGAGTACTTCCACCGCTGATGCGATAAAACTTAGCCATTGTGTATTGCACTGCACCGAGTTTGTTATCAAAGAAGTCATATACTCGGCCAAGTGAACGATGCTGTTGCACAGTACCCTTACCGAATGTCTGTTCACCGATGATGATTGCTCGATTAAAGTCTTGCATGGCTGCTGCAAAGATCTCACTGGCCGACGCGCTGAATCTATCGACTAGCACGGTTAAAGGGCCATCGTATTGAACGATACCATCTTTATCTCGATTCACCTCTATATGCCCGCTTTCATGACGAATCTGAACCACCGGACCTTTATCGATAAACAAGCCACTTAGCGCAACAGACTCGGGCAACGAGCCGCCGCCGTTACCGCGCAGGTCAACAATAATCCCTTCAACGTTTTCTGCTTTTAATTCATCTAGCAACGCAATGACATCAACGTGTAGCTGATGATAAAAAGACGGTATTTCGATGACGCCTATCTTCTTACCGGCGTTCGGACCTTCTAAGGGGTTAATGATTTTTGATTTCGCTTCGCGGTCTTCTAACTTAATCTTGTCACGTACAATAGCAACTTCGACAATGTTTTTAGTGTCGGTTCCGCCTTTTTGCACCTGCAATGTGACCTCACTACCTTTTGGCCCTTTGATTAGGTCAACGACATCGTCTAAACGCCAACCGACCACATCGGTAAAGGAAGTATCGTCTTTTTGTGCCACGCCAATAATTTTGTCTGAAGGCTTAATCGCGCCTGATTTGTCCGCTGGCCCACCAGGGACGACACTGATAATGGTTGTATGCTCTTCTTCAATACGCAGCATAGCACCAATGCCTTCAAGGGAAAGATTCATGTCTTGTTGAAAGCGTTCGGTTCGCTGAGGTGATAAATAGCTAGTGTGAGCCTCTATACTTCTGGCAAACGAGTTCATCACCGCCTGAAACACGTCTTCACTTTTAGTTTGACCGAGGCGTTTAATTGCAAGGCTATAGCGTTTTTTCAAGACCTCTTGGGTTTCTTCCCATGTTTTATCCGCTAACTGCAGATTAAGCGCATCGTACTTAACACGTTGACGCCATAGCTCTTGAATCTCCGCTTCAGTAACAGGCCAATTTGCCTCTTCCCTATCGTAATAGAACTTATCCCCCTCTTTTGAGAAATCAAAAGGCTCGTCTAACAAAGTAAGTGCGTATTCGAAGCGTTCTTTACGGCGCTCGAGGTTGAGGGAATACATGTCATAAGCAATGTCCAGGTTGCCAATGCGGATAGCTTCATCAAATTTGTCTTTATTGACAGCAAAGGCATCGATATCAGAGGCCATAAAAAAGTGTTTACTGTTGTCTAAAGCATCTAAATACCGCTGAAACATTTTTTCAGACAAGGCATCATCAATTTTGACTTTCTTGTAATGCGCTCGGGTAAATAAGTCAGATATTCTTTTGGCAGCGATAGAGTGCTGCTTCTCTTGATTTAGCTCAGGTAAAGTAAAGACTTCGCTAGTAGGTTCAGCCTGTAAAGCCCCTATGCAAAGTAATGCAGAAACTGCTAAAACACTGACTCGTACTGAAAATTGCTTCATCTGACTTCTCTGCATCTATATTACCTTTTTAAAACGCCTATTCGATAAGTGCACGTAACTGTTGTTGTTGCACTTTGACCGTCATACCTGAATTAAGTTGCACAAACACACCGTCTTTACCGACCTCTGTCACCGTTGCGGGCATGGGCTGTTTGCCGACTTTCACCGATACTTTCAAGCCTACTTTTAACCCATCTTCAGTCAATGGAGCAACCTGCATCTTAGTTTGCGCCGGTGCGTTTGGTTTACGTTGTGTGTTTGAACGCTTGTTTGATGTGCTATCAATGCTTTTGCCACGAGATGCTTTTCGCGCTTGCGGCTTGCGGGCGGGCTTTTGCTGCTCTCGTTTTTCAGCTGCTTTTGCTTTGCTTTCTTTGAGCTGCTCTTGGGCATGCTGTGCATGTTCAGCTTCGACTATATCGCCAAGCTCGCCAAATAAGTCAACGCGCTGATTACCCTCTTTAACTGATGATAGGTACTTCCATCCACTTGTATAATGGCGCAAAGACATTCTCAGAAGGCGTTTACTAAAGTTTTCACTTTCGCCCAGTTCAGTTGCAAGATCTTGGAATATGCCTATTTTAAGGGGTTTTACTTCCCCGTTGAGGACGAAGCACTTAGGAAATCGCTCAGCCAAATACGCCAAGGCCTCTTTTACGTTCGTCAATTTTTGTTGTTCCATCAATTAGTCTTTTATCGCTGTGTTATCGCCATCTAAGTTGGCATTATTCCAAGTATTGAACAGATGATCCACCCAATCGAGCAAATCGTCAACCTCAATATCACCTAAATGCTGGTCTCGATGCCAGTACTCCCATGTATCTGAAAGCAATTTCTCTAACTTATCTGTTTCAATATCCTCGTCTGCACGGTCATACACCATGTGCAAAATTTCATTGAGTTGATCACTCGCAAGACTAGGGTCATCGTGCCAGTCATCCATATCTTCAGGTGTACTGAGCACCATATGAATATCAACGACGTGCTTCAAGATACACTGCTCAGTTGCATCACATGATAATGCTCAACAAAACATGCAACGAGTTGTTCTAAGCCTTTTTGATCGTCTTCATCAAAACGACTAAAAATTGGGCTATCGATATCTAACACCCCTATTAACTCATCATTTATCACGATTGGAATAACGATTTCTGAGTTAGAGGCTGCGTCACAAGCAATGTGACCGGCAAAATCATGCACGTCATCTACGCGTTGAGTCGTTCTTGATAGTGCGGCCGTCCCACACACTCCTTTGCCCATGGCAATTCGAATACAGGCTACTTGCCCTTGAAAGGGGCCTAATACCAACTCCCCCTCTTTATATAAATAAAAACCTGCCCAGTTGACGTTGGCTAATTGATTAAACAGCAAGGCACTTAAGTTTGCCATGTTTGCAATTAAATCCTTTTCCCCATGAATAATGGAGCCTGCCTGCTGGACGAGGGTATGATAGAGCGCTTGTTTGTCGGTCATATTGTGTTTACTTAAATAACTCTTGCTTAACGTTTAGTGTGGCTGACTGTAAAAAGTTCAAAGACGACTTCTACTTGAGTGCGTATCGTATTTTCACCGGGCAACGAGGGCGAACCATCAGAAGCGGTGGCCATTAGCATGCGTCCTCGGCTTTCAAACATATGTTCAGGCGGGTTGGTCCCATCGCTCATAAACATAACATGCCCTACTTCCATATCCATTACCTTGGCCATCTCTTTTGCTTTTTCACGTGCATCTTTGAGGGCTTCATTAGTCAGTTCGCGCTTGATTTTTTCAATATTGGTATTAATCAGTTCAAGCTGACTAATTTGCTGAGGCTTGAGCGCAGATACCTGTTCAATCAGAGCGTCAAAAGCATCAATGTCGTGATGCGTGAAATACACCGTACGACGATAAACAAAGCCCCGTTGGGTGCGTTGTTGCTCTTTATTTTCAAACCATGGATACACCGTGACATCCATCGAGCGAATGTTTTCTTCTTTTACACTCAATGCAAGTAACATCTTGGTTGCATCTAGTACATCGTCGTCAACCTTTTGCTTAATACCGACTAAATCTTCACCGCGACGCTCGAATGTGAAATGCATCTTAAATGCATCTGGGGTCACTTGATGCGTTGCTTCGCCTGTCACGGCGATGGTTCTCACAGCCTGCGCTGATGCTGTATTGGCTATTACTAAAAGCGCAATAAAGCCTACTAATTTTATATGAAACATCATGTTCCCCTATTTTTTAAACACGCTAATAAGGCTTCGCATATCGGGTTTAGTTTAAATATAATTCAATATCTCACTAAATTCATCTATAACGCCCACTGGCTGATGCTCTAAAAGCGATTCTGATGAGTGCACGCCGTAAGAGACACCTAAACGGGGCATGCCGATATTTTGCGCCATCTGCATGTCGTAAACCGTATCGCCCACCATCAACACCGACTCAGGTGGTACCTGCCACGCATCAATTAACTGTATCAACATGTCAGAGGAAGGTTTTGATTCTGCCTCATCTGCACATCTCGATGCTGAAAAGTAATGTTTGGTGTCGCTGTGAGACCAGGCCCTTTCCAGTCCGCGTCTCGCTTTACCGGTGGCCACCCCAAGCACATGTGATTCCTTGAGACTGTTGAGAGTGTCAATAGCCCCGTCAAATAATGGACTGGGTGTTTGATCTTGCTCTATAAAAATTTGTTTGTAGTGAGAAGCCACGACTTCAGCGCGCTCTAAGTCAATAGCAAACAGTTGAGCAATTGCGGGACGTAAGCTGATCCCAATAATGTGCTCTACCGCCTCACTACTTGGCACAGGTAAACCCGTCTTAATAGCGGCGAGTTGCATACATGAGACAATTTTTGCCGCAGAATCCATGACTGTGCCATCCCAGTCGAAAATAATATGGCTATAGCGCATCAAAACGTTCCTCTATTAACATGCTTAACTTGTCGTCATAAGGAGCAAAAAACGATACCTGCTCTTCCGTTCTCGGATGAATAAAGCGTATTTTTGATGCGTGAAGAAACAATCGTTTGCAACCGAGTCCTTTAATACGTTTATCAAACTCAGGGTCGCCATACTTAGGATCGCAGGCAATTGGATGCCCCGCATGTAAACAGTGCACCCGAATTTGATGAGTGCGGCCAGTAATTGGCTTGGCCTCTACTAAGGTACTGTGAGTATAGGTTTGAAGCACACGATAGTGGGTTTCGCTAGGTTTACCTTCATCGCTTACCTGCACCATGCGCTCTCCACTTTGAAGGGTGTTTTTATACAGTGGCGCTTTTACCTTTCCTCGGTTTTTTGGCCAAGTGCCGCTCACCAATGCGTGGTAAATTTTATCGACTTGATTATTGCGTAACTGTTCGTGCAAATGACGAAGGGCTGAGCGCTTCTTTGCAATCAGCAAACAGCCTGAAGTGTCCCTATCTAAACGATGCACCAGCTCGAGAAAAGGCGCGTTAGGACGTAAAATACGCAAACCTTCAATCACACCGTAATGCAAACCACTGCCGCCATGCACTGCTACGCCAGAGGGCTTGTTAAGCACAATGAGTCGTTCGTCCTCATACAATATCGCGGATTCTAAGTATGCGACTTGCTGCGCAGAGACATCTACCGCCGCTGGCGCTTCAAGGCGCACAGGTGGAATACGAATCTCATCGTTAGCTTGTAGTTTGTACTCGGGCTTAACCCGCTTTTTATTCACGCGAATTTCACCTTTTCGCAAAATCCGGTAAATTTTGCTTTTAGGCACACCTTTTAGCACTCGCATGAGATAATTGTCGATGCGCTGATGTTGCTCATCTTCTTCTATGCGAACAAATTGCACTTTATCGTAGGAAGTTGTCATAAGACCTTGCAATACTTGTAAATTTTCTCGACATTTCGATATCTAGCGTTAAGTTTCTGTGATAGTATCACGTCTTGTGTGATTTGGTTGCTCGATATGTGGGCAAACGCCCTAAGACCAAGTGAAAAGACTTGGCGCAATCAAATAGCAAATTCGCTGAATTATTAAAGACGCGAGTACATTGCACATAATTTTTTTTAGATGTTTAAATGATGGTTATCGCACAAGCGAAGCATTACAGCTAGTCATTTAAGCCAATACCATGACGTCATACTTGACCGAATAGCAAACAGATTTACCTCCGGGGTATTAGAAGTTACCGCTGGAGAAGATAAAACGAAATGAATCATTGTCACTCACAAAACAAAATGTTTTGTACAATTTGATGCCGTATTTAGCACAATCGCGAGATTCTGCTGTGTATTTGTTTGCTGCTAGGTCTGGTAAATAACAGAGCTAGACAATATGAAACGTATGTTAATCAACGCTACTCAGCAAGAAGAGTTGCGTGTTGCCTTAGTAGATGGCCAAAAACTCTACGACCTCGATATAGAAAGTCCCGGACACGAACAAAAGAAAGCAAATATCTACAAGGGCACCATCACTCGCGTTGAGCCCAGCCTAGAAGCCGCCTTTGTTGATTATGGCGCTGACCGCCACGGTTTCCTTCCTCTTAAAGAAATTGCTAAAACCTACTTCCCCAAAGGCTACAAGTTTGAAGGTCGCCCGAATATTAAAGAAGTTATTCGTGAAGGCACAGAAGTTATCGTGCAAATCGATAAAGAAGAGCGCGGCCAAAAAGGCGCAGCCCTCACCACCTTCATCTCGTTAGCGGGAAGCTACCTCGTACTTATGCCAAACAACCCTAGAGCCGGCGGTATTTCGCGTCGCATAGAGGGTGATGAGCGCACCGATTTAAAATCCGCCATGAGTGAGCTAGAAGTGCCAAACGGCATGGGCCTCATTGTACGAACCGCTGGTGTTGGTAAATCAGCGGCAGAATTAAAGTGGGACTTAAGCGTTCTACTTCATTACTGGGAAAAAATCTCAGAAGCGGCTGAATCTAAGCCCGCCCCCTTCCTTATTCACCAAGAAAGTAATGTGATTGTCAGAGCAATACGTGACTATTTGCGCCGTGACATTGGTGAAATACTTATCGATAGCCCTGCCATATACGAGCAGGCTTTGCAGCATATCGAAGTTGTCAGACCAGACTTTGTAAGCCGCGTTAAACAGTATCAAGGCAGTGTACCGCTGTTTTCGCATTACCAAATCGAAAGCCAGATTGAGTCTGCGTTTCAACGTGAAGTGCGTCTACCCTCTGGTGGCTCAATTGTGATTGACCCTACAGAAGCGCTTATTTCTATTGATATTAACTCCGCTCGTGCAACTAAAGGCGGTGATATTGAAGAAACCGCCTTTAATACGAATTTAGAAGCGGCAGACGAAATAGCCAGACAGTTACGCTTGCGTGATGCCGGTGGTTTGGTCGTTATCGATTTTATCGATATGACCCCAGTTAAGCACCAGCGTGAAGTTGAAAACCGCATGAAAGCAGCGGTAGAAAGCGACAGAGCCCGCATTCAGCTTGGCAAAATCTCTCGCTTTGGTTTACTTGAAATGTCGCGTCAACGTTTGCGCCCTTCGTTAGGCGAATCTGCACATAACGTTTGTCCTCGTTGTGATGGTCACGGCACGATACGTGGTAATGAATCCCTAGCACTTTCGGTACTGCGTATCATTGAAGAAGAGTGCATAAAAGACAATACCGGGCAAATCGAAGCACAGCTTCCTGTCGCGGTAGCCACTTACTTGCTCAATGAAAAGCGCAGCGACATCGCCGCTTTAGAGGTGAATCATAAAGTTAACTTATTGATTATTCCTAATCCAAACTTAGACACTCCTCGCTATCAAATTCTTCGCAGAAAGAGCGCAGAAATTGTGAACGATATCAGTTATAACGTTGAACTGGTAAAAGAGCCAGAAAGCGCTGCCGACACCAAATCAACACAAACCGTTAAGCGTGAAGAGCCTGTTCTTCAAGGTATGAGTGCACCTTCACAAGCGCCTGCCGCTGCACCCGCTCCCGCTTCAACTGAAACGGTAAAACAGCCAGGACTCGTCAGTAAACTCGGCAAATGGTTATCTGGCTTATTTGCTACAGAGCCTACTCCGCCACCGAAGAAAACGCATCCTCAGCGCAAACGTTCGTCTTCGCGTAACAATAAGCGTCGTACCGGCGGTCCTCGTAATAGACAAGATCGCAATGAAAATGCTGAAGCCGATGGCAAAAATACAGATGCAAATGCAGATAGAGGCGAGCGCAATAAACCGCGCAATAAACGTGGCGGTCAAAACAGAAACGCCGACAAGCGTGACAAAGCCAATGTCGAGAACGTAGAAAAGACGCAGCAAGAGACTCAGGCAAAACCAGAGTCAGCTGACGCACCTAAAAAAGAAGCGCGCAAAAAAGCGCCTACTCAACGTCGCAGTCGTCGACCAGCAAGACAAAGTGTTAGGGTTTCAGATGACGCCAAAGCCAGTGAAGTTGCAGAGCAAGGCGCGGTTGTAGCACCAGTCGCTCCGGTCAGCACTCCTGAAGTCGCGCCTGAGGCAGCTATTGAAAAGGCACCTGCAGTCGCAGCAGACGTCAATACACAGCCAAGCGACGTAGCTCCTATTGAAGCAAAAGCAGTTGAGCCTGTAGCCGATGCCAAAGCAGATCAAGCGCCGGTTGAAGCGCCATCAAATACTGAAGAGCCTGCAAGTGTTGAAGCTAGCGCTGAAGCACCTGAAGTTACCAAGCCAAAGCGCGGCCGTCCTAGACGCTCAACTAAAGCAGCAAAAGCTGAAGTTGCAGCAGACAAAGACAGTGCAGCAACAGCAGAATCAGAGCCTAAGCAACCGGAGCTTGCGTTTGACGCCCACGACACGCCATCTGACGTGGCAGCTCAGGCTGAAACAATAGCGACTGAACCGACGGATAATAAACCGGTTGAAAGTGAACCGGTGGAAAGTAAACCCGCTGAAGCACAATCAGCACAAACAACTGAAAGTGCATCATCAGCCTCTTCGGTAATGCGAGCGTCTAGTCAAACGATTAAAGCGCCGCTAGCACGCTTCTCTCATCCGATGGCGAATCCAAAATCCGTGGATATGCCTGAGCCTCGCACATATTCAGCAATGAGTGACGACGCTCGCGGAAAATTTGCGACAGCCGGAACCCCCGCTGTTATATCGAATGCATCGTCTAAATCAAGTGCGCCGAGTGCAACCCCACCAAGCAGTTAATAGTGCCTTGGTGCGGTGTGCATCGCAGTGAAACAAAAAACGCCAGTATGATACTGGCGTTTTTTTAGTTTATGGTCCCTGAAAGCTGAACGCTTGGATCACCACATGAGATCATCAGGAATATCATAATCTGCATACCAATCGTCATCGGCATCTGCTTGCGCTCTGTTTTCTGAGGCTGTGTTAGCAATATAAATAACGGCTTGTGGCATTCTCGTTTGAATTTTATCGGCAACCGGCAACGGCACTAGCTCATATTCGTTGTCTTGATAAGACACAATAGCAAGTTTGGCAGCAGTGACATCTTTGTGGGTCCGCTCACTGACATACAAGCGTTTAACCTTGTTATTGTCGGTAAAATTGAGCACCACATCCCCATTATTTTTTGGCTGCGCATTCACCTTGATAAGGTTAATCACTTGCGCTTTGATCTCTTTTTGCTGCTTGAGTTCGCGTTGCTGCGCTGCTAACTCACGATCTTTTTGCTGCTTAGCTATCCTTGCTTGCTCAGCTGCAGTTTTAGCGGCATCTTCAATCACGGCCTTTTTATTTTGCTGTTTGGCTTTTACTTGTTTATGACGCTCTTTTTTGGCCTTTTGTGCCTGCTTTTTGTCGGCCAAGCCAGCTTTGAGTAATTGATCTTGTAATGAACTCATAAAATACCGTTACTTTTTCTTTGCCTTCGCTTTAGGTTTAGACTTTGGCTTACGTTTATCGTCCGCTACCCATTTACCCGTATCGTACCAAGCCGACCAACCCGTGGCTTTTTTGTCTTTATCTTCCGACATAACATACTGTTGCTTGGTTTTTCGACTGTATCTCACTACCGTTGGATTTCCGTCTGGATCGGTATCTGGAGCATCAGCAAGGTAATAAAACTTAGGTGAAATTCTATCTCTAAATTGCTTTAACTCTTTAACTAACGGTGCTCTTGTCTCGCGCGACTTTGGAAATGTCGAAGCGGCAAGGAAAATACCAGAAGCGCCATCTCTTAAAACAAAGTGAGCGTCAGAGTTTTCACACACAAGTTCGGGTAAAAACACCGGATCTTCTTTCGGTGGCGCAGCTTCGCCATTTTTAAGGAGTTTACGTGTGTTTTTACACTCTTCGTTGGTACATCCAAAGTATTTTCCAAATCTACCGTTCTTAAGCTCCATATCGCTTTGACATTTATCACACTCGATAATCGGCCCGTCGTATCCTTTCAGCTTAAACGTGCCCTTTTCAATCTCATAACCTGTGCAGCTAGGCGTATTCCCGCAAATATGTAACTTGCGATGCTCATCCACCAAGTAACTGTCCATTGCCGTCTCACAAACTGGACACCGTCTTTTTGCTCTAAGCGCTTCAGTTTCTAACTCATCTTCATCAGTGACTTTTACCACTTCATCGCCAGGCGTGAGATTCATAGTTTGCGTGCAGCGCTCTTTGGGCGGCAGGTTGTAACCGCTGCATCCAAGAAACACGCCGCTGCTCGCTGTGCGCACATTCATATGACGTGAGCACGTGGGACAGTCAATCTGAATGGGTACTGCTTGATTCGGTTGCATGCCCCCATCGTCTTCGCTTAATTCCGCTTTATGTAATTGTTCAGAGAATTCTTCATAAAATCCATCTAAAACACGCTTCCACTCAAGCGAGCCATGAGCAATATCATCCAAGCGCTGCTCCATTTTAGCGGTGAAGTCATAGCTGATAAGGTCTTGGAAATTTGCTACTAAACGGTCATTAACAATCTCACCCATTTTTTCGGCATAAAAACGTTTATTCTCAAGACGAACGTAGCCCCTATCTTGTATAGTGCCAATGATATTTGCGTAAGTAGATGGGCGACCAATTCCGCGCTTTTCGAGTTCTTTTACCAACGAGGCTTCATTAAAGCGAGCAATGGGTTTGGTAAAATGTTGTTTAGGCTCTAACTGTTTTAACTTAAGGACATCGCCGGTTTTTACATTGGGTAATTCACCGTCGTTATCGTCTTTGCGCTTCATTTGGCTTAGAACACTCGTCCAACCATCGAATACTAACACCCGGCCTTTTACTGTCAGTTCATAATCGCCGGCAGCCACTTTGATCGTGGTAGCGTCATATTTGGCGTTGGTCATTTGGCAGGCAACAAACTGACGCCAGATCAGCTCGTACAAGCGCTGTGCGTCTCTTTCCATCTCACCTAGACTGGCAGCCTTAATCTTGACGTTTGACGGGCGTATGGCTTCGTGAGCCTCTTGTGCGCCATCTTTGCTGCCATACTTGATCGGTGCATTGGGCAAATATTTATCGCCAAAGTCTTTGCGAATAAATTCGCGACAATTCTCAACCGCCTCACTGCTTAAATTGGTTGAGTCGGTACGCATGTAAGTAATGTGGCCCGCTTCGTATAAGCGTTGTGCCATGGTCATGGTCTTTTTCACACCAAAACCTAAGCGAGTGCTGGCTGCCTGTTGAAGCGTCGAGGTAATAAACGGTGCCGAAGGTTTACTTTGTGTCGGCTTAGAATCCCTACTCACCACTTTATAGTCTGCAGACTGCAGTTGCGCTAGGGCTTTATCGGTGTCAGCTTTATTGGTGGGTTTAAAATTTGCACCTTGATACTTTTGCACCATCATGCGTAAGTCTTGGGAGGCTTGGGTGCTTAAATCTGCGTGCACATCCCAGAACTCTTCGGGTACAAACGCTTTTATTTCACGCTCTCGCTCAACTACCAAGCGCACAGCAACAGACTGAACCCTGCCTGCGGAAAGGCCACGGGCCACTTTCTTCCACAACAAAGGTGACAGCATGAATCCTACGACTCTATCTAAGAATCGTCTTGCTTGCTGGGCATTGACGCGAGCGATGTTGACATCACTAGGATGTGAAAACGCTTCCTTTATTGCCGATTGGGTAATTTCGTTAAACACGACGCGCTGAAAGTGCTTATCTTTGCCTTTGAGAAGCTCTTGGAGGTGCCAAGCAATGGCTTCCCCTTCTCTATCCAAATCCGTCGCGAGGTAAATAGTATCGGCGTCTTTCGCCAGCTTTTTAAGTTCGTTGACGACCTTTTCTTTACCGAGTAAGACCTGATAGTGCGCTTCCCAGTTTTGTTTTGGGTCAACCCCCATGCGGTCAACGAGTTTGTTGTACTCATACTCTTTCAGGTAACGCTCTTTTTTGGCCTCAGACCAAGTATTAAGTTCTTTGGCTGGCTTTTTAGGTTCAATATTGCCAAGTGACTTAGTAGGAAGATCGCGTACATGTCCAACGCTAGATTTTACAATAAAATCCTTACCTAGATATTTATTAATCGTTTTTGCTTTTGCGGGTGACTCGACGATAACTAATGATTTAGCCATTAAATAAGAAAACCTTTTATTTTATAGCCGCTTATATGTATTTAATAACGGCTATTATGGTGTCGTGTGTTATTTCTCTTTTTTAACATATATCTACAAAGTGAATAGAAAACAAGTTGATATATATAATTATCTGCGCACATATGGGTAAAGTGTTTGTTTTTATTAATGTTTTCTTATAATCACCATTGGCAAATAAAAAATACTCCGTATAATCTTGCTCACCTGGCACCCGATTGATGCATAGATGTCGCAGTGTCATCCACTAACATATGCCACGGAGAGTACGTGATGAAGTGTGTAGAAGCAAATTTTGATGGATTGGTAGGCCCGACTCACAACTATGCCGGTTTATCGGTGGGTAACGTCGCGTCAAAGTCTAATGCTAATGCGGTCAGCAACCCAAAACAAGCCGCCCTCCAAGGACTAGCAAAAATGAAGTCTCTTGCAGATATGGGAATGCTGCAAGGCGTATTAGCACCTCAAGAAAGGCCTGATATTTATTCATTACGCCGTTTGGGTTTTACTGGTGACGATGCCAATGTTATGCGTGAAGCATACAAACAAGCACCGCATATTTTTTTAGCCTCTTCTTCTGCATCAAGCATGTGGACAGCAAACGCTGCAACCGTATCGCCTAGCGCCGATACCGCCGATAATAAAGTGCATTTCACACCCGCAAATTTAACCAATAAGTATCATCGTTCACTCGAACCTGTTACCACGGGTAACATTTTAAAAGCGGTGTTTAATGATGAACGTCATTTTGCGCACCATATGCATCTGCCTGATAACGACCATTTTGGCGATGAAGGGGCAGCCAATCATACGCGCCTTTGCCATGAATATGGTGAGCCTGGTGTCGAGTTGTTTGTATACGGCAAGCATGCTTTTGATGATAATCAGCCTAAGCCAAGCAAATTTCCTGCTCGTCAAACCATTGAAGCCAGCCAAGCGGTGGCGCGCCTACATCAATTAAACAATACGCGCACCGTGTTTGCCCAACAAAACCCTCAGGTGATTGACGATGGCGTCTTTCATAATGACGTTATTGCCGTGGGTAATCGCAATGTGTTGTTTTATCATCAAGATGCGTTTTTAGACACCGAGCGTCTAAAAACAGACGTGCTTGCAGGCCTTGATGAGCGTCCTTTTCATTTTATTGAAGTGCCCCGCGATAGCGTCTCGGTGCAAGATGCGGTTAAAAGTTATGTATTTAATACACAGCTAATCAACTTACCGAATGACGAAATGGTGATTATTGCACCGATGGAGTGTCAGCAAAATCCAGCGGTTTATAGCTATTTACAGCAACTCACCCAAGACAACAACCCCATTACAAACGTACATTACTTTGACGTTAAACAGAGCATGCAAAATGGCGGTGGACCTGCATGCTTGCGACTTAGAGTAGCCTTAAGTGAGCAAGAGCAAGGTGGGGTTAATAAAGCGTGCTGGATGAACGAACGAAGTTATACCGCGCTTCAGGCTTGGGTAAACAAACACTATCGTGATCGCATTCACGCGGATGATTTGGCTGATCCACAATTACTCATTGAATCTCGCAATGCACTTGACGAGCTCACCCAGATACTTAATTTGGGCAGTGTCTATCGTTTTCAAAAGGCATAAAAAAAACCTGCACTAGGCAGGCTTTTTATCCGTTTCTTACCTTATAGGGTGTTTGCACAATTCCCCGAAGAACCAAACGGGTTAGATGGCGGTGGTGACGTTTCTTGCGTTAAATCGTCGCTTGCGACACCTAGGCTATATTCTTGCAGCTCAGATGATTCGGTACCCGAAGATTGCCCAAAGACACCAATAACGGTTTGTACCCAGCCACCAAATTGTCTTGCATAGCGAAGTTCAATCGTGGCTTGGCCGTTAGCATCGGTGCGCGCAACGTTGTTGCTGAAGTTTACCGTTGCAATGTTACCTGGAGTCAGTTGCCCATCTCCATTGGTATCTTCACCGGCATCTAGACGACCGTTACCGTTAGTATCTTCGTTTTGACATACCGCGGTAGTAATCGCTACGTATACACGTGCTGTTGCATCCCACTGCCAAAATCCTTTTCTATACGCATCCACTAATGGCGGCGTCGATGATGCGGTTAACGCAGCATTGGCAATTGGTCGCCCGGCGGCATCTGTTACGAAAATAGCAAAGTCTTTTCTGTAAGACGCTTGGTCAGGTACATTAATTTCGTTACCCGTACCAATTGAGATGTCGAATGCTCTATCCCCCACCGTCAAGCTCGTGATAGCCGTTACGCCGTCACTTTCTGCTTCAATGGTGACACCATCTTCTGAACTCACTGCGTTAGAGCTATAAACAGTCGATGCAATACCGTTACTATCGGTGGTAGCGGTGTTTGGCGAAATACTGCCGCCGGTTGAATCAGCGAATAATCTGAAGTTCACCGTTTTACCTTTTACTAGGTTACCAACAGCATCACGTACTACTGCGGTTACGGTTGCGGTTTGTCCTTCTGGACCGATTAAATCAGGTGTCGCATCAACGAAAATACTGTCTACATCAGATGCCACAAACTCCAATGAAGCGCGCGCTGTTACTTGGTTTCCGCTTCCGTCAGTACCGATAGCTGAAATTGACGCTGGACCAGCAAAGGCAGAGTTAATGACAACGGTGGCCAAACCTTGGGCGTTAGTTGTCGCTACGTTTCCACCACCAGGAGCGGTAACGGTGCCGCGGGATGTGGTTACTTGAACGCTACCATTTGCAAAGGGCTGGTTGTTTTTAAACCAACGTAAGGTTAGCGTTTGATTGGTGTTTAGGGCTAGGCCTTCTGTCGGCAAGTTTGTGAAACTAAAATCATCTTGTTGGATGTTCACCGAAAAGCTCGCACTCGCATTAAGAGCTGTCGCAGTAATAGTCGCAGTACCTGATTGAGTAGCGGTAAAGTTAACCGTCACCTGACCATTGGCATTGGTTACTGGCGCGCTTTGATCTAGGGTACCAATATCGGTGGTCAAGGTAAGCGCTTGACCCGCAATCCCTTGGCCATCTGAATCTGATAAAACAAAGGTGATAGGTGCGGAGTCATTCAGAATGACAGAAGATGCACCGTTAATGTTCACTTCCGTTCCTACTACGCGCACCGTTATCGATTCTGATAATTGACCTGAAGTCGCCGTGATCATGATCTCACGGTTTTCTTGATTGTTTTGTGTTGTTAGTAACGCTCTAGAAGTGCCGTCTGCGCCAGAAACTGAATTGACAACAGTAATCGAGGCGTTTTGATCTGCAGAAAATGTTACCGGAACATCGGCTAGCAAAATATTTTGTTCGCTTTTAACCACTGCAATCAGTTCGATTTCATCAGAGCCGCTAGAGGCAAGTTGAATCGAGCTGGCAAACAATTCAAGCGAGAAAGGAGATTGTTGTGAAGCACCCGACGATTCAAACCCAGCGGAAATCACAGGGCCATCAACGACGCTCGCCGTTACACGACCGCTGCCACTTAATTCACCTACAAGCATTTCGATTTCTGCAACGCCGCTAGCATCTGTAAGTGCAGTACCGGTGTCGTTGCTAAAAACTACAAGGTTTGCGGTACTAAGCGTAAAACTGACCACTTCGCCCACCACTGGAGAGCCGCCTGAATCAGTGAGAGTCGCTCGTACCGTTAAAGGACCACCCTCGGTCACTTGATTCGATACCGTACCGTCTGCACCTACAAGCTCAATCGCTAAGACTTGTGAGGTTGTCGTAGGTGGCGTGGTCGGTGTGGTCGGTGTATTCGTGCCGCCATCAGTGCGCTCAAGCGAGCCTCCACCGCCGCAAGCGGCAAGAAGCCATGTAAATGTTAATAGCCAAAATATCCGGGATACTTGTTTCATGTTGCTACCTTGTATTCATTAAATTGACTCAGTGGCGCCTATGAGCCCTGACAGTCGCGATTAAAAATCGGTTTAGTATTTGCTTTAACCTTGCTAATCTTCTGTCCCATGGACAAATAATTAGAACTAAAAGGTCGTCTCATGTCGCAAGACAATAAAAAAACGCATCTAACCTTAAAAATCTTTATCGGCATGATCGCCGGAATCGTTATAGGTGCTTTTCTACAAATGTCATTTGATGATAGCGGAGATCGCGTTTTCAATATATTTGGAATGGCGTTTTCTACGTATGGATTTTTCGTTGATGGTATATTTACCATAGGCGGAACGATTTTCATCAACAGCCTTAAAATGCTCGTGGTGCCCTTGGTATTCGTGTCTTTGGTGTGTGGTGTAAGCAGTTTATCTGACCCCTCAAAGCTCGGTCGCCTTGGTGGAAAGTCTGTCGGATTATACGTAATGACCACCTGCATCGCAGTCACATTTGCGTTAATAATGGCGCTATTAATTAAACCGGGCGAAGGCTTTATTATTGAAACCACCGCAGAATTTAGCGCAAATCAGGCGCCGAGTTTGGCGCAAGTCATTATCGATATGTTCCCATCTAACCCTATAAATGCGATGGCCGAAGGCAACATGTTGCAAATCATTGTGTTTGCCGTGCTCTTTGGTATTGCAATGGCAAAATGCGGTGAAGTGGGCTTAAAAGTACAAAAAGCATTCGAGATGGTTAACGACGTCATCATGAAGATTGTGCTGATTATCATGGAGCTTGCGCCTTACGGTGTTTTCTTCTTAATGGCAAAACTCGCAGCCACAACAGATCTCGCCGCGTTTGGAAGCATTTTAAGTTATTTCCTCTTAGTATTTTTCTTGCTCATTGCACACGCGTTAATCGTTTATCCAACGCTACTGGTGGTGCTAGCTCGACTCAATCCTTTGCGTTTATTGGTAAAAATGAAAGACACCGCTATTTTTGCCTTTAGCTCATCGAGCAGTAGTGCAACCTTGCCTATCACCTTATCAACCGCTCAGCGCAAATTAGGCGTTGATCGTTCTGTCGCATCTTTCACTATCCCGCTAGGCGCCACCATCAATATGGATGGCACAGCAATCATGCAAGGTGTGGCAACAGTTTTTATTGCACAAGTATATGGCGTTGACTTATCGACCACCGATTTACTCATGGTAGTACTGACCGCAACGCTGGCATCGATTGGCACCGCTGGTGTCCCAGGCGTTGGTTTGATTATGCTAGCGATGGTACTGCAACAGGTGAATCTGCCGGTGGAAGGAATCGCTTTGATTATTGGTATAGATCGTCTACTTGATATGACGCGTACCGTGGTCAATGTAACTGGAGATTGCACGGTGGCGACGATTGTCGCAAAATCTGAGGGCGTGTTGGATATTGATACTTACAACGCCGACCCATTCTCTGATGAAATGAAAGCGGCATCGGCATTTGATGATCCTACAGCTAAATCTGACAGTTCTGCCTAGTGCAAATGCGCGGCGGGCATAACGCTCGCCGCTTTATTAGCAGGATATAAGGTGGCTAATACGGTGATAATTAAGGCAACACAATAGGTGATAACAACGTCGGATAATTGCAGTTGTGAAGGAATGGCGCTGGTAAAGTATACGCCAGCATCAAACAACTGGATGCCCGTTACTGCCTCAATCGCGTTAATCATATCTGGTAGATATGCCCCCAACAAACACCCAATGACACTGCCAATCGTTGCTCCAACAAGACCGCTATGCAAACCCTTTAACACAAAAATCTGACGTATTTGTGAGGCAGTTGCCCCCATAGTTTTGAGGATGGCGATTTCCCTGCTCTTTTCTTTTACCGACATCACCAACGACGACACAATATTAAAGCTCGCGACACTGATCACCAGTATAAGCACGATATAGACAACCGTGCGCACTAGCTGTATGTCTTGATACAAATGCCCATGGGTACGCATCCAATCTGACATTAACACCGCTTGATTAAAGCTCCAACCATAGCCTTGTATGGTTTGACGAGCTAAAAACGGATCAAACAAATGGATTTCAATATGCGTTGTGCCAAATTGTAAATCTAACAGTGCCGATAAGGTATCGCTTGACGTGATCCCAATAAAATTATCAATTTCCCCACCTAGATTAACCTCCCCGACAATGGTCAGCCATTGACTCACCGAAGTTTGAAAGCTTAGGTCTTGGGTGACTTTGGGCAGCATCAGTTGAATGCTATCACCGACTTGGGCATCTAAAGTCTCCATTAATGTTTTACCCAGCACGATGCCGTTTGGAGTATCAGATATCAACGCATAGTCAAAACTGTTAGCAAATTTGTGCGTGAAATAGTCTTCATCTGCACCAAGCAGCTCCACAGACTTAATCTGACGGCCTTTTTGTAGTAGTCCTGAAGCTTTATTGAGCATAAACACATGTTCAATGCGAGGGTCTTGTTTTAGAGCATTTATAAAGACTGGATCTTCGGCAATACCTACCCCTGATGCTGTGATTAACTCACCATGTGGTACCACGTTTAACAGATTGTCTCTTAACTCTTTCTCAAAACCATTCATGACCGAAAGTAAGAGGATCAGTACAGCACAGCCTAAACTTATGCCGAAGGTAGAAGACTTAGATACAAACGCTATGTAGCCATCTTGCTGTTTAGAACGCCTGAATCGACTGGCTACCATGGTATTGAAGGTATTAAACATTATGGATTTTGTATCTCAAGCTGGCCACGGTTAAGCACTAAAGTGCGCCCTAGCTTGCTCGCTAGCGACTGATCGTGGGTAACAATAATAAAAGCGGTGCTTAGGGTTTTGTTGATGTCTTTTATGAGTTCAAATATATGCTTTGAATTTTCGTCATCTAGGTTCCCTGTTGGCTCATCGGCCATGATCACCTTAGGCGAATTGACCAGTGCTCGGGCAATCGCTACGCGCTGACGCTCACCGCCAGACATTTGTGAAGGCTTATGATTGATACGGTGTGACAGGCCCACTTTATCCAATAAAGAAGCCGCTTTTGCTAGCGCCGACGCTTTATCGACACCCGCAATTAATAGGGGCATCGCCACATTTTCTTGTGCGGAAAACTCAGGTAATAAATGATGAAATTGATATACGAAGCCAAGGTGCTTATTGCGAAACTCAGCTTGTTTTTTCGCATTTAAAGACGTTAAGCTTTCTTCACGAAAAAACACCTCGCCAGAATCGGCAGAGTCTAAGGTGCCTAGTATGTGTAGCAAAGTGCTTTTGCCAGAACCAGAGCTGCCGAGTATTGCTAAGGTCTCACCCTCCTGCAACTCAAGACTGACATTTTGCAAAATGTTTATTTGAGATTCAGCCTCATGATAAGACTTAACGATAGCCTGACAGCGTAGAACGGGCGAAGACATAACCAACCTAAGATAACGATAACTAGGGGTAGTTTACACTTAAGAGATTGAATACCCAATCAAAAGATCAGGAAGAAATGGCGGAGTGGACGGGACTCGAACCCGCGACCCCCGGCGTGACAGGCCGGTATTCTAACCAACTGAACTACCACTCCACATGGTAGGTTTTACATAAGATGGCGGAGTGGACGGGACTCGAACCCGCGACCCCCGGCGTGACAGGCCGGTATTCTAACCAACTGAACTACCACTCCGCATAATATGCTTTGTGTTTAAATGGCGGAGTGGACGGGACTCGAACCCGCGACCCCCGGCGTGACAGGCCGGTATTCTAACCAACTGAACTACCACTCCGCATCTTAAACACTGCACTTGATAGTGACAAATAATGTTCACCAACCTCAAGCGCGGCGCAGATAATACGGTGCACACATGTGATAGTCAACTGCTTTTTTACAAGATTGTGTGGCTTGTTCAATTAACCAACAATTCTCAAATTATGCATTGCCTGTTGGCGAATCGACTGCGCTTGTTTTTTTCTTAAAGGATATTTTGCCAAGCAATCCACCCATTTTCTTAAGCAAATGATTACCTGGACGGCGGCGGCGATCGAATATCAACAAAATGACAATAACACCAATGAACAGCAGAGCACCGTTGATTGCCAATACCATTATAATCAGCTCTTTTTGTGCTTGCTCTTTGGCGGCTAACTCAGCGAGCCGTGCAGCTTCTTCAGCCGCTTTTTGCTGGGCTAATATTTCTTCTGGCGTTAATTCAACGACCACTTCTTCAATCACTGGCGGCTCTGTTCTAAAGCTATATTGAGGGACTTTAAGAACAATATCTCGGCCACTGAGTGTTTGCGCAAACACCGTCATGTCCACCGAATAGATCCCATAACCTGAATTGATAACTTTCAATTCTCGCTGGTAGTCACCCATTTCAGTAATAGAAACCCTTTCAACCTCGCCCTCTGGCCCGCGAAGTGCTGCCTCAAGGAGCACGCTCGATGGCACAATATATTCATTGTCTGTTTCTACAAAAATACGGTGAAAACCTTCTTCGGTGAGGTCTTCAACATGGCTGATTGTCATCGGTGTTGCCAACACCATGACTTTGTCAGTCATCAACTCTCGGCTAAAAAGTGGGGTGCGAATATTAAAAATTGGCTGCCATTCACCGTTAGCAATCTCTAAATTAAATTCCCCTGTAAATATGCCGTCCCCTGCTGATTCATCAAAGCCCATACCGTTGTCTTTAAAGCGTGCAACGGTTTTGGTACCCAATCCAAAATTCTCCAAATCAGGGATATTGGTACTGGTAAAATCAATCGATAACACTACAATATCTCTAAATTCTCTAAAATTTATTTCTTCATTTGCATTGAGTAAAACGGCTGTTTGCTTAATCGTCTCACCCGAAAACACCACCTTCGGAATGGGTTCGGCATTGAGGGTAAGGTCGGCAATCACCATGACTTTGCTTCCCTCAAGGATATTACCAAGGGCTTGCCAAGGGCCTGGCATTGGCTCGGTAAGCTCAATCATGTCGTAGGTATCAGTTTCAAACCATCTATAGCTGTCGTCAACAGCGTCGTTATCAAGATATAGCTTACTGCCGTCCGGGCGCACTAACACGATGGGCTGTGCACCAAACTCGCGAAAGAAGACTAGCGTGACCTTTTCGATATCATCGTCAATGCGAAAACGGTTATTGAGCAAAGTAATGCTGTTTTGGTACTCGTTACCAATGGGAATGATTTTATCGACAATACTGCGGTCGGTTGGTGCGTCTTGCGCTTTGGCAGCAATTATCACTATCACGCATAAAAACGCCGCCCAAAACCAATTGAGCGCGCGTAGTGGTGATTTATTCCGACGTCTGGCGCCAGAGTGCTTTGTTAGATTTTTTTTCAATGCCGTCTAAATAAAGTTCATGCTTTTGTAATTCATCGGCATCTGCACTAATAATCTTTAAGTTTGCTTGCTTATTAATCCTAATAATACTGGTATCAGCAGAGTCGTTTCCATTTTCGTCATTGTGGGCTAAGCCAAGAGCGGTCTGCCCACCTGTCATATACAGATACACGTCGGCCAAAATTTCACTGTCGAGCAGTGCGCCGTGAAAGGTTCGATGGCTATTATCGACATGATAGGCCCGACACAGGGCATCCAAACTATTCTTTTTACCCGGACGAATCTTTCTGGCAAGGTCTAGGGTGTCTAGCACCTGACAAATCTCTGCGGTAACAGGCAGGTTCATGCCCGCAAGCTTAAATTCGTGATCCATAAACCCCACGTCAAACGGTGCGTTATGAATGACTAGCTCAGCGCCTTTAATGTACTCGATAAAATCATGTGCGATTTCGGTAAACTTAGGTTTATCCACCAAAAACTCATTGGTGATGCCGTGCACATTGATGGCTTCTTGCTCAATTTCGCGAAGCGGATTGATATAAACATGATAATTATTCCCTGTGAGTTTACGGTCTATCATCTCCACACAGCCGATTTCAATGATTCTATGCCCGTCTAAGGGATTTATTCCGGTGGTTTCCGTATCGAGTACTATCTGACGCATTTAGTTTTCCTTTTTGTCGCTGGGGTAAGTATACTTCGCCACATTATTGCTGAACACCTCGAATTTTGGGAAAGCCTAAAAATAATGAAAAAAGTGATTTTGTATACCGACGGCTCATGTTTAGGTAACCCAGGCCCGGGTGGCTATGGCGCATTATTGATGTTCAACAAACATCGTAAAACACTGTCAAAGGGCTTTAAGCATACAACCAACAATCGTATGGAGCTCATGGCCCCTATCGAAGCGTTAAACGCACTAAGCGAACCTTGCTCTATCGATTTATACACCGACAGCCAATATGTAAAAAACGGCATCAATCAGTGGATATCAACGTGGAAACGCAACAACTGGCTTACATCGGCAAAAAAGCCAGTTAAAAATGTCGACTTGTGGAAGGCGCTAGACGAGGCGTGTAGCAAACACAAAATTAGATGGCACTGGGTGAAAGGTCACTCTGGACAGGCAGAAAATGAACTGGTAGATGACTTAGCACGCGAGGCGGCTACATCTGATGCTAAGGCTGAAGATGTTGGATTTGAGGAAACGCTATGAAAACTGCCATTGTTCTTCACCCGGGACGTGAAAAATCATTAAACAGGCGTCATCCATGGATATTTGAAGGTGCTGTTGCCAAACTTGTAGGGCAACCCCACAAAGGCGCGACGGTAGATGTTATTAGCGATGATGGCACATGGTTAGCAAAGGCGGCTTACTCACCTGAATCTCAAATACGCGCACGCGTATGGAGTTTTGAACAAAATGAAGTTATAGACGATGTGTTTTTCAAGCGCAAAATCCAAGAAGCGTTAAACGTTCGTCAGCAGTGGCTTGGGGCGTCTAACACTAATGCCTATCGCGTCATCGCCTCAGAGTCAGATGGGCTACCGGGGATTACCGTTGACAAATACGCCGATATCTTAGTTATGCAGTTACTTAGTGCTGGCGCGGAAAAACACAAATCCAAAATCGTAAATGCACTAAGCACAATCTTTGCTGATCACGTCATTCATGAGCGCAGCGATGTCGAAGTTAGGAGAAAGGAGGGTTTAGAACCCTTGGTACAAACCCATGTGGGCGAACTGCCGGCAAGTGTAACGATTGAAGAAAATGGCTTAAATATTGAGGTGGATTTAGTTGCGGGCCATAAAACAGGGTTTTATCTAGATCAACGCAAAAACCGGATGATTGCTGGCGCCCTTTGCAAGAACAAACGCGTCCTGAACTGCTTTAGCTACACTGGCACGTTTTCGTTATATGCACTGCAAGGTGGCGCGCAATCGGTGGTTAATGTCGATGTATCACAAAGCGCATTGGCAACCTCACAGCGCAATATTGAACTTAACTTTTCAAGCGAAGAGCAAAGCAAGGTTTCCCACATTAAAGAAGATGTGTTTGAGCTACTAAGAACATACAAAGAGCGCGGTGAAAAATTTGACGTTATTGTCATGGACCCGCCAAAATTTGTTGAAAACAAGCGGCATTTAGAGCGTGCGGCTCGCGGATATAAGGATATAAATCGCCTCGCATGTGAACTATTGTCACCACAAGGCACCTTACTCACCTTTAGTTGTTCTGGCTTGGTTAGCCAAGATTTGTTTAATAAAATTATTGCAGACGCTGCGTTAGACGCCAACACGCAGCTGAATTATTTACAAAGACTCGAACAGGACAGCGACCATATGATCGCCAGTAGTTTTCCAGAGGGAGCTTACTTAAAAGGTCTAGTGTGCATTAAGCGCAACTAGACTTATTTCATTTCGCTAATTTCAACGCCAATAAGACACGCATTGTCGCCGCTCGCATCGCATCTGACGACTTTCGCTTTTGCTTCTAATGAAGGGATTTGGTCATTGCTAGAATCGATAGTTATGTCGAGTAAAGTGCCTAGTTCAAGACTTGATAGTTCAACTTCTAATGACATACCTGTTGCGCTGATGTCTCGACATACGGCCGCAAATGGGGTGGCAGATGGATTATCTGAAAGTGAAACCTCGCATGGCGAATTTACCATCATTCTATAAAAATTTCGCTTATCATCATATCCCAACATAGTGCTACTCCTATAACTTAAAAATGTCGAGTGGTATTTATAGGGAGTTGCGCAGGCACTGTCAACTGTTTATTAACAATTGCTTTGCATTAGAACGGTACGAAAATTCATACCTTTATTCTTTGATATTTGCACAATATGATCGCGCTGAAGCTTAGCTTATTGATTTATTTAGCCTTGTGCAATTCGGTTCATGATGCGCTTTAGCGAAATCGGAAATTTAGTACCTACCTGTTGTGCAAATAAAGATACGCGAAGCTCTTCAATCATCCAGCGGATATCCTCTATATCACGCACATCCATATGTTTGTTTTTGTAATCTGTCATCAACCCATCGTAAGCATCCTGTGCTTTATCGATTTCTAACTGATTAATCCGGTCGCGATTAGGATCTACCTTAACTTTTTCTGCTCTGTACACCAACGCCCGAAGATATCTATTCCAGTCATCCAAACGCCCTACTCCCAGATCATATACAAACCCTTTAAACACCAACTGATTTACATGTCCCTGAAGGTGTTTTACTTGATTGATCATATTAAGGGGAATATTGCCCTTGGTGTGCTTATTAACCTGATTAGCAAGGGCTAGGCCAGACTCTACTTGTTTGGCAATGCTCAAAGCTTGGTCGTTGATGTGCGCCCTGACTAACTCACATATCTGTTTGAACGTAGCCTCGTCACGCACCTTAAGCGGATCGTACTGCGCTGTGACGAGCGCATCAATGCTGGCAAGGATAATGTCATCAATCAACGGCTTAATTTGACCAAAAGGATTGAAATAGAGACTTAGCTTAGCCTTGTTAGGGAGCTTTTCTTGCAAATACTTCACCGGTGATGGCACATTCTTTTTAATGAGCTCGTAAAGGCCACGCTTATGCTTAATGGCTGCTTCTACGGGGTTATCGATTAACGATACGTTGACTTGGTTTTTCTCATGCACTAAAGCAACATAGGCTTTGACTTCATAACCGGCTTGTTTTTGCGTAAACTGCTCAGGCAGCGCACCAAAATCCCATGCGTTCACATCTTTGACTTCAAGCTCTGGGGTTGCAACGGTGTCTAGACTCTGTTTCAACTCACCTTTCAACTGCATTTTTAAAGCATTAAGTGACTTACCTTGTGCTTTTATTTTGCGAGACGCATCTTCTATCACAAAATTACACTGCAAATGACTTTCAACGGCGTTGGGGTCAAAATCTTCTGGATTAACCTTTACCCCAGACATTCTAAATAGCTTCAATGATAGAGCATCAACAATGGCAACAGGCGCACCACTGCTGTCAACCATGCTGATATCGGCTAATACTGCCTTGGCATAATCTGGCGCGGGCACAAAATTACGACGCAGGCGTTTAGGTAAGGACTTAATCAAACTCGTAATCAACTCGTGGCGCATGCCTGGAACTAACCAGTCAAAACCCACCTCGTGCACTTGATTGAGCAGGGGTATGGGAATATGCACAGCAAGCCCGTCAAGGGCCTGGTTGGGCTCAAAATGGTAGCTTATCGGTAGGTGCAGATTGCCCTGATGCCACATGTCAGGATAATCATTGGCACCTACTTCAGAGGGATCTCTTTTAAGAAGCACCTCGTGATCAAACTTGAACTTATTAGCCTGAGCATGCTGATGTTTTGACCACCATTTCTTAAAGCTTGCCTCATTGTTGATATCCTGAGGCAATCTTTCATCGTAAAACAAACAAAGTGTTTCTTCATCGGCAAGCAAATCTCGACGTCTTGCCTTTTTTTCCAGTAATTCGACTTCTTGGATTTGCGCTTGATTATGGCTGAGAAAGGCATAATTAAGCTTGGTTTGACCGTTCACCAACGCTTCACGAATAAACAGTTCTCGGCTCACCACTTTATCAATATTGCTATAATTTACGAGGCGGCGCGTAACAATTGGCAAACCATAAAGCGTCATTGTCATATATGCCATGACCGCACCGCGATTCTTACTCCAATGTGGCTCTGCATAGCTGAACTTCGCTAAATCTGTACACATAGGCTCTAACCACTGCACGTCAATTTTTGCTACCTGACGGGCAAACAAGCGAGAGGTTTCTACCATTTCTGCCGCCATGATCCATTTAGGAGAGGTTTTAAAAACGTTGGAGCCTGGAAAAATCATAAATTGCGTATTGCGACTACCCAAATACTGGCGATTGTTATCTTTCATACCCAACTGCGACAATAAACCACATGCTAAGGCCGTGTGAATCCCTTGATAGTCTGCTGGGGTAGAGTTCAACGAGAGCTTAATGGCACTGAGAGACTGCTTAATTTGACTAACGATATCCTGCCATTCACGCATGCGTTGAAAGTGAATGAAATGTGTTTTACACCATTTTCTAAGCTGATTTTGAGACAGTGATTTTTGCTGAGTTTTAAACGCTTCCCACAAATTTAAAAGACTTATAAAGTCTGATGATTTATCTGCAAACTCACTATGCGCCTCATCTGCTTGCTGTTGCTTTTCTTGTGGTCGCTCACGTGGGTCTTGCACACTAAGGCCTGCGGTAATCACCAGCACTTCATAGACTGCGTCTAGCTCCCCTGCTTTTAAAAGCATGCGCGCATAGCGCGGGTCAAGCGGCAACGGCGCCATTGAACGGCCAATTTGCGTTAGGCGTAAGCGCCCTGCCTTACTTGATACTGCGCCGAGCTCCTCGAGCAGTTTGATACCATCATTGATATTTTTATCGTCGGGCGCCTGAACAAAGCCAAAGCGATGAATCTCCCCAAGGCCCAATGCCAACATTTGAATGATGACGCTAGATAAATGTGTGCGCACAATCTCAGGGTCGGTAAACTCACTACGCGACAAATAGTCATCTTCTGAATACAAGCGAATACAAATACCATCAGACACTCGCCCACAGCGACCAGCGCGCTGATTTGCCGATGCCTGAGATATTGCCTCAATCGGCAACCTTTGCACTTTGCTACGATACGAGTATCGAGATATTCTGGCGACGCCGGTATCAATGACATATTTAATACCCGGTACCGTTAACGAAGTTTCTGCAACGTTGGTAGACAAAACAATGCGGCGACCATGATGGGATGAAAATATGCGGTTTTGTTCAGAAGCCGATAGGCGTGCATAAAGCGGTACAATTTCAGTATTACGATATTGGCGCTTGCTCAATGCATCTTGTGCATCTCGTATATCACGCTCGCCGCTCAGAAAAACCAATATATCGCCTGGCTTTTCACGCATCAGTTCGTCAACCGCGTCGATTAATAGCTCACTGTCATCAAAGTCCTCTTTGCTGACGTCTTTACCATAATACTCCACCGGGTCTTTGTAACGAATTTCAACAGGATATGTTCTGCCGCTCACCTCTATGATGGGCGCATTATTGAAATGTTTAGAAAAACGCTCTGGGTCGATGGTTGCTGACGTGATAATGAGTTTTAAATCGGGGCGTTTAGGTAATAACTGTTTTAAATACCCCAACAGGAAATCAATATTCAGGCTACGCTCGTGCGCCTCGTCAATAATGATAGTGTCGTATTGATTGAGAAAACGGTCCTGCTGTATTTCGGCCAGCATAATACCGTCGGTCATCAGTTTGACCAGACTATTACTACTGACTTGGTCGCTAAACCTGACCTTAAAACCAACGGTTTGACCCAGTTCACTACCAAGTTCATCGGCAATGCGACTGGCCACACTGCGCGCAGCAAGCCTTCGTGGTTGTGTATGGCCTATGTAGCCGCTGATGCCACGACCTAACTCCAAACACATCTTTGGAATTTGCGTGGTTTTCCCCGAACCGGTTTCACCGGCAATAATGACCACTTGATGCTTGGCAATTAATGCTTTGATGTCTTCTTTTTTGTCAGCAACAGGTAATTGAGGGTACTGTATAACGGGCACAGACGCTTTGCGCTGCTCATATTCTAGTTGCGAGCGCTGAATATCGAGCAACAACGACTCAAATGCCAGCTGTCGCTTGTTATCATCGTCGATACGCTGAAGTTCTTTTTCCTTGCGCATAAACTTAAAGCGATGCTTTTGCATGCATGTGGGTAAAGCTTTTTTTAAATCAAATGACATCAGGTTCTTGGTGTTTGCAATGTAAGAATGGACAAACTAAAGCAGGATGCTGTGTGTTTGCTGTGTTGTTTATACCTTTTGAATGAGTGTGGCGATCAAAAACAAAGAGCACCTATGAATGAGTGCTCTGTAATGCAACACAAAGGTTTTTTGCATCTTGTGATTCATGTGCGACAAACGCGCTGAACGACACAAAGGTGCACAAAAGTGAGGCTGAGACAGACGTTGTTAGGCTGTGCTTCATCGCTAAATCCTTGCAAAAGTCAGTTGCTCTAAGTCGGCAGTTTTTTCACTTGGAGCGTCTTGTTTTTTCAGCGATACCATAATTCTATTTGTAATGAATGTCTAATCTCTTACAAGAAAATCAGCGTTATCTACGCGATGCTATCGCCTGCCACTTATTTAACTCGAGCTGCGGCACGACAGAAGAAAGCACCTGATGTTTAAAGTCTTCGAAATTGGTGAACTCGAAGTTAGATGACTCTGCAAGCTCGTTGTATACCAAACGTAATTTACGCATTGAAAAAAAAGGCATGGCGCCCATACCCATAGCGCCGCGTGCCGGCGAATATTGATAAGCCTGCATCAATGCTGCTTCACCAAAATTTGTCTCTTTCATAACCAAGTCTCCGTATTTACCTGAGTAAGTTTACTGCTTTTTAGCCGAAATCTTTTAGGTCAAACGCTAATAAAAAATAACTTCTTATGCTTTTTTAGTAGTTGAATTCTTGCATGGCTGACCACCAAAACGCTTGAGAAACGCGTCAAGAGATTGACACCCGTCGGGGTAGTAAAAACAATCTAAACAACCCTAAATTGTGTGCAAATTGGAATAAAACGAAATTTCATCGACTTAGCTTTTTGTGGCAGGTCGAGGCTTACCGTCCTACCGCTTGTTTTATCTGGGATAAAGCATTGCTACGCTCACTTTCAGTCGGTACACTCGTCATAGTTATCACATCCGAAAAGGAACCTTGTAGCTATGCCCGCAAGTATTCTCTGGCACGACTACGAAACTTGGGGCGTTGACCCTAAACGAGATTTCCCTGTCCAGTTTGCCGCGCTACGAACAGATTTGGATCTCAACATCATTGCTAAACCCGTTAACTATTTCTGCCAGATCCCAAATGATTACCTGCCCCATCCACAAGCATGTTTAGTCACTGGCATCACGCCTCAACAAAGTTTGCGTGACGGGCATATAGAAGCTGAGTTTGCCGCAAAGGTTATGACACAGCTCACACAACCTGAAACGTGCAGCGCCGGTTACAACAGCATTAAATTTGATGAGGAAGTCACGCGGAATATGTTTTACCGTAACTTTTTCCCCGTATATGAACGCGAATACCAAAATGGTAATAGTCGATGGGACATCATTGACCTCGTCAGAGCGGCCTACGCGTTAAGACCTGAAGGGATTGAATGGCCGCATTATGATGATGGTAAGCCCTGCTTTAAACTAGAAGAGCTCAGTCAAGCCAATGGCTTAGAGCATGAGTCTGCGCATGATGCCTTAAGTGATGTGTATGCCACTATTGCACTGGCGAAACTGATAAAAGAAAAACAACCCAAACTATATGAGTATTATTGGGGCTTAAGACAAAAGCATGAAGTAGCAAAACATATCGACATCGTAAAACAAACGCCGTTCTTGCATATTTCTGGCTATATTTCTTCACTGCAAGGATGTTGCAGTTGGTTTATGCCCATTGCTCAACATAGCAGCAACCGAAATGCGTTAATTGCAATTGACCTAAACAAAGATATTACCCCATTGACCGATATGACAATTGATGCGCTAAATGAACCAGGGGTAATTGACGAGTTTTACCAAACCAAACAAGTACCTGTCTCTCAGATTGCGACCAATAAAGTGCCGTTTGTGGCTAATGCAAAAACTTTATCGCCCGAAAACGCAACGCGACTCGGGATTGATAGAGAACGGTGTTTATCAAACTATGACTTGCTAAAGCAAGTGCCTGATTTAACGCAAAAGTGCCGATTATTTGCCGAGCGCAGTTTACAGGTTTCTGAGTCTCCCGACATCGACGCGCAACTCTATACTAGAGCTTTCCCTTCGCCTGCCGATAGCCAATGGATGAAAGGCGTAATTGAATGCGCGCCACAAGCATTGAGCGGGTTTTATGGCAAGACCGACAACCCACTTTTGGCCAAGCAACTATTTCGCTATATTGGTCGTAATTATCCGTCTATGATGGATGAAGCAGAGCTTGTGAAGTGGCAGGCGCACCGGCGTGAAAGGTTTATGTATGGTAGTGACAACAAATATTTGTCCCTTGAGACCTTTCAACAACAGATACAAACATTGGCGGTACAGCATCAACAAGATGTGCAAAAGCTTAGACTTCTTAAACAGTTAGAGGCCTATGCTAGCCAAATGTAGAACGATAACTGAGGCAGTATATAGAGCGTTATGAAAGGTATTGTGTTTAATTTAGACTCACAGTCACAGCAGCTTCGTATGGAAGTTGACCCGCTGTTATGTGACACCGATCTTACTATTGAGCAAATCTCTCATCACATTGACGCCAGTGAGTTTAAAGACGTTGCGGTAAGTAAAACCGCTATAAACGCCGTCATCAGTGCCATTGCCCAAGCGAAAGCAGATGGGAATATGGACACAATTGATATGCTCATCAGTGAGTCTGACACGTCCCCCATTGAGGTCGAAATAGACAAAGATTTGATGTCAGCGTCCATTTCCGTTGTGCTGACTGAAGATGTGCACTTACCTACTTTTGCAGAGGTCGTCGCCATCCTTGCTGAACATAAAATCACCCGTGGGATCAGTAAAAAGCGAATTCAGAACATACTCAATACCGCCAAAGAAAATGACCCCGGCAAAAAATATACTGAAGTTGTTGCCATTGGCTTACCACCGCGAGCGGGCAAACCCTCTCGCATACTGCCTTTAGTTCCCAACGCCTTAGATCGTGTTTTACAGCCCCAACAAATTGATGGACAAAAGGTAGATATGAGAAATCTTGGCGACATCTTATGCGTGGATGCAAACCAAGAGATTGCAAAACGATTGCCCCCTACCGATGGTCGCCCCGGGTATACGGTCACTAACAAAACCCTCAACCCAATGAAAGGTGAATGGGTAGCGATTAAACTCGGTGAAAATACCCACATTTCGCCCAACGACGAAAATTCTATTTTAGCCTCACTCTCAGGGCAGCCAAAGTTCCAAGACGATAAGATGTCGGTAGACGACACGTTTATAAGTAAAGGTGTGAATGTTAAAACCGGGAACGTTGATTATAAAGGCGCGGTGATTGTTAACGGTGACGTCACAGAGAATATGCGTATCATCGCCACCGGCGATGTAACCATTAATGGCTTTGTAGAGTCTGCCTATATCAAATCCGGCGGCGACATCATTGTGACACAAGGCGCAACGGGGAAAATGAACGACGAAGACTGTCGTTTGAGCGCAAAAGGAAGCATCTTCCTTCAGCACGGCCAAGGGCTAGACATCACCGTAGAACAGACCCTCAACGTAAAGCGTCAACTCGCGTACTCAAGAGTAAATTGCAAAGGCGACATCGTTATAGGCGACCTAGAGCAACCCATGGGTAATATCTTCGCTAGTAAAATAGTGTGCGCGGGCACAGTTAAAGCGGGTAGCGTTGGCGCAGTATCGGGCAGCTCTTTAGAGTTCGATTTTTCTGAAGGCTTTAATTTGTTGAATGAACACCTTGAAATTGTCACCGATTTACTCGACTCGTTAGCGTCTGTTAATGCTGACCATGAAATAAAACTCAGTAAGCTAAACCAGAAAAAAATTCCTGAAGCGCTCAAACGCAAAATGGCAAAGCTTGATACTACAATTGATAAAGAAAGAAATATTTTGAATTATCTGCGTAAGCTTGAGGGTGATTTAGACAGCGCAAAAACTGAGTATGAAAAAAATATACGTGTGGTTGCAAATAAAGAGCTATTTCCAGGGGTAGTGGTAAAGCTTAATAAACGTACCTATAAAGCGAGCAAGGAAACGCTCAAATCTCGCATTGTATTTAATAATGGTGACTGGGAATATCAACCGATTATTGAGCGTAAATAGGCCCGACGTATATCGAGCCTAAGGCAATATGCATGTTGCTAGAGCACTTCTACTGCCAATGCAGTAGCTTCACCACCGCCAATACACAGTGCGGCAACCCCTTTACTCAGTCCACGTTGACGAAGAGCGTGAAGCAAGGTAACCACAATACGCGCACCTGATGCACCAATTGGGTGTCCGAGCGCGCAAGCGCCGCCTTTCACATTCACTTTATCTGCATCTAAATTAAGCTTGTTAACCGCCAGCATAGTGACCATGGCAAACGCTTCGTTTATTTCAAACAAATCCACATCGTCGGCTGACCAGCCAGCTTTATCCAAAACTTTTTCAATGGCACCTACAGGAGCGACGGTAAACTCTTCAGGTTTCATCGCGTTAGTAGCATGCGCAACCACTCGTGCTAGTGGCTTAAGTCCGGCTTCTAACGCTTTACCTTCTGACATAAGAAGCAGTGCTGCCGCGCCATCTGAAATAGAACTCGAATTGGCCGCCGTCACCGTGCCGTCTTTTTTAAATGCAGGACGCAAACCTGGGATTTTATCAATACGGGCATTACCAGGTCCTTCATCGGTATCGACAATAATATCGCCTTTACGAGTACTGACCATCACCGGCGTAATTTCGTCAACGAACATGCCCTCGGCAATAGCATTTTGTGCCTTGGTCAAAGATGCAATAGCAAATTCGTCCATTTGTTCGCGGGTAATATGTTCTTCGTCGGCAGTATCTTGCGCAAAACAGCCCATTGCTTTTGAATCGTAGGCGTTTTCTAAGCCATCGAGCATCATATGGTCAAAGGTTTGACCGTGGCCCATACGATAGCCCTCGCGTGCTTTACTTAACAAGTAGGGCGCGCGAGACATAGATTCCATACCACCCGCTACTACTGCGCTTGCGCTACCAGCCTTAATCAAATCATGCGCGAGCATGATTGCCTTCATACCAGAACCACATACCTTATTGATAGTAGTCGCGCCTACCGACAACGGTAAATCTGCACCTAAGGTTGCTTGGCGCGCAGGCGCTTGCCCTAACCCAGCCGGTAGTACACAACCCATGATCACTTCATCGATAGTGGCTTTATCTACATCACTTATTGCCGCTTTTATCGCGCTTACACCTAGCACTGGCGACGCCACTGAAGATAGCGCTCCCATAAAGCCGCCCATTGGGGTTCTTTTGGCGGCAACGATTACGACTGATTCATTCATTTTACATTCCTATTATCTAAGCATATTCATGACAACATCTTTGTCAGTTTAACCTGAATTGTTTTATCAATATAAATGAAGATAGGTTTGAGATCCTCATCTTGTTTATGCGCATTTTATTTTCACATTACGTTTACGTTAACTTGACTTTACGTAAACGTAAAGTGCATTATTGCATTTAATGGGTCAATCAGTAGCAAGCGTATGTTAAACAAGCCAGATTCTAAAACTCAGACGTACTCCATAGGTGAATTATCAAAGTATTTTGATATCACCGCACGCTCTATTCGTTTTTACGAAGAGCAAAATTTATTGGAGCCTGTCCGCAACGGTCAAACGCGTATCTATCATGCAAAAGATAAAGTGCGTCTAAAGCTTATTTTACGCGGCAAACGTTTAGGCTTTTCGCTTGCAGAAATACGCACCCTGTTTGAACTTTACGATGTTAACCCAAATTCCGCAGCGCAGTTACAAACGATGCTGCAGTTAACGGAACAAAAGCGCGCTGTGCTTGAACAACAACTTAACGACATTCAAATGTTAATGAATGAGTTAGATGATGTTGAAGCACGGTGTAAAGAAGAACTTAACGACTTAACAAGAGGTGTTGCATGATCAACGCGCCCTACCCGACGCTTAATTTTGGCCTTGGCGAAGATATCGATATGCTTCGTGAACATGTGTATAACTTCGCGCAAAACGAAATTGCGCCCCTTGCCGAAAAAGCAGATGAAGCAAACAGTTTCCCAAATGAACTATGGCCGAAACTTGGCGATATGGGATTGCTTGGTGTTACCGTCAGTGAAGAGTTTGGCGGCTCTAACATGGGTTACTTAGCCCATACCGTAGCAATGGAAGAAATTAGTCGCGCTAGCGCAGGTATTGGCTTAAGTTACGGCGCACACTCAAATCTTTGTGTGAACCAGTTGGCTAAAAATGGTAATCAAGCTCAAAAAGAACGTTACCTGCCTAAGTTAGTTTCAGGTGAACACATTGGTGCACTTGCAATGTCTGAGCCTAACGCCGGTTCAGACGTGGTAAGCATGAAACTGCGTGCCGACAAACACGGCGACAAATACGTGCTCAATGGCAATAAAATGTGGATCACCAACGGCCCTGATGCCCACGTATTTATCATTTATGCCAAGACCGATGTAAACGCTGGCTCTAAAGGGATCACTGCCTTTATCGTTGAAAAAGACACCCCTGGATTCAGTCAGGCGCAAAAGCTAGATAAGCTTGGTATGCGTTCATCAAATACCTGCGAATTAGTATTTGAAGACTGTGAAATCCCCAGTGAGAATATTGTTGGGCGTGAAGGCGGCGGCGTACAGGTGCTGATGAGCGGTCTTGATTACGAGCGTTTGGTGCTCTCTGGCGGGCCATTAGGCATTATGCAAGCGGCGATGGACGCAGTTGTTCCTTACATCCACGACAGAACACAGTTTGGTAAATCTATCGGTGAATTTCAGCTTGTACAAGGCAAGGTTGCCGACATGTACACACAAATGAATGCCGCACGCGCGTACGTGTATGCCGTTGCTCGCTCATGTGATCGCGGAGAAACAACACGCAAAGATGCCGCTGGTGCGATTTTGTATTCAGCTGAGCTTGCAACCAAGATGGCGTTAGATGCGATACAGCTGCTCGGTGGCAACGGATATATCAATGAATACCCCACCGGCAGATTATTGCGCGATGCAAAGCTATATGAGATAGGTGCGGGCACGTCAGAAATTCGCCGTATGCTCATTGGCCGAGAATTGTTTAACGAATCTAAATAGACACACTAGGGCTACTGAGCACTGACTCATCAGTCGGCGTTGAGTACCATTTGGTCATGAATTTCATCACAAGCAGTCTGGCTCATTGCGAACTGCCTGTGAACATCATTACCACGTTATAGCAACAACGACGCGATATCGCTGAAAAGTTATCGCAAGGCGTAATGTTTGACTATATTGGTGGGTAATATTGTTTATTTTCAACTCATTTTGGAGTCATTGTGCCGGTCATAAAGAGCTCAATCAATCCTAACAGCGAAGACTTTGCGCAAAATAAAGCGCACATGCAATCGCAAGTCGACGACCTTTATCAATTAGTGGAAAAGCTAATGCTCGGCGGCGGACAAGCCAGTCGTGATAGGCACACTTCCCGTGGTAAGTTGCTTCCTAGAGAGCGCATCGAAACCTTGCTCGACCCTAACACGGCGTTTTTAGAGCTAGGTCAACTAGCAGCCCACGAGGTTTACGAAGACTACGTGCCGTGTGCAGGTGTGGTAGCCGGTATTGGTCAAGTAGGCGGTACGCTGTGCATGATTGTGGCAAATGATGCCACCGTTAAAGGCGGAACGTATTACCCACTGACGGTCAAAAAGCATCTGCGGGCGCAAACCATTGCCGAGCAAAACCACCTTCCTTGCGTGTACTTGGTCGATTCAGGTGGGGCAAACTTACCTCGACAAGATGAGGTGTTCCCCGATAAAGAGCATTTTGGTCGCATATTTTTTAATCAGGCCAACATGTCGGCAAAAAATATTCCTCAAATTGCCGTGGTCATGGGTTCTTGCACAGCAGGCGGTGCATATGTACCCGCGATGGCCGACGAATCGATTATTGTAAAAGAGCAAGGCACTATATTTTTAGGGGGCCCACCGTTGGTCCAAGCCGCTACGGGTGAAATTGTCACAGCCGAAGAACTCGGTGGCGGTGACGTGCACTGCCGCACATCTGGCGTAGTTGACCATTTAGCCAAAAACGATACCCATGCCTTACAAATAGCAAAAGACGCTGTTGCCAGACTCAATAGAAAAAGCACTGACAATGTAAAGCGTAAAACACCTCAGCCGCCGCTGTACGATGAGCGCGAAATCTATGGCGTAATACCCAAAGATAGCCGCCAACCGTATGACGTTCGTGAGGTCATTGCACGCGTTGTAGATGGCAGTGAATTTGACGAATTTAAAAAGCTGTATGGTGAAACCTTAGTGTGTGGCTTTGCCCATATTGACGGCTATCCTGTTGGTATATTGGCAAACAACGGCATTTTGTTTTCTGAATCAGCTCAAAAAGGCGCGCACTTTATAGAGCTTTGCTGCCAACGCAAAATTCCATTGGTATTTTTACAAAACATTACAGGCTTTATGGTCGGTAAGCAGTATGAAGCTGGCGGTATTGCCAAACATGGCGCAAAAATGGTAACCGCGGTTGCCTGTGCCAAGGTACCCAAAATTACCGTTCTCATTGGTGGTAGTTTTGGTGCAGGGAACTACGGTATGTGCGGGCGTGCATACGACCCGCGCTTTTTGTTCATGTGGCCTAACGCTAGAATTTCGGTAATGGGCGGTGAGCAAGCTGCCGGTGTACTTGTACAAGTTAAAAAGTCCCAAGCTGAGCGCGCAGGCGAGACATTTACCGACGAGCAGGCCAATACTATTAAGCAACCCGTGGTTGATACTTACGAGAAGCAAGGTCACCCCTACTACGCCTCTGCACGCCTGTGGGATGATGGCGTAATTGATCCTGCAGACACACGTAAGGTCTTATCACTTAGCCTTGCTGCAGCCCTTAACGCACCTATTGAAGATACGCAGTTTGGCGTATTTAGAATGTAAATCGTGATTTAACGACGGATACTAATAAAAGATATGCACAACGTAGAATTAGAGATTGATAAGCAGGGAGTTGCCCGCGTAACCCTTAATCGTCCAGACGTACATAATGCGTTTGATGAAAATACCATCGCGCAATTAATCGAAATTTTTGACAGTGTCGATCAAAATGACGATGTACGCGTGATGATCTTGCAAGCAAAAGGTAAATCGTTTAGCGCCGGTGCGGATTTAAACTGGATGCAAAAAATGGCGACTTATGCGTACGAGCAAAACAAGCAAGACGCAGGTGAGTTAGCCAAAATGCTGAACAAGCTATACTCCCTTAGCAAGCCAACTATTGCTCGCGTGCAAGGGGCCGCTTTTGGCGGCGCTGTGGGCTTGGTAGCCTGCTGTGATATGGCCATTGGCTCGCGCTTGAGTAAATTTTGCTTAAGTGAAGTCAAGTTGGGCCTCATTCCAGCGACCATCTCACCTTATGTTATTCAAGCGATTGGTTTAAGAGAAGCAAAGCGCTTGTTTATGACCGCTGAAGTGATTTCCTCTCGACGAGCACGACGTCTTGGCTTGCTTAACGAAACGGTCAGCGAAGAAGACCTCGATACCACCATCGACACCATCATTAAAGCATTGCTGAAAAATGGACCGACTGCAGTAAGCCAAGCAAAGGCATTGGCGTCTTATGTGAGCACAAGGCCCATAGACACCGAGTTAATTGACTACACCACCGAACAAATTGCACAAATTCGCGTGTCACAAGAGGGCCAAGAAGGATTAAACGCCTTTTTAAATAAACGCAAACCCAATTGGATAGCTGATAATGATTAATAAAATCTTAATTGCCAATCGTGGTGAAATAGCCTGCCGCGTGATCCGCACTGCGAAAAAAATGGGAATACGCACCGTCGCGGTCTACTCCGAAGCAGATGCACACTCACAGCATGTTAAAATGGCAGATGAGGGCGTGCTACTTGGCCCAGCGCCAGCAAGTGATAGTTATCTCAAAGCTGATCTCATTTTAGAATTAGCCAAGAGTCTTAATGTAGACGCCATCCACCCGGGCTATGGCTTTTTGTCTGAGAATGCTGAATTTTCAAAGGCGTGCGCCGACAACAATATTGCGTTCATCGGCCCAAGTCCAGACGCCATAAGCGCAATGGGCTCAAAGTCTGCTGCTAAATCTATCATGGAAAAGGCCGGCGTGCCGCTTGTTCCTGGCTATCATGGCGACAATCAAGACCCTGAATTTTTGCATCAACAGGCTCGCGACATGGGCTATCCGGTATTGCTAAAAGCAGCAGCAGGCGGCGGTGGTAAGGGAATGCGTCAAGTATGGAGTGATGATGAGTTCCACGCTGCTCTAAACGCTGCAAAACGCGAAGCTCAAGCAAGTTTTGGTGATCAACACATGTTGATAGAAAAGTACCTCACCGAGCCTCGTCACGTTGAAATTCAAGTGTTTTGCGACAATCACGGTAATGGGGTTTATTTGTTTGAACGAGACTGCAGCGTTCAGCGTCGTCACCAAAAAATCATTGAAGAAGCGCCGGCGCCGAATATGCCACAAAGCATTCGCGAGCAAATGGGTGAGTCTGCGCTAAAAGCGGCGCACGCGATATCCTACAGCGGAGCTGGAACCGTTGAGTTTTTATTTGACAGTGACGGGCAATTTTACTTCATGGAAATGAATACTCGCCTGCAGGTAGAACACCCAGTCACGGAAATGATTACGGGCGAGGACCTTGTCGCATGGCAAATTCAAGTGGCTAATAACTTGCCACTGCCCAAGCAACAACACGAACTGACCTTAAGCGGTCATGCGTTTGAAGCCCGCGTGTACGCAGAAGACCCAGACAATGACTTTTTGCCTGCCACTGGTACCTTACATTACTTAAACCCGCCAACGGGCGAAGATATCCGTGTGGATACCGGCGTAGTGCAAGGTGATGAAGTATCCATCTACTATGACCCGATGATTGCCAAACTGATTGTACACGGCAATGACCGTCAACAAGCTTTAGCAAAGCTGGTGAGTGCACTTCACGATTACCATATTGTTGGGGTGACCACGAATATTGACTACCTGTTACGCGTCGCCCAAAGCGAGCCTTTTATTCAAGCGCAATTAACCACGGATTTTGTAGACCGTCATAATGACCTCCTCGCTGCGAGCAATATTCAAACCTCGGCTTCGCATCAGGCACTCATTGCGTTTATCATGTTACAAAGCAATCAATCAACACCGGCTAACGCTACGGCGTTCTCAGACCTAAGCGGGTTTCGGGTAAATCATCCGCAGCAAACACAAGTTAGCTTTGCCATAGGCGAGCAGGAATTCAACCTAAATGCACAGCGTGTTGGTCCTAATGCATGGTCTATAAAAATAGGCGATGAGCAACATGTGTGTAAAGGTAGTCTTAACGATTCAAGCGCCAGCGTTCAAGTGAATATGCACAACATACACAGCCGCTATGTTTTTGCTGAAAACGAACTCAATATCTTTACTGGCAGTGGGCTTATCAAAGTCACGCTACCAATACATGATTTTGACGATGATGAACATGCCCAGACCGCCGGTGCCATTGCTGCGCCGATGAACGGAACGGTCGTCGATATTTTAGTGCACAGCGGTCAAACAGTTGCCAAAGGCGATGCCATTGCCATTGTCGAGGCAATGAAAATGGAACACAGCCTCAAAGCCCCGTTTGATGCCACGGTTGTAGAATGTTTCTTCAAAGCAGGTGACAGAGTAGACGGTGGTGCTACCCTTCTTGAACTTGCTCCTCTAGAAAGTGAGTAAATGCTATGAGCTTTATATTAGACGTACCCAGCACCGCGAGTATAGTGGAAGTTGGGCCTAGAGACGGTCTGCAAAATGAAAAAACGCCACTGACCGTAGAGGATAAAGTCGCGTTGATTGATGCCTTATCCAGTACGGGGCTTAAGCGAATTGAAGCCGGTAGTTTTGTATCACCTCAATGGGTGCCGCAAATGGCGAATTCTGATCAAGTACTTGATCAAATAACCCGCAAAAACGATGTTATCTACAGTGCGCTTACGCCAAACATGCGCGGTTTTGAAGGCGCGTTAGCCGCTAATGCAAACGAAGTGGCTATATTTGGCGCGGCATCTGAGTCTTTTTCACAAAAGAACATCAATTGCAGTATCGATGAGAGTTTGCAGCGCTTTACTCCTGTTATCGAAGCCGCAAAAGCAGCGGGTATTAAGGTGCGAGGATATGTTTCATGCGTATTAGGCTGTCCGTATGAGGGCGAAATTGCGCCACAGGCAGTGCTTGACGTGAGCGAAACCCTCTTATCGATGGGCTGTTACGAAATATCCATAGGCGACACCATCGGCGTGGGAACACCCAAAAAGACCGCACAGTTATTAAACTTGTTGCTTAGCAGAATTTCTGCCCAGCGCATTGCGATGCACATGCACGACACCTATGGACAAGCCCTTGCCAACGTTCTGGTTGGGTTGCAAAATGGCATTAGTAGTTTTGACAGCTCAGTTGCTGGTCTTGGCGGTTGCCCATACGCAAAAGGTGCATCGGGCAATTTAGCGAGCGAAGACTTAATCTACATGCTTGCAAATATGGATATTGATACCGGCGTTGATTTTCAAAAGCTCGTACACATTGGCAATGATATCAGCGCAAAACTGCAGCGTGCCAATGCGAGTAAAAGTGGAACGGCCCTATCCAACTAGGGTTGTAATAGCTATAGGTAGCTTTATTCTAAAAAAATGATTTGCTTCGATATCACTAACGAAGCAAATTACTCATGAGCGCGCTAACAAAATACGCTGTATCTCAACACTCTATGTATTTTGCGCTAACAGTAAGACAGTCACCAGTATCCTCACTACAAATCTGCCCCAAACCATCAACTATCCTACAACCAGACAGGTTAACCCAAACACCTGCTGGCGCAATCAGAGTTCCACCGTTGGAAGCGTCCACACCAACGACGTCGACAAGGTCTCCATCACCACCTTGCCCGCCAACTACTTCAATAAGCGCTAATAATTCCGATGCTTTATTTCATCTTGTGCGTTGTTGTATCGTTTTTCAAAGAATTCGAAAAAGCCAATGAAAACGCATCTAGTTTTTAGATTTGTATCTCATTAGTTAATACCTCCAGTCAATAGCATCAGTCTTACTTTTCTTTCTTAAGCAAAAATGACCCTAGCGCACCCGCGGTCATTGCCAGTAACATAAGGCTCAGACTCAACTGAGACGAATACGCGCTTATCAACGAATACATACTTCCTAAGACTATTATTGCCCCGCCCACGATGGTATTAGCGCTCGCAACAAACTCGGTGCGATGCTGCTCAGTGGCAATGTCCACGCCATATATCTTACGACCAGTACGAACGCCTTCGTGGCCAATACTTAAGATAAAATATAAAGCAGCAATAAAGCCAATGTTGGTATCAAACGACGATAGGTAGGCAGGCGTGAAAAGTAATGTAAGGCCAGCGAAAGTAGCAACACTGACGCCAATACGCATGCACCAAAGCGCACTTACATCAGCTAGCCAACCCCATAAATATGAAGACACAAAACTCGCTAGGGCTTGCGCAACAATAAAGTATGCTAGCGCACCTGCTAGGTTACCGTCGTAAGATAAAATAAATAGCGGCGCGACTAGCGCGGTGTGGGCCAAAAGGCTTCTGACCAAGACAAACTTTACCAACACCTTGTCGATATAGAGGCCTTTTTGTACCTGACGCTCAGAAGTATCCACTTCTGTTTTAACAGGGCGCATCAAATACATGCATAAAAGCTTACTCAACAAAGCAACACTGGCGACGATGATCAACTGATTCGCATTAATTTTGCTATCGCCCACAAAAGCAATCAGCGCCACGCCTATGCTAATCAAGCTCGACAAGGTTGAAGCACCACCAATTAAACGCCCCCTGTTGCCTTTATCAATATGCTTACCTTGGATATCCTTCATCGTCAAAGACGAGAGCGCTCTAGAGAGGCTCATACACACTAAGCCAAACAAAATCCCCACGCCTGCTGATGTGCCCTCAAGGCTTAATCCACAGGCAACCATGGTAATACCGCCAATAAATTGCACAAACATGCTTAATTGCCAGGCTCTGTCACGTCGGGTGTGATTGCGCAAGACATAGGCATATGCCATTTGTGGTAACAAAGCACCTGACTCTCTTATGGGCACCAATAGCTGCGACATCCACCCTGGTGCACCTGCAGATGTCAGTAATACCGGAAGCGTGGTTTTTGCAGACAACAATACATCACTTAATTTATTGGCAATTAATATCACGCCAAGACGTGTACTTATCTTCATGACACAAGGCTAATCTGAGAGAATTTAATTAAAGAGAATATGTCGAAGCTATATAAATAGTAATAGATAAACGTTAGGATCCTTATTGAATATCGATAATATTTCTATGCGCAAACCCATAAAAGGATCGAAATGAGCATATTTGCCGAGTATTTAGCCGACCCAAACATTGAAAAAGGCCTTATCAGTATTGGCTTGATAATAGGCGTTGGGCTCATAAAATCCTTGCTCAGGCGCACCATTATAAATAGAAGTAAGCGCAAAAAGCTGGGCTATCGTTCTACCGTTAACACTATGCGCAATACACTCAACATTAGTTTAGTGTTTATTTTAGTGTTGCTGTGGGCCACTGAAATCCAGTCCTTTGCGTTTTCTATTGCCGCTTTTATGTTCGCCATTGTGTTTGCGACCAAAGAGTATCTGCAATGTTACTTAGGCTATTTTTATTACGTCAGTGCTCGTCCATTTCGCATTGGTGACTGGATTCAAATTAATGAAGGCGTCGGTGAAGTGATCGCAGCCGACTGGACGAAACTTACTTTGTTAGAAGTTGATCTTCATTCTAATAGCTATACCGGCAAACACTTATTTATTCCTAACCATCAAATACTGTTAAAACCCGTTCGCAACCTCAACTTTTTGCGTCGCTACACCTTAAGTAGCTTTACGTTGACCTGTGAGCCCACAATTGATGTCTTCCCGGTGGTTGAAGAGCTTAGAAAGGAAGCTATTGAGTTTTGCAAGGATTTCATCGATGTCGCAGAGCGCTACAAAGGCGTAATTGAGAAACGACTGGATGTTGAATTTATCCCAACGGAGCCGCATTTTTCAGTGGATACAAACCAGTTTGCGAAAGTGTGCATTGCTGTTGATATTTTTTGTCCAATTGAGCAAAGCATTGAACTGCGTCAGCAGATCACCAAAGCATTTTTCAAAATTTGGCACGAAAAAGTCTCTCAAACGCCATCGATTGACCGCAGACGGGTCGAGAGAACTGAGGTACTAAGCTAATTCAAAGCAAAGAATTTGCTAACAGCAGATATTATAAAATCATTCCCCACTCTTTTAATGTGTCATTAATCGTATGGGCAACAAGCTTAGGATGCTCAAGCGGGAACATGTGAGCCCCCTGCCCAACCTCTTTATGCTGTATGGTGGGGTTTGCTTTGAGAAATCGATTTCTAAGTCTTGGTACACAAACATCGGTATACCGCGCGGTGATTAGGCTTGCAGGGCACTCTAGCTGTCCATAATAGTCAGGGAGATTATGTGGAATAGTGCGAAAGATATTCGCTTCAATATCGCGCTGGAAAATAAGTCTGCGCTCGTTCTCCTTTAGGTGCGTCACGCTGTCGATATAATCCTCAATACAGCGCTTATCCATGTTTTTAAACAAGGCTCTAGCAGAGAAGTAAGCCACTAAATCCTCGTCTTTGTGCCATCGCTCCTTTCTGATGCTGGTCTTTTTAGCCGGGGTGACTTTATTGATGAGGGTGTTTTTTTTCGCAAAACGAAATACATGTCGTGCTAACCCAGTAATCAAGGGGGGATCTAACATGATTAAACCACAAAACAAATCAGGTCTTTTACAGCAAGCAATATACGAAATCACACCACCAAAAGAATGACCAATGGCAACCACTGGCCCCTTACTTGCGCTCTCTACATAATCAATGAGCTCAGCAACCGGGTTATGCCAGTTGTCATCAATAGGGTATTTAGGGTTGTGTGAAAACTTATCTAGTGCGAACACATCCACACTATCGTGCAAATAAGAGAATAATTGACGATAACTACCCGACGGGAAGCCATTTGCATGGGCAAAATGTACAACTAATTTGCTGTCAGACATTATGATTGCTCCTGCTGCTGAAGCTCAGATGGCGCACAGCCGTACCAACGCTTAAAGGCACGCCGAAAATTTGCACTGTCTGAATAGCCAAGAAGGCCAGCCACTTTATTCACGGGGTAACCATAAGCGAGTAAATACTCCCGTGCTTTTTTCGCTTGAAATTGTTCGACCACATCTTTGAAACTCGTATTTTCTTTATTTAATTCACGATGCAGCGTACGCGGACTGACATGAAGTGCATTGGCCACCGTTTGCAGATTTGGGTATTCACTGCTGTTCGCCATAATAATTTGCCTAACGCGGCCAGCGACGCTCATGTTCTGAGATAACTGCTGCTTTTCGAGCTCACATATTTGACGAGCTTGAGCAAGACTTGTTGGATCAGTATCTTCTATCGGATAATCTGCCCACTTTAGATCAAACGCCAAACCACTAAACCCATGGTTGAACTCAATCTTAGCTGGCGAAAAGATTTGATATTTATGGTGATGTTCAGGCTCATCAAAATCGAAGAACAAGCGTTTAAGCTGAATGTATGGGTGGCGTTGTTTTAACGATAAAAATAAATTCAACATCGCCATACTCACCGCCTCAATCATAAAACGGTGTAATTCATCCTGCCAATGTGCGTCGTTTGCCAGCACCACCAGCTCATTTTCTTCTTCGTACACTGAGATTTCGATAAACGGAATCCGAATAACTAAATATGACTGCACAAATTTAATCATTTGACGTATGTTTTTGCAGTTCAAAATGCCAAGGCCAAAGGCGCCGTGATGCGCAATATGCAAACGCTGCCCCACCAATAACCCAAGATGCTGCAACTCGGTCTTACGCAACACCTCCCTCACCAATGCGTCAAATTGCTCGGTGCTAATATTCGCCCCGGGCTGTAATAGCTTGTTTTTATTCAGGTTGTGCTCTTTGAGCCAACCATCTAGAGGCACAGAGTGATCGTTTAGCACAGAAAATAAATGGCCAAAATAAAAAACGGGGATTTGCTTAACTGACATACAACTGCTTAGCGGCAAAAATGATAATTGTTCAACACAGTATGTTAAAAAATACGATTTGGCAATAAATGACTGTTAGTTGTCATTTTCTGCACTCACTCCCTTGGATACTTGATGTCATTCTAAGCTCATCAAAACAGGAGTTGTAAAAATGTTTCACTACTTAAAGTTTTTTCATTATTTTCTCACCATCATTATCGGTTGTGTTTGCCTCTTATTTGCCGGGCACTTTATCTGGCTAGGGTTTCTCACCTTTGTTGGGATTTATGTGCTTGGGGATGCATTTTTAGGCGACGATTTGACAACACCAACGCTTAAACACACAAAAATATTAGACCTGCTGTTATATAGTGCACTACCAGTGTCCATATTGATATTCACTATCTGCATGTGGCTAGTCACCCCATTCGAATGGTACGGCATTGCGCAGTTATCAAGCCTCGTTGGCTATGACTTTATCGCCGCAAAAGAAGCGACCACGTGGTGGCAACTAGTTATCGCTGTATTGTTTTGTGGTTTCTTACTCAGTGGCGCTGGCACGGTAGTTGGGCACGAACTGGTCCACCGTCTATACAGCAAAACAGCAGTAACCACTGGTCGTTGGCTGATGTCAATGAGCTTTGACGCTAACTTCTCTATTGAGCATGTATTTAACCACCATGCAAAAGTAGCAACCGCTGACGACCCAGTGACCGCACCTCGTGGCAGACATGTCTACTCGCACATCGTTAGAGCTATCATAGGCACCAATCAATCTGCCTGGGCGATAGAGAAAAAGCGGTTGAGCCGCAAAAACCTGCCTATTATCAGTATTCACAATCAATATCTACGTGGGTGGTTGATGTCAGTCATGTGGATGTTAATTGCGGTGGCGATTGCCAGTTGGCAAGGATTAATTTTCTTTATCGCGATTGGCATTGCCGCTAAGGTGATATTAGAAATTGTAAACTACATGGAGCACTATGGACTTGTTCGTGACCCCAAACAAAGGGTCGAGCCCAAGCATTCATGGAATTCAAATCGTAAAATAAGCTGTTGGGCTATGTTTAACCTTCCCCGCCATAGCCATCACCATGCGCAAGGTGCAGTGCCCTTTAATAAGCTTCAACCGATGGAGGATGCTCCAGTGATGATCAGTGGCTATATCTCTACCATTGCTGTGGTATTGATACCGCCGCTATGGTTTAAGTTAATGCAGCCTAAACTGGAGCACTGGGACGCTCACTTTGCCAATGAACAGGAGCTTGAGATCTTAAGACAGCAAGCCCAAAATCAGCCTCGCAACATCATTCAAGCGCTTATCTACTAACAACTACCGCGCGCTAACGTCTTTACTGACGTTAGCGCCCCCCCTCCGCTTACATAAAATTAATTTGCAATCCCAAGGACTAATGCGCGACAATCAACTCATCGTACCTCTTGTTTAGATGGTTTTATGGATATAGATGCTTTACTGAGCCTTGCGGCTACTCACCGAGATTACAACGATATAGAAGTCACCATCCCTAAAGAATGGTCTCAGGGAAGAACGGTATACGGTGGCTTATCTGCCGCAATGCTATATGCATCTACCAAACATTATGTAGAGCCTGATAGATTACTTAGATCCATGACGACCAACTTTGTTGGACCATTAATGTCACAAACACCTTTTAGCATCACTGTTGAGATGGTGCGAGAGGGTAAAAACGTCTCTCAGCTTCAAGCTCGCGCTGTGCAGGACGGAAAAAATGCAGTAGTGGTGCAAATGTGCTTTGCAAAAGCCAGAGTGTCTAAGTCTGGGGTAGTGAACAACGAGCAACATATGCTAGACGCACCCAAAAAAGGAAACTTCATTCCTCAGGTGCCTAAAATCACGCCTAAATTTTTAAAACATTTTCAGTTAGAAGTGCAAAGCGGTGGTCTTCCCTTCACGGGTAAGAAAGATGCTAAATACTATGGATGGATGCGCTTTAAAAAGCCACCTGCTGAGATTACCGACGCGCACATTGTATCGCTTATCGATGCATGGCCACCTACATTACTACAGCAATTGCGCTGGCCAGCACCTGCGAGTACGGTTTCTTGGAATTTGGAATTTATTCACCCGCACCGCGAACTGTTGCCAACGGATTGGTTTGCATACAAGGCGGATACACGACAAGCAGCCGATGGGTATGGTCATACCGAGGCAACGATTTGGGATGCGCATGGCGAAGTCATTGCTTTGTCTCGCCAAACAGTTGCGGTGTTTGATTAAAACGACCGCCCCTCATCAATTTTGTCCAGAGGCTAAGCTGCCTCTGTCGACTGCTTGTCGAACAACTTTAGCGTGTCGTGGCACTCCTCTGTCACCGTATCAAACATATTAAACAATGCCTCTGCAGTAATATCTAAGCTTTGATAAAGAAAGCTAGGCACATGTCGTTCAATGTTGTAATAATCTGGATACGTTAAAACGAGGGACAACTCATACGCGAGCTGCATAATTTGACTTTCCATAGTAACAGATGGCGCATCGTCATGATGCTGCATAGCGACTGTTGAAACGATAGAATCTGGGAGTAACCATCTTTGCAGCAAAGATGCGGATATTTCTGCAAACGTAAAGCCAAGGGCTTCTTGTTGACTTTGTTTAGGCTTAACGGATGTGCCAAAGCGCTCACAATCTCGCACAAGATTAGGTGTCACACGCAGCACCGCCAAAAGCCCAACGTTGTTGAGCAATCCACTGGTTACCACACGATGAACATCTCGCTCACCACACATTCTTGCAATATGCTTACCCATGAACGCACAGGCTAGGCTCTGCATCCAATATTTTTCTACATCAATGGACTGAGACTGTTCTTTATTCAGCATGTTAGCGACGCTGAATACGAGGGCGTAATCATAAACTGCGCGAACGCCGATGACTTGTATGGCCCTATCAATGGTTTCAATTTTGCGCGAAAAGCGATAAATAGAACTGTTTGCAAGTTTGAGTATTTGCGCGGTTAGACCTGGATCTAACATCACAATGCTGGAAATATCTTGCACGCTAGCTTTACCTGAATCAGACAGGCGCTTGATTTGAGTTGCGGTCTCTGGGATGGCAAACAACTCAGCTGCTTTTTGTGAGTACTCTAATGCGTTCATAAAAGCCTTTTTATGTGACAAGAAAGTACCAAGTACTTTCTTTAATTACGATTGTGCAGAAATTCTGCTACCGCCGCTTTAAACTGCTCTGCAGACAAACGTTTCCCTTGTTCTGCGTCATGTATCAAAGCAAGCATCCATTCATTTGCAGGCGCCGAAATGTCCAACTGGTGTGCCTTATCCACGACCTTGCCGTTAATGAAGTCCACTTCAGTCTTGCGCCCTTGATCAAGATCCCACCACATAGACAGCTTCACTTTAGGGTCGACCGCAATCATTTTTTGCGCGACTAAAGCAAAGATACTATTAGGCAGTCTTAATACCTTTGGTATCCACTTATTCGGCAAATTTGCGATTTTCGGTAGTTTTATTTTCTGTTTTGTCGTCACCAGCAGCAGTTCATCCATCAACAGGCTAATGAATTGGCGGTATAGGCGCGTTTGTAACATTTCTTTGACCGGTATGTCGGCCATGGCATTAACCGCATTACTTAAATTTAGCTGCATTTTTGCCCATTGCAAGGCGGTCATATGGTAGGTGATGCTTACGGGTAATAAGTCGCTATTTAATTGTCTAGCTAACCACTTCGTTGTTTCTTCAGCGCTGGCCACTACCTCTAAGGTCATATTCCCTTGGGAGCCACGATGAAACGTTCCCTTACCATCATTGACGACATTAAAAGGGACCATTGCTCTTATCACCTGATTGTGGGGGAAAGCATTTTCAACTACGTTATGATTACCTACGCCATTTTGGCAACAAATAATCAGCGTATTTTTCGTTACCAAGTCTCGAATATCAGACATCGCCTCGTTCAACGCGGTGCATTTAACCGTAATCCATAATACATCTGCCTTAAGCGCCTTGGCGTGCGCCTGTTGCACGTCAAACAGCTCGGGTATGGGAGAAACACTTTGCTTATGACCTAAATAATCAGCCAGTTCAAAATGCGTATTAAGTTGCTTTAAAAAAGTAGGCCGGCCAATGAGGCTAACCTTTTGTTGCGCTAGCACTAGATTCCCACCAACATAGCAACCAATGAGGCCTGCCCCAAAGACAATGTGATGTGCATTATGATGTGGTAAGGTAGCGCTCAAGAGTATTCTCCTGTTATAAGCCCCGCAGCATTGCTGCCGTTGATAGTTGAAATAAAACATCCCATGAGCACACCCCCTGTTATTCTTGTTATTGGATTTGTCTGGCCTGAGATCACTGCGACCGCGGCCAGTCAAAACATTATAAGCTATATGAAGACATTAACAGCCGCTCAATACCCTGTGCATTTTGCGAGTGCCGCTAGCGCGAGCGATTTAACAACCGATCTTAACCAATGGGCAGTGCAAACCCATGCCATTGAGTTAAATAATGATAGTTTTGACCGCTGGATAACGCAACTGCAACCCGACATTGTCATTTTCGACCGATTTCTGACAGAAGAACAGTTTGGATGGCGAGTCGCTCGTGCGTTACCCGATGCGCTGCGAGTACTTGACTGCGAAGACCTTCATTTTTTAAGGCAAGCGCGTCATCGTTACTATAAAGCCAGTGGATATCAACCTAAACATGCACAGTATCTCAGCTCAGAATTCATTATAGCCCCAGAGCAATCAAGCTATCTGCACAATGAGATAACGGCACGAGAATTAGCGAGTATCTATCGCTGTGACTTAACCCTTACGTTATCGTCTTTTGAAGCGCAGTTATTGACGTCACATTTTGCCGTAAGGCCACAGCAAGTCAGGTGCATTCCTTTTATTGTAGATGATACGCCTTTATTACAGCCAAGCGAGCGTGAGGGTTTCGTGAGCATAGGAAACTTTCGTCACGCGCCCAATATAGATGCGGTGAATATTTTAATTCACCATATTTGGCCGAAAATTCGAAAACAGCTCCCTGATGCTAACTGCTATGTGTATGGCGCGTATATGCCCCCTAAAATAAAAGCTCAGCATCAGCCTCAAAATGGATTACACATGCAAGGCTATGCTGAAAATCACATCAACGTGTTATCCCATGCTTGCGTGTTACTAGCGCCTTTGCAGTTTGGTGCCGGTGTTAAAGGCAAACTTGTCGATGCCTTGCGCTGCTCTCTACCTAGCGTCACTACCCCCATCGGGGTTGAAGGCATAGACCATGAAACGTGGCCTGGCGCGGTGACCGATAATGAAGAAAGTTTTGTCAAGGCAGCGGTTGATTTTTATCAGTCACAAGGGCCGACGATTGACGACTGTGAAGCGATTATTACGCGCAACTTCGACTCTGCGCGTAACGCTCAAAAGTTATTGGATGGACTAAGCGATGCGTTTGAGAATAGATCCAAGCATCGCACTGAAAACTTTATGCAGCAAATGGTGATGCACCACAGCTTACAGAGTCATAAATATATGAGTCAATGGATTGCCGCAAAAAACGCGAATATCAACAAAGAATAAGCTTAACCGATGGCCTGTATGCGCTGAATCAGTGCTTTCATGCCATCCTTGCGCCCTTCGCTAAAGTAACTACTTAAGCCTAAGTCTGCTAAATACGCCTCAAAGTCAAACTCGTTCGCCTGTATCGGCACTGCAAGACCTAGGTTTTGATGATGCTTGAGCAACAGTACCGTCATTAAGCCACGCACAACCTTGCTGTCAGAATATCCGCGAAGGTGTCCATCGTTATGCCTAGGCTGTTTATCTAGCCACACGCTCGCTTCACAGCCCTCAACACGATTGAGATCGTGTCTTTGAGCCTCACAAAGTAGTGGTAATTGCTTGGAGAGCAATAACAGCTGACGATGAGTTTCAGCCCATGATGTAGCGCCAAAAAGCGCCTGTTCCCAAGCACCATGCGGTTCTTCTATAGGCGCAGATTGCTCTGAGGCCACTTGATGCTCGAAGGTGCTACCTTCAGGCGTTATAATCTCATTGACTGCATCAACAAACCGCTCAAGCTCTGAGGCCGTGTTATAACACCCAATAGACACTCGCAAACACGCATCAATGCCCAAGCTATCCAATAATGGCATCGCGCAATGCTGGCCGAAGCGAAGCGCAAAGCCTTTTTGATACAGCATGAGCGCTGCACTGTGGTTATCGAGACTATCAAAACGGAAACTTAACACCGATATGCTGTTATCAATATTGCCATAAACCGTTATACCATCGATGTTCGCCATCTTGTGGGATAGCCACGTATATAATGCATGCTCGTGCGCGACGATCTGCTCTAATTGATGACCGAAGTATTGGGCCGCCGAGAAAAGCCCAATTGCACCCATAATATTAGGTGTACCGGCTTCAAACTTCAGCGGCGGTGCTTCGGTGGTATAACTTTCATAAGTGACATGATTCACCATTTCACCGCCTAGCTTAGTCGCCTCTAGCTTTTCAAGATGCTCATACTTACCCCACATCACGCCAATGCCCGTCGGGCCATACATTTTATGCCCACTGAACACATAAAAATCACAGCCTAGCTTTTGCACATCAACTTGCATATGCGCGATGGCTTGTGTCCCATCGATGACCGAAAGCGCACTAACCTCTCGCGCTTTGCGACAAATCGCGTCAATGGGGTAGATATTGCCCAAAACATTAGAGGCATGAGCGCAGGCAATAAGCGCAACGTCATCATTGATGATACTGAGCCATTCGGTGAGTGTTTCCTCTGTAAAACGACCATTAGGGCCAAGCTCAAGGATGCGAATCGATAGGTTTAGACGAGCCGCTAGTTTTTGCCAGGGCAAGATATTGGCATGATGCTCACTTGCGCAGAGCAACAATACATTGCCCGATAGCATGCTCGGCTGTATGCCGTTAGCAATCATGTTGAGACTTTCTGTTGCGCCAGAGGTAAACACCACTTCATCACTGACCTTAGCATGTATTAATTTAGCGATGGATGCACGGCTTTGCTCAAAGAGCCCCGTCGCCTCATTAGCAAGAGGGTAAGCCGAACGGTGTACGCTTGCATTTTGGTCGCGAGCAAAGGTGTTTACGGTATCAATAACCGCCCCTAAGCGCTGCGTTGTCGCAGCACTATCTAAATATGTGATGCTTTGTGAGTGAAAAAACGGAAAGTCGTCTCGAAACATATTCGCTATATATTCATATCTACTAAAATTCGCAAACATTATAGCTTATCGCAGTGGGTGAACACATGACTTGCCACGAATTTCAAAAAACTTTGTATGTGTCGCCACTATGTAAATATCAATTTGTTATACTCATGCCAATAGTCATCGAGGAATCTTTGAAAGGGATGAAGGGTTGAGCGCATTACAAATCATCAGCGTGGTCTTGTATGTAGGTATTGTAGCCTATGTGATCAGTAAAACACCGTTAAAACAAATGCTACAAGATAAGGGATTTCAACATCGCTTGTTTGGCTCGATGACATGTGTTTTTGTATTGTGGCTATTTCGGGTCAGCATCTACGATGGCTTAGTCATGCACTTTTTGTGGCTCACAGCCCTTACCTTAGTGCTTGGCTTTAGGTGGGCAATCATTGCCGCCACGGTTGTATTGATAGGCAGTACCATTATAGGACAAGAACCCTTAGCGATGTTTGGTGTCAATGGCCTATTAGGAGTGCTGTTGCCAGTCGCGTTTACCTATATGGTGTTTATGCTGACCTTTCATAAGCTTCCCCGCCATCTGTTCACTTATATCTTTCTGTGCGCTTTCTTTCCCGGTGCCATCACAATGGCCTTAAAAATGCTGAGCTTAAGTGCTTATTTTTACGCTGACGGAATGTACGCTTGGAATGTAATTGAATACAACTATGCGCAAATGACCATATTAATGATGTTTCCTGAGGCCTTCTTTAACGGCATGACCATGACGTGTTTGATAGTTTATAAACCAGAGCTGGTATATACCTTTGAGGATAAGTTTTATCTTGACGGGAAGTAGTATGAGCGCCTGCGAATGCAAGCGCTCACGCGCTAAGGCTTAGTTGTCGTCTAACAAAATATCGAAAATATCAGATAGTTCTTGCTTGCCCTGACGCAGCTCATCAAGACTCAAACCTGATAGCTCGTGGGGAAAAACTAACCAATCGCTGCTTTCATGAACAAAATAATCAGGAATCAACGTTGTTTTATTGTTAGCAGGTTTATACCAAGGCGTTGCGATACGTATATCTTGTGGCGTGTTTAATCTCATTAACGAATGCACTTGATTGATTAAGGCCTCTACGCTGCGGCCCGAGTCAAATACATCGTCTACAATTAAAAGCTTGTCATTGGCGTTGGCATTTTCAATCAAGTAGTGCAAACCATGTACTTTGATTTCTTTAGACTGCTGATTGATCCCATAGTAGGAGGATGTGCGCACCGCAATATGATCAGTAGGCGCATTCTTGTATTCAAAAAATTCTTGTACCGCAATGCCTATTGGAGCACCACCACGCCAAATCCCCACAATAAAGTCGGGGCGAAAGCCGTCTTTAAAAGCCATAGAAGCTACGCGAAATGAGTCGCGAAGCAGGTCTGCGGAATTGATGAATACTTTATTCACGAGAATATCTACTACCTGTTAGTTACCAATACTTTGGCGCAAAGTATAACGGTTATTCACTTCTGAGGCTATCGGCAGGCTTAATTGAAGCCGCTTTAAATGCTGGATAGAGCGATACGAGCGCACAAACGGCGACGCTGCTGATGGAAATAATCGCAATTTGATGCCACTGCACATCCACAGGCAATCCCGCACCATTCTCACCAAACGCCAAACCGGTATTAAACCAAGACAAGACCGTGTTGAGTTGATACGCGCACAATAAACCCAGTACAACGCCAGCACCCACCCCTTTTAAGCCATTAAAAACCCCATTGAGTAGGAATATTCTTAAAATATCGATGCGCAATAAACCTTGGGTTTGCAAAATCGCTATATCAGAGCGCTTCTCAGAAACCACCATTACCAATGCAGACACCACATTAAAGGCGGCAACGGCAATCACCAACAGTAGCATAAGCACCATCATGTTCTTTTCCATTTTTACCGCATCAAACAAGGCCCCTTGTCGCTCTCGCCAAGTTCTAAAAGCATAGTCATTTGCCTCTAAATATTCCGCGAAAGGCGCAAACTCAAAAGCATCCTTTAAGTACAATCGTGTGTCTGAGATTTGTTCAGGTTTGCTGCGTAATAGACGTGCCACATCGTCAATATGCATCAGAATAACTTTATCATCCATTTCAGAATTAACGCTAAAGATACCCGCTATGGTAACTAATCGCTGACTCGGCACTTTACCTAAAGGCGTATATACGCTCAGCTCTGTACTAATTACGCGTAACCTTTGCCCGATGCGTACATTTAATTGGCTAGCAAGAATTTGACTTATCACTGCGTTATAACTGCCCGAAGAAAGCGACATGTAGTCGCCCTGCACCATATTTTGGGAAATGATCGACTGCGACTGCTCTTGAGCAGCATCAACACCTTGCAATATCAGCCCTTTGAGCTTACTGCGCGACTGCACCACGACCTCACGCTCAGTATAAGGTACTTGCACTATGGTTTGTGATTGAAGATTATCTGGGAGTGAGACACCCTGGTTTTGCTCCACCACAATGTGCGGCAAGATGCCTAAAATACGTGTTTTCAGCTGGCCTTCTAGTCCATTCATGACCGATAGCACAATAATAAGCGCAGCAATACCCAAAGCGATCCCAATCACGGAAAAGCGATTAATAAACGCAACGAAGCTTTGATGACCCCCAGCGCGGGAATAACGCCAAGCAATAAACTGAGAAACAGACATAAATAATGATAAAATCCTTTAACTGCGCTAAGTTTACTATCAATTGACTTACTTTGTGTGAGAAAATTACGATTGATATGTGGGTATCCATGCAAGTCGACATAAGAACAATAACTCCTAACGAGATACAACATGAATGCATTGACAGACAAACTTGAACAATTTAACGCGTTTTACTTAATTGCCCATCCATTAAGAGTCAACGTTGAACCTGCAAGTGATGAACAAATCGCTCAATCTCTTGATCAGTTCGAAGAGTCGATGCCCTACGCATTTAGGATTTCATCGGAAATGTCAGAAATCGAAGCCCAAGCTCTGCGCCCCTTTCGCAATATGGGGGAGAAGTTTGACGAACTTGTGAACTATTTACAGCTGCAAGCCCGTAAAATGGACCTGATGATGTCATATATCTTGTTGCAACAAGATACCCCAGAACTTCGACGCACGGCCATTAAATTTGGAGGCGGAGGTGTTGTACTGCCGAGTCAAACCGACGTTGAGCTTGGTAGTCACGTGATACTAAAGCTATTTTTAGAAACAGAAGCCGCCGCCATTTACTGTATGGCTCAAGCGGTAGAATCACAGACTATGGAAGACGGATTTGCGATAAGTTATGCCTATACCCATATTCGCGAGCAAGACCAAGAGTTACTGGTTCGTGCCAGTCTGCATCTGCAAACCGCTCAGCTAAGAAAGAGTCAATCAAACTAATTTCATAATGTGAGAACCCCTTAATACATGTCTTTATTTGAACCGCGTCTTGCCAAAACAAGGCGAGACGATGCTAATGTTGTTGATCATATTCGTTGGAGTAATCTGCATGGCGCAAGCAAAAGCCTTGCGTTAGCCCAAGCGGCAGTGGACCATACAGGTCCGCTGGTGATTGTCACTCCCGACACTTCTCATGCCATCCAGCTGGAAAAAGAAATTCGTTTTTTCAGCCATGGCCAAGATCTTGAAATACACTTGTTCCCAGATTGGGAGACGCTGCCCTATGACGCATTTTCGCCCCATCAAGATATCGTCTCAAAACGTCTAGAAACGCTATATTTGTTAAGTAAAAAGCGCGCGGGTGTGTTCCTTATTCCTATAAATACATTTTTGCAACGCCAAGCGCCGGTAGAATATGTTGGCCAACATTTACTGTATTTGAATAAGGGGCAACAGCTCGACCCTAGTGAGTTTCGCCGCACGCTCGAAAAAGCCGGCTATCTGCATGTTTCGCAAGTAATGTCGCACAGTGAGTTTAGTGTACGTGGCAGTATCATTGACTTGTTTCCAATGGGCAGCGAACAGCCTTTTAGAATTGACTTGTTTGATGACGAAATTGATTCAATTCGTTTCTTTGAAACCTCTACTCAGCGCAGTCTTGAAGAAATCGATGCTATTCGCCTGTTACCCGCACGCGAATTTCCAACAGATAAAGAGGCGATCACCCTTTTTAGAACGCAGTTTTTAGAGCGTTTTGAAAATGCGAATAATGCTGACCAAGAGTCGGTGTTTTATCAAGTTAGTCGAGGCACCATGCCTGGCGGGGTTGAATACTACTTTCCGCTGTTTTTCGAAAAAACCGCAACCATCTTCGATTATTTGCATAACGATACCTTGTTTGTCATCGATGAACATCTTAGCGAAGCGAGTGATAAATTTTGGCGCGATTTACATAATCGATATGAGCAATATCAGTTTAACTTAGCGCGTCCTCTGTTATCTCCACAAACCCTTTATCAAAGTACTGCCGAAATCCTCAGCGCCCTTAAAGCATGGCCAAGGATGACGTTAAGCAGCAAAACGGGTTCTCCTAGCAAAGGCTTTGCAGACTTCAAATGCGCTGAAATAGAGAATGTTGGCATCGATACCCGCGCAACCAATCCTTATCAAGCGATTCAAGCAGAAGTAAAAAAAGCGCAAAGTAGTAACACACCCGTATTGTTTATTGCTGAATCAACAGGCCACAAAGAAGCGTTACTCGACATCCTCGCAAAGGCCAAAATCAAGCCTAAATCAGTCACGCAATTCGACCCAAGCGCACTTAAGCAAGCGGGCGTATCTTTGATGATAGGCTCGTTAGAAGATAGCTTTATTTGCAGTGACAAAGCCTCTGCCTTAGTTGTGGTTACCGAAAAGCAATTACTTGGACACAAACAAGCGCGCCGCAAGCTCGTGAAACGAGGGCAATCTGTTGATGAAAGCGCCATCATACGCAACTTAGCAGAGCTGTCTGAAGGCTCGCCGGTTGTTCACTATGAGCACGGTGTTGGGCGTTTTTTAGGTCTGCAAACCTTAGACGCCGGTGCAGTAACCACCGAATATCTGTGTATCGAATACGCGAAAAGCGCAAAATTATACGTCCCGGTATCATCGCTTCACCTAATCAGCCGCTACAGCGGAGGTGAGGCCGAACATGCACCGCTGCATAACTTAGGCAATGACACATGGAGCAAGGCTAAGAAAAAGGCCGCTGAAAAAGTACGTGACGTGGCAGCGCAGCTGTTAGATATTTACGCCAAACGCGCCGCCAAACCAGGCTTTGCTTACCCAATCGATTGGCAAGAGTACAAGACCTTTGCCGACAGCTTTGGGCATACTGAAACTGACGACCAAGCACGAGCAATCAACGCGGTCATTCAAGACATGGGCTCACCTAATGCCATGGACCGATTAGTCTGTGGTGACGTTGGCTTTGGTAAAACAGAAGTAGCAATGCGGGCGGCATACATAGCAGCCGCACATGGTAAGCAAGTCGCCATTTTAGTGCCCACGACCCTGCTCGCACAGCAACACTATGAAAACTTTAAAAATCGTTTTTCACAATTCCCGTTTACCATTGAGGTAATGTCGCGGTTTGTCAGCGCAAAAGACCAAAAGCTTACCGCTCAAAGAATTGAAAACGGCACAGCAGATATTATCGTCGGCACACATAAACTCCTCCAGAGCGACATCAAGTTTAAAGATTTAGGTCTGGTGATTATTGATGAGGAGCATCGCTTCGGGGTACGGCAAAAAGAAAAGTTCAAAGCCCTTAGAGCAGATGTCGATATTTTAACGCTTACCGCCACGCCCATTCCTAGAACCTTGAATATGGCGATGAGCGGTATGCGCGATCTGTCGATAATAGCCACTGCCCCTGCCAAGCGATTACCGGTGAAGACCTTTGTGCAAAGGCATCACGACGATATCATTCGCGAAGCAATTATGCGGGAAATTTTACGCGGTGGTCAGGTGTACTACTTACACAATGAAGTCAAAACCATTGAGAAAACCGCCGCCGAAATAGAAGAGTTTGTTCCCGAAGCACGCATAGCCATTGGCCACGGTCAAATGCGCGAGCGCGAGCTAGAAGCGGTAATGAATGACTTTTACCATCAACGTTACAACGTACTGGTGTGCTCAACTATTATCGAAACGGGTATTGATGTCGCCAGTGCCAATACTATTATCATCAATCGTGCTGACCATTTAGGTATGGCGCAGCTACATCAGCTTCGGGGTCGGGTTGGACGATCACATCATCAAGCCTATGCATACTTACTTACGCCACACCCTAAGCGTATGACTAAAGATTCTGTTAAGCGTTTAGAGGCCATCGCATCGCTTGAAGATTTAGGTGCGGGCTTTGCCCTAGCAACGCATGATCTCGAAATAAGAGGGGCGGGTGAACTGCTCGGTGACGACCAGTCAGGGCAAATTAATGCCGTCGGCTTTACCTTGTACATGGAAATGCTCGAACGCGCCGTAGAAGCACTCAAAGAAGGCAAGGAAGTGAGCCTAACCGAAGCGCTTGAACAACAAACAGAAATTGAACTGCGTATCCCTGCCCTGATACCCGATGACTATATCGCCGACGTCAATACACGCCTGTCACTTTATAAAAAGTTGGCTGGCTGCAAGAACGATGACGACATTGACGACTTCCAAATAGAACTCATCGACCGTTTTGGTTTGTTACCAGACCCGGCTAAGCATTTGGTCAAACAAGCGCATTTAAAACTGACTGCACAAACCCTAGGGATCAGTAAAATAGAGTTTAGTGAAACCGGCGGTGTGATTGAGTTTACTCAAGAAACCAAGGTTGACCCAGGTTATCTGATTGGCTTAATACAGTCTAAACCAAAGCAGTATAAGTTTGATGGTCCACAACGCTTACGCGTGATTCATAAAACTACTGCTAACGCACAGCGCATAGAATTGGTACACTCACTGTTAGAGAATTTTGTAAAGGAAAGCAATGCTTAAGCTATCGATTGCCTCTGCTAAATTGACCGCTGCCATAGTATTAGTGGCAAGCTTTATAACTCATGGCCCTGCGTTTGCTCAACAAGAGAGTGAATGGTGGTTTGATGTTGAGTTTATTGCCTTTAAGCGCGATTTACCGGCTAACCAGCCTGAAGATTTTACCCAAGCGAACTATGAATTTTCTGCCAGCCAAGCATATGATTTATTTACATTGGCGCTGTTAAAGCAAAGTAACCCGCTGTTTCGGATGACCGCCAACCTCCCTAAATGTTCGCCTATTGAGCAACCGCCCGTATTACAGGCGGGTATTGACTTAACGGAATATCAACTTCCTCCCTTGCCTGCAAGCGCTGATGAAGCACTTACGATAGCAGCAGAGCCGCTGTTAAGTGTGCAACAAGCACAAGAACTTGAACTCTTTATCAATCAATATGCGATTTGGGACAACTATGTATTTGCTGGGCCTATCGACGTATTTTGCATCGATCACGTTGAATATAACGATATATATAAAACACCCACAAATTTATTTGCCAGCTACGATTACGCGGCGGATTATCATGGGTTATTGTCTATTGAAGAGCGCTACTTAAGTGACTATGCAAAAAGTCTATTTAGACAGCGAGGCATACAAGGCCTGCTCTATACCACATGGCGTCAACCGGTGGTATTTGGTGAACAAAACGCCGAATTTTACAGGGTTTTTGCAGGCGAGAAGTTTCAAAGTGAAACACTGTCCCCTGAAGAGAGCCAAGCGCTCAATGTGGTCGATGAAACAGCGTCATCAGAACTTGAGCAAAGCGACCAAACCATTGAAAAGCTAAAGGCTATGCGAGATGCGATAGCAGCTAGACAATTACTGCCTGTGAATAACGATGAACAAACTGAAACACAGCCCGACGCCATCGATGAATTAGATAATGTATGGGAGCTTGATGGCATCTTTAAGGTCTACCTAGAATATGTAAATCGTGTGCCATACCTGCATATTGACAGTGAATTTAAACATTATCGACTCTCTTTAGATACCCAAGGCGAACAGCAAATTCAAAGCTTTCCATTGAAGCAACGTCGACGCATCATTAGTAAGCAAGTGCATTACTTTGACCACCCTGCTTTCGGCATCATTATTCGTCTTGAGCGTTTTGAAAGACCTGCAGAGCCAGCAGATCAAGAAATCATCCTAGAGGCAGATGAATGAAAATTTATACCAAGCAAGGTGACACAGGCAAAACTCAGGTTTACGCCCAAGACGTCATGAAACTCGATAAAGATGACGCATTACTTGAATGCTATGGCACGCTGGATGAATTAAATGCTAACTTAGGCGTGGCTCACGCACTCATCACAGTGCATGCTGACTCAGCAGACTTATCAGCCTATGCAGCACAGCTTCAAAACATTCAGCAACGCTTGTTTTCTATTGGCTTTGCGATTTCAAACAACGAAGCACTCAACATACAAATGGTCGAAGATTTAGAAAGCAGTATTGACCAAATGCAGGGGCAGCTACCTACCCAAACCAAGTTCATCCTGCCAGGGGGGCATTTAGTCGCCGCGCAGTTGCATGTCGCTAGAACCGTTGCAAGACGCGCAGAGCGTCGATGCGTGAGCCTTTCAAAGCTTTACGATGTCAATCCTCTTGTCATTACCTATGTAAACCGTCTATCAGACTATTTGTTTGTATTAGCCCGCTACTGCAATCAAGGATTTAAGCACCCCGATATTGAGATCTAACGTATGAAAATTATAAAAATAATAATCGTGACCACCCTCGTGCTCATTTCGTTAGCAGCGTTAAGTTTGTACCTCTTCCTTAATAGCCACTTACCGGATTTAGACGGTGAAAGAAGCTCATCGTTTGTCTACTCACAAGCAACACTGGCAAGAGATGCATTAGGTAGTGCTATCGTCCACGCACAAACACAACACGAGGCGGCATACTTGCTCGGCTTTGCCCATGCCCAAGATAGACTCTTTCAGATGGATTTGCTGCGCCGTAATTCGGCTGGTGAATTGTCGGAGCTTGTCGGTGAACGCGCCATTTCAACCGACGAACGAGCACGTTTCTTTCAGTTTAGAAAGCGAGCAGAAAAGATATTTGAAAACTTACCTAGCGATCACAAACGTCTACTCACTTACTACACTAATGGTGTGAACACTTTTATTGAAGAGCACGGCGCAAATGGTTTTGAATACACCTTATTAGGCGCACAGGTTACCCCTTGGCGCGAGGAAGATTCATTATTAGTCAACTATTCTATGTATATGGATTTACAGCGTGCACAAGTGGACCGCGACTTTGAAAACACCGCCATTAAAAAGCTGTTTGGTCAAAGCATGCTCGACTTCTTGTATCAAAACAGCACGTATCAAGCCGCCATTGACGAAAGCTTTTTGCCATTGGAAGATGTAGCCATTCCTTCTCTTGACGTCTTGTGGTCACCCGAGCGTCAAAGCGATGCGTCAGCGTTGACCGCAAAAACATTCTGGCAACCTGAGATTAAAGAGCCGCAAGATATTGGCAGTAATAACTGGGCGGTGTCCGGTAATCTTACCGATTCAACAAGTGCGATGATGAGCAGTGATATGCACCTTAGCCTTGGAGTACCGGCAATTTGGTATCGTGCACAGCTCAACTACAAGCAAGATGAACAAGACATAGCCATTACCGGCGTCTCACTACCTGGCACACCATTGGTGGTTGCGGGCACTAATGGCCATATCGCCTGGGGCTTTACCAATTCTAATGTGGATAATGTAGATTGGATACGCCTTGCTCAAGACACTCCTACACACACCGTCGAGGAGACCATTGCTCTGCCAAACGGCGAAACGCATGTGTACACCTTTGAAATGAGTGAACTAGGGCCTGTTCGCGAGCTAGCAGGTGAAAAGTACGCGCTGAAATGGGTTGCCTTAGAAGCCTACGGTGCCAACATGCAATCGGCAGAAATGGCTGGCGTGACGAATGTGCAACAAGCGCTTGAACTTGCAAAAAGTATTGCCATTCCTGTTCAAAACATGGTGGTCGCAGACGCTCAAGGTAATATCGCATGGCAGTTAACCGGCGCAATTACGGCGCGCACGACGCCTAGCCTTAGCGCCATCGATGAAACCGACGTCGATACGGCGATGTGGGCACAGCAAGAAAGTGCGCCTGCATTCGTGCTTAACCCTGATAATGACCGCGTATGGAGTGCAAATGCACGGGTGGTTAGTGCCGACGATTTCCCTCGATATGGTGACGGAGGTTATGCCCTTGGTGCCCGACAAGAACAAATCGTAGATGCCCTATTTGCACAAAATCAGTTTGATGAAAAAGCATTTAACGATTTACAGTTAGATAATAAAGCCCTGTTCTTATCTCGCTGGCATACCCTACTAACGGACGCCTTACAAAACGATCCGCAAAAATACGCCACTGACCTAGAGCACCTAAACAATTGGCAAGCGTGTGCCTGTGCTGAATCAATTGGCTACACTTTGGTCAGGCGTTTTCGCTCACAAGTGATTAATCAATTAATGGCCCCGGTAGATGAGCAGCTGGCAACCTTCGACATGAATTTACGTCAAGGCTTAAGAGGCATTGAACCGGGGATTTGGCAATTGTTACTAGAACAGCCAGCCCACTGGCTACCTCAAGGATATACCGACTACCCTTCGTTTTTGATGGGCGCGTACGATGATACCCTTAGCACCTTAATTGAACGTCATGATGCAAATCCACGCACGTTAGAAGGACTTCAATGGGGCAAAGTCAACGCGCTACAAATTACCCATCCATTTGCGAGTTCTTTGGGGCCGTTAGCTTCATTTGTCAATATGCCCGTTGTCGCGGGTTATGGCGATAGTTTTATGCCAGCGGTGCAAGGAAGCGGTTTTGGTGCTTCCCAGCGCTTAATTGTTCGCCCCGGGAATTTGGATAAGGCTGTCCTGACCGTGCCTGGAGGGCAATCCATGCATCCAATGTCAGCGTTTTTTGAAGCGGGCTTTAGTGAGTACGCCAACGGTGAGTTAACGCCTTTGCTGCCGCAAGCGATACAACACACTATCGTGTTTAACCCTGCCAAATAAATGCGTATCTACTGAGACTGCATGACCTGTTGCCACTGCTGCTTAGCATTGGCAACGGCGGTTTGCTCATCTAGACCGGCGCTTTTGAGCTCATTGGCAATACTTGAAATAAGGGTATCGCGTTTTTCGACCAAGTCGCGAGACGCTTGGTGCATGTTTTCAAACGCCGGATACTTCGCATATACTGCGTCCACATCTGAAAAAGCAAAGAACGCTTGCTCAAAGTCTCGTTGATAATTAGTCTTCATGCCTTGAAATTCAAGAAAAACTAAGCCTTGTTCCCCCTTTATTAACTTGCGCTCTGAGGCAAGTAAATCAACCTCATCGGCGGCAACGAGCAGACGTGATTGCCAGTCTTTTAATGCGACGGTATCGCCGTTAGCACTCGCATCTGCAAGGGCGTTTTTAACATCCTCAGCACTTAAAAGCTCAGACAAAGACAGTAACGGTTGAGGTTCAATAATGTTTACTGCCTCAGAGGCGGTCGATGGCTGCTCATCTACTTGATCGCCTTCATTGGGCGTACAAGCAATAATAAAAATGCAAAAAGCGCTTGTCAAAAACAAGCGCTTTTTATGGTGATTAACAGTGTACATCAAAACCTTTACTTCGTTGGCGGCACGTTCTCAACGCGACTTTTAAGTTTCTGACCCGGTCTAAAGGTCACTACGCGACGCGCCTTAATGGGAATATCTTCGCCGGTTTTAGGATTACGTCCTGGCCGCTCATTTTTAGTGCGTAAATCAAAATTACCAAAGCCAGACAACTTAACCTGCTCTCCTGCCTCAAGGCACTCTTTGATCTCTTCAAAAAAGAGTTCAACGAGGTCTTTCGCATCTTTCTTGTTAATGCCTAATTTTTCGAACAAATGTTCAGCCATATCCGCTTTGGTTAATGCCATTTGATTAGTCTCTTAATGTTGCACCAAATTGATCTTGTAAATGAGTAATTACTGTATCGACAGATTTTTGTATTTCTACATCTTCCAGAGTCTTTTCAGTGCTTTGTAGCCAAACTGAAATTGCCAAGCTCTTATATCCAGGTTCAATACCCTGCCCTTGGTATATATCAAACAAGTTTAAGTCAACTAATTCAGATATTCCAATTTTTTCAATACTTTTTAATAGTTTACCTGTTTGGACCGACTCTTTTACACTAATTGCGACGTCTCTACGATTAATCGGATATTTCGAAATTACCCCTGCAAGCGGCAATATCCGTGCATTTAGTGCGGTTATTTGCACCTCAAATCCAAAGACCTTACCCGATAAACCCAAAGCCTTTTGATGCTTAGGATGAATCGCTCCAATTGAGCCAATTACACTGCCATTTGATAAAATCGCAGCACTTTGGCCAGGATGATACGCATCTTGAGCAAAGGTAGCGTCGTCATCAAGCTCGTTAAACGGCACAAACTCAAACATGTCAGATTGACCATTTATCGCAATTAATTGCTCACACATCGCTTTGGCATCAAAAAAGTCCAGCGGCCTGTTGGCAATGCCCCAATGCTCATCGTGAGAGTTACCGCATAGCACTCCACCAATCATTGGCACTTGCAATACACCGGTCTTTTCTTGTTGACTTGGAGTGAATATTAAACCGCTTTCAAACAATTTTATATTAGACTGTTGTCGCTTCTGATTATAAGAAAGCGCACTTAACAAACCCGGTAACAAACTCACGCGCATGACCGACATATCGCTAGAAATGGGGTGCGGTAATGCAAGCCCTTCTAGATTAGGAAATAACAGCGTCTGCTTTTTAGGATCAACAAACGAATAGGTAATCGCTTCGAGATAACCTTGCTCCATTAACACCGTTTTCAATTGGCGCGTCGATACTTCACTTTCTGGGTGAGCATTGATTTGCAAATGCGCTAACGGTGCTTTGTTTTCGATGTTGTTGTAGCCATATATTCTCGCTACTTCTTCAATTAAGTCTTCTTCAATGGCAATATCAAAACGGTAGGATGGTGCTTCTACAGTATATGTCGTCTGTGTGGCATCTACCTGCATACCCAAACGCGTTAGCATGTCGCTCACACGCACCGAATCAATTTCTTTGCCCAGTACTCGTGTAATACGAGGGTGACGTAGGGTAATCTTATTTCGTACAGGTAAATGCTCTTGAGAGACCGCTTCAACGACAGGACCGGCTTTACCCCCTACAATGTCTAGCAGTAAGGCGGTAGCACGTTCCATCGCAGCATGCTGTAAAGCAGGGTCAACTCCACGCTCATAGCGATGCGATGCGTCTGTGTGCAGCGCATATTGTCTCGACTTACCCAAGATATCATCAGGGTTAAAAAAAGCGGCTTCTAAAAAGATGTTTTTAGAGTCGGGCGTAACGCCTGAATGAAGACCACCAAAAATGCCTGCAAGCGCAAGTGCATTTTTCTCATCTGCAATGACAAGGGTATCTGTATTGATCGTTATGTCATTGCCATCGAGCAAGGTGATTTGCTCACCGCTCTTAGCAAAACGTACTGTGATATCGCCGTTTAAAGTATCGTTGTCAAAGGCATGCATCGGATGCCCCATCTCAAGTAATACAAAATTAGTGACGTCAACCACAGGGTCGATGCTTCTTACGCCGCTACGACGTAATTTTTCTTTCAGCCACAGCGGGCTTTGTGCATTAACATTAACGCCTTCAATGACCCGGCCTAAATAACGTGGACACGCATCTGGCGCATCAAGGTTGATACCTCTAACGCTATCAATCGTCGGTGAAGTCGATTCAATCACCGGCTCGCATACGTCTAGCTGGTTAAGTACCCCTAGCTCACGGGCAACACCCTTTAATCCTAGGCAGTCAGCACGGTTTGGCGTTAAATCAATTTCAATGGTGTGATCGTCTAATTGCAGATATTCACGAATATCTTGACCCACTGGCGCGTCTTGCGGCAACTCTAGAATACCGGAATGGTCTTCGCCCATACCAAGCTCAGAAAAGCTACACAGCATACCAAACGATGGTTGCCCGCGTAGTTTTGCTTTTTTGATTTTAAAATCACCGGGTAATACCGCGCCGACCTTTGCCACGGCAACTTTTAGGCCTTGACGACAGTTTGGTGCGCCGCAGACAATGTCGAGCAGCTCATCTTCACCCACATTGACCTTAGTCACTTGTAACTTATCGGCGTCGGGATGCTGTGTGCAAGTCACTACCTCGCCAACCACCACACCTGAAAACGCGCCCGCAACCGGCTCAACGCCATCTACCTCAAGCCCGGCCATGCTGAGCTGCTCGCAAAGTGCATTTGTATCTAAAGCTGGGTTAACCCACTCTCTTAACCAAGATTCACTGAATTTCATGTTTAACTCTAATTAATTAAATTGCTTGAGGAAACGAATATCGTTCTCGAAAAAGGCACGTAGGTCATTTACGCCATAGCGGAGCATCGTAAGACGCTCAACGCCCATACCAAAGGCAAAGCCAGTATAGGTTTCTGGGTCGATGTTTACGGCCCTCAGCACATTAGGGTGAACCATGCCACAGCCAAGCACCTCAAGCCATTGACCATTTTTGCCCATCACATCCACTTCAGCAGAAGGCTCTGTGAACGGAAAATAAGAAGGACGGAAACGGACTTTTAAATCTTCCTCAAAAAAGTGATGTAAAAAGTCATGTAGCACCCCTTTAAGCTCTGCAAAACTCACATCAGTATCGACCATCAACCCTTCGACTTGGTGGAACATCGGCGTGTGGGTCTGATCGTAGTCATTACGGTATACGCGGCCAGGCGAGATAATACGAAGGGGCGGCTTTTGAGCTTCCATCGTGCGAATTTGCACGCCTGATGTCTGCGTACGAAGCATCACATCGGGATTAAAATAAAAGGTATCGTGGTCGGCGCGAGCGGGATGGTTTTTTGGAATATTTAACGCATCGAAGTTATGAAAACCATCTTCCACTTCTGGACCAGTTTTGACAGAAAAGCCAATATCTGCAAAATACTGCTCAATGCGCGCAATCGTGCGACTCACTGGATGCAGAGTCCCTGCGGGTAAACGGCGACCAGGTAGGGTTACGTCCACCGACTCTTCTGCTAATTTAGCGTTTAGCTCAGCTTCTTTAAGACCTTGGATTTTACCGTTGATCAGACCTTGAATTTGCTGTTTCACCTGGTTAATTTTTTGCCCAGCTGCAGGACGCTCTTCTGCAGATAACTGCCCTAAGCCCTTCATCAAGTCGGTTACTTTACCCTTTTTTCCCATAAACTCTACGCGCACAGCGTCAAGTTCTGCTGGAGTATTCGCAGCGGCGACGGCATTTTCCGCTTCGCTTATTATGGCGTCTAAGTCCATCCTGTCCTCTTATTCTTGGCCCGTTTACGGCTCAATTAATCATCGTTAATGCTTATAAAGCGCGCATTTTACATGGTTTTAAATGGTTTTTGGTGACAAATTTCTCGATGTACTTGAATTTCTGCTTTTTTCTTTTAAATCTACCTGTTTTTTGGCCCATTTAGCGAAGTATTTAGAGCATTAACCCCGACTCTCGGTGAATCGGGTTTTCAATCGCATCCGTTAGCACTTTGGTGTTTGGAGATACGATGCTTAAAAAACGTTTTGCTCGGGTAATTGCCGTATACGTAAGCTCTTTGGTGACCACCGCGTTGACTTTATCGGGTAAGATTAAACAAGCGTGCTCAAATTCCGAGCCTTGGGACTTATGCACGGTCATTGCAAATACCGTTTCTAACGACTGCAAGCGGCTCACAGAGAACCAACGCACACTTGTATCATCTTTGTCGCTTGGAAACGCCACCCTGGGCACAAACGCAGGTCCGGTGCTAGTTTGTACCCAGCGCTTTATTACTATTCCCACATCGCCGTTTTTTAAGCCCAAATTGTAGTCGTTGCGGGTCATTAAAACGGGGCGTCCCTGATAAAAGCTTCCCTCCTGCTTGAGGGTGTCTTTATCAATCAACGCACTTTCAATGAGTTGATTGATGGCTTGCACCCCATATGGTCCCTGACGCATGGCACAAAGGACCTGAAAACGCTCAAAGCAGGTGAGCACTTGTTTAGCAAAATCATTCCATTGTTGCTCTGGCGTATCCTCATCAAAGCGGCCTTGCGCGCTTTTAAGTAACGACAAGTAAGCGCTGTACCCAACAGGGCTTGGATGCGGTCCATGTTGCTCAGCGGCGTCTATGGAGCCATCTTTGATAAACCGCTCGACAGTGCCGCTTTTCGCATGCTCGATAATCGCTTGTGATGAAATGTCATCAATCAACCATATCGCATCGGCTAAGGTATTGTCTTTAAACCGCTTTAAAAGCGCATGATCTGGTTTGCCATGATTAACCATTTGGGCTAATTGCCCAATGCCGCTGTTGGCATCAAACCTAAAGCTATGCGTTAGCATCGCAACATTTTGCGCCAGTACAGGCACCTCCTCTTGCCCACTTGCCCCAGCAAGCTCGATGCCCGTTACGCTATGCAACCATGCGCGGGTGGCTTGATTGTATTGCGCATCGTCCGCATCTTTCGCTAGTTGACCTAGTACCGCACCGGCGTCAACCGAAGCAAGCTGATCTTTGTCCCCTAGTAAGATCAAGCGGGTTTGATGCTTAAGCGCTTGCACCACCGAGGCCATCAAACTCACGTCGACCATCGATGCCTCGTCAATCACCAAAACGTCTATGATTAACGGATTGCGTTGGTTATGAACAAATTGTCGGGTATTAGGTCGACTGCCAAGTAGCCGATGTAGCGTCGTAACCTCACTAGGAATGTCGTGTTCGGTCACATTACCGGGTAACTCGTTGTACGGTAGCTTCGCCACAGAGTCTCTGATTGACTGACTTAAACGCGCAGCGGCTTTACCGGTGGGTGCTCCAAGCGCAATACGCAATTTCTCGCCGTTCGTTTCGCTCGCGATACTCTGCAATGCCGCCAGCAAACGCAGTACGGTTGAGGTTTTGCCGGTACCTGGGCCACCCGTTACGATTGCAAAGCGGCTGCGAGCACCAATTGCACAGGCGAGCATTTGCGAGCTCGACAGTGACATATCATCATCTTTAAACAACACTTCAAGGGCTTGCCTTAAAAGGGTGGATGCTCTATCACTTGCATCAGTGAAGGCCATTAACGGGGCTACGCGTAACGTAACAGCCTGAGCAATTCGCTCCTCGTACTGATAAAATCGCAATAAGTAAAGGCGCTGCCCTTTTAATGCAAGTGGCGCTGTATCCTGACCACTAACGGTGACGGTTTTACATTGACTAAGCGCTGAAATACAAGCCTCAACGTGGGTCTGCGAGAGAATGGATGCGAGGCTGACAAGTGTTTTAGGCGCATTATCTGGAATCGGCAGGTAATCATCGGGCGCACTGAATACTTTACCTAAATCAATGCACACGTGACCATCACTTAAATGCAATGAACACACCGCGGCCATGAGCACCGTGAACGGGTCAACATCAAAGCCGCGTTCTTGCCCTATTGCACAAAGGCCCTTAGCAAATGCGAAGTCAACGGCTCTAATTGCGCCGGCCTTTCGCCACTCACTCAGTAACGCAATTGTACTTTGTGCGTCTGATAAATATGCGTGTGTCATACCACATCCTCAGCGGTCAAAGACATAGCGCGACTTGTGAAAATCTCGTCAATCGCTTCAATAACCTCTAACGAAGGCTTAGTAGTAAACACGCCCTGGGTTTCACTCGCATACCCGCGCAAGAAATAGTAGACACAGCCGCCAACATGTTGCTCGTAATCATAATCAGGCAAGCGCTGCTTCAATAGTCGGTGCAAGGCAACAAGATATATCACAAACTGCAGGTCGTAACGGTGCGCTAGTATCGCAAGTTCCATGTTCTCCAGGGTATATGCGCTATCATCATCACCTAGATGATTAGACTTATAATCGAGCACATAATACTGTCCGTTTGCTTCAAAGGTTAAATCAATAAAGCCTTTAAAAATTCCCGACATGATTGTCTGGGCGGCATCATTGCGTCGACCAAAGCCGTCAACTGTAGCTCTCGGCGCACCTTTAAGGGTCTTGTTACGCACAATTTGGTCAATTTTGTGTAGGTCGGCTTTATGGGTACTAAACCAAAACTCCATTTCAGCAATCACCAAAGTAAGCTCACTTAAACACCCTTTTGCTGGGGCTTCATCGGCATGTGTAGCGAGCGTAAAGGGCTGGGTAATGACGCCCATCATCCACTCAAACACAATATCGTTGTATTGTTGCCAACCGGCACTTTCAATTTGAGCAGAAACGTGGTCTTTTAACAGGTGTGGCGAACTTGCCACCTTGCTAAAGCCCGTCTTACAGGCCCATTCAAGAATATTATGCAAAAACGTGCCCGGCATCGCGCCGCGGTGAAAGGTATGCACATTAAGCACGTCTTGCGCTAGCGTATGTGCTAATGTGGGCGGCGCATTTACATCTGTTAGTTCAGCATTATCTTGCAGTTGTTCTTGTACTCGTGGGTCAATATTGGTTGACTCGTTGTGCGTTTCATTTGCTGATGCATTGCTTAAATGTGTGGTCGCGTGATCGTATTGAATACTCGAATAACTATAGGTATTCCACATTTGCTCTACTTTTCTGGTGCTCGTGCGAGCATGCCCTATCTCAGACCGCGTCGGCGCGCGATAGCTGGCATCACTTGGTTGCGGTAGTGGGCATACGTCAATACTGGCAGGGGCGCCTTGCACAAGCGACTGAAGCGCCTTAGATGGGTCATCGCTGTGTGCTGAGGCATTAAGCAAATAAGCCAACCCACTTTTTTGCCATTCAGTATTATTCGCGCACCCTACCCACGTCATATATTTCGCGCGGGTTAATGCAACATACAACTTTCTGATATCTTCTTGCGCGAGCTCTTCTTGCAAGGCTTGTTTTGCCTCGCTAGGGTCAAAAGATACCTTAAGCTCACCCTCTTTATGGTAAGTAAAGAAATTTTGATGTTTTGGCACGTTAGACGCGGCACTGGCGTAAGGCAAAAATACTAAGGGATACTGTAAGCCTTTAGATTTGTGTACGGTGACGATTTTAATCAAGTCGTTATCGCTTTCTAAACGAGGCTTATTAAAGTCAACCTCATCTTGTTCTGGCGCATATAAGGCTTGCTCAAAATACGATAACAAACTCTCAATACCATCAAGGGTAATACTCGCTTGCTGCAGCACCTCGCCTATATGCAATAGGTCAGTGATAATTCTCTCACCATCACGTTGCGACAATAGCTGCGAGTGTACGTTGAAATCTAACATTAGTTTGCGCAGCGCCGGCAGCACGCCGTTGTATGTCCATATTATGCGATACGCTGAAAAGCGCTGAACCATTTGATCTATAAGGGTTTCGTCGTTAAGCATCTGCTGCAGTTCAACAACGCTTCTATTAATGCTCTGCGTCCCTAGTGCTCTGCGAATAAGCGACACCTGACTGGGTTGTGCCATGGCTTTTAACCAATACAATATTTCCTTAGCCACTGGCGTGGACAATACGCTACCTCGCGTCGATAAATATACTGAGTTGAGGTTTTTGGCCATCAGAGCTTGCTTAACCGCAGCGGCTTCATTTTTGTTGTTTACCAATACTGCAATATCTCGCGGTGATACGGTGCGCCTCTGCTCTGGCCTTTGTGCGTCGCAAAAATATGTCTGCCCGTCGAGAGCACCTTGTAACAGTTCAGCAATTTGAGTGGCGCAGGCATTGGCCATATCGTTGCGCCACTGCTGCGCATTATGAGGGGCAAGTTTGCCATTATCTTTATAATTGACATGCTCCCAAAAAACCAGACTTGTCTCGCGCTTGCCTTCAATAACAAAACGACTCGACAAGCCATTGGCATTCACAGGATAAAAAGGAATGGGGTTACTCTGACCATCGCTGAACCTAAATGCGCCTTTTTCAAGGGCATCGCCGCATTCAAATAAATAGTTTACCGCCTCGACCATCTGCGCAGTCGACCGGTAATTTGTGGCAAGGGTGTATTTTGCGTCACCTACTGCGTTGGCCGCCTTCAGGTAGGTATAAATATCTCCGCCTCTAAAGCTGTAAATCGCTTGTTTGGGATCGCCAATCATCAACAAACTTGTTTGATAATCAGCGTCTTGCCGTAGATAAATTTTGTCAAAAATACCAAATTGAACTTGGTCTGTATCTTGAAATTCATCAATCAACGCGACTGGGAACTGCCTGGCGATAGTATTAGCAAGCGTTTGATTTATACTCTGCCCCTCACCGTCGCCCTTAGATAATGCATCATGTAAATAAGACAGCAAACCATCAAAACTCAATTCTCCTCGACCTTGTTCATACGCCAACACCGACTTAGCGATGCTCTGTGCGGCATGTTCATAAAGCACATGTGGGGTTTGCCTCTCGAGTGCTTGCAGTTTAAATAGCTTGTCCATTTGCGCACAAATACCCAACTCGTTTACCTTGCCGTCTAGCAAAGCAGCAAAGTGATGTGTTTGTAGCTTTCTTAAACCACTAGGCGCGTCGGAGTCGTTAAATCGAGGAGGATACACCTCATTAAATACATCCCACTGTCGCAATAGCGATAGGGCCAGCGCAAACGGCTTAGCAATGGTGGTTTTGTTGAGTTTAAGCGTAACTGCGGTCTGCGTAACAAAGTCTTCTAGTTCATCAAGTAATACTGACCAGTTTTGCTGCAAAACATCATCTCTGAGCGCACAAAACTCGTCAATATGCGCCCATCGATTAACGCTTTGAGGCATATTCTTTACGTGCGTTAGACTATTGGCGATATTTGCGACTAGGCGCCCAGGCGAACCAAACGCATTAACGCTCTGACGCAAACGTTCTCCACTAAGAGGATAAACATGCTCACGCCAATAGTCTTTTGCGGCCATTTCCAACACCGGTTGTCGATTGGTCTCAAGTTGAAGCTTGAACAAGCTCCCGCTATCAAAGGCATGCTCAGATAACATACGATTACACCAAGCATGAATGGTTAAAATAGCAGCTTCATCCATTAACTCTAGGGCATCTAAAAGACGCTTGCGGCAACCTGAGTATTCTTGTGCTGTATAACTTTGCTTGAGCGTTTCTAAGAGGCTAACATCTTCACCCGCTGGAATTTGCGGCTCAGGTGCGAATACTTCTGCGGCCAGGCTTAAATTTAGTCGAATGCGATCAACAAGCTCTTTGGTAGCAGCGTCGGTAAAGGTCACCACCAAAATTTGCTTGGGCAGCAGCCCTTGAGACAATACGCTGTCGGACTTTGTGCCGTGACCAAGCACTAACCGTACATACAAAAATGCAATGGTGTAGGTTTTACCGGTTCCAGCACTCGCTTCAATCAACGCATTTTGCGAAAGCGCAAAGGTTAAAGGATTAAGGGCGTTGGGAGATATGTTGTTCATTGTCCTATCGATAGCTCCTTACAGGCTTCCACCATAGGCAAATACAACGCACGAGCAGCACAAGAAAACGCTTCATCCTCTACAAAGCTTACTATATCGATATCTTGACCAAATGCGCGCGTGTAATAACCGTTATCAAACTCCAGTGAGCGTTCAAACGCATCCACCGCATGAGTAATATTTACAGCCTCTGGCTTTGCTCGAATCGCCGAGGCAAGTTCACACCCAGCGGCACTTTCAAGCTTTAGAGGCTCGGTCATACCTAATTGCCAGTACTTTAGAATATCTGTCAGCAACGCCTTGGCATCAATGGCTGATAGCGGGCTAAACTCATATCCAAAATCTCGTTCTTTGGCCAAGATCTCAGTCGTAAATGGCTGAGCGCTTAAATGACCGATAACGTGCTCTAACCAATGCTGCAACAATGCGTCAAAGCGTGTAACAAGGTTTTTATGTCGCTTTTTACTGGTTTTAGAATACGCCACGACAACACGCCGAACATCCTCACCATCTTGCCAAAAACCGCCTAAACTATCTTCTATAACAATCTGATTGCCACCTTCAAGGTCGAAGGTTTCATTGATATCTATTCGCCAATCGTCAAGCGCGTTAAGCAGCTGAATGCGGTTAAGGTATCGCTGACCAAGAGCAAACATATCGTGTTTAAGAGTTTGGCTGAGTACTTCGGTAGTTGAGGCTAAGCCCAACTCCCCTGACTGCGCAAGGGTATGCAAGGTATGATTAACGTGCTCGATTAACTGGGTTTGTGTCTGGCTGTTTAATATCGCCTGCTCGATTAATCGACTATCAACAGCATACCGATGTAAATTATCTAGCTCAAAGGTTTCATCATCGCCAGCCGGGCGATCATCGTCATCAAACCGAATTTGTAAAGCCCAGTGAAAAAATGCTTCTACTGGCTTTTTCATAAAGCTTGTAATATTTTGAATGGTCAGCGCCCCTTCTGGCGGCACAAACATGACCGACTCTAGACGCTGCGGGCAGAGCTCAGGTGCATTTTGGTGTACTTTCACACTCGTGTCGCGCCATTCATGAGCAAATGTAAACCACTTATCTCGAACTTGCGGAAAGTATCGCTCGCTAAAAGCTTGTAAAGGATGAACCGAGCGCAGCATATCGCTCAGTGAGGCGCTCCGTATCCTATCTTGAGAGTCGTTAGGGCAAGGCGTCCAAAACTTATCGATATAAGTGAGCAACTGCGAAACCAATGTTGATGGAGGGCGCACGGAGTCATCTTTAATACTTCGACCTACCCAACTCACGTAAAGCGCCTCTCTGGCAGCCAACAAGGCTTCCAAAAACAAGTAACGGTCATCTTCGCGAATAGAGCGGTCTCCTGGGCGATAGTCATTAGCCATTAAATCAAAATCGACGGGCTTATTGCTTCTTGGAAACGCACCATCGTTCATGCCCAGCAGGTATACTCGCTTAAAGGGTATTGCGCGCATTGGCATAAGCGTCGCAAAGTTCACCTTCCCCATTAAAAAGCGGTGATTTAGGGTGCCTGCATCTAAGCCTGCCAACACCCACTCTTTTACAGTGTTAACGGGCAATAAAACATCGGTAGCATGTGCTAAGTTGATGTTACTGACTAATTTATCCAATTGACGGTTGATTTGCGCCATTACCGCCACGGTTGTAATGTCGTCGCTTGCAAAGAAGGTATCAATCAAGTCTCTTACCAGGGTTTGCCATTGTACTGCCGTATGCGCGTGATCAAGGCTTGATTTTAAATCTGCCAACGCATCTAAAAACTCTGCTAAATTGCCAATTAAACTGGCCTCCAGCCCCCCTACTTCTGCATAAGGAAGGTGTCCTTGCCAACTACCGCTATCGCCCATGCTGTAGCCGAGTAACATCGCTCGCAAGCCTGCCTGCCAAGTATTCACGCTGCTTGCCTGCATGGGCACAAATTCAGTGCGCTGGTTTGCATCCAATCCCCAACGTATGTTTGCGCCTTGTACCCAATGCTTGATGACATCTAAGTCTTGCAAGCTAAAACCAAACGTTTCGCCAATCGCAGGAAGCTCTAACAAAGACATTAATTCGCTATAAGTAAAACGACTGTCCGTTAACGATAGCAGTGCCTCAAAGGCAATCACGTTAGGGTCTACATGTCGCAAGCCTTGGTCTGAAATAGTAAAGGGGATCGCACGCTTATCGGTCGCATCAAATAAGCCAAATACGGCATTAATATGCGGCGCATACTTATTGATATCCGGCGTCATCACCAAGATATCACTCGGTAGTAATGAGGGGTCTTGATTAAATGCATCGAGCAGTTGGTCGTGCAACACTTCGAGTTCTCGTTGCTCGCTGTGCACCTCATGAAACACAATAGATGTATCGTCATCGATGTTCACGGTGCGCTGCTTTGCAATTAGCTCAGCAATAGGTGTTAAGTGGAAGATATCGTTTTGAAGTTGATGCAATAATGTTGCGCCATAAGGGCTGTCTTCATCCCCGTATGGATAAAACACATCTTGGCGCTGAATAGGTATATGAGCGTTTGTATTGCCCTGCGTGCCGTCAAACTGCTCTAAAAGGCGAATATAATCACGCCCCTGCTTGCCTAAGGTTGCCAATATAGGGTTGGCATGATTGTGCATTTCATCCAGAGGGATATTAGCAAAGTATTCATGCTGATTAGCGCGTTGCTTGTGCGCATTTATCGCAATCAGATCACGGTGGCTGACAATATCACCCCAATAATACTGACACGGGTTTGCCACACAAAATACCACCTGCGTGAACTTACTGACCAATTGCAAGGCCTCAAGAATTTGTTTTGGCATTGCGCTTACGCCAAATACAAAAATACGCTTGGGAAGAAGCTCTGCATGCATAGGTTCGCTTGCCACCTTCGCCGCCTGCATAAATAGACTGTGAACGCTCGACCTGCTGGTGCTCGCTAGGTCGTGGCCTACGTCATCTAGTATGGCCCTCCAAAACTGCGCCTGCCAAACGTTCTCAGCATCAAGCGACTTAGACACACCATTGATATTAATACTGTCGATTTGTTGCTGCCAATTGGCCAGCCAGTCCGCTCTATACACCTGATATTGGTCAAACAGCAATGCCAAGCGTTCAGCAAGCTGAAAGCGCCTGATTTCAGGGTTACTGCCATCAAGAAACGTCTTTAATACCTTAAACTCAGATTGCTTTGGAAGCGTTTCTAAGAGTCGGTAGATTCGCCAAAGCAAAGGGTCTTTATCGAGTGGGGATTGATCTGGCACTTCGTCGGTAGGTAAAAAGGCCCGATAGACACGCCATATAAAGGTAGAGGGCAACGAAAAATCCATGCCCGCAGCAATGCCAAGACCGCCTTCATCAATACTTTGTGCTAAACCTAGTTTTAACCATTGAGCAATACCATTGCTCTGCACTAAACACATATCGTTTTGCAACGGAGCAAGGGGATCGGTTTTGCAGATCGTCACCACAATCGCCCGCAAATCTTCGAGGCGATTGGCGTGGTAAGAATAAAATCCAGACTTTGGTGGCGCAGACGACATCATGTATCAAAGCTCTTATTACGGCGACTTGGTGATGAGGTTACCTATTGATTGATGCTACGTTTTAATATGTTTTAGGCACCTTTTAATCATATCATCATATGCTTTTCACAGACGTTTTAACAGCCTCAAATGAATGAAATTTAAGGGCTTAGCGAGGGCATGCTAATACGCGCATACTTCCTGCACAGGACGCGACTTAAGGGTAGGTTTTATCAGCGGGATCAAAAAAGCGAGCATCCTGCTCGCTTTTTCAAAAAGAACTTAAGCTATGGTTAATAATTTACGCTAATGCGCCTTTTGCTGCGTCCACTAATGCAGTGAAAGCTGCTTTGTCGTGTACTGCAATGTCTGCAAGGATTTTGCGATCGATTTCAACAGACGCTTTTTTCAAACCGTTGATGAAACGTGAATAGCTCATTCCATTTTGACGTGCAGCAGCGTTAATACGTGCAATCCATAACTGACGGAATTGACGCTTACGCTGACGACGGTCGCGATAGGCATATTGACCTGCTTTCGTTACCGCTTGTACCGCTACGCGATACACACGGCTACGAGCACCGTAGTAACCTTTAGCTTGTTTTAATACTTTTTTATGACGTGCGCGTGCTACGACGCCGCGTTTTACTCTAGCCATTGTTCAGTCTCCTAAAAGTTATACGTATGGCAACATACGTTGGATAAGCGCGGTATCACTATCGTGAACCAATTTCTTACCACGTAGATGGCGTTTACGTTTAGTGCTTTTCTTGGTCAAAATATGACGCAAGTGAGACTGTTTGCTTTTAAAGCGGCCTGAAGCTGTTTTACGAAAACGCTTCGCTGCTCCGCTATTGGATTTCATTTTAGGCATTGCTAAAACTCCGCATTGTTGTTTGCCAGTGCCACATTAATATAGGCAAGGCGTTAAAATATGCAGCAAGGTGTTTTAAGTTGTGCAGACTTAAAAACTTTAGACCATTACTACTTCTTAATTGGGGCGAGCACCATGATCATCTGTCTGCCTTCCACTCTATGAGGGAAAGACTCGCAGTTGGCAATATCTTCTAAATCCGCTTTAACACGTTTTAGCAATTCAATGCCGATCTCTTGGTGCGCCATTTCACGTCCGCGGAAACGGATTGTGACTTTGGCTTTATCACCACCTTCTAGAAAGCGACGCAGGTTGCGCAGTTTTACCTGGTAATCGCCTTCATCAGTGCCAGGGCGAAATTTAATCTCCTTGACCTGAATTTGCTTTTGTTTCTTCTTCTGTTCTTTCTGAGCTTTGCTCTTCTCAAATATGAACTTACCATAGTCCATAATTTTACAGACAGGAGGAGCCGCGTTAGGGCTTACTTCAACTAAATCTACTCCAGCAGCTTCCGCTTGTTGCAATGCTTCAGCTATAGATACTACACCGGCTTGAGAGCCATCTGCAGCAACTAATCGTACTTCGTTAACCGTAATTTCTTCGTTAATCCGGGCTTTGTCGCCCTGAGATTTGTTAGCAGCGCCTTTAATTTGGTATTCCTCCAAGAACATTAAAATATGTCGTGCTCACTCTTAAATAATACTAAAGAGCAACACGAATCGCGGTATTATACCTATTCTGCAACACAGTGCTATTGAATTTTTTTAGATTTAATATCTTCCAATACATGCTGTGTAAAATCTTCAATACTCATCACGCCTAAATCGACCCCTTTTCGGGTACGAACGGCCACCTGACCTGACTCTTTTTCTTTATCGCCCACTACCAGTAAATAAGGTACTTTTCTTAGGGTGTGTTCGCGAATTTTAAAGCCAATTTTTTCGTTTCTCACATCTTGCTTAACTCGCACGCCTGCGGCTTTTAGATGCTTAACAACCTCCGCTACATAGGGCGCTTGGCTGTCTGTGATATTCGCTACGACTACCTGCATAGGTGCAAGCCATGTTGGGAAGGCACCTGCGTATTCTTCGGTTAAAATACCAATGAAACGCTCGAGTGAACCTAAAATCGCACGGTGAATCATCACTGGCACCTGACGCTCACCGTCTTCATCTACATAGGTAGAGCCTAAGCGCCCTGGCATAGAAAAGTCTAGTTGAACAGTACCGCACTGCCATGCTCGGTCTAAGCAATCGTGTAGCGTAAATTCAATTTTTGGTCCATAAAACGCGCCTTCACCTGGCAAATAGTCAAATTCAATATCGCTCGCGGTTAACGCATCAGCCAAGGCTTTTTCTGACTTGTCCCAAATTTCATCTGAGCCTACTCGTTTTTCTGGACGCGTAGACAGTTTCACAGCAATTTTTTCAAAGCCAAAGGTCGCATAAGTGTCATATACCATTTTGATACAATCGCTGACTTCATCCAAAATTTGCGCTTCCGTACAAAATATATGCGCATCATCTTGCGTAAACCCGCGCACACGCATCAAACCGTGCAAAGCACCGGAAGGCTCGTTTCGGTGACAGCAACCAAACTCCGCCATCTTTAACGGTAAATCACGATAAGACTTAAGCCCCTGATTAAATATCTGCACGTGCCCAGGACAGTTCATGGGTTTAATTGCATATTCACGTTTTTCAGACTCTGTGGTGAACATGTTTTGGCCATACTTATCCCAGTGGCCCGATTTTTCCCAAAGTGTGCGGTCCATCATTAACGGGCCTTTCACTTCATCGTAATCATATTCGTGTAGTTTGCCGCGAATAAATTGCTCTAGCTCGGTGTAGATAGTCCAGCCATCGTTATGCCAAAACACCATGCCTGGCGCTTCTTCTTGCCAATGGAATAGGTCTAAGGTTTTGCCAATTTTACGGTGATCGCGCTTTTCGGCTTCTTCTAGGCGATTAAGATAGGCTTTTAACTGCTTTTTATCGCCCCATGCGGTGCCATAAATACGTTGCAACATTTTATTGTCTGAATCACCACGCCAGTATGCGCCAGCGACCTTCATCAATTTAAAGTGATGACAAAAACGCATGTTGGGTACGTGCGGCCCGCGGCACATATCGATATATTCTTCATGATGATATAAGCCAGGTTTATCGTCTTTGGCAATATTCTCATCGAGAATTTGCATTTTGTAGGCTTCATCGCGCGCTTCAAACGTATCTCTGGCCTCCTGCCAGCTAACAGTCTTTTTAACAACGTCATAGTTGGTCTTCGCCAACTCAAGCATGCGCTTTTCTATCTTATCAAGTTCTTCTTGGTTGATTGGCTGATCGAGATCTACATCGTAATAAAAGCCGTTGTCGATAGTCGGGCCAATGGCCATTTTCACATCTGGATAGAGCTGTTTAATCGCGTGCCCAATCAAATGGGCACAACTATGACGAATGATTTCTAATCCCTCTTCGTCTCTCACCGTGATAATTTGTAAACTAGCGTCGTCGGTGATCATATCTACCGCATCGCTAAGTTCGCCGTTGATTTTTCCAGCGATGGTGGCTTTAGCTAAACCAGGGCCAATGTCGTTGGCAACATCTAAAATGCTAACAGGCTTATCGAATGAGCGTTGACTTCCGTCAGGGAGAGTAATTACAGGCATGTTGTTCCTTTATTCAGTGGTGACACAAACCAAGCGCCACTTGATATTTTTTTGGATAAATTGCGTATGAAAAGACACATAGCTTTAATTTAGGCGCAAAGTATACCGATATGCTACGACTTCATGCAAACCATAAGCGTCATGTTTGTGCTTTTTTGTTGGGTATTTTCGTTTCTTTCTGTAGTTTTGCGGATCAAAGTGACGAAATCTGGGTGAATGTAACCGATACTCAAAACGGACAAGAGGTTACTGCCAGTACTAAAGTGAGTTTTACGCCTCTCGATTTTCTTGCATTAGTGACCGGCGCTCCAGCAGACTGCAGCTGGATTGAACACTGTGAGTCGGTTAAAGTGTATGAAGGACTGGGCAGTCATAATCAACTTGTAGAAACGGTGATAGACGCGCCTTGGCCGTTTAAAGACCGAGTGATGCTAGTTTACTCTCAATTACACTATGATGAAGCTCATAACACCTTGACCATCACCCTTAACGATGCACCAACACAGAACTATCCCATCAGCGAGCGCTTCGTGAGAATGTCGGATGTGCATGGCAAGTGGACATTGCAACAAAGCAATAAGGATGAACCTGCTGAGTATACCCTAAGCTATGTCGGGCGCGGCTGTGCCAATGGCAACATCCCAAAATGGCTAGCACGTAGTTACCTACAATCATCCACCCTACAAACGTTTAAGAACCTTAAAAATCATTTCAAGGCGCGGGCTAATCCCCTATGAGCAAGTATTTAATTTTCATTGCTGCACTGCTACTGATCAGTGGATGCAGCAAACATCACCAAGTAAAAAGCGACCTACAAGCATTAAGTGACCGACTCGAAAGCTTTACTCAATTGCCTGTGCAACGCAACGAGGTAAGCGTGGTATTGAACCCGCCAGAGAAAACCACGCTCGCGTTTGACGTACAGGGAGTGCAAATAAAACTGCGCGATTTTTACGCAATCGATGACTGCCCTTTAAGTCAATTTATTGCCGAGCGAAACACCGCGTTAGGCAAAACCCAGCTGCCATCAACGCGTTTTATATACGAGCACCGATTATTAAGTGTGCTCGAGGACTGCATGATGCAATTGCAAAATGAGCACCCAATGTATGCGCAAATGCAGCAGTGGCTTACACAAAAGCGTACTAACCTGCCTTTAGTGTGGGCCAATATGATCACCCAGTCGCAAGAGACCTATTTAGCGCTTTCTACCGCGAGCGATTATATCTCGGGTGAAAGCTCTGATTCGCTACAAAGCACTAAGTTTGCGCTTATGTACTTAATAGATGTTTTACAAATCGAGACCATTGACCCGGCGACTCTAGAGCTGCACTTAAAAGCCCTACTAGATAGCCGATTGCCAGCAAGGATGTGGCGTACTCAGCAGTTAATACATTACGAACTTATCCCGATGTCGGCTTTGCTAAGAACCTATATCGAACAAGCCGATTGCAGCTCGCGCCAGCAAAAAGATGATATCAAAATCATGCGGAATATTTTTACGCTGATGTTTGCAGACAAGCTTCAACCATTAGCTAGCCAACTTAATCATTATCAATATCAGCTAAACCCAAGCTTTGAACAGCTTGCCAATCATCCCGAATTGCCTGATACATTAAAAGCATATATTAGCAGCCAATACCTCGACTCTGCGGCACGTTATAAAGCCACGATGCAAGAACATATTCAGTTATGGCAGCAGGTATTTAAGCTTTGCGAATAAGCCCATAAACGCATACACGATGGCGAGAATTTGTTGTATTCTTGATGACAACCGCAAATTGAAAAAGCAACTATGTATCAAATACCGATTTTAAATTTACAGCATCAAGTCAGTGAAGCCGAGTGGCAAACGCGCGTCGAACTTGCCGCAGCCTATAGACTTATGGTTATGCATAATTGGGACGACCTGATTTATACGCATATTTCTGCGCGCATTCCTGGCACCGAAGATTTACTCATCAACGCGTTTGGCTTAGCCTTTGAAGAGGTAACTGCGTCTAACCTAGTGAAAATTGATGTTAAGGGCAACATTATCCAATCGGACTGCCCTTTTGATATCAACCCTGCCGGTTTTACTATTCATAGCGCAGTGCATATCGCACGCCCTGAAGCTCAATGTGCCATTCATCTGCATCACCCCGATGCTATTGCCGTTGCTAGCACCGAACAAGGCCTGCGCCCGTATAGTCAATATGCCGCGTTTGCACTGGCAAGTATGAGCTATCACGAGTATGAAGGGCTTGCAGTCGACCATGATGAAATAAAGCGTCTTCAAGACGACCTTGGCAAGGCCAATTTCATGTTACTGCGCAACCACGGCGCATTGACCATGGGTGACACCATCGGTGATGCTTTCATGCACATGTATGACTTACTGCGGGCATGTGAAATCCAAGTCAAGATGCAACAATCTCATGATGAGCTAATCTTAGTCAATCAAAGCGTGGTGGATGGCATAAAAGCGCAAGCAAATGTTGTGCACACCGGGCTAACTGGGGGGCAAAAAGCTTGGCCCGCCATGATGCGTCGCGTTAAGCGCATATATCCAGACTTTGATAATTAATTTCCCAATACATAACAAAAGAAGATAAATGAAAATTACTCACGTTGAAATATTCGATATACATTGCCCTGAAAGACCCCCTTGGAATCCTATTTTCGTACGCATCCACACGGATGAGGGAATTCATGGCGTAGGCGAAGCGGGTCTTGCTTACGATTGGGGCCACAGCGCCGCTGCGGCAATGATAAAAGAGATTGCAGAAGCAGTTTTAATTGGCTTTGATCCATTCAAAACAGAATTGCTGTGGTCTCGCATGTTACGGGAAAGCTTTTGGGGACTCGGCGGTGGGCCAGTTTTGTATTCGGCGATGAGTGCCATTGATACCGCGCTTTGGGACATCAAAGGTAAAGCGCTCAATGTGCCTGTTTATCAATTACTCGGCGGTAAAACTAACGACAACCTGCGCACTTACGCCAGTCAACTGCAGTTTGACTGGAGTCAAGATTGCGTAAAAATGCTCACCCCCGACGACTATGCGCGCTCTGCTGCTAAAGCCATGGCCGAAGGTTATGACGCAGTAAAAGTTGACCCTATCGTATATGACGAAAATGGTGATTCTAGCTTTGACCGGACCAAGCTGTTTACCCCTAAGCAGATGAAGCTCTTTGGAGATAGACTGCGCGCTATTCGAAAAGAAGTTGGCGACGAGGTTGATATTATTTTTGAAGCGCATTCATTAATGGGCTGCGCGTCGGCCATTCAAATGGGTAAGGTGATTGAAGAGGTGGGTTGCATGATGTTTGAAGAGCCTGTCAATTACTTGAACTCAGCGGTACACAAAAAAGTATCTGACCGCGTTAACGTGCCCATTGCAGGCGGCGAGCGCTTATATCATCGATGGGACGTGCGCCCTTATTTTGAAGACCAAAGTATCGACATCTTACAGCCTGACGTGGGCTTATGTGGCGGGTTTACAGAAGCAAAAAAAGTATGTGACTACGCTGATGTATACGATATAAGAATACAGGCCCACGTTTGCGGTGGCCCCGTTGCCACAGCGGCAGCACTTCAACTAGAAGCGGCTATTCCTAACTTTTTAATACATGAGCATCATACCTATGCCATCAAGCACTGGAACCGGGAGCTCTGCGTTCAGGATTATCAACCGGAAAATGGCATATTTAAAGTGCCTGACTTACCCGGTATTGGCATTGAACTAAACGACGAAATTGTGAAGCGCTCACCGAATGTGACGGTACGATAAGCTAATTAGCGCAGCACTCAAGCTGAACAGTCACCCTTCAGCCAAACAATAAAAAGCCCGTTCAAACAATTGTTCGAACGGGCTTTTTGCTATGCCAATACTAGATACTAGCTATCGGTCGCTTCAACCTTGTTACCACGGCGACCGAATAACCCACCCATATCCGCTTTGTAGCGTCTAAAATAGGCCTTCATGTCTTCAAGAATCAAGTAGTTCACCGGCACGATAAACAAGGTGATCAATGTTGCAAACAAGATCCCAAAGCCTAGGCTAATCGCCATAGGGATTAAGAACTGCGCTTGCGTAGACTTTTCAAACAACAGCGGAATAAGACCCGCAAACGTGGTTAATGATGTTAATAAGACAGGCCTAAACCGGCGTCCACCTGTATTGTAAACCGCCTCTTTTAAACTCACGCCAAGCTTACGCTGTTGATTCGTATAATCTACCAGCACCAGTGAGTCATTCACCACAACACCCGATAGTGCGAGCATACCCATAAAGCTGAGAAGGGTTAAATCCATTCCCATGATCCAGTGCCCGATTACCGCGCCTACCAAACCAAATGGAATAACCGACATCACGATAATCGGTTGTGAATAGGATTTAAATGGGATTGCCAATAGGATATAAATCAATATCGCAAGCGCCCCAGCACCTACGATTAAGCCTTGCGACGACTCAGCTTGGTCTCTGGCTTCACCTGCCATTTCAAAATTAGTACCTGGATATGCACTCACTTCTTGACTGAGCCATTCACCGACTTCTTCAAGCACCAGTGTAAGATCACCCGCTTGTTTATCAAAGTCCGCATTCACCGACAGCGTGCGCTGACGGTCTACACGTAAGATACTATCTGGACTGAGTCCAGGGAAGACATTTGCAACCTGCCATAGGGGCACTTCTTGATTAGGCCCAACCCTGATCATCATCTGTTCGAGGGTCTCAATCGATTGACGCGCCTCTAGTGGATAGCGCACCATTACCCTAACCTCTTCGCGCCCGCGCTGAACTCGCTGCACTTCAAAGCCAAACACAGATTGACGGACTTGACTTGCCACTTGATTCAAACTTAAGCCAAGCAATCTGGCTTCTGGTTTAAGTTCAAGTTGCAGCTCTTCTTTACCGTCAGACAGTGAGTCTTCAATATCAGACACGGCAGCATATTGGGCTAACTGTGATTTAAGTTTTTCACCAAGCTCGTTGAGTGAGTTGGTATCACGGCCCTTCAATTCAATACTAATGGGTGAACCACCCCAACCGCCTATTTCAGCACGATAATTTAGCTGTTCTGCGCCCGCCACTTGACCAACACGCTCACGCCACTCATTTACAACCTCACGAGTCGACACATCGACGGTACGAATCTCGGGGGGGATCATGTCGATTTGTACGCGACCGGTGGTGGAGTTTCTACCGCCACTAATAGAATAGATGTTTCTAATGACCGACTCACCGGTATCTGCATCGCGATATTCTTCTTGCAAATCTTTGGCATGCTTTGTCATGGCCTGCACAATTCTATCGGTGCTTTCAAATGCCGTTCCAGCTGGCATCACCAAAGTAGCCGTTGCTACTTCACTTTGAACACGTGGAAAAAATACAAACTTAGTATGACCCGCTGCAATCGTACCGATGACAAGCACAAAGGCAACAAACATGAGTGTCCAGGTTGCGTAACGCCAGCGCATCGCTTGAGCAAGCATTGGTTGATAGACTTTCTCTATCATCACTTCAAGAGAGTTGGCGATTTTTTGCTGCACTCTAGACAATACATTAGGCTTTTTATCGGTGCGCGCTTTTACATGCTTTAAGTGAGCAGGCAAAATAAATTTAGACTCGATTAGCGAGAACAACAGCACCGGAATAATAACGTAGGGTATCGCGGCATACCAACTACCGCGCCCCGTCTGAAACGCAAGAGGTAAAAACGCAGCGGCGGTTGTTAAGATACCAAAGGTAACTGGAACCGCGACCTCTTGCGTACCTTTTATAGCGGCGTCTAAGGAGTTTTCGCCCCGCTGCAAATGCGAGTACACGTTTTCGCCGGTCACAATGGCGTCGTCCACCACTATCCCTAGCACTAGAATAAACGCAAATAGACTCATCAAGTTCAAGCTTACATCAAACAGCGGCATGAACAAAAATGCCCCCATGAAGCTCATTGGAATACCCAAACATACCCAAAATGCAACAGATGGTCTTAAAAACAGGGCCAGCAAGATCATCACGAGTAAAAGCCCCTGCCAAGCACTTTTAGACAAGGTATCTAAGCGGGCTTTAATGGATTCACTGTTATCACGCCAAAAGTCAATGCTCAGCCCTTGAGGCATTTGCGTGCTCTTAAACGCAATATAGTCTCGCACAGCGGTGGTCACATCGATTATGCTTTCATCACCACTGCGGAATACTTCAACTTCGATAGCAGGCACACCATTAAACCGAGTACGCAACGGCGTTTCTTCAAACTCATCTTTAATGCTAGCGATATCAGCAAGCGTGATCATCGTGCCGTCTTGGGTGGTGATAATCGGTATTTCACCAAATTCATTTGCCCGATAGGCCTGACCACGACTACGAATAAAAATATCACCGCCTTCGGTTTTTAAGTTACCGGCGGAAACATCGGTTGAGTTTTGACGAAGAACGGTAGCGACATCTTGTAAAGTGAGGTCATACTTTCTCAATGCCCACTCAGGAATTTCAATCGATATCTCAAACGGTAGTACGTTATTGACTTCGACTTGTGAGATTTCAGGTAGTGCGGCAACCTCATCACGCACGTCATCTGCAAAGCGGCGAAGCGTAATACTGTCGTAGTTACCATAAATCATGATCCCAATGGCATCGCGACGCCATTGTGGCACTTGTATTAATAAGTTTTCAGCATCTACTGGGAAGTTGTTAACGCCGTCCACTCGAATTTTGATTTCATCGAGCATGTTGCGTACATCATAACCTTCAGCCACTTCAACGGTAACTGACGCACTGCCTTCTTGACTGCGAGAAGTGATTTGACGAATCCCTTCAAGGTCTTGAATGGCCTCTTCAATCTTGATGGTTATACCCTCTTCGGTCTCTTGTGGAGACGCGCCAGGCAGTACCATCGAAACCTGAACATTGCGTTGTTCAAATTCAGGAAATAAATCAATAGGGATTTTTGTCAGTGCGACATAAATCCCAGATATCATGATCACAAATAATAAGATATTTGCGGCTACATCGTTTTTAGCAAACCAAGCAATCATGGCAAATCTCCTTATTGTGCCGAGCCGCTAGCGTCACTCGAAACGCTCGCCGCTGCTGCACTGCCGCCTTCAGTGTTGCTGATTAAACGCTGCGATTCGGTATTATCTTCCTCTTCAGAAATTAGCGGTTTTACACGCGTACCGTCTGGCAGGTTGGCTGTTGGCGTTAAAATAAGCTTATCGGTTGGTTTTAGACTCACTCTTGCGCCATCGATAGGGCTATTGTTTTGGGTGTAGAACTGACCTGAAGGTTGCTCAGTCGCACTTACCACGACTGAGTTTGCGTCGGTCCAAAGAGGTGTTATTTGGCGTTTTTTCAAAAACCCTTCATCTGCAACGCTGACTTTGTTGTCTTGCGATACTGCGCGACGTGGAATGACAAACACATCGCTCAGTGTATTGCCTTCTACCTTTGCCCGAAGAAATTGTCCAACTCGTATTGCTGGACGCTCAGAAGTATTCATAAATGGGTCATCAAGTTGCGCGACCAAATAGAGCATGCGGGTTGCGGGGTCAAAGGCACCTTCGCTGCGTACAATTTTACCCGTCCACTCATAGGTCGTACTGCCAAGTTCACCTATTAAACTCACGCGTGGCAGTGCGTCTATATTCAATTGTTCTTCGTCGATGTTTAAATGGGCGAGATCACCGATTTTTACAGGCAAACGCACTTCTACCGCTTCGGTGCTGTAAATTTCAGCAATGCTTTGGGATGGCGATACTACCTGCCCTACATCGACCATTTGCGTGAGCACTCTGCCGTCAAAAGGCGCGCGTATTTGTGTACGTTCAAGATTGAGCTGTGCTCTTGCTAATCTTGCTTCAGCAGCTTTTAACTCTGCCAGCGCAGCGGCAACCTGTGGTTTTCTTAATGCTAACAACCGTGCGGCATCACTCGCTGGTCGTTTATTCCATTGTTGCTCAGCAATCTCAGCTTCGGCGACTTCTTGTAGATATCTAAATTCAGCATCGGCGGCGGCAGCGGCAGCAATTTCCACCTCAACCTTGAGATCTCTATCGTCCAGTTGAACTAACACTTCGTTAGCTTTGAACGACTTACCTGCGCGAATGTTGTCAGAAACTCGCAATACGCGTCCATTTACATCAGACACCAGCGCTGTTTGCGTAAGAGGCTGGGCCGTACCATATGAATCAATCCACACGGGAAAGTCAGTCACTTGCAAATCGGCAATATCAACAGCAACAGACGGCGCTTCTCTGCTACCGCCCCAACGCTGCGCTTCAGGCTTACTGCCAAACATAGCCATTAACAGACCCACCATCAGCACTAAGATTAAGAGAGTAACGATAGTGTGGGCTATCCAATTGACTTTTTTATTATATTTAGCAGAAGGTTGCACTGCATCGCTCATTGGTTTCTCCAATTTTTGCTTGCTATTTTGTGGTGTGGCAAGCGTTATCAATAATTAACTCGACAACGGCGAACACGTCGCTGATTTACCTTACCTTACTTAAGGTAAGTAAACCTTGGCCACACATCACAAAAGTATTTGATTCAACCATCTATACGAACACAAGGCGAAAGAGAGTCAAAATAATTTAGGGCGCATCATACAGCGAAAAAACACCCGCCTTTCATGAAATCTTGTTAATGAAGGCTGAGTCGTTTATCTACGTTACCACGCTGTACTGCTGCTATGCGTGTATTGCCAAATCGTTGTTACATCTTGTTACATAAATTGCGTGTTTATCAGCATCTAGCACCTTGGTGATACGCAACTATTTATGTTTGCAAAATACGTAAGCAAACTATTTTAATTGCTCCAAATGCAGCATTACGCACGTTTGCAATTTTTGTTTGCCATACGTTGCCATCGTTGCAAAATCATCAATAGCGATGGGTATATGCTGAAAATCAATCGGGTTATCGGCGTGTTCAATGTCTGGATCGTGAATATACAGGCACTGATCATCGATATGCGTAATCGCGACCCAATGTGGAATCTTTTTATCATCAAACTGATAGGTTGATATCAAACAAATTATAGCCCATCCATCATTAAGTGCCGATTTTAATGCGTTAATATCCAGTTCTTGATATCGAATATTGATGCCTTCACTCTTAGCCTTAGCGCAAAACTGCTTGTGCACAACTTCCAACAACGCCTTTTTGTGTTGACTGCGCACGCCATCTATAAACGGCGTTTGCTTAGTATTGAGATAGACCTTAGCAGTCATCCCGTAACGTTTTGCCGCCAAGGCCAAACCAATTGGATGACTTCCTCCATGCCCAGACGTCATATATATACTGGTAGCGACTCTCCAAATGTCGAGCTCGGTTTGTTGATTAAGTGTAATGGCCGCATCGAGTGAAGCACCCGCCATCATGAGGGAAGCGCAGCCACAGGTGAACTCGGTTGTTTGTTGATACCAAGGATAATATGACAGTCCTGCCTGACTCTGACGCTGCTTAATCGCTTTTTGCATGCGCAACGCATCCGTTTTGTTTTCGTAATAGGCTTTGTATAAACCAAATTGACGATAACCAATACGGTTATAAAGGGCGATGGCATGCTCGTTATCCACCGCAACTTCAAGGCGCATAAACAATGAGCCCATTGCAACTGCCTGTGCCTCACAAGTAAGCAACAATTGCTGTCCCACTCCCTTCCCTCTTGCAGCCTGAGCAATGGCGATAGAATATAAGCGCGCGCTACGTGACCCTTTTCGCAGAATGACTAAGGCATATCCTAATAATGTATCGGAGTCTTGTGCCACCAAAAATATCGCATTTGTGGCACTTACCCAGTGTGCAAAACGCCTTTTGCTTAATCTGTCATATTCAAAGCAGGCGCATTCGAGGGAAAACAACTGAGCCACGTCTGACGCTTGTGCACTTCGAACAATAAACGGTTGCGTCATATTAATTTAAAGTCTCGATAAAAACCGCGCAAACAAAGCCTCTCATACCATTATCTTCCTCTCGCTTCTAGGCGATTAGCAAACTCTTGCATGATGATCATATATAGCTCTTTGCCTAAATATAAGTCTTCAACTTTAGACTCCAAACTAGGATTGTCATTCACCTCAATCACGTATACCTGATTGTTGCTTTGCTTTACATCCACACCATATAAACCACGTCCAACTATCGCGCTGGCTTTCACCGCTGCATCTAGCACGGCTTTTGGCACTTCAAAGGTAGGCAGGGTTTCAAACGCACCCGAGAAATGTGTTTTTGAACTATGGTTATAAATTTGCCAATGATTGCGCGCCATGAAATAACGACACGCATAAATAGCCCTGCCGTTTAACACGCCAATGCGCCAGTCAAACTCAGTCGCAACAAATTCCTGAATTAATACCAATGCTGATTGCGACAACATCTCGGTGAGCTTTTCAGACAACTGCTGCTCGTCATCAACTTTATAGACACCAATTGAGAAGGAGCTTTCTGGCAATTTTAACACCATAGGAAAACCAAACTGCTCTATGAGTCTTTCTCTTGAGGCCGCATCGTTAATCGAAACAAACGCACTTTTAGGGGCTGGCACTTTATGATAGGTAAATGCATCTTGCAAAAAGACCTTGTTACAACAGCGCAGTATCGATGTTGCATCATCAATTACAATCAAACCTTCCTGCTCGGCTTTTCGTGAAGCATGGTAGGTGTGGTGATCAATTGCTGTGGTCTCGCGAATGAACAAAGCGTCATATTGCGAGATTAAGCCTATTTGATTGGGTGTAATCAAATCAGCGTGAATCCCCACTTGTTTGGCAGCCTTAACAAAGTGTTTTAGGGCTTTGCTATCACTTGGAGGCGTTTTTTCATCGGGGTTATGTAAAATCGCCATGTCCCAACGCGCACGCTTTTTAGGTGAAGACTTACGCCATGTACTGCTTAAAAACTGTTCTAACTTTTCAAACAAAACGGTGCGCTGTTCATCTTGCAACGATGCAAGGCCCTGCAGTTGCACGTCTACCGAAGTCACGTTTTTTTGCACTCGCACCTTAAGCGCCAAAATCGGCACCGGATAGCGCTCAAATACATATCGAGCAATACGACTAAACTCATTACTTTGCGTTTGCCCAAAAAATGCTAAGACGGGGTCACCCCCAGTTTTTTGTAGCCATGCCGACGCACTACCGCTTAAATGTTGTGGAAGGGTCAACTGATACCCATCTGCGCCTTGACCATCACTTTTAATAATTAAATCATTAATGGCATTAACACTGGGCAGTACTTTATGCTGTCGAGCCTCTGCTAACAAAGAGCAATAATACCCCTTACTTAGGTAGAGGTCGGTGGCGCACAAATTAATCACACGCGTCTTCGGCTCACCCTTTTTCGGATAGTCTGATAAATACTGGTTAAAGTGAATAATGGGAATGCTAATATTGGGCAGCGCATCGGTAATGATGTCTGGTGTATCAACCACAACGAGCGTGTGGATCATGAGCTTTTACCTTAGGTAAAAATAGTGTTGTAAGTGAGCGAAATATAATCACTTTTACACTTTGTGCAAGTTATTTTTTGGGGTAAATGCAAAAATTATTTTGAACGGATTCTCAGACCTTTATAAAATAAAAATGCCAGCGATAAAGCTGGCATTTTATTGAAGTATTTCAAATGCTTAATTTCTTTTAGAGCGCTGCTTCCAACGTCGGTAAGACCTCAAACAAATCACCCACTAAACCATAGTCGGCCACTTGGAAAATTGGAGCTTCTTCATCCTTGTTGATAGCAACAATGACTTTAGAGTCTTTCATGCCTGCAAGATGTTGAATAGCGCCTGAAATGCCTACTGCGATATACAAGTCAGGAGCAACGATTTTACCGGTTTGACCTACTTGCATATCATTTGGTACAAAGCCAGCATCTACGGCAGCACGAGATGCACCAATACCGGCACCTAATTTGTCAGCAATGCCGTCTAACAGCGCGAAGTTTTCGCCATTTTGCATGCCACGTCCACCCGAAATGATAACGGTGGCTGCGGTTAGCTCTGGACGCTCAGATTCGGTCAGCTCAGCCGATACAAAGCTTGATTTTTCTGAGGTCTTCACGACATCGATTGTTTCAACCGACGCACTACCATCATTACCAACAGCATCAAAAGATGATGCGCGAATGGTCGCTACTTTTACGCTGTCAGCGCTTTGTACTGTTGCAATCGCGTTACCCGCATAAATTGGGCGAACGAAAGTGTCAGCAGATTCAACCGCAATAACGTCTGATATTTGCGCAACATCTAACATGGCAGCAACGCGGGGCATAAAGTTTTTACCCGTTGTGGTGGCTGCTGCAAAAATGTGCGTGTAACCACCCGCCAACTCAACCACTAGCTCTGCGATATTTTCAGGCATTTGATGCGCATACGCTGCATTTTCGGCAACTATCACTTTGCTAACACCCGCAAGCTTAGATGCTGCCTCTACCACCGCGGTGCACTGGTCGCCAGCGACTAACACGGTGATATCACCGCCAACGGCTTGAGCCGCTGTAATCATTTTATTGGTTTCAGGTTTTAGCACTTCATTATCGTGCTCTGCATATACGAGGACTGTCATGAGATCACCTTCGCTTCGTTTTTAAGTTTATCCACAAGCTCTTCAACGCTTGCCACTTTAACACCGCCCTGTCTTTGCGGTGGCGGCGTGACTTTAACTACTGTCACATTTGATGATAATTCCACGCCCATATCGGCAGCAGACTGCACATCGATTGGCTTACGCTTCGCTTTCATAATATTAGGAAGAGAGGCATAACGCGGCTCGTTTAAGCGCAGGTCGGTTGTTACAACCGCAGGCAGGCTTAACTCAACGGTTTGCAATCCACCGTCTACTTCGCGCGTGACTGACACTTTACCGTCGGCTACGTTGACTTCAGATGCAAACGTGCCTTGAGGCATGCCCGTAAGCGCCGCTAGCATTTGGCCGGTTTGGTTGTTATCTGAATCAATCGCCTGTTTGCCTAAAATCACCAAGTCAGGAGATTCTGCTTCAACCACCTTTTGCAGTAGCTTTGCTACCTGAAGCGACTCAAGCGATACACCTGCATCGGTCTCAATGTGAATACCACGGTCTGCACCTAATGCAAGACCTGTGCGAATTTGCTCTTGGCAGGCTTTGTCGCCAATCGAAACGACTACAATTTCAGTTGCCACGCCTTTTTCTTTTAGGCGAATCGCTTCTTCAACTGCAATTTCGCAAAATGGGTTTATCGCCATTTTTACGTTATTTAGGTCAACCCCAGAATTATCAGGCTTAACACGCACTTTAACGTTGTAGTCAATTGCGCGTTTTACCGGCACTAATACCTTCATACATTCCCCTAGTGAATTGGTTTACTTGGTATATGGAACTCGTTTGTACAGCGAATCGTGCTGTACAATTTTGCATCATTTGCTTCGCATCAACGCAGCTTACACATAACTATTAACTTAATTAAGTTGAGTATAGCGGCTAATAGCTCATAGTGTACGTATATGAACCACATATGGTGACGGTTTATGTGAACGCAAGTTCACATCTGCTTTGCGAAAACACCATGTAATTGAGTAATGCGCAATTTATATAGAGTTGACGTAAACGTCAACCTGCATTACCTTTCGTACAAAATAAGATTTTACAACGTTTTGGCTCGTTAGAATATTCGTTTGGCGAATACCTAACTATAAATGGTCAGCGTTTGCTTGGAGATAGAAATGGAAAGAGAAGTAATGGAGTTTGATGTTGTAGTAGTAGGCGCCGGACCTTCTGGACTCTCAACAGCAATCAAACTAAAGCAACTTGCTAACGACAATAATACCGAACTAAATGTGTGCGTACTTGAAAAAGGCTCGGAAGTGGGTGCGCATATTTTATCAGGCGCGGTGTTTGAGCCACGAGCGCTTGAAGAACTCTTTCCCAACTATAAAGAGCTTGGTGCACCAATGGGCACAGAGGTCACAGAAGATCATATCTATCTGCTTAATAGCGAAACGTCTGCGACCAAGCTCCCAAATTTAATGACCCCAAAAACCATGCACAACGACGGCAACTATATTCTCAGTATGGCGAATATGTGCAGATGGTTAGGTGAACAAGCTGAAAGTCTCGGCGTTGAAATCTACCCCGGCTTTACCGGCTCAGAAATCCATTATGATGAAGCCGGAAACGTCGCGGGAATTATTACCGGTAGCTTGGGAGTCGCTGAAGACGGCTCTGAAAAAGACGGGTTTGTGCCTGGCATGTTATTAACGGCCAAGTATACGATTTTTGCAGAAGGCTGCCGTGGTCATTTAGGCAAGCAACTTATAAGCAAGTTTGGTTTAGATAAAGACGTATCTCCACAGCATTATGCCATTGGCTTTAAAGAAATATGGGATATTCCTGCTGAGCAACATCAACAAGGGCTAGTGGTCCACACAGCAGGTTGGCCCCTCGATAAAGCCACCGGCGGTAGTTATTTATATCACGCCGAAAATAACCAAGTGTTTGTAGGGCTGATTGTAGATTTAAACTACGACAATCCACATCTATCACCTTTTGATGAGTTTCAACGCTTAAAGCATCACCCCGTCATCGCTAATACCTTAAAAGGCGGCACGCGAGTTACCTATGGCGCTCGCGCTATTGCTAAAGGTGGCTTCCAGTCCCTACCAAAAATGACGTTCCCTGGTGGATTAATGGTAGGTTGTAATGCTGGCACCTTAAACTTCTCCAAAATTAAAGGTAACCATACGGCAATGAAGTCAGGGCTATTGGCGGCTGAAGCGCTTTATGGCCTATTGCAAGATGAGCAAGCCATCAAAGATCCAATAGAATACACAGAGTTATTCAAAAATTCTTGGTTGTACGATGAGCTTTACCGTTCGCGTAACTTTGGTGCAGCCATCCATAAGTTCGGCAATTTCATGGGCGGTGCATACAATACCCTCGACCAAAATTTCTTTGGGGGCAAATTACCGTTTACAATTAGCGACTCCACGCCTGATCACCAAACCTTAAAGCCAGCCAGTGAAATGCCGTCTATCGAATACGGCAAGCCCGATGGCGTGTTGAGCTTTGATAAACTCTCATCGGTGTATTTATCAAATACCAATCATGAAGAAGACCAGCCGTGTCATCTACAGTTAAAAGACCCAAGCATTCCTATTCAAGTGAACCTTGCTAAATTTGACGAACCTGCGCAAAGATACTGCCCTGCTGGGGTGTACGAAGTGGTTGAGAATGATGACGGCGAGAAGAAGTTTCAAATCAATGCGCAAAACTGCGTTCACTGTAAAACCTGTGATATCAAAGAGCCTCAACAGAATATCGTTTGGGTGGTACCAGAAGGCGGTGGTGGTCCAAACTACCCGAACATGTAGTTTATACTAAGATTAACCGGCCCAGTTCTGCTGGGCTTTTTTATAAGGTTTGTTATGTCTCACGGTTTGTATTTCCAGACACATGGTGATCGCGCTAGCCCGCTGCCCGCGCTTGTGCTTATTCATGGTCTATTTGGTAACTCCGATAACTTGTCGGTCATTCGCAGGCACTTTGAAAATGACCGATACGTAGTCAGCATTGACCTGCCTGATCATGGCAAGTCACAACGCTCTGAAACATTTAGTTTCGATGGAGCGGTACAAAAAATCGTAGCGCTTCTAAAAGAGTTAAACATACCAAAATACGTACTGGTTGGTCACTCCTTGGGCGGCAAAATGTCGATGCTCGTTGCCCATCAACGACCCGAGTTAATTTCGCAGCTGGTGGTCATGGATATCGCTCCGATTCCTTACCCTGCTCGCCATCATGCGGTGTTTAATGGCTTAAACAGTATCGATTTAGCCTCTTTGAACTCACGTAATGAAGCCAAACAAGCGCTATCTGAACATTTAGAAGACCCCGGCACGCAAGCTTTTTTACTCAAAAGTCTTTATCAAGACGAGAACGGAAACTGGGCATGGCGCTTTAACTTGCCCCTTATTGTGCGCGATTACGATGCGTTAAGCGATTGGCAGCACATTCCAGAGTGTTTTAACGGGCCAACTTTGTTTATCAAAGGGGCAGAATCGGACTACATTCAAAGCGCTCATCAATCGGTGATAATGGAGCAGTTTCCCCAGGCATCAGCCAAAGTTGTGCAAGCAGGTCATTGGCTTCACGCACAAAAACCACAAGTTGTTAACGCCTTGATTACAAAGTTTTTACGTGTTGAGTAAAACAGACAGCTTATCGCGTAAAATGTACCTGGATTGTTCATTTTTTCGTTGATTTCATGGTAACATCGCGCCAGTTTAAATTTGGCGTGCCTCGACAATTCTCATAGATTTATGAGGGTTATCGACACATAGCAAGTAACATAGTTTTAGGTGAAAAATGTCGCCCGAACTTTTTAAAACAGTAGAGTCAATCGCCTTAAATATCACCCTAGTGGTGCTATTTGCGCTGATGTTTTTTGCTGTACATGACGTACTGAAAAAGAATGATGTACCCAAAACAGGCCGTTTTGTGGCCTATGGCGTACTAGGGTTAGGTGCGGCAGGTTTTGTCGCCAAAGGCATTATCGAAGTATTTTGGACCTTACAAGGTATCTGAAAGCCAACAGATGTGGAGTATGTATAAATGGCAAGTGTAGGCCTATTTTTTGGTAGCGATACCGGTAATACCGAGCACATCGCAAAGATGATTCAAAAAGAATTAGGTAAAAACCTAATTGATGTAAAAGACATTGCAAAGAGTAGCAAAGAAGAAATTGCTGAGTTTGATTTGCTTATGTTCGGAATACCAACATGGTATTACGGCGAAGCGCAATGTGATTGGGACGACTTCTTCCCCGAACTCGAAGAAATAGACTTTGAAGATAAGCTTGTCGCTATTTTCGGATGCGGCGACCAAGAAGATTACGCCGAATACTTTTTAGACGCCATGGGCATGATCAGAGATATCGTTGAACCAAAAGGTGCTATCTTGATTGGTCAATGGCCAACTGAGGGTTATGACTTTGAAGCATCCAAGGGCATGGCGGACGATGACCACTTTGTAGGGCTTGGTATCGACGAAGACCGTCAACCTGAGCTTACCGAAGAACGCGTAAAAGCATGGTGTGCACAAATTAAAGAAGAAATGTGCCTAGCAGAGCTAGAATAAGGAGTCATCTAGATGGCGATAAACGCAACACTTGTGGGCCAGCTTTTGTTTGGCCTCGCCATCATTATGGCAATGGTCGGTTTTTTTTTAGGCCGTAAAAAGACCAATCACCCCATCGCAGCAACAATTTTGGGTTTTATGTCGGGTTTCTTTCCCCCGTTTGCTTTTATATTCGTGCTGGTACTTATCTTAAGAAAAAATATAGAAAAGCCCGCCTAAGCAATAAATCAATAAATCAATAAACGGTCTGCTGAATCGCTGACCGTTATTATATCAGTTTTACTCTGTTGCTAGTCCAATCCCTGCCCCCATAGGTAGCCCACATTTGATGGTATTACACAATTGATTGTAAGGTTGCGATCAATAAAGTTTTAATGCTAGTTTAGTGTGTGTCAAAACAACAACAACGAGACAACACCATGCGAAATAAGCTAGCCATCTTATTAGGTGCCAGCGTGCTATTTAGTCAAATCGCACATGCAAGCCTCCTAATGAAACCCACCTATCATCCAGATTTAGACTATAAAGCCCCCATACTCGAGGGTAACTATACCGACGCTGTCACGCACCCAGACGACATCCTTGGTTTTGAAGTAGGCTTTCGCGTTGCCACCCCTGCCAAAATTACCGAGGCAGTGGAAACTTGGAAAGGACAAAGTGACCGATTAAAGGTTGTAGAATATGCAAGAAGCCATGAAAACCGCCCGTTGTTCGCGATTTTTATTTCTACTCCAGAGAACTTAGCCAAATTAGATGATATTCAGCAAGACCTAAGTGCCCTAGCCGACCCACGCAGCACCAGTGATGCGCAAGCAGAGCAAATCATCGAGCGACTTCCAGCAATTGCATGGATGGCCTACTCTATTCACGGTAATGAGACCTCAGGTGCCGACGCCGCCCTTGCTGCAATTTATCATCTAGCTGCAGATCAAAGCCAAGCAACGACAGACTTACTAGACGATATGATAGTGGTCATTGACCCACTCATGAATCCAGATGGACGGGATCGCTTTGCTAAGTCCTTAGAACAATATCGCGGCACAGCGCCGAATGTAGACGATCAAGCTCTGTTGCATCGTGGTGATTGGCCATATGGCAGAACCAACCATTATTATTTTGATTTAAACCGCGACTTTTTCTATTTAACACAACCCGAAACGAAGGGGCGTGTTGCTTTAATTAACAAATGGCGCCCACAGTTGATGATCGACGGTCATGAAATGGGCCCACAAGATACCTATTTGATGGGTCCTCCCCGCCAGCCGATTAATGCACATATTGCCTCCAGCGTACAAAAATGGGCGGTAACCTTTGCCCAAGACCAAGGCGCAGCGTTTGATGACAAAGGCTGGCGCTACTACACTGGCGAATGGTTTGAAAACTGGTATCCAGGTTATTCAAGTTATGCACAGCATCGTGGCACTATGCATATTCTGTATGAGCAATCACGCATGGCCGAAGACGGTGTTAAGCGCCCAGAAGGCACTATTCAAACCTACAAAGAATCGGTACATCATCAGTATATAAGCACCATTGCCAACCTTGAATCCCTCGATAAATATTCAGACGAGATGTATCAAGATTATTGGCAAGATAGAAAAATGGTGTTGTCGAACAAAAGCCCTTATGCCAATAAAACCTACGTGGTATTAGCAAATGAAAATGCATCACGCACACATTTACTCGCTGAAAAGCTCTTAGCGCAAGACATAGAAGTAAAAGTTGCTACGCAAGCCATTGAGGTAGACGACGCGGTTAATCACCTGGGTCAAACTCTTGATGAAACCACTATTGAAGCCGGCAGTTTGATCATCAATAACCGTCAGCCAGAAGCTCGCTTAATCTCTGCGATTATGGAGTTTGAGGCGGCCTTAAAACCAGAAGTGCTGCAAAAAGAGCGCGCTAGAGTCCTGCGAGAAGGTCGCTCTATTATGTATGATACATCGGCATGGAATCTCACCATGATGTATGGTCTTGAAGCGTTAACCGTGCCCGATGAAATCACCCGTAATGTAAGTGATTATGCGCCACCTAGCCCAACACAAAATACTATTGATAAAGAGGCAATAGCATGGTTTGTTGACGGCGTGGATGACGGCTCAGTGGCATTTGCAGCGCGCTTGATGGAGCAAGGCGTATATGTAAGAGTGATTGACAAGGCAGCGCAATTTAACGACGTTACGCTCAATCGTGGTTCGGTAGCGGTTACCATTACCGACAACCTTAACAACGAGCAGTTACACACCCTTATAAAGCAAACTGCCGATGAGCTAAACTTACGCGTACAAAGCGCAACCACTGGTTTAGGAAATGGCGAACTGCCCGACTGGGGCGGCGATCACTTTGTATTACTGCAACAGCCGCAAATTGCCATTGCTACGCAAGCAGGCACAAATCAAAATGACGCTGGCACAGTATGGTGGTCAATTGATTCAAATCTAGGAATACGCCATAGTCATGTAGATGCGTCGAGCCTAGCGTCAGCTGATTTACGTCGTTACAACACGATTGTAATGCCTCAACGACGCAGCTTAAGTGAAGCGAATCAAAAAGCCTTAATGACGTGGGTGAAGCAAGGCGGCACCTTGATCACGCATGAAGGCGCAAGTGCCATGATGAGTAAAGCTGACGATTTCTCCTCAGTAAAACTCGTTGACGATATTTTTGAAGACGCCCATGACTTTGACATAGCCCTGCAGCGCAGGCTACTGGCCCAGAAGGACTACAACGTCACCGATGCCCTTAACGCTTCATTGTTGAGCACAACGGTTAGCTACCCTTGGGATGATAAGCCAGATCCACTTGATAAAGACGAGCTAGAAAAGCGTAACGATTGGCAAAAACTCTTTATGCCTGCAGGCGCTATGGTGGCAGGTCACGCTGACCAAAAACACTGGTTAACCTTTGGAGTCAACGAGCGGTTACCGCTATTGTACCGTGATCAAGATGTATTGGTGGTGCCACAAGGCGCAGAATCTGTAGTATCGGTGGGTATATACCAAGCCAACCCAGACGCGACTTATGAAGAGGCCGTTGGTTGGTACTCCATTCCAAACGGACAAGAAGTGCACGTTCGCATGAGCGGCCTAGTTTGGCCTGAAGCCTCACAACGCATTGCCAACTCTAGTTACCTAACCCGCGAATCTATTGGTAAAGGCCAGTTGATAATGTTCTCGGGGCAACCTAACTTCAGAGGAGCCTCCAGAGGCACAAATCGACTTTTGCTTAACGCGATTGTTTATGGTGCAGGCTTTGGCACGCGACCAAACATAAACCTATAACTACAAAAGGCTGGTAAGGTATTCCCTTCCAGCCTTTTTCTTTTGTTGTACAAGCTCTATTTTTCGTATTTAAGCTCAAGCATTCTTATATCCAAACGTCATTTTCAGCAGTCCGTGCATCAGTAGCATTGTCGCCAGTATTGATAACACCTCGAGGTTCAATGAGCAGAATTTTTACTTCACCATCAGCGACAGGCTTGTGCTCAACGCCTTGACGAACAACATACATCTCACCACTTTGTAGGTCTACGTGACCATCTCTAAACTCAATTTTGAGGCGTCCATCTAGCACGATAAAGGTTTCGTCGGTGTCTTGATGTGCGTGCCACTCAAACTCACCTTCAATCTTCGCTACCTTTATTTGGTAATCATTCATCTCGGCAATGACCTTGGGTGACCACTGCTCACTAAATAGGCTGAGTTTCTCTTCAAAATTTATTGCTTTGTAACTCAATATATTGTCCTTCATATTGAACCCTACAATCCACTCTATCACTCTCGCTCGAAACTATACATCATCATGTTTTAATGCTTTAACTAACCAATTATCATTGTTATAAAGTTCTGACCTTGAGCGCTCAACAACCAAACAAACACGCCAAGATTAACAACCACCGTCCCCCAATACGCCTTTTTAAACTCTTGCTTACTAGACTTATGTTTTAGTGCGTTTTGGGCATAAAATGCACCTGGCCAGCCACCTAGCAAGCTAACTAAATGAAGGTTAGCTTCTGGGGTACGCCAACTGCCATCTTGTGCGGCCGACTTATCAAAATAATAAAGCAAAAACGCTACAACGCTTGCTCCCGCATACCAATACAAAACCTCGATTGGCAACTTATTTGAAACAGTCATTAAAAGTAAAAAAACACAGAACAAAATACACACAAAAGAGCCAAAGCTACGATTTTTGGGCGGCGACGCTTTTTTTAATTTGCGATCGATTGATAAGGTTACATTTATGGCTTTAAATTTTCCCTTAGCATCTTTGACCTGCTCGTACACGATTAGGTCTCCGTCTACAGGTCTTCTTGAGCGTTTTTGAAACGCTTTGATATGAACAAAGGCGCGGTCCCCGCCTCCATTAGGTTCGACGAATCCAAAGCCTTTATCGTCGTGCCAATTCGTTAACTTTCCCTTAAGTTTCAATTGGCTAGCCTTAACACTTCCGTCTGATTCATTGATTAATTTCCATCTCTTAACACATTCCAATCGATCCCAAAGCAAATCACTGAGGATAACAAGCCCGCAATCAACAGCCAAACCGCTAGATCACTATTGCTATTGTATTTTGCCGCGACTGAGCGATAACTTTTGACCAAGCGACCGTTGCTTATCACTTGGTATACCGGGTGAAAGTCCTCAAACTCCCATATTGCCGAATCGGAATCATTTGGGTCGTAAGCAATCGTTAGCGCAGCGCCGTCCTTATTAAGCGCTTCTTTTACGATACTCAATGAGCCGCCGACCGAATGATACACAAACATTTGGTCATGCTCGTTAAGCTTGAACCTTAAAGTATTCTTGCGTTTACCTATTTCTTCAAACCACTCTAACGTACCCGTTTTCTCTTCCAAGACATCGTAGCTCGGAATGCCGTTAACGCCGAAAACGAGTGCCAACATCAACAACGTAAAACTCAGTGACACCCATGAATTTTTGCTCAAATGTTTTGTCTTCATAAATCGGTTCTACCGTAAACTAATCGCGATAAATTTCTCAAAAGAAATAGAACGATGGACCTTCTCCCTATAAATGTAGCGCGTTACCGTAGAGAATCACCCAAATGCACCAAGAAAGAACAACGACAAAACAATAATGACAATTAGGCCCGTGGCGGCGCACCAAAAGCCCGAACGGCCTTTTTCGCCAAAATAGATAATGTCGGTCGTTTTGGGATAACGACCAAATGAGAAAAGTTTACAAATGGGCCAACCCAGCCAATAACAAATCGTCCAAAAAAATATCTCAGCAAGAATGTACCCAATAACCCTAAGAAAGCCTCTAAATATCTCGCCAAGAATATCTTCCATAATTTACTACTCCTTATGAGTCTAAGATACCAAAAAGTGAGTCATTGCTGCTGATGCTCACGCTAGGCTTCACTTTGAGCTTAATGCTCATTTGCTTTGTTTATTGATGCGCCTAATAATATACCTAGCGCAGCCCACATTTATAGCTGTTAAAAACACTAACAGTGGTACGACAATACTTAAATTAAACGAGGCCCCATACATCACCCCAACACAGAAAAAACAAAGGGCACATAAAACAAATGCGCCTATGATTGACATCTTCAAGTCTGATTCATCTCTGTCTTTTTCAATTTTCTTTATTACTTTACTCATACATCCTACTTGTTCAATACAAAAACAACAATTGGTTACCACTTAAGTATTTGCTGAGAATAGCGTTGTGACGACCAAAAACAGATTTTCTTAGTCTTCTAATACGTGTTAAAACGCTTCTACTCGTTAGGGTTTACAACCTGTACACGCTTACCAGATTCGGGCCAATCCACAACGACGTGATATAGTACCCATTTGTCCATCTCTTTATACGCCCGCACATACACATCGGCTTCACCTTTAGGGCCGGAAACTGAATATTGCAAAGAAGCTTCACCACTTGCACCTGATGTTTGTATGGAGCCGAAAATCAAAAAGCCGGCCTCAATTGGCTCACCAATGACTTCGATTACTTCTTTATTTTCAGAGACCGCTATCATCGATTGGTCAAACGCCTCTCCTTTCAACAAGCTGCCAACAAACACAGCGAATAATGGCACGACAAGAAGCAAGATTGCACTAGCATTACGCCACTTTTTTTGGGTTGCCTTAAAGTGCTCCACATCTCTCCATGCTCTATTTTTCCATGCCCATTCATTGCCTTTTAGACCCAGTAAAACGAGCATCACAATATTGACTAAAGGTACAAATACCAACAAAGCTATGTAGGTACTGTTGCCAATTCCCCAAATCCAATTTAGAAAAAACGCCCCCCAATTCCAACCTTTGATTTCGGGTGGCACTACCGAGTCCTTTCCTAGTCCTGATACATATTGTTGCTGTTGATTCATTTGTTTAATTTTCTCCAATCCATGATTAAATTACTTGTGGGTGTTTGCAAAGCCGTTTAATAGCTGTCGTCTTGCTTTATTTTGATTGTGGTGGCAGCGCCAAGCCTTAAGTCATTCGTTAAAAACCTTACTTCAATAGTAAGGTTCAAAGGTGCCTGCTCGCTTGGATGATGGTCTAGCCACCCAAAGGTGAACGAGTAGAACCCTTCGTCTGTTTCAGGTGTGGTATCAATAATCGGAATGTTGGGGAAAATCTGATCAGGCATTTCACCATCTATCACCTGAATATAGACACCAAACTCATCGAGGTTGTATGTTGACGAGCTCGGTAACTTGACTAAGATAGTCAAATCTCCAGTGTCGCCACAAGAGGTTTTTCCGTTGTAACTTGCTCGGTTTATTGCCATCTGGCTAACAACCGGCAGAGGGACTGCTTCCCAATAATCACCACTTGCATTTTCATCCAGTTGCTTGGGGCCTGGATGCTGCTCCCATCGCTCTAACGTAGGTTGAAACACATAAGAACCAAAATACGAGCACGCTTGAGCCGGAAAACTAATGACACCCACTATGAATGCACAAATTATATACTTCATTCTGCCTATCCTTGATAACTAAAAGCCCTTATTGCCGCCTAAGAAAATAACCCATTAATGGGAAACAGTTGCGCAGCATACAGGACCACAAATTAATGTTCGTTACCTTCATAGGGTCACATCAATCAATTGTTTGGGGTAGTTATGCACAAATGGCAAATGCCCTTAACGCAAACCCTACAGCGCACGCACCCTCTTAATAATGCTACCCGTGGAATATATGATGTCGTCACTTGGGCAAGAATATTTAGGCGTCACCAATTTGCAGGGTTGATTGGGTTTATCAAAACAGAAATCAAATCGAGTTTGCGTCTTTACCGGCTCTGCTAGGATGCTTTTAGGTAACTCTGACCAATTCCAGTTATTTATTACATCTCTTGCGGCTTTAGAAAAATACTTATTTGTGGAGGCTACCACCGTTATGTCTTTCACTTCATTTTGAGGCGTGATGACATACTCAATAGTCGCACAGCCTTCGAGTCTTTCGAATACCGCCTCTCTGGGATACCTGGCAGGAAACCGATTGAGTTGACTCCATTTTGAAGATTGCATTTCGTCTTGAGTAACGCTTAAGTGCGAGTACTCTTTCTCTGGATGTGTTGATGCACAGCCACTCATCAAAATAAATGCGGCCATAATGCCAATAGTATTTTGCATAACAAAAACTTCCTTTTAATTTTAATGCTGAGCTCATTAGCGCTTTTGCATCGCCCGGCTTTAAATCGATTATTATGTGACTTTGGGGCTGCGAACTTTCCGGTAACGCATAGCAAACACGGTAAGGAGGCCGCATATAATACCGGTGCTAATTGCACCATTGAAGCCTAACGAAACTACCAGCGGTCGCAACACAAATAGATGAACGAAAAACACCGGTATCAATGCGATAGCAAATACTTTCCATTTCATAAATGATTCAAAGGGCGCGCTACAGTGCGGGCATTCCTTGTTTTTCCCCCACTTGTTAGCCGTTTTAGAGAAAAAGCCTATTTTCTTTTCACATGTTGGACATTTAAAGAACTGCTCATTTGGTTCGTAATCATCATTTAGCGGCTCTTCAGAATGGCTCTGTGCAGGTTGTCGTGAGCTTAATTCACTTTCAATTTTCTCTACTCGTTCTGGGTAGGCTTGTTTGTCTATGTTAGCTAGAGCGTCTTGTAACTCAGCAATAGAATACTCTGAATAATTCGGTTCCATTCGTTTACTTCTCCTTAATTTCTAATCACCAACCAGATGGCGGATATCAAATTCTTTTTACTTTGAGTTTTGTTATTTTGAAACGCCAAACACCTCATCAAAGCTCTGGCCTTCTTTCATCTTCTCAAGATTTGCGTAGAACTGAGTTTTATCAACTGAATCGACCGCTAATCTTGCAGCACGGTAATTGTTGAATGCATTTTCATTATAGAATTGATGACCGTAAAACAGTTTTTTAACCGCATCAACTTCTGTTTCATCCATCAAGATATTTTCAGGTAAAAAGGGCTCTCTTAAATCAACCAATAATGAAACGCCCTCTTCAAACCAGCGAGGCATTTTTAACATTTGCGTTAACCACCCAAGCCGCGCATATACCTCAGCGTGCACCAACTCGTGAGCAACCACGTCTACATTTTGACCTTTAGGGCCTATTACCAAGCAATTATTGAAAGGGCTAAAGTGGGAGCTTGCGGTTTCAGATGCAAAAAAGTTAGCGGATTGTTCTTTATTCAAGGTTAGTATCATAATAGGCGTAGCTGTCATGTCCCCAAATGTAGTAGACACTCTGTTAGTCGCATCCTCTATAAATGCTAACTCTTGTATATTTCGTGAATCATCCTTAGCAATGAACACGTTTGGTTTTATCTGCTCGTATCCAAGTGGACCGGCAATTTCACAAGCAATTGCCCCTTTAAAAACGTAAAGCGGTGTTCCTAGCAAAATAAAACCCAAGGCTATGTAAAAAAGCGATGATTTTTTCATGTTCCCTCCGTCAAACGACCGCATAAGACAAGCTCTTCAGCCATACACCGTTCCCATAAATACACTGTCACGTCTGTGCCGCTTGAAGTGAGACCTGCTTGCTACCGCCCGCTACCCATTGTGTGCCTAACTCAGTAAAACCAAACTTATCGTGAAATGCACCAGATGCCAAATTTGGAGGAACAATGTTGTATTCGCAAGTAACCGTTTTTATAGCGTTAGCGCGAGCAAATTCAAACAAATCGTTGTAAAGACAACTACCAATCCCAAGACCAAAAAACTGAAGTGGTCAACCTTTTTCAGACAACCCAGTTAAGCAACTTTTCCCCATGATCCAGTATTGTTCTCCAGTTGCTTTATTGTATCTCTAACGCCCATATAAGGGGGAGTAACGCATGGGCTAAAATCCGAGCGAAGCGGCAGAGCCCATGCATTACTGTCCCAGCGAGCCTGCGAGCGACTTAATGTGATTGTTAGCGCCCGATCTATTTTTTCGCATTCCAATCTTTAAGGATTTTCTTTTGGCTTACCATGCTGAAAACCCATTCACGACCTTGTTTTTCCTTTTTGAAGAGTTTCATATCTACAAGGCCATTTAGTGCAGAAGATGCAGTATTATAGGAACATCCTAAGTTTTCTTTTACATTCGACGCCGTAAAAAACTGAGCAACACCGCTCCGTGCTACTTGGAATATTTTCTGCTGTTTATCCGATAATTTTTTATATAAACCAGATTTCCATAGCCAAACATTAAACTCTTCAGCTTCTTTTAGAGTCCGTTGGTAAGAATCCTTAAACTTGTTTATCGCTCTATTAATTATTGAGCATTGATAATCAATGAAATAAGTCAAATCCATTTCGTCTGATTCTGTATAAAGATAACTTTTCCCGTATTGAACAGGTGCATTTTTCAATAGCAGACTTATAGTGATGTATCTAAATGCAGAAAAATCATTTTTAAACATATACCAATAGAAAAGAGCCCTTGCAACTCGCCCATTTCCATCTCTAAATGGATGCTCAAAACCGATCAGGAAATGAATTATGATTGCCTTTACCAATGGATGGAAGTAGTCACGATTATCTGTATCGTGATGACATTTATTTACCCAACTACAGACTTTTTTCAAACGAGCTTTCAGGTTTTCTGCTAAAGGCGGCTGATGAACAATATTACCCTCAGCATCAACAACCTTCACATCGTCAGTTTTCCGAAACACACCGGGTGTGTAGTTGTCATCGTCTATCCCATCGACGCCTATTTGATGTAAGTCCCTAATAAAATCAGGTGTTAGATCTTTTTCTCTATTCTCCCATGCGAAATTCATCATCTTGAAATTACCGATGATCATTTTTTCATCTAAGCTTCTAGGCTTTCGCTTCCTTTTCAATAAGTCTTTTGCAACTTCAGTAGTAGTAGCAGCCCCTTCGAGTTGACTGCTGCTTATTGCTTCATCTTCGACCAAATCATTTAATAAGTATTCGAGGTGCTTTTCTTCACCGATTTTTGAACACATCCACTCGAGAGAAGCGCTTGTTGTATTCCTGTCTGTTTCACTTATGGCTTTTTGAATATTGGGAGTAAGAAAAAAACGCCCCACTTCATTAGAATCACCAAGAGGAAGAATTCTTTTTAATTGTCTCAATCTAGCAGTTTTCACAATTGACCATGCTAAATCTTTATCTAAATCTTTGGCAAATCTATAACGAAGCTGGTCATAGTGAAGGTACCTTCCTTTATTATCGGTAGGAGATAAAAGTTCGATATATTCTTTCAGGTGCTCACTGTGCTTCTCCAGAGCGAGCTGCAAGGGGTTACTGATAAGTTCTTTTGGTGGAGAAGCAATCATAGTAATCTCAAAATTGTGAATAATTGAGATAAGAGTATATTAAAAACTAGGTTTTGTCTCAAAAAAGTTAAAAGTTGAGGTAAGGGAGCTAACGCCAAGTTTAAGGGCATTATAAGTGGAGATTGTTTTGGGGTATAGTGGAACAAAGTGACACCCCAAAACAAACGGAGCTTACAACGTCCGACAACAGCCACTTGTTAGAGCTACCCAAGGGACAGCCCAATGCGACAGTTATCGGCAATCATGCCGCCGCACTGAATTTGTGAACCATCATCAGCTTTCAGCAACAAATCATCGGTGCCGCCAATTATCTGGTAGGCCCCGACCCGCATATTGATTTTTTCAACAACGATTCCAGAATCAGACGAGGCTCTGAGTCGTAAGGAGATGCTGCCCGGGGCATCTCGCACGATTAGCTCCCCACCTTTTGCTTCAAAATCCCAGTTACCAGAGTACGCTCGCCATTCATTGTCTGTAATTTGAAGACTTATCTCCCCGTGGCTATTGAAGAACGTACCGCTAAATCTTACTGGGCCACCTTCCTCTTCACTTGGTTCGATTTTCACGACGCGGTACCCGTGGATTTCTAGCGGTATCGGGGCATTAGTTATTGACGCACCGCCGAGAACGAAATTAGGTTGTTTAGAGCCAAGGTCAAAGAATTCGTGAGCGTAGTTTCTTTTCTGGCTAATTGGCTGCGCTTTTGCTTCCTTGACTCGCTCTTTAGAAACAAAGCCCCTCGTCACTTTTGCGTGGCATTGGGGACAGAGCAGCACAATACCGTCAGGAGAATGCTCTTTTGCATCAACGAAAACAGGATCTACGTGCTCATACTCAACGATAGCGGCACCGCATAGGACGCAGCCATATCCGCAAGCTTGTCGCACTTCTCTTTTGATGCCTTCCGGAATTGTCCGGCTCAACCCGTACCGGTTATCCATAGGTCTCCTGCCGCTCTAACGCTCGCCTAAACGGCGAGCAACTTGTTGCGAGTCCAGCGGCCAAAGGCCGCGATGTTTAAGGCGCTTGTTATGTAACACTTATCTCGAGCCTTTCATTATGTTTTGATTTAATTGCTCAAATTCTTGCATCAGTTTGTCACAGTCTTCTTTTTTAGCTTGGCAGAGGGCAGACATTTGAATGTATATCTTTTGGTTTTTCTCAACAACTTTGCGCTTTATTGCGGCTGGGTGAGCTGGATGCGAATCAGGAGTGAATGACCACAAAACCAAGTTTGACTCCTCTTTATCCTCAATTATTGTCCAGCCGCCCTGGATACTTAGATTTGTGCCCTCTTTATTTTTGAGTGCATTTAGCGCGAGCTCCACTGTTTTATATCCAATCGAGCTACTCTCAGAAGCGAAAGCGGAAAAAGCAATTGAAATGCTCAAGAACGCTAAAGGTATAATTTTCACTGAACTCTCCGTGTTACATAACGCCGCTTTAAGCGGTGAGCAATAGTTGGCTAAAATGTGAAGCGAAGCGGAACCGAGCCAACTGTTACGAATCCGACTTTAAAGCCTTGTTATGAGCCGCTTGCTACTGACTCTTTGACATAAGCTAGCCACTTATCATCTTCAGCTTTAATGATCTCATTTGAATGAGCATGCCCCCACGACTCACGAAAAACCAAGTAAACTTCTCCAAGTTCATAAGTAAATGCAATATTACAAATACCACCTTTTGAAATTGGTGATCTTCTTACTAATGGGGCGTTTGACCAAAAAGACGGCTCAGTATGGCGATTAAAATCAGTACTAATATGTTTCACAGATTTTGGTATTCTGGAACGTCGCCAAAAGAACTCTTTTTCACTATCCCCTTTTATATTTTCGACCACTTCAAACACAACAACTTCATCAGTAACTTTAATAGCTTGAGCTAAAACTATCGTCGCCGTCTGCTCAATTAGTTGAGAGTGAGTTAAACCGTAACCAGGAGGTGGCGCAGGACAAGCATTAACTCCTAGGCTTAATAGTGTCAAAAATATCAATGTATATAGCGAAATTTTCATAGGCTCATAGACATTATGACTCCCTTCAAAAGTGCTAGTCTCCGCATTTTCGTGGGTTAGCTACAATAGCCAGTGCCATAAATAATTGTCGATTAAACATTATATAAATTTGGAGACTAGCATGAATAAACATAGCATAATTTTTATTGGATTGGATACTCATAAAGAATTTCACGAAGTGGCGTATTGCGAAGATGGTAGAGGGAAAGCACCGGTTCATATGGGACGCATAGCCTCTTCAAAAGTAAGCGTGAAAAAGCTTGTGCGTCAGTTTGAATCCAAATACCCAAACGCAACTCTGCACTTTGTTTACGAAGCAGGCCCTTGTGGCTATTGGATTTATCGGTTTATCACCAGCTTAGGTCATTGTTGTTATGTGGTAGCGCCGTCACTCATTCCTAAAAAGCCTGGTGATAAAATAAAGACCGATAGACGCGATGCACTTAAGCTCGTGAAATTACTAAAATCTGAAGATCTATCCCCCATCTATGTCCCCGAGCCGGAAGATGAGGCTGTACGTGATTTATCTCGTGGCCGTGAAACAGCCATGAAAGATTTAAAGGATGCAAAGTACCAATTAAAGGCACTTTTGCTGCGAAACAATATTCACTACGACGGAGTGGCTAACTGGTCTAAGAAACACCTTCGTTGGCTCACTGAAATGGTACTGCCGCATCCTGCACAGCACATCGTGTTACAAGAATACATTCAAACCATCACTGAACGAATACAGCGCTTAGAGCGACTCGATAATGAACTTGAACATCAAGTACGTCAGTGGCGCTATTATCCTGTGGTCAAGGCGATTCAATCTATGCGAGGAGTAAGACTATTGGTTGCTGTTGGTGTAGTGGCTGAGCTGGGTGATTTAACCCGCTTTGACCACCCAAGAAAGCTAATGAGTTATTTAGGTCTGGTGCCCTCAGAACATTCCTCTGGTGGTAAACGCCGTATTGGGGCCATTACCAAAACAGGTAATGGCCGTGCACGACGATTACTTATCGAAGGCGCTCATAGTTACCGATTCGCCGCTAATATCTCTACCGAGTTACAAAAGCGACAAGAGTGCTTACCCAAAGATATTTTGGACATTGCTTGGAAGGCGCAACTACGATTGTGCAAGCGCTATCAACGCATGAGTAAGCAGGGCAAACACTACAATTTAATCATTGCAGCGATTGCCAGGGAGATGGCGGCTTACATATGGGCGATTACCAAAGAAGTGGTACTCACACCGGTCAATCCAAAATTGCGCACTAGTAGAGTGCCAGCATGATAAAGAGTTTTAAGCTAGCGCATTTAGATCAGGCCGCGGATGTGGTGCAACCTCCGAGGGTGTTAGGAAGGCAATAAACAACACGTTTTTGACCCACGAACATAGAGTGATGAGAAGGCACTGCGGCGGAAAAAGTAAGGTCAGCTCTGCTTATTGAAAAATAAGTAACCTACGGATACCAGCATGTAAACCGACGACAATACTGCCTCATCTGATGCGTTAGCTTAATTTTTAAATATCTTATGGACCGAAAGAATGTCACAGGATTGTTTTGTCAAACTTGACAAAGGGAGTCATACCAAC
>NZ_JAHEOJ010000015.1 GCF_018595715.1 Glaciecola sp. XM2
TAACACATATGAGCCTCCGGTCTGTCAATGACAAAAGAACACCTATTGCTCATTTTTTTATGAGCAATCTAATTCCTTTCATCAGTTTTGTTTACTTCGTCTGTCATGGTCGATGTTGAGCATATTGCTCACGTCAAACACATATAGAGGCTCTTAATGTTGCACTTTTCAGTTCCTTCTGATGGTCAACGGCACTAGACATTCATCGGTTAACCTTCATCTGTCCTATTCAAAGCTGAGTGGCTTAGTAGAACCAGTTAGTGGCGGGCTCAGCGAAGGTGTAAGCAAAGTCTGATAAAAGTTTATGTTGCGCAACAGTGGCATGTCTAATCAAAGCGAATTGGTTAAGGTCAGTTGGTATAGTTATCGATGCTGCTAGGGCAGATTGATGTGCGATAACAAGATACTCGCCATTTTCCCAGTTATACGATGAAGCTCATGCCACTGCGCGACTTACCCGTTTAAAAACTTATCTTCATTAAATACCTGTTGGTTCTTGAGCATGAAATAAACACAGCGGCCTATTTTATGTGCCAAAGCTGATAGCGCTTTAGCTTTGCTCATGCGTTTCTGAAGCGTTTCAAGGTATCGCTTAGCTTTGTCATTGCCTTTTAAGTACAGAACGGCGGCTTCGCTGAATGCCCATTTCAAATGCGCATTACCTATTTTATTGCCCTGAGTGCCATAGGACTTTCCTGCAGATTCGGCTTTGCATTTTACGAGTCGTGCGTATGACGCAAATTGTTGGACACGAGGAAAGCGCTGTATATCACCCACTTCATATAAGATGGTTAGGGCGAGAATCTTACCAATACCAGGAAAGGATCTTAGAATATGGAAGTCACTTCCCTTGTTGATCTGCGCTTTGAGCTTGACGTAATGCTCGATTTTATAGATTTCGTGCACCATGGTATCGATAATGTTGAGATTTAAGTCCATGCTTTTTTGCACAGCCTCATCAGGAAAGAAGTGGTGCATATGTTGTCTGGCGGGTGAGTTTTGTAGGTTTAATCGTGTTTCAGGCGCAGGTAAATTATATTGGCCAACAGTGCTGGACACATGAGCCTTGAGTTGAGCACTCATACGCATAATATGTGTGCGTCTTCTCAATGCATCCCTGATAGAGCGATGCTCTTTGGGGTAAGCATGGGCAAGCGGGAAATTTCCTCCTCGCATGAGTTTAGCGATCTTCAATGCATCGATTCTATCATTTTTAGTTTTACCTGCATGAATCGCTTTCATGTAGAGCGCATGGCCAAGAATAAAGTCAATGTTGTGCTGTTCGCAAAAATCCGATACCCAGTACCAACAGTGCATACACTCGACGCCGACTACTACACTACCGAGATAAGGTGTCAATAACTGAATAAGTTGCTCTGGCGAATCAGAAATTTTTTCATGGACGAGAACGTTATTTTCATTATCAATAATGCAGACATAAAGTAGGCGGGTGTGTAAATCAATTCCACAATAGTAAGGATGTGTATTAGTATAGAAATTCATTGAGTTTTCTCCGTTGGTTTTGTCGCCTGTTAGGATAAACTTTGTTTATGCTAATTAGGAGGAGACTCAATGAGTATCAAGGCGCTCAAGAGGGACACAAACATGGCGCTCCTTCGGAGTATAGCGCCATGTTTGTGCCCCTTAGCTAAGTGTTAGCCCCTTGTCATACAATGAATAAATTATCAGACAAAATCGCGGATTTAACTCGGGAAGAATGGAAAAATTTAGGTTTCTACTACATTTCAGATCAAGCAAATGAAAAGTGGGAATTACATGGTTCAAGAACTGGACTCTCTAACCTTTGCAACTTGCTAAGAAAATTCGCTAGTGAAAATCGAGAATATGGTGATCATGAACACTTAATGCCACACTGGTATTTAACCTTTACTTCACTAGAGGACTTCTCAATTAACAAACGTGATATTGGCGGAAAACCGGAACAATTGATGCGCTTTGCTAACTTTTTCGAAAAAGAAGTTTCCGATTGTCGTCAAGGTGCAACTGTCACAGTACCAAAAGATGCATTTAATACAGATTATGAAATTACTTTTACAGTACACAGAGACAATTTTGACCCTTCTTCGAAAGACCCTCAGTTATAGGGCTAACAAAACGCTTAAGGCGTTCTCTTCGGTCACTGGGACAGTAACATTGCGCGGCTTCGCCATTTTCGCGCAATGTTACTGTCCCTTAGCTCAAAGTTAACTTTCAAGGAGGATTAATTATGTTCAAAGTGATTATTTGCCTGATTTTACTCGTGTCTGCGAGCGTAAGTAACGCCATTAGTTTAGATGACTCGAAAAAAGCAGATATATTGAATTCACCGACATCTGAAAGGTGGGTCGAACTTTCATTTGACATAACTGAGTCAGGTACTGTTGTTAATATCAAGGTGATAAAATCTACTCATCAAGGTGTCTTTGATAAAGCTGCGATCAATGCGTTAGAAAAATGGAAGTATCAACCCAAAATTGTAGACGGGGTCGCTGTGGCTCAAAAAGATATGAAGGTTAGACTGCAGTTTGACATTGAAGATGAAAGTTAATCACAAGCTAGATACACCATTGCTCATTTGCGGAATAGTATTTATTTTACTCGGCCTGATATATAAGTCTCGGGATCTTCTGCCTGTCGAATTAACTGAATTGTTTTTTTTGCTCCCCCCAACAGAAGATAGATATTACAAATTAGTTGAAAGCGACCCAGAATTTAAATTTGGTTTGCTATTCTTTATTCTAGGTATCGCGGTATTAATTTTTCGGCGGATATTTATTCAGGTAAAAAGCAGTGGCGTATAACAAAAACCTAAACTCACTCGCTATCGCTTGAGGCCACAGTAACATGAGGTTAGGACTACAAGCCAAATTTGGAGTAGAAAATGAGTTATAGAGATAAATTAATTTTAGCTTCCAAAAAGGGGATTGGTTTTCCCATGGCTGGCTTGTTCATTATTACTTTTGCGGCCGTTGCAGTTAATCTACTACCTGAGAGGCAAGCTTTAATCGCTGTATTCATTGTGACAGGGGCAGTATTTCCAATAGCTATGTTTATTTCTAAGTTACTGAAAGTTAATCCATTTGTTAAATTGCCTCCGCTCTCTAACCTTGCTGCAATTCTGGCTGGTGTTCAGATATTCTATTGGCCTATTTTTATTCTTGTTTTTCAAATTGCACCCGCTTGGGTTCCATTTTCTATGGCTATTCTATTTGGATCTCATTTCATTCCCTATGGGTGGCTGTATAAAAGCAAGGCTTATTATTTTATAGGTATTATGATGCCGAGCTTAGGCTGCTTGTTTGCATTGCTGGGTAAAGAGATCTCATATCAATATACTTTTTTAGCATTGATTCCAGTATATCTAATTACGATTGGGTTACTTTTTTCAGAAACTAAAGTATCTAAACCTACAGCAGCACAGCCCTAACAAGGCAATATAGTTGGACGAGTAACAGTTTGCTCGGCTGCGCTTTGCTTCACATTTTGGCAAACTATTACAAGCCGCTTATTGAAGCGGTTGCCTATAAATATATCTGGCAGCCGCGCTTGTCATGAAGCTGTCGGTAGAATGTCAGCAAAGAGTCGTGAAATTGTCAGGACTGTTTCAATAGATATTAATTATTATGACCTTTCATGTAAAACTAATGAGGTTAGGTCAAATTATGAGTAACGATGTGAAGTTAAATAAAAATACAATACAAAGATTACGAGCTATCAACTGTTGGAGTCAAGAAGAGTTAGCATCAGCTAGCGGGTTAAGTGTAAGAACTATTCAACGTGTTGAAAAAAGCGGCACAGCATCTTTAGAAACAACCAAAGCACTAGCGTCAGTTTTCGTTGTTACTCCTGATGAATTGCAATCGTCTCAAAAAATCGAGAATGTTACATTTAGGTTTATTTGCAAATATGCTTGGCTTGTTGCCTTCGCTTTCTCAAGTGTATTCTTTGGTTTATGGATAGTTGATATTCTTATACCAACATTAAAAGGTGCTGATTTTAATCAACAATATGAAATCAATGGTAACTTTAGGTATCTTGATTTTGGTGGAATAAGTTTCTTTATTGGATTTTTATTCTTAGGCTTAAATGTGTCTTTAGAGTACTTTAATAGTAAAAGGTTACTTAAAAACTCGGCTGGACGCGGCAACTAACAGGTCACACGAGGTTAAATATTTTATAGTATGGGCACTTTTACCCAGAAACCCAGCATTGCCATAATACTAAGCAGCTGACGTAAAGTATTCGCGTCATGGGTCAAACGAGATTTATAAATGGGGTTCTTATTAGTTGTAGGGGTACCAACACTTCTTATCGTATGGTTGCTAACCGCGATAAAACTAAAAACCGACAACAATGGAAGACGTTTTAAAATATTATGTGGGCTCTAGTTGCGACGAGAGATAAAAACCTTTAACCTGCCTCAGCCGTTTAACAAAACGGCTGGCTACCCACACATTAAAACGTCGTAACTAATGGACTAATCAATGAAAAATGTAGTATTTTCTGTCTTTATTTTAGCTTTCTCTTTATCTGCAAATGCCTCTCTAGTTTCGTTACAATTTGAAGCCTCTGATTTTGAAAATTGCTGTACCAACGTAACCGAAATTCCTCAGGATCTTATCCAAGGTTCAATCACTTGGGAATATGAGGACCAAATAGCAAATATAGTTTCATTAGTTGATATAAGCCTGGTAATTGACGGATATTCATTCGATGCAAATGAAGTCGGTTTTGATAGTTTTGATAGCGATTTTTTTGCTTTCGGAGGAGTTGATTGCGGCGTAAGCTGTATTTTAGCTTCTGGAAACAACGATTTTTATGTTGCATTTGATTTCAACGAGCCATCACCTCTTACTTTTCAGTATGGTACACAAGCAAGTTTTGGGGTATGGATAGCCCAAACAACATCATTTCAGTTAAATTCAGTGACAGTCTCAGAGCCAGGCTCGCTTTATTTTGTGCTTACATCACTTTTGGGCGTGTTAATGATCACCAGAAAAAAGCGAGTTATTGCAGATACTCGCGCCTAATCGGGCTCGCCAAGCAACCATTAGGCTGCCCGCCTTGCACATTATTGTGCCGCATGGGTGTTATTTATAAATGAATCGAGTATTTAAATACGAAACACCCGCATGGGGAGCAAAAGCGATATGCTTTGCTTACTTTCTTATATCAGGCATATTTTTGTTATGTTTTTGGACTTACGATGTTTGGGCGGGTAATGCTCCCTCGGCATTGAAGTATGCCTTGTTCATTATGGGTCTAGTATTTTTGCTGGTGTCTTTAAAGCCGTCAAACTGGAAAGGTTGGGTGTACTTTTTAGCTGATGATGACGGCATACACTTTCCATCGTCTCCATCACAAAGTGAAGCATCTGCAAATCTTGATGTAAGCTGGGAGCATGTAGGCAATATTCAGCGTGAAAAGCTCTATGGTGGTGTTTATGGATTATCAATTGAGGTAAAAATTCCTCAGCAGGTAGCCAATGGGTATTTTAGTAATGTGGCCAGAGCAAATAAAGTGTTGGGCTTCAATCAAATGAGAGGCGAATACTTCGTGATTGCATATGCGAATAACGCTTTTCAGAGCCTACCTGATGTCGTTAATCAGCTTCTTAAAATAAAAGGTGAAAACACACCATAAGCAATGTAAGTCGCAACACCACTGCGCATTATGCTAATGGCATCTATTTGTTTGCTAGTATCCTTATCAGGCCCTAACTTTGTCGCTGGGTTCACCAATGAAAATAACTCGTAAACAAAGACATCGACAACAAATCAAGGGCTTTGGAGCGCCGTTATGCGGGTTGCCCTCTTCGTGCGTAACATGCATATTATGCATATAGCACTAGCTCTGTATTGAGGCATTTTTTGTAGAAGTCATGAAATCATATATTAATAAGTTTCCAGAAATAGCGCATCTACCGCCACAACAGCAGGCTGAGCTGTTAGAGCGAGCAAGAGTGCAGGCCTTTGTGAATATGAAGTTGTCGGGACGCAGCGCGCTATATTTATTTGGCTCATTGTTAATTTCATTTATACCTGTTGTAATAGTCGTTTGGTATTTTCAAGGTTTATCATACGTTACTGTAGCCGTGTCTGCGGTTTCGGTGCTCTTGCATTTATCGATTAATCATCAATTGCAAGCCAAGCTAATTAGGAAAGGATTGCCTGCCGTGTTATCTGATACCGACGTGTCGACTTAAACTTTGAAGCACCTTTGAGGAAAGCAGATTGAAAATCTCATTAGTTAGTATCCCTGTGCAAGATCCCATTAAAGCGCATGAAATTTACACAACCAAATTAGGCTTTGCATCTAAAGAATTTACCCCCGACGCTAAATTAGCAATTGTTGTATCTCCATACGATTTAGACGGAACCGCTATATTGCTAGAGCCTTGCGAAGGCAGCTTTGCCGAAACATATCAAAAAGCTGCGTTTGAAGCAGATTTACCCATAATGGGGTTATCATCAAACAATGCTGAGCAAGAACTTGAAAGATTACAAGCAGCAGGCATCACACTTCGCCCTGAATTAGATAACCCAAAGTGGGGGATTCAAAACGTGTTTGAAGATGGTTGTGGCAACTTGCTCATGATTGAGGATAAACCCTTGTAAACTGCATTTATGCGCTCCCCTAAGGCCTGTCTTAAGCCAACCTATTCAGCGCCGCCTCAATTGCAAACACATGCTCATCTACTTGTTGGTGATGACGTAGTGCGTTAGCCAGTTCAAACACATAATCACGGTTAGCACCACTTGGCCCTGTCGCATAGAAAATTTGATGCGCTATATTCTCTATGCTCGCATCTCCCAAAAAGGCCGCATTGTCGGGCGCACCCAAATACACCAATGCGGTTTTCGTTTTCCCGTTGACCAATTGAATCTTAACTTCGTGTCGTAGGTAGCCATTTTTTTCGCGATGATCTAAATGCTCAAATACTTCCTCACTAACCTGATAGGCCATTCCAAAACAAGTCTCATTGGGAGTCGCTATTAATGTTGCTACCCTGCCCGGCGCCTCTGGTGTACCGCGATGATCATGACTGCCCTGCCAAAACCGTCTCGTAAAATGCTCGATATATGCAGGGGCGCTATCAATAAAAGGGAAGTCGACTTTGTAGATAAGCGAACCATATCCAAACAACCAAATCTCGTCGTAGCTTGCTAGGTTTTGTCTCTGTTTGTTAAGCGCTTGGGTGTCGTGACTCATAAAATCTTTGATATCACTCGTCGAAGGTTTCTGCGATAACGCGATTACGGCCGTTTTGTTTGGCTTTATAAAGCAGCTGATCGGCAAAGCCGAGTAAACCTTCTTTCTGATCATCACTCGTAATCACGCGAGCGGTAACACCAATACTCACCGTCATTTTGATTTTCTCCCCCTCAAACTCCACAACAGTTTGCTCCAGCGCGTCTCGCACACGCTCCATCAATACCGTTGCCCCGTCGATTTCGGTAGCAGGTAAAATAACCACAAACTCTTCGCCACCGTAACGACAAATCACGTCACTGGGACGTTTGATATGTGTTTGTAGTAATTGTGAAAATACGCGCAAACACTCATCGCCTGCAGGGTGACCGTAGTTGTCGTTAATTTTTTTGAAAAAATCGATATCCAGCATCGCTAAGGTTAACTGCCTGTGTTCACGGCGGCTGCGACGCGCTTCTGCAAGTAAGCGTTTATCGAAATAGCGGCGATTCATCAACCCGGTGAGTGGGTCAATTGCGCTCATTCGCTCTAGTTCTTGATTGGCCTCAGAAAGCTCCCGCATCGCAATTTCAAGCTCGAGGGTACGCTCTTCTACTCTATACTCTAAATCCTGCTGCGAAGCTTCTTGCACTTTTAATAGCTCATCTTTTGCCGCCATAGCTTGGCGCTCGTTTTCTAAAGCAAGTGTTTTGGCCCGCTCAGTTTCCTCAAACTGCGTACTAAAGCGGATGGCAAGCGCCAAAGAAAGTAAAATAGTTTCGGCAATCGCACCAACCATGAGCAGATAGTTAGCATTTAAGGGCAAGTTATACACGCCCAAATTTTCGGTGGTTAATACAACACCTGAAAATAAAACGACCAACCAAGCAGCGGAAAAATAGCGAGCAATCGAATTTCCCTGTATTGCCAAATATAGGCTCGCAAGCAAAATGACCGGCGACGTGATGGCCATCATGATCAATACCGTTATAAGCAAAGGCGTATAGGGGAGAACAAACGCCAGTGCGAATACTCCAACATATATGAATTTGGCGATACTGAGCAGTAGATATGCGCGCGGACTGTTGCGCTTCAAATCTAAAACTTGTATTGAAAACACGATCACCAGTGCCAATGTGACACAGGCAAACAGCATTAAGCCCTTTTGCTGAAACCATGGGCTGTCGGGCCAAAAGAACCTAAACCCAACGCCTTGTAGAGCCGCTATAACAAGTGCTAACCCAATGACATAACCCGCATAAACCGCAAAGATCTTGTTGCGCGTGGTGGCAAACAAAAACAAATTACTTAATGCCATGGCCAACATGTAGCCAAAAAACAGTCCTAAGAATAATTGGTGCGCGCTGTTGTAACTAATGAAATCTGCATATTGCCAAACCCGAATGGGCAATTTGATTGGGCCATCACTTTGCACCCGAAGCACAATGAGCATGTGTTCATTATCGCCAGCGATAGGGAACAAAAACTGCTCGTGCTTGATCACACGTTGGTCGAAACTGCGCATATCGCCTGTTGAATATGTCGCTAATGGCTCAGAGATATCTATTGCGCCATTGACGTCAGCATTAAAGACCCACACATCTATCTCATCTATAAGGCTATAATTTGCCTCCAGCAGATATTGGGAGCCAGGCTTGATTGAATCTAAACTGACTCGTATCCAGTGAGTATCGTTAGACAGCCCTAGATTGTCGTTTATCAAAGGCTTCCATATCGCATCTGGGAACTGCTGTGTGATATCAGCGGGTAGCTCGCCTGTGATTGTCTCGGATGAATCGGTGACGTAGGTAGCACTGAAAGGTAGGCTCATCTTTTGTGCAATCGTGCTCAATGATACCGTAAACGCCAACATGCAGATGACAAACAGCGATATTATCGCTGTAATCCAATAGCGTCTATCTGTAGGTATCAGCTGACCTGACTGCATATCGACATCTCATGGGTTAAATAATTTGCGCGCGTTGCTATACGCGCTTTCGTATACCTCTTGTATCGGCACCTGCTTAAGTTCCGCTACTTTTTCGGCCACAGCATGCAGGTACTTCGGTGCGTTGTTTTTTGCCCTCGGCCTAACGGTCTTAGGAAACAAATATGGGGCATCGGTCTCAAGCAATAAACGCGATAGCGGTAAATCTTGTACTGCAGCCTGTAAATCTTGACCACGTTTATCATCACACACCCAGCCAGTAATGCCAATATAGCATCCCATATCTAGATAGGTACGCATCGAGTGAGCGTCACCGGTAAAGCAATGGGCTACCATAAACGGCAGCGATGCGCACACGGGCGTGAGCATACTAATTTGTTTTTCAAAGGCGTCTCGTTCATGCAGATAAACACCTTTATTGAGACTGACAGCTATTTGAAGCTGCCTATCAAAAGCCGAGATTTGTTTTTCGGGGGTGGAGAAGTTGCGATTAAAATCTAATCCACATTCACCTATTGCAGCAATAGAGTGTTGCTCAATTAAGGCTTCTAGCGTTTGCCAATCATGCTCAGTAGCATGTTCAGCGTAGTGAGGATGAACGCCAGCGGTGACATGAAGTGAAAGGGAGTGTTCACGATATTTTTCTTTGAGGGCCACTGCATTTTGCGATTCTGTGATATCGCTCGAAATCACCAATATATCTGACACATGATGAGCTAACGACTCGTCAAGTATCTGCTGACAGTCAAAACGCGAGTCTAGGAGATTTACACCCGCATCAAAAAGCATGACCTAATTTATCCTTCTAACTCGCACGCTACGATTACTGCCTTCGAGTTGCAAGATGAATGAATTAAAAGCGCCTCGTTTAATATACACAACCGACGCTTCTCGCAAACGCAAACGATGGTTTTCTATTGCACGCCAGCGTTGACCATTTGCTAGAGTGACGATGTCTCTTCCTGCATTATTTTGGGTAATAGATACGATACTACTTGAGATTTGCTCGAGCTCATCGTCTGGACTATTTTTCTTTAAGTGACCCCCGCCAAATTCCTCTATTTGCGCTTGTTCACTTATTTCAGGTATTTCGATTGCTTCTGGTGTTTGGGTAAGTTCAGCGCTCACGGTTTCTTGAGCGGGTGTCCTGGGCGTAGACTCGAGTACTTCGGCGACATCTTGAAAAAGCGCGTCGTAGCAGGCAAGTCTCTGACTGGCTTCGCCTATACTTTTGCATGTTTGAATGGCTTGCTCACTCGGCGATGCAAAAATAGGCGCGGCAATAAGCAACGTTAATCCACCAATTAAGCACGCTATCTTCATTTATCTGACTCCATTTGCGAGGTTTCTTCTACGTCACTCGGTTTGCGAGTATAAAACGCCCCAACGATCACTCCAATTTCAAACAACAACCACATCGGCACAGCCAACAAGGTTTGAGAGATAACATCAGGCGGCGTGAGCAACATGCCCACCACAAATACCCCAACAATGACGTATGGGCGTTTTTTTCTCAGATTGTCGGGCGTTGTGATCCCTGTCCAGCACATTAAGATGATGGCTACGGGTATTTCAAAGGCGATCCCAAACGCAAAAAAGAGTTTAAGCACAAAGTTCAGATAGCTTGATATATCGGTGCTGATAAGCACCCCCTCAGGGGCAACACTGTTGAAAAACATAAATGCGAGTGGGAACACGACAAAGTACGCAAAGGCCATACCCGCATAAAACAACAGCGTGCTGCTAATTAACAGCGGTGCAACCAGTTTCTTTTCGTTTTTATATAAGCCTGGGGCAATAAACCCCCATATTTGATATAAAACCACGGGGATGGCAATAAAAAATGAGAGCACTAAGGTCAGTTTAAATGGCGCCAAAAAGGGTGATGCAACGTCGGTGGCAATCATGCTTGCCCCTTCTGGCATTGCTGCAACTAATGGGTCGGCAACATAGGCATAGATGTCTTGAGCGAAATAAAACAAACATACAAACACCACAAGCACCGCTATTAGTGCACGTAAAATGCGTGTTCTTAACTCAATAAGATGGGATATAAATGTGCTTTGCTCAGTCATCTTTGGGCGTTTTTGCAGTTGAATCGGTTGCCTCAATCGCCTTTGACGCTGGGGCATCATCCACATTGAGTTGTTTGTTTGGGTCACTTACAGCTTGATTTTGATATGGGCGCTGTACAGATGCTGCGGCGGCTTTTAATTCATCAACGCTGCGCTTGATATCACCGCCGATGTTATCCATGCCCATCTGCTCAGCTTTTTTCAAGTTTTCGTGCAATTCATGCGTTTTTAATTGCTCGGAGACTTCCTGCTTAAAGCCGTTTGCCATATTTTTAACGCTTTTTATGGTATCCGCGGTAGCTCGCATAAACGAAGGCAAGCGTTCGGGCCCAATAACGACCAACGCGACGATGCCAATAATTAAAAGCTCCCAGAAGCCGATATCAAACATAAGGTTAGTCTTTTGACTCTGCTTTTTCTTTGGTTTGGGTTGTGCTTGCAGTAGCGTCAGACTTATCTTCTACTGGCGCAAAATCCGCGTCTTTTTTGTCTTCATCATCATTCATGGCCTTTTTAAAGCCCTTTAACGCGCCGCCTAAATCTGAGCCAACGTTACGTAGTTTTTTTGTACCAAACAATAAAACCACAATCAGCAATATGATAACCACTTGCCAAATACTAATTCCGCCCATAACAAATCCTCTATCAAGTTCGTGGTATCGCTTTGATGAACAACACCTTTACGCTATACCCGTAATATAGTTGAAGTATACCATTGGTTAAAGAGAAGCATCATACAAAATGCGACAATAGGTATAATTTAGATGACCTTATTGGGAGTGATGACTTGACACGGTAGGGTATGTATTTAAAAATCGTGACACGCAGTATTTTGGATTGCAACGATTGCAGTCGATTCAAAATGAGGGATTATTATGAATATCAAAACATTATCGCTAATAAGCGCCGCGCTTATCATGAGCTTTGCTCACCTAACAGCAGTTGCACAAGACGCTGACTTCCCGTGTGATGACATGGCACAAGCAGCACTCTCCCAGACACCATCAGACAAAGTCACACGAATAACGTCCTTCACGCCTCCAGAAGTTTTGGAGCGTCCAAGGATGCGCTTTCCTACTGAAGCGCTTAGAAATGGTGCTGAAGGATGGGTGCAAATGAGCTATGTAATTGACGAAGAGGGCAAAGTTGTAGACCCCGTAGTGGAGGATTTTAGCGGTCATCGCGCTTTTAGGAGTTCTGCGCTTAGAGCGCTGAAAAATACGCGCTATACCCCTGCAATGAAAGACGGCAAACCAACCGAGGTTTGTCATCAATCAATACGCTTTGACTTCACTATCGGCGGTGCAACGGGTGCAACCAGAAGTTTTGTATATCAATATAAGAAAGCCGAGGACCTTTTTCAAAATGGCGATATTGAAGCTGCTGAGGTTTTAGTTGAAAAAATGCGCGATAATAAAAATCGTAATCGGTACGAAAATGCATGGTTGTGGAATTTGGACGCGTTAATTGCGGCAAAAAAAGATGACCAGGTGCGTATTGCGCGAAGCTTATCACGCGCTATTTCTAGCAGTAGATCCCACGACGAGGAGCATAAAACGTTTTCGGATGACTACAAAGCCAATTTGTATCAACGCCTGTTTGTTGCCAGAACGAACCTGAAGCAATATGCGCTGGCGCTACAAACTTATGACGATATAAAAAGCTTACCAAACAGTGATGAGCTCATTAAACCTTTACAGCCAATGCTCGCGCATATCGAAGAGGTATCGGCATCCGATAAGAATATTGCGGTCGCTATCACACTAGATGAAGACGATCAGTACTTTCATAGATTATTGCGCAACAAGTTTGCCTTTGCAGATATACAGGGCGAATTGGAAACCGTAGAAGTACGGTGCGAAACGCGCAGAGAAAAATTCACTATTGCCGAAGATCACATTTGGACCATTCCGAAGTCTTGGGGCAATTGCCAAGTGTTTATTCAAGGTGAAGCGCAGACGACGTTCAATCTAGTTGAGGTTGCTGAAGCTTAGAGTAAGTACTCACATACTATTATTTTTTAAAGTGCAGTTTTAATAATATTATCTTTGGCGTTAGCGGATACTAACGAGGGTCTGTCTCAACGGCGGCCGTTTCCACTCGGTATTTTTCATGAAACGCCAAAAGCCCAGGGAAGGATTGCAGGTCGTATAAATCACGAAACAGTAACCAATCGAGCATTGCAAACAAACTCATGCTCAAATAGTTCCATTGGGTAAACGCTTCATCATCCACCACTTTTTCAAAGTAAGCCATGACCGAAACAATGCGCTCGTTTTGAAGTTTGAAGAAAAGTTTATCGGGCGCATTTTCAATTTCAGAGCGCTTCAATAAAAACAGATGAATAAAAGAATCGTTGGCTGAATCAATGGCCGTGAGCATGTTCTGCTGCACCAAACTAAGTGGTGTAGCCAAGCCCTTATCACACAAATACTGAAATATAACGCGTGAGTCTAAAACAACCTGCTGGCCATCCATCAACATGGGAATTTTCAATGTAGGGTTATTTTCGACTAACATGGCACGATCATCGGGTGCATACACATCTACTTCAACAAACTCATACGCAATACTTTGCATCAACATGCGTAAGCGTCGCACGTAAGGTGAAGTTGTCGAGCCATATAATTTCATTGTTGCGCCTTTATGCAAGTTGATTGTTAAATGCTAAATGAAGCCCCGCATCCGCACGTCGTGCTAGCATTTGGGTTATTTACCAAAAACCGAGAACCTTCTAGCCCTTCGGTGTAATCTACTATTCCGCCCACCAAGTATTGCAAACTCATTGGGTCTACTACTAAAGTGACCGATTCTTTATCAATGGTCATATCGCCTTCGTTGACTTTTTCATCGAAGGTGAAGCCATACTGGAAGCCAGAGCATCCGCCACCGGTAACGTAGACTCTTAGTTTTAGGTTCGGATTTTCTTCTTCTTCAATCAGCGACTTCACTTTATGTGCCGCTGCGTCAGAAAACTCAATTGGCATTGCCATTTCAACCGACATGCATCTCTCCAATTTGTGATACCGTTAATAATCGCGGATTATCCAATACCTGAGTAATTTAATCAAGTATTCACTCAGCTTCGCTGAAAGCTTCTACCCACGTAATACTGGTATTGTAACTACCTCGCCTTCGGTTGTATTTGTACACATCTGTTTCTAACTCAAACTTCTCCGGGATAAAATTAGCTGGCAGAGTGATAGTGGTCTCAATCACTTGGAAATACTTAAAGCCAAATTTAAGCGGCGTTTTTGGTTCATCTTGCAATTCACTCAGCGCATATGTTTTTGGCTTACCGTCTAAACTACCCGATATCTCGATGTCTAGGTCGCCCTTGATAATATCTTTAATGTTTTCATGTTGTAGCAACACCATACTCACCGCGTAATTGTTTGTGCTTTGCGTAGCAGTAACTGCCAAGCGCTCCACTACAAATCCATCTTGCGTAAGTTCCGGTGCCATTACTCGTTGAAAAAATGCCAGCTCTTGTTTTAAAGCAATCTCTCGGCTTGCCGCGTCTTGCAGGGCAGTTTGGCTCTCTTGTTGAGTTAAGCGGGCAACGTCTAATGCAATTTTCATCGTGTTAATTTGTGAGTTTAAGCTTTGATTTTCGCGGGTTAAATTTTCAACCGACTGACGCATGACTTTTACATCTTGCCCAAGACCTGAATTACTGCGATCTGCAAACACATATCCCAAATAAAATGCTAACAGCAAAATTCCAATGACAAATGCATAGAACTGTACAAATCCATATTTGTGTTTGTACTCAGCTAATTTCAAAAAATCTCTCCTTTATCAAGGGATTATGTTAGTCTTTGCGAATCTAAAAAGCGAGAACGTTATGAGTCTACAGTCATTACGACAAGCCCTTTCGCATCCAAGCACGTCGGTCCAACTTTGTTTGATTGGGTTGGCAGGTGGCTTGATTGCAGCGTTTGTGATCATCAGTTTTCGTTTAACCCTCACATTATTGCACGTGTTTTTCTTGGACGGAATTGGCAATTACGCTTCGCTCTCTGACGTCTATCGCTTAGCCCTGCCATTTGTCGCCGTTACGCTCATTATTGGCGTAGCTAAACTCACCGGTTTTGAACATTATCGTCTTGGTATTCCGTTTGTTATCCATCGAGTGAAGCAGTTTTACGGGCATATTCCACTACGGACCACTATTAATCAATTTTTTGGCGGCATCTTTGCCCTCGCCAGTGGCTTTGTTGTGGGAAAAGAAGGCCCCACCGTCCACTTAGCCGCTTGGGCAAGTCATTACGTGGGAAGATGGCTAAAACTGCCTTTCAACAGTTTACGTATACTCGCTGGGTGCGGCATTGCAGCGGGTATTGCAGCGGCCTTTAACACGCCTTTTGCCGCCGTTATTTTTGTGATGGAAGTGGTACTCAGAGAGTATAAGGTCCATATTTTTGTGCCCATTATGCTATCTGCCGCTTGTGGCTCTGTGATCACCCGCCTTGTGTTTGGCGACGTAAGTGAACTGGCTTTTTTAAATTTTGCCCCCGTACCGCCCACACAATTACCTTATTTGGTGTTAATGGGCATCTGTATTGGGATCGTTGCAGCGCTTTTTAACAAACAACTGATGAACATTATGCGTTGGTTTACGCCAATGAATATGATTGGGCGCTTGTATGTTGCGGCTGCAATCACCGGTGCTTTTGGCTATTTCATGCCCAGTAGCATGGGTGCAGAATTCATCAACATCGAACTGTTGCTAGGCACTCAACCCGACATCGGTACTCTGCTTGCCCTATTTGCAGCAAAGTTTGTATTGGCAATTGTAGCCATTGCGCTTGGCGTGCCAGGAGGGATTATCGGTGCGGTAATGGTAATCGGCATGCTGCTTGGTGTTGTTTTAATGCAACCTATTTCAACACTTATGCCCGGTGACATGACAAGTACCTATGCCCTGCTCGGCATGGCTGGCTTCTTGGCAGCGGTATTACATGCGCCCATGGCGGCATTATCTGCCGCAATGGAGCTTGCGGCGAGTTCTCAAGCTGTGCTGCCTGCAATGATTGTGATAGTGAGCGCTTACGTTACTGCAAAGCAAATGTGTAACAATAAATCGATTTTTATTCAGCAATTAGATTTTCAGGAGCTTCCTTATACTCGAACCGCTATCCGCGATATGCTCCAACAAACCGGAGTTATGGCAATGATGAAGCGCGAATTAACCGTCATGCGCGATGTATCAGATGACGTTTTGTATGATTATTTACAAACCCATCCTGAGCACACGCTGATTCATTACGCCGCTGACAATGCACACATTGTGGAGCTAAACGTGAGTTTGAACGCCAACGATAACCCACTCATGATGCACGATACAGTGCTACTGAGCGAACAACATACGCTTGCAGATGTGCATGAAGCATTGCAAACTAGGCGCCAAGGCGCGGTACTCATTCAAAGTGTTGAGCATGACGATATCAGCGGCGTGATCACATGGAATATGGTACACAATTACTTGTTAAAACAACGACATTAAGGAAAGCAGTTGAGCATTTTATGGCTTAAAGCCTTTCATGTATTTTTTATGATTGCATGGATGGCAGGCATTTTTTATCTTCCCAGACTATTTGTTTACCATGCCGAAACAAAAGAGCAGGTAGTGCGCGATCAATTTAAAGTGATGGAAAGGCGTTTGTGGCTGTTTATCACGCCCTTTGCATTACTGACACTTGTGCTTGGCATAGCGATTATTTATGTATATGGCGCTCCATGGCTTGGCGCTAGTGCTTGGTTGCATGCAAAGCTTGCCCTTGTAGCTTTGTTTTATGCTTACCATATGTATCTGTGGCACCTGGTCAAAGTGTTTGCTAGGGACGAAAATACCCATAGCCCTAAGTTTTACCGCTTTTTAAATGAAGCGCCGGTATTGGCGCTATTGGCGATTGTTATCCTTGCCATCCTCAAACCTTTTTAGGATCCGCTTGCACAAAGGTTTCAAATTGATTGGGCAAATACGCCGCTAGCTTGCCAGACATACTGACATATTGCTTGAGCGTGCTTGATAAAGACTGAGCAATTAAGGGTAACTTGTCTTCGAGCTGTTTTTCTCCCCTAGCATGGGCCTGTTGTATCGCTAAGGTAGGGTCAGCAAAGGTTGAAAACACCAACAAGCAGTGCTGCAAATCTTTGCTTAGTTTGGGCGCTTCACTCGGGGCTTGTGTTTGCATATTCTTCCACGCATGGGCCCATTCACGCTCAGTAGACTGATGAGCCAACATAAGCCCGCTGCAATACTGCGCTAGCGCTTTTGAGTTTTCGGGCGTGTTGTACAGCGCATACGATGGTAATGTAAGCTGCTGATCTTTCATTGCGCCAAGCACTTGCTTGAAATAGGTGAATAACTGCGAAAAGATATAATCTGCTTGCTCGTTGTCTTGAACTTGCTCATGCTGTTTAATTGTCCACGGCAACCAAGTATCCGGTAAGGGTATTTCTGGGCAAGCACATGCGCCAGTAATGCACCCCTCCACAAAATAGCGAGAGTGTAGAAAATGCACATTTTCGGGTTGTTCGTATAGCGCAAGTAAATTCATTGAATGCTAAAGCAACAAAAATAAGAATCGTTAGTGCGGTATCATACCCGAAGCGCTTGATAAATAAAGGAGAAGGTTAGTGCGTTCAGCAGTAAAAGGCCTCATTGTAACAGCCGCTTTTATCGGACCTGGCACCGTCACCACCGCCTCTTTGGTGGGCGCTCAACTTGGCTATCAACTTGTGTGGGCCTTGTTGTTCGCACTCTTTGCAACTTGCGTTTTACAAGAGATGGCGTCTCGCTTAGGCATGGCTAGCGGACAGGGCTTGTCGCAAGCTATCTTGCTGCAATATTCACATCCGATTTATAAATGGGCGGTTACTGTGCTCATTTGTATAGCAATAGGAGTCGGTAACGCAGCTTATGAAGGCGGAAACTTAACCGGTGCTGCACTTGGCTTAAGCGCCAGTTTTGGGGGCAGCATCGCAATATGGGCTAGCAGTTTAGGCACCATTGCCATTGCCCTGATCCTCAGCAACAAATACAACATGATAGAAGGCCTTCTTGTCACACTCGTTGCCATTATGAGCATTGTATTTATTAGCTTAATGCTCGTCGCTGGGATCAATGGACAACTTTTTTGGTCGGGCGTGACCTTAGAGCACGGTTTGTTTAATAACTATACGCTGTTGCTAGCTATCGTAGGCACGACGATTGTGCCCTATAACCTTTTTCTTCATGCAGGCATGAGCGTCAAAGACCACAAAGCAAACTCCCACGGCAAGACAGAGACAAACGCGGGGCTATTTGCATCGATTGGGCTTGGAGGCTTAGTCACATTCGCGGTGATGTCATCTGCTGCTACGGCGTTTTTCGCCACGGGTATTGTGATGGACAGGGGAAACATTGCCTCACAACTTGAACCTTTATTAGGCAATTACGCAAGCCTGTTTTTCGCACTTGGTTTATTTGCCGCAGGGCTTACCAGCGCAATCACAGCTCCATTGGCCGCAAGTTACGCATTAGCTGGCTTGTTTAACTGGAAAAGTGAGCTCAGTGACTGGCGATTTAAAGCTGTCAGTTTACTCATCATTGTCGCAGGCATACTAGTGTCGGTGTCGGGGGCAAAACCCTTTCTGATCATTGTGGTCGCTCAGGCAGCTAATGCTATTTTACTGCCAATTTCAGCCATTCTCTTGATGATGGTATGCAACAATAGCGGGCTTATGGGGCAAGCAAGAAACCGATATGTTAGCAACACCGGTGGCATTGTTGTGGTCGTAACGGTGTTAGGTTTGGCAGGTTATAAGTTATTTAACTTAATATGATAGTGAGAGTGTCGGTCTAACGGCGTTTTAGCCATAAACTTGGGTTAAGTGCTTTGCCTTTATGGCGAATTTCAAAGTATAAGCCAGGCTCAGCTTGGCCACCGCTATTTCCTACAAGGCTGATGGTATCGCCAGCCACTACATTGTCTCCAACATTTCTAAGTAAGGCTTGATTGCGCCCATACACGCTCATGTAGCCTTTTCCATGGTCCACAATAGTCACTAAACCAAATCCTTTGAGCCAATCAGCATATAAGATTTTACCATCCGCAACGGCATTAACAGGGGTCCCTGCCGACGAGTTTATGATGATCCCTTTCCAACGCACTTGGCCCTGTCTTCGTTTACCGAACAAACGATTCATTTGACCTGATGTTGGCACAAGAAGCTGCCCTTTAAGCTGCGTTAGCCCTACTAACTCAACTTCCACATTCTCGCGATTTTGACTACGCAGTGCCTCAATCTCAGCTCTCTCAATTGCTTGGGTTAAGCTTCTTTCTTGTTGTTCGAGCTGGGCTACACGCGCTTGATCAGACTTAATTTGCGCATCTAAATCGCGCAGCGTAACTTGACGAGCCTGTTGTCGTTCTCGCAATCTTTCGGCCTGAGTACGCTGTTGTGCAATCAATAGGATTTGCTGTTGCTCTTTATCTGCGAGTCGGCGCTTTAGTGATTCGAGGGAGGCGATAAGCTCTCTAAATTGAGTGATTTGTTCCTGACGTGCGCTGTTCAAGTATTGATAGTAAGTAAGGACTCGCTCAAATTTACTGGCATCATCTTGATTGAACACCATCTTAGCGAAATCATAATTACCGGCCATAAATGCGCTTTTGATTTGATTCGCTAAAAACGCTTGCTGATTGTCAATATTGGTTTGTGTTTCGTTACGCTGTTTTTCTAGGTCGGTAATTTCGCTACGCGTGGTCGCAAGCGCTCTATCGGTTTGATTGAGTTGCGTAGCAGATTCTGCAATTTGTAACTCCGCAAGTTTCAGTTCTTGCTGCAGACGCTCAGAATCCTCTAACTTTTCTTCAAGTTGTTGCCGAGTTTGCTCAATCAGAGACTTTATATTTTCTAAATCGGCACTTTGATCCTGAGCAACACTTTGAGTGCCAATAATACAAAAGGCAATAAACAAGGCACAACGGTAAAACGCTACAATCGCATGCAAGCGTTTTCGATTGCCTAGCCCACTGCCCGAGCGCGTCATGTTAGAGGAGACTCACAATGGGCTTGCCTGTCATCTCTTGAGGTTGTGGCATGCCCATAAGGTGCAACATGGTTGGGGCGACGTCACTTAGGGTGCCATTTTCTCTGGCTTTTGCCGGGCGTCCAACATAGATAAATGGCACAGGCTCGCTGGTGTGTGCGGTGTGCTCTACGCCAGTGCTAGGGTCTACCATTTGCTCAGCGTTGCCATGGTCTGCGGTTATCAAACATTCACCTTGCACCTGCTTTAAGGCATCTACAATTCGGCCAATGCAATGATCTACTGCTTCACATGCTTTTACCGCCGCTTCAAAGTTACCGGTGTGGCCTACCATATCGCCATTAGGGAAGTTACAAATGATGGCGTCGTACTCACGGGATAAAATCGCCTCAACGAGTTTGTCGGTCAATTCTGTTGAGTTCATTTCAGGTTGCAGATCGTAGGTTGCAACGTCTGGCGATTTAATCAATATCCTCGATTCGCCAGGGTATTCATCTTCTTTACCGCCGCTATAAAAAAATGTGACGTGCGCAAACTTTTCAGTTTCAGAAATACGCAGCTGCGTTTTGTCATGCTTGGCTAACCATTCACCCATCACATTCACTAAGTTCTCTTGTGGGTAGGCGCACGGCACATGTAACGTTGATTCATACTCGGTAAGCATCACAAAGTGGGTGTGAGGGAAACGCTTGCGCGTAAAGCCCGAAAATTCTTTGTCGACTAAAGCATGGGACATCGCTCGGGCGCGATCGGCCCTGAAGTTCATAAAAATAATACTGTCGCCATCTTCAACCCCGCCATAATGCCCGATGCTGCTGGCTTTTACGAATTCGTCATTTTCATCTCGGTCGTAAGCATCTTGCAGGGCTTGCGCGGCACTTTTGGCATTGAAGTCTCCTTGGCCATCAACAATGAGGTTGTAGGCTTTTTCAATACGATCCCAACGACTGTCTCTGTCCATTGCAAAGTAGCGCCCTACGATAGTCGCAAACTCGACACCTTCAAGCTCATCGCATACCTGCTGCGCCGCATCGATATATCCCATAGCGCTGCGTGGTGGCGTATCTCGTCCGTCGAGAAAGGCGTGTAAATAGACACGTTCAACACCTTGCGCCTTAGCTAGACGTAAAGCTGCAAACAAATGGTCTTGATGAGAGTGCACGCCCCCGTCTGATAAAAGCCCCATCACATGTACTGCCTTTTGTTGATTTTGCGCAGCTTGAATACCCTCTAAAATGACTGTGTTTTTGTCAAACTCGCCATCCTCTATCGCCTTGGTAATTTTAGTAAAGTCTTGATACACCACCCGCCCTGCGCCGAGGTTCACATGCCCTACCTCTGAATTACCCATTTGCCCAGGCGGTAACCCAACATCTAAACCCGAGCCCGATATTAACGTGCTGGTATATTCTTGCGACAAGCGATCAAGATTAGGTGTATTTGCAGCGGCAATAGCGTTGTTTTCGGTAGCTTCTCTGTAGCCCCAACCATCGAGAATAATAAGGGCTAAGGGAGTTTTTTGTGATGTCATTAGGTGCCTTTTAACTGGGTGTGTAAAGATAAATCGCGACGTATGACCTTAATTTACCAGTAATTATGTTGCGTATAAACTAGAAAAACTTCCCTCGCACACTTTTGAGCGCAACTAGCAGGTGTTTTTTAGGTGAGGTTTCTATATAATTCGCGTTCTTTCATTACAGTCACGTTTGGGTAGGATATCAGTACGATGGACCACATCATTGATTTTGCAAGAGATAATGTAATTTTATCTGGCATTTGGTTAGCTTTAGTAGTGATGTTGGTGTATTCCTTCATAGGCCCTGCGCTATCAAAGGTTAAACGTGTTGATAATCATGGCGCTACGCTGCTTATTAATAAGCAAGATGCAGTTTTATTAGATATTCGTGCACAAAAAGACTTTAAAGCCGGTCATATAGTGGGTGCACGTCAAATTAAACCTGAAGAAGTGCGCGAAGGAAACTTTTCAAAACTTGAAAAGTATAAATCAACACCCATTATTGTCGTCTGTGCAATGGGCAATTTAGCGGTAGGCACTGCTAGCAAAATGACAAAACAGGGCTTTAGTGATGTCAGTGTCTTAAGCGGCGGCATGAATGCTTGGCAATCTGCTGGTTTGCCCGTCGAGAAATAAATTGCCGCGCGACGCAAGAAACAAGGTATACACCACATGCAGAACGTAGAAATTTACACGAAAGATTTTTGCCCATATTGTTCACGCGCTAAAGCATTACTTGCTCAAAAAGGCGTGGAATTTACAGAATACAATTTGTTAAAGCAGCCAAACTTAAAAACGCAAATGGTTGAACGAGCCAACGGTGGTACTACCGTTCCTCAGATTTTCATCGGCGATCGTCATATAGGCGGTTGCGATGATTTATTTGCATTAGAGTTTGCGAGTGATCTAGACGGTTTACTCAACGCATAAGCAATGTATTTTAAAATGTTGTCCGCCGGTGTATCCGGCGGTTTTTTTTCACTAAACATACAGGTATCCCCATGGCGGATGAGTCAAATAACAACCCAGCAGTAAAACCAGAAGAAGCCGGCAAGGCACAAGAAGTCCAATTTAGTCTTCAACGTATCTACACTAAAGATATTTCATTTGAAACGCCAAATTCACCTGGGATCTTTCAAAAGGAATGGAAGCCAGAGGTCAAACTAGACATCGATACTCGTACCACGCAGCTGGATACGAACGTATATGAAGTGGTGCTTTCTTTGACGGTTACCGCGACTGTTGGCGAAGAAACTGGATTTTTGTGTGAAGTACAACAAGCCGGTATTTTTGCAATTGGCGAGATGCCAGAAGCGAACAAGGCGCATACCTTGGGTTCATTTTGCCCGAATATGCTCTTCCCATATGCGCGTGAAGCTGTATCGAACTTAGTAAACCGCGGCACCTTCCCACCACTTAACCTTGCACCCGTTAATTTTGATGCAATTTTTGCTTCATACGTGCAAAAAAGACGTGAGCAAGAAGCACAAAACGGCCAAGCTCCAAAGTTGGACGCTTAACTTAGCATGACGCAAAACAAGGCGAACGTGAGTATTATCGGGGCCGGCTCATACGGCACCGCACTTGCGTTTTGCCTGAGCCGCAATGAGCACCCGAGCTACCTATGGGGGCGTAATGCTGACGATATCGCCTCCATGGAGCGAGATAGAGCGAATAATCGCTATCTGGAAGGCTTTGTTTTTCCCGAACATCTGCACCCCTGCGCCGATCTTGAATTTGTGGTCAAACAAAGTGAGTTTTTATTGGTTGTCGTGCCCAGCTTCGCCTTTGCCGATATGCTGCGCCAAATTAAACCATTTCTCCAGCCTCATCATAAATTGATTTGGGCATCGAAGGGTTTAGAGCCCGACACTGGGCGTTTACTGCATTGCGTTGTAGAAGATATATTAGGTAAGCAGCTTCCAAAAGCCGTATTGTCGGGCCCTACCTTTGCCAAAGAGATGGCTGCTGGCTTACCCACCGCCATTACGCTTGCCAGTGAAGATGAGCAGTTAGCGGTAGAATTTAGCCAAATGCTAAACAACCCCAAGAATTTTAGGGTGTATCTAAACGATGACCTTATTGGTGTGCAACTAGGCGGTGCCGTAAAAAACGTCATTGCAATCGGCGCTGGTTTGGCAGACGGCTTAGGTTTTGGCGCGAATGCTCGTACTGCATTGATTACCCGTGGTCTTGCTGAGATGAAACGCCTTGGTGTGGCGATTGGCGCTAGTAGTGACTCATTTATGGGGATGGCGGGTTTAGGCGATTTAGTATTAACCTGCACCGACAACCAATCTCGTAACCGACGTTTTGGTTTAGCGTTAGGTCAAGGTTTGAGTGTAGAAGATGCAATAGCCAGTATTGGTCAAGTCGTTGAGGGCCATCGTAACACCGACGAAGTGCATATTTTGTCAAAAAAATACAACATCGAGATGCCGATTTGCGAGCAAATTTATCAGGTCCTTTACCATGGTAAGAGCGCAAAAGAAGCTGCCGTTGCCTTGTTAAGTCGCCAACAAACCTCCGAATAAACAAAACGCCTGCATTCAAATTTACTAACGCGCGTTTTCATATCCAAGCTGTCGCCAACTTTCATAGACAAACACCGCTACTGCGTTGGATAAATTCATGCTTCGGCTGTCTGGAGACATGGGAATACGTACACGACACTCTGGTGGCAATGCAAAAATAATATCCTCAGGCAAGCCTCGCGTTTCGGGACCAAACAGTAATGCATCTGCAGCCTCATACTGCACATCTGAATGAAAAGTCTTACCTTTCGTCGTGCAAGCAAATACCCGCTTGGGCTTTGCTGAATCTAGGTAATCTTGCAGGCTTGCATGGCGCTTTACTTTTGCGAACTCATGATAATCTAACCCTGCGCGCCTCACCTTTTTTTCTTCCCAATCAAAGCCTAGCGGCTCGATAAGATGCAGTTGATAACCGGTGTTTGCGCAAAGGCGAATTATATTGCCGGTATTAGGTGGAATTTCTGGTTGATATAAAACAACGTCGAGCATGATATGGGCGCAGTAAGACTGAATGTGCGCGTATGGTAGCAAAATGCACCTAAAACACTAGGTCTGTTTACGTTAGCTCAAAAAATGTCATTACGTGTGACATTGCCGGTTGACGATAGCAATCTTGTTCAAACAAGATCTCATGTTGCGCGTTGTCGATATTAACAAGCTTCGCATTTGGAAAAAGCGGGACTACTTGATCAAGTGCGCGATTATCAACAATCTTATCTCCCCCTGCTCGCAAGACGAGAAGAGGCCGATCAATTGATGGCGCAACAGATACTATTTTTTGCATAGCTCTCAAGGCAGCATCAAGCCATTGGAAAGTCACCCCGCCTAGTTGCACATCGGGATGATCTTTAAAGTAAGCTTTAAACCACTCATATCGCAGCGGGCTGCTGGTCAGCTTATTATCCTTAAAATCCACATCTTGGTAGTCACCTTGCCCGACAAAATAAGCCGAGGGGACTTTTAAAAAGCGATGCGTGTGAATGCCAATTGAGAGTATTAGCTTTACGATAAACATCGGTGCAGGCGCCAAGATCCCATACATTGGTGCACATAACACTACTCGGTCAAACAATTCAGGACGCTTGGCGACTAATAGCGTGCCAATGGTGCTGCCCATAGAATGACATAGCAAGTGCACAGGTAAATGCGTTTGTTTAGATGTCTCTTGCAGCGTGGCAACGTAATCGAGCACTATCGATTCGGCATCACCCACATAGGTGTCGAAAGTGTCTATGTAGCCATGAAATGCGTTAGCAATTAAACGAGTAGATTGGCCTTGACCTGTATGGTCAAAGGCAAACACCGAGCACCCGTTTTGATAAAGCTCCTCGATGATTTCAGCGTACTTTACAGCGCATTCAGAACGCCCTTGTAAAATCACTACCCAGCATTTTGCATCAGGGTTGACCACTTGACGATAATGCAATTTGCGGCCATCAGGATGTTGCCATACACCTGCGACAAGCTTCTCTTGTATAAAGGTTGGCAGGCGATGTTGATAGTAATCGGTAAGTTGGGGTTCTAAGCTTAAATACACCTAATTATCACTAATGGGCAATGTCATTGTAAGGCGCAATCCGCCGTAAGATGAACATGTTACAGTTATCTCACCATGATGCAAATTTACCGCCGCCTTTGCAATAGCTAATCCTAAACCACTGCCCTTGTTATGTGCTACACCTTGATTATTTGCTCGGTAGAAGGGGTCAAAAAGCTTATCCATATCGTTACTATCGAGTCCTTTACCGTCGTCATCAATACAAATTAAAAGATTGTTTTGCTCTACTTTAAAGTCGAGATAAACGTCGCTACTGGCAAACCTAATAGCGTTGCGCGCCAAATTTTCAAGCGCACTGACGATTGAGTCTTCATGCATACGCATCTCGACTTTGGGGATGTCAGAGCATGTTAGTGTTTTGCCCGTGGCATTTGCTTCAAACTCTAAGCTATCGACCACCGGCGAAAGCACCGCGTTTATGGGTTGCAAATCGAAAGAATAACTGTCTTTTGGCAACAGACCTTTGCTCACATTTTCAAGGCGCGTAAGTTTCAAAATTTGGCCAATCAGGTTATCCATTTGCACTATTTCTTGCTCAATTCGCGCCAAGTATTGCTCAGGTGCAGTCACCTTTTGTTCTTGCAGCATCGCAACGGCAAGTTGCAAGCGTGTCAGGGGCGTGCGAAGTTCGTGGGAAACGTTTGCCATCAACATTTGCTGTTGATGCATGCTACCACTGAGCTTATCGGCCATGGTATTGAAGTCATTTGCCAATTGCCCTATTTCGTCATGCCGTGCATTTGCATTGACAACCCGCGAACTCAAATCGCCATTTGCATAGCGCAAGCTAACACTGCGTAATTCTTCAATGGGTCGAGTGAGGCGCCATGCAAGTATCAAACACAGTAGCGTGCCTAGTGTGATTACAACCGCAATACTGATACCCATAGAAGCAGGTTGTCGCTCATCACGACGCAATAAGCGCACCATGAAAAGCTTCCACTCAGTGGCATCTTGGTACATCGACAAAGGCCCAATAAGCTCCAAAGCGGGGGTTGTGATTAACAAGACTTGTGAAGCGTCTGCCAGTTGCACGATGGAGCGCTCCTGAGGCAGTAAACGATTGGGAAAACTAAGTACGGTCTCCTCGGTTTGCGGATTAATGAGCAGTAGTTGCCAAGGGCCACGAGTTGCAACGCGCCTAAGCGCTCTTTCAGCAGGCACCCCTCGATTGAGTAGGGCTTGCACGGCAACACTTGCCGCTTCAATTCGCTGGATGTGCGAAGGCTCCGGTTGTGCCACATCAATGGGGGGAGCTACGAGACGCGACACCACTAAGGCAGTCATCATGAGCGCAGCAATTGATAACCAAAACCAAATGATGATTTTACCAAACAAGCTATTTATAGGATTGAAGCGTTGTAATACCGTTTTGATTTTGGTCAGCATATCATTGCTCAACCTGTTCGGTGACCATCATGTAACCGTTACCGCGGACCGTTTTAATGACGTCTTGCACACCTTCTTGCGCTAACTTTTTGCGAATATTGCTAACGTGCATATCGAGGCTTCGGTCAAATGGCGCCAACTTCCTGCCAAGCACAGATTCACTAAGCTGCTCTTTTGATAATAACTGCCCGGCAGACTTCATCAATTGCGCGAGCATAACAAACTCTGTTCCTGTCATTTCAATCGCTTTATTTAAGACTTTCACCGAACGCGAAGACTCATCGACGGTAATGTTATGTAAACTAAGTACTTTTCCAATCGTAAAACCGCCTGCGGGATCTAATCGTCTTATCAAGGCTTTTATGCGCGCCAGAAGCTCTCTATGATTAAAAGGCTTAGGCAGATAATCGTCTGCCCCCAATTCTAAGCCTAAAATTTTATCGAAGTCATCGCCTCTAGCCGTCAGCATAATAACTGGGATGCTCGAAAACTGTCGCAGCGCCTTTAACGCTTCAAATCCGTCCATGACTGGCATCATCACATCTAACAACAGAACATCAAATTTCTCGTTCTTCAATCGCGCAATCCCCTCATCAGGAGAGTTTGCCACAGCGACATCGAATTGCTGTGCTGACAGATACTCTGAGAGCAGGGTCGTCAGGTCGATATCATCATCGATGATTAAAAGCTTTTGCATGCGCCTTTGCCTTTTATCTTAATTCAAGGTTAATCAGTGAAACCCTATTCTAGCGTTACGATTTTAGCGCGACATCAGCTTTACACAACCTTTACATTGCCATGGCGTTTCTTTGCGTTGACTGCGCTATGATTATTTAGAACTTTGATAAACCTTTATGGAGTGACCATGAAACCAACAATCATTATTTACGCCTTGACGGCTTTTTTAACTAGCTCAATCGTTTATAACCCCTCGGCTAGCGCGCATCAAGAGCCTGGCATGGATAAAATGCACAACCGTGAGAAAGCGATGTTTGCTCAACTTGCGCTGACGGATGAACAAAAACAAGATATTGAGTTGATCTTGCGTCAAACGCGCGGCAACAACATGGCGTTGAGAGCTGATAAAAATCTTAAGCGTGAGCAATTAAGTGCACTAATGTCTTTAGCACAGTGGGATGACGCTTTGGCGCAGCAACTTGTAGAAGAGCAAGAGGCAAGCAAAGTGCAGGCACAGTTAAATCGTGCACTTGCTCGAAACAAAGCCTATCAGGTATTAACTGACGAACAAAAAGCCAAACTCGGACAAAGTATTGCCCAAGGCGATCGTTCTGGTAAAGCAAAACGCAGCAAAAAGGATAAGGGCGAAAAAAGAATGGCGAAAGTGCTGGGCTTAAGTGATGCACAGAAAGCTGAACTGACCACCATGCGAGAAACGTGGCGTGTGCAAAACGAAAGCTTGCGCGCACAGATCAAGGAATATCGCAGCGCCGAAAGAGCCTTAATACATTCAGAAAACTTTGATGAGCAAGCGTGGCTAGCGTTAAACCAGTCTATTAACCTACCCTGCAAGCGTTACAGGTTAACCAGTTGCACGCACGTTTCGACATGCAAAGTGTGTTAGACGATGAGCAGCTTGAATTGCTACACGCAATGAAGAAAAGGGTGGGTAAAGGGAAAAAGGAACGCCGTGCTAAGCAAATGATGTAATTGCGAGCTAGGCTTTTAGATTCTCAGATGAAGATGCAGCGCATATTTTGCGCTGCATGACTATTCGCGGTTTAGCCTTCGTCGTTACAGTAACACCCTCGCGCTTCTGTGACGATAATAGCTGGCTGCAAATAGGTTTGTTGGGCTGCATCTGTTGGCGCAGATGTCGCGTTTTCTAAAATAGCGTTTACCTCACCGTTACTACCAAAACACCCGCTCCCCCTAGAGTAAGGACCTAAGTAAATAAGCTTGTTTTGATCGTTAACCACCGCCACCGCGGGGGTCGATGGTATGGCGGCCTTTACCGCATCTAGTGCGCTGATGTTTAATTCTTTTATCGCAAAATCACGACCGGCAACAATCTCATTGAGCTTGGCCATGTGCTTTTTTGCGAGGTTCTGGCAGAAGCAGCCATCGTCGGATGTAATATGAAATAAGGTATTAGTGTTGGGGCTGCTGTGCGCATGCAGTACATCAACAAATTGTGTCTCAAAATCTAACGACATGAGCTGCATCGATAAGCGCATGTCATGATCAAACGCTTTGCTCAAGTTTTTATTCATCGCCAGCACAAGCGCTGTGGTTGAAAGAAACCACAACGCAACTAAACTGAGCACTAACGGCTTTTTAAAACGCATATTCTAAGTCTTTCATACCACTATTTAATGTGGAATTTGCTTAACTGTTCACCTAGCGCTTCGGTTAAGCGATTAAGTGAAACGACGTTTTCTTGGAGTGATTGCACTTGCGCACGCTCCTCTGAGAACAAGCCATTAAGGTGCTCTGCCGACTCGCTAATCGCCTCAGAACTCGTTGCTTGCGTTGAAGCGGAGCCCGCCACATTGGTCACATTACTATTGACCACCGCAATCCCATCTAGCACCTGCTGCATATTTGCTGTCGCAGTCTCTGAGGACTCAACGGCAACATTCACCATGCCAACGCAATTGTTCATGTTGTCTACCGAATGGTTTGCGCTCGCGGTTAGCAAGCTGGTGATCTGCTCAATCTCTTCGGCACTTTCTTTTGATTTAATAGCCAAATTACGAACTTCGTCGGCCACAACAGCAAAGCCGCGACCGTGTTCGCCAGCGCGAGCCGATTCAATAGCGGCATTGAGTGCCAACAGGTTGGTTTGTTCCGCAACGGTCTTAATCGACTGCATCACCTCAGAAATATTCTGGCATTTTTGGCTTAAATCACTGATTGCTTCTGAGGTCGTTTCTAGCGTTGTTCTAAGCTGCGCAATGTTGTTACGGCTTTCTTCAATCGCCGTCTGCGTATCGAGTGTTTTCGCTTTCGCATTTTCAGCAAATTCATTTGCATCGTGAGACAATGTCGCCACATCACCGATACTGGTCGTCATCTCTCTCATAGAAGACGAGATAGAACTTACTTGCTCGTATTGCGCATCTACTGTGTTGTCTAACGCATTGGTAGAATGTTGCACCCTATCGGCGAAAGTAACAAGCTCCTCGCCAATCTCAGAGACTTGACTGACCAAGCTCTTCACCGAGGTGACCATCAGCCCAAAGTGCTTTTGCTCGTGCAAATCTGGCAGGTCTGTTTCGCGCAAGTTAAGGTGCCCGCCATCGCCAATGATGGTCGCCACTGAAGATTTTAATAAAATTGCAGAGCGAGCTTCTTTTGCGGATTTATGCGCAACGAAAGCTAACACAGTGCACTCTACTATCGCGAAGGTGGCATGAATCAGCAAAATCGCGAAACTCGGCGAACTGTCTTCGAACACTACTAAACCACCCAAGGTATGCTGCATAATAAATCCACCGATATGGTGAACCGCAATTACGAGCGTGCCGGTGATGATGACTTTCCAATCTCTAAAAAACGATAAAAATGCAAGTACCACGAAAACCTGAAAGTGCATTTCAGTCATTCCCATGGTTTGCTGAATATGAAGCGCCGCCATCAACTGGGTGGCCATCGCGATCACATGCCTTGAAAGTGCCGACTCGGGAGAAGATTTACCGATAAAGATAGCCGGTAGCGTAATCAGTAGACCCACACCTAGCCCCATATAAATTGTGTCTGTCAGGTACCCTATAAAGATGCTAAGAGCGAGCTGAAATAGAAGCACATAGCGAAACACTGTGTGCGTTGTTTTATATTCTTCAGATAGAGCGTCTTTTCCCATTACATTCAACACCAAAAACTTGCCTTAATTGAAATATCGGCATTTTTCGTCAATGGTTAACTATGTATTGCATGTTTTTTATACAGCGATAAGCAAGTTACCAACCATTTATTCACATTTGGCTTGATTTAAACCACACAAAATGAATATTTATATATATTTATTGCATAAATACTCAAATGGATATAGTCTTGCTGCGTCTTTTGCCTAAGGAGTAATTCGTTGTTTTATTGCATCAACATGCTGCTACATATCTTACTACCTCATCAAAAAGGGTTTATAACGGCAGAATTCACAAAATATAAGCTCAAGTACCGACGATAGTGTGATTTCAATGCCCATTAAGGCTAGTGAGAAATCGCTTGCCGTGTTGTAAACTACAAGCGTATAAAGATGCACGCTTACTCTGACAATAACGAACACACAAAAGATAATTATGTATTCAACATGTATTTTAGGCGCCAGTGGATATACAGGTGCTGAATTAGCCAAAATCTTGTGGGCTCATCCAGATTTTTCTCTAGACGGCTGTTTTGTATCAGCACAAAGCGCTGATGCAGGAAAGCGCCTTGGCGAAGTCCATGGTGCATTATCTCATGTGCATGGAATAGAAATGCAAGCACTCGCTGATGATCAAGTTCAGGCCTTAGGCGAGCTATATGATTTGATTTTTATGGCGCTTCCTCATGAGGTTAGCCATCATTGGGCACAGCAACTTCGCGGTACTAAAGCCATTATATTTGACCTATCGGGCGCATTTAGATTGTCTGATGCTGCTACATTTGAACATTACTATGGCTTTGCACATGCCTATCCTGATTTGCTCGAGGAGCGAGTGTATGGGCTTGCTGAGTGGCATGCTAACGAGATCGCAAACGCTATGCAGCTCATAGCCGTGCCCGGTTGTTACCCAACCGCCTCGATGCTAGCGCTAAAACCGCTCACCTCAAACCACTTGTTGTCGACAAAGCAGTTACCCGTGATCAATGCCACAAGCGGCGTCAGTGGCGCAGGAAGAAAAGCGAGCATGACCAGTAGCTTTTTTGAAGTCAGCCTGCAAGCCTATGGTGTGCATACGCACAGACACACGCCTGAAATAGAAGAATTTTCTGATACTAAAGTGATTTTTACGCCGCATTTAGGCGCTTTTAAAAGAGGGATTTTGGCAACCGTTACCGCTTTTGTAGAGCCACATGTAAGCGCCCAAGATATCACCAAGGCGTTTCATGACGCGTATGACGATAAACCGCTAGTGCGCCTGTGCACGTCGTGGCCGAAGGTAGACAACGTTGCCCACACACCATTTTGTGATATTCACTGGGCCTTTGATGAGCAAAAGCAATGCGTGATTGTGACCGCAGCAATCGATAACTTACTCAAAGGTGCAGCCAGCCAAGCGATACAGTGCGCAAACATCCGCTTTGCTTTGAACGAAGCACAAGGATTGTTGCCATGAACAAACCACAAGCGCAAACCCAAAAGCTAGGCAGTAAAACCAAAGGCGGCGATATCATCGTGATAAAAGTGGGCGGGCGCTTTTTCAATGAGCTTTTTGAGCAAAGTGCACTTAAACACCCGCTCTTACATGCTATCGACTCGCTTATCCTGCAAGGCAAGCAAGTTGTGTTAGTGCATGGCGGTGGTGAGCAAGTGCAGACGCAACTTACGGCGCTGGGCTTTAAAACCGTTAAAGCGAATGGTTTGCGCGTGACCCCTTTTGAGCAAATGCCGATTGTCGCAGGCGTTCTGTCGGGGTATCTCAATAAAACACTGGTTGCTCATAGCGCAGCGATTGGTATCAATGCACTGGGCATTACCCTTGCCGATGGCGCCATTGCTAAGTGTCGACAGATAAGTCAAGAGCTTGGTGCAGTAGGCGCTCCGGTAGCAAACGATCCAGGCCTCTTAAAGCAGCTTATTGAGGCAGGTATGCTGCCCATTGTTGCGTCTATTGGCTGCGATGAAAAAGGCCTCTTATACAACGTAAATGCCGATCACGCTGCCACATGTATTGCACAATTGCTAAACGCAAAATTGTATCTGCTATCAGACGTGAAGGGCGTGCTAGATGCCGATGGCGTCAAGATCGATGAGTTATCAGCCGAGCAAGCTCAAACGCTTATTGCTAAAAACGTGATCACCGACGGTATGATTGTAAAGGTTAACGCTGCCCAAGATGCTGCAGACGTGCTCGATGCACCAGTCACTATTGGTAGCTGGAACGACATCGAAGGCCTGATCAACCCAAGAAAGCCCTTTGGCACCCAAATTCACCCATATTCCGATAGTGTGAGCTAATGCTCGCAAATCAAACATAGGACCTTTCATGCACCAAGATTTACTCAGCTTCAGACAGTGGAACAGTGACGATGCTCAAAAGTTACTGACATTTGCCTTGGATCTTAAACAGCAGCCAAACAAGTACGGCAGGCTGTTGGAAGGTAAAACGGTTGTGGCAATTTTTGAAAAGCCATCTTTGCGCACCCGCGTAAGCTTTGACATTGGCATCAACAAACTCGGTGGTCATATGGTCTATGTAGATAGTCAAGGTGCCGAGCTTAAAAAGCGTGAAGACCCTATCGATGTAGGTGCCAACCTTGCGCAATGGACAGATGCCATTGTCTCTCGAGTATATGCTCATGCAACGCTAGAACAATTAGCCGAGGGCTCACACGTGCCGGTGATAAATGCTTTGTGTGACCGCTATCACCCGTGCCAAGCACTTGCTGATTATATGAGTATGCATGAGCATCTAGGCTCGGTGCGCGGCAAAACCATGGCATATGTTGGCGATGGCAATAACGTAACCCATTCACTGCTCATTTTAGGCGTGCTGTTAGGCTGCCACCAGGTGGTGATAACACCCAAAGGCTATGAAATCGATGATGAAATTAAGGCGTTTGTGATCGCGCTAGCAGATGAGCACAACGTCGAGGTGACATTTGCCAGTGAAATGAGTGCACTTGCGCGCTGTGATGTGATCTATACCGACACTTGGTTATCTATGGGCGACAATACGCCGTTGGCAGATATCAAAGATACGTTTATGCCATATCAATTAAACGATGAGCTTATGAAGCACACACACGCAAGCTACGTCATGCATTGCCAGCCAGCCCATCGCGATTTGGAAATCACTGGGCAGCTGATGGACTCAGAGCAGTCATTGCTGATGGCACAAGCAAACAACCGTATGCATGCACAAAATGCCATACTCAGTTATTTAATGACCGACATGTCTTTGTAAGAACCTGTCTTTATCCGTATTTAAAGGAATGTAATTTATGTCAAATATCAAAAAGGTGGTGCTTGCCTATTCTGGCGGCCTTGATACCTCAGCCATCATGCCTTGGTTAAAAGAAAACTACGACTGCGAAGTGGTCGCCTTTGCCGCTGATGTGGGTCAAGGAGATGAAGAGCTCGAAGGACTAGAAGCCAAAGCCTTAGCCAGTGGTGCAAGCGAATGTCACATTGTCGATTTAAAAGAAGAGTTTGTGCGCGACTTTATTTACCCTACAGTTAAAACCGGAGCGGTTTATGAAGGTGAGTACTTACTCGGCACTTCAATGGCAAGACCCGTTATTGCCAAAGCGCAGGTTGAAGTGGCACGTAAAGTCGGTGCGGATGCACTGAGCCACGGCTGTACCGGTAAGGGCAACGACCAAGTGCGTTTTGAAGGTGCCTTTGCAGCCCTTGCTCCAGACTTAAAGGTCATTGCACCTTGGCGTGAATGGGACATGGTCTCACGTGAGGACTTGCTCGACTACCTAGCGAGTCGCAACATTAAGTCCAGTGCCTCAGCGACAAAAATTTATAGCCGCGATGCAAACGCATGGCATATCTCACACGAAGGCGGCGAGCTAGAAGACCCTTGGTGTGAGCCTAGTAAGCAAGTGTGGACAATGACCGTGGACCCACAAGATGCGCCAAATACGCCCGAAACGGTGAGTCTGTCGTTTGAAAAAGGCGAGCTTGTAAAAGTAAACGGCACATCGCTTTCGCCTTACAACGCCTTGATGACCCTTAATACCATTGCTGCGGCTCATGGCGTTGGGCGTATTGATATTGTTGAAAATCGACTGGTAGGTATGAAGTCACGAGGCTGTTATGAAACCCCTGGCGGCACCGTCTTGGTTAAAGCGTACAAAGCCCTCGAATGCCTAGTTTTAGATAAATCTGCCTTGAAATATCGTGAGCAAATTGGCCTAGAGTTTGCGCATGTGATGTATGACGGACGGTGGTTTACGGCTTTAAATGACGCCCTACTCGCAGGCGCACAAAGCTTTGCAGAATTAGTCACCGGCGATATCGTCGTTAAACTTTATAAGGGCACTGCCACGGTCGTACAACGTCGTTCACCCAACAGCTTATACTCTGAAGACTTTGCAACATTTGGCGCCGATGATGTTTACGACCAGTCTCACGCAGAAGGCTTTATTCGTTTGTTTAGTTTATCGAGCAGAATCAAAGCGTTAAAAAGTCAAGGCGGCGCAAAGTAAGCGCTGTGCAACAACACTAGGAGATAAAAAATGGCTTTATGGGGCGGACGGTTTAGCGGTGATGCAAGCGCCATGTTCAAACAGGTCAATGATTCATTGCCTTTTGACTATGTGATGGCAATTGAGGACATTACAGGCTCAATCGCATGGTCGAAAGGTTTGGTGAGAGCGGGCGTATTGACTGAGCAAGAACAGGCTAGCTTAGAGCAGTGTTTAAACACACTAAAGCAAGACGTAGAGGCCAATAAAGTCGATTTTAGCGCTTCCACCGAAGAGGATATTCACAGCTTTGTTGAAGCCTACCTGACTGACGCACTTGGCGATCTTGGTCGTAAACTGCATACTGGTCGAAGCCGAAACGACCAAGTTGCGACTGACTTTCGTTTATGGTGTAAACGCCATTTAGCCGGTCTTAAACTCGATATTGTCAATCTCCTTGACGCGTTGTTGAGCTGTGCCAATCGTCATGAGCAAGCGATTATCCCCGGCTATACACATTTGCAGCGCGCGCAACCGGTATATTTTGCTCATTGGTGCTTAGCATATGGCGAAATGTTAAAGCGTGATATCACTCGTATTGACGACTGTGTCAGGCGTTTGAATCAATCTCCTTTAGGCTGCGGAGCATTGGCGGGCACCAGCTTTGACGTAGACCGTGAAAAATTGGCAGAGGAACTTGGCTTTGCTAGCCCGTGTTTGAATAGCTTGGACGCGGTCTCAGATCGTGATTTTGTTTTAGAGCTATTGTTTGTTTGCAGCACGGGCATGATGCACTTATCGCGGATGGCCGAAGACCTGATTTTTTATAACTCGGGCGAAGCAGGCTTTCTACAGTTAAGTGATGCAGTGACTTCAGGCTCGTCATTAATGCCGCAAAAGAAAAACCCTGACGCCCTTGAACTGATGCGTGGAAAGTGTGGGCGAGTGTTTGGTCACCTACAAGGCCTACTGGTCACCATGAAGGGCTTGCCGCTCGCTTACAACAAAGATATGCAGGAAGATAAAGAAGGCGCAATTGACGCGGTGAATCAATATCATATTTGCTTGTGTATTGGTGTGGAAGTATTAGAAGGGCTGAGCCTCAATCAAGAGGCGACACGTAAAGCCGCACAACAAGGATATGCTAACGCCACAGAATTGGCCGATTATTTGGTCGCGCAAAACGTACCATTTAGAACCGCTCATGATATTGCAGGACAAGCGGTAGTCGCCGCCATTGCAAAAGGGTTAGCCTTAGAAGAGCTGCCAATTGAGGACTTACAAGCGTTGCACGCCAGTATTCAAGAAGACGTTTACGAATGGCTGCCATTAGAAGCGGTGCTTGATAAACGCAAATATTTGGGCGGAACCAGTCATGATACAGTCACAAAAGCGCTATATCTTGAGCTTGAACATCTCGATCAACTAAAAGCTAGTTTGAGTTAAGTACACCATGACTTTATCCCATGACGAAAGTATTCGCTTATTCAGAAACTCCGCTCCTTATATCAATGCCCATAGGGGTAAAACGTTTGTAATTACCTTTGGCGGTGAGGCAGTATTAGATCCTAACTTCCCCCGGCTGGTGCAAGATATTGCCCTTCTGCATAGCTTAGGCATGCGCATTATTATTACTCATGGGGCCCGCCCGCAAATAGACGAGCGACTGCACCTTAGAAGCTTGCAAGGTCAGTTTGTCGATGGTCTGCGCGTGACCAATAAGGCAACCTTAGAGTGTGTAAAAGACGCCGCTGGTTCGCTGCGCAGCCAAATCGAGGCGCTGCTCACTATGGGTTTACCAAACTCTCCCATGCATGGGGCAAGGATACGAGTGTGCTCAGGCAACCTAGTCATCGCTAAACCTATCGGGGTGAGAAATGGCATTGATTTTGAGCACACCGGCCTAGTGCGCAGAATCGACGTGGAAGGCATAGAAGACCAGCTCGATGACGGTTCAATCGTTTTACTCTCCCCCATGGGCTACTCCCCTACTGGTGAGGTATTTAATTTGTCTCACGAAGATGTTGCCACCCAAGCTGCTATTGCCTTAAAAGCGAATAAGTTAATTTCCTTGTCACAGCAAGACGGGCTATATCAACGCGAAGAAGGCAAAGCGGATAAATTCATTCGCACCATAGAACTTAACCCATTACAAAAGCTGGTTGATGAGGACAAAATTACCGCCGAAGTCACCTGTTTGACGGCCATGATGCAGGCGGTTGGAGCGGGCATTGAACGCGCTCACTGCGTTAGCTACAAAGAAAATGGTGCCCTACTCAAAGAGTTATTCACCCGCGACGGTGAAGGCACTCTTGTCATGCAAACCCATTATGAGCGCTTGCGCGGCGCGAATATTGATGATGTGGGTGGCATACTGAAACTTATTCGTCCGCTGGAAGAAAGTGGCGCGTTAGTAAAACGCTCAAGAGAGCTATTAGAAAACGAAATAACACAGTTTATGGTGATTGAGCGAGACGGTATGATCATCGCCTGCGCTGCACTCTACATTTACCCAGAAGATGCCAGCGGAGAAATCTCTTGTGTAGCCACACACCGAGACTATCGCGGCAGCAATCGCGGTGAAAGGCTGCTACAAGCACTTAAGAATAAAGCTATTTTGAATCGCCTAGAACGTATTTTTGTGCTTACTACCATCACCGGTCATTGGTTCTTAGAGCATGGCTTTGAAGAAAAAGATATTGATGCCCTACCGTCAATGAAAAAGCAGATGTATAACTATACCCGAAACTCAAAAGTGTTTATGTTGGATTTAAGCAATTAGCTGAATTAGCCGGTATTTGCGTCGGTCAGGCTAAGCTGATAACTTAATCAAGTCTTTTCATTTTGGAGTGGGATCATGGAAGCAAAAACCCCTTGGTGGTTTTGGTTGGTCGCGGTGTTGGCCATCTTTTGGAACTCTGGCGGCGTGATGGATTTCACTATGACGCATACGCACAACGAGGCGTATATGTCTGCCTATACGCAAGAGCAGCGAGATTTCTTTTATGGCTTTCCTTTGTGGGCAAATATTGTATGGGCTCTAGGCGTGTTCGGCGGGTTTATAGGCGCTGTCCTACTGCTCTTTCGTACCAAGTTTGCGTTTCATGCCTTCGCAATTTCAATCTTTGGCATGGTGGTATCATTTGCCTATCAATTTACCGCCGGCATGCCAAGTGATCTTCATACTCCAGGCACCATGGCCTTTACCGCTGCAATTTGGATTATCGCTGGACTGTTGATGTGGTTTACTGTTGTGATGCAAACACGCGGGATTTTAAAGTAACAAAGGAACCCTCCGGCATATCGCTTGAAGGGTTCTTCATTGTCTGCTTGTTAACCTAAAGACTCACGCGTTTAAACGGTCGGTATTGAGCTCGCCAAAAGTTTTTCTCTATCCGCTCTTTTAGCATCTCGTCCGATAGCGTAAGCGCGAGGTCTTGCGCCATGGCCACTTTTGCCACTTCAAAGGCGATGGACTTGCTCAATTCGGTAATTTTCGTCAACGGCGGTAATAAATGCTCTGACTCACCTCTTGCTAGGGGCGATGCGTCCGCTAATGCGTTACTCGCAGCCATCAACATCTCATCAGAAATTAAGCGCGCTTTAGATGCAAGCACGCCCAGTCCAATACCAGGGAAAATATAACTATTGTTACATTGCGCAATAGGATAAGTTTTACCTTCATACTGCACGGGTGCAAACGGACTGCCGGTGGCAATTACCACGTTGCCGTTTGTCCACTCAATCACCTGCTCGGGACGCGCCTCAACCTGTCTAGATGGATTACTCAGAGGGAAAATGATCGGCACTTCACAGTGTGACTGCATTGCCTTGACCACTTCTTCGGTGAATAAGCCCGGTTGACCTGACACACCAATCAATAGGTCAGGCTTTGCATGGTTAACGACATCAAGTAGCGAGGGATAATCTGCGCTTACTGTCCAAGTTGCCACAGCGGCTTTTGGTTGCTGTAGCGCTTGCTGAAAATCACGCAACCCTTCCATTCCCTCAGTAAGCAGACCATAACGGTCAACCATGAACACGCGAGCCCGAGCTTGCGCCTCGCTTAGGCCCTCAAACTGCATTTGCTGCACGAGCATTTCTGCTATGCCGCATCCGGCGGAGCCTGCACCAACAAAAGCAACTTTCTTGTCCGATAGTTTACTTCCGTTAGCCTTACACGCCGCTAAAATGGTACCCAGGGCAACCGCAGCAGTGCCTTGAATATCATCATTAAAACAACACACTTTATCTCTGTATCGATTTAACAATGGCATCGCGTTGGGTTGTGCAAAATCCTCAAACTGGATCATGGCTTCTGGCCAGCGACGCTGCACTTCATTGATGAAAATATCTAAAAACTCATCATATTGATCTTGCGATATCCTCGGATGACGTGCGCCCATATACATCGGGTCGTCTAAGAGCTTTTGATTATTTGTACCAACGTCTAACATCACCGGCAGCGTATAAGCAGGGCTTATACCACCGCACGCAGTGTACAAAGAAAGCTTACCGATAGGAATGCCCATGCCGCCAATGCCTTGATCGCCTAAGCCTAGAATACGCTCGCCATCAGTCACAACAATGACTTTCACTTTACGTTTGGTGGCGTTGCGCAAAATATCTTCGACCATATGGCGCTCTTCATAACTAATAAAGAGGCCTCTAGAAGAGCGATAAATATCAGAAAATCGCTCACACGCTTCACCTACTGTAGGTGTATAAATGATTGGCATCATTTCATCGATGTGCTCTTGCACCACTCGGTAAAACAGCGTTTCGTTATTGTCTTGGATTGCGCGCAAGTAGATATGCTTATTAAGCGGCGAAGAGAAACTGCTATATTGTTTATAGGCACGGTCCACCTGCTCTTCGATAGATTCGTACCTAGGCGGTAACAAGCCTAATAAATTAAAAGACTTGCGCTCTTTTTCGGTAAACGCGCTACCCTTGTTTAGCAAAGGTGTTTCTAATAATGCAGGCCCTGCATAGGGGATATAAAGATATGCATTTTTATCTGATGTAGACATAGTCACTCATCTTGTCATGGTGTTGTGTGGGATCTTCGTTAAAAGATATCGTCCAAATCCGTTTCTTCTTCCGATTCTTCCTCTACGGGCAAAGATAAACCGTTATCTTGTACAAATGTAGTAGGCTCTGTGCCTTTTACAAAATATTCGAACATAGAGGATTCATCTGTTTTAGTGGTCAGCTTGCCTGTGGCGCGATCAATCCTGACCCGCACTATCCCTTCGGGAATGTGTTTTGTTTCCGTTGGCACGCCCTCTAAGGCTTCTTGCATAAACATAATCCAAGCAGGAAGTGCCGCTTTTGCACCATCTTCTGCGCCAATTAAGGCATTTCCAATCCAATTAAAACGCTCTGGGTTTTTGTTAATGAGGTTTTGATTCCGAGTTGCGCGACCTAATTGGCGTGCGGGGTTATCAAAGCCCGTCCACGAAGTTGCCACTAAGCCCGGTGCAAACCCACTAAACCAAGTGTCTCTCGAGTCGTTCGTGGTGCCGGTTTTACCGCCGATATCGGTGCGTCCAAGCAGATTGCGCGCGCGCCAACCGGTGCCCAGCCAATAGCTCTGGGTATTCCAACTGCCATTAGCTCTCACCGCTGTACTCATCATTTCAGATACCAAGAAGGCTGTCTTTTCGTCAATCACGCGAGGAGCTGAGCGTTTTTGTTCAACGGTGATTTCAGCTTCGGGGGTTTGTGCATCACTGCGCATAAATTCGGCAGCGAGTTGAGCTTCAAGGTCCTCTAAGCTTAATGTCTCGGAGGATGCGGTTTGTTCGGTGCTATTTGGCAACTTTTCAACTTCGTCTTCACAGGGGTCGCACGCATAAAGTGGATCAGCTTGCCAAATTACGTCGCCCGTGCTGTTTTCAATGCGCTCAATAAAGTAAGGCTGTATCGCAAAACCACCGTTAGCGATGATGGCTAGTGCTCTGGCAACCTCAAATGGTGTATGTGAGCCTGAACCAAGAGACATGGTTTCATCACGAGGAATTTCATCTCTGATAAAACCAAAGTTGGTCAAATACTCGCGTGTCTTATCTAAGCCCACACCTCTTAATAATCTCACCGATACCACGTTTTTAGATTTACCGAGCGCCTTGCGCATTAAAATCGGGCCGTCATACACAGCAGGAGAATTTTGCGGGCGCCATGCAAGACCTGTCGAAGCATCCCATTGATTAATAGGAGCATCGTTAATAATAGACGCTAGGGTGTAGCCATTATCAAGGGCAGACGCATAGATGAACGGTTTGATGTTTGAACCGACTTGGCGTTTAGCCTGAGTCGCGCGGTTAAACTGACTTTCATAAAAATCATAACCCCCTACCACGGCCTCTACCGCACCATTCATTGGGTTTAATGCAACAAAGGCACCTGATGCATCAGGTAATTGAGACAACTGCCATTTTTGATCATCAAAACGCTGACGAATATACACCACCATGCCAGGGTGCAACACATCACTTGCATATTCAGGCTCACTGCCTTGGGCGGTATCGCTGATATACTCTCTAGCCCAATCGATTGCATCCCAATCTAGGAGGATTTCTTGGCCCTCTTGGTTAATTACCCGCGCCGACTGTTCATCTACCGAAACCACCGCGGCTGGATACAGATAGCCTATGGCGTCAAAGGTCTCAAGCGCCTCTAGCAACTCATCGCCGAGCATAGGAATGAATTCACCGTACTGTTCACGTATGGTATTGGCTTCGCTTGGGCTAAGTGGTTGTTCAAATCCAAAGGTATCTAGTACTTCATCAGTCAAAGGCTTCCAGAGAACGGCGAGCGGACCGCGAAACCCATGACGTTCGTCATAATCATGAAGGTTTTGGATAACCGCTCTTTGCGCAGATTTTTGATACTTAGAATGCGCAGTCGCATAAACATTGAAGCCGCTGGTTTCGGCAATTTCTTTGCCGTAAATCGAAACCATCTCGTTATATATAATATCCGCAAGATAAGGCGCATCTAGGCTGATCTCCGCACCGTGACGTTTAGCTGTCACCGGGGCATTCGCTGCCTCGTCAAACTCAGCGCGCGTAATATAACCCTCGTCTAACATCCGCAACAATACAATACGTCGACGCTCTTTTGAGCGCTCAGGTTGACTGATTGGGTTAAGTGCAGAAGGCGCTTGTGGCAATCCTGCTAGGGTAGCTAGCTGGGCTAAATTAAGCTCAGTAAGGTCTTTTCCATAATACACTTGGGCCGCTGCACCTACTCCAAATGAGCGATGCCCTAATTCCACTTTATTTAGGTAGAGCTCAAGGATCTCATCTTTTGTAAGCTCTTGTTCCATTTGAAAGGCAATGAAGATTTCTTTGATTTTGCGCGACCACTCCTTCCTGCGGTTTAAGAAAAACCCGCGAGCTAACTGCATGGTCAGGGTACTGGCACCTTGACGCTTTTCTCCCGTCACGATCAAACTAAGGCCCGCTCTGGCAACCCCAATTGGATCAACCCCAGCGTGGCTATAAAAACGGCTATCTTCGGTTGCGATGATGGCTTGAATCAAATGCTCCGGCACATTTTCCAAAGACACAGGGATTCGTCGCTTCACACCATACTGGGAGATTAACTGCCCATCTTGGGTGAAAACACGCATAGGCGTTTGCAACTCAACATCTTTGAGCACATCTACACTCGGCAAGTCATCTTTGAGATAAAAATACATCCCTAAGACAGAAGCGACACCTAGACAAGTACCGAGTAAAACCACGATTAAAAAGACTTTTATATACTTCACAGCAGGTTAGCTACTCAAAAAAATTAAAATTAGCACTCAAATTTTATACGTATGTGTCGTTAACCACTACATACAGTAATACAAATCTCAGTATTATCCGCACGTATGATACTGCAACTAACTACAGGCCGCCATTGAATGAAATCGCTTTTTCAAAAAAAGGCTAAGACAATTATCGGTTTAGACATAGGTACTAAGTTCGTTAAGGCGATCAGTCTAGACATGTCTGGCAAACAATGCAAAGTCGTTGGGTTCGCTTGCGAGCCCATTACTGGTATGGCGTTTTCCGAACGCGACATCAAAGACTTTGATGCTATTAGTAAAGCTTTGAAGAAAGTCCAAATGGGCATTAAGTCAAAGAGTAAAGAATGTGCTATTGCCGTTGCAGGTCCTTCTGTTATCAGCAAGCTCGTCTTTATGGAGCCAGACCAAACCGATTTTGAATTAGAAACGCAAATTGAATTAGAAGCAGATAGCCTTATTCCGTATCCGCTGGACGAGGTGTATTTGGACTTCCAAGAGATTGCACCGAGTAAAACACACATCGGAAAAGTAGAAGTGCTTTTGAGTGCTGCGCACAGAGATATGATTGACTCGCGCATTACACTAGTACGTGAAGCGCCTTTCGATCCGGTTATTGTAGATATCGAATCGAATGTGTTGGCCGACTCATTCGTTCAGTTTGGTGCAGGAAAAGAAAACGAAACCAAGGTGTGTATCAACCTTGGCGCGTCACTGATGCAGATATGCGTCGTTGAAGCTGGCAAAGTTATCTATCACAAAGAGCATACGTTTGGCGTCAATAGCTTTGTGCAAGATATCGCGGTACTAAATAACTTAGACGCGCAAGAAGTAGAACAGCAAATCGCAAGTTTCACCGCACCAGAAAGTTGGTATAGCGATACGTTACCCACCTTTGTGTCTAGCGTACAACAGCACATTCAGCGTGCATTACAAATGTACGTAGCCACCACTCACAAACAAATGCCTGTTGGCTTTAGCTTGTGCGGGGGCGGCGCTAACTTACCGAACATTTGTGAAGACCTCAGTAAAGACATGGCAATGGATGTCAGTCTGTTTAACCCTTTTGAGCAAATGGATGTCGATAGCAAAGTGAATCATGAAAAACTGCTTAGCGTGGCACCTCAATTGAGCATCGCTGCCGGTTTAGCTACAAGGAGATTAAGCGCATGGCAAAAATAAACCTGTTGCCTTGGCGCGAGTCGCTCAGGCAAACACAAAAGCAACAATATCTAATTTCCTTGGGGATTTTAGCCATTGCTGTATTTGGTCTATTTTGGTTGATTGGTCAGATTATTGATCAGCAAATTCGCAATCAAAACGCCAGAAATACGTACCTTACACAAGAGCTTGCAGTGCTTGACCAACAGATCAATGAAATCCAGCGCATCAAAGAAGCGAAGGAAGAAATTGTGCTACGGATGAGCCTGATTGAGCAGCTTCAAGTGAGCCGTAACGTCACGCCTGTTTTGTTTGAAGAACTAGCACGCACTTTGCCTGCTGGCGTTTCATTCAATAGCTTATCGCGCAAAGATAATAACTTAAAAATTATTGGTATCAGCGAGTCAAACAACCGTTTATCTGCTTTTGTTAGAAGCCTGGAACAGTCGGATGTGTTTATCAACCCAGTGCTATCTTCAATTGTTGCTGATGCGAGCACCTCAAATGCTATCAGTGACTTTGAGTTAACGCTTTCATTAAGCCCTAGGTATGCACCAATTGAAATGCAAACCGAATCGCAAACGGGAGGTCGATAGTCATGGCTTTTGATTTTAGTAAACTCAAAGAGGTCAACGAACTCGACTTTGAACAAGTTGCGATCTGGCCAAAAGAGATTAAAACCCTTGTTGCTGTATTTTGCTGCATCGCGGTAGGTGCCATATGCTACTACACCATCATCAGTGGCAAGCTACCGATATTAGAGGCAGCGCAGGGCCAAGAACAAACACTACGAGGTGAATTCGAGGCCAAATATCGCATAGCGGTTAACCTTGAAGCATACAAAGAACAATTAGCACGTATTGAAAATGATTTCTCGTCCATGTTGAAATCCTTGCCGACCTCAAATGAAACACCAGGTCTGCTCGATGACGTTACGTTCGTTGGCACTGATGCCGGCTTGTCATTCAAATTATTGAACTGGCAACGCGAAATTCCTAAGGAGTTTTACACCGAACTGCCGATACAGATAGAAGTAGTGGGTGGTTATCATGAATTTGGTCAATTCACATCGAATGTTGCGAATTTACCACGCATTGTAACCCTACACGATTTTGACGTAACGCGTACAAACGGTGAACTGTCTTTACGGATGCAAGCGAAGACATATCGCTCTGAACAAACGGAGGGAATGCAATGAAACGATTCCTTATAGGTGCGTCCAGTGCATTGATATTAACGGGTTGTGGAGCAAGCATCGATGATTTGGTGGCTTACACACAGCAGGTTAAGTCAAATATTCAAGTGAGCATTGAACCGTACCCAGAGTTTAAGCAGGTCGAAAATGTTGAGTATACCGCCAGCACTATTCGAAGCCCGTTTAGAAGAGCATCGCAAGAAGTACAAAGCGTGCAAATCGCTGCTACTGAAAACTGTGCTCAGCCAGATCGCACAAGAAACAGAGAAAAACTTGAGCGCTTTGGTTTAGACGCTTTGCAAATGTCAGGTGTGCTAACGATTGGTGGACAAAGATATGCACTAATCAAAGCAAATGACGGCAGTTTACACCGAGTCACCGTTGGCAATTACCTTGGTTTGTTCCATGGGAAAGTCATAGAAATTACGAACACTGAAGTGAAAATTAGAGAAATGCTCCCAGACGGAGCCGGATGTTGGCAAGAGAAACAAGCCACATTAGGTATGTCTGCTGCAGGGGATAATAACAATGTCTGAGCAATACATTTTTAATAAAAAGTTAAACCGTCGCAAGCCAAGTTGGTATCTCGTATGCGCATTATTGGTGGGCATTGTTACCTTTGGGGTAGTGGCACAAGAAGCGCCTGTAGCCTTAATCGACCCAGTGGGCGATGAGCTAGAAGCCAATAAAGTCCTGCTAAGTGACATTTCATTTAACCGCAGAGGCGATACCGCTCAAGTAACCGTGAAGTTTGAAAACGGGGTGCCCGAGCTGGCGATGGTAGAAGCCCGAGGCAATATTGCGCTTAGCTTTGAAGGCAGTGAACTTGACGAGCAGCAGTATGTCGAGATTGATGTACGTCAATTTGGCACCATGGTCGAAAACATTGAAACCTTCCAAAGAGATGATACCGCGCGTGTTGAAATTCGTTATGACGGCCGAGTAAAGGTCTCAAAAACTGAGCTAGAAGATGGCTACACCTTTGATATTGTTACAATTACAAACGAAGAGATTGCTAAATCAGCCGAGAAAGACTACAGCGGTGCGCCTATCTCTTTGGATTTCCAAGACGTACCAGTACGCCAGGTATTACAAATCATTGCACAAGTGAACGGCTTTAATCTAGTTACCACCGACACGGTTGCCGGAAACGTCACCATCAGTTTAAGTGCGGTTCCGTGGGACCAAGCATTAGATATGATTTTGAAAATCCGTGGTTTAGATAAGCGCCTAGAAGGTAACATCTTGCTTATCGCTCCACGCGAAGAACTTACCGCTCGCGAAACACAAGAGCTACAGTCTAAACAGCAAGTACAAAGCTTAGCTGAATTAAAATCTGCGAACATTTCAGTGAACTATGCAACCGCTGCGGCGCTTGCAGAGATATTGAAAACAACTGATGGCGGCATTTTGTCTGACCGCGGCACGGTGAGCGTAGATGATCGCACAAACACCTTGCTGATTCGTGACACGCAAGAGTCGATTGACCAAGCTAGAAGTGTCGTTGAAACCTTAGATATTCCTGTTAAGCAGGTATTAATTGAGTCACGCATGGTGACCGTTCGTGAAAATGCTGACGAGCAACTAGGCGTACGCTGGGGCTTTACCGGCACTGGCAGCGACTCTGCATCTTCAGGTGGTTTAGAAGGCGCAGACCTAGCAGGAGCAGGCATCGTTCCGTCGATTACCGACCGCTTGAACGTCAACCTTCCGGTATCTAACCCGGCCGGCCGCATCGGTTTCCAAATTGCCAATCTAGTTGATGGTAACATCTTAGACTTAGAGTTAAGCGCACTTGAGTCCGAGAACAAAGGTGAGATTATCGCAAGTCCACGTATTACGGTTGCTAACCAGCAAGAAGCGTATATTGAGCAAGGTACTGAAATACCTTTCGTACAAGCGACCTCTTCTGGTGCTACGTCGGTAGAGTTTAAAAAGGCAGTATTGAGCTTACGCGTCACGCCTCAAATTACGCCCGACAACCGTATCATCTTGAACTTAGTCGTCACCCAAGACACCCGTGGTGAGACTGTATCAACGTCTACAGGTCCAGCGGTAGCCATTGATACGCAAGAAATCAGCACACAGGTGCTTGTAGAAAATGGCGAAACTATTGTACTTGGCGGAATATTCCAACAAACCAGTACTGATGATGTGTCAAAAGTACCCTTGTTTGGTGACTTACCTGTAGTAGGTAATTTGTTCAAAACCTCTCAGAAAATTGAAGAAAAACGCGAATTGTTAATTTTTGTTACACCTAGGATAATCCTCGAAGGTCAATAAAATCATACAGTTAGCACTCAAATGCCGGTGATTTCCACAGAAATCACCGGCATTTTCATTTGAAAGCTTGCAAACATGCGCTAATCATTGAGATAATCCGCCATCTCGATTTTTCCCGAGGACAAAATTCGCCCATAGCAAGGCCTCTTGTTATGGTCAAAGTCAGTTGCACGAATAAGACAAAAACTGACATAAACCAACTATTTAAGATGTGAATTAGCAAAATATGGCTGAAAAACGTAATGTATTCTTAGTCGGTCCCATGGGTGCTGGTAAAAGCACTATTGGCCGCCACCTCGCCGATGAACTTCATTTAGAATTTTATGACTCAGACCAAGAAATTGAACGTCGCACAGGCGCAGATATCGCTTGGATATTCGACTTGGAAGGTGAAGAAGGCTTTAGAAAGCGTGAAGAAGATGTGATTCACGATCTTACCGATAAGCAAGGAATTGTGCTAGCAACTGGCGGTGGCTCTGTGGTCTCTAAAGCCGTCAGAAATAGACTTTCAGCACGAGGCATTGTGGTGTACTTACAAACCACGATCGACAAGCAGGTAGCTAGAACTCAACGCGATAAGCGCCGCCCGCTTCTACAAAACGAAGATCCCGAAAAAGTGTTGCGCGAGCTCGCTGGCGAACGTAACCCCTTATATGAAGATGTTGCGGACTACGTAGTAGAAACAGACGAGCAAAGCGCCCGCGCTGTTGCCAATCAAATTATCAGTAAAATAGGGCTGTAACGCTTAGTCCAAAAGGAGCTCACCATGCCTACATTGAATGTCGACCTAGGCGAGCGCAGTTACCCGATATATATTGAAGCCGGTATCTTGACAGATACCGGCTTTTTATTTGACGAAATACCTGCGCCTCATATCATCATCATCACGAATGATGTTGTCGCCCCGCTTTATCTTGAGACGGTCAGCAGCCGTTTTGCATCCATGGGCCGTAAAGTAGACGTTGTCGTGCTGCCCGATGGCGAAGCACACAAAACACTCGCAAGCTTTGAGCAGGTCATGTCAAAATTGTTGGCCATGCCAGCCTCTCGCTCCGCGTGCATCGTTGCCTTAGGTGGAGGCGTTATCGGAGATTTGTCTGGCTTTGTTGCAGCCTGCTATCAGCGCGGCATAGATTTTGTGCAAATTCCTACCACGCTATTATCACAAGTAGACTCGTCGGTAGGAGGCAAAACCGCCGTCAACCATGCCCTTGGCAAAAATATGATTGGTGCCTTTTACCAACCTAAAGCCGTGTATATAGATATTGATACTTTACGTACATTGCCAGATAGAGAGTTTTCAGCTGGCATGGCTGAAGTCATCAAATATGGCATCATTCACGATGGCGATTTTTTTACTTGGCTTGAACAAAACATCGCGCTTATTATCAAAAAAGATGCGAGTGCGCTTAGCTATATGGTCGCGCGTTGTTGCCAAATTAAAGCCGATATTGTTGCCTTAGACGAGCGAGAGCAAAATGTCCGCGCCCTGCTCAACCTCGGGCACACTTTTGGCCACGCCATAGAAGCTGAACAAGGTTATGGAAACTGGTTGCACGGGGAGGCAGTTGCAGCTGGTATGGTAATTGCTACTGAGCTTGCACTGCAACGCGGTGATGTAAATTTGACAGATGTTGAGCGCGTAAGCGCGCTTATTCAGGCATTTTCATTACCCACGGCAGGACCAAAGAATATGACAGCACAGACCTACATTACGCATATGCTAAGAGATAAAAAAGCGCTCAATAATCGTATGAGGTTTGTCTTACCCACTAGTATTGGTGCAGCTGAGGTAGTCGATGATGTTACCGAACAGATGCTGGTAAAACTGCTGGATTAACTCGCGCAGCACAATTCTTTGGATACATTTGCGATAGCTTTAGGCTTACTGGTTCAGGAATTTAGGTGTCAGAACTTCACAATCGATTAGAACAATTAGTAAATTACTCTTCGCAGCTTATTTTTGTAGGTAGCGATTCTGTTGCCAATCAACAGCGTAATTTAAGTGACTTTTTAGCGCTTCAGCAAGAAAGTACGGAAGTCTCTTTTCTCACTGCCAGCGACGAGCAAGATGCCAGCGATTACCGGCGCATAATATGTCGACAGCTTGCCAATCATACCGTCGGCAGTTTTGTGCGCCCACTCACGGAGCTTTTGCAAGACATAGACCCTAACAAAGGGCATTACCTCGTTTGTATCTCGCAAGCCCAGTACTTGGATATGACGTTTTTAAGCGAACTTTGGGAATGGGTAGCAACCAGTCGTCAGCATCATGAAAACCTGCACATAAACGTTATTTTATTTGGTGAGCAGTCTTGGACAGAAAGAGCCCAGGAGGCTTTGCCTGATCACAACAGCAATAAACCTGTTTTACTGTCTACCCAATCGGTCGATGCGGTAGGCTTTGATGTCAACGCACTTGAAAACCTCATGGCACAAAAACGCGCCTTCTTTGCGCCGTCTACAGGTGATTCAATACTCAAAAAAACCTGGTTTATTAGTGCTGTGCTCGGCGTGTTTTTAGTTATTTTTATTGCACTAATGACCTTACAATATCCCCATCATGTGGCCACTCTACTATCTACCGGGAAGTTACCTGAGGATATTCAAGCAAGCACTGACGAGGCGCCTACGCTGCCTAGCGAATCTCAAGCTATTCTTGACCTAGAAGAAATCGAATCTATCGAAGATGGCTCTGCATACACCGCAAATGCAGAAGTTGTGACGCCAAGCGTTACCGACGAGTTGCTTGTGAGCAATTGGGAGCCGGCGGAACGAGTTGAGCCAGTTTCAGTAGCCACCAATGAGAATCTAACCTATGTCGATGCGGCACCGCAGCCTGCACAAAGCCCAGTAAACCGCGAAAATGAAAGCGAAGTCACCGCTCAAGCAAATGAGGATTTTGCGGTGGACGATATTGTCAGTGTATCGCAGCTAGATGAGCAGTTATCGCAAACGCTCACCGACATTCAAGCTGAGCCATTGGAACTCTCGGCACCAACCACAAACAATTTTTTGTTTGATGAGTCAACACTGCTAACGCTACCCGCCTCAAACATTGTGTTACAGCTCTCAGGTATGCAGAATTTATCGGTACTGCAAAGCTACATCAGCGATAATAACTTACAAGACAGCACTTGGGTGTATCAGACTCAGCGATATGGCGGCCCATGGTACGTAGTGCTATCAAATCAGTCTTTTTCTACCATAGCAGAGGCAACTGCAAGCATCTCAAGTTTAAGTGAGAATGTCGTGCGCGGCAGTCCATTTGCGAAAACCGTGCAGCAAATTCAACAAGAGATAAACCTCAACCGCGAGCTTTAATCAGCATAGCCCCAAGGTGTAGGTGGTAGCGCTATCGGTTTTGTTAGGTCAAAATCAACTCGAAACTCTCTGCCCTGACGCACCAAGCGATAGGTAAATACGTCGTCATAAATATACATTTGCCAAGTATTGCCAAGAGATTGAGGGTATCCCAGCTTAGAGAACAATTGTTTGGAGTACTCATCAGCCGGAAAGCTTTGAATATGCTCAAAGCCTGCATCTAGCGTATGACCACCATACATAGTGAGTGCGTCGTGACTTCCGTCAGACTTTCTATGATCGTGTTTTAGCGACAGCCCGCTGCCTGTCTTAGTCACAATCCAGGTACGCGATGCATCATCTCCCACATGAAACGGGATTTGTAGCTGCTGTTCATCACACTTTCGTACATGCATCTTAAGCGGCTGACTAAATGCGTCGCTAGGCTGATTGTCAACGACCACCGTGCCAGCAAATGCTTGACCGCACAATTGGCTGATCCGCTCAAAAAACCCATCTTGACTCGGGATGGATACTAAAGGAGCACTTTGTACCTGCGCGAAACAAACGCTGGCCACAAACAAATTGGCTATAAAAAAAGAAATACTTCTCACGATAATTCCTTAACTGCAACAGTTGCAGTGATGCTTGCTTTTAAGTGCACTTTAACACCGCACCAATGCGGCTAAATGTGCGAGTGAACTTAGTGGTGTGCGTACCAAAATAGAAAAATACTTGACCGCGGGTATTGCCAGAAACGTGTTTACCGTCTCGATTTTCAAAAGCGATGCGCTTATTTACTAGGCAAATTGCAGACGCCTCATGTAAAAGCGCTTGAAACCATTTTGTCTCAGTCGCGTTATTCACCAGTACAACCCCTTGAGAAATATGCCCTTTAAGCCAATGCTGAATAAACAAATCCACCGAGGCGTTTATCAGTTGCCGACTGTAGGGCGGATTCATAAACACCGTGCCTAAGTCATCAAACCACCTTTGTTTAAAGGCATCACTGGTTTCATCAAAATAGCGCTTGGCTTTGATCACTTCATTGGCTTGTGCGCTAGAGAAAGGGTCTAGGTCTATCTCACCAATCGTCTGGCGCACCATGTCGATGTATGTGCTGGGCGTAAACCACGAATCAGAGTCGCGAGGGATGTCAGCACGTTGCTGAGGGACTGCGCCGATATACCCTAGCTTTCGGCTATCAGCTTTGTTTAATGTGGATTTGTGCGCCATATCTCTCTTATTAATAGCTGATAGGTCATCAGCTTTGGAGTTTTTATTTGAGTCGTACAGTATTTGATCACACTATACACAAAATATACAGGGTTTTATTAAGCACAGCGAGATAGGGTAAAAAATCTGCTTGCTTTAAACACCCCTCCTAGCTCGCCTAATTGACATTATAGCTTAAGTCGCCGCGCTGTTGTGCCGATACACCATTATAATGCTATGCGTGTTTAGGTCTATACTGTATCATTCGCGCCCGATTTAAACAGGTGAAGTTTTGCTATTAACTCCATATAGGTCAGCGCCCTAACGTGAATATACTGCGTGGATTGTTATCAAAGATGTTGTTGTTGGTTGTGGTCGTTGCAATTATTGCACTTGCCGCAAGCTATATGTTTGTGTCTATTCAACAACAACAAACCTTAGATGAAAACATCAGCACCATAAAACAAGCTCACTTACGGGCGACGCGGTTGCTTCTTGCAGACGAAATGCAAGAACATATACTCTCAGCAGAAGAGGTCGCGCTATTAAGTAATTTGTCGCAACTTGAACAGTCTGAAATCACCCCTTTCTTTGAAGCGGTTTGGCCTAGGATTCAACTGAGCTTTTCACTCTCCTCCCTCTCGTTTTCTAACGGCACCACCGACATCGCCTTTGGCCGCTTTCCTAAAGCGGATATGCAAGAGATGCAGCTGCTCGTGCAGACGCAGCGACGTCCGCAAACTGGCATTTTATGCCATCAGACCTGCGAATTAGCCGCATCAGTACCGGTGAATTATCAGGGGCAAATTTGGTCGTTATCATTATTATCAGATTTAACGCCCGCGGTGATGCTTTTAAATTCTATAGTGGGCAGCGATATTGGTGTTATTTCACCTTTTGAACAAACCGCGCAAGAAAACAATACCTTATCGCGCTACGCGACCGAAGTAATGACCGGTATGGAGAACACCGCTGAATTGTTCGCCTTACCGTTAAGTGAAGTACAGCTGCAACAGCTAGAGCAAGACGGCGTGTTAATAGCACTACCCGACATGGACTATTACGTTTGGTTTGAAACCATACGCGCCGTTGGACAGGACTTGCGCATAATGTTTGTACATGATGTGTCGGCCACACTCATGCAACAACGAGAGCAAAAACAACAAGTTATTATTATTTTTGTTACCCTTACCTTTGGTATCTTGTTATTTTTGATTCTATTTACGATTATTCCCATCTCTAAAATTAACCAGTTAAAAAGAGCGATTAAACTCATCGGTGCGAAAGAGTACAACATTGCCCGTTATCGATTAGGGAAGCCTCGCAAAGCAATGATGCCAGATGAGCTTGACGACTTAGAAGACGAGTTTCGTCACGCTATAGACGTGCTAGAGACATACGAGCAAGAACTGAGCAACTCACAAAAGCGCTTAGTGCGCCAAGCTACTATCGACAGCATAACCGGCCTATATACCCGCAATGTCCTCATAGAGGATTTAGCCAATATGAACAGAGAGGAGCATATCGCCAACGTAGCGATATTTTTCTTGGATTTAGATGGATTTAAACCCGTCAATGACAATCTCGGTCACGAAGCCGGCGATATCATGCTCAAAAAAATTGGTTATCGATTAAAAGGTGTGGTGAATAAATTTATTCGTGTGTACCGCATAGGCGGTGATGAGTTTGTCATTTGTTATTCGAACTATGCATCTCAAGATACCTTAAAGCTTATGGCAGATTCAGTCGTAGAGCTTTTCTCTGCGCCTTTTCATATTTACGATACCAGCATCACTATCAGCGCAAGTATTGGGATCGCGTTTCAGCCGGCGACTTCCATAGAGCCGGACCGTCTTTTGCGTTATGCAGATATTGCCATGTATCAAGCAAAAGAAGACGGTAAGAACTGCTTTACCTTTTTCAACGAACAAATGCGCAAAAATGCGCAGCGACGCTTCACAATCAAAAACGATTTCATTTCATCTTTGGCCAACGAGCAACTCTACATGGTGTTCCAGCCCGTCGTCAGTGCTAGCGACCGATCGTTAGTAAAACTAGAAGCGTTATGCCGTTGGGAACATCCTGAACTTGGCCACATTCCGCCACCCATCTTCATTGACGTATTAGAAGAAAGCGAAAACATGAATACGCTATTTGAATGGATCGTGGGTGAGGTGCTTACCGAGTTGGAATATTTAGACAGTGTTGGTTTGACCAACATTATCATGTCGATTAACTTAAGTCCGTCTCAGCTTGTTAATGATGAGGCGTTGTATTTACTGTCGACTATGATCAAAGAGCGTAATATCGACGCTAAACGTATTGAGCTTGAAATCACAGAGACCTCTCTGATTACCAATTTTGAGCAGGCCAAAGAATGGATTGAACAGGCGACAGAACTAGGCTTTAAGATTGCTATCGATGATTTTGGTGCTGGCTATTCATCGCTTTCCTACTTGACCGCCTTCACTTACAACACGGTTAAATTAGATCGCTCGTTGTTGAACAATATCGATGTTGACGCAAGACAGCAGCGTATAGTCGGCTCTTTAACACAGATGCTGCACGGACTCTCTGTCCCCATCGTTGCCGAAGGAGCTGAAACTGAAGCGCACTTCGAACAATTAAGGCTGCTTGGGTGTGACTACATTCAAGGATATTTAATATCTCGTCCGATTGCTCACCAAGAGCTTGTGTTATTCCTGGAATCAAATCAGTTCTATCAAGCGGCAGGTAAAAATGGCGTAGCGTCAACTGGCTCTTAAGGTAAAGCTACATAAATAGCTTCAAAACTCCCACAATCGATAACACAAACAGCGCAACAATAACCACACCCACAACGATGTAGGGCACAATACTGTTAGCTTCAGTGAAATCTTCTTCATAATGCTGTTGGCTTTGCACACCGAGAAACGCGGCAAACACACTACGAACGACCCGCCACATGCGCGTAAAACGATTGCTCATAGTAGTTATATTCACGCTTAGCGGTTAAGCAGTTCTAATAAATCAACAAAGTGAAACTGTGCTGACTGAGGGCGTTGGAACAACCAGGTGACCCAGTTGATTTGTTGGCTATCACGATTGCAAAAGGCGTCGACATCGGCGTTTCCGCGCTGCCATTGATGAGTAGAAACAGCAGTCTCAATGTTATAACCATTGGTGATATTGTGACAAGGTGCATTAGCTGTCATTAGCATAGAATACATTGCTGTTACGACAACAAAGCTCGATACAAACACAGTGATCATGAGACGCTTCAACGAATGCTTCGACTTACTCATAGCTACCTCTAATAAATATTACCTTGTGATAATACTTCATCCCAATATTACCTTGTGATAATACTTCATCCCAATAAAAAACGCCAACAAACGTTGGCGTTTTATCAGAAGCTTTATACGTGCGCTTAGGAGCAATTGCCTGTGTAGCGCGCAAGCTTACTTATAGGCTGAATGATTTTGAGACTGAGAAATAAAGCGTCTCGTCATTATCTAAATCACTGTTACTTTTGATAAAGGCCATACCAAAATCAAATCCTTCATATGAAGCGCCGTAGCCAACTTCACCGTAATGGCCTTCATAGTCGCCACCAAACACACCAAATGTGCCATAGAAGCCGCCATTTTCAGCAGTAATACCTAAGAAAGTATATGAATCATCTGGATCGCTTTCACCGTCTCTTTCACCAAGCGTGTATTCAACGCTTAAAAAGCCGTAGCCTGCAGATAAGTTAATTTCGTTATATTCAGTATCGAAGTCACCTGTGTATTGATACGAGGTAACGCCAGCACCTAGCGATAATCCGTTCTCAAATTCGAAGCCATAACCGCCATAGATATCAATTTCAAGACCCGCTCCGCTCTCGCCATCAGTGCCGACATCAGCGACCCAAACACCGCCATAAAAACCACCTGACTCTACATCAACACCACCGTTTGCTGTGGCGCTGTTGTTTTGAACAATACCACGGAAGTGATATTCACTAAGTACGCCAATGTTAGCAGACCATTCAGTTTCGGCCATCGCCTGTGTACTAATAAAGGTTGTTGCCAATAAAGATGCCGCAATGGCCGTTTTTTTGATGTTTAGCATGTGTGTTCTCCATAATTTACAAAAAGTGTATTTTTAAAACGTGGCAATATTATTATTATTGTTATGTCGCTAGTTACTTTGGCTTTAGCAAAAGCAGTGCCTGAAAACAAATTACGGTAAAATTTAAATTTAACTTACTGTTTTAATTGAGCTTAATATAAATTTGATTAAAGACTGCCCGCTCTAACATTGGAGAGAGTATGGTAAATAATGGTCCAATTGCACCAAAATAAGCCATTATCCCCATTAAAGGGCAGGGTTTTCACTTTGCCTATCTCAGGAAGTTCGTTACACTTCGTTTTTTTATTGGAGGTTGTATGAATTCACCGCTAATTGCTCCATCCATACTCTCAGCTGATTTTGCTCGTCTAGGCCAAGAAGTAGAAGATGTATTAGCAGCGGGAGCTGACGTTGTCCATTTTGATGTGATGGACAACCACTATGTCCCTAACCTTACCTTTGGACCAATGATTTGCAGCGCCTTGCGTGATTATGGGATCACCGCCGATATTGATGTACACCTAATGGTCAGCCCTGTAGATGCATTAATTGATAGCTTTGCAAAAGCTGGTGCGAGCATGATTAGCTTTCACCCCGAAGCCAGCCAGCATGTTGACCGAAGTGTTCAACTCATTAAAGAGCATGGCTGCAAAGTAGGATTAGCCTTAAATCCAGCGACACCTCTCAATGTGTTGGATCATGTCATTCACAAGCTTGATTATGTGTTGATTATGTCGGTTAACCCAGGCTTTGGTGGTCAAGCATTCATCGAACATAGTCTAGATAAGATTAAGGCGCTTAGAGCATGGGCCGATTCGTTAAAACTAGACCTGCGCATAGAAGTGGATGGCGGTATTAATACTAAAAACATTGCCGATGTGAGAAAAGCCGGTGCCGATATGTTTGTCGCAGGCTCAGCCATCTTCAATAGTGACGATTATCATCAAACCATTTCGGCAATGAAGAACGCCATTAAATAACCTATTTTTTAAATTATTACCGCTGTTTTACAAGGAAAATTCATGTCTTCAGATAGACCTGTCGTTTTAAGTGGCTGCCAACCCTCTGGGCAGTTGACCATGGGCAATTACATGGGTGCATTGCGCCAATGGGTAGCCATGCAGTCAACTCACGATTGTTTGTATATGATCGTCGATTTACACGCCATCACGGTGCGCCAAGACCCAAAAGCATTGCAACAAGCCTGTCTTGATGGCCTATCACTCTATTTGGCATGCGGTATTGACCCACAAAAAAGCACCATTTTTATGCAGTCGCATGTGCCCGCACACGCGCAGTTAGGTTGGGTGCTCAATTGCTATACGCAAATGGGCGAGCTCAATAGAATGACGCAGTTTAAAGACAAATCGCAAAAAAACGTCAACAACATTAATGTGGGGCTTTACGCCTATCCGGTGCTACAAGCGGCAGATATATTGCTGTATCAAGCCAATGAAGTCCCCATTGGTGAAGACCAAAAGCAACATCTAGAACTCACGAGAGATATCGCTACGCGGTTTAACAACATATATGGCGACGTCTTTACGATGCCCGAGCCCTTCATTCCTGAGGCTGGCGCGCGCGTAATGAGCCTGCAAGATCCTACCAAGAAAATGTCGAAGTCAGATGACAATCCAAACAATTTTATTGGCCTTTTAGAAGACCCCAAAAAACTCACGAAAAAAATTAAACGCGCGGTCACAGACAGTGATGAACAAGCGCGCATTTATTTTGACGTTGCTGAAAAGCCCGGCGTTTCCAACCTGCTTTCTTTGCTATCGTGCGCCACAGGCAAATCTATCGAGTCCTTGGTGCCAGAGTACGAAGACAAAATGTATGGACATCTAAAAGGTGACGTTGCCGATGCAGTGGTATCAATGCTAGAGCCCATCCAAAGCGAATACGCTCGAATTCGCAATGACCACAGTTACTTACATGACGTTATGCAGCAAGGAAGTGCTAAAGCACAAGCCATTGCGTCCGATACACTAAGTAAGGTGTATAACAAATTAGGTTTTGTGCCAAGGTAAGTGACGTGGTCGTTATAATCGACAATTATGATTCCTTCACATACAACCTAGTGCGTTATTTTGAAGAACTCAATCAATCGGTAACTTTATTCAAAAACGACGATATTGCTACTGAAGATTTGTTGAACATGGATTTTCAACATTTGGTCATTTCACCTGGACCATGCTCCCCTGATGAGTCTGGTATTTCGCTGGCCGCTATTGATGCGTTGAAAGGCAAAGTACCCATATTAGGGGTTTGCTTAGGTCATCAGGCAATTGCGCAAGTAATGGGTGGAACTGTAGAGCGTGCGAAACATATTCGCCATGGAAAAACATCGAATATTGTTTGTGAGCCAAGCTCTCGACTGTTTGCAAATGTGAGTGAAAGATTTGTCGCAACAAGGTACCACTCGTTAATTGTGGCGCCAACGACCTTACCAGCATCGTTTCGCGTTAGCGCATGGTGCCAAGACTTTGATGAAGCTGAAGTAATGGCGATAGAAGATCATCACCTGCGCCTTTACGGCGTGCAGTTTCATCCAGAATCTTTATTAACAGAATTTGGACATAAGGTTTTACAAAACTTTTTAACACTTGGGTAGTGAATGAAAAAAAGCGTTTCTCAATTAGCCTCCGTTTATAATGGCAGATTCGAACAACTGCTGCTGTCGACTGATGAGGCCATCATTTTGTCGGGACAAAAAACCGAAATGATGAAAATGCTTGAAGACTCAGAGCAGGCGGAATCACGCCGAAAACTTCTGATGGTAGAAGAGTTAGCAAACAAGCAACGAGAAGTCGCCGCCACTGCCGAAAATAACTTCATGCATGAAATTGAATCACAGTTTCATAGCACGTTAATCCCCGCTCTCGAAAAACGCTTTAACGATGTAGATGACATGCTCTACAAAGTGCTGGATTTTGACCTCGCCATTGGTAAGTTGCTCGATGTGCTTTATACCGAATCTTGCTCTATATCGCGCCTTGTGCAGTGCATCGAGCAGGTTAAATGGCTTGAAATATCCATTCTCAAATTTGTACGCCAACCGAAGTATCGCCGCGTGGATTCACAAGGTCACCCTGTGATATTGAAAACCATCAGCAGTGCATTAAGCTTTATCGGTATTGAAAGCTTACGCTCCTTGATCCCTGTTTTAATCGCCAAACACTGTATGCCGCCTCACTCTGAGTTCACACCTGATCTTCAAAAACATCTGTGGTTGTATACCATCGGCACTGGCAACATCGCCAAAGCGTTGGCAGCAAAACGTGGGATAAAGCCCCATTTTGGGTTTAACCTTGGTTTACTCTCAAACATTGGTCGCTCGATTATCGCTACGATGTACTTACGCTCATTTGACGATACCTTACGCGAAAGAATTATTGATGCTCGTAAACGAAATAATCCCGTACAGGCCAAGGCACTCGCTGCGTTAAAGCCCTCACATCGTTATTTGATGTCGTTGTGGAATCGTCATGCGTCACAAATTACGTCCGACATTTTCAACAAGCTCGGATGTAAATGGCTGCTCATCGGCATGGGTTTTCAAGACTATATTGCGATTCGTAGCATCAGCTATAAATTTCTGGAAGAGCACAACCTGCACCCCCTTACGAAATTGCTTTTCAATGCACAGGGGTATATGCAATTTAAAATGATGCAATCTCATAAGTTGATGAGTAAAGAAGCGTCGATGCTTTACTTGCGTAATTTTGGCATCAAATCAGACGATGTAGCGCTGGTTACCAAGATTAATTTGACAGGGATTGAGCTGAAAATTGCAGAATCTGCTCCAGAAGATACCCAAACCCCCTCATAACCCCAATATTTTTTTGCATGAATATGCTTTTTGATTTTATAGCATAGCCCGAATCTTTTAGCGCGCACCGGCTCAAAGACATTGTCGTAATTGCTAACGACAACGCGCTTTGCTCAAGCGTTAAATAAAGGTAAATATAATTATTCATTAACTATGCAAATATCTGCATATCACAATAAAAACAAGCTCTTGAGCACTTTTATAGTAGCGACTCACAGCATTTATTCTGTCATAATAAGCGTCGATTTTATGTTCGTTACGGATACATTCAGGCCGATTTTTAATTAAAGGGCGCGTTGCGAACAATGTTTTATTGAGCCATTAGAGGTGTTTATGCAAGTAACCAGAAGTACATTTAATGAAGTTATGGTGCCCAACTATAATCCAGCAGAAATGGTACCTGTGCGTGGCGAAGGTGCGCGTGTATGGGATCAGAACGACATTGAATATATCGATTTTGCAGGCGGCATTGCCGTCAACGTCCTTGGGCATTGCCACCCTGAGCTTGTAAAAGTATTAGCAGAGCAAGGCGCTAAGCTTTGGCATTTGAGCAACGTATTTACGAATGAGCCAGCGCTCAGATTAGCGAAGAAATTAGTAGACGCGACATTTGCCGATAAAGTGTACTTTGCCAATTCGGGCGCAGAGGCCAACGAAGCCGCGTTAAAACTAGCAAGAAGATACGCACTTGACCACTTTGGTGAAGAAAAAGACCAGATTATCGCTTTTGCCAAGGGCTTTCATGGCCGCACATTTTTCACCGTTACTGTAGGTGGGCAGCCAGCTTATTCAGATGGATTCGGCCCAAAGCCAGGCGCGGTAATGCATTGTGAATACAATAACCTTGATGCACTAAAAGAACTTATCTCAGATCGCACTTGTGCTGTCATGATGGAGCCAATGCAGGGCGAAGGCGGCATCATTGTACCCGATCCGGCTTTTGTTAAAGGTGTCAGAGAACTGTGCGACCAACATAACGCACTGCTTATTTTTGATGAGGTTCAGTCGGGCATGGGACGAACTGGAAAGCTCTACGAATATATGAATTTAGGCGTTACGCCCGATATATTAACCACTGCAAAATCATTAGGTGGTGGTTTCCCGGTGGGCGCTATGTTAACTACCGACAAAATATCTGCCAGCTTAAAGCCTGGGACCCATGGGAGTACTTACGGCGGAAACCCACTAGCATGTGCAGTAGCTGAAAAAGTGTTTGATATCGTCAACAACCCTGAAATCTTAGACGGTGTTGCCCACAAAGAAGCTTTATTTAGAAAAATACTTGGCCAAATTAATGAGAAATATGACGTTTTCTCAGAAATACGCGGCAAAGGCATGTTGTTAGGTTGTGCACTTAACGAGAAGTATAAAGGACGTGCAAAAGACTTTATGACCGCAGCAAACGCTGAGCATCTTATGTGCCTTATCGCCGGTATGGACGTGATTCGCTTCGCGCCATCGCTGTTAATTACAGACGAGGAAATTACAGAAGGTCTAGCACGCTTCGAACGAGGCATTGCTAAAGTGCTTGCGAATAGTTAATTCAAATAGGCCTTTTATATGTTAGTTATTCGTCCAATCACCGACAGTGATTACCCAGCGCTTTTGACCATTGCCCAAGAATCCGGCATAGGCTTCACGTCTTTGCCGGTCAACGAGCAGCTTTTGCGCAAAAAGATTGTTGACGCCAAAGCCGCATTTAACAGTACCCCACAAAAAGCGGGCTCTGAAAGCTATTTATTTGTGATGGAAAACACAGAAACCGGCGAGGTGGTTGGTACATCTGGCATTGAGGCGACTGTGGGCCTGCATGATGCATTTTACCATTATCATGTTGGTAAAGTCGTGCATGCGTCTCGCGAGTTAGGTGTGCACAATACCGTTGAAATACTGACCTTTTGCAATGATTACACCGGTGTAAGTGAAATTTGCACATTGTTTCTCAAAGAGAATGCTCGCCAAGGACAAGCCGGACGACTTTTATCAAAGTTCCGTTTTTTATTCATGGCGCAGCACCGCGAGCGATTTTCAAATACCGTCATCGCAGAAATGCGCGGCGTATCTGATGAAGAAGGCAAAAGCCCGTTTTGGGAGTGGCTCGAACGTCACTTTTTCTCAGTAGATTTTCCTACTGCAGACTATCTAACGGGTATTGGTAACAAAGTATTTATTGCTGAACTGATGCCCAAATACCCTATCTACGTTAACTTACTCTCAAAAGAAGCACAAGCGTGTATCGGGCAAGTCCATGAAAAAACGCGTCCAGCGCTACGCTTACTTGAACAAGAAGGTTTTCGTAACCGTGGGTATGTAGATATATTCGATGCCGGCCCTACCGTCGAAGCCGATTTGTCTAACATATCTACTGTGCGCAATAGCCGCGCAGTGAAAGTCACTGTAGATGACAGCCCACATTTTGAAGATGCGACTCAGTATTTCGTAATAAACGACAAAATTGTTGATTTTAGAGCGTGCGTTGCACCGGTTGTCGTAAGAGCATCAGGGGACGCATTGGTGAGCAGCGAAACGGCCAAAGCACTGCAGATTGAATCAGGCTCAAAGATTCGCGTTGCACCATGCAGCCCCACTTATTTTTCATAGCGCCTCGTTATATTTAGCGTACTAAAGGAGGATTATATGCAAGACACTACTCATTTTATTAATGGTCGTTGGGCCGCCGGAGAAGGCGAACTTTTCGAATCAATCGACCCTGCAAAAAATCAAAGCGTTTGGAAAGGCAAGGCTGCCAGCCCAGAGCAGGTAGAAAGTGCTCTTTTGGCTGCGCGAAAAGCGTTTATTGACTGGTCTTTGAGTTCATTTGAATCTCGATTGAAAATCGTCAAGCGCTTTGCGGCCCTACTCGAAGAGCACAAACAAGAGTTCACCAAAACCATTGCCAAAGAAACTGGCAAGCCCGAATGGGAAGCCGCCACAGAAGTGGGTGCTATGATGGGTAAAGCGGGTATTTCCGAGCGTGCCTATCATGAGCGCACAGGAACGGTTGAAAACCCCATGCCGGCAGGTCGTGCCATGCTTCGTCATAGACCACATGGCGTAGTTGCTATATTTGGCCCTTATAACTTCCCAGGGCACCTGCCCAATGGGCATATAATCCCAGCGCTATTGGCAGGCAACACCATTGTATTTAAGCCAAGTGATCTTACTCCTTTAACCGCAGAGCTAGCGGTACGCTTATGGCAAAAAGCAGGGATCCCCGATGGCGTTCTAAACCTTGTACAAGGTAAAGTCACGACTGGTAAAGCACTAGCCAGTCACCCAGAAATCGACGGCTTGTTTTTCACTGGTAGCTCTACCACCGGTAAAATGTTGCATGAACAGTTTGCGGGCAGCCCCGGCAAAATTCTTGCTTTAGAAATGGGCGGCAATAACCCACTCATTGTTACCTCAGTAGAAGATACTCGCGCTGCAGTGCACGACATTATTCAGTCTGCATTTGTCACATCAGGACAGCGCTGCACCTGTGCAAGAAAACTCTTTATTCCAAACACACCAGAGGGTGATGCACTGTTGTCTGCCTTGGTAAGTGCAACTAAAAAGATTAAAGTTGGGCATTATGACGCTGATGAACAACCCTTCATGGGCGCAATGATTTCAGCTAATGCCGCCGCGCAAATGTTAAAGGCCCACGATCATTTAGTTTCACTAGGCGCTACTTCCATCGTGCCACTTGAGCATAGCGATCCTCAAACTGGATTTGTGACACCGGGTATTGTGGATGTGACCGACATCGCAAACGACGTACCAGATGAAGAGCACTTTGGTCCACTATTAAAGGTATACCGCTACACTGATATCGATGCTGCTATTGCCTTAGCAAACGATACAAAGTTTGGGCTATCTGCCGGTTTACTGGCTGACTCCCAAGCAGATTATGATTACTTTTTACCGCGCATACGAGCCGGTATTGTTAACTGGAATCGCCCTATCACCGGCGCAAGCAGCGCGGCACCTTTTGGTGGTATTGGTGAAAGTGGTAATCACCGTGCAAGCGCTTATTACGCCGCTGATTATTGCGCATATCCAGTGGCATCGGTTGAACTTGAAAAAGTGGCGTTACCAGGCACACTTAATCCCGGTTTAGATCTATAAGCGGTGTGAGCACCCAATATTTTTAGAGAAAATGACTATGCATCAGAATGTTAACGCGTTATTCGAAGGCTTATGGCAAGACTATGTAAAGATTACGCCGTCTGCCCACAAAATCCATGATTTGTTGTGCGATACAAGTGGCACTTCAGATATTGTGAATGACCATATTGCGCTACGTACTTTCAACCTTGCTCCGGTGAATCTGAAGGTATTGGCGGCACACTTTGAAGCCGTAGGGTACGTTCAAGGCGGCGAATATGACTTTGAAGCGAAAAAGCTCAGTGCCCTGCACTTCCAACACCCCGACCCTGAACAGCCAAAAGTATTTATCAGCGAGTTACGAGTCGATGAGTTAAGTCAACAAGCGCAGGGCTTAATTCATGCCTTGGTTGACCAACTCGACCCATCGGTCGTGACTCAAGATAACTTTTTGTACTCAGGTACTCATTGGCAAGTCAGTCAGCAAGATTACCAAACGCTATTGGCAGAATCAGAGTATGCTGCATGGATGGCTGCGTGGGGTTATCGCGCCAATCACTTCACAGTGAGCGTTAACCATTTGCGCAATATTGACGAGCTAACTGAAGTAAACACCATTTTAAAAGACAATGGCTTTACCTTAAACACCTCAGGTGGCGAAATTAAGGGCGGTGAGGATGTGTGTTTAGCGCAATCCTCTACCATGGCAGATAAAGCAGTCGTCAGCTTTAGTGACGGAGAGCTTACCATTCCAAGCTGTTTTTACGAGTTTGCCCAGCGTTATCCGATGGCAGACGGAAAGCTTTATCAAGGCTTTGTAGCGGCTTCTGCCGATAAAATTTTTGAGAGTACAAACGCTCAATAAAATAAGCGAGAGCCTCAACCGGGCAATAAAAAGTGACGTATAAAAGCGGCGGAGCCGGATTTGGTTCCGCCTTGCGTGTCTACGTCGATCAGCATTTTGCCTTTCAGGGGCTTGATATATGCGTTACTGAAATAGATGTTGAGCATGTCTAACTGACTATCAACATGCATTCTTGTCTCCAGACTCATCGCAATAACACGCTCAGGCGGCAGACTTTGAATAGTCGATTGCCCAACTGAAATTTCAGCGCGCCCTTTGGCTAATAACAACAGTTTGCCAGGACCGGTGGCTTGCGTATAAATGATTTTACCGAGTAGCAGAGAGGATATTTTGGGGCTAACCAAAGTAGACAGCCTCACCGTGTCGGTCATGCCTACAAAATGTTTTAAGTCAAACAGAACTTTTTCATCTTCTTCAAGCGACCACTCAAAGTACTCAACGCCTTGTGTAGAACTGCAAGAAATATTGGGAGAATGTGCGTACACATCAATTTCGTTTAAACCTAACGCGCCATTCAGTAATCGACTAAATGGGGCACTTAATATTTGCACAAACTTTAAGTTTGGCGGCGCACCCCTGCACTGAAAACGTCTCGATATGTAATAGCGAGTATGAGTATCTGTTTTTAGCTCAAATTGACTGCCTAACGCACTAATTGTCCCACCGCGCTCTTCGTTGGCTTTTTCTGTTTCGCTCCCTAAGGTCACTTCAATGCCGGTTTTCGGGTGAAAGCTGACTCTAGAAAACACATACAAATAACTCTTTATACAGACATACACAAACAAGATGGTCATGAACAGATGGTAAACAAATAGCGTGCTAAATAAAGCGTTCAGCGATGCTTGGAGATTACCTTCTTGAGCACTAATATTGGATTTACCACTAACATAGAAGGCTTTTATGTCATTCACGCCTTTATCCACTACCTCCCCTGCAAAGTTTTCAAACGAACCTTGATGCTCTGTCGCAATCCGCGTTAAGTTATTTTTTATTTGCGTACGAAGGGTTCGATACGAGCGTTGCAACGACGCGTGGGTTTGTTTATTGACCTCATTGATAACAGTACCAATGACGAAGCGCCTGTTTGATTTTTTCACCTTGAATTGAAGCTCTCGAGGAAATACAGCATCAAAATATTGCTCCACCGAGCGTGCCAAATCAATTTCTTGCAGGCTTTTACCAGAGCTCTTTAGCTCCTCTTTTAGTCTTTCAGTATAAACAAACCAAAACAATCTAACCTGATCGAAATGATAAGCAGATGATTGAAGGGAGTTATTTAGAAGGTCGTCATTACTTTGATAGTCATAAAGCAAAATATGATTACTGTGCAGATTATTGCTTACCGCCTGAGGGATTGCATAATAGCTAAAATAGAAAAAGGGCAGACATAATACCGCCATAGGTAGCCATAAAAAGAGTGAGCGAGCGACAAGCTTTGTGTTGTTAAGCCAACCAAAACCCTTCAAAAGAGCAAAGTTTTGACGAGCGCCTTTTACAAAAAGCCTACCAATACAAAATAGCGTAACAAAGATAAGTAACGAAATAGTTGATTGGGTAATGGAATAATCTAAATACTGACTATCGATAATGTCAAATGAGTCTGCAGCAAAATATGGAAAGTAGATCCCCATAAATGCAACAAGCAAAAACAAGAAAAACGCCCTGCTTCTGAGCTTGCACGTCGCAATAAGCCAAATCGCACTGAGCTGGACGGCTGCAACCGAAATAATTCTAGCTCCTCGCTCAAACTCACTAAACATAGAAAGGATGTACGTAGCATAATTGTACAGAGGGATCGCAAACAATAGCACTGCCATAAACCACATGCGATTAACCAAGCATATTGTGATTGCAGGGAGAATGAGGATAAGCCCTAGTAACCATGAGGGAAATTGCATGAGCTGATAAGCTGAATAAGGGTTGGTTTGCTCGATATCGTTTTGTGAGCTTTGTTGCGCGCTAAAATTCGCCAATAACCCATGGTAATATTCTGGTGCATATGCGCTAACTTGCAGCGCCTCCAATGCGGTTGGTTCTGCAGCTTGATTGAGCCACTCAGTGGATGCTATGGCAAAGGCATCAAGCAGCTCACGGGCTTGCTCAGACGAGGGATTACTTGATAGATATTGCTCTTTAACAAGACGCGATTGTTGCCGGTTTTGTGCATCTAGAAAAGCTAGGCATCGGGAGGGTAAATCTCGCTGAGTTCTCACTTGAACTAGGTGGTAATAATCACTTAAGACGGTTTCGGTGCAAATCTCAAGTGCAGCTTCATTGGTCAACGGTGTTGACGTTGAATCTAACAGAACAATTTCAGGGTCATCGTTTGGAGGGCTTTGCAAATAGTTTTCAACGAGATCGGCATTGATATATTCAAAGCGCACAGGGTCTATGAAATAGCGAGACGGTGCGTATTTATCGCTACCCGAGCTATACAACGAAAGGTTAAAAACATACGGCGTAAGATTCACTAGCACAACAAAATGTACGAGCCCGAGGAGTATTTTTCGTCGCTTCGCCTTCGTTAACTGACGCTTAATACTTTGAGAGAAGTACCTCCATTGCACAATACGTTCCTATCGCTTGGCGTATGTTTATACAAAAAATATAAATGACAAGCACTCACGATACAACAATTATCAGCTTTGAAAATTGGCAGTGTATGAATATTTCATACGGACTCGATTTTTGGGTTACGAATCCTTCACTGCTTGTCAAAAAATAGTCTTCACATGCGGGTAGTTCAAAGCCGATCGGATCGTTCGAATAGAAACGCCCAATCACTGGATCATAATACCGAGCCTGCATATACATTCAACGACACTACCAACCATACTAATAATTAATAAAACATAATTGATTCAGTGCTTTATCAGTATAGCTTAATTCTTGAAGTCAGTTGAATTGAGAACAAAAAACAAAGCCCCGCGAGTGCGAGGCGATGTGGTTGGATTCAAAATCATTTAGTTTTTATCGAGATCTAAACTCTTATACCTCGCCTTGAACTCCAGTAAGCCATTAGAATAGAAAACAGGTTTAAAATCTTTGTCTTGAATAGCGAAAGTACTTTCTTCAACTAAAACGCCTGTTACATCAGCAAATATTTGGCACTCTAATTTATCCAAATTACTCTTATTACAATTTACCCACATCCCTCCATCGGAGCCGCCTGCCCATATCGCACTTTCAGGCACAGTTGAAGGTTTCTCTGGAATGCTACTGGTTATATCTTTAGAGGATAATCGTTCATTTGAAATCCAACCAACTACTATTCCAAGTAATAAAACTAATGCGATTAATGTAAATTTACCCATTTCAAATTACCTTGTCTTAGTTTGACGCTTCATCTAGTTTACGAGATTCTATTCTTCCACTCACTCTAAATACGCCACCTGAGTAACTCATACTTGTTGCACCATTTGCACCTTGTAACTCTCCTATATATGAGTTTGGCCGTGGGTCTATCATCATAGGTGTATTAACGCCTCCAGCCTCAAGTCCATCCTGCATAAACGTTCCACAACTATTGTACATAGACCAATCTCCATATCCTCCATCACTGCCACTAAGTCCGACAAGAGGGTTTGCAAATGCTTCTATTGAAGCAAAATCAGCTCCAGAGAAATAGGCAGCGGATATTGCTCCTCCTTGACCAGATTTACTAGAGATCTCAGCGAAAACTTTAGCAAGTGATGCCGAAGTGGGAGCGCCACCTGACATAACAACATCGTTATCAAGTCTAATGTTTCTAACCATGCCATCATTGCCGTACCGACCAAATTCGTAGTAGCGAGTGAGTCCGGTATCTGGATTTATATTTAATAGGCCAGCATGTCCAAGGTTACTAACTTTAGTTCCTGCCACAGATATTTTGTAATCAGGAAATACGATAGCAACCGCATTCCGACCATCTGGATCAATATATTTATAAGGGTTATTGTTCGCGTATGCATAGCGATTGAAACTATGAACACCACGGAATCCTAAGGGATCATTTGAGTAGAAACGACCTATAACTGGATCATAATACCGAGCCTGCATATAAATCAGCCCCGTATCACTGTCACTCACATGCCCCGTATAGCCTTGGTCATCCTTATTGCCATTTGGGTTATCTAAGGTTTCACCAAACGGCGTGTAAC
>NZ_JAHEOJ010000016.1 GCF_018595715.1 Glaciecola sp. XM2
AGTTTATCCTAACAGGCGACAAAACCAACGGAGAAAACTCAATGAATTTCTATACTAATACACATCCTTACTATTGTGGAATTGATTTACACACCCGCCTACTTTATGTCTGCATTATTGATAATGAAAATAACGTTCTCGTCCATGAAAAAATTTCTGATTCGCCAGAGCAACTTATTCAGTTATTGACACCTTATCTCGGTAGTGTAGTAGTCGGCGTCGAGTGTATGCACTGTTGGTACTGGGTATCGGATTTTTGCGAACAGCACAACATTGACTTTATTCTTGGCCATGCGCTCTACATGAAAGCGATTCATGCAGGTAAAACTAAAAATGATAGAATCGATGCATTGAAGATCGCTAAACTCATGCGAGGAGGAAATTTCCCGCTTGCCCATGCTTACCCCAAAGAGCATCGCTCTATCAGGGATGCATTGAGAAGACGCACACATATTATGCGTATGAGTGCTCAACTCAAGGCTCATGTGTCCAGCACTGTTGGCCAATATAATTTACCTGCGCCTGAAACACGATTAAACCTACAAAACTCACCCGCCAGACAACATATGCACCACTTCTTTCCTGATGAGGCTGTGCAAAAAAGCATGGACTTAAATCTCAACATTATCGATACCATGGTGCACGAAATCTATAAAATCGAGCATTACGTCAAGCTCAAAGCGCAGATCAACAAGGGAAGTGACTTCCATATTCTAAGATCCTTTCCTGGTATTGGTAAGATTCTCGCCCTAACCATCTTATATGAAGTGGGTGATATACAGCGCTTTCCTCGTGTCCAACAATTTGCGTCATACGCACGACTCGTAAAATGCAAAGCCGAATCTGCAGGAAAGTCCTATGGCACTCAGGGCAATAAAATAGGTAATGCGCATTTGAAATGGGCATTCAGCGAAGCCGCCGTTCTGTACTTAAAAGGCAATGACAAAGCTAAGCGATACCTTGAAACGCTTCAGAAACGCATGAGCAAAGCTAAAGCGCTATCAGCTTTGGCACATAAAATAGGCCGCTGTGTTTATTTCATGCTCAAGAACCAACAGGTATTTAATGAAGATAAGTTTTTAAACGGGTAAGTCGCGCAGTGGCATGAGCTTCATCGTATAACTGGGAAAATGGCGAGTATCTTGTTATCGCACATCAATCTGCCCTAGCAGCATCGATAACTATACCAACTGACCTTAACCAATTCGCTTTGATTAGACATGCCACTGTTGCGCAACATAAACTTTTATCAGACTTTGCTTACACCTTCGCTGAGCCCGCCACTAACTGGTTCTACTAAGCCACTCAGCTTTGAATAGGACAGATGAAGGTTAACCGATGAATGTCTAGTGCCGTTGACCATCAGAAGGAACTGAAAAGTGCAACATTAAGAGCCTCTATATGTGTTTGACGTGAGCAATATGCTCAACATCGACCATGACAGACGAAGTAAACAAAACTGATGAAAGGAATTAGATTGCTCATAAAAAAATGAGCAATAGGTGTTCTTTTGTCATTGACAGACCGGAGGCTCATATGTGTTATGTGCCACTACCTTGAATTAAAATAGGCCAAAGGGCTAGCCAATAAAACTGCCAAGCACACTAAACCTACCAGCAAAGAATACATTGAATATTTTGAAAGCACCAAAACCAACTTGTCTTCTGATTTATTCCTAATTGCATAAGAAATTGTGATTGCGACTAACGAGACAGAAACAGTTATTGCAGTCATTGTTGTCCCAATGGTGATGCCATCAATACCACCATAACCATAAAACTTGTACCACATCCAAAATGCACTAAAACCCCTTTCCCCAATACCATATATTTGGATTATGGCTATAAGTACGATGAAAATAGATAGAGTACGAAGAACGTAATTATTCATGGCACATAACGCTCGCATTTGCGGCAGTTTGTATTTGCTAAAATCTGCGTTGATTGAACGAAGTGAAATGCAGAGTTTAGCAAATGCAAAATGTCCGAAGGAGCAACAGCGACTGTCAAAATACTTTTGTTAGGTGCTGAATCAGCATCAATTGTTAGAGTGTAAATGCCAATTCTCCTTGCAGATAATAACCAATGGCAACACCGCTTAAAACTAAAAATAATCCAAGTAAGAGTTTTCGCATTCCTTGCAGTTGAAAATCACTACTTTTAGTGTACTTACTGTTTTCATTTACGAAGCTGTTAGTACCCGAGGGACCAACGGAAAACGTTAATCGCACGCTCTTTTTGAAAAGAACGACAAGTCCGAGCAAAATTAAAATAGCGGATGCGATATCAGTATTATAAATTTCCATTTGAGTTTAAATCACCCTCTGGCTAGGCGGAGCCGGCACCTAACGCTCGATTAATGTGCGGCACGAAGTGACGTCACAGCGAAGCGAATTAAATCTCTTGTTGTATTACGCTTCACAATATTCCTCATAAAGACTTCTGCACGTTCCCGGTGTCATTGTTAATGACGAAAATCCTACGGGTAATTTCCCGATTTTACTGCTCGAATTGAACGCATATTTACCTGAAACTTTCAGCATTCTTTTAACTAACATCCCTTGCTGTAAAAGATAAGCCCCACGCTTACCTAAGTATAGTGATTCTATAAAACTTCTGAAATCACTCAGAGTTGCTTTAAACGAATACAAATTACTTAGTGGAAATTGAGGCACTATGTTAATGAGTAGAATCACCGTTTCATCATTTTCTACTTTTACATAAAACGTTGCCTCAAAAGGCACATATTTTTCAGGAAACTTTTTCCAATCTGAATAAACAACGGCTATGAGAAGTTACCTCGTAGTAATATAGACATTATGACTCCCTTCAAAAGTGCTAGTCTCCGCATTTTCGTGGGTTAGCTACAATAGCCAGTGCCATAAATAATTGTCGATTAAACATTATATAAATTTGGAGACTAGCATGAATAAACATAGCATAATTTTTATTGGATTGGATACTCATAAAGAATTTCACGAAGTGGCGTATTGCGAAGATGGTAGAGGGAAAGCACCGGTTCATATGGGACGCATAGCCTCTTCAAAAGTAAGCGTGAAAAAGCTTGTGCGTCAGTTTGAATCCAAATACCCAAACGCAACTCTGCACTTTGTTTACGAAGCAGGCCCTTGTGGCTATTGGATTTATCGGTTTATCACCAGCTTAGGTCATTGTTGTTATGTGGTAGCGCCGTCACTCATTCCTAAAAAGCCTGGTGATAAAATAAAGACCGATAGACGCGATGCACTTAAGCTCGTGAAATTACTAAAATCTGAAGATCTATCCCCCATCTATGTCCCCGAGCCGGAAGATGAGGCTGTACGTGATTTATCTCGTGGCCGTGAAACAGCCATGAAAGATTTAAAGGATGCAAAGTACCAATTAAAGGCACTTTTGCTGCGAAACAATATTCACTACGACGGAGTGGCTAACTGGTCTAAGAAACACCTTCGTTGGCTCACTGAAATGGTACTGCCGCATCCTGCACAGCACATCGTGTTACAAGAATACATTCAAACCATCACTGAACGAATACAGCGCTTAGAGCGACTCGATAATGAACTTGAACATCAAGTACGTCAGTGGCGCTATTATCCTGTGGTCAAGGCGATTCAATCTATGCGAGGAGTAAGACTATTGGTTGCTGTTGGTGTAGTGGCTGAGCTGGGTGATTTAACCCGCTTTGACCACCCAAGAAAGCTAATGAGTTATTTAGGTCTGGTGCCCTCAGAACATTCCTCTGGTGGTAAACGCCGTATTGGGGCCATTACCAAAACAGGTAATGGCCGTGCACGACGATTACTTATCGAAGGCGCTCATAGTTACCGATTCGCCGCTAATATCTCTACCGAGTTACAAAAGCGACAAGAGTGCTTACCCAAAGATATTTTGGACATTGCTTGGAAGGCGCAACTACGATTGTGCAAGCGCTATCAACGCATGAGTAAGCAGGGCAAACACTACAATTTAATCATTGCAGCGATTGCCAGGGAGATGGCGGCTTACATATGGGCGATTACCAAAGAAGTGGTACTCACACCGGTCAATCCAAAATTGCGCACTAGTAGAGTGCCAGCATGATAAAGAGTTTTAAGCTAGCGCATTTAGATCAGGCCGCGGATGTGGTGCAACCTCCGAGGGTGTTAGGAAGGCAATAAACAACACGTTTTTGACCCACGAACATAGAGTGATGAGAAGGCACTGCGGCGGAAAAAGTAAGGTCAGCTCTGCTTATTGAAAAATAAGTAACCTACGGATACCAGCATGTAAACCGACGACAATACTGCCTCATCTGATGCGTTAGCTTAATTTTTAAATATCTTATGGACCGAAAGAATGTCACAGGATTGTTTTGTCAAACTTGACAAAGGGAGTCATACCAAC
>NZ_JAHEOJ010000017.1 GCF_018595715.1 Glaciecola sp. XM2
GTAGTGTGGGGATTCCCCATGTGAGAGTAGCACATCGCCAGACTCCCATACCAAGCCCTAGCATTATGCTGGGGCTTTTTTATTGCCTGTAATATAGGTTTTTTAAAACCTTGTGCACTGCCTGTTAGATTTAAGTTAGCTAATGGGGTAGAAAAGAGTGTTTGTAGAGGGTTTATCGAGCGTTATGAAAATACGCTGCATTTATTAAAGGCCAAATAAATTAAACAAGTACAAGGAGGATTAGCTCACGTCTAACCTACTCGAGAATATTTTGATTTCACATCAAGCCACCTACTCTCAAAGCCCTCGCATGGCAAAGCGCTATCGTAGTATTTACCCTGAAGACGGCTAAAATTTAAGGATTTGCATAGGGCAAATTGTGCGTCTGTTTCGATACCTTTGGCAATGATTTCTATGTCTAGTGTTCTGGCGAATGCGACTATGGCGCGCAAGAAATTATAGTCGTCAACAGAATCTAGGCTTTCCTGAATAAAGCGAGAATCAATTTTTAGTGCGCTTGCTTTACATGCTTGCAGTCTATGAAGTGACCCCTGATGCGCATCAAACCCATCGAGTACTATTTTGAAGCCAGCATCTGTTAACGCACCGAGCCATTGTTGCGGCTCTTGCATTTGGCTGATCGTGTCTTCCGTAATTTCTAATTCTATAGCGTCGCTATTCAGGTCGTTGACTTTAAGTATACTTAGAATTTTATCTAGGTAGGTGTCGCTGCATACTTCTATTGACGTTACAGGGATTGCTAAAGAGAAACGTAATACTAAACCGGGTACCTTTTTACGCCATAGGGAAAGTTGGGAACACGCCGTTTCAAATGCCCATAGGCCTATTTGTGGCATCAGTTTGAGTTGCGAAAGCATTGGCATAAACACACTAGGCTGTTCAAACTGGCCACCGTCATTACGCCAGCGAATGGATACTTCGACCCCTGATAGGGATGCTTCATTATGATTTATCTGTGGTTGGTAAAACAACTCAAAGGCTTTTTTTTCAGCCGCTTGTAGGAGTCTGAGTTCGTAAGTTGCGTGAGCAGATATTTTTGCCTGCGTTGTTGGTGAGAAAAAGTGATACTGATTTCGCCCCTGAGCTTTTGCTTTATATAGCGCAATATCAGCGGTCTTGAGCAGCTCCTCGGGACTATTAGCATTGTCAGGGTAACAGGAAATACCCATGCTGGTTTTAATTTCCAAGGAGATATTGTTTAGAAGGACTGGCGATTTTAGAGACCCATAAATACGGTCTACCAAAAACAAAATTTCTTCAATTGAGGTGAGATTATTAACAATAATTGCGAATTCGTCGCCGCCTAAACGGCAGATCTCATCACCCTCCCTTACCTGAGATTTTAGCTTTTGTGCAAAGCGCTGCAGCAGTGCATCGCCAATATCATGTCCATATGTGTCATTCACTGCTTTGAAGTTATCAAGATCAAGCAACACTAAGCCTAAATATGTTTCAGTACGCAATGCACTCGGTAGTGCGCTTTGTATAATGGTATCGAACCAGTATCGGTTGGCTAGGCCTGTGAGGGTGTCTTTTTTAGCTAACTTTTCGAGAGAGTCTCTACTCTGCGTCAAGTTTAATTGAATTGCATATCGTTCCTGTGCATGCAAAATAGCGCGCAGCAGCCTTGTATCGTTAACTTCATGTTTTGGTATAAAGTCTTGTGCGCCAGCTTTTATGCACATCAGCGCCATATCTTCATCTTGAATATGACTTAAAACAATGACCGCGGTAAACGAAGTTTGTTGATTCGAAAGCTTTTCAAGTAATTCCAATCCATTCATACATGGCATATGTAAATCTAATAAGATAATGTCGTAGCTCGCACTTGCAATGAATTCTTCACCTTGAAGTGCATTCTCAGCTTCAACAATCACCGCATCTAACTGTGATTTTTTGATTGCGCGCTTAATCGACATCCTATCAACAATGTCATCGTCTATGATGAGGATCTTTAACTGCTCACTCATAAAAAGTGCTCCGTTATGGATGTATTGTGACTATTCTGGAAATTCGTTTATCTCGTAATAACTGTTCAATAAGTTCATTAGCCCTTTGAATTCAGGATCTGATGAAGACTTAGCAACATAACCCGCTACATGCTGTTCATACGCAGCCATTTTATCCTCTTCATCTTTTGAGGTAGTCATCACAAAAACAATACTGTCGTTTAAGGCTTTATCCTGCCTAAGTTCATCTAGCATCTCCAGGCCATTCATTTTTGGCATATTGATGTCAAGTACAACAATATAAGGACGTTGCACCTTGCCCTTCAACATTTCTAAGCCTTCTGCGCCATTACGAGCCCTGAATATCTTAAAAAGGTGCGAGCTTCGGTTAAATGCTCTTTTCATGCCAATGACATCAACGTCATCGTCGTCTATTAACAATACATTTAAGCCCGTTATTTCATTTAATTTCATTGAGCATTTTCTCTAAGTGTTGCTGTTTAGGCCAAGTAAAGCTTATTGACGTCCCGAAACGACCGTCTGACTCCACCACAATTTTTCCTTCAAAACGATCGATTATTTTCTTTACCATTGCTAATCCCATGCCACTGCCTTCTACTTCATCTCTCGATTTGAGTGTCTGAAATAGTTGGAATATTCGAGTTTGATCTACCGGTGCTATCCCTGGTCCATTGTCGGATATGATAAATGTATAACTGCGCCCATTGTCTGAGGCGCTCACTTTCACCCATCCCTGGTCATTGTTGTTGTGCTTAATTGCGTTGTTAATTAAGTTTCTAAATATGAGCTCTAAGGGAGTAGATAGGGTAGTAAATGTCGGTAAATCCTTATCAAGTTTCAATGCGAACGACTGAGGATGCTCGAGCAAATTAAAGACGTTTTCGCATACGTTGGTAGTATTAAACAGCGAAAACTCACCGTTTTTCCTTCCAGCTTTTGCGTATGTCAGTAAGTCATCAAGTAGTCTGTCTAGACGGGTGATTCGGCTTTGCATAAGTTGTAAATAACCACTTGTTTCTTTGCTAGCAAAGCCTTCAATATCTGACTCTACCCAACTTGCCAGTTGCGTGATCGCTCTTAACGGCGAGCGCAAATCATGCGAAGCAACGTAGGCAAACTCGTCGAGTTCTTTGTTGCTCCTCAGAAGCTGTTGAGTATAGCGATTCTTAAGTTCTTCTTGTGCTTGACGATGAGCAATATTCTTTATCGTGGCTGAGAAGAAATGTTCGTTGTTGTGAATGAACCTAGACACAGACATCTCAATGGGTACCGCCTGTCCATTTAACTTTATCGCAATGGTTTCAAGCGACTTAGAAGAGAGAGGCTCATCTTCATCGACTGAGTCTAGGTGGTCTGCATTAAACTCAGAGGTAAATGAAGGTATTAAGTCACTAACAGATAAACCTAGCGCGTCAGATTCACTATAACCAAGCAGTGTTTGGGCGGCATTATTGAAACTCAATATCTTCTTGTTTGCATCAAGGAGAATGAGTGCTTCAGCCATGTTGTCTAAGGTGGTTTGCAAGCGAGTTTGTTGTTTTTGTAATTCATTTCGTGTGCGATGATGCTCATTTATCTCTTGCTCTAAAGAGCGTGCTTTGCTTTCCGTTATGGTTCTCAATCGAAATAGGTATACCAGCAACCCCAGCATCAACAATCCACCTAAGAGCATGATAAGAGGCAGTGGAGTTCGCTGATTCTGTATAAAGTCGGCATAGGGAGTAAAGGCGATATCGATTTTTATATCACCATTAACTAGTAGTGTTTGACGCTGTTCAAATGCTAAATTTACACTATTGTTCACACTAGCATCTTCATACAAAAGGTTTGATTCGGCGTCTACGAGGGTAATTTTATATTGTTGCTCTAAGGCCAGCGCTTCTTTTACTAGCAAAACTAAGCTTTCTAGGTCAATGATGCCCTTGTAATACACAACGTCTTCATCTTGCATTAATACCGGAGTACTCAACTCAATCAAAGATAAACTAGGATTTGCTTTTGATAAGCCCGCTCGGCGAGAGAATAGATTACCATGTTCGCCAGTCGCTGCGTCTTTGAGCCACTGTTCGGTGATTGATTTGTTCTTAGGTGAAATTTGAGACCAAACGATTTGGTTTTGTTTATTGATGATGGCAAAGGCTTGGAAGCTGTCCATATTTGCAAGAACTTGCTGATTATCTCTTTCCCAAGCAGGAAAGGTATTACTATTGGAAATACTCAGATTACTACTAAGATTATCGAAAGAGTTCTCCAGTAATTCAAAGCGCTTGTTTAAGGCATTACTAAAAACTTGGTAATCTTCTTGAGTACGCCGGTTAAGGTTTTGTTCTTCCCAAGCAATTAACGCTCTAAATAAATCCACAAATATCACTAATAGCGTGATTGAAATTGCAACGGCTATCCAGATATCTCTGGTGCCAGTATTTTTTTGTTGCATCATTGTGCAACTAGCGATAACTGTTACTGACAAAAGCATCATCGCAATCGCAGTATGAATCGCCATGTGCGAGTCACCCCATGTCTGTGCATGGTCAATGCCGCTAAAGTATCCAATAATGGAGACTATGCTCAACCCTGCTGGCATGCTCGCAAGTAGTGAAACAAAGTAGTAGTTAGGCTTAAACTGACGGACAAGCATGGGGCCACTCAGAGCGGTGAAGCACAAAGCAGTGATGCTTGTCATAGCCTCACCACCTGGAAATAGCTGCCCCACTAAAAGCGATACTAGGATATTGTCAGTGGTTAATTCTGCGTCACCAGAAAGGGTATATGCAACGACGGTGCTTATTCCAATAAGCATCACTAGAGCGTTACATAAAAGAGTAAAGAGGTCGTACTGTTTAAATGAACGAAACACGCTTAATGACAAGAGCAAAAAACATAGGGCTGTGATGTATTGCATTGGTCTTTATGCGTCTGTCAAGCGACTAAGCGGCACGGGCTTGCCAAACAGAAAGCCTTGTAATTTATCTAGCTTGAGCTCTTCACAAAATACGTGTTGATGATGGTGTTCAACACCCTCAGCAATTACAAGTAAGTCAAGACCTTGTAACATGATCACTAATCCCCTGAGTAGCGACATGTGCTTAAGCTGTCCGTTTTCAAGCTGAAATAGGCTCTTATCTACCTTTACGATATTGACGGGAAAGTTCATTAAATGCGAAATAGATGAAAACCCTGTGCCAAAATCATCGAGGGCGATCTTAATGCCGGCAGCGGATAGCTCTCGTAATACCGATTGAATATCACTATTGTTGTACATCAATGCGGTTTCGGTGATTTCTACAATCAATTGATCGTAAGGTATCTCGTGTTTGCGTAATGCCGATTTAATCATTTCTGAGAAGCCTTCTGAGATCAGCTGCAAAGGCGACACGTTAATCGACATGGAAAGCTTGAGTTCACTATGTAGTTGTAAGGTTTTCAGATCCGCTATTGCGCGCTCAGCGGCCCATTTACCCAAAGGTATAATGAGCTTACTTTGTTCTGCTATGGGAATGAATTCATCAGGTTCATACTCGCCGCAATCAGTAGGCCATCTTAAGAGCGCTTCGTATCCTAAAATGTCCTTAGTTTTGCAGTTGTAGATAGGCTGATAATTAACATTAAATTTGTTATCAGCAATTAGTTCGGCAATAGAACTTTCTATCTTGAATGACCACGAGAACTCGTTTTGCATGTTACTTTCAAAGTAACAGATGGTATTGGTTCCAAGGTTCTTAGCGCGGTACATTGCAATTTCTGCGCGTTGAATTAATTCTGTTGCTTTGCTGGCGTCATTCGGATAAACCGCTATGCCCATACTTACAGTCAAGCGCACTTGAATTCCATTAACTAGCAATGGGGCATTGACCGCCGTTAAGAGTTTTTGCGCAAAACGATTAATCTCATTTTGAGAGCTGTAATGTGGCATAGCGATGCCAAAGCAATCTGCATGCAAACGACATAAAGTTTGAGTCTGTTCGCACTCTTGCAAGAGCTTGCGCACAACAGTCAAAATCAGTTCGTCGCCAAAATGATGCCCAAAATCATCATTGATAAATCGGAATTTGTTGATGTCTAGTAACAACAGAGCGGAAGGCTTGGTTTTATTGCTGCGCATTAAAACGTCGTTTTCTAGACGTTTAATAAAATGATATCGATTGAGTAAACCAGTAAGGGGATCACGCTCACTTACATACTTGACGTGCTCATGGCTACTAAGCAATTCACGCTCAGTTTCATAGTTTTTCTTAGCGTGTAAAAAAATCCGCTCCATACGCTTGCTGTCTAATTCTGTTTTGACAATGAAGTCTTGCGCGCCAGCTTTTAAGCACCTTTGAATTACCGGTTCACTGTTTACCGTGCTCATCATGACAATTGCGCCGACACCTAAATGCGCTTCGGCTCTGAGCGTGGTAATGTGCTCAGTGCCTCGTGCTTCAGGCATTAAGTAATCTAATAAAACAACATCAAAGTGGAATTTACTAAGGAGCTCTTTGGCATTTGTGACAGAGTCGGCCTCTTCTACAACCCAGTTTGGGTTGCTTTCACAAAGCATTCGATTGGCGATCATTCGATCTGCGAGGTTGTCGTCTACTACTAAAATACGCATTATGCTACTCATTGCCTTAAAAAGGGCGTGAAGCGTTTATTTTTAGCTTTATTAGCGACACGTGCTACATGTTCATATATTAAATATAGACCTTATTAAAGAAAAAGCTAAGGATGTAAAAATAATAGGGAAAATTGTTGTAAGTCTTTGTCAGTAAAGGGCTAGAGAATAGCAGGGTGTTGTGCTTTTTCTCCAAAATATAAGTGCTTTGATGTAGCGCTTCACCCTTATGATCGTGACTCCTTTACACATAAAAAAACGAGCTAAGTGACTGTATGTAATCGTTATTGTGTGTTTATTAAACGATTTTTGATGATGCGGTTTGATGCTTTTATTGAGAGGGACACTTACAGCTACAAAAGAGTGCTTAGCTAAAATCACAAAAGTTTGTTCTATGTCATGTTAAATAGCGCAACAACGGGTTATCAAGCGTCTGTTGTCGTTGTTTTAATCTTTTTTAGTGACTAATTATTGGCTATTAAATATGCAATTTTCGTCTGTCACCAAGTTAATATTACTGAGTTGCCAGCAGTGGCAATAAATATACCCATCTACTGCAGGTGTTTCGGGGCCCGAGACCTGTTTTTTTCATCATATTTACAGTAGTATCCGCGCTTCTTTTTTTACTGTAGTAGGAATCTATCCATGGCAAATGACAAAGGCTTCAAAGAAGTGTTTAACTGGTGGTACTTTTTAGGTATTGTACTAGCCCTCGTATCTTTTCCGCTGGTACATATTTTAGCGGGTTGGTATGTATTCTTTTTTAGCAATTAAAGCGTAACCAAGACATCACAAGGGATTTTCGTGACAACCGAGCTCATCAAACAAGCTGTAACCACAATAACTGATTACCCAAAACCTGGAATTTTATTTCGAGATGTGACGAGTGTGCTCCAGCAACACACCGCATTTCAGGCATGTATTGATATGCTTAAACAAAACTATTCCGGGCAAACCTTTGATAAAATAGTCGGTACTGAAGCTAGAGGGTTTCTTTTTGGGGCGCCCCTTGCACTTGCGTTAGGTGTCGGCTTTGTGCCGGTTAGAAAGCCCAAAAAGTTGCCGCGAGCAACAATCTCTGAGTCCTATGAGCTTGAATATGGCACCGATGAGCTTGAAATTCATAAAGACGCCATTAGTCCGGGTGACAACGTCTTGATGATAGATGATTTGTTAGCGACAGGCGGCACTATGATTGCCACAGCAAATTTGATTCGTCGCCTTGGCGGTAAAGCGGATTATGCGGGCTTTGTCATTTCTTTGCCTGATATCGGTGGCGAGAAAAAGCTAATTGAAGCCGGTATCACGCCATACTGCATCTGTGAATTTGAGGGTGATTAGTCGGTAATGAGTTATCAAGTTCTAGCACGTAAATGGCGCCCTCAAACCTTTTCAGAATTGGTGGGTCAACAGCATGTTGTTGATGCCATTACTAATGCACTTGATAACGATAAATTGCATCACGCTTATCTTTTTACCGGTACAAGAGGGGTAGGCAAGACCACCATCGCTCGTATCTTCTCAAAATCACTAAATTGCGAAGAGGGGCAAAGCGCTAACCCGTGTGGTAAATGCGCAACGTGCCAAGACATTAGCGATGGGCGTTACGTTGATTTGCTTGAGATAGACGCGGCATCTCGCACCAAGGTAGAAGACACCAGAGAGCTTTTAGACAATGTGCAATACAAGCCTACGCGTGGCAAATATAAAGTCTATCTGATTGATGAAGTACATATGCTTTCTAAGCATAGCTTCAACGCATTACTGAAGACCTTAGAAGAGCCCCCAGAGCACGTAAAGTTTTTACTTGCGACGACCGATCCTCAAAAGCTTCCTGTTACGATTTTATCCCGTTGTTTGCAATTTAGCTTAAAGGCCTTGAGTGCTGAACAAATACAAGGCCAGTTGTCACATATTCTTAGTGCTGAAAACATTCAGTTTGAACCCTCAGCGCTTGCGCAGTTAGCGCGCGCCGCTGCCGGCAGTATGAGAGATGCACTGAGTTTGACCGACCAAGCTATTGCTCAGGGCAACAATACGGTCATGCCAAATGCGGTTGTGCAGATGCTTGGTTTGTTGGACAAAAATCAAGTATTACGATTAGCCAAATACATTGCTGAGCGAGACCATGCAAACGCGATGGCGCAGCTTGATGAAATTTGTGCCGATTCGCCAGATTATGCCCAAGTCCTGTCTCAGCTTTTAGCGTTGTTGCATCAAATTGCCTTAACGCAGATTGTGCCCGATATATGTAAGCTAGACACAACCGTAGCTAAACCCATTTATACGCTTTCTAAATCCATCAGTAGCGAGCATATTCAGCTACTCTATCAAATAGGATTAAACGGGAAGCGAGACCTACCATTTGCACCAGACCCACTAACGGGTTTGCAAATGACCATCATGCGCATGCTCGCTTTTTCGCCAGCGCAAACTGTGCCGCTCGACGTAAATGATTTAGCTGCGCAGGGCGCACCTTCTGATAGTGCGCCTAGCCCCGTTGACAACAACCCGCCGATTGAAACAAAAAACGATGAACAAGCGCAGAGGTTGGTGCTTCAAAATGAACAGAATGCACCTGTGCCTCAACCAGATGCAAACGCTGAGCCCGCTGCGCCAGTGGAACAAACTGAGCAACACCATCAACACGAGAGTGTTGTTGAGCGACAAGCGCCCGATACCCATGTTGATCGCGAACCTGAAGAGTTGCCAAGCCATGATGAGCTCCAAGATGAGATGCTAGCGGCGCAACAAGCTGATGCAAATTACGATGAGATGCCAGAGCACGATGTTCATACCACGGAAGCTAAGGCCCCGAGTGAAGCTGAAGAGCCAGACAGCGTATCACTTTTGCAAGACCTGTTTGATATGGAAGAGGACTGCGAATCTTATGAAAAGCAGGTGGTGGACAACGACACCGGAAAAAAGTCTGACATCACTGCTACCGAGACGCCCAAGGCTGTTTCGGTTGCTCATACGTTACCTGAATCGTTAGCTGAAACCTTTTCGGAGCCTCTTGAAAACGACAGCAATGAAAAAAATGATGCACCACAAAGCGACACAGCACCGCCAATAGTCGATGAGGCTAATATTGACGCGACAGCACCTTTCATGGGTAGTGAAAACCTCAAGATTACTTCGCATTTGGCAAATGGCGATAAACTTACCGATGCTGCTCAAATCGATAAATGGAGTGCTTTTGTTGATGCGCTTGACGTACGAGGTTTATCGCGCCAGTTACTTATTCATGGGCGCTGCAATGGGATCGTCAATCGTCAATTGAAACTACAAATAAGTGAAGCGCATCAGCACTTAAATGAGCCACGAAGCGTAGAAACGATCCGAGAGGCTTTAAAAGATAAATTTCAACAAGATATAGAAGTCATTGTTGAATATGCAGAGGTTGCTGATACACCTTATGAACTGCAACAAAGTATAGACGCGATGCGATTAACGCATGCAAAACAAATCATCAATCAAGATGCGGCTATTCAAGAGCTCACTCAAGCCTTTGAGGCAAGCGTGATTGAGGAATCGATAAAGGCCCGTTAGAGCGTTTGCTCTGCGGCAGGATTAATACATAGAGAACGAGGTTAATATGTTTAAAGGCGGCATGGGTAACATGATGAAGCAAGCCCAGCAAATGCAGGAAAAGATGAAGCGAGCGCAAGATGAGCTTGCCACCCTTGAAGTTACCGGCGAGTCTGGCGCAGGCATGGTTAAGGTCACAATGACGTGTAATCACAACGTCAAACGAGTGGATGTGGAAGATTCACTTATGCAAGACGACAAAGAGATGTTAGAAGATCTCGTGGCGGCAGCAATCAATGATGCTGTACGTAGAGTACAAGAAGCATCTCAAGAGAAAATGGCTGGCGTGACTGGTGGGATGAACCTTCCGCCGGGCTTTAAGATGCCGTTTTAGGGGCTGATTTAGCATATTTGAGGCTAGGCAGCCTATAATGATTGCTTTATAAGTGCAGTGTTTGGATAAACAACACAACATGATAAAAGGTAAGGCTATGTTTAAGACATCTATTAAATCAGTGGTCACAATTTTTCTAGCAGTTGCAGTGAGTGCGAGTATTACCCATACCGCTGCCGCCAATACTCAATTAAAGGCCGCTGTTGAAGCGCAAGAGCGAGCGGATGAAGCGGTACGCGATACATATCGAAATCCTTATGAAACCTTAACGTTTTTTGGTGTAGAACCTAACATGACAGTGGTTGAGTTAGCACCTAGCGGCGGCTGGTACACTGAGATTTTAGGCCCATACTTAGCCAAAGAGGGTAAACTAGTTGCTGGGCATTTCAACATGGAGCGGGAGAACGCTCCTGCCTACTTTCCTCGCGCCATGGCGGCTTATTTGGAGCGTATTGAAGATGCCGAGCGTTTTGGCACGATAGATATTCTTCCATTCGACCCACCGTTGTTGGGTAATTTAGGCGAAGCAAACTCAGCAGACGTCGTACTGTCATTTAGAAGTGTTCACGGCTGGAAGCGAGACGGTGTCTTTACAGATGTTTTATCGTCGGTTCACTCAGTGCTTAAGCCTGGCGGAACTTTCGGGATTGTTGGACACCGTCTTCCTGAAGATGGCGACGATACGGTCTTTACCGGCTATGTTAAACAAAGCTGGGTGATTGAACAGGCGCAAGCAAACGGTTTTGTATTAGTTGAGGCGTCAGAAATTAATGCGAACCCTGCTGATCCAGTCGACCATGAAAACGGCGTGTGGTCTTTACCACCCTCTTTAAATGTGGATGATGCTGCACTTAAAGAACGCAATCAAAAAATTGGTGAAAGCGATCGTTTTACGCTGAAGTTTGCTAAACAATAACGTGCTCAATGCGCTATATGACGTTATCATTCATCACCTCGATAATGACATATAGCGCTTATTTTTAAGCAAAACAGCATGCTCATTGGCAGTCTATGCTTTTGATGAATAAGACTCTTGCGTAATTAAATTTTACGCATCACAAACGCCATTAACATTACTTATAGGATTTTACTTCTCAGTGTCATTTAGCCCGCTCATTAGTCAACTCATTACCGCGCTAAAGTGTTTACCTGGTGTAGGCGCAAAGAGTGCGCAGCGCATGGCGTTTACGTTACTAGAGCGCAATCGAGATGGCGCTATGACGCTCAGTCAGGCATTGCATGATGCAATGGAGCACGTTAAAAACTGTGAGCAATGTCGTACTTTTACAGAGAGTTCAATTTGCGCCTTATGTGCAAACCCCTCACGAGCAGAAAGTGCGCAAATATGCATAGTTGAGTCGCCTCAAGACATTTTAGCCATTGAACAAATCTCGCAATACAAAGGGAAGTACTTTGTATTGATGGGCCATCTTTCTCCCATCGACGGCATTGGCCCGAGCGAATTAGGGCTCGATATTTTGCAAACTCGATTGCAACAAGAGTCGATAGAAGAAGTCATTTTGGCAACCAACCCAACGGTAGAAGGTGAGGCAACAGCTCACTACATTGGCCAAATGTGCAAAAAGCATAATATTCAAACAACGCGCATTGCACATGGTGTTCCGGTTGGCGGCGAACTAGAGTATATAGACGGAAACACCCTAACCCATGCATTTAGCGGTCGACGTCCTTTTTAAACGCCATTCCATCAACCCGAAAACGCTCTAAACATCAATTAAATATTGCTTTTTGCATTGATTTTTATGTCATTGTCCTCACATCTACTGCGATACGAAATTACTTGTCACAACCTATATATTAAGGAGAACCTTGGCAATGGCTGAGACTGTCCAACCTGAGAAGCATGGTTTTCAAACTGAAGTAAAACAACTGCTTCAGCTCATGATCCATTCTCTATATTCAAACAAAGAAATCTTTTTACGCGAACTAGTATCAAACGCAGCTGATGCGGCTGACAAACTAAGATTCAAAGCCCTTTCAGATAACACTCTTTTTGAAGGCGATGGTGATTTACACGTAAAAGTAAGTGTAGATGCCGACGCAGGAACACTCACAATTGCTGATAACGGCATTGGTATGAGTAAAGAAGATGTTATTTCTAACCTTGGTACGATTGCAAAGTCGGGTACCAAAGACTTCTTTAGTCAGCTATCGGGGGATCAAGCTAAAGATTCGCAGCTTATTGGTCAATTTGGTGTCGGCTTTTATTCAGCTTTTATCGTTGCCGATGAAGTCACGGTAAAAACGCGTGTTGCAGGTGCTGATAAATCAGCAGGCGTGCAGTGGGTATCTCAGGGCGAAGGCGATTTTGAGGTAGCAGAAATTGAAAAAGCCGACCGTGGAACTGAGATCATTCTTAAGCTTAAAGAAGATGAAAAAGAATTTTTAGACAGCTGGCGTTTGCGCTCGATTATCACCAAATACTCGGATCATATTAGTATTCCTGTTCAGTTATTTAAAGACGAAGTGCCTGAGCGTGATGGTCCAGATGGCGAGAAAATCCCTGCCGAGCCAGGCCATTGGGAGTCTATAAATAAAGCAACTGCATTGTGGACGCGCGATAAATCTGAGATATCAGATGAAGAATACAATGAGTTTTACAAGCATGTTTCTCATGATTTTGTTGACCCACTAACGTGGTCTCATAATAAAGTGGAAGGTAAAACGGAGTATACTTCATTGCTGTATATTCCAAGTAAGGCGCCTTTCGATATGTGGAACCGTGACCAAAAGAACGGTCTGAAACTGTATGTTCAGCGTGTATTTATTATGGATGATGCCGAGCAATTTATGCCAACTTACCTGCGTTTTGTGAAAGGTTTGTTGGATTCTAACGACCTACCACTCAACGTATCGCGCGAAATTTTACAAGATAATAAAATTACGCAAACCATCAGACAAGGCTGCTCTAAGCGAGTGCTTGGCATGCTTGAAAAGATGGCGAAAAACGATGCCGAGAACTACAAAAAGTTTTATGCAGAGTTTGGTAACGTGCTCAAAGAAGGCCCAGCAGAAGACTTTGCCAACAAAGATAAGATTGCTGGACTCCTTCGTTTTGCCTCGACTCATAACGATACAAACGAACAGACTGTTTCGTTAGCAGACTACATTTCGCGCATGAAAGAAGGGCAAGACAAGATTTACTACGTCACCGCGGATTCTTATCAAGCGGCTCGCACCAGCCCCCATTTAGAAGTGTTCCGTAAGAAAGGCATTGAAGTGTTGTTGATGGGTGAGCGGATTGATGAGTGGTTAATGTCTCATCTTACTGAGTTTGAAGAAAAGTCATTCCAATCTGTTGCCAGCGCAAAGGTAGATTTGAGCGACTTAGATGATGATGCGACTAAACAAGCAAAAGAAGAAGCGAAAAAAGCAGTAGAAGGCGTAATTGAGCGCATGAAGACTGCGTTAGGCGATAAGGTAGAAGATGTGAAGTTTACCGACCGCTTAACCGATTCCCCTGCGTGTATTGTGGCATCAGAAAATGGTATGACAACGCAGATGGCAAAACTCATGCAGTCTGCTGGTCAAGAAGTGCCTGAGCCCACATATAACTTCGAATTGAACCCAGAGCATCAGCTAGTGAAGTTGGTGGCTGATGTGCAAGACGAAGCGTTGTTCCAGCAATGGGCTGAAGTCTTGTTCGATCAAGCGAAGTTAAGTGAACAAGGTAGCTTGAAAGAGCCAGCATCCTTTGTCAGTAACTTAAACAGTTTGCTAGCAAAGCTGGTTAAATAGTCAAAAAAGCGATTGCTATCAAAGGCTAAGAAGTGATTCTTAGCCTTTTTTTTGTGCATTAGCCTAAAGTCTGACCAATCTGAGGGAATATCGCTTGTGATGCACAAACCTACGTTGTACAGTTTGTTCGAATTTGAATTTAACACATTGGAGGACGCTCAATGCGTATTATTCTTCTTGGTGCTCCAGGCGCAGGGAAGGGAACTCAAGCCCAATTTTTGATGAATAAATTTGGCATCCCTCAAATCTCAACCGGCGATATGCTTCGCAGTGCAATTAAAGCGGGCACTGAAATGGGCTTAGCAGCTAAAAAAGTAATGGACGCAGGGCAGCTTGTTTCCGATGAAATCATTATTGGTCTTGTAAAAGAACGCATCGCACAAGATGACTGCGAAAACGGCTTTTTACTAGACGGCTTCCCGCGAACCATCCCTCAAGCGGATGCGATGAAAGAAGCGAGTATTAAAGTCGACTACTGCATTGAGTTCGACGTACCAGACGATGTGATTGTAGATCGTATGGGCGGGCGTCGAGTTCATCCCGCATCTGGTCGTGTATACCATGTCGCATATAACCCACCAAAAGTAGAAGGTAAAGATGACGTCACTGGCGATGATTTAATTATCCGTGATGACGACCAAGAAGATACGGTTCGCAGTCGTCTAGGTGTATATCATGAGCAGACGAAGCCACTCGTTGACTACTATTCGGCATCTGCAGCAGCCGGTGAGTGTGAATATTTTAAATTGGACGGCACTAAGGCGGTCGATACAGTGAGTGCTGAGCTGGAATCTTTACTAACACAGTAAGGGCAAGCATTACGCATTTAGAATAAAAAAAACGAGGCTATATCAGCCTCGTTTTCTTATTTTACACTGAGTATTTCTGTTCAGCTTAGGGGTGCTGTTTATTAATAAAGAAATCAGCGGCACGCTCTGCAATCATAATGGTTGGTGAGTTTGTATTGCCGCCAATGAGCGTTGGCATTATGGATGCGTCAACAACGCTTAGATTGTCCATGCCAATGACTGCAAGCTCTGGATCTACAACGGCCATCGGGTCATCTACGCTGCCCATTTTGCAGGTTCCTACTGGGTGGTAAATAGTTTCAGCATTGCTGCGAATAAATTCTACTATTTCTTCATCGGTTTCTACGTCTTTGCCAGGAATTTCTTCCCAACTGGTATGGCTTAGCGGTTTTGCCTGAGCAACTTTGCGAGCCCACTTGAAGCCCGCTACCATCGGCAAAAGGTCGTCTTCGTTCGATAAATAGTTACCGTGAATATCAAGCACCAGATTGCCATCTGCACCACGTTTAAGTCTTACCTCACCGCGACTCTTTGGATATAGCGTACAAAAGTGCACAGTAAAGCCATGCCCCCAGAGTTTACTTCGGCCATGGTCAATTAAAAGTGCAGGTAAAAAGTGAATCTGAATATCGGGTATCTCTTCACTCGGACTGGATTTTAAAAATGCGCCGCCTTCCGCAATGTTCGAAGTGAACATACCGGTTTTGGAGTGCCAGTATTTAAATGGCGCAAGCGCATTTTTCAGTAAACCTCTCACCGACAAGCCATAAGACGTGCTCCGGCTTTGACGATACATGATTGTAGCGTCTAAATGGTCCTGGAGGTTTTTGCCGACACCGGGTAGTTCATGTTCGACCGGCACGTTAATCGCTTCAAGCTCTTCTTTCGCACCAATGCCTGATGCGAGTAACAATGCCGGTGAGTGCACGGCACCGGAGCATACGAAAACACGCGTATTAGCAATAATTTGGGTAAGCTTCCCACTTATCTCAACTTCAACGCCTTTTGCTTTTTTATTCTCAATGATCAGCTTTTTGGCCAATGCGTTGGTGTAGATTTGAAGGTTTTTACGGGCCTTTACTTCAGGCGTTAAAAAGCCCTTCGCTGTGCTGCAGCGCGAACCGTTTTTATGCGTTACTTGATAGATGCCCACGCCTTCTTGTGAGATACCGTTAAAGTCAGGGTTTTCTGGTGTGCCAATTCGTTTAGCAGACTCTACAAATTCTCTGGTCAGTGGATTGATGTGTTTTAGGTCGCTAACAAACTGAAGGCCATCGCTGCCGTGTAATCTAGAAATACCACGGGAGTTGTTTTCGCTCTTACGAAAATAGGGGAGGACTGAGTTGAAATCCCAACCGGTTGCGCCCAGTTCAGCCCACTGGTCATAATTTTTGGCATGGCCACGGGTATATATCATGGCATTTACAGAGCTCGACCCGCCCAATGTTTTGCCTCTTGGCCAATATAGTGGTCGATTATCAAGGTGCTTTTCTGGCGCAGTTTCAAGTTGCCAGTTTATGGAAGAGAAGTGGTTTATTGCGGCTAAACCAAATGGAATATGAATGGCCGGATTTTTATCTTCAGGCCCAGCTTCTAACAAACATACAGATACATTCGGGTTCTGTGACAAACGATTTGCGAGCACACAGCCTGCAGACCCAGCGCCCACGATGACAACATCAAAACTTTCCATTTATTCCTTCCATGCCCCAATTAAGCTCACATATTAATATATCAAAGCGGCATATGCATCATGGAAATGCGTCTGGATCCTATATTATCGCCAATTCAGCTCAATCATGAGTTTGTCATCATGCATATCGCTGCCACACATTTCGTCATATGGGGTATTTTGCTTGAGCCAAACCTTATCGAATTGCTGGCCCGACACTTGCGTTTTTAAATCAGAAATAGATTGAAACTGTCGACTACCTCTGTATTCGTCGCGCAAATACTGCGTGGCTTGGGTATCACCTATCCCTGCGATGTAAGTGCCACCTTCAATTGATTCTATAAATAAATTCACGTTGCGCTTCCTTAAATTGTACAAAATATATACATTGGAACGCGCCCGTGATGAAAAGGATCAACCTGTTAGTCATTGCCACCATTTGTTTCTGCAAACAATCAAGCCAGCTTGCTCTAATTCATTTTTAAGCAACTCTCTGTCTTCTTGGTTTAAAAAGTCGCCAATTTCTACATGCTTGCTTGCTTCACTTAACGATATTCGGGGTAAATGCCACCCTTCGTCTGCCTCCCAATAATAGACGTATAGGTCTTGCCGGCTCAGTTGATGGGTTTGTAACAAACGTCGTTGCCCCCAAGAAATGGTAATTTGCTCTTTTTCGATGTTTATTACTTGGCGGCTGTAAGTAAATTTTGACACCTTATACATCAATAAAGCGAATAGGCCGACTTCAAGTCCCGCAAACGGTAAGATTAGCCATGCGCCTACAAAGCTCCAGGCCAGTGCAATCACCATGACAATAAATACCATCACACAAATCACAATTTTTGTATGTTGCCATGTCGCCGAGCGGTTCGGAGATAGCGTAATAATTGTGGCGTCAGATTGTGTCTCAGTTACTACCATCTTAGGTAACCTTATGTATAATCGCACGACAGCCTAGAGGCATCATTTCGTCGCATTTGCTATTAGGTCATTGTTAGCGCTAATCAGCGCGTTAATCAATGCTTGCACACGCACACAGTAGTCATTTGCTCAGCAAACGCGTATTAAAGAGTGCCCATTGAGTGTGAAGTCGCAAAACATAGTTGCTTACGCGCCGTAGGCAGCTTAAGTTTAATTTGGTGAAAACCAAGGCAGGAGAAGTCAGTGCAGTTATCAATCGTGTATGGGTTTAATGATGCTCCCACTGCAAATCGTTTTATGAACGATGTAAACGCCAACGATGCGCTTCAAGATGCACGAGCCAAGCTGTTTGATAGAGACAAGGTGCGCATTGTGTACAAGCTTGAGCAATCCCAACAATTTGATAGCACGTTGTCGACTCTTGATGATTTAGCGGGGCAATACGGCGGCGTTGAGATAGACGCTTAGCGTAAATTAAGTTTATAGTCAGGTAGCGTCATTACTTTATTACTTTTATATAAGAGCAAAACATGTCCAAGCCATCAAAGTTAGCGACAAAAGCCGTTCATGCGGGTTTACCAAAAGCCAAACCAGGTGGGCCCTTTATGGATGGACCTACCTTTGCGAGTACTTTTCATTTGCAAGGCAATATCGATAGCGCTGAATATCAATATGCAAGGTTTGGCAACCCTACATGGACAGCCTTAGAAGAGGGGATTGCAGAGCTTGAAGGTGGTGAAACGGTGATTTTCCCATCAGGTATGGCGGCAACCGCAGCGATTATGAGCAGCTTGGTGAAGTCGGGGGAGAAAATAGTAGTACCTGCCGACGGCTACTACGCAACACGCGCTTATGCCGACACCTTTTTAGTGCCAAACGGCATCGTGCTCGAACTAGTACCCACCAATGCACTGCTTGAATACGACTATACCGATGTACGCTTGGTTTTTGTAGAGTCGCCGAGTAACCCATTGCTAGATGTGGTCGATATTTCAGCGCTAGCCCAAAAAGTGCACGCCAAGGGCGGTTTATTAGCGATTGATAACACAACGCTCACCGTGCTTGGGCAAAGGCCGCTTTCGCTTGGCGCAGATATTTCTATGAGCGCCGACACCAAAGCTCTTAACGGCCACAGTGATGTGGTGTTTGGTCATGTGTCATGTTTAGACGCAGTCCTTATTGAACGTGTAAGGCTGTGGCGTAAGTTGGCTGGCAATATTCCAGGCCCCATGGAAACATGGTTGGTACACAGAGGTCTTGCCACACTCGATGTGCGATTAGAGCGCATGACCAAAAACGCCATGCAGGTTGCACAAATGTTGTCAGCGCATCGAGCAGTGAAAATGGTGAGATACCCAGGTTTAGAAGATGACCCATCACATGAGATTGCGTGCAAACAAATGTATAATTTTGGTTTCATTGTGAGTTTTGATTTAGGCAATGAAACATCGGCTCAATTATTTTTAGAGCATGCCAACCTAATTTTTCAAGCCACGAGCTTTGGCGGCGTGCACACAATGGCAGAGCGCAGGGCGAGATGGGGAACAGATGATGTCTCGCCTGGCCTTGTACGACTAAGTGTGGGATGTGAGCATATTGAAGATTTGCTAGCAGATATTGAGCGTGCGCTCGCTGAGATTTTGTAAATATACTTTTAGCCTCATACGCTATCTCTATTGTTTGCGTATAAGCACTGCCATCAGAATCCTCAACACTTACTAATAGTGCTGCTCCGTGCAACATCTCCATTAGCAAATACTGAAGCGCGATAAGTAATCTGCATAGCCGATAGATTGATGCATGATTAAATATATATTACTTATTTGCAGCATGACTTTGAACCTGAAAATGGAACGGACGCACGATGCCCAAAGCAAAGCTCATTTTTGTAGTAAGTAGCATAATCATAATTGTGCTTTTACTCGTGTATAAACTGAGCACTCACGCCCTGAACCAAACGCGTCCAGGCAAGGCTGAAATCATCGAGCAGGAGCAAAGCTCGGATGATGCCTCTGACGGACCTGCCAACGAACTCACAAAGAATAGTGCAAAGCCTGCTCCAGAGGCTCACACCCAAGTAGAAATAGAAGCTAGCCAAGATATTTTAGTGTGCGGCATCGAGCCACAGCAGCAAGATGAAGCTTATCATGTAATGGTCGCAGACTATTTGAACGCGCTTGATAATGCGGTGATGTATGAACAAAAACTAGCCTACACACTTTTTGGTGATTATCAAACGCTCGCAAACGAAGCTGACCGCTTTCCCTTGTTGATTAACTTTGATAAATCCTTTCCACAGACGCCTTTGGTGCTTATGGATGCGCTAAACATATGCGCTACAAGTCTGCGCCCCGAATGCACGGATGAGTTTGTTGAATATGCGATATCAGCAGATTATCAGAATGGCGCAATGTGGTTCAATGCAGCATTGCTACACGCATCTAAAGGCAATGATGACGGCGTATTTGAGATGATTGCAGGTATTGAAAAGGCGAATGTATTTAATGAGCGGCGTGGTGAAAGAATTACCGTCTTTGTAGACGCGTTATCAGCGTCGCCTGCTTCTCATTTTGCACGCAATCTCATGCATGGCCTTGGCATTGAAGCCGCGCGTACTTTAGGTTTTGCACCCATCACAAACTGGTGTAAAGAGGGGGCGAATGAAGTGCAAAAGGCCTCAGCTTGTTTAAGTTTGGGTAGGAATATGGAGAGCAGGGGAAAAGAAGCAATCTTTAAACTTATTGGTATTGCTATACAACGGTTTGTGTATGAGGCAGAGCAAAATTTTGAAGCAATTGAACAGTTAGAGCAACGTTCAACATCCATTAGAAATATGTACGAACCTGATGATTCAGCAAAGACCTTTGACCTTCTGATGAACGATGAAAAAAGAATGCGGCAATGGTTGGTAAATATCGACAGTATGGGAGAGAGTGCAGCGACTCAAGCACTCATAGATGAGGCGAGAAAGGTTTCACGTTACATTGGGCAAGCATACTGTGGCAAATAGAAGATTTTCTCGATGTCTATTCAAATGTGAGACCGCTTGCTTTACTCGTATGACTTATAACGTTGACGCCAACTCGCTAACAAATGCAACAATCGCAAGTAAAACAAAGCCTAATACCATTCTATAGGTCATAGTCGCGGCGCTAGCATCGGCATCTTTGCCTTTGTTGGGGATAAGCGCTTTTGCGGCAATAAAGCCACTTTTTGCGACACTCAGCACCGCGTTTGATAACGCGAACATAGCGGCTCCTAAGTTCGGAATTGCCTTTCGATATATCCATTCAACATCAATATTGACCGACCTAAGCTCAGGCGGATATAGCCCTTGTTTGTTGAGCCAAACAAAGGCCAGCGCAGAGAAGAACAACAATTGTAATTGGGTTAACGTGTGGGTCAGATCGTAGGGTTGGTAGCTGTTATCCCACGGTAGTAAATGATAAACAATGGCTGGGTAGCTGCCAATGGCAATACACAGTATCGATGCAATGCCCATCGCAATAAGCATATTGGTGGGGGCTTCTTTTGGACGTAATCCTGAGTCATGTGCAAAAAATGCGAAAAATGGAATTTTGATACCGGCATGATGAAATACCCCGGCAGATGCAAATAGCAGCATAAGCCATAAATACTCATGACCCGCTTCAATCATTGCCGCCATGACCATACTCTTGCTGACAAAGCCGCTAAACAACGGGAAGGCCGATATGGAGGCCGCCCCTACTATACAAAATAGCGTTGTTTTGGGCATGGTTTTATGTAGGCCACCTAAGTCAGAGCCATTCACATGCCCTACGCGAGTAAGTACTGCGCCCATGGTCATAAACAGTAGCCCTTTAAAAATAACGTCGTTAAAGGCATGTGCAACAGCGCCATTTAGCGCTAGGGCAGTGCCAATGCCTATGCCACACACCATAAAACCCAGTTGGTTGATAAGGCTGTATGCGAGTACCTTACGCAGGTCATTTTCAATTACCGCATAGAAGATTGGAAAGCAGGTCATTGCCGCACCAATGTACACTAGTAACTCTTCGCCCGGGAAGGTGCGCGCGAGCATGTAAATGGCCACCTTTGTGGTAAACGCCGATAGAAAAACGGTACCAACAGGCGTTGCTTGCGGATAGGCATCGGTGAGCCACGTATGCAAAAACGGAAACGCCGCCTTTATGCCAAAGGCAAACAAGAATATATATGAGGCAGTTGTTTTTAGCTCAATGGTGGTTATTTCGAGCGAGCCGCTTTGCTTAAAATACATAATTGCAGCGACAAGCAGCGCAACGCCTGAGAGTACTTGAATCATCAAGTAGCGAAGCCCTGTTGCTTGGGCAGATGCGGTGCGCCTAGCAAACACTAAAAAGGCGGAGGTTAATGCCAACAGCTCCCAAAAGACAAAGAGGGTAAGGTAATCCCCGGCAAAAACGGCCCCAACCGCGCTACCGGCATAGGTTAAACCGGCTACCAGCTGCAATCTGTCTTTTAAATGCATGGCGTAAATCAGGCAAATAAAGCATGCAATATGAAAAAGGTACGCAAACATTAAGCTGAGTTTATCTACATTGACTAACAACAAGTTAAGCGTGTGTAGGCTTACAGTAAACTCGGTGGTTTGCAGCCCACTTGCATACAGCAATACGCCGTTTATAAGCGGCACTAAAATAAGCAGGTAGCGCAAACGATGGGGCAACACTAGCGCAAGTGCTGCAGCGGCAAAGAAGGGTAAGAAAGCAGGAATACTATAGGTCAACATTAGCTTTCACCTTCTTTAGAGGTCGATGCTAAGTCATCGTTGTTACCGTCTTGTTTATCGTAGTAGTGCTCATCTCGCATTAACACTAGGCGCATAAGCTTGGCCAGTACCACGAGTACGACGCATGCAATAAACCCGTAAATAGCATAAAAAGCAGGTATTTCTTCAAAAGACAGATAAATATGACGGTGAACGATAAAATCGAGCGCCACCAAAACAATGCACAACAGGTAAAAAATACGCAGGATCCATCTAACATTTTTGGGGTTATCAAAAAATGAGGGAGTGCTTGTTTGCTTAGGTGATGGGTTTGGCGTGGTCATATCATGCTCCCATTATGGCGCTATAGCTGCACTGAGCACATAAAATATGCTAGGGTCGAAAAATAAATAAAGGGTGAATAGCGTAGGTATTGCCATACCAATTAAACATGCGGTTGGCGCTTCTTGGATGCTGGTATTGCCGTCAGATGCGCCAAAAAATCCTTTCATTGGAATACTCAACAAGTAATAGATATTGAGCATGGAGCTTATTGCTAAGGTACTCAGTACAAACCAGTAGGTGATAGAAATACTCTGATAGTCGAGTGCACCCGAAAGCAAGTACCACTTACTCCACATACCACCAAAAAATGGCAACCCGATAATGCTCAAGGTACCGATGGTGAAAACTGTAAAGGTAAAGGGCATGCGTTTTCCCAGCCCCGAGAGTTCACTTACTTTAGTTTTATGCATGGTGACGAGGATGGCGCCTGCGGCAAAGAATAAAGCAATTTTGGCGAATGCGTGCATGGCGATATGCATGCTGGCCCCGATGATCGCATACTTGTTAGCGAGCATCGCGCCTAGCACAATATAGCTAAGTTGGCTGACGGTAGAGTAGGCCAAGCGCTCTTTCAAATTGTCTTTGGTTAGCGCAATTAATGAAGCGGCTAAAATCGTAATGGCAGGCAGGTAAATCAGCCAATCGTTTGCATGCACGTCGTTAATAAAGTCTGTACCAAAAATAAAGACCACAATTTTCACGACTGAAAATACACCCGCCTTTACCACCGCCACAGCATGGAGTAAGGCGCTTACAGGCGTAGGCGCCACCATGGCCGCGGGTAGCCATTTATGAAACGGCATAACACCCGCTTTACTTATTCCCAATATGAATAGCAGAAGTAGCGGCAATAGCGCGGCTGAATCTAACTTGCCTTGCAAAATACCGCCTTGCACAAAATCCAGCGTGCCAGCGGTAAACCATGTGATGATCATCGCGGGCAGGAAGAATAAAATAGATGTACCCATGAGAATGAAAATATAGGTTCGCCCGCCTCTTTTTGCTGCTTGCGTGCCTGAATGCGTCACTAATGGGTATGTAGAGACGGTTAAAAATTCATAGAATAAGAAAAGCGTGAAAAGATTATCAGAATACGCAACCGCCATGACGCCAAAAATTGCCACAGCAAATAGGGTGAAAAAGCGAGTCTGATGCTTTTCATGATGCGCTCGCATGTAGCCAATGGCATAGATTGAGGTCGCAATCCACAAACCACTTGCCACTAACGCGAACAACAAACCAAAACTGTTAAGTGAAAATGCGATGGCTAGGCCATCGATGGGCTCTACGAGCGTAAAGTTGGCCTCATCCGTAATTAAGTCCCGATTAACAAACAAATAGACATTTACAGCGAATAGACAAAGCGCTGTCACTAGGGTCGCGCCGTCGCGCAGGTTTTCATAGCGTTTCAGCTGCGAAATAGCGATTGCGCCTACAAGGGGAATAACCAGGGTGAAGATGAGTGCAGTGGTTATCGTCATCACGCCCCCTATGAGCCTAGTAGAGCAGTCGCTACCGACTTAGCCGCGTCTGTAGGGAGTTTGGTGAAAAGGCCAAAGTAGATACAAGCAATGGCCCCAGTCCATAGCGCAACGGACATGCTTTTAGGAGCGACAGCTAAACTGATATCACCACTTTTGACCTTGGTAATATGAATTTTCCGTTGTGCGCTGAAGTACATTGCATCGACAATTTTCCACAGATAGGCAACAGCAAACACTGAGCCTAAGGCGATAGATATAACAACAAACCATTTTTGTTGCGCCACCGCGCCTTCTAATAAATACCATTTACTCACAAAACCAGCGGTACCTGGCACACCAATTAGACTTAAGCCGGCAATAAATAGCGCGGCAAACGTCCACGGCATGTTAACGGCAAAACCGCCTAGGTCGGAAAGGGTAGTCGAGCGAGCGCGGTATAAAATCATACCCGCTGCCATAAACAAGGTCGCCTTTATGACGGCATGGTTGAACATGTGCATGATGGCTGAGGTGATCCCGCTATGACTAAGCAAGGCCAAGCCAATAATGATATAGCCAATTTGCGCCACACTTGAAAAGGCCAGCAAGCGCCTAATTTCATTTTGTTGCCATGCGCGCACAGAGCCATAAATCACAGCAACGCAGCCAAGGGTAAGCAACACTTGTGGTATCAATAGCTTGCTCCAATATTCCATTGGATATACGTCAAATAACACGCGAATGAGCACGTAAATAGAGACCTTTGTGGCAGTAGCGGCCAAAAATATGCTAATCACAGACGGTGCGTACCCATAGGCATTTGGCAGCCAAGAGTGGAGGGGGAAAATAGCGGCTTTCAGACCAATACCTAAGATGATGAAGATGAACGAGGTGGTCACTAACTGCATTTTTTCGTAGGTTTCAAACCGAGATGCAATATCAAAAATGTTTAAACTACCGGATGCAGCATACAAAAAACCAACGCCAATCAAAAAGAAGGTGGCGCCAATAGTGCCAAGTATCAGGTATGAAAAGGCAGCGGTAAGCGCTTTTCTGTTACTGCCCATGCTAATGAGTGCATAACTTGATAACGATGATATTTCTAGAAAGACGAAGAGGTTGAAGATGTCGCCGGTCAGCGCAATGCCAAGCAAGCCTAATAGGCATAGCTGGAAAGCTGCGTAAAATAAGCCATATAAATCATCGTCTATTTCGCGCTGCACGCTTGCATAAGCAAATACGGTAGAAACCACAGCCATAACGCTCACAATCAGCGCGACAAAGGCGTTTAACGAGTCAATTTTATATTCGATTCCCCAAGGCGGCTGCCACCCGCCTAATTCATAAATCACCTGTGAGCCGTCGATAACCTGAAGCAATATGTAGCTTGAAATTAGCAAACAACAAAGGGACACGAAAAATGTGATTGCCCAAGCTATTTTATGCGATTTAAAGATGGCGGTAATCGGCGCGCACAAAAGCGGGATGATGACTAACAGTATGGTGATTTGTTCAGTCATGAGTCGCTATCCATTTTCTGGATTTCATACTCTTCGACAGTGTCGTAAGCCTCTTTAATACGAATAACCAGCGCAAAGCCTAGGGCTGTCGTGGCTACCCCAACTACAATTGCGGTGAGCATAAGTACCTGTGGTAGCGGGTTGGAATAGATAGTGAATTGATCATCTACAATGGGCACTGTGCCACCGGTTACCTTGCCTAAACTGACGTAAAACAAGATAACAGCGGTTTGAAACATGGCCAGCCCGGCCAATTTTTTCATCAAATTTGCGCGACTGATCAAAGTATACAACCCGACCATCATCACCGTGATGATTAGCCAGTAGTTGAAGTGCCCAAGGATGTACTCAATCATTCGGGCGACACCCTTCTTGAAAAGGTGAAAAACAATAAAATCATGACAGAGGCAACGGTAATACCCACGCCTAGCTCAATGACGATGATACCGATATGTTGTCCTAAAAGGGGGTCTTCAACCAATACGCTGTAGTTTAAAAAGTTACCGCCTTTGAGCATTGACAGCACACCCACGCCAGCATAAAGGAGCACCCCAAAGCTTGCGCATAAACGCAACGCCTTTTCAGGAATCAGTTTTACGGCGGCATCAATGCCAAAAGTGAGTGCATACAGCAAAATTGCGGATGAAAATATTACGCCGGCCTGAAAGCCGCCGCCGGGGCTATAGTCGCCATGAAATTGCACGTAAAAAGCGAACAAAATAATGATCGGAGAGAGCCATTTGCTAACCACGCGCAGCACCAAATCATTTCCCATCGTTGGCTCCTTTTGTGGATAGTTTATGTTTCTTGCGGTTGCTTAGAAGCAGCAATACGCCGATACCCGCGGTTAGCACAACGGTTACTTCACCTAGGGTGTCAAACCCTCTGTAACTTGCTAGCACCGCAGTTACTAAGTTTGGTACACCGGTTTCCGCCTGACCTTGCTCGACATATCTCAGTGCAACTTGCTGGTTTGGTGCACTGTTAATATCGCCTAGCTCAGCAATATCGTGGGTCCCGTAAATTAATAACCCGCCCATTAGGAAGCATATTAAAAACGGAGCGGTGCGCGATTTACCTTCTCGTTTGCCTGCGTGGCCATCTTTTATTGCAGCGAGGGTGACCAACATCAATACGGTGGAGATGCCGGTGCCCACCGCAGCTTCAGTAAAGGCGACATCTGGTGCGTCTAGCACAACAAATAGCCCTGCTACCAATAGGCTATATAGGCCAAAGAGCATGGCCATAGCAAACAAGTGACGGGTTTTTAAGATGGCAATAGCGATGACGAGTAAAAATATCAGCAACACAAAGTTAATCAGTAGGCTCATGTATCCTCCTGATCGAGTGACTGTACATGTATTTTTTGCTTGTGTCTTAAGCCCCAGCGCCAAGCGTTATTAGCTAAGGCATAGGAGGATGCAGGGCTTGAAAAGGTTAAAAACATAAAAATAAGCGCAAGCTTTGCAACGACAATATAATTCTCAGCTTGAAAAGCGAGCCCTAACAGAATGAGAAAGGTGCATAGCGTGTCGGTTACGCCAACCGCATGAAGACGAGCATATGTATCAGGTAAGCGCAGTAAGCCAATACCACCGATTAGACCAAGTGCGCATCCCACGCCAATGAATACCATACTGAGGATATCAAGCATTATTTTGCATCCTCAGATGTTACGGCTTCATCGTCAGCTGGCAGTGAGATATTCTTCTTGTCATTCGCAAAATATTTTCCGCGCTCTACTAATCTAAGGGCCGCGATAACACCAACAAAGTTTAATAATGAGTAGAGCAGTGCAATGTCGAGAATATCGTGCCGACCGGTAAAAAATGAGAACACGGCAACTAACAATACGGCCTTAGTGCCAAACATATTCACTGCTAAAATACGGTCAAAAACCGAGGGGCCTAGCAAGGCTCGGCAAAGTGCCATCGACATGGTTACCATAATGGCGACAGAAGATGCGATAATAAAACTATTCATGACGGCCCAATATCATTATCGTTTAATGCGTATTGCTTGGGCATAATGTCAAACATATCGCCGTTTGCAAGGTCTCTTGCACCTTGCTCACTGATGGTATGGACCAGCAAGGTGTTATCATCTAGGGCTATGCTCGACGAACCGGGTGTTAGGGTGATTGCATGTGCGTACAAGACTTTCGCAACGTCATCTTTATAGGGCATTTTGATAGTGATAAATGTCGACTCGACAGGTCTAAAGCCTAAAATGCGTGCGCATACGTCAATGTTGGATTGTACTATTTTGATGCCGAGTTTTATAAAAAAAGGAATAAAACTGAGGGTAATGAAGAAGCGATAACGTTCATGGTCAATATGCTGCATTCTGGATGTCATCCAAACGGCAAATACCACAGAAAATGCACCAAACCCTAACATCAAGGGTTTAAACATGCCTGACAACAACACCCAAATTAAGGCCAAAACAATGGCGAGTCTAATTTTATAATTCACCCTGCCACCTTTATGTTAGTCATTGTTTTTAAAAGCATTAACTGCCCCATAAACACTGTGAATGAAAACGTGCTCTTTCATTAATGTATCAATTAGTTTTTGGCAATACAATCTGCCAAATAGCCCAAAACCCCTAGAAACGGGCGGTTTTGTTAAAATTACTACTAAAGGACTAGATTTTGATGGCTTTTGAGGGCTAATTTACGACAAATGTATCGGTTATTTATGTAACACATGTCACAACAGGAAGTTTGATGTGCATGATCAAAAAAGGCGCTCGTTAGAGCGCCTTGAAATCATAATGTTAGGGAAACATGATTTTTAGTTACTTGTTCTCAATGAGATTGCTTCCAATTTCAATTTTACGCGGCTTTTGCGCTTCAGGAATCACTCTTTCAAGGTCAATGTGCAACAGGCCATGCTCCAAATCTGCAGCGAGGACTTTGACATTATCACCGAGTTGGAATTTGCGCTCAAAATTTCGCGCTGAAATCCCTTTGTGAAGGAACTTTTTCTCACCCTCATCGTTGTCTACGCCTTCTTTGGCGCCAGTAACTTTAAGAGTATTCTCTTGCACTTCAATAGTGACGTCGTCTTTTGCAAAGCCGGCGATTGCCATTGTAATGCGATATTTGTCTTCGCCCGTCAACTCAATGTTGTATGGCGGATAACTGGTTTGTTTTTCTTGGCGAGCTGCCGCATCAATCATAGATGCAAGGTGATCAGAACCAATAAATGAACGGTAAAGTGGAGATAGATCGATAGTACGCATTTTCATATCCTTCCTATTAAGCAATATGTATAAAAGTTAGTTTTGTCCCGACTATTCGGCGACAATCTTTGTCGACCCTTTCGGCGCCGACAACATATATGTAGGACTACTTAATAGAAATTCAAGAAAAAAAGTTAAATTATTTTGTATGTCTTTGTTTTAAAACATCAATTACATCAGACATTGATAGGTTGCTTGCTTGTAGTAACACAATCAAATGATACAACAAGTCGGCAGATTCGTTTTTAAGCTCATCTAAATCTTGCACGGTAGCCGCAAGCGCGGTTTCTACGCCTTCTTCACCCACTTTTTGCGCAATTCGTTTAATACCTTTTTGATACAAAAACGCAGTGTAGCTAGAGTCGGGATCTGCACCTTTGCGCGACTCAAGTACGCGCTCTAGCTCAGCTAAGAACGAATAGTTGCTTTGTTCGGCATCGTTCCAGCACGAGGTTGTTCCTTTGTGGCAAGTAGGACCGTTAGCGTTAGCTAAAACTAAAATGCTATCAAGGTCACAATCAGCGCTAATATCAACGAGATCAAGCGTATTGCCTGAGCTTTCGCCTTTAGTCCATAAGCGTGCTTTAGAGCGACTGAAAAAAGTAACTTGTTTAGCTTTAAGCGTATGCTCAAGCGCCTCTTGATTCATAAAGCCTTGCATAAGTAATTGTCCAGACCTTGCGTCTTGAACAATACAAGGGAGTAAACCATCGCCTTTTTCCCAGGCTAAGGTCGAGGTATTTTCTTGAGTTATCTTCATTTGAGTCTTATTCGCTGGTGGGTATCAATATCCGCGTGAAATATGCTGCGCATGCTATCAGAAATAGATAACAATGTCTTTTTGCTTGTATTGAAATAGTGTTCAGACCTATAAAAGCTGCGATGTAACGCATTATTTGTCACACAACTTAGCATTTATCATTTATCAAAAATAACCGATATAAAAATTGCTTGTATAAAATTTAAGCGTTTGAGAGACTTCAAGTGCGTGATCACCTTATTACTGATAATCAGAAGTAGTCGCCCTTTATTTACAAGCCTGCACACACGAAATCGCCCGAGGTAGTCGGATGTAGCCTTCAGTTAATACTATATTTTGTTGTGAGCTGCTACGTTTAGTGAATTTTGTAAAGGAACATATGTGTTTAATGCCACTTTGACACAACTAGTACAAGCCAGTCGCGCATTGTGTTATCTATGTTGCCTGCTGTCGGTTCACGCTCAGGCGCAAAACACCAACGTGAATCTCAATTTTTGCGTTGACCCAGATTGGATGCCGTTCGAAGGGGTTATTGAGGGTAATCACACGGGCATTGCGAGTGACTACTTGGCTCTATTTCAATCACTTACTCCCTATCAATACAATATGATACCCACTGCGTCATGGTCTCAGACAATTGAAAAGTTAAAATCGGGCGAGTGTGATCTTAGTCTCATGTTAAACAGCTCTGTAGAGCGTGAAACCTACTTGAGCTTTACTATTCCTTATTTTTTCGGGCCAAATGTGATTGTTAGTAAAAGTGACCTGCCATTTATGCAAGATATTACCTCGGTAGGCGATATGACTATCGGTGTGGTGTCTGGGTATCGCTTAGTAGAGGAGATTCCTGTTTATTATCCAGGTGTAAACATCACCACGGTAGCATCAGAACGAGAGGGTTTGGAGGCTGTTGAAAATGGCGACATCGATGTTTATATTGGTTCGCTTTATTCCATTAATCTTCGACTTGAAGAGCTTGGCCTCACATCGTTAAAAATTAATGGTTGGGTATCCATTCAAGATAAGCTGCGTATCGGCATTGTCAAAAAACACGAAGCAATTGTTCCGGTTTTGAATCAAGCCATTGATGATATCTCAAGCAGTCAACACAACGATATATTGAACAAATGGAGCAATGTTCAGATTGTTAAAGAGCGCGATTTTACGCTCTTTTATTATCTTTCTGCGCTCACAAGTTTTTTACTCTTGGTGTTTTTATGGCGACATATGGTTTCAGTAAGAGTCGTCAGTGCGTTAAGTGGCAAAAATGCTGAGTTAGAGAAAATGAAAGAAGAGCTGTTAATAGCCAATGAACGTTTGGAGCACTTATCTTTTCATGATCATTTAACACAGCTATACAATCGTCACTATTTTATGTCGACGCTAAAGGACCATTTTAACCAACTCTCACGGCAAGACAGTGTGTCGGCTATGTTGATGATTGATATCGATTACTTCAAACAAATTAATGATAAGTATGGCCATGTCGCAGGTGACAAAGTACTTGTGGAGTTTTCAAACATACTAACGGGGATCTTAAGATCCGGAGATGTCGCTGCACGGTGGGGCGGCGAGGAATTTATGATTTTGCTACCCAAGGCCACCAAAGAACAGTCTATGTTTTTAGCTGCTAGGTTAATGAAAGCCGTGCGCAAGCATGAGTTTGAATCGCAATTATCTTTGACCATCAGTGTTGGTGTCGTGCAATATCGCAAGGGTGAAAGCATTGCATCTTGGATTGAGCGCGCTGACCAAGCCCTTTACCAAGCAAAACATGACGGGCGTAATTGCGTTAAAGCCATCGACTAACGCCCGTGTTGCTAGCAAAGCTCGCCCAACGCTTACTCAGGTGTGAATTGACTTAACCTCGCATCGCTATGTTTTGCTGACGCAAGAAGGTCTTCAACTCTTGTATATCGATGACCGATTTATGAAATACAGACGCCGCTAATGCACCGTCTACATCAGCCTGCTTGAACACATCAGCGAAATGCTGCATTTCCCCTGCGCCGCCTGATGCAATTAATGGCACATGACACACTTCGCGTATGGCCGCTAATTGCTCAATATCGTAGCCTTGGCGCACGCCGTCTTGGTTCATGCAATTCAGTACAATTTCACCTGCGCCTCTGCTTTGCACTTCTTTTACCCAGTCTCTTGTGTGCCACTGTGTTTTTTGGGTGCGTGATTCGTCACCGGTAAATTGATAAACGTCGTAAGTGTTCGTTTCATCATTAAAAAAGCTATCGATGCCTATTACTACGCATTGCTGACCAAAGGTGTTGTAAAGCGCAGTAATGAGTTCTGGGTTGGCTAGGGCAGGTGAATTCACCGATATTTTATCTGCTCCCATCTCTAGAATGAGGCCTGCATCTTCGACCGTTTTAATGCCGCCTGCGACACAAAACGGAATATCAATAACTTGCGCAATCTTACTCACCCAGCTTTTATCTACAACACGCTGGTCGCTAGATGCAGTGATGTCATAAAAAACCAATTCATCTGCGCCCGCTTGGGCATATTTTTGCGCCAGGGGTACAATTTCGCCAATAATTTCGTGGTTACGAAACTTAACGCCTTTTACGACCAGTCCATCTCGAACATCCAAACAAGGAATTATGCGTCTTGCCAACATGCGATTGCCTCCTGCAAGGTAAACTTACCTTCTAATAACGCTCTGCCTAAAATCACGCCTTGTACTTTTGTTGGGATCAAGTTTTGAATATCTTGTAGTGAACCGATACCGCCAGAAGCCTGCCACTGAATCTGTGGGAATTGTACCACTAGCTGCGCATATAATGATTCGTTTGCGCCACGTAAGGTGCCATCTCGACTAATGTCGGTGCACAATACGTGCTTAAGGCCAACGCGCCCGTAAAATGCAATGAGTTCTTCAATGCTTACTCCAGAGTCTTGCTGCCAGCCATGGGTGGCCACAAACTTATTGCCTTGCTCGTCTATATTGATGTCGAGAGCCAGTACGATATGCTGTGCGCCATAGGTTTCAAACCACTGTGCGACGGTTTCACGATCCGACACCGCCTTCGATCCAATCACGACACGCTCAATACCCGCGCTTAATAAGTCTTGCACGTCTTGCTCACTGCGAATGCCACCACCGCTTTGAAAGCGCATCAAACCTGTGGCTACCATGCTTTTGATTAAGGTCAGCTGTCGTTTGCTGGTATCTTTTGCCCCGGTTAAATCAACAATATGCAAAACTTCAGCGCCTGCGCTGGCATATTGTTTGACCACATCTATTGGGTCAAGCTTGTACTCAGTGGTTTGGTTGTAGTCACCCTGATAAAGCCTGACGACTTTGCCATCAATAAGGTCAATTGCGGGAATAATCATGAAAGCTCTCTTGCCTTAAATATTTAAAAAGTTAGTCAGTAGTTGCGCACCAGCATCTGAACTGCGCTCGGGGTGAAATTGTACGCCAAAGAAGTTGTCTTTATGTATGGCCGCCGAGAAGGTTGAGCCATAATCGCATTGCGCTAGCGTATATTGATAGTTATCTACCGCAAAGCTATGCACAAAATAAAAGTGTGCGCCGTCTTCAATTCCGGCAAACAGCGGGTTTGCTTTAACGCTGCTAACTTGGTTCCAGCCCATGTGCGGCAAACGTAAGTCACCTACTCGCATGCGCTTTACTTCCCCGGGGATAAGATTTAGACAGGGAGTAGATTTGGCATTGCCCAAATCGTTTTCTTCAGAAGAGGTAACCATTAATTGCATGCCTAAGCACACACCTAAAACCGGTTGCTCTAGGTTTTTAATACACTCAAGCAGTTGCTTTGCCTTAATGCTTTTCATGGCAGCTGGTGCACTGCCTACGCCTGGCAATATCACTCTGCTAGCTTTTGCAATGGTGTTTACATCATCGGTCACCGTAACATTGGCCCCAAGACGCTCAAAAGCAAAGCGTACCGATGAAATATTGGCACAACCGGTGTTAATAATGGTGATATGTTTTGCACTGACAGACATAACTACAGCGTTCCTTTCGAACTTGGCATCGCATCACCCTGCTTGCTTATGGCTTGACGTAGGGCACGTCCAAACACCTTAAACAAACTTTCTACCTGATGGTGTGCGTTACCCTCAGTGGTCGATAAATGCAGAGACAGTCCCATAGATTGCGCAATGGAATAGAAAAAGTGAGGCACCATTTCAGTGGCCATCTCGCCTACTGCATCGCGACTAAACTCACCCTCAAATTTTAGATGAGGGCGGTTCGAAATGTCCATCAGGCATTCGGCTCTGCACTCATCCATAGGCAGTGCGAAACCAAAACGTGCAATGCCGCGCTTGTCACCCAATGCTTTTTTCAATGCTTCGCCAAGGGCAAGGGCGGTGTCTTCAACGCTGTGGTGATCATCGATATGCAAATCGCCATTCACTTGCAGATTGAGGTAAAAGCCGCCGTGCGTGGCAATCTGGTCGAGCATGTGGTCAAAAAAGCCAATGCCGGTGCTGATATCCGACTTCTCTTTACTGTCGAGATTCACCTCAACCAAAATATCGGTTTCAGACGTTTTGCGTTCAACGCGAGCCACTCGTGGGCGCGTAGTCAACTGCGTAACAATGGTGTCCCAGTTGTTGCTCGTAGGATTGTATAAAATGCCGGTAATGCCCATATTCTCGGCTAATTGTACGTCGGTTTGTCTATCACCGATAACAAATGAGCGAGCAAAATCAACTTTGCCTTGTTGCAAGTAGTCTTTGACCAAGCCTAAGTTAGGCTTGCGGCAGCTGCAGTTTTCATGGTCAAAATGAGGACAAATCAATACATCATCAAAATGTATGCCTTGACTGGTAAAGACCGACATCATCGCATTGTGCGGAGCGTCAAAGTCAGCCTGAGGAAAGCTATCGGTGCCCAAGCCATCTTGGTTAGATACCATGACTAAGCGAAACCCAGCGTGCTGAAGACTGAGCAGCGCGGGGATGACATTTGGCTCAAAGACCAGCTTCTCTAAGCTGTCTAATTGTTTATCTACTGGCGGCTCTTCTACGAGGGTACCATCACGGTCGATAAATAAAATGGCTTGCTGACTCATGATGCATTCCTTACTGCTGCTTGGTCGAAAAAGCGTTGAATTAGGCTAAGAAGCTTCGTGTTTTCAGCGTCGCTTCCTACGGTAATACGCAAACAATTTTGTAAATTTAGCTGTTTACTTTGGTCGCGAATGATTACGCCATTTTCGACCAAAAAGCGCATAAGTTGTGGGTTTTCGTCACTTTTGAATAAGACAAAATTGGCTTTGGCGTCACCCACTAATGTGATGTTAGGGATGTTGGCAAGCTCACTTTTTATGCGTTCGATGCCTGTTTGCAAAGAGGCAACTCGCTCTCGCATCACAATAACTCCATTTTCGCTTAGCGCTACACTAGCAACTTGAGCAACCGGCGCCGGAACTGGGTAGGGCGCAATCACCTTCAAGAGGGTGGTACAAATCTCCGCGCTACTTAAGGCAAACCCGCAGCGTATTCCCGCTAATGCAAAAGCTTTTGATAGGGTGCGTAAAATAAGCAAATTATCGTATTGCTGAAGCAATTGCGTTTGTTCGGCGTCGCTATCAAATTCTACATAGGCTTCATCTAGCACCACCAGCGCTTTATCTTTGTACATGTTTAGTACAGCGATGATATCAGCTTGGGCAAGGCGAGTACCGGTAGGGTTATTTGGCGAACATAAAAACACAACATTGACCTTGCCGACATATGTTTCTATGGTTGCCAGATCTAAGGAGAAATCTTGATTTAATGGCGCTCTCTCTACACCCACGTTAAAGGTCTGTGCACTAATAGCGTACATGCCATAGGTAGGAGGGCAAACAAGCACGCTGCTTTTTCCAGGCTCACAGAAGGCGCGAATGACTAACTCAATACCTTCATCAGCACCGCGAGTTGCGACAATTTGCTGTTTGCTTAAGCCGCTATATTTCGCATAAGCACCAATCACTTCAAGTGGCTGGCAATCAGGGTAGCGATTAAACAAGGTGCTATCGATTTGATAATCTTGCGCGCTTGGGGCTTCATTGGCGTTCAGCCATACCTGTCCAGCACTTTGATTTTGTTCAGATGAAAACAAGCGGCGCGCAGACTCATATGGCGTTAATGCTAAAACATGATCATTGGTAATGTTCTCGAGCCACTTACTCATCGGTAGACTCCAACTCTGCGAGTCTCAATGCCACGGCTTGCCTGTGGGCATCGAGTCCTTCAGCCTCAGCTAAATCCATAATTGCAGGACCAATGTTTTGAATGCCTTGTGCGCTTAGCTCCTGCACGGTGTATCGACGCATAAAGTCAAGAAGGCCTAAACTGGAATAATTCTTCGCGTAGCCATAGGTGGGCAGTACGTGATTAGTGCCACTGGCATAGTCGCCTGCTGATTCGGGTGAATATTTACCTAAAAAGATGCTGCCTGCATTGGCAAGCTCAGGCAGTAAGGCCCTTGCGTTTTGTGTTTGTACAATCAAGTGCTCTGCGGCATAGGCGTTAGTCACGCGAATCGCTTCGGCCATATCAGTGGTTAATATAAAACGACTGTTTTCAATCGCTTGCTGAGCAATGTCTTTGCGTGAAAGCTGCGCTAATTGATGTAGAATTTGTTGTTGAGTGGCTTTGATTAAGGCTTCACTATCACTCACCAATACCGCTTGAGAGTCAGGACCATGCTCAGCTTGTGAAAGAAGATCTGATGCGACAAACGATGGATTTGCATCGGCATCTGCCAAAACGAGTACCTCTGAAGGACCTGCTGGCATGTCGATTGCCGCACCGTCTACGCGCTGACTGACCTGCTGTTTCGCTTCGGTCACAAAACTGTTACCGGGGCCGTAAATTTTATCAACTTTAGGAATGCTTTGCGTACCAAAAGCCATCGCCGCTATCGCTTGCGCGCCGCCGCATAAATACACATGTTCAATGCCGCACTTACTGGCAGCATATAAAATTTCGGGAGCAACAGTACCGCTTGCTGATGGCGGTGTGCATAAAATAGGTAACTCACACTTGGCCACTTGAGCACACACACCGAGCATTAAAACGGTTGATGGTAAAGGAGCGCTGCCACCAGGGATATACAAGCCTACTCGAGAGATCGGTGCATGCTTTTGTTCACAAACCACGCCAGGCTGCGTCTCAATGCGAATGTCGCTGGGCATTTGTGCTTCATGAAAGCGACGAATGTTGCTATAAGCAAGGTCAATGGCGGCTTTTACTTTATCGCTAATATTGCGTTGTGCTTGCGCAATTTGCTCAACCGGTAATCGCAGTGAGCTTAAGTCAGCGCCATCAAATTCCTTGGTATACGCTAAAACCGCATCGTCTTTGTCGCTCAGCACCTTATGGATAATGGTACTGACGGTTTCTTTAAGCAGTTTATTATCTTTTAAAGCCGGGCGGGAGAGCGCAGTGCTTTGTTCTTCTGCGCTTATATCAGCCCATTTAATCATCGACCCTATACTCATATTTACTCCATCATTTTTTCAATGGGTAGCACTAATATTGAGCTACAGCCAAGTGCTTTGAGTTTTTCCATGGTTTCCCAAAACAATGTTTCAGAACTCACAACATGAATGGCAACACGCCCGTCAACACCTGACAATGGTAATACGGTGGGGTTTTCAGCACCGGGCAGCAGGCTTTTGACTTGCTCTAAATACTCGGTAGGCGCATGCAACATGATGTATTTGCTTTCTTTTGCCTGCATTACACCATCTATTCTTGGAAGAAGGCGGCTTACTAACGCTTGTTTTTCTTCCGTTAATGGCTCACTTTTTTGGATGAAAACGGCCTTTGACTCAAATACTACGTCTTCTTCTCTAAGGCCGTTTGCTTCAAGTGTTGCACCTGTGGACACAAGATCGCAGATGGCATCAGCAACGCCAGCACGTGGTGCTACTTCAACTGAGCCTGTGAGCATAACCGCTTGTGCTTGAATGTTTTTCTCAGCAAAGAAGCGTTCCAGCAAAAATGGATAAGTAGTGGCGACTTTTTTACCTTCAAGCGATGCGATTGAGGAGTAAGGCATTTCACTAGGTACGGCGATAGAAAGTCTACAGCCACCATAGTCCATGCGACGTAGTGTTTTGTATTCATAGTTTTTGTTTGCGGCTTTGCGCTCGAGCATTTTTTCTTCAAGCTCGTTCTCGCCGATAAAGCCCAAATCCACTACGCCATCCATTACCAAGCCTGGGATGTCGTCATCGCGTACGCGCAATAAATCAATAGGCTGATTAGTAGAATGAGCAATTAATAGGCGGTCGCGAATTTGAAGTTTAATGCCAATGGCTTTTAGCATAGCGATGCTGTCATCACTTAAACGTCCAGATTTTTGAACGGCTATTCTAAGTCTGTTGCTGTTGCTCATTTGTTATCCCTTAAGTGTTTCATTCATATCAATCAAAGCAGGATGAAAGTTGTTTGAAGGTTTTGCATTTTTACAAAGGAAAAACCCCCGAAAGTTTCCTTCCGAGGGCTTCAAATTTCTACATTCGCCGACCCGGAAGGCATACAACCCTCCAGGCACATACCTGAAAGGTTATGTGTTGTGATGGTGATGATGAATGAAATTTGTATTGTTCATAAATGGTCCGGCGCTTTGATGACGCGATAGTATATAAACCACGGCGTATAATCAATAGTTAGGGCTGAATAACTTATAACATAGTGGTGTTTTGGGGCATCGTGAATCACCACACTTTGTAAGCAAATGTTAAGAGGTAATTGCAATATGCTAATATAGCCGCCATATTGAAGAGGTCTTGTGCAGCTGCGCAAAACATGCAAGTAGACTTCGCGCAAGAAGACCTCAAGGTCGAGCGAGGCAACGCCCAGAGGGTTTAACATGAGGTGCGAGTGAACAATCCATTTAAAACGCTCAATCAAAAAGCAAAACGAGCCATTAGAGATAAAGCGATACAGCGTGCTAAGACGCGAATTGTATTGCTGCAAAAAAAGCCTGAAGACTTCGAGCCAGATGAGCTTGAAGTAATTGTGCAGGAGGAAGAAAGTAAGATTTATTCTGCGATTAAAGAAAAAGGCTTGTTGGCGGTGCTTGCAGTGCTCGGCTTGAATATTTTTGGATAGTTATGAATAAACTGATAAACATCATCTTGTCTGGGTTACTGTGGCGCCGCTATAAGTTTTTATTGGTGAGCTTGCTTGTGTTGATTGTTTTTATTTTTCTAAGTGGTCAACTGCACCAAGATTATTTAAGTTACGCACAAAGCACCGACTCGGTGAGTGTGGGTTGGTCTTTTGCAATCAAATGGTTATCTTGGCTAGTCGCGGTTGTTGTGTTTTTTGCGTTGAACAATTGGCACAACAATAAGAAACAAGCGCAAGTGGATGTGAAGGATAATAACTCAACCTTGCAACGCATCTTAAGTTGGAAAAAAGCGCATCCAGAGGAGGAGCAAAATAAGCGTGAGCGCAACCCATCTGATGAGCAAGTAGATAGAAGTGATGACCCCTTTGCGCACCTGCGTGAAAAAGACAAGCTGAGAACATACGCCGATATCATCATTGATAAAAAACCCTCAAAGCCCAAGCAATGAGCAACCTTTCGCTTACTTTATAAGCTTAGCGCTGATCAGAAGTAAACGATATTTAGCAGGGTAAGCACCACACTTGAATAGAGCACAGATATGGGCAGTCCCATTTTTATAAAGTGAGAAAATTTGTACTCTGACGCACTAAAAACAAGCAAGTTAGTTTGATATCCATAAGGTGAGATAAAGCTCGCGCTGGCAGCAAATGCGACTGCGAGGGCAAAAGGCATCACCGGCAGGTTCATAGCTATCACCATGCCATAAGCAAACGGGAACATCAGTGCCGCTGCCGCATTGTTGGTGACAAACTCAGTAAGCAGAACAGTCAACAAATAGACGCTGATAAGGGCATAAATCGGGTGCATTTGCACGAGGGTAGGGCTAATGGACTCAGTTAAGTGGCTTATCACTCCTGAGTTTTCTAGAGCAGCAGCAAGAGATAAGGCGCCAATGATCACAATCATCAAGTTAAGCGGAATACTGCGTTTGATATCGGCTAGGGACGACACGTTTGCCAGCACTAATGCAGCAGTCAAGAATAAAAGCCCCACCGCAAGAGGAACAAGCGACATTGCCGCTAAGACAATCGTGCCAAGAAACCCTGCTAGGGTGAAATACTCTTGCCAAGGTTTAAGCTTGCGCGTCATCTTTTGTTCAGAGACAACAAAGAAGTTTTTCGAGATATTAGAACGCTGCTGAAAATCATTACCCGTAGCCAGGAGTAAGAAATCCCCAGCTTTAAGCTTCAATTCTCCAATCTTGCCTGAAATAGACTCACCGTCTCGCCTAATGGCCACCACCGCTGCGTCAAACAGTGCACGAAAACCTACTTCTTTTAGTGTCTTGTTAATAATGGGTGCGCGATTGGAAATGATCACTTCAGTGAGATTGTCGTGAAGCAGGCCATCGGCTTCAGCAAACATCGTTAAACCTTTTATGTGTTCAATATTATCGAGCTTTTGTACATTACCTGTAAAAATCAATTTGTCGTCTTGCTGGATTGTAAAGTTGGGCGAGACAGGCGAAATCACCTTGTTTTGCCTGACCACTTCAATCAAAAACAGTTCTGGCAAGTTACGCAGATGATTTTGCTCAACGGTTTTGCCAATCAGTTCGGAGTCAGCCTCAACGTCCGCCTCCAACAAGTAACTAGCATAATTATCTTTAGCACCTTTTAGTTCGGGTAGAAGCGGGTGCATAAAAAACAATAAAACTCCACATAACAAGCCTGCCGTTAAGCCAAACAGCGTGAAGTCAAAAAAGGCAAAACCTGGATGCCCATGTTCAATCAAAAAACTGTCTACAATAAGATTGGTCGAGGTGCCGATGAGTGTGACTGTGCCACCTAGAATCGCCGCGTATGAAAGCGGGATTAATAATTTGGAGGGAGCATGCTGGGTATTTTGCTTGATTGGCCCTATTAAGCTTGCGACTACTGCGGTGTTATTTAAAAGGGCTGAAGAGCCAAATGTCACCGCAAACATCCGTATAAAGCTGCGCGTGTATGAGGCAGATATAATCGCTCTGCCTAGTCTCTTAACAAAGGCGGTTTTATCAATAGAGTGGCTGACTAATAGCAGTAAAATTAGCGTCACAAGGCCTAAGTTTGTCGCGTTTTTTAAAACGTTATCAAAGGTAATTTGTTGTGTGAGTAATAACACCAGTGTGCATGCGCCGAAGATGCCTGCAGGTCGACGATTCGTAAACACTAAGCTTGCGATAGTGAAGAAGAAAACGGCAACAACAATGAATTGGTCTACTAACATTTAGGCATAGCGTCGTTATTATTTGCGTTAAGACTAAGACCTATTGGTCAATTAGTCTAGGCGCATTTGGTCATGAGTTAGAACAAAAAGGATGGGCATAAACATACCCATCTTTAAGATATGGCCTGTTATTTGAGCTGCGTAATATCTGCAGCACCCCAATGCGGGAAGTGTTTTCTGACAAGTGCATTAAACTCTAACTCAAATTCTGAGTATTTTGATGCGCTATAGGTCGACTCATTTTGAGCAATCACCATACCTGCACCCACCGTACCGTTTGTTAGTCGGTCAATCACAATAAACGCGCCTGTAGCTCGGTTATCGGTATACGCATCACAAGCGACGCTTTGCGTTAAGCGAATATCTACCACACCAATTTCATTGAGATTCAAGTGTAGCGCTTCGCTATGAGCCATGGTGTTAACGTCAATTTTATGATCAATATTGGCAATGCTGCCGCTTACTTGTTTAGTTGCAAACTTAAAGTTGTATTGCTTATTGGGGATCATGGCGTCTTCAGACATCCATACCATATGGCTTTTAAATAAATTACCGTGCAGAGGCATGCTGTTGGCCTTTACCATCATGTCGCCACGAGAGATGTCTATTTCATCTTCAAGGGTAATGGTGACCGCGTTAGGGGCTTCACTTTCTGCTAAATCCCCGTCGAAAGTGGTGATGGTTTTTACTTTAGAGCGTTTACCAGAGGGCAAGACGGTGAGCTCTTCACCGACGCTTATGGCGCCAGATAAAATAGTGCCTGCAAACCCCCGAAAGTTCAGATGAGGACGATTAACATATTGCACAGGAAACCTGAAATCTTCATCGTTTTGGTCGGTAATGGTAATACCTTCTAGCAGTTCCATAAGTAATTCGCCCTCAAACCAAGGCGTTTTTTCACTGCGGTTGACCACGTTATCACCCTCTAGCGCCGACAGTGGCACAAAACGGATGTCGGGAATGTTTAATGCCTTCGCAAATTCTAGGTAGTCTTTTTTAATGGCTTTGTACACGTCTTCTTTGTAGTCCATTAAGTCCATTTTATTGACCGCGACGATGACGTGCTTAATGCCCAGTAAAGACGCTAAAAAAGAATGACGTTTAGTTTGCGTTTTTACACCCGCTCTTGCATCAATTAAGATAATTGCCAGGTCGCACGTAGAGGCACCCGTAACCATATTTCTTGTATACTGCTCGTGTCCGGGTGTGTCGGCGATGATGAATTTACGTTTGTCGGTGCTAAAATAGCGATAAGCAACATCAATGGTGATGCCTTGCTCGCGTTCTGACTGCAGACCATCTACCAGCAGAGCCAAATCAACTTTCTCGCCAGTTGTCCCTACCTTTTTACTGTCTTGCGTGATAGCGGCGAGTTGATCTTCATAAATCATTTTTGAATCATGTAACAAGCGGCCAATCAAAGTACTTTTGCCATCATCTACGCTACCGCAGGTTAAAAACCGAAGAAGGTCTTTTTTCTCGTGTTGCTCTAAATACTCAGTAATGTCGGTTTGCAAAAGTGTGGTCTCGTCGTTCATATCAGGCAATTACCATGAAAAAGGGGTTTAAAATTGAATCTTTTTGATTATATCGAAGTGGATGAGCGTCGGGGCTTAACGGGTCTTTGGTTTCCAGAACGGTTACCTTTCCCCCTGCAGCTAGCACAACAGCATGAGCTGCGGCTGTATCCCACTCACTGGTGGGGCCTACGCGCGGATACACATGGGCCGTGCCCTCTGCTACGCAGCATAACTTTAATGAGCTTCCCATGGCGATTAATTCGTTCTCGCCGCCAAGCGCAGAGAGTACAGTATTGATTTCTGGACTTTGATGTGAGCGGCTACCAACCACCTTCCACACATCCCCCTCTTTGTGCTTTTGCGTTTTAAGCACGCTACGCTTCCCATCATGAAGTTTGTAAGCTTCGTTATCCACCCATCCAACATAGGTCGATTTAAGCACCGGTGCATGCACTACACCGAGAGTGGGTTCGCCGTATTCAATAAGCGCAATATTGACGGTAAATTCACCGTTTTTCTTAATAAACTCTTTCGTACCATCTAGCGGGTCTACCAGCCAGTATCGACTCCAAGATTTTCGCGTTTCCCAGCTTATATCAGCCGACTCTTCCGATAAAATGGGGATGTCAGTAATATTGGCAAGGCTTTCGATAATGTGTAAATGCGCGGCTAAGTCAGCTTCTGTAAGTGGCGATGCATCATTTTTTTCATAAATGGCAAAATCCTTTTCGTAAATCTCAAGAATTTTATCGCCGGCTTCTTGGCTTATGCGAATAATTTCATCTACCAACGTTTGGTTGACTTCAAATATACTCATGACACATACCCTTTTTGTTTTAATAGTTCGTACAGTCTTTGTGCGGTTGCGGTGGGCGGTTCATCCATAAAGTTAAGGTGAATCTCTGGTGCGGTCGGTGCCTGATAAGCTGAATCAATGCCGGTAAAATGTTTAATATCACCCTGACGTGCTTTTTTATATAGTCCCTTGGGGTCTCTTTGCTCACAAACTGCAAGGGGCGTATCGACGAACACCTCAACAAACTCACCTGCCTGCAATAACGAACGGCAATAGTCTCTGTCGTCTTTAAAAGGCGATATAAACGCGGTGATGACAATCAGCCCAGAATCTACAAATAGCTTTGATAATTCGCTAATGCGGCGAATATTTTCAACACGTGCTTTGTCGTCAAACCCAAGGTCGCCACACAAACCATGACGCACGTTGTCACCGTCAAGCAGATAGGTGTGATGGGATTGCTCATATAGCTTTTTCTCAAGTAAATTGGCTATCGTTGACTTACCCGAACCAGACAAGCCAGTGAGCCAAATGACACTTGGTTTTTGGCCTAGGGCCTTTGCCCTATGTTCTTTATCGATTGTGGTTTCATGCCATTTTATGTTGCTAGTCATACAAGATAAGCCTTTATTTTTCATTTTCAATGAAAATGTCAGCGAGAACTGTGTGGAAACAAAGTGTGCGTCATACGCATGAATTGCTCTCACAGACATATATCAAAACTCTATATACATAGAACTTTAGCATATTTAAATTAAAGCAAGTATGACAATTCGGTCTTGGTAATTACTAATTGATAACTTATTCAATAGGGGGCGGTAAAGGGGGGTTAGCTCTTAAAAACGGCAGAACGTTGTTCTGACCATACGATGGCTTCATCGTAAGCAAGTACCATGGTATCTAAGTCAACGGCATACTCATCGCACCGTTTTGCAATTTCATCCCAGTCAGCTTTTTCAAACGCTTTGCTAAGTTCAATACAGTCAGCTAACCAACCTTGCTGCCTAACTAGCGCGAGTTTAAGTTCGGTGGACAGCGGTAATTGGCTTATCACGGCAGCAAGGTTTGAATCTAGCATTGCATCTAGCAAAGAAAGCATCCCAACCAGAAATGCAGAAGATAGCTTGTCGCTATGCACGGTGGCTTTCGCGAAGGCTTCGCAAAACTTAGCGCGCTGCAAAGACAGTTTCATTAACTCTGTGGGTTTTTGTTCAGAGAAGGTTGCGGCAAACAAGAGCATCACAAAGCGTTCAAGCTCCGCTTTACCAAGCACGACAACCGCCTGTTTTATACTTTCTATTTTATTTCGGCGCTTAAATAATGGTGATTGGGTGTAGCGAAGCAGCTTAAAAGATAATGCAGCATCTAGCTCAATAAGTTTCACAATTTGAGAAATATCAGTATTTTCTTTGGATACTTCATTAAGCAGGCTACTCAATAACGATTGTGAGGTGGATAAGGCAACGCTTTTCACCACTTCAGGCTTGCTGAAAAAATATCCTTGAAACAGCGTAAAGCCCAACCCTTTATAATGGGCAAACTCTTCTGCAGTTTCTACTTTTTCAGCTAACAAGCGTATGTGGGGATGACGCTTTGTAACATCCACAACGTCAAGCAATTGCTCTTGTGAAATGTCCATGCAGTCAACTTTGATGATTTTACATAAGGGGTAAAATTTTTCCCAATCTCTGTGGTGAATAAAATCATCAAGGGCAATGGTATACCCGAGGTCGAATAATGCATGTACTGCTTGATATATATCGGCGGTTGGTTTGACACTTTCAAGCACTTCCACCACGATTTGATCCGGCGGCAACAACTTTGCCTGCCCACTTAATATGGAGGCTTTAGTAAAATTAATAAAAGCTTGCTTATCGGCAGCGATGCGGTCGAGACCGAGATTTAGATGCAAATTTTCAATCATATTGGAAGTGGCCTTTTCTTCGTCAACCATAGGAAAAACGTTTTCCATACTGTTGCGATATAAAAGCTCGTACCCAAACAATTCTTTATCTGTATCTAAAATTGGCTGCCTAGCAGCAAAAAAAGCCATCTATGCGATTACTCATTCCCAAAGTCAGTGTTTTTCAACTGACGCTTATATTCATCAAAGAGCGTGGTTATATCTTTGTTTTCGGCCGCTGTCAGTTTCCCTACAGTCATAATCACTATCGATGAGATAATAAAGCCTGGAATGATTTCGTATAATGTCGCAGAAAGGCTTGCACCATTTTCACCAAGTGGGGCATAAATCCAAATTAATACGGTGATTGCCCCTGATAAAATACCTGCAATTGCTGCTTTTTGCGTCATACCCTGCCAAAACAATGTAAATAAGATTAGCGGTCCGAATGCAGCACCAAAACCGGCCCAAGCATTACTCACCAACGATAATATCGTTTTGTTTTCGCCAAACGCAAGCAGGACAGCAACAATGGCGACCACCAAAACTGAAACTCTACCGATTAGCACCTGATGCTTTTCGCTGGCGTCTTTGTGTAAAAAGCTGACATATATATCGCGAGTTAATGAGCTCGACGTTACAAGCAGTTGCGAAGAGATTGTACTCATAATTGCGGCTAAAATGGCTGCAAGTAAAAAACCACCAATAAGCGGGTGAAACAATAGCTGGGATAAAATAATGAAAATAGTCTCACCGTCTTCAATCGCTGCATTTGTTTGCGTGACGTAGGCTAAACCAAACAGCCCAGTCATTGCCGCGCCAAACAACGATACCACCATCCAAGTCATACCGATGCGGCGGGCAGCAGGTATTTGTTTAACCGAATTGATAGCCATAAAACGCACTATAATGTGTGGTTGACCAAAATACCCGAGACCCCACGACATCAGCGAAATGATTGCGATGATACCCAGCGCCTCACCGGTAGCAGCATCTGTGAAGAGTTTAAGCAGGTTAGGGTTGATATCAGAAAGCGCACCGAGGGTTTGATTCACGCCACCTAGTTCAAATATGACCACGGTGGGGACTAAAATCAAAGCGATGAACATGATGCAACCTTGAATGAAGTCGGTCAGTGAAACGGCCATAAATCCGCCAACTAAGGTATACGCCACGACGACGCCGGCGGTGATGAGCACGCCCCAATGATAGCTCAGGCCAAAAGAAGATTCGAATAGCTTTCCACCCGCTACGACACCTGAGGAGGTGTAAATGGTAAAAAATATGATGATCACAACTGATGCCACAATCCTTAAGACGTGACTGTTATCAAAAAAGCGATTTTCAAAAAAGTCGGGCAAGGTAATTGCGTCGTTGGCTACTTCGGTAAATACGCGTAAACGCGGCGCAATTAACAAGTAGTTGAACCAAGCGCCAATGCACAGTCCAAACACAATCCATAGTGAGGATGCACCAGACACATACATCGCTCCGGGCACGCCCATTAACATCCATCCACTCATATCAGACGCGCCGGCAGAAAGAGCCGTTACAGGGGCTGATAACTTGCGTCCGCCGAGTAGGTAACCCGAGGCACTTTCTTCGTTTGTTCTATAGGCGTATAGACCTATTCCTAGCATTGCGACAAAATAAAGACCGAGTGAAATGTATGTACCAAATTCCATGAATACCTCTTGTTAATTTTTGCATATGGTAACAGTTTGGAGATAAATTCTATACCCTAGTGATTATTTAATAAGTAACACCAGCACGCACCGATGGTCTTGAATGCGTGATAAAATAATAAAATTCGTGCAAAAAAAGCAGGCCAAATGTTGGCCTGCTAGATGATTTGATTGGATGGAAAATAGTTTAAATCGAGAAGCTTAAAAACTCTTTTGCTTTTTGTGTAATAGCACTGACTTGAGAAGGGTCTTCACTCACAACTATCACTTTTGCTGACTCCAATAGAAATGCCGAACCTGTATAAACGTCATTGCTAAAGCTTTCGTCTAAGGGCTCTGCGAGTTGAGATGGCACAACGAAAAGTGACGTGAGACCTTTTTCACCCTTAATAATCAGATGCAGACTTTTAATCGAATCGAGGTAACAGTAGTTTGCGGATACTATTTCACCAAATCCTTCTTTTATCTGACCATTATAGGTTGCTAGCTTGCTATTTACAGAAGCAAGATCAGTCGGACCATACTTGTTAATTTCGTATTCCATGTGACTCATGTGTGCAAAGACATCTGACGCTAGACCTTGCGATGATGAACCGATTAAGCCAATAGTTAACACGCTAGCGAATACAACAGATGCGGCTAAGGCTAAATACCATGGACGCTGCTTCTTTTTCTGTTTAAAGTCATTCATCGATTGACGTAATATCAGCTTATCCGCTAAATCTTCTGGTACAGGAATGTCCATCGCTTCTTGCATGGCACTTTCCATCGCTCTAATCTCTTCCCAAAAAGCCTGCTTTTTAGGGTCGTTTTTTGCCGCTTCAACCACTTCTTTGTCGGTAGTAAAAGGGTCGGTATAAATGATGCGTCTAAACGTAATATCATCCATTTATGGATACTCCCAACTCATGATCTTTCGTCATTATTTCTTTGATCTGACTGCGCGCTCTAAACAATCGCGTCATCACTGTATTTTTGTTTAAGCCCAATTGTTCGGCAATTTCATCACCGCTAAAGCCCATCAAGACTTGTAGCACAATCGGCTCTCTATACTCATCGCTTAATGATGCGATGGCTCGACGCAAATCCCGATTCTCAACATTGCCATCAGATGGCGCAACAGGGTCTGCTACGCTGACATCGTCAATATCGACCAAATCAAATTGTTTGCGCTCAAAGCGACGGGCGTTTTCACGACGTAAAATCGTAATGAGCCATGATTTTGCTGCTGCTTCATCCTGTAGTGAGTCTAATGATTTCCATGCGCGAAGGAAGGTCTCTTGTACCACATCTTCGGCAATGGTCCGGTCTTTTATCAGCCATACAGCATAGCGAAATACATCAGCATGTAATGCTTTCACTAAGGCCTCATATCTTCTTTGTTTTGTCATCATATCTATAGAGACCGAGGACTCTTCACTTTTCTTTCCGAGCATGGGCAAAAATCTCACTTTTTTGGAAATGAATGCAGAATAATCAATATTTATGCGGCCTACATCGTTAGGCATGTGTTTTTCATGTTTTTTGTCTGCAGTATAAGTATAGGAGAGATTTCGCTTTTTTCTGGATTTGTTAAGTGGATGGATAATTTACAATATATGTAGAGCATTGTTTAGTCGTGATAGACAAAAGTGATGCTTTTCGACCAGCATTCACGTAAATTTATTACTATTGAGTGATTTGTGAATAAGGGCTGGTAATGCAGAGATTAGAAACGGACTATTTGGTAATCGGCAGTGGCGCAATAAGCATGGCGTTTGTTGATACCATGCTTGACCAAAGCGATGCGACCTTTGTGATTGTCGATAAACACCATATGCCAGGCGGGCATTGGAATGACGCCTATTCTTTTGTCAGACTCCATCAACCTTCTGCACTTTACGGCGTGGCATCCACTGAGTTGGGCTCAGGCAGGATTGATGAGAGTGGCCCAAACAAGGGCTATTTAGAGTTAGCCTCTGGGCCCGAAATATCGGCGTATTTTGAAAAAGTCATGACAGAACGTTTGCTTGCCTCAGGCCGAGTGACCTACTTGCCAATGCATGAATACACACAAGCAGGAAAAGTACGGTCACTGCTTGGTATAGAGGAATATCAAGTCACTATCCGCAAAAAGTTGGTGGATGGCACATTCTTCAACACTTCCGTACCTTCAACACACACGCGTAAGTATGACGTTGCTCAAAACGTGACATGCATAGCACCTAACGAGCTACCTAAAATTGCTCATCAATTCTCTCACTATGTCATTTTGGGCGGCGGTAAGACCGCGATGGATGCTGCCGTTTGGTTGTTAACGCATAATGCGTCTAGTGATGCCCTTACTTGGGTGTGTCCACGTGATTCATGGTTAATTAATCGCGCAACAACCCAACCTGGCGGTTACTTTTTTAAACGTACGGCAGGTGCGGTAGCAAAGCAATTTCAGGCGATGATAGACGCTCAGTCGGTAGAAGATGTTTTCTTAAAGCTTGAGGAAGCTGGGAATATGTTGCGTGTAGACAAAAGTGTCATGCCTACTATGTTTCATTACGCGACAATATCTGAAGGTGAGCTTGAGCACTTATCGAACATCAAGCATATTATTCGAAATGAACGCGTTGCCGCGTTATCAGAAGCGGGCATGACCATGACGAACAATGCCACTCATGCTATGCCAGAGAATACCTTATATATCGACTGCACTGCGACGGCTGCAGTTTTTACGGGGCAAAGAACTCAGCCTGTGTTCAGTGAGGACAGACTTATCCTGCAAGCCACGTATGCACCTTTGGTGACTTACAGTGCAGCGATAATCGCGTTTGTTGAAGCAAACTATGATGATATTGAGCAAAAAAATGCCCTGTGCATGCCTGTACAACTTGCAGACTCCCCTATGGAATGGCTGATCTCCACGTCTCAAAACATGATGAATCAACATAAATGGAATCAAGATAAAGACCTGCGCGCCTGGTTAAATGCCTGCAGATTAAACCCAAGCTATGCCGCATTTAAAGATAATGCGATGGCCGACCCCGCAAATGCACAGTTGTTAAAGGGGATTGCCGAACTGATTAGGCCTGCGTTAGGTAATGCGCAGAAACTACTGCAAATGCATAAGCCTTAAACCTTAAGCGCACAAGTTACCCCTAGGTGCAGGTTTTACACATCGCCAAGCAGGGCTTGTAATGCGTGTTGTGCCATCGAAATGTCGCCAATGTTTTGTGTTACCCAGTCAGTGTTGTAATAGGTATCTAGATAGCGCTCACCGCTGTCACATAACAAAGTCACAATGCTCCCTGATTGATTATTTGCGCGCATCTCTATGGCTTTACTAAGTGCGCCGTACACGTTTGTACCTGTACTAGGGCCGACTTTTCGTCCAAGCACGCCTTCTAACATTAACATGGTCGCAATGCTTGTGGTGTCGGGAACGTGCTGCATTTCGTCAATAACCGACGGGATAAAAGAAGGCTCTACCCTAGGCCGACCAATGCCTTCTATTCTGCTTCCTGGTGCATTGGTGTTAATTTTCTCCTTATTAAAGTGTGGATAGAAGGCTGAATTGTCTGGGTCGACTACCAGTAATTTGGTATCAACACCTTTGTAGCGAATATATCGCCCTATTGTTGCGCTTGTACCGCCGGTACCAGCGCTCATTACTACCCAGTTGGGAATGGGATGTTTTTCTTTTTCCATTTGTGAAAAAATACTACTGGCAATATTGTTGTTTCCCCGCCAATCTGTCGCGCGCTCTGCAAAGGTAAACTGATCCATGTAATGACCATTTAACGCACTCGCAAGGTTTTCTGCTTCTTCATAAATTTGATGAGTATGTTCCACAAAGTGGCATTGCCCACCGTAAAACTCAATTTGTTTTATTTTACTTTTGGCCGTGCTTTTGGGCATCACCGCGATAAATGTTAACCCTAAGAGCTTGGCAAAATACGCTTCAGAAACCGCAGTGCTGCCAGAAGAGCTTTCTATAACAGGTGTGTCTGGTCCAATCCACCCGCTGATGAGTGCATGCAGATATAGCGAGCGCGCCAGGCGATGTTTAAGACTGCCCGATGGATGGATACTTTCGTCTTTTAGATAGATATCAATATCGGGAAATGTAAGCATGTCTAGCTTAATTAGATGCGTATCGGCGCTTCTTTGAAAGTCAGCTTGAATTTTGTTTAATGAAGATTTGACCCAGTCTCTTGCCATTCGCTTCTCTTTGTTTCTTTCATCTAGCAAATAGTATCTGATAAAAATTCAGCCGTGACTACTTTTGATTCAATCTTCCACTTTTATGTACTATGCCGTTGCAGCATCTGGTTGGGGAAGTTCTGACTCAGGCTACGTCGAAGCAAACTACTCAAACACGAGAAACCACGTATACACTCAGACCAAGGGTGGCAATATCAAAATAAACAATATCAGCAACATCTGAAACTAAAAGGCCTGAGTCCGATACAATATCGAAATCAGGCCTTGGTTGCCGCTTAGAAATGAGTCCAACTTTATGGGGTCACTTCAAACTGTGGGCTTTTTTTATTTCTTCATTATATGCGCTTTGATATAGGCACAAATTAAACTGAGCGGGTCATCCTTAAGCGTTCGGGGCCGATTCTCTAGCGACCCAAGCATCAATCTTTTCTTCCAGCATGTTCAAAGGTAAAGGACCATGTTTTAGCACTTCATCGTGAAAGCCAGCATAGCTAAAGTTATCGCCTAGGGCTTCTTTTGCTTGTGCTCTTAGCTCTAAAATTTTGAGTTTACCAATGGTATAAGCGGTTGCTTGACCGGGAAGGGCAATGTAACGCTCAATGGCTTTTACTGCGTCGTTTTGTGGGTTAGGGGTGTTTGCAATTAGGTAATCAATTGCTTCTTGACGTGACCATTGCATGCTGTGCAGGCCAGTGTCTACAACCAAACGGCAGGCGCGCCACAGCTCCATCGCTAGACGTCCGAAGTCAGAGTAAGGGTCTGCATAGAATCCCATATCCTTTGCTAAGGTTTCGGTATACAAGCCCCAGCCCTCGGTATATACGGTGAATGATACATACTTTTGAAACTCAGGAATGCCTTCCAATTCTTGTGCAATGGCGCGCTGCATATGATGACCTGGAATCCCTTCATGATAGGCAAGCGCCTCCATTTGATAGATAGGCATGCTGTTCATATCAAACAGGTTTGCAAAATAAGTTCCGGGTCGTGAACCATCGCGCGCGGGCGACTGATAAAAGGCTTTGCCGGCAGACTGCTCTCTAAACGGTTCAACACGTTTTACAATCATGTCGGCTTTAGGTACCAAGCCGAAGTATTCAGGGAGCTTTTCTTCCATTACATCAATGTATGCTTTCGCTTCAGTGAGGTAACGCTGACGGCCTTCTTCGGTATTTTCATAGTAAAACTGCGGATCCTCTCGCATGAATTTGAAGAACGCTTGCAGGTCGCCCTCAAAGTTGACTTGCGTCATGATATCGCGCATAAGTCCATGAATGCGCTGCACGTGCTCAAGCCCTAAGTCATGGACTTGCTGTGCGGTTAAATCGGTTGTGGTATACCACGACAATCGGTTTTCATACCATTTATCGCCATTTGGCAAGCGCCATACACCGTCGCCAGGCGGGCTCAACTCTTGTTGACGAGCTAGCTCTGTCATTAAAGCTCTATACGCTGGTAAGACACTCTGCGTCAGCGCTTGACGGGCATCCGCAAGCAAGCCACCTTTTTCTGAATTGCTTAAACCAAGTGCATCTAGCTTTGATACAAAGTCAGCGTAAATAGTCGAATCTTCTCGGCCTTCTGAAAATGGATTGCCATTAATCACGTTAGCAGAGGCTTGAATCATTTGATCATATGCCCAGCGAGGCGGAAAAATACCCGCTTCTTCGCGCAGTTTTAACTGTTCTATTATTTGGTCAAAATATGGCTTCACGCCATTTAAGCGAGCAATATAGGCTTGTGCATCTTCTACTGAAGATACTTTATGAATGTTGATTAAAAAGCTAGGTACCGAGGTGTGCGGGCCACGAAATTGATTGAGGATATAGCTATGAAATCTAAACTCATCGTTGGCAAGCTTGCGTGTAATATCTTCTTGATAAAGCCTGAGGCTTGATTGCTCTTGTTCATTGAGTTGAGCAATATCGAAAGTATTGCTTTGTGCCAGACGTTGCTCGAGTAACTCACGATTTGCCTGCAAGGCTTCAGGTGATGCATCATCCCACTTATCATAGTCCCATTTTAATCCTAACCGGCTTTGGCGCATGGGAGATAATTCTAGGTCTCGCTGATACGAATCGGCAAAAAATTGCGCCAAACGTTGCGCCTCTGTTTGTACTAACGATGTACCTGACGCTTCGCTTTCACTGGCGCCATCACCTTTTTTTGGTGCAGGGCTGCAGGCAAAAAGCGCTAATCCGACAAACAGTGAAGGTAGCAAAACAATAGGGTTTCGAATCATAAGAGTTCCTTAAGAAAGACTAAATCGGGTACATACTACTACGAGTGCGCACTTGATACTGCTCAAATTGCTGCTGTCGGAGTTGCTGTAGCGCTTGTTTCAACGGCGCAAAGTCACTGCTCTCGGTATTATGAGCATAGCTTTGCGCTAACAATTGATTAAACGCTTGTGTAACATCCTGCGCATCCATTGCGTTTAGCGCGTTGGTAATTGAGCCAACTTTCGTTGCACTTATTGTGTTTAACCATACTTTCAGAGACTTCTGAAGTTCGCTTACATTTTTATGCTCAATTGCATATTCCAGCGCTTGCCATGCTTCGTTTTCACTATTGATGACAGGCACTTGATGCTCGTTTGACGCGCTATTTGGTGTTTGGGGTAATTTACGTTTAAGCCACAGCATGACACCCATGAATATAACCAAGCAAAATAACACCATGTGCAAGATATCCAAGCCCCAGGCAACATGTATAAACCGAGAGCTTGTTTGAGCAGATGAGGATGCTTCATCTTTCGATAGAGCAACGTCGTCTGCACTAGATTGTGGAGTATTGCCTAACGCTTGCTCGCTATTTGTTTGCTGTAAAGGCGGAATAACGCGAACCGATCTCGCCGGTAATACCGCATATCTTGTCTCTGCACTATTTACATCAAACCAAGGGATACGTATTTCTGGCAGTACATAATTTCCCGTCTGGCTTGGAATGATTGCGGTGCTTTGCACGACTTGGGCAATGAGGTTGCTATCGCGGTTGATGGTGGCCTTTACAGGTTGTTCTGGGTAGGTTTTAAAATCCGGATGATAAACGGCATCGATCCTCGGCAATTGCTCTTCTATTAGGCCAAGTGCGGTGAGGGTGACGATGCGTGTCACTGGCTCGCCTTGTATCAACTCGTCAATATCATTTGGCCACTCTTCGCTAATTTGTACCTGCTCACTTGGGAGCCAAGTGTATGGGTAATTGTCTGGGATAGGTAAGACGGTAATGGTTTGCACAGGGGCGACGCGACTGATGCTTTTGCTGCGATTAAAGTATGCAAAGCTTTGTCTTGTGGCGGTGAGTACTTCTGCTTGAAACACGGGCCCGTCGATGGTGTATGCGCCACTCGCTTGCGGTAATACTGCAAAGTTGCGTTCAATCACTCGGTAGCGCACGCCATTGACCAATTCTTGATATTCTTTGTCGTCACCTAGCTGTTCAATTACCGCGCCGTCAAGCACTGGCTCCGATAGGCTGCCGCGCTGAATATCGCCTGCGAGAAATATTTTAACCGTGTATTGCACCTGTTGTTGCAAATAGACGACTTCATCGCTTACCTCGGCGGTGACGAAAAACTCTCTTGGCTGGGTGCGCGCTGCCTCCGTTACCGGTAAAACGGTAAGGTTAATCTCGTTACTGGTTTGCCCATCAATCGTAAAACTAGGAATGGTAAATTGCCCTGTTGCCCGCGGGAATAGCTGCAAAGACCAAGTCGTTGTAGTGGTTCGGTCAAAGTTGATAATTTGCGTAGACTGACTTACCGATGGCTGGCTGACACGAAAGTCTTGCGTTAACACAGTGAAGTCAATATCGTCGCGGTCGGCACCACCAACAGCGGTAACCTGCAATAAAACAGATTCATCCACTAATATTGGATTTTTATCTACCGTCGCGGTTAGCTCCGTGACATCAGCCGCAACGATGGGGCTGGCGCTTAAACATAAAGTCAGAAAAAACCAATAAAAATATCTCATTACCATTGTTGCTCTTGGTTACGTGGTGGGGCGAACTGTCTGCGTTTTTGTGCTTCCATCAGCATTTTGCGTTGTAGCAAATAAGCTGGGTCGTCAGGTACTTTATTCATTAAGGTTTGCAGACGTTGTAATTCCTCTCGTTCTTGCGGTGTTAAGTCGCTTTGATTTATCGCCTGAACAGGTTGTTGTTCGTTTTCATCGCTTTGACCTTGTTGCTCTTGCTCCAAGGACTGTGCGTCTTGCTGTTGTGATTGCTCATCGCCTTGTTCATTTTGCTGTTCTTGCTGAGCGTCGTTTTGCTCATCGCTTTGCTCTTGAGAATTGTCACTTGGTGCAGGATCACTGTTTTGTTGATTCTGTGAACCTTCGCCCTGCTGATCTTGTGACTGTTCTTGCTCAGACTGCTCTGCGTCACCTTCTTGTTGCGAGTCGCTGTTTTCAGATTGTTGCTGGTCTTGTTGAGAGTCTTGCTCTTGGTTCTCGTTGTCTTGTTGCTCTTGCTGCTCAAGCAACTCTTCTAACAAGGCTTTGTTAGCCGCGGCACGCTCGTGCTCGCTGTCAATTTGTAATACCTTTTCATAGGCATCAATGGCATCTTGCAATTGCCCTAGTTTTGCAAGCGCGTTGCCTTGATTATAGATGCTGTGAAGACCGTCTCCTTGCTGAAATAGCTCTAAAGCCGTTTGATAGTCACCGGCTTTATAAGCTGAGGCAGCGCGCCAGTTGATATCATTAAAAATGTTTTGAGCTTGCTCAAACTCGCCATTCTCAAACGCCCGTTGACCTTTTTGATTATCATTAAGAAATAGATTTGATAAACCATCACCCCCCTGACTTGGAGTAGGCTGCTGAGAAACGTCGTCGCTCGATAAGTTTTGAGCCATAGCCGGTTTGCTCACAGGAAACGATAAGACAGCGATAAATGCAAAACTGAATAAAACCCCTTTGCGAAATAACAAGGCCACAATTGGCAATGCAGCCACTAATAAAAGAGCTCCCATATCGCGCCATGCATCGCCGGTGCTTTGCTCACTGCTTTGCTGCCTAATTTGATCTAAGCGATTGCTATTAAGCAACATTGACTGAATATCGCTGTCATCAATGGTCATTCGGGTGCTTCTCGCATTTGATGCGTTTACACCTTGGTTTATATAGTCGGTATTTAGCTTAGGGATAACGATATTACCACTGTTATCTTTTAGCAGCGTGCCGTCAGTTAACTGAATAGGCGCGCCATCTTGTGTACCAATAGTGAGCACGGAGAATTCGTATCTGCTTTCATTAATTAACGCGCGTATTGGCGCGATATCTTTGTAGTTAATGCCATCGGTTATCCAGTAAATATGGCCATGCTGATACCCTGCATTGTCTAGCAGTTGTATGGCTTCCAACAGTCCTAATTCAGGGTTGCTGCCCATAGAGGGCATAATTTCAGGGCGTAAGCTTGGAATTAAGTTTTCTAGCGTTGCAATATCTTCGGTCAACGGGCTGATGGTAAATGCATCTCCTGCATAAGCTACCAAACCGACCTCACCATCATTGATTTCTTTGATCAGGTCTATGGCTTTAAAGTTCGCTCTGGCGAGACGACTTGGCGTCACATCAGTAGCGCGCATCGAAAGTGACATATCCATTACCAATACACGGCCTGAATCTGTTTGATAAACGGGCTGGGGAAGCTTCTCCCAGGTAGGCCCGGCCAACGCGAAACATGCAATGATGAAGGCTAAAATTAGCCAAATGTAAGCCTGCTTGCTTTGTGTTTGGCCATTTGACACTACCAAATGCTGATGCAAGTGCATTGGCAAAATTTGGCGCCATTCGCTACGTTTAAACGAGGCTCGCATCCAAAAAATACCGAGTATGATGAATACTGGAATTAACAGTAATACTAGCGGGCGCAAAAAATGAAAGGTTTCAAACATCTTGTGCTCCTCTTGTATCAGAGATATTCGTTTGCCTTTGACGTTTATGCTGTAAAAGTGATTTACCGATGCCTACTATCAGCATGAGTGCACTTAGTCCCATGGCCAGCGCTAATGGGTAATAAAATAGTGCGCTTTGCGGGCGCATTTTTTGAGAATTTCCCTCGATAGGTTCGAGCGTATCGAGCAATTGATAGATATTAAAGAGCTCTTGTGTATCTCTTGCTCTAAAATATTGCCCACCGGTTTCTCTGGCCAGCGAACTCAGTAATCTCTCATCCAACTCTTGCGAGGGGTTAATCGTACGCTGCCCAAAAAAGCTATTTACCACTTGTTCGTCGGCGCCGACACCAATTGTGTATATGGTGACTTTATTCGCTTTGGCTAACTGCAAGGATTGTTCTGGTGTGATATTGCCAGCGGTGTTTTGGCCATCGGTTAGAAGCACTAATACGCGGTTAGACTCTTCTTTTTCACTAAAACGTTTTACCGCAAGTCCTATAGCATCGCCAATGGCTGTGCGCTCACCCACTAGCCCTATGGCTGATTCATCTAGCAGCGTTTGCACGGTGCTGCGGTCAAAGGTCAGCGGTGCTTGTAAATAGGCGGTGTCGGCAAACAAAATAAGCCCTAGTCGGTCGCCTACGCGTCGCTCGATGAAGTCTGCCAGTACATATTTAATCATGGTAAGGCGATTCACTTCACGCCCTTGTATGCGCATGTCGGTTTGTTTCATACTCCCAGACAAGTCAACCGCTAGCATCAAATCTCGGCCTTCGCTAGGAATCGATATTGCTTCGCCTAGCCACTGCGGGCGAGCAGACGCAGTCACCAGCAGCGCCCAGATAAGATATGCAAATAGCGTAAAGTACGCGGTTTTTTTAACACGCTGAGTCTGAGGCTGCGTAATGTTTTGAAGATTAGGCACGCGAAGTGCCGCCGATTGCGCCGTTGACTTAGGTGGCGTAAAGCGCCGAATGATAAACGGCACGGGTAACAGTGCAAACATCCAAGGCCAAACGAACTCAAACATCGATTAACCCCTTTTTAGGTGGTAATGCATGCTCGACCCAGCGTGTAGCATATTCAACGAGTTGCTCATTTTTCGCAAGTGTAGTGCGCTGATCATATTGCCAGTTTGCTAAGCTGACTAATACGTCACACACTTCTTGATGGTCGGCCTTAGTATACAGACGTTTTAAAAGATGTTGCCACGCTCCCCCATGACTTTGTAATACATGTTGCTCTGGGAGATAAGCATTCGCGGCGGTTTTTAGAATGTGGTGCACTTGTATGGCTGCCTGCGCATCGTTCATTGAGATTGCATTGAGTGCACGCAAACTCGCCTTTTTATCTGCAAGCTTACGTTTGCGATGCATAAACCAAAAAATGCATCCGGTAATAAGCAATATTGTGAATACGATGATTAGCCAATAGCCGAGTGCTAATGGCCAAGCGTCCACTTGTTCGGGAAGATGAATGTCGGCTAATTGGCCTAAAGGGTTCAAAGTGCAGTCCCCATCTCAAAACCACGGTTGCGCGCGACTAGCTGCTCATCCAATACTTGTCCTGCGCTAACAATGCGTGGCTGCACACGGGCTTTACTCAAATCTTGCTTCAGACGCGTTAGACGCGCCATCTGGTCGAGTTGATAACGTGTTGCTTGGTTGTCGTCTCCTAGCACGAGACTGCCTCTGTTGACGCCGTCTGTAACGCTGAGTATTAGCGAACTGCCGCTGTGTGGCAAAGCCTGTTCGAAAGGATCCTGAATCAGCGTGAATTTCACTTCGCAATGACGACTGATATCACCAATTAACGACAAATGTGCTTGTTCTATCCCGTAAGCATCCGACAAAATATGAATCAGGCTGCCAGGTTTGGCTAAATAATGCATGCGCTGCAGCGCCTTTAACAGCGCTTGATTGCCAGGTGTTGCTGGTTGGGTTTGTTGACTCGTTTCGGTTTGCAATCGTGCTAGGCTATTGAGGTAATGAAGCGCGTTTTTTGTTTGCGCGCGGGGTTTGCACTCTATATCGTCATGCTCGTTAAATACGATACCACCTAATTTATCCCCACGGCCCACCGCTGCCCAACTGATAAGCGCTGCCATGTGTGCCGCTTGCACCGATTTATATAATAACTGGGTGCCAAAGTGCATGGTCGATGTCATATCAACAAACACAAAAACGGGTCGTTCTCGTTCTTCCCTAAAGATTTTGGTGTGGGTTTTGCCAGTACGCGCTGTCACGCGCCAGTCGATACTGCGAATATCATCGCCAGGTTGGTAATGTCGTGCTTCATCAAACTCCATGCCGCGACCTTTAAAAAGGGACCGTTCACCACCTGCTAATTGGCTTGCAGAGCGCGAGCTTGGGGCGATGGCAAGCATGTGCGCCAGTGCTTTGTAGCGCAAAAGCTCGGGCATATCTACCGACACGCCATTGCTTTGTAACTTTGCTAAATCCTGCTCTACCTGATACATGCTAAGTGGTGCCTCTTTGATGCGGGTTATGGCACCGGTACAAGCTGTGCAATATTGGCAATGACTTTGTTTGCATCAATGCCTTGCGCCTGTGCCTGATAACTTAATATCAGTCTATGGCGCAGGACGTTCTCAAGCATGGCTAACACATCTTCAGGGGCAACAAAGTCTCGGCCATTTAACCAAGCGTGGGCTCTTGCGCAGCGCTCTAGGGCGATGGTGGCGCGCGGACTAGCGCCAATCTCAATCCATTGACGAAGTTCATCGCTGTAAGCTTGAGGTTTTCGAGTGGCCATGATCAGTTGCACAATATACGTTTCGATGGCTTCAGACATGTGGATTTCAAGTATCGATTTACGTGCAGCCTTTATATCGAGTTGTGAAAGCTTATCCACCTCAGCGGGTAATGCATGATTAATTTCATCAAGCGACTCGCCGCGATTGAGTTTGAGGATTTTGAGTTCGGTATCTGCATCTGGGTAATCAATTTCAACATGCATCAAGAAACGGTCTAATTGCGCCTCAGGAAGAGGGTATGTTCCCTCTTGTTCAAGCGGGTTTTGCGTTGCCATAACTAAAAATAACTCAGGTAGGGCATAGGTTTTACTGCCTACGGTGATTTGTCGTTCGGCCATCGCCTCTAAGAGTGCAGACTGCACCTTTGCCGGCGCACGGTTTATTTCATCTGCTAGTACCAGGTTGTGAAACAAAGGACCTTGTTGAAAAATGAATTCGCCAGTTTCTGGGCGATATATATCAGTGCCTGTCAGATCTGCTGGCAACAAGTCAGGGGTAAACTGGACGCGGTGAAAATTAGCATCGATACCATCAGATAGTGCGTTTACCGCTCGGGTTTTTGCAAGCCCTGGAGGCCCTTCAACGAGAATATGACCATCGGCAAGTAATGCAATAATAATGCTTTGCGTGAGCTCAGTTTGCCCAATAACCTGCGAGTTTAAATGAGATAAAAGTTGTTTAATTTGATTAACTGCCATTTAGCGACCTGTTTTTATTACTAATGTTGACGGTTTTCGCCTTGTTGACCGATATAGGGGCGAGCATGATGAAATACAATAAATAACTTTGTTTTAAGGCACAATACGCTCAGCTTATCCCCACGTCAGACTCTATAATGCCATGTTGGTTCGTAAAATATCGGCATGTTATGTATATATTTTTTCTTATCAAGACTTATGCGCTAATGCTCATTGCTTACGTACACAATCAGGGTAAGTATCAAAAGCTAGCTGCTTTTTGAGGTTATTAGACTATGCTTTACCCATATTAAACGAGCTAATATCACTCCCATTTTGATTAGTTAGGTTGTTATGCAGCGATAAATTTGCGTTTAGCGGTGCACTTTGACACAATTGGGTGGTCAGACCAGATATTAAGAAGGTTTACATCGTGAGGAAACACTATGTCAAGTAAACAAAATTTAAAGACCCATGGCGGCGATCGCATAGCGATTGTGGCGGGTTTACGTTCGCCGTTTGCGAAAATGGCGACCTACTTTCACGGTGTGCCTGCCGTTGACCTAGGTAAAATGGTAGTAAATGAACTATTAGTACGCAACGAGCTTGACCCCGCGCTTGTAGAGCAAGTTGTCTACGGTCAAGTGGTACAGATGCCAGAGGCGCCTAACATTGCTCGTGAAATTGTGTTGGGAACGGGCATGAATGTGCATACTGATGCTTATAGCGTATCGCGCGCATGTGCGACGAGTTTTCAATCTACCGTAAACGTTTTAGAGTCAATGCTAGTTGGCAATATCGAAGTAGGTATTGCTGGCGGTGCCGATTCGACGTCGGTATCACCTATTGGTGTATCTAAAAAGCTTGCTCGTGCTTTAGTAGACCTTCAAAAAGCTAAAACCATGGGCCAAAAATTTGCCATTTTTAAACGCTTAGGTATGAAAGATCTTTTACCTGTGCCACCAGCCGTTGCTGAGTATTCCACTGGACTTTCAATGGGACAAACAGCCGAGCAAATGGCAAAAACTCACGGAATTTCTCGCAGTGATCAAGACGCCTTAGCTCATCGCTCCCATTCTCGCGCTGCTCAAAACTGGGAAGCCGGAAATTTAGATTCAGAAGTTATGACCGCATATGCCGAACCTTATAAAGGCGCGTTAGGAAAAGACAACAACGTGCGCTTTGATTCAACCGTTGAAGGCTATGCCAAGTTACGTCCAGTGTTTGATAAAAAGCACGGCACGGTAACTGCTGCAAACGCCACGCCATTAACTGACGGTGCGTCCGCTGTGTTGATGATGACAGAGAGCAAAGCAAAAGCACTCGGTTATAAGCCCTTAGGTTATATCAAGAGCTATGCATTTGCTGCCATCGACGTATGGGAAGATATGTTAATGGGTCCATCTTATGCCACGCCCATTGCGCTTGACCGAGCGGGCATGACTTTGTCTGACCTTACCCTGATAGAAATGCACGAAGCGTTTGCCGCGCAAACCTTAGCGAATATTAAGATGTTTGCTAGTGATACTTTTGCTAAAGAAAAGCTTGGTAGAAGCAAAGCAACGGGCGAAATTGATATGGATAAGTTCAACCAAATGGGTAGCTCCATTGCCTACGGACATCCATTTGCCGCTACCGGAACACGAATGATTACACAGATGCTAAATGACCTGAATCGCAAAGGCGGCGGAACCGGTTTGTTGACTGCATGTGCCGCAGGCGGTTTAGGCGCAGCGATGATTGTGGAGACAGAATAATGAGTGCATTTACCTTAGCTAAGCAAGATAACGGAATCGCTATCCTCACCATGGATGTACCTGGTGAAACGATGAATACCTTGAAAGGTGACTTTGCCGATGAAATATCCACCATCTTGGACAGCATCGAACAAGACAGCGAGATAAAAGGTGTCGTTCTAACGAGTGGTAAAAAAGATTCATTTGTCGCAGGTGCTGATGTAACGATGCTTGCAAAATGTGAGTCTGCTGAAGAAGCTGAAGCGCTTTCTACGGCAGGTCAGCAGATGTTTAATCGCTTAGAGAACTCTAAAAAGACCATTGTTGCAGCTATCCATGGCCCGGCTCTAGGCGGCGGCTTAGAGTTAGCATTAGCGTGTCATTACCGCGTATGTAGCGACAGTAGCAAAACACAATTGGGTTTACCAGAAGTTCAGTTAGGCCTTTTACCTGGGAGCAGCGGCACACAGCGTTTACCTGCGCTCATTGGTGTGCAACAAGCCATGAAAATGATGCTTACTGGTGCACCTGTCCGCGCAAAACAAGCCAAAAAGTATGGCATTGTGGATGATATGGTGCCTGAATCCATTCTTATGCAAGTTGCGATTGAGATGGCTTCTCAACCAATTAAAAAGCGTAAATCTACCAAGTCGTTTGGTACAAAAATGCTCGAAGACACGGCCATGGGCCGTAAGTTGCTGTTCAAAAAGGCAAGAGAACAAACGCTCTCGAAAACGAAAGGAAACTATCCTGCGCCAATGTACATCATTGATTGCATTGAAGCGGGCTTAAGCAACTCCGCTAAAGGGTATGCTACCGAGGCGCGTTTATTCGGAAAGTTGGTGATGACCAAAGAGTCAAAACAGCTTCGCGAAATATTCTTTGCTACCACAGAAATGAAGAAGGAAAACGGTGTGGATGGCGTTGCACCTAAAAAGGTCAAAAAGGCCGGTGTGCTCGGCGGTGGCTTGATGGGCGGCGGTATCTCTTTCGTTACCGCGACCAAGGCAAAAGTGCCGGTACGCATCAAAGATATCAACGAAAACGGTATTGCCGGTGCCATCAAGTACAGCTACGACATCCTGAACAAAAAAGTGAAAAAGCGCTTTATGCTCAATTCACAAATGCAAAAGCAACTATCTAACATTACCGGTTGTTTAGATTACAGTGGATATAAGCATGTCGATATTGTGGTAGAGGCGGTCTTTGAAGATCTTGGCTTGAAACAAAACATGGTGGCAGACATCGAGGCACACTGTGCCCCTGAAACGATATTTGCATCTAATACATCGTCTATCCCTATTGGCGATATCGCAGCAAAAGCAGAGCGTCCAGAAAATGTAATTGGTCTGCATTATTTCTCTCCGGTAGATAAAATGCCGTTGGCAGAAGTAATACCTCATGAGAAGACCTCTGATGAAGTTATTTCTACCACCGTCGAGTTTGCTAAGAAACAAGGTAAAACGCCTATCGTTGTGAAAGACGGCGCCGGTTTTTATGTGAATCGCATCTTGGCGCCTTACATGAGTGAAGCAGGCTACTTGGCGATGGAAGGTCAAGCCGTAGATGCTATTGACAGAGCGTTGGTTAATTTTGGCTTCCCAGTAGGTGCCTTTAAACTGTTAGACGAAGTTGGCATCGATGTTGGTACCAAAATCATTCCAATACTGAAAGCTCAGTTTGGCGATAGATTCTCGGCGCCAGACGCATTTGACAAATTGCTTGAAGAAGGCCGAAAAGGTAAGAAAAACCAGTCTGGTTTTTACGACTATAAAGGCAAAGAAAAAGGCAAAAATGTGGATGAGTCAGTCTATACATTGCTTGGTATTTCGCCAGTCAAAAAATACAATGATGCAAGTGTCGTTGAGCGTTGCGTATTGCTAATGCTTAATGAAGCGGCTAAGTGTTTGGAAGAGAAGGTTATTCGCAGTCCTCGTGACGGCGATATCGGTGCCATTTTTGGCATTGGCTTCCCTCCTTTCTTAGGTGGGCCGTTCAGATATATGGATGAGCTTGGCATGGAGCATTTGGTGGGGCGTTTAGAGCATTATGCTAGCACGTACAATGATAAGTATACGCCGGCTGACATCTTGTTGAAGATGCAAAAAAATAATGAAACCTTTTATAAATAACCTCTAGTTTCGTTAATAGATTGTTAAAAACCCGGCTTTGGTCGGGTTTTTTGTTTGAAGTGCCTATTTTCGGTGCTTTTCTTTATTGCTTGTTTTATAATCAACACATCGATAAACAACTAAGAGAATAATGGTATGTTAACCATAATGATCGTGGCAAGCTTTATACTATCGTCCATTTATATACACATTGAATCTGTCATCTATGGCCTTTCAAAGCGCAGATGGACGTGCGGAGCATTGTTACTTGGACCGATGTTGTTGCCGATGTTTGAAGTGTCTAAGCACATGGCCTTGCGTAAGGCGGGCGGATTCAATAACGTGTATTTCAGTGCTTAACAAAAGGCTTAAAGGTATCTTCTAAAATAGCTGCGCCGTCGTTAGTCAGTATGAGCTGCCCTGGACTTGCTTGACTCAACCTAACAAACCATTTTTTCAATTCGTTATCGTCTACATTGTAAATGGCTTTTTGCTGGGTGACGTAGTTGTAAACGGGGTCATTCCTATCAAAATTCGCCCATAAGCGCCTAGCCAATCCAGCAATGTCTCTATCGTGCGGTATGCATTGCTTTGCAACCTCCTGCTTGCTTTGCTCTATTTCTTCTAGGGTTTCTTCCCAGTCAAATAACAAGCCGTTGATCACTTCTTTTAATGCAAGATAGATTTCATTGGCGCTAGCTTTTGAAGATTGTAAATAGATAGCAATACCAGGCTGCATATTAATTGGCTTGAAGCCGACACCAACAAGATACGCTAACTGTTTTTGCTTGCGCAAAGCAACAAACATATGCGGACTTAGAATATGCTCTAGTACCAAACAGACCGCAGTAGCATGCTCTCTGGTATATAAAAAGTCGTCAGAGAGCTTATCGACCTGCTGATAAAACACAAAGGCGGTTTCTTCTTGTTGCACGGAAGTAATTTGCCCCATAGTGGGCCTTGCAAAGGCGTTAGCTTGTATTGCGGGTTTTTTCCATACGCGTTTTGCTGTGAGCCTGGCCTGTAATTGTTGCTGAAGGCGTTGCGCGGCGTATTTGCGCCAGTTGCCGACAACGAGCGCTTCTACAAATACATTGTCAAAAAAGTGCATTTGGTGCTCGTTTGCTTGATCAAACTCTAGGCTCTCAATCGCTTTTACTTGCTCAGCAATATCGTACGTATCTCGCTGAACCAAAGTATTTAACTGTGCAAAAAGTTGGTTAATCGGTTTTTGTAGAAGACTATTGCTTAACCGCTTTGCACAACTACGTTTAGCTTGCTCAAACTCATCTTCAGACAATGAGAATTTAATGATGCAGTTGATGATTTCAATACACAGTAGCAACTGCCTTTCGCTAACCCCTGTGGTGTGTAGGGTGAGTCCATGTTGATGGCCATATACACGGTAACTTACGCCCGCTTCTTCAGCGCTATAGAACTTGCGTTTTAAAAAACGGGATAGTCCTTCTATCCACAGTTTTTTACTCATGGTTTTGGTAATGTCATCGCTCATGCCAGGGCTGTTGATAGAAATGAAGCAATCCCCTGAAGGTTGCTCTTCATCACAGCGCTGCAAAAACTTCATCAATACACCATGCTGTTCAGACTCTAGTAGCTGATCCCCCGGCAACTCTGCACTTACTTTTAACAGTTGAGACGGCAGATAGGGGTTTTGCGGCGCAAGTATAAAGTTTGGATGCTCCGCGCGGGCAAATGGTTGAATCTCACAAACCTGATACGGTGTTTGATAAAAAGGTGAGCGTTTGGCTAAGTCATCATGATCGCTTAGGCAATACACATGCTGGGCGGGCCATTGCAGTTGCGAAATAATGTCGCTAATACGTTGCTTTACTTGGTTCACCGACAATCTAGGTTGTTGTTCGCTATTTGGCGTATGCAGAGCCTGTGCACTTTGAATACAGGCCTCAACGGCATCTTCTCGTGATGCGTATTGGTTCATTAAGTTTTGCTGTCTTTCTTGCTCTTGGAAACGCCAGGTGGCGATTTGGCTTTGTTCAAGAAACTCCATGAACTGCGCTAAGATTGAAAGCACTTCATCTTTAGCTGCCATGCCTTGCGCAGTAAGCGACATGTGTAATTGAATCTCTTCATAGTCACTTTGTTCAATACCGCCAGTGAAACTTAAGCTGTGTATATAGTTTTTATCCGCCAAGGTTTCGAATAATCCACCTTGATGCTTACTTTCTATGAGTTTTCTGAGCATCAGAAGGGCGCTGGTGTCCACCTGTTCGGTGTGTTTTTTTACTTGCCAGCAAAGTATCAACTGGTGATGTTTTTGCAGGGTTTGAATATCAATCCATTTACCCTTTATATGCTCGTCATACAGCGGGACTGTTGGCGCCTTAGGTTTCGCATTACCTGTCACAATAACGCTAGATAACACCTTTTTAACTTCTTCAATGAGTTCATCAAAATCACCTTCTTGCGGCAGGCTAATCGCCACCGCTATATTCCCGGTGTGGAAATAGGTTTTATGATGCATATGTAGCGCTTGCTGAAGAACATCGAGGTCTAGTTCGCTTAAGGTAGCAAGGTTACCCACAGTAAATCGATGGAAAGGATGTAGTGGATTGACGAGCGCTTTTTTGACTGAGAATAATGACCGTATCGGGTCGTTCTTTTTTAGCTGAAACTCTTCTTCGATAGCGTTAATTTCACTGGTGATATCGCTTTGCGTAAAGCTTGGATGTGCCACTTTATCACAGAGCATTTTTACCGCTTTTAAAAATCCGTTGCTTGAACAACTTAGATGAAAGTTTGTGTGAGCCGAATGTGTCCAACCATTTATGTAACCGCCATGTTTACTTACCCAGTGCTCTAATCTGTTGGGATCATCATAATGTTTACTGCGATTGAAAATCATGTGTTCTAAAAGGTGAGAAAATCCGTAACATTGATCAGTTTCGTGATAATGTCCTAACGCAACCGAAATTGAAATGATCGGTTGAGTGGTCGATTGACTTCTAATCAACGCTAACTGTAGCTGGTTTGATAGAGTTTCGACCTCTAATTTTCGTTCGGTACTTTTTGGCAAATACACAGGATTCTCTGACTGGTATGCGTCCTTACAATATAGCTTGGTGTAAAGGAAGTGTGCAAATTGTCGTTAATTAATACTAATAAAAGCGTGCGCTGACTTATATTGTAGCGTCTAGAAGCAAGAATACTTTAATCCATATGTTATTAATCATCATGCGTCATGGCGAGGCCACACCTTATCAAGCAAACGATAAGGACAGAGAACTCACCCGTTTTGGGCTTGGGCAAGCCGATAGTGCCGGCAAGCGGCTAAGTAAATTTCTTACCGACAGGGGCATGAATGTCAGTTTAGAGCAGGCCATCGTTAGCCCATACATTCGCACGCAACAAACCTTTGATGCCCTTAACAAGCACGTTGCTGTATCACACAAAGTCAGTGCCGACGCGATTACCCCAATGGGTGATGCTGATGCCGTGCATGACTTAATTGATGGATATGCAAGTGCATCTTCCCCAGTTGAGCAATTGATATTAGTAAGCCATATGCCACTTGTGAGTTTATTGGCTGATAAAGTATGTTTGGGATTTAATGGAAAAATTTTCGATACTGCCGATATGCTTATTATTGATTACGATCCTGACAGTCATCAGGGTACACAACTGGCGCTCTATCAAAGCATGAATTAGGAGTAATGTGTCGTCTATGCAAAAGCTTTCGCTACCTATTACATTGCGTATGGCGCTCAACCAGCATGCTCAGTCATCGGATATCCCCGATGATGAAGAGCTAAAGCTTATTATGGATAGGCTGGAAGACTTGAATGCGAAAGTGGAGGCGGTGAAACAAAAAGCCTTAGCAAAGCGCAATCAGCGCTCATAACTTCTTATTTATCAACCTCACTGGTATTGCTGCTTTCGTCTTGATAGTAGTCGGGTAAAATTCGCACCGTTTTAATCATATTGTCGTTTATCTCTACTATCTCAACAGGATAACCCGCTAGCCTTAGGCTGATATTGTTCTCGGGGATCTCTTCGAGATATTCGATAATAAGGCCATTAAGAGTTTTAGGGCCATCAATAGGAAACTTCCATTCAAGCTCTTTGTTGAGCTCTCTGATATTTGCGCTCCCATCTACTAAAAAACTACCGTCTTGTTGGGCGATGGCTTCTTTGTGATAGTCAGGGGACATGCTAGTGGTAAAATCACCAATAATTTCTTCTAAGATATCTTCTAAGGTGACTAAACCTTGAATGTCTCCATATTCATCCACCACTAATCCTATGCGCTCACGCTGCGCTTGAAACTTGTACATGAGCGTATGTAACGGGGTGGAATCGGGAGTGTAATAAATTTCGCGCACAGCTCGCAGCATGGTCGCTTTTGTAAACTGGTCTTTTGATAACAGGCGCAATGCGTCGCGCACATGTACAAAGCCTACCGCATCATCGATAGAATCGCGATACAGGAGCACTCGGGTGTGTTGAGAATGCGTTAACTGCTTTTGTATTAGCTTCCAATCATCGTTTATATCAATAGCAAAAATATCACTTCGAGGCACCATAATGTCCTCTGCTGTCACATTCTCTAAATCGAGGATGCTAACGAGCATGTCTTGGTGCTTTTGAGGGATCATTGCACCGGCTTCGTGCACCACCGTGCGAAGTTCTTCTCTGCTTAACGAGTCTCCCGAACCACCCAAGGGGTTTATACGAAGCAAAACCAGCACGCCATTTGTTATCGCGTTGACAAATTTCACTAGGGGGGTCAGCACTACCGAAAGTGGTAGCAAGATGAATGAACTCGGAAAAGCGATTTTTTCAGGATAGATAGCCGCAAACGTTTTCGGGGTGACTTCAGCAAACACCAAGATGATAAGCGTTAATGCCACAGTAACTACAATAGGACCATAAACGGGACCAAACAAACGGGCACAGATTTCAGTAGCGATGACTGTTGCGGCAATATTGACGAGGTTGTTACCGATAAGGATAAGTCCAATCAATCGGTCGGGGCGCGCTAACAGTTTTTGTACCCGCAGGGCGCTAGCTTGCCCCTCGTTGGCTAAGTGTTTTAAGCGATATCGATTGATAGTCATCAAGCCTGTTTCTGAACTAGAAAAATAGGCTGACATTAAAATAAGTACACCGAGCACTATGCTCAGTGTCATAGTATCAATTTGGTCCAACGTTGGATTCCTTTAGCGCAAATATATTGCGTTGTGCTGTGAGTTTTAGGTAATGAGCCATTCTCTTACCAAGCGACTGCCAAAATACCCTAAACCTAATAAAACGATCCCGATAAGATTAAACACAACGGCAGTTCTTGCTTTTAATCCTATGGCTTTGTGTATGCCCAGCGCTAACAAAAAGGTAAGCAGCGCTAAGCTACTTAATATTGTTTTGTGGGCATAGCCATCGGCAAACATATTGGGAACAAATACAAAACCAGACCCAAGCGCTACTAGCAATAAGAATGTGCCTAGGGTCATCAGTTTGTACAAAATATTTTCGACGGCCATTAACGGCGGTAAACCTGAATGGAGCATCATTTTACTTTTGTGTTTTAGCTGGTAATTGATAAAGCTTAATTGGCAAGCGTAGAGTGTGCTAATGCCCAATACGCCAAAAGCAATCAGAGACAGCAGGATATGGCTGACCAATCCTATGCTCATGTGCAGACTTATTCCGGTGGTAGCAGGGAATGTGTAGTGCAACATCACAAACACAGCTGAAAATAAACATACGATAGGTAAGAACACCAAGTTTTTAATAAATCGATTGGCAACAAGCATGGTTATTGTGACTAACCATGCAAGCAGCGCTGCGACAAAGGTGAGGCTTAACTGCTCATTTTGATGCTCGGTAGTTGCGACAATTAATACAAACAGATGCACAACAGCCCCTGCCATGAGTGCAGCGGTGGCATATTTGACGCGATTTTTACGGGTGCCAAAAAACTCTCTACCAAATTGCACGCCGGCGAACAAGTACAGCGCCATGCTTAGCAAGGAGACTAGAGTGATTAAACTCATCCAAAGACCTTATGATGTAAGGTTAATATATACATATACGAGAAAGTTACCGCAAAGATTCCGAATACTATAATGTTTATTGTATACTCATTCTAATTTCAGCGGAAAATAATTTATGCTTATATGTTTCAGAATTTAACAGACCGTTTAGGTCAAACCCTCAAGAACATCAGCGGCAAGGGCCGATTAACTGAAGATAACGTCAAAGAAACCCTTCGTGAAGTGCGTATGGCGTTGCTCGAGGCAGACGTTGCCTTACCTGTTGTTAAAGACTTTATCGAAAAGGTAAAAACGCGAGCGCTTGGTACTGAGGTATCGAAAAGCCTGCAGCCTGGCCAAATGTTTATCAAGATTGTGCAAAGCGAACTTGAGCAGCAAATGGGAGATGTCAATCAAGGGCTGAATCTAGCCGCCACACCGCCTGCGGTTATTATGATGGCGGGTTTACAAGGTGCAGGTAAAACTACCAGTGTCGGTAAGCTGGCCAAGCACCTAAAAGAGCGCGATAAGAAGAAGGTGCTAGTAGTAAGCGCCGATGTATATCGTCCTGCGGCTATCAAACAGTTAGAAACCTTAGCAAGTGAAGTAGAGGTCGAATTTTACCCTTCTAATATCATGCAAAAGCCTGTTGATATTGTAGAAGCGGCGATTTCACACGCTAAAATGAAGTTTATCGATGTGCTCATTGTCGATACCGCTGGCCGACTCGCTGTTGACACTGCCATGATGGATGAGATCAAGGCTCTGCACAGCGCAGTGAAGCCAGTCGAAACCCTCTTTGTTGTTGACGCGATGACCGGTCAAGATGCCGCAAATACTGCAAAAGCGTTTAACGAAGCGCTGCCGTTAACCGGCGTGATCCTAACAAAAGCCGATGGTGATGCTAGAGGCGGTGCAGCACTTTCTGTTAAGCATATTACCGGCAAGCCCATTAAGTTTTTGGGTATGGGCGAGAAGCTCGACGCATTAGAGCCTTTCCACCCTCAGCGTATTGCCTCACGCATTTTAGGTATGGGTGACGTGCTCAGTCTAATTGAAGATGTTGAACGCAAAGTTGACCGCAAAAAAGCAGAGCAACTCGCGCGCAAAGTGCAAAAAGGTAAGGGCTTTGACTTACAAGACTTTAAAGAACAGCTTGAACAAATGCGCAACATGGGCGGGATGATGTCTTTGATGGACAAAATGCCGGGTATGGGCGGTATGTCGGCTAAAATTAAAGACCAAGCCAATGACAAGCAGTTTACCCAGATGGAAGCGATTATAAACTCTATGACGCCAGGTGAGCGAACGCGACCTGATGTGATCAAAGGCTCTCGCAAAAAGCGTATCGCGGCCGGTTCGGGCACGCAAATTCAAGACGTTAACCGTTTACTTAAACAGTTTGCTCAAATGCAAAAAATGATGAAGAAAATGGGCGGCGGTAATATGAAGAAGATGATGCGCGGCATGGGAGGCATGATGCCCCCCGGTGGCATGGGCGGGTTTCCACCTCGTTAGCGCTTATTCGGTAGGCGGGGTTAGGGTGGCAATGGCATCTAACACCCCGTTGAGTGCCGGCACAGAAAACCCTTCATCGTAGAAATGCACGACATTACCTTGGGAATCTAACAACAATACACGTGCATTTTTGGGGCTCAAGTTACCAGTGTATTTTTGCGTCTTATCGCCATCAGAATAAACCGTAATCACCTCTCTCCATAAGTCTTTTGGAATGCCTTCACGCATCGCATCGTCAAAGCGGGTGCTAAACATTCTACCAATAATATTCTTTATCGCCGGTATCTCATAAATCACCACATCGGCTTGGCGCATGTTCAAGCCTATTAACCAGCGATCGATATCAAACTGCGATTTATGCACATAGCCAAACAATAAAAGGGTAGGTTGCCCTGCGAAGTCGTTTGGCATAACCCAAGGCTCGCCTGCTAAGCTCTCACCTTCGATTTGAATCATTGGCTCCCCAAGCGTCACTTGCGCAGGGTAATTATAACTGGCGCAGCCAGACAGAAAAAATAAGGTGATAAACAGTAAGGTAATGGTTTTCATAAGTTCGCTTTTTAATACATTTAATCTTTTAAATTACGGGTATTCTCTTTAAAAGGTGCAAACTTTTCAGTCAGTTCAATGAGCATGATTTATCACTTCAAAAATGCCAAGTAATTGAGCCGTTACCGAAGTATTGCGCAATCATTTATCCACACATACATTATTGTAAGTACAATGCCGACAGATTTGTCACTAACTGTTATGATACTGTTATTAGCATTAATTCAATTGATTAAACAAAAAGGGCTGATTATGAAATTTCTCGTCTTATGCGCGCTAACTATTGCAATGCTGCACCCAGTGAATGCTGAAACCGTCAGATTATCTGAGCCTGTGGCACAAGATGCACAGAGTGAAACATTTGGTAAAGTATTGGATGAAAGCGTCCCGTCGGTAGATTTGGCAAGTGTTTTGAGCGACCCTCAGTCACAGTTGGGCAAGCCTTTTCAAATGCAAACCAGCATTAACAAGGTGTGTCAGAAGAAGGGCTGCTTTTTTATCGCTCAGCAAGATAACTATACCGTGCGCGTATCTTTTCGTGACTATGGATTTTTTATTCCAACCGACAGCAGCGGTAAAACAGTGCTACTGGCAGGAGAGCTAGTAGAAAAAGAAATGACCGCAGAGCAGGCTGCGCACTTTGCGTCTGACATCAACAGTGAGAGTGAGGTTCTCAAGGCCGGCAAAGTGTATGAAATCGTTGCAGATGGCATAAAAATCCCACGTACATAAAGTTTCAATTTGGCCGCGCAAGTGTGCAAAAGTGCTATACGACTTATAAGGAGCTGACTTCATGCAGTCACACATGATTAAACGAATACTGAGTGTAATGTTGTTGATGGGCGTAAGCCTTGCGTGTTCAGTGAGCGCTGCTGATGGCCTTACGGGCACCTTGGCGGTCGTCAATAAGTCAGATAACAGTATTAGCGTGATTGACGTATCGACCAAAAGCATTGTCGCTACATTGCCAACTGGAGAAGGGCCTCACGAATTGGTGCTCTCTGGTGATAACAAATGGGCGGTGAGTACCGATTTTGTTGGTGGGAATAGTTTGACGGTGTTTGACCTTAGCGCCCAAGAAGTGGTTCACACCATTGATTTGCCAACGCTTCCGGGTCCTCACGGGATTCGCTTTATGCAAGATAATGAACACGTTATTTTTACTTCTGGTCGAGCCCAGAAATTGGGTATTGTGAACATTGTGAGCAAAGAGGTGTTAAACGATTTTGCGACTGCTCAAGAAACCACGCATATGGTGTCGCTCAACGAAGATGAAAGCATTGCCTATAGCACCAATATTCGTAGCGATTCCATCAGCGTTATCGATTTAAAACAAGCGCGCAAAATTAAAGATATTGCTACCGAAGCGATGCCTGAGGCGATTAATTATCGTGTTAGCGCCCAAGAGTTATGGTATGGCGCAAATGAAGACGGGAAGCTGGTTGTGATTGACCCTGTCACCGAAGCAGTACTTGCATCTTGGGATGGCTTTAAGTTTCCCTACAGAGTATTGTTTAATCAAGATGAAAGCATTGCCATGGTACCTGACTTTCAAAATCACTACGTACGCTTTTTTGATACAAACACAAAGCAAGAGCTAGGCACCTTAGCGCTTGAAAAAGAAGCGGGGCCACAAGGCATTGTGCTCCATTCTAGTGACGACATCGCCTTTTTATCGTTAAACCTAAAGAATAAAATTGTAGCAATTGATATTGCAACGCGCACGGTTGTGGACGAATATCCCACCGGAAACAACCCCGATGGCGTGGTGTTTATGCCATCTTCTAGCCGTCAGTAGTGCAAAAAAGCGCAATAATAAGGGAGCAGGTGTTGGCCTACTTAGCGGCCAAGCCTGGTGCCCAAGAGAGCTTTCCATTTGATACCACTACCAGCGTGTTAAAGGTTGGGAATAAAATGTTTGCGCTACTGGGATATCATAACGATTCGGTAATGCTCAACCTGAAGTGCCCGCCAGATGAGGTTTCGTGGTTGTGCGATACCTACTCGTATATCACTCCTGGCTACCATATGAATAAAAAACACTGGATTTCTATCTACTTTGAGTGGCCTGATAGCCCGCCGGATGAGTATTCACTGGTGCATGATTTAATTGATAAATCGTATCATTTAATTGTGAGCAAGCTTGCGCGCGCGACCAAAGAGCAAGTTTTAAAGCTTCAATCAACATAACGGTTCATACATTGTTAAAACTTCCTGTTACCACTGTCGCTCTCATTGCTGTTTGCAGCGGTTATATCATTGGCCCAATGGGCATGGCGTCGGTAAATGTGGCCATTCCTGCATTGGCTGAGGATTTACAGGCTAATGCAACCAAAGTTGGGTGGCTGCCTACGCTATACTTGCTCAGTAGTGTCATGTTCATGTTGCCAGCCGGAAAGCTAGCCGATAATTTTGGCCGAAAACGAATTTATACCCTTGGTATTGCACTTAACGTCTTAGCTTCGCTGATGTGCTCGTTAGCGGCAACAATAGACGGCGTGTTAGTTTGGCGCTTTGTGCAAGGGGCGGCTGGAGCCATGATCTTCGGCACCGGCATTGCCATTATTACGTCTTGTACGCCCGAAAGAAAGCGCGGTGCAGCCCTAGGTATCGTGGCTGCATGTGTATACATTGGTTTGACTATCGCCCCCGCGATTGGTGGTTGGCTAACGGAATTATTTGGTTGGCGCGCCGTATTCTACTTTCAAATTCCCTTATGCCTCGCCCTTATCGCTTTTATTAAGTTAATGCTCCATGGTGAGTGGAAAAATGATGAGCGAGCTCGTTTTGATTGGATTGGTGCCGGTATTTTTGCTTTGTTCACACTGGCGCTAGTCTATGGTTTAAGCTTATTGCCAAGCCTTTCAGGAGCGTTGTTACTTTGTGTGGCGGGTGCATCGCTTTTGAGTTTTCTGGTGCACCAAAGTCGCAGCCAATCACCGCTTATACGTCCACAAATGTTCAAAGAAAGCAGAGTATTTAGCCTATCGCTTTCTACGTCATTTTTTATGTATGCCAGTAATTTTGCCATCATTTTCTTGCTCAGCTTATACTTGCAATACATCAAAGGCTTTAGCCCGGCTTATGCGGGTAAGATTTTGATGGTTCAAGCGCTCGCCATGGCTATTGTTGCGCCATTTGCTGGGCGTTTGGCAGACAGATTCGAATCGCGTATTGTCGCGACCATTGGCTGCTCCATCGTAGCCTTAGGGTTTGTGTTACTCAATCAACTCAATATGACGAGCACGGCAACTTACATCGTATGCTCTTTACTGCTTGTTGGGTTTGGTTTTGGGTTATTCTCAACGCCAAACAACAATGCCATTATGGGGGCGGTAAAGCGCCACGAAGTAGGCATTGCGTCGGCTTCAATGAATTTATCACGCACAACGGGCAACTTAGTTGGCATGAGCATAGTGAATTTGATGATGCACTATTATCTTGGAGACCAGAGCTTATCTACCGAACAAAACTCTGCGTTGATGAGCACCATTTCACTGGCACTGATGATGTCTTTAGGATTCGTATTGTTGGCCTGTGTGATTTCGAGTTTGCGTGGACGGCAACTATCCTCGCTGGAATAAAGAGTCGCTATTCCCCTTTATTGTACCCCTCCCCAGTCAGACCTTATCTTTATTGGGCTCAAAGCTACTAAGCCCTTGCAATATTGAGTGATGTGCGTATAATTCGCGCACCTTTTTACCATAGGTGGTAGAAAGGCTTTGTTAACGGTAACGCTACAACGAGTTTGAGGCATATATGGTTACTATTCGTTTACAGCGTGGTGGTGCGAAAAAGCGCCCCTTTTATCAAGTGGTTGTTGCTGACAGCCGTCGTGCTCGCAATGGCAAGTTCATTGAGAACATTGGCTTTTTCAATCCAACTGCACAAGGTCAAGCTGAAAGGCTTCGTTTAGATCTTGAGCGTGTTGAGTATTGGGTAAGTCATGGTGCAGGTCTTTCAGATCGTGTATCGCGCTTGGTAAAAGATGCAAAAGCGGCTGCGTAAGCAGTTCGTTGTGGAGTAAAGATGAACGTGGCGTCTGACACTATAATTGTAGGCAAAATCGGAGCACCTCACGGTGTGCAAGGTTGGGTCAAAATTAACAGCTTTACTCAAAATGCAGAAGATATATTTGGGTATGCACCTTGGCAACTTGGCGCAGCTCATAAAATGCAAAATGTTCAGGTTGACCAATGGCGTCCTCATGGCAAAGCGCTTGTCGCTAAGCTTACTGGCGTTGATTCAAGAGATGATGCTGAGCTGATAAAGAATTTAGATATCAGCATTTCATCGTCACAGTTACCTGAGCTTGAGAATGATTTTTACTGGAAAGACTTAATCGGTATGCAGGTAGTAACCACAAAAGGTTACGATTTGGGTAAGGTTAAGGAATTATTCGAAACAGGCTCTAATGACGTGATGATGGTGAAAGCAAATCCTAATGATGGTTTTGGTCAGAAAGAACGCTTATTGCCCTTCATTTACGACCAAGTTGTGATTGAAGTAGATAAGCAAGGTAACACCATTACAGTGGATTGGGACCCAGCGTTTTAAATGACTGCTACTCACGGTGAAACACATAATCGTGCAGTGCAACGTTTTAGCGTAGTGACACTTTTTCCTGAGATGTTCGCGCCGTTCATTGAACAAGGTGTAATTGGCAGAGCAGTGAAAAAGGGCATGATTGAAGTTCATTTGGTAAATCCACGTGACTTTGCGCATGATAAACACCGTACCGTAGATGATAGACCTTACGGCGGTGGTCCTGGCATGCTGATGATGGTGCAACCATTAGCAGACGCTATTGCTAAGGCAAAAGAAGTCTTAGCACAAAACAGTAAAGTGATTTATTTGTCCCCACAAGGACAGACCCTTAACTATGAAGGGGTTAAATCAATCGGCCAGAGCACAGATATTGTGTTAGTAGCAGGCCGATACGAAGGAATAGACGAACGCGTAATACAGACCCTCGTTGATGAACAATGGTCAATTGGTGATTATGTATTAAGCGGTGGTGAATTGCCTGCAATGGTCCTTATGGATGCAGTAGCTAGGTTAATTCCCGATGTGTTAGGTCACAGCTTGTCGGCAGAAGAAGATTCTTTTTCTAATGGCTTGTTAGACTGCCCACATTATACTCGTCCTGAAACCTTCAATGATTTGACTGTTCCTTCGGTGTTGTTAAGTGGTGATCACGAAAAAATTAGACAGTGGCGACTTAAAGCGTCTTTACAAAAGACCCTAGAGCAACGCCCTGATTTGTTAAATAACCTAGCTCTGACTGAGGAGCAACAGCAAATGCTTAACATGCTTTTAAATAAGCAAAAGCAAGCTGATGTAGCAGATGACAGTTAATTCTAGGAAGTGAGGATTCGATGGCTAAAGTCAATCAAGACATCATTAAGAAAATTGAGCAAGCACAGCTCAAAACTGATCTACCGGATTTCGGTCCTGGTGATACAGTGATTGTAAAAGTAAAAGTGAAAGAAGGTGATAAAGAGCGTCTTCAAGCATATGAAGGTGTTGTTATTGCTAAACGTAACCGTGGTCTACATTCTGCGTTTACGGTTCGTAAGATTTCAAGCGGTGAAGGTGTAGAGCGTGTGTTCCAAACTCATAGCCCTGCGATTGATTCTATTGAAGTGAAACGTCGCGGTGCAGTTCGCAGAGCTAAATTGTACTATCTTCGTGAGCGTTCAGGTAAATCTGCACGTATCAGAGAAAAACTTAACTAACATTAATTTACCGTTACTGTTAACAAATAAAAACCCGCCATTTGGCGGGTTTTTTTATGCATCAACAAAACTATATGCTTTGTTTGGAGTGCAGGTTATTAGTTAACCGAAACACTCAAATCAAGCTGTTGGTTTTGGCGAACAAAGCGCGGTAACGGTACACCGTTGCAGCGGATATGTTCTTTATTGATTCTGTATTTTGCCACGGTCTGACTTAAGCCTTGCGTTAGTGATTCGATACAAATCTTTGACTCGATATCGTTGTTTGTCGCGACAAGCTGCACTGGCCCGTTGTTTTTAGCCTGTTGTCTTTGGCTGTAGCGCTTCGCAAAGGCGACTAAATCGGTGTTATTGCATTTTACATTCTGCTTCATTTTTCTTACTGATAGCCCTTTATCGGCAATCAATTTTTCGGCCGTTTCAAGACCCTCGGTAGCCGCTACGTAGCATACCTTGGTTTCAAAGTTGTCTTGTGTCATTGCGAAGTCTGACGCTTGAGCGGAGACGCTTGTTGCAAGGGCACAAAGCGCGATAGACGCTGTTAAAAGTGATTTTTTCATGGCATTACCTGTTAGTTAAATAAAATCTGTTAATTAAATAAAATAAGCTGGCTTCGCGTAGTTTACTTTTCTGTGTCATTTATGCGGCATTAAAGACCATACGTTTGTATCAATTCTGAATAGTTGCAATCTCGTGTGAATGGCAATTTGTGCTGCTCATGCTTGCTACTTGCCGCTACTACTCATCACTTCGCGCATTCTTTCTTGTAAAACTTCTACGAGTAAGTCGGGCTGGAACTTGGAAATTAATCGGTCACAGCCTACCTTTTTGACCATGGCTTCATTAAAGCTGCCGCTCAACGATGTGTTAAGCGCAATAAACAGGTGCGCCATGCGAGGGTCGTCTCTTACCTCTGCGGTCAAGCGATACCCATCCATTTCGGGCATTTCGGCGTCTGTGAACATCATGACAATTTCATCTTCGATGTCTTTGCCTTCATCGGCCCAAGCCTTTAGGCGTTTTAAGGCATTTAATCCATTTTTCTCTTCAATCACTTCTACGCCTAACTGAACAAGCGTATCGCGCACCTGAGCACGTGCAGTAGATGAGTCATCAACCACTAATACTTTTTTACCTTGCAAGGCAGCTTGCACTTCCTTATCGAGTACCTCTTCTGAGATGCTCGTATCGTAATGCACAATTTCTGAGAGCACTTTTTCCACGTCAATGATTTCAACTAGCGCTTCTTGCTTGTCAATTTTCACTTTGGTAATGGCGGTTAGGTAGTGGTTTTTTCCCACAGTGGTGGGTGGGGGCTGAATATCAGTCCATGACGTATTCACGATATTCATAATTTGCCCAATCAGAAACCCTTGTACGCTGCGATTGTATTCGGTGATGATCACATTGTTAGGCTCATAGTCTTCAGTGTTATTTAGGCGAATTGCCTGACGCAAGTCGATAACAGGAATGGATTTCCCACGATAATTGGTGACACCACATAAATTACTGTGAGAGCCCGGCATTTGGTTGAGTTGCGGTACAGTGATGACTTCGCGGACTTTAAACACATTCAGCGCAAAAGTATGGCGCGAACCGAGCTTGAACATGATCAATTCGAGTCTGTTTTCGCCTACCAATTTGGTACGTTGATCTACCGAGGATAAAATCGTTGACATATTTGGTCCACATCTTTGCAAGTAAAAAAGAAGCTGCTTAGCACCTGAGGCCAGCTTCACAACACTTAGAATATGAGCATTGGTCTTTTTGTTATCGACCGAATTGGCTGTTACATAAGTGCTGCACGTAGCTAAATTTAGGTGTTTCTTTACTCAGCCCTAATGCGCGTTTAGTATGCGTTATTGATGAGTAAACAATGACAAAGCATGTAACCGTATGGCTTGGATATTAAAGTGTTGTGGCGATTATTTTCGTCTTTGCTTTTTTGCATGTGCTATTTTGTTGGGTCTACAAGTGCCCAATTTTATGGTGCAGTATGAGCAACGCGTTGACGCGCAGTTAATTGAGGCAAAAAGCGCCTTGTCGGGCTTTGCGTTTACCGCCAACCGATATTTTGAAGGCGACTTAAACAAGCTCATCGCGCATTACCGCGCCAGTGATGATGTCGTGTTTCAACAGGATGCGAACAGTATTGAGGGGATCGTCGAGCGAGTAGCTTACTTGGAACAAGAGTCAAACGCTCTCAATGTGTCATCTATACTAAAGGGGCTGCACATTGTACAACGTGCCTCTACAGACTTGTTCGCTGAAACCCTTGCCGCATTTGCCTTTAATGCGCCTTTATCGATAAACGGACTGTTGTGGGGGTTAAGCCTCGCGGTGTTTTTAATGCTTTTACTAGATGGTAGTACTCGCTTATGTAAATCCGCCATAAAACGTCGTGGCGGTCACACTCACAATGCGACCTCGGGGCGCTCGTAAGATATGTCTGAATTAGAAAAAATGCTGTCGGGTCAATGGTATTGCGCAACCGATAAAGAGCTCGTTGCACAGCGGGCGCAGGCAAAACGTCTTTGCTTTGATTACAATCAGCTCTCGGGTGAACATAAATCTCAACGTAAAAAGATACTTAAAACACTGCTGCCCAATGTAAAAGGCGCGTGGATTGAGCCGCAGTTTTATTGTGATTATGGTTGTAATATATATGCGCCTTCAGGTGTCTTTATTAATCATCATGTTACGATTTTGGATGGCGCAAATATTCATATTGGCAAGAATGTGTTGATTGGTCCTAATACGGTAATAGCTGCCACATCCCATCATATGGATGCAGGTGAGCGAGCAAAAGGTATGTGTCGTTCAAAACCAATCACAATTGGAAGCGACGTGTGGATTGGTGCAAATGTGACGATTTTGGGGGGTGTGAACATTGAGGACGGGGCGATAATCCCCGCGGGAAGCACTTTGCGATAAGCGATTTTGCAGGATAAGGAAAAATTAAGCGATTTTGATTCTTGCAATCTTGTGTACAACTCGCATAATCATCACTAGCCAGCACGTTAAGTATCGATTCGTGTAAACAATAATAATAACTATGGAGCTCATTCGATGGAGCAAACTAAATCTACTTGGGTCACTCGTGCCCTCGATAAGGTAGAAGTCGTTGGAAATAAACTGCCTGACCCAGCTATGATTTTTTTCATTTGCTTGGTTGTGGTGTGGACATTTTCTGCCCTTTTATCGCAAGTCTCATTTTCTGCCATTGACCCACGTACCGGCGAAGCAATTATTGTCAATAATTTGCTGACAGGGGACTCACTGGCCGACTTTTTAAGTCGAATGGTAACAATATTCACCGGCTTTGCTCCGCTTGGCGTTGTCCTTGTTGCGATGTTAGGTGTGGGTGTGGCTGAGCACTCTGGCTTCATCAGTGCCGGTTTAAAGCGCATGCTAGACTCTACTCCCCGTAGTTTGCTTACCCCCATGGTCGTGCTAGTTGCGATTGTGAGTCATACCGCAACTGATGCTGGATACGTGCTTGTTATTCCATTGGCCGGTGTCATTTTTTATGCGATGGGAAGACATCCTCTAGCGGGCATCGCTGCTGCTTTTGCTGGTGTTAGTGGCGGCTTTTCCGCTAACTTTGTGCCCTCTGCGATTGACCCCTTACTGCAGAGCTTTACGCAAGAAGCCGCACGTATTATCGACCCAGCAATTATGGTTAACCCATTAAACAACTGGTTCTTTAACTCAGCATCTTCGCTACTTGTTATTGGTATTGCTTGGTACCTAACCGATAAAGTCATTGAGCCGCGCCTCAAAAACGTAGAAGTGGATGGCGACCCCAAAGAAATTCCCAAGTTTGAAGATTTGAATCCAAAGCAAACCAAAGCGCTACGTTGGGCAGGTCTGTCTATGCTAGTGGGTATTATTACGTTAGTACTAGTGCTCATTCCTGAGACATCGCCTATGCGTGACGCGAACGGTGAATTAACCTCATTTTCTGCTCCTGTCATGCAGTCCATCGTGCCGATTATTTTCTTACTATTTTTAATACCCGGCGTGGTGTACGGCTACCTCTCGGGCACCTATCAAACGACTAAAGATATGATTGATAGTATGACCAAAGCCATGAATGGCATGAGCTACTATATTGTAATGGCGTTTTTCTGCGCCTTGTTTATTGATGCTTTTGGCAAATCAAACTTAGGCGCATTGTTGGCCATTGAAGGTGCGCAAGTATTAAAAGCACTATCGCTACCTGCCATGGTTACCATTGTTGGCATTGTCTTTTTAACGGCGTTTGTAAACTTGTTTGTGGGCTCTAGCTCGGCGAAATGGGCGTTACTTGGGCCAATCTTTGTGCCCATGCTGATGCAATTAGGGATCTCGCCTGACTTAGCGCAGATTGCGTATCGTGTAGGTGATTCATCAAGCAACATTGTGACGCCGTTATTACCTTATTTCCCACTTGTCGTGATTTACTGTCAACGCTATGTGAAGTCTACCGGCATCGGAACGTTGCTTTCACTGATGTTGCCGTTTAGCGTCGCGTTGCTTATATGTTGGACCGCGTTCTTGTTGATCTATTGGTCGATAGGCATTCCGCTGGGAGTAGGCGCAAGTTACGTATATCCAGCGCCTTAAGCGCAAGGATATAAAGTCATTGCAAAGGGCGTTGTGTAAAAACAACGCCCTTTTTCTTTGTTTAAGATATAAAACCATTGCTGTTAATCACAAGGTTTGTTACAACGTGTCTAACGCCACAGTAATACGCTGGCGATTCGCAGTAAGGGATGCAATAACGCCGACAGAACGCGGGTTTACGCGCAATAATAAACGTTTCTCTACTAATACATTTTAAAGCTTTGTCGACCCGAAGCTTGCCCTTAATCAGTTAAGAAAAATATGCAAAAAGATAGTATAAATAATCTCCATGTTGCCTCCGAGCAGGTGCTTATCACGCCTGAGCAGTTGGCCGTCGAACTACCTATGACCGATAAGGCTAGGGCTTATGTGCAAGATTCCCGCGCCATCATTTCAGATATCATCCATGGTAAAGACCATCGCTTACTCGTCGTGTGCGGACCTTGCTCCATACATGACGTAGATGCCGCCAAAGAATATGCCTTAAAACTCAAAGAGCTACACGAATCGTGCAAAGATACGTTGTTTGTTGTAATGCGCGTGTACTTTGAAAAGCCCCGCACAACGACTGGCTGGAAAGGCTTGATTAACGACCCGCACATCGATGATTCGTTTGATATCGATACCGGTATCCGCCGCGCTAGAGAACTATTGAATTGGTTAGCCGAACTTGAAATTCCGGTCGCTACTGAAGCGTTAGACCCTATCAGCCCTCAATATCTGTCTGAGTTTTTCAGTTGGTCGGCGATTGGTGCTCGCACCTCTGAGTCGCAAACGCACAGAGAAATGGCCAGTGGCTTGTCTATGCCGGTTGGCTTTAAAAACGGTACCGATGGCAACCTTGATATTGCAATTAACGCGCTTAAGTCAGCGGCCTCTGGCCATAGCTTTATGGGGATTAATAAACAAGGCCAAGTGAGCATTATTAAAACCGAAGGCAATCCAGATGGACACATTATATTGCGCGGCGGCAAGCAGCCAAATTACGATTCGGTGTGTGTTGCACAGTGCGAAGAAGAGCTCAACAATGCCGGCGTGAAAGCGGCATTGGTGGTTGATTGTAGCCATGCGAACTCATCAAAAGACTATCGTCGCCAGCCATTGGTAGCTGAAAACGTTGTTAATCAAATTCTAGAAGGTAACCAGTCAATCATTGGTATTATGTTAGAAAGCCACTTGATTGAAGGTAATCAGCCTACCGCTGGCAAAACAGCCAAAGAGCTAGAGTATGGTAAATCGATTACCGATGGCTGTATTAGCTGGGATCAAACTCAACGCTCGGTGCTAAACGCTCGTGAAAAGCTTATTACTGTGCTTCCTATGCGTTTGCAAAAGCGTCAGGCCTAATGTCTGACCGTTCGTTTGAGCAACAGCTCGCTGATCTCAGAGCACAAATCGATGAGGCCGATAGCGAGCTGGTAGATTTGTTGCGCAAGCGCACAGAAATCACTAAGCAAATTGGTCAGTTAAAAAGCGAACATGCGCTGCCCATTTATGTGCCTGAGCGTGAAAAAGTGCTAATAGAAGCAAGGCGCAAACAAGCCGCTGCAGCTGGAGTATCTGAAGACTTAGTCGAAGATATTCTACGTCGCATGATGCGTGATTCTTATCATTCACAACATGCTAAATATGCCTGTATCAATCCAGATGTTAAGAAAATTGTTGTCATTGGCGGTAAGGGAGCGCTAGGTTCGGTCTTGGTCGGTTTGTTTGAGCAAAGCGGATACCCTGTCTATGCCCTTGATAAAGAGGACTGGGCAGATGCATCGGCACATTTACACGATGCTGATCTGGTTATTATAGCCGTTCCGATTAACCTAACCTGTGAAATAATTTCTCAGCTACCTAAGCTTAAAGATGATTGCATTTTAGCGGATGTCACCAGTATCAAAGGCGCACCGCTTGCTGCGATGTTAGAGGCTCATGCTGGTCCAGTATTGGGTCTACATCCAATGTTTGGACCAGATGCACCTGGCATGATTAAGCAGGTAGTCGTGGTATGTGAGGGCAGAGGCGCACAGCAGTACCAATGGCTGCTGGACCAAATGGAGCTATGGGGCGGCTCGCTTTATCATAGCAGCGCGCAAGAGCATGACCACGCGATGGCTTACATTCAGGTTATGCGACATTTCAGTACCTTTGTATATGGTAAACATCTACAGCAAGAAAATCCAAAGCTGCAAGATCTTATTGCTTTTAGTTCTCCCATCTATCGACTTGAATTAGCCATGGTAGGGCGTTTGTTTGCGCAATCTGGACAGCTTTATGCCGACATTATCTTCAGTAATAAAGAAAGTATTTCGTTGTTAAAAAGTTTTAGTGCGCGCTTTGCCGAAGCGATCACCTTGCTTGAAAAGGGCGATAAATCTGCCTTTATTGGCCAGTTTGAAGAGGCTGCCGAATGGTTTGGCGATTATGCCACACTGTGTTTGACTGACAGCAAAAAGATGTTGTTAAAAGCCGACGACAGTCACTTGTTGCGAACCTTCAAATAACACGCTTAAGGCATGCACAAACGAGTAAGATTTCTCTTATCGTATGCACACCGTCAATTACATCCTAGTCACTGTGTTTTTGTGTAAGGGCCTGGGTGGCAGCCACGCGAGTAGGGGAGACTTCTTCTACTGGATAACAACCTAAGACTTTAAAATAGCGCGTCATACCTCTGAGGGTATCAATGGCTTGATGCATCGGGCCGTCTTCTATATTGCCTTCCATATCTAAATAAAACATCTCTTCCCAAGGGTTGCCATTAATTGGGCGAGACTCTAGCTTGGTCATATTAATGCCATGCTGTTTTAACACCATTAAGGCATCTACAAGTGCACCGGCTGTTTGTACGGTTGACATGATCACTGTGGTTTTTGCCGGCACCTGCAGGGGCACTTTAATTGCTCGGCTAGCGACAACAATAAAGCGACTATGATTTTCTTTTTGGTTGGCAAGGTTAGATTGAGTGGCACGCAAATTATAGAGCTTGCCACCGGCTTCAGAGCCAATTGCGGCAACATCGCTTTGCATTAACTCAGCGACCTTCATCATAGCGGCAGAAGTGCTGTCACAAGGTTTGACCTCAACGTTGCCTAAGTCAGCCAAAAAGTGGCTGCACTGGGCAAAGACTTGTGGATGCGCATAAAGGGTTTTGATTTTTTCTGCTTTAACGTCTTTATGCACCAACAGTGCATGATTAATCGGGTGAGTTAACTCTCCGATAATGTTTAAGCGTGTATGCTGGAGTTGGTCATAAACTTCGTTGATACTGCCTGAAGAGGTATTTTCGATAGGCAGTACAGCATAATCAGCAGTATTATTTTCTACGCTTTGAATGATTTGAGCAAAACTATCGCAGCCAATTTCCACAAGCTCTCCGCTTCTGCGGGCAAAGTATTTTTGCGTAGCAAGGTAACTGTAAGAGCCCTTTTCACCTAAAAAGGCAACGCGATTAATGGGTAGTTGTGAGTCAGGGTTTGCCCATTGTGCCAGCATCGACTGTTGGTTGAGCACCGAATCTTCAATGATGACGTGAAAAAGCTTAGTAACAAAGTGCGGGTCAAGGCCCACGCTTTGTCCTTGTTTGATTAAGCGTATCAACAACTGCTCTTCACGCACTTGGTCGCGCACAGGAATATGATGTTTTACTTTAGTTTTGGCCACTTCCATTGTCAGCTTTTGTCTAGCGGCAATGGTTTCAAGTAACTGCTTGTCGGTTTCGGTAATTGCAATACGAAGTTGTTCTAATGGGTCGGTGGCCAAGGGGTGTTCCTGCTAATGCTGAGCTCAAAAGCGCAATGTGTTTTTTATGATGTGCTCGTTAATGTATGCAAGCCAAGCAGCGATGTCAATGCCACGATTGGTGAATGGACGACAATTACTTAAATTGTCGGTAAATTGTATCGTGTTGAGGTAATAAACCGGTTTATGAGCCTTCTTTTTGGTCTAAAAGATTCACAAGAATGGCGCGCACCTCATCTGATTCGAAAGGTTTGTCACACAATGCGTTCACACCGGTTTGCTGAATATTGGTCATATGCGCACTACTAGTGGATTCTGAGGTGACCATAATGATTGGAATATGCGTGGTAAGCGGATTAAAACGAATGTATTCAGAGAGCTCTCTGCCATCCATTTCAGGCATATTATAATCGGTGACGACTAGGTCGAACTCTTGGTCCTTTAAAAAGGTCAGTGCATGGGCGCCGTTTTCGGCTTCGGTAATTTGCTCAATACCCATATTTTCGAGCACACGTTTAATGTGATTGCGGGCAAGGCGACTATCATCAACGAGCAACACACGAACATGGTTAATATCGAATAGTGATAAATCAAGCTCTTCGGTATTCAGTAACTGCAAGCTTGTGTTAAGCGCTCGATGAAGATGTATTGGCTCAAAAGGTTTTGGCAAAATAGCGGCCACACCAGATTGTTTAAACTTTTCCAGTTTTTGCACGCTAGTTTCACTAGAAACAAGCATAAACGGGACGTTGCTTGTTGAAACGTCATTTTTTAAAGATTCGAGGATATCTAAACCGCTACCATCCGCCAGATACATGGCGCTGACAACGATATCGACATTATGCTTTGCAATTTCTTCTTTTGCTTGTGCCACATTCTTGACGATATCTACGCCATGAACATCTTCTCTGGTCAGCAATCCTTTTATGATCTTCGCCTGCGTGTCTGATGGCTCTACCAAAAGGATATGTAAATCTGAAATCAACAAGTTTTGCATTAAATAGTCTCTTTTATCTTTTTATATTCAAAGTGTTTAACCACCTGCAAGCTTCACTTTCATGCCTTTGCTTTCGAGGATCTGTTTGAGCTTATCGCGAACATCACCTTGAATTTCAATATTGAAGTCTTTGACCGCGCCACCGCATCCACACTGCTTTTTAAGCAAAGAGCAAAGTGATTTAAGCTCATCCTTACTCATCCCCAAACCTTCAATACTGCTAACGCCTTTGCCTTTTTTACCTTTAGTAATGCGCTTTATGCGCACTATACCATCGGTTTGCGGGGCGCTTTCTTGAGGCTTTTTCTCATCTATTCGTCCAACGCCGGTGCTATATACTAATTTCGAATCGCTCATTATCTTATTTCGCTGAAAAGTCAGCGCCTTATCTACGTTTGTTATTCAAATATAATGCCAAGACTTACAAATCTAGCGCCTAGACTTTAATTATAGTGTTGGTATGACTCCCTTTGTCAAGTTTGACAAAACAATCCTGTGACATTCTTTCGGTCCATAAGATATTTAAAAATTAAGCTAACGCATCAGATGAGGCAGTATTGTCGTCGGTTTACATGCTGGTATCCGTAGGTTACTTATTTTTCAATAAGCAGAGCTGACCTTACTTTTTCCGCCGCAGTGCCTTCTCATCACTCTATGTTCGTGGGTCAAAAACGTGTTGTTTATTGCCTTCCTAACACCCTCGGAGGTTGCACCACATCCGCGGCCTGATCTAAATGCGCTAGCTTAAAACTCTTTATCATGCTGGCACTCTACTAGTGCGCAATTTTGGATTGACCGGTGTGAGTACCACTTCTTTGGTAATCGCCCATATGTAAGCCGCCATCTCCCTGGCAATCGCTGCAATGATTAAATTGTAGTGTTTGCCCTGCTTACTCATGCGTTGATAGCGCTTGCACAATCGTAGTTGCGCCTTCCAAGCAATGTCCAAAATATCTTTGGGTAAGCACTCTTGTCGCTTTTGTAACTCGGTAGAGATATTAGCGGCGAATCGGTAACTATGAGCGCCTTCGATAAGTAATCGTCGTGCACGGCCATTACCTGTTTTGGTAATGGCCCCAATACGGCGTTTACCACCAGAGGAATGTTCTGAGGGCACCAGACCTAAATAACTCATTAGCTTTCTTGGGTGGTCAAAGCGGGTTAAATCACCCAGCTCAGCCACTACACCAACAGCAACCAATAGTCTTACTCCTCGCATAGATTGAATCGCCTTGACCACAGGATAATAGCGCCACTGACGTACTTGATGTTCAAGTTCATTATCGAGTCGCTCTAAGCGCTGTATTCGTTCAGTGATGGTTTGAATGTATTCTTGTAACACGATGTGCTGTGCAGGATGCGGCAGTACCATTTCAGTGAGCCAACGAAGGTGTTTCTTAGACCAGTTAGCCACTCCGTCGTAGTGAATATTGTTTCGCAGCAAAAGTGCCTTTAATTGGTACTTTGCATCCTTTAAATCTTTCATGGCTGTTTCACGGCCACGAGATAAATCACGTACAGCCTCATCTTCCGGCTCGGGGACATAGATGGGGGATAGATCTTCAGATTTTAGTAATTTCACGAGCTTAAGTGCATCGCGTCTATCGGTCTTTATTTTATCACCAGGCTTTTTAGGAATGAGTGACGGCGCTACCACATAACAACAATGACCTAAGCTGGTGATAAACCGATAAATCCAATAGCCACAAGGGCCTGCTTCGTAAACAAAGTGCAGAGTTGCGTTTGGGTATTTGGATTCAAACTGACGCACAAGCTTTTTCACGCTTACTTTTGAAGAGGCTATGCGTCCCATATGAACCGGTGCTTTCCCTCTACCATCTTCGCAATACGCCACTTCGTGAAATTCTTTATGAGTATCCAATCCAATAAAAATTATGCTATGTTTATTCATGCTAGTCTCCAAATTTATATAATGTTTAATCGACAATTATTTATGGCACTGGCTATTGTAGCTAACCCACGAAAATGCGGAGACTAGCACTTTTGAAGGGAGTCATAATGTCTAT
>NZ_JAHEOJ010000018.1 GCF_018595715.1 Glaciecola sp. XM2
ATTACGTTGTTGGGAGACTCGATGGCGTTAGTCGTACAATTGGCTCTGCGAATTGTCCTAAGGGTAGTTAAATAATTTGTTTAGGTTCTTACCAGTGCTGCGCCATTATTTACTAATTTTCGGGTATTATTCGTTTATAAATCAGCGCTCAGCACAGAATTCGTGTGCTGACGCACTACGTCTTTGATAAGTGTAATATCATCAGCGGTAAGCTCACGTTGATTAAGGCTTTCAAGCAAGCTTTCTTTAGCGACTAAAAATCCCAGAACTTGACCAAATAGGGTATGGCTTTGCACTTTTATCTTTGCATCATGCTCAGAACGGCCAAAACATTTCCCTAATAATTTCAATTGAACGCGGCGCATATGTTGGTAGTAGCGCTCGCTAAATATGTGATAGGCGTCTGTCGGGTTTGCGTGCTCTCGCATAATAAACTGAGCCCATGTGTGGGTGCGAGGATCTTCAATAAAAAAGCCACAATACGTATCCATGATATTGAGATATGCATGTTTAGCTTGTTCTGGAGTGAGTCCAGACAAGGTAGATTCAAGCGGTATCATCACCTCTCCAATCTCTCTGAAAATATTATCGATAATGTAATGCATGCATGCTAAGTAAAGGCCCTGTTTACTGCGAAAGTAATATGGAATGGCGGCGATATTCGCATGGGCTTTTTCCGCTATGTTTCGTGTTGTTGCCTTGAGTCCAAATTGCCCAAATTGGTCAATCCCGGCTTCGAGCAAGGCAACCGCGGTGGTGCTGCTTAGAATATCGTCGCTTGTATGGTAGCTTATGGTCATGCTTGCTCTCTTTTTATGTTGAACAACACGGAATATAAAACAGGTACTACGCCCAGTGTCAAAACGGTGCCGATAGCCAAACCAAACGCAATGGCCCCCGACATTGCATAAAACAAAGCATCTTGCCCAATGATGAGAGGCATCAGACCTAAGATGGTAGTCGATGTGGACATAATGATAGGACGCAATCGCCTTACGCAGGCACTGATCAGGGCTTCGTTATGCGCACTCATGTTGTCTTCGTCATCGATGGCGTTGCGTTCTATATCAATGCGGTCAATCAACACAATAGCGTTGTTGATAATGATACCGGCCAGTGCATAAAGACCTAAAATCACCATAAACCCAAAGTCACCGCGCAAAATTAATAAACCAACGGATGCACCGATGATTATCAGTGGAATGGTCATCAAAATGATGCCAGTACGCCTAAATGACCTGAACTGTGCAACCAATAATAAGATAATCACCGCAATACACAGCGGTAAGTTTTTACTTAAAGACGCTTGAGAGGTTTTCGAGTCTTCAATTACGCCATCATATTCGATGGTGTAACCAAAGGGTAATGTTGCCCTTAATTCATTAAGTGGTTGCTCTAATAAGGGCACCATATCCTCAGCATTCATCAATGCATTTTTGGCCTCTACGGTAACGGTTCTAAATAAATTCTCCCGTGCGATGCGAGCAAAACCTGTTTCATACTCTAGGGTGGCCACCTGCATCAGGGGGATGTTTCTCTCGAGCCCAGATGAAAACACGGTCACTGTTTCTAGCCGGTCTAAATCAAAGCGTTCATCTTCAGGCGCACGCACTAATATGGGTAAGATGTCGTCTCCTTCTCTAAACTCGGTTACTAGCAAGCCGCTAAAGTAGCTTTGGAGTGATTGTGCGACATCTGAAGAGCTCACGCCGGCGCGCCTAGCTTGCTGTTGATTCACCTTTATGCTGATTTGCGTGATACGATTTTCCCAATCGTTTCGCACGTCGTAAATACCATCAACTGAGCGCAAAATTTTCTCGATTTCCAATGCGGTATTAAAGATATATTCTCGGTCTGGCCCTTTAATCTGAATATCGAGTTTGCTGGAGTCTGAGGGGCCTAAAAACATCCGGTTAACCCTTGCCATTACTTGAGGATAGTCTTGTGCAAACATTTCCCTTAAGGCATCTATGGTGGGCTGTGTGTTTTTTCTATCGCCGACATCGAGCATGAAGAATGCTTTATTGGGCTCGCTATCAATAGGCGTCAGCGATAAAACAAAACGTGGGCCACCAAATCCTCCATAGGCGACGTGTTTTTCGATATGTGCAAAGCGTTCTTTATCGTCTAAGTCGGCCATTACCGCTTGCATAACCTCATTTGTTTCACGCATGGAGCTGCCCGCGGGTAAGTCCATATAAATGAGCACTTGGGAGCGATCAGAATCTGGAAAAAACTTCACTGGTACCAAGCTCATACCAAACCCGCCTAATGCAAAAAGTATCAGCATCAAACATAAGAAAACGGTGCGGTTAGCCAATGTCACGCGAAGTGTTTTTTCATAAGCGGGGTTTAAGCGTTCAAAGAGTGCGTTGATTTTGGTGCGTAAAATCCCATGCTCATCTTTTGTTTTACGCTTTATAAAGTGGTAACACAAAAAAGGCGTAACGGTTAGCGAGAGTAACCAAGAAATAAGCAGCGCAATTAAAATCACGAGTGACACCGAACGGGTATATTCACCCGATGCACTTTGCGCCAGCATAAGGGGTAAAAACACGAGAATAGTGGTTAAAGATGAGGTGAGCAAAGGAATGGCTAATGTTTCACCGCTATGTTTGAGTGCGTGCGCGCGTGATTCGCCTTCTTCTAGGCGACGTTTAAAATCCTCGGCAACCACGATACCGTTATCGACAAGCACACCTAACGCAATAATCAATGTGGCCAAAGACATTCTCTCAAGGGCCATGCCTGAAAATGCCATGACTGAAATCGTAATTAAAATAACTGACGGCACGATAGAGCCAACAATCAATCCAGTCCGTAATCCTAGAAATAAAACCACAACGGCAAATACAATGCTCAGTGTTTGCAATACATTGATGCTGACGCCGTTAACGGCACTTGCAACCACATCTGCTTGACGGGTAACGGTTTTAAGCTCAAATCCTGCCGGAATCGCTTGCTCAAGTTGCGCAATGAGGGCTTCCATTTTAGGAGTGAAGGTGAGCACGTCTGACTCATCGGTTTTTGCTATGGCAAAAATGATGGCAGGTTCGCCGCGATAATATGCATTTTGAAACGGCGGGTCTATGGTCTGTCTATTTACCGTCGCGATATCCCTAAGCTGAATGGATTGCTCTAGGCCGGGTACTGCAATTAAGGTATTGGCGATATCGTCGATGGTGCGATAGTTACCCGTTGGTTGTAAGGTAAAGTTTGTGCCGTTTGCGTCAATTATTCCGCCGGGCTGGATCACGTTTTGCTCTTGCAAAGCGGCTATGATCAAATTGGGAGAAATACCCAGCTGCGCAAGCTTAGCATTCGCCACCTCCACCACAACTTGCTCGTTTTGTACGCCTAATATGTCAACACGCTTGGCGCCTTCAACGGTAAACATGAGGTCGCGAACATGCTGTGCAACATCAAAGCGCTCTCCCCAAGAAATACTGTCATCGGCTAACAAAGCCACGGTTAGTACAGCAACGTCACCAAAGGTGTCGTTCACGCGGGGTGTGCTAGTGCCTTCTGGCAATTCGTTGATCACGAGGTCTATTTCTTGCCTCATATCATCCCAAATTTGATCAAGCTCGGAGTATCTATCCTGCAACTGCACATGAATAATGGATTGCCCAACTAACGAAATTGAGCGTATTTCTTTCACCTCTGGGAGTTTGCGAATGGCTTCTTCAAGGGTTTTGGTGATCAATAATTCAACACGCTGGGCCGGTAAGCCATCTAAATGTGTGGTAACAACCGCTTCTCTCACCGTCACTTTAGGATCTTCTTGTGCAGGTAAGTTAAAAAAGCTATAGATGCCGAAAAGCATGAGTGACAGCACAACCGCAAGCATGAGTCGGTTGTGTAAAAAACTTAAGTGAGAGATGTTTTTCATGCGGATACTTATTCGTTGATGGTCAACATTGGGCCGCTAGAAGCAAATACTACCTGCCCGTCGCGTAAAAAGTCTTGTCCGGTGCGAACAATATCGCCTAGTTTTTGAGAAGGAATGAAAATCGCATATTGCGCGTTCATATCTAAAAGCTCAACACCGACCTTTTTAATCACAAATGTCTGTGAGTCAGGGCTTGGCTCTAATGCCATTACATAGTGCGTATCGTTTGCATCTGCGCCAATAACCGACAGGGGAGCCTGCATTGCGTTGGCAGGGAGATTATTATTGGTTGATGAAAAAGTGACTTCAGCAGACATGCCCGGTTGAAGTCTTTGTGTCATCTCGCCGGCATCAAGGGTGACGGTTACCGGGAATGCATTTGCGCGCTGTGCTTGATTGCCCTTTTCAAAAACGCTACCCACAAACACTTGCCGCTTTTGGTCAACTACCACTTCAACCTTTACTTTTTGTCCTGGCTGAATATCGTTTATTAATGACTCAGGCACAAATAGCGCCGCTTCTAAACTATTTGAGCCATGTATGGTAAGTACTCCAGTAGAAGGGGTTACCTGTTGTGAAGGTTCCACATGGCGTTGTGCCACACTGCCTGAAAATGGCGCTATCAAGCGAGTGTCAGCTAAGTCTTCTTGGGCAATTTCTACTTGCGTTCGCGCAATATTGACTTGGTCTTGCAGTGAGTCAAACCTTGCTTTGGCAACGTCCACTTCTGCTTTAGAAATGGCATTTCGCTCAAACAATTGCGACTTTCGTTCAAAATCAATGCGCGCTTCGGTAAGGCGAGCATTCGCCTCTGATAACTGTCCTTTTCTTTGCTCTACCGCAAGCTTGAAGACTTTATCGTCAATGGATGCCAGTAGTTGCCCGCGTGTGATTTTGTCTCCAAGGTTGACGTCAACGCTTTCGATAACGCCGGGAATTTCAAAACTGATGGTGCTTTGATCGGCACTTTGTAACACGCCAGATAATGTGCGCTGGGTATTTGCGTTTGCCGCTACCGGCGTTGTTGCTAATACAGACTTAGTAATGGGGCTGTGTTCAGGTGCTTGTGAGCACGCCGACAGCGTTGCGAGCGCAACTAGGTAAACAAACAAGCGTCTTACACAGTATCGACTTAACGACAATTGCAAATTAGGCACAATCATAATTCCCAAATAAAAAGCAGATGATAAGATTACACTACGAGAGAATTAAATCAAAAGATTAAATCATTTGATTTATTTCTGTTTGGAAATATTGATTTTTGCTTCAAGATGGCGATTTTACGGGCCTGAAGGCGAAAATGACTTGCCTCGCGGTAACTTGTGCTGTAGTATGCGCGCCCTTGCAGTCAACATCCTAAGTTCCTTGTCTCTATATAGACGACTGCACTATCCGAGACTATAACCGTAGGGAGCAGTAATGCGTCATTACGAAATCGTATTTATGGTTCACCCCGATCAGAGTGAACAAGTACCTAGTATGATTGAAAAATACAAAGGTATCCTTCAAGCTGACGGCGGAACTATCCATCGTTTAGAAGATTGGGGTCGCCGTCAATTGGCTTATCCAATCGAAAAACTTCATAAAGCACACTATGTACTCATCAACGTTGAAGCAACTGCTGAAGCGGTTGAAGAGTTAGAAACTGCTTTCCGTTTCAACGACATTGTATTGCGTAACCTTGTTATGCGTACTAAAGCTGCCGTTACTGAACAGTCGCCTATGGCTAAAGAAGAGCGTAGAGAAGAGCGTAAAGAAAGACCTGCTCCTTCTGCTGCATCTACAGCCGAAGCGAATGAATCTAGTGAAGCAAGTGAAGAGGGAGAAGAATAATGGCTCGTTTTTTCAGACGTCGTAAGTTCTGCCGTTTTTCTGCAGAAGGTGTTGCTGAGATTGATTATAAAGATATCTCTTTATTGAAAAACTACATCACTGAAAGTGGCAAAATTGTCCCTAGCCGTATCACCGGCACCAGTGCAAAGTATCAGCGTCAGTTATCAACGGCAATCAAGCGTGCTCGCTTCTTAGCCTTGTTACCTTACACCGATTCTCATAAGTAAGTTTGGCTATTAAGAGGTAGCAAAGATGAATATCATTCTACTAGATAAAATCGCCAACTTAGGCGGACTAGGTGACCAAGTCACAGTAAAATCAGGCTATGCACGTAATTTCTTGTTCCCACAAGGAAAAGCAGTGCCAGCCACAAAAGTAAACGTTGAAAAGTTTGAAGCACGTCGTGCTGAACTTGAAGCGAAAATTGCATCAGAGCTAAGTGCTGCTGAAGCACGTGGTGAGAAGCTCAATGGCTTAGAAGCTATTGTTATTGCTGCTCCTGCTGGCGATGAAGGTAAATTATTTGGTTCTGTTGGAACAAAAGACATTGCCGATGCGATCACCGCTGCCGGCGTTGAAGTTGTAAAATCTGAAGTGAAGCTACCTACCGGTACACTTCGTGAAACAGGTGAATACGACATCGACGTTCAGGTTCACTCTGACGTAACCGCAACTGTAAAAGTACAAATTATTGCAGAAGCGTAAGCGCAAATAGATTCATGAACATTGAATCGTTTAAGCATATGAGAAGGCCGCTATCACAGCGGCCTTTTTTTAATCTGGTAACATGACGATTTGAAAATATCCTCCGAGCACATCTACCACTCGCTCAATGCTTTCGGTGGCATCATCTTTCAGAAAGTATCCGGCCACGTGTTTCTCATATCCGTCGCGAATATCTTTGGAATCAGAAGATGTTGATAATATAAAGACCACACTGCTCGCATACTCTTCTTGTTTACGAAGTTCATCTAAAAACTCCATCCCGCCCATGCGCGGCATGTTTAGGTCTAACAAGATAAGAAACGGCTTACTTACCTCGTTGTTGGCTAATTTTTCGAGCGCATCGATACCATCTTTCGCTCTGACGATATTGTTTATGATTTTACGTTTCTCAAATTCATATTTGAGCAATTTAAAATCAACATCATCATCATCAATTACGAATAAGGTCGGTGTTATCGTGTTGTTCATCCTTGTATCCTTTCAGTTAACTTTCCTACAGGCCAATAAACGGTAAATGTAGTGCCGTGTTGACCATCTGATTCGAGTGTTACCCTTCCGCCATAGTAGTCGACGTATTTCTTCACAACCGACAGCCCCATACCGCTTCCCTCTACTTCATCCCTCGGGCGCAGCGTTTGGAAAAGCTTAAATACCTTTTCTTGATATCTTGGTGCAATCCCCGGGCCGTTATCAATGATTTTTATAACATAGTAATGCTTAGATACGAAAGCCTCAATGTTAACCTTAGGTGTGCTTTTATCGTTATGCTTAAATGCATTTGAGATCAGATTCAATAGAACCGTATGCATTGGCACTAATGGCACATACATTAGCAATTCTTCTGAAGTAAAGACGCAATGCTCTGGTACATCAATCAGTAAGCGCATTTCATCAACCGCGCTTTTTAAAGACAACTGAACGTTATTAGGGGTCTCGCGTCCAATTTTTGCAAAACGTAATAGGTCGTTTAGCAATGTATGCATTCTTTCTGTTCTACTGACGACAAATCTGATATTTTCTCGTGCATTTTCAGATAGTGAGTCCCCACTCTCATCTTCAATCCAAGTAAGCAATCGTCGGATGGCGTTTAAAGGCGCTTTAAGATCGTGAGAGGCAATGCTGGTGAAATCATCAAGCTCTTGGTTTGCTTTTTTAAGATCTCTTATAAGTGTTTCTTTTTCCGTGATGTCTCGGCACACGCACAAAATATATGGCGTACCAAGCTTATCTTCAAACCGAGTTTTGGTGGTTGCGACAATGGTATGCGAGCCATCTGGCAAATGAATGTCTTCAATGTTATTGCTCGAGCCCTCAGCAAACGCAATTTTATCGTCTCGTAAAAAAACAGCGGCTTCTTCTTCGTTGTATTCTTCGATAGTTGTGTAACCGATCACTCTGTCACGCATATCTTCAGGGTAGACGTTAAGAAAAGCCTCGTTGGCATAGACTATCTTAAAGTCTCGATCTTTAACAAAAATCCAATCTTGGTTGGTCTCAAGCACTAAAGATTGTAGTTCGCTAAACTTTTCTGCGGCAAAGGTCTCCTTGGCTTGTATGAAAAAGTTCAAGGTGTCCCTGGTCATCATTTTTAGTATGCGTTTTTCTTTGTTGGTTAAGGGCTCTAGGTTTTGTTTAGCAAAAACCAAGCAACCTAGGCACACATTGTGTGCAAGGTTGATGGGAACGGCAACCATCAACGAGTCAGCGGATTGGTGTTTGAAGCGATGCGTAATATAAACAAAGTCTTTGAATTTAGTCGCTTCTAGCGCGCTGAAAATATTGCTGTATGCAGCCTGGCAATCCTTTGCGGCGCTATGCAAACCGATAAAATTCTGTTCATAGATAGCGGCGATGTCGCAGCGCTGGGCTCCAAACACCTCAAGCACCAGTGAGCATAAGTCTGAAAGATTTTCTTCTAAGTGAGACGACAAAGTAAAGCTTGGCAGGCCGTCAATAATATCTGGCTTCCCTAGGTATTGTTCCCGTTCAGCTTTTGGCATAGGTACCAACCAGTATCATTGACTTGAGGCTTTGTAAAGTAACGATAAACGCATGTACAAGCAAGGTCCTTGTACACGGGTAAATATGAGTGCGTCGTAAATACATATCGAACTATCATGCAAGGGCATGTGCATAGATAAAAATTAAAAATGCGTCAGGCGCTGCAAGAAAGATTATCATGATGCATCTCATATACAACGATTTTAAGGAAGACCCATGAAAGAAGCTGTTATTGTTTCAACCGCTCGTACTCCAATTGCCCGAGCTTACAAAGGCGCGTTCAATAATACGAAATCACCCACACTCACCGCCCATGCCATCAAGCATGCCGTTGAACGCAGTGGCGTTGATGGTGCCGAGATAGATGATGTGATCATCGGCTCTGTACTAAGTGCCGGAAGTGCAGGGGGAAATATCGCCCGCTTGTCGACCCTAGCAGCGGGTTTACCAAATACCGTTTCAGGTCAAACCATAGACCGTCAATGCTCCTCAGGTCTTATGGCTATTGCAACAGCCGCCAAGCAAGTCATGTGCGATGGTATGAATGTTGTGGTCGCAGGTGGCCAAGATAACATTACCGAAGTACAGCAGAAGTATTTTGAATGGGCCAGCAAGAGTATGGATGACAACGTCCTAGCCCATGAGAAACATGCATACATGCCAATGTTGTTGACTGCCGAGCACGTTGCAAAAACATATAATATTAGCCGCGAATCGCAAGATGAATATGCATTGAGCTCACAGCAACGAACCGCTGCCGCTCAAGCTGCTGGCAAGTTTGATGATGAAATTGTCCCGTTTACCACTACTAAAGGGATCATGAACAAAGAGACAAAAGAAATCAGCTTTGAAGAAGTGACGCTTACCAAAGATGAAGGTAATCGCCCATCGACGGTACTAGCTGATTTACAAGCTTTGAAGCCTGTTATTGACGGTGGCGTAATTACCGCAGGTAATGCCTCGCAATTGTCAGATGGTGCGTCGGCATGTGTCGTGATGGAAAGTAAACTTGCTGAGCAGCGCGGATTATCTCCTCTTGGTATTTATCGCGGTATGGCCGTTGCAGGTAATGCGCCTGAAGAGATGGGTATTGGTCCAATCTATGCTATCCCTAAATTGTTAAAGCTGCATGGCTTGTCGATAAACGATATTGGCTTGTGGGAGTTAAACGAAGCCTTTGCTTGTCAGGCTTTGTATTGTCGCGACAAGCTCGGTATTGACCCAGAGTTATACAACGTTAACGGTGGGGCTATAAGTATTGGTCACCCATACGGTATGACAGGAGCGCGAACTACTGGTCACGCGTTAATCGAAGGCAAGCGTAGAGGTGCTAAATACGTCGTTGTTTCGATGTGTATTGGCGGTGGCATGGGCGCAGCAGGTTTATTTGAAATCGCATAAAAAGCCGTATTTGTGAATCCCTGGGCTTGAGTCAGCTCAGGGATTGCCTTAGTATAACGCCAATAGTAGTAGGCGAGATGAACGGCCATAATGGGCACTGCACCAGAACCAAAATCAACTAATATGGCTGCCAATCAAACCGGCGTTACACCCACTACAAAAAGCAGCAGTGTGAGCAATCAAAGCTTGCTACAAACATCCAAACTGACGCCTTCATTTACCTTGCAGACACTCCTATCACCTTTACTGTCGATGTTCAGCTGCATTGTGCAATCGTTCAACGTATGCATATTAGCAAGAGATGAAACTGCGACGTTTTTACATCCTCAAGCGCAACAGCCATTTGGTAAGTGGATACATGAATTTGATATCGAGAGTGTCGATAAGACCTCTCATGTAAGCCTTTGTCAACATAATGAGTTCAGCCTTTACACACTGCAAGCTTCAGAATTACCGGCTCAATATCAGGGGCACTACGCTTATATTCTCGTTGAGCACGCTAATGGCTCACATCAAGCGCTAGTCTTAGCCAGCGTATGTGAAGCTGAGTTTTCATTAACACCCGAAAACTCCCCAGCGCTTTCTAGTTTGCTGCAAAGCGTTAAACAAACAACGCTGATGCATCAGGAGACCTGTAAGGCTTTGGAAAATCGCGCGCTGTTTGGTGAGATTGCAGCGCTCAATGATGATTATGTCTATGTTAAAGACGCTAATGGCGATGTAATTTTTGCCAACAATCGCTGCATGTCTGCATTAACAGATGACGACGCTCGCCCCCTAACGGAAAAAGTAATGGCTACCTTTGAGACTGCTCAAGTTGAAAAAGAAGCGACCAATAATGTCTTTACGTTGGAATTCAAAGACGAGCAACCAAAGATGTTGCAACGCGACCAACAAAGCTTTTCATTGCGCGGTGATGTGACCTACACCTTAGTTACATTTACCGACGTTACCGAAAGAGAAGTCATCATTAATGACTTGAGGCGTTCAAACAAAGACCTAAATCATTTCGCTTACATCGCCTCGCATGATTTAAAAGCCCCATTAAATGTGATTAAGCGCCTAGTGTCTTGGGTAATGGAGGACTGTGGCGAGGCAATGCCCCAAGACTGCTTTGAAAATTTAGAGTTAGTGATGAATCGCGCTAATCGCATGGAGCAGCTTTTACAAGACTTATTAGCGTATTCAAAAATAGGCAAAGACTACTTAGAGCCAAAAGAGCTTAATGTAAAAACGAAGGTGGTCGAGCTACTATCGCTGATTGATTTACCCATGGGGTTTTCAATGAAATGCGATGATAATGAAATACTTGTGCCAGAGGTGCCATTTGGCGTGGTATTACTCAACTTAATTGCAAATGCCATTAAACATCACGACTCGGGCAATGCTAAAATACAAATTAAAGTGCGTAGAACGCAAAAAGCCAACGTTGTCACAGTAATCGACAATGGACCAGGAATTGAGCCTGAAAGTCGCGAACGTATCTTTGATCTCTTCGAAACCTTGAAACCGCGAGATGAAGTCGAAGGGTCGGGTATGGGATTAAGTGTTGTAAAACGATTAGTAGAACACTATGGTGGTAACATTAAGGTCGAAGACAACAAACCGCGCGGCACAAAGTTTATTGTTTACTGGCCATTTGAAAACATCGCGCGAAAAGTGTTAAAACAACTACAATAATAATAAAAGTATCGCGGGCCAAGCTTTGGCGACGTAAAATACTTTAACAAAATCTCTAATTACAGAGTAGGCAGTATACAAATGAGAAGACGCTTAGAAGTTTTAGTGGTAGATGATGATTTTGCCGATCGTAAAATTATTCGTCGTACGATTGCTGAAAAAGCACTCAACGTCAATGTAGTCGAGGCTACATCGGTAGATGATGGCTTGGAGAAACTTCGAGAACAGCGCTTTGATGTGATCCTGCTTGACTATAAGATGCCAAACGTAAATGGTATAGAGATGGTACAACGTTTGCGGGCAAGGGCGGGCTTAGGTAGCGTTGCGATTGTTATGATGAGCGCTTCGGAGAGTGAAGAGCTTGCGGTGGCTTGTTTAGAAGCTGGCGCGCAAGATTTCATTTTGAAATCGGAACTACAAAAGCTTAATTTAGAGCGTGCTATTGTGCATGCTCAAAAACGTTTTGAGCTTGAGCATAAGCTTCATCAAAACTATTTAGATGTAAAACATATTGCGGAAAAAGACCCACTTACAGGCCTTTCTAATCGTCATCATTTCAATCAGCTTATGTCGGTACTTATCCCTAAAGACGGTTCTGCGAGTGGCGATATTGCCCTAGTACTGCTTGATTTAGACAATTTTAAGTTCATCAACGATACCTTAGGGCATGATGCAGGTGATCGCTTACTTATTGAGTTCTCTACCCGTATTAAAAATCAACTGCGACGTCATGAAGGGTTCGCACGTTTAGGCGGTGATGAGTTTGCAGTGATCTTAACGGGTATCAAGACAGCTGAGCAGGCGGCAATGGTTGCTCAGCGTATACATACTGCACTGTTAGCTCCCATTGCGCTAGGCGAAACAGAGCTTTCGTGTAATGCCAGCGTAGGTGCGGCAATGTATCCTTTGCACGCCAAAACAAAAGAAGACTTGGTCAAATTCGCCGACGTTGCCATGTATGCAGCAAAGCGCGCTGGGAAAGGTCAAATTCGCGTGTATGACGAGATGATGCACAAAGACTTCAGTCGTCAGTATGATATTCAAGTGGGTCTTAAACAGCATTTGCAAGACGCAGCATTTGGCATGCACTTTCAGCCGGTGGTTGAACTGCATAGCGGCAAGCAAATTGGCTACGAAGCCTTATTAAGATGGCCCGATATCGCGCAGCATTTTGTGCCTGATGAATTTATTCCGGTAGCAGAAAAAAACAACGATATACATGCTATTGGAGAATGGGTGATCAATCATGCTATTGCGCAACTTGCGACATGGCAAAAGCGGATTGATTTTGACCAGTTTATTGCCATCAACATCTCGCCAATTCAGTTGCAAAGTGAGAAGGTAACAGACTACATCATCGAGCGGGCTGAGTATTATCATGTGAAGCCTGAAAACATAGTCCTGGAAATTACCGAAACAGCATTGTTTGAACATCATCAGATCATCAAGCGCTCTATAGAGTCGTTATCGGCCTATGGCTTTAAAATTTCGTTGGATGATTTTGGTGTGGGCTATTCATCTATATCCCATTTGATAAACTACCCCATCAATATTGTTAAGCTCGACAAGTCGCTGTTTAAAATGGACGAAAGTGAAGAGAAGCGTTTGTCTATTTTTGAGGCGCTCGCCGGCATGCTTAAGCGTTTGAACATGACTGTAGTAGCTGAAGGGATTGAGTCGGAAGAGCAGTTTAAGTTTTGTCAGAGGCTAAACATTGACCACGGTCAGGGATATTTCTTTGCTGAGCCTGTTGCGGCTCAGCAAATTGAATCGACCTGGTTAGAAAGCGCTTAATGCCATACGGCAAATTCGTTTCCTGCGGTGTCGACAAAGTGAAAACGACTGCCGCCTGGAAAGCTAAAGATTGGTTTAACAATGACGCCACCGGCGCTTTCCACTTGTTGTAAGCTCGCTTCTAGATCATCTGAATAAATAACGACCAATGCGCTACCTGACTCGCTGTGCATACTATGGGAAGATAAAAAGAATCCGCCTTCGATTTGTTGCCCAGTAAAGCAAGTGTACTCGGGACCATAATCCACAAACTCCCAGCCAAACACTTCTGCAAAAAACACTTTGCTTGCGTCTATATCCTTTGTAGGGATTTCAAGATAATGGATTTGGTGGTGAATAGTATCTGTCATTTGCTGCCCCAGTTTTGATGCTCGACTCACAAACTTAGCATCAATGTATAGCACCTAGCAATATGATTAATGTGTCGGTATTTTTTACAACTCTTGAGAAGCATCTAAATTTTATTTATATATTTCAGTTATTTATTGGTTGGCTTGTAAATTGCTATGAACCTTAAAATTATATGTTTCCTGCAATAGACAGGCGTATTACACCCAACAAATAACGGATTATCTATGAACAAACTATACAAAACTATGCTAGGCGCATCGATGCTCATGCTAAGTACCTTTTCTTTAGCTTCTGTCATTACTCTTGATGCTACGGTGCGAGACTTTAGAGACACCCACCCTGACTTTGAACAGGGTCCTATATTCGGATTGCAAACTGGTTTAGTTGGGTCTCAGCTTGGCCCAGATGGTAAGCCTGTTTATGTAGGTGGTCCATCGCTCTCAACGGCTGCTAGTTTTAACCAATGGTATAACGATGTTGCCGGCGTTAATCAATCTATCTCAATCACGTTAGACGCGGCTGAAACAGCCCCAGGTAGTGGTATTTATACTTACAGCAACTCCTCGTATTTCCCTATTAACGGCATGGGATTTGGCAATGAAGGTCGCTCAAATAACTACCACTTTACAACAGAGATAAACAGCCTATTTACCTATGTTGCAGGTCAATCTTTTTCGTTTACCGGAGATGACGATGTGTGGGTATTTATCAATGGAGAACTCGTCGTTGACTTAGGCGGTATACACGGCCCAGCAACCCGCAGCGTTAACTTAGACACACTCGGTTTAGTAGCGGGTACTGACTATACGCTTGATATTTTTCATGCAGAGAGACGAACAGTGGGTTCTAACTTTAACTTTACCACATCAGCGGTTTTGCGCTCGGCTCAAGTTTCCGCGCCATCTACCTTGCTTCTTGTTTTACTCTCCATTGCAGGCGTGGCATATACTAGAAAACGTAAGTCTTAATTGCTAATGAGCGCGTCGCGTCGAGTGATGTGCTGATAGTTAGAAACAACATTGAGGCAGTAAATGAAAGCCAATGATTAGTCATTGGCTTTTTTTATTTGGCGCTGAAGTTTTTCTTGCCACTCAGGCGATAAGCCCTCGCTCTGCATAGCGTTAAGAAGCTCCGTTTTACTAAAGCTCATTCCTTCTAAAGGCTTACTCATATGCATTAAGGTTTTAATAGATACTGGTGTTTCGTTTCTTTTTTCTAGCACAATGGCATCATTGACATGCATTTTACCTTGCTCAAGTACGCGAAAATACCAACCGGTGATGCCATTTTCTAATATGAAGAGGTCAATTTTACGTTTGCCATATCGCTGATTTATTTTTGAGCATGGCGCGCGTGGTGAGCACACTTGCACCACTACCTCGCCAATGCGATAGACATCGCCAATATACACATTGTCGTCATTCATGTCGGGTGCAGAAATATTTTCGCCAATACTTCCCATCAGCATCTTTTCGGCGACATCAGGAAACGCAGCTTGCAAGCGCGGATAGCTAGACTGTGCGAATTGGTGAAGCGCCATATACGGCCCACCGTGAAGCTTTTTGTTGCCCTGTTCGTCTTCAATGGCGCCATCGGTCACAACGTTGAGTGAGCTAAAGGGTTGTTTGACGATGCTACTAGGAGAGTTTCGAGGGCCAAAAGGTACTGGTTTACCGGCAAACAAGGCTGAGACTTTCATACAAATACTCTTTCTATTGACGTTATAGGTTACATTACATCCCACTATAAAAGGGAAGCGTCAAAAATTACATTTTTATTTATGCTGATGTAAACCTTTCTAAAAGTAGTCGCGACTGATTAGATAGAGCATACACAAACACCCAATTGGCAAAATCATTGGTTTTGAAAAGTGACATGGAATAAGGGAAAAAACAAAATCAGTATGACAAATAACATACAAACCTTAGTGACCCATCAAACCAGTCAGCAAGCATTAGCTGATCTGATTACGGGTGCCAGGCGCAAAGAAACAGGCGCGTTTAAGGAGCTGTATCACTTACATGTCAATATGGTGTATGGCTTGTGTCTTCGCTTGTGTGCAGATAAATCTCTTGCAGAGGATGCGACACAAGAAGTGTTTATTCAGCTGTGGCAAAAGCTCGATAATTTCGATGGTAAGAGTAAATTTTCGACGTGGCTACACAGCGTAGCGAGCAATATTTGCATTTCGTATATTCGCAAGCAAAAGGGGTGGTGGCAAAAGGTGGTTTCCATCGTGGATAGCACCGAGCACCAGCAGGCGGATTTAGGTAGCATCGCCGACACTGAATTTGAGGCATATATCTATCGCCTCCCCGAGCGAGCAAGATGGGTGTTTGTATTGCACGCACTAGAAGGATACAGGCACGAAGAGATAGCCAAGATGCTTAATATGGCCCCGGCAACGAGCAAAGTACAGTTTCATAGAGCGCGAAAAATGATGGAGGAATGGATAAATGAATGAATCTAAGCAAGACCTTCAAAGCAAGATTGATGCGCTAGCGCGTGGTAAAGCCCCGCAACGAGATTTATGGCGAGGCATTGAGCAAGCCATCGTTAATGAGCAAGACAATGCGGTGCGTGAAACGAGCAAAGGGGCTTGGCGCAGAAGCAGCTTGGCCATCGCTGCATCATTTCTTGCGATAGCGTTGTTGGCCTACGGTAGCTTTTACACTGGCCAACAAACACAATCCATGTTGTTAGTTGAACAGCTCAGCGAGCAGCATTCAATTCAAAAGCAAGGGCTGCTGGTGAGCTTCAAAGATATGCCCAGTAGCACCAACAACTGGCAACAACAGCTTGAGGATTTAGCGCAGGCTGAGGCGGCGATAAAAAAAGCGCTAGAAGATGCGCCTAACAATCCGGCCTTAATTGGCATGTTAAAACATGTTTATCAACAAGAATTAGCGATTATTGAACGTGTCCATGCACCTGCATGGCAATCTATTTAAACAAGGACATTTATGAATACAATTAGCAAGCTATGTCTATCTGCATTACTGATGGTGAGTATTAGTGTGCAGGCTAAACAAACCGTTAATGAAACGCTCGATGCAGATCCCCAAGGTGTCGTGAGAGTGGAGCATGTCTCTGGGAAGGCAAAGATAATCGGTTGGGAGAACTCCCAAGTAAAGGTAGAGGGTGAACTGGGTGAAAATACAAAAGAGTTTATCTTTGAGCGCAATGGTAATTCTGTAGATATCATCGTAGAAGTAGAGCAAGAGTCTTGGTGGGGTAACTCAGGCTCTAAAGGCGATAACAATGATAATCTAACGATATATGTGCCGATGGGAAGCCGAGTTAAATACGAGTCAGTCAACGCTGATGTGAACATCGAGCAGATATTAGGAGGCGTTGACGCTGAGGTGGTCAATGGAGATATAACCGCCAAAAACCTTCAAAGCGCAGTCAAACTTGAATCGGTTAATGGCGATATTACCGCGCAAGACTTAACGGGCACCTTGACCATAGAATCGGTGAACGGCGATATTAGTGCTACAGGTGCAATTGGTGAAACCATTTATGCAAGTGCCGTAAACGGGGATATTTCAGTTGTATCATCTGCCAAAGAAGTGCGCGGCGAAACAGTCAACGGCGATATTGAACTGAATATGGAAGAAGTTTCATATGTGACTACCGAAACCGTTAATGGCAGTATTGAGATGAATATGCGCTTGGCGCCTTCTGCGGTCGTAAAAGCGAGTTCGGTTGGCGGCAGTATTGAACTAGCGCTACCAAGTGATGCCTCAGCGCGCTTTGAAGTAGAAACCTTTGCAGGTGGACGCATTCGCAATAGGTTTACAGACCATAAAGCGAAAAAGGACGAATATGGACCGGGAAGTCGATTGAATATTTCGACGCCCAATCCAACCGCTACCGTAGAGATCGATACCGTCAGTGGCACCATCACCTTATCCAAACAGTAAGTTTCACCTAATGTGTATTGAACTGCGCTTATTTTATTGGCGCAGTTCTTTTCATTTATACCTACACTTTAATGCGCTTTGATAGCAAAGGCTTAGCTAGAATGAGTCGATAAAAACCACAAGAATTCAAAATCAGTCGAGACAAAAGTGTCTACATGTTCCATAATACTTTTCTGTTTTATCAATCAAATTTAGACACGTGGCGCAAACTCAAACGGACTCCAGAGACAAGCTCAATATTCCCCCGCATAGCATAGAAGCAGAGCAATCGGTTCTTGGTAGCTTAATGATTTCTCCCGATGCATGGGACAAAGTGGCAGACCTATTGATTGAAGGAGACTTTTATAACCGTTCGCACCGCATCATTTATGCATCCATTCTTCGCCTTATTAACGCTAATCGCTCCGTAGACACGGTAACGGTCAAAGAAGAGCTCAGTCGTCACAATCAACTCGACGACGCTGGCGGATTTCCATATTTAATTGAGCTAGCGAAAAACACACCAAGTGCGGCTAACGTGGGCGCATATGCGCACAGCATTCGCGAAAAAGCAGTCGTTCGGGAGCTGATTGGCGTTGCGCATGATATTGCCGAGGTGGGGTTTAACCCAGAGGGTCGCGACAGCAAAGAAGTACTCGACCTTGCTGAAACAAAAGTATTTGAAATAGCAGAAAAACGCACAGCAGCGGGCGAAGGCCCCGTTGATGTAAAAAGTGTGCTTAAAAAGACCGTTGATCGCCTAGATGAGCTGGTAAAGCAAGACTCTGAAGTAACAGGTGTATCAACAGGATTTGATGATCTTGACGCTAAAACAAGCGGTCTACAACGTTCTGATTTGATTATTGTTGCTGCAAGACCGTCAATGGGTAAAACCACTTTTGCGATGAACTTGTGTGAAAACGCAATGATGATGCAAGACAAGCCAGTGCTGGTATTTAGCTTAGAGATGCCTGCTGAGCAAATCATGATGAGGATGCTAGCGTCGCTCTCGCGGGTCAATCAAACTAAAATCAGAACCGCGAAACTCGATGACACAGACTGGGTAAAATTGCAGCAAACGATGCAGCGCCTGCATGAAAAAGACAACCTATTTATTGATGATAGCTCTGGCTTGACACCTATGGAGTTGCGCACGAGAGCGCGCAAACTCGCTCGAGAAAAAGGCGGAATTTCGATGATTATGGTAGATTATTTGCAATTGATGCGTGTACCGAGCTTATCCGATAACCGTACCCTCGAAATTGCAGAAATCTCCCGATCACTCAAAGCCTTAGCGAAAGAATTAGAAGTGCCGGTTGTGGCCCTATCTCAGTTAAATCGTGGATTGGAGCAACGTTCAGACAAGCGGCCCATCAACTCTGACTTGCGTGAATCGGGCTCTATCGAGCAAGATGCCGATTTGATCATGTTTATTTACCGTGATGAGGTTTATCACGAAAATAGCGAATACAAAGGCATTGCCGAGATTATCATCGGCAAACAAAGAAATGGCCCAATTGGCACATCTAGGCTAACCTTTCAGGGGCAGTTCTCGCGTTTCGATAATTACGCTGGGCCAGAATTTACTGACGACTACTAGCATGCACTGATGCTTAATGACGTGCATGCTTTGCGTGTGAGCATCTTTTGATGCGCGCTAGGTAGACTGATTTACACACAAAGGGAATCCACATCATTATGAATAAACCTCTACTCAAATCCATTGCATTAGGTGTTAGCTTGATGTTTGCATGTTCATCGCCGGCTTTCAGCGCCGACAGTGAACTTAAAGCCGCTATTCAACAAGATTACGATAGTTATCTAAAAGACTTGTTCATTCACTTCCATCAAAACCCTGAATTATCGCTTGTTGAGACGCAAACTGCTGCACGATTAGCGCAAGAGCTTAGACTAGCAGGCTTTGAGGTCACCGAAGGTGTTGGCGTTGCAGTAGACGGATTTCCAGCAACGGGTATTGTGGCGATGATGGAAAATGGGCCTGGGCCATTAGTGATGATGCGCGCAGATATGGATGGGTTGCCTGTAAAAGAAGACTCAGGTCTTGAATATGCCTCACAAGCCATGCAGATATCACCGATTAACGGTGAGAATGTGCCTGTGATGCACGCCTGTGGTCACGATGTTCACATAACAAGTTTGGTAGGTACTGCTCGCTACATGGCAGAGAATAAAGACCAGTGGTCGGGTACGCTGATGCTGATTGGCCAGCCCGCTGAAGAGCGGTTGATTGGCGCTAAACAGATGATGGATGCCGACATTTGGAGTACGTTTGGCAAGCCAGATTATGCATTAGCGTTTCATGTTGGCTCAGCATTACCCACTGGCGTAGTGAATGTTATTGAAGGGGCGCCTTATGCTGGTGCTGATACCGTTGATATCACGATTCATGGGGTAGGCGCGCACGGCGCTTCACCGCACGCGGGTAAAGATCCAATTGTACTAGGCTCACAAATTGTCTTGGCCTTACAAACCTTAGTTTCTAGAGAGCTCAGCCCTCGTGAAGCGGGGGTGGTGACTGTGGGATCTTTTCGCAGTGGTACTACCCATAACATCATTTCTGATCGCGCAGAGTTAGAGCTTACGGTGAGAAACACCAATTTAGAAACCCGTGAAAAGCTTCTCACCGGTATTGAGCGTATTGCTGAGAATATGGGACGCGTTGCAGGCATGCCAGAAGATAAACTGCCAGAAATGAAAGTCGTTTCAAGTACACCTCCCACGGTAAATGATGCAACCTTAGCCTCGCGTTTGAAATCGGTATGGGCAGATAAAATGGGTGAAGAGTTAGTACTAAGTTTTATGCCAACAGGCATGGGCGCAGAAGACTTTCCATATTTCACTACCACGCCACAAATTGAAAGTGTGTATTGGGCAGTAGGCGGCACAAATCCGAAGGTGTGGGCTGAAGCACAAAATGGCGGTGCACCTATTCCTTCGCATCATAGCCCGTTTTTTAAGGTTGAACCTGAGTCTGTTAAAGTAGGGGTCGAAAGTACGGTTTATGCGCTAATGGAATTAATGCCAAAAACCTAGCGCTAAATACTAGTGCTAAACACAGGTAATAAAAAACCCGATAATGCTAAGCAGTATCGGGTTTTTTTATTACTTTACGTTCACATCTAAACGCTTAGTCTCGAGTAACTTTCTCTTCAACTGTAGCCGTTACACGAGCTTCTGTGCGACGGTTTAAACGATGCGCTTCTTCCGTATCGTCGTTGAACTTCAAGCGTGACTCGCCAAATCCTACTGCGTCTAATCGGCTAGCGTCGATACTATATTCATCAATCAGCAACTGACGAATAGCATCTGCACGACGTTGAGATAATGCCTGATTGTAATCAGTATCACCTACCGCTGAAGTATGACCTTCGATAACCGCAGAGGTATTTGGGAAGCGATTCATAAAATCAACAAACTCTAGAATGAGCTCACTTCTTGGATTGGTTACTTCACTGCTATCGTTTTCGAACAGAATGTCAATTTCTACAAATACTTCTACTTGCTCAAATACGCTGCAACCCACCTCATCTACACGATCTGTTGCAGGTGTATCTGGACACTCGTCCATATCATCGGTTACGCCATCACCATCAGAGTCTTTTAACGGGCAACCACGTTCGTTAACTGCTACACCTACAGGTGTTCTTGGGCATTCATCCATTGCGTTAATCACGCCGTCACCGTCTAAGTCGATATTACAACCAGTGGCATCAACTTGCGTACCAGGAGGTGTATTCGGACAACGGTCAACAGCATCATAAACACCGTCGCCATCGCTATCAGGGCGCTCAATGGTGCCTGTAGAACGTTCACCAAAGATGTAAGCCAAACCAAGTTTTAAGCTAAAGTCTTGATAGTTTTGGCCAATATCATGATATGCCGCGGCTTCTGTAATCACGCGCCAATCCTCACTTACTGCCCAGTGCTTACCTACACCGAGGCTCACCATTCGGTAACTATCGCGCAAAGACTGCTCACGCACACCACCAAACAAGTAAGCTGCATCATCTTCTAAAAAGTACATTAAGTCAGCACCTAGCATGGTGCCGTCGTCTGCCAGTGAAGCAGCTACGCTTGAATCATTATCAATAAGCAGTCTGGTTAACTCAAAACGTACCGCCCATGTTGGGTCAAAACGAAAGCCAAGTTCACCACCAAGACCTCTACCGTCGTCAAGCCCGCCTACTGGATCGGGTTTATCCGAGTCGGCTTGATGGTACTGACCGAAAACGCCTACCCAATTTTCATAGGGAGGCTTCTCAGCAGAGTCTTGTGCCAAGGTTGCATTTGCAAAACATGTGGTTGCAAACGCAAGTGTCAGTGCGATTTTTTTCATACAGTGAGGTCCTTTTACAAAATGATTGAGATAAAATGAGTTTGAAGCAACGTACGATTATACTACTTATCGAAACAAACTTCTAAGTAAGCATTGCCTTTTGGACTAATAAATGTGGTGATAGTGCTTGGACCTTCAACATGGTGATGAATCACGTGGTTTTCGCCCGTAATCACCACAGGAGTGGCCATATTAAACTCATATCCCTGCTCGGAAAGAGCCGCTTTTGCACTGCCACAAATAATGTTGGTCATTTCACCAATCATGTCAGCTACGTCAGCATTAATCTCGCCATGAGTTTCCCCAAGCATATTTTGCATCATAGCCAAAGAGAGTGGCTTGTCGAAGGTAATTGCCATAGAGCCACAAAGCTGAGGGCTGACCATACCAATTACACTAGAAAGCTCGCCTCGGGCGACCGAGTCGGCTTTATCTTGCTGGGGTTGTTGCGTCAGTTCGATACTCGCCATCATGGCAAGGGTCGATTTTACTGCTTCGGCGAAAGGTTCGATAAAAGTAGCATTCATAATTACGCAGCTTTATCCTGACAATTTTTGCAAATGCCGTGTGCTTCAATGGTTTGCGTTAAAATTGTGAATGCGTTTTCTTTTGCTTGCGCTTCTAGAGTTTCTTTCACGCCTTGCGACTGGATTTCTTGCACGTCGCCACATTCATCACAAATCAAGAATTGAACAGGGTGTGAGCATCCAAAGTGATGACACGCCTTAAATGTATTATTCGATTCTACTTTGTGAACAAGCCCAAGCTCTAAGAAGAAATCAAGTGCACGGTATACTGTGGGTGGCTTGGCATTATCTTCCGTATTGCGGAGTTTATCGAGCAAATCATATGCGCCTATAGAGGCATCTTCTTGAAGTAGTATTCGATAAACACTGGCACGCAAAGGAGTGAAGCGAACGCCTTTTTGTTCACAGTACTCTTGCGCTTTGTTAAAAATTACCTGTTTAGGTTTACTTAGCGTCACAATGGTAATTCTCTCATTGTTGTGTGCATTTAATGTTGTGCTAAAACACGAACGGTCCGTTTCTATAGCGGAGTATAACACTGCTTTATTTGTGAACAAGAAGCAAAACGCGTAAAGTGCCGAGGCAATTTTCGAACACAAATCGTAAAGACATTCTAGGTATGAGTAAAAAGCTACATTTTATATTTTCAGACAATCGTTGGTTGGTGCCAACAAATGCTCTGTCAGTTAGTGGTTTGGATGCGCTAAGTCATATTTCGCTTGGCGCATTTAATGCCCAAATTGAAGATGCCGTGCACATCACTCACTCGGGCTACGGCGAACATGTTCTGATTGACCTGTATAAAGAGCAGGTGGAACATGCTGACTATGAACTGTTGTCTTTACGAGAGGCGCTTGGTGTGTTGCCGCCGCCGGACTTTCAGCATCTGGCACAAGCTTGGCAATACGCGACGTTTTTGCGCCACCACAAATACTGTGGGCAATGCGGTGCCCAGATGCATAAAGTGCAGTGGGAAATGGCGATGCACTGTCACCGCTGTCAGCATCGATGCTACCCACGTGTATCGCCCTGTATTATTGTTGCGGTTCGCCGTGATGATAAAATATTACTGGCCAAGGGTGTGCGTCATCAAACCAGCGGCTTTTTCTCGACCTTGGCGGGGTTTGTAGAAAGTGGAGAGACCCTAGAACACGCCGTGCACCGTGAAATTAAGGAAGAGGTTGGGGTAGAGGTTACTAACATTGAGTATTTTGGTAGCCAAGCATGGCCATTTCCTCATTCCATAATGGTAGGCTTTTTAGCAGACTATGCTGGAGGTGATTTGGTCCTTGATAAAAATGAAATACTAGAAGCTGATTATTTTGATGTAGATAATTTGCCAAACATACCGCCTACCCTGTCTATTGCCGGACGTTTGATTGAAGAAACCGTAAAAAGAATAAAGAAAAGTTAATCGATTTCACGTATTCTAGTGGGGTAAGTTATTAATATATTTAGAGAGAATGTGAAGTAATGAGTAGTCTGAAAAACGATCGCTATTTGCGTGCCCTGATGCGACAACCAGTCGATGTAACCCCTGTATGGATGATGCGTCAAGCAGGCCGCTATTTGCCTGAATACAAAGCCACTCGCGCGCAAGCGGGCGATTTTATGGCATTGTGCACAAATCCAGAATTGGCATGTGAAGTGACCCTGCAACCTTTACGTCGTTTTGATTTAGATGCGGCTATTTTATTTTCTGACATTCTTACGATCCCAGATGCTATGGGACTAGGCCTCTATTTTGAAACCGGTGAAGGCCCAAAGTTTGAGCGCCCCATTACCTGCCATGCAGACGTTGAAAAGCTCCCAGTAAGCGATCCAGAACAAAGTTTACGATACGTAATGGATGCTGTGCGCACTATTCGTAAAGCATTAGCGGGCTCTGTGCCGTTGATTGGTTTTTCAGGCAGTCCTTGGACATTAGCGACTTATATGGTTGAAGGTGGTTCATCTAAGGCGTTTACGAAAATCAAAAAGATGGCGTTTAGCGCCCCAGAAACACTCCACTTGTTGTTAGATAAACTGGCTGATGCAGTGATTTTATATCTTAATGCGCAAATTGCTGCCGGTGCACAGTCAGTCATGATTTTTGATACGTGGGGCGGCGTATTGTCACCAAGAGATTATCAGCTGTTTTCACTTCAATATATGGAAAAAATTGTCGCGGGACTTACTCGTGAGTACGATGGTCAAAAAATCCCGGTAACTTTATTTACTAAAAATGGTGGGCAGTGGTTAGAAGCAATCGCGGCAACAGGTTGCGATGCGATTGGTCTTGATTGGACCATTAATATTGCCGACGCGAAAGCGCGAGTGGGTGATAAAGTAGCGCTTCAAGGCAATATGGACCCATCTGTTTTGTATGCGCCAAAAGAGCGCATTGAGCAAGAGGTTTCCGACATTCTTGCTGGCTTTGGTACCGGAGAAGGTCACGTTTTCAACCTCGGCCATGGCATTCACTTAGATGTACCACCAGAAAATGCCGGTCACTTTGTTGAAGCGGTGCACAAGTTTTCTAAGCAGTATCACAAATAAGCGAGCGCTTAATTCAAGGGGCGTTAAGCGTCCCTTGGCAATCCTTTTTTAATACTGCGAATTAAGCGAGCTTGCTGGCGACTGATATCAATAATGGGAATAGCATCGCCTGGCATGCTAGCGCCTTTTTGTTCTTGTTGCCTCAACGCCCACTGATAATGCTCTTTTAATACCGGACTGTGCTCTTGCTCCAGGGCGGCTTTTAAGCATGCAATGATCTCATTCGAATAAGGTGCGTTACCCATTGCTACCGACACATTTCTGCGCCATCTTTCTATGCCAATGCGTCTTATGGCTGTTCCTTCAGTTGCCTTTAAGAACATGTCAGAGGTCCAATTAAATGCATCTATCAGAGATAGGTTTTTAAGAGCAGCGCGTGGGGAAAAGTCTTGCTCTTGTGTAGTAGGCGCTTGGCGATTATATGGGCATATCAGTTGGCAATCATCGCACCCATAAATTCGATTACCCATAGGCTCTCTAAACTCTTCAGGAATGGCGCCTTGGTGTTCAATGGTTAAGTAAGAAATACACCTGTTGGCATCAATCTTATAGGGTTCGATAATGGCTTGGGTTGGGCAAATAGAAATGCATGCTGCGCAAGTTCCACAGCCTTCCTCAATGGGCTCATCCGTTGGCAAGGGAATATTGACAAACAACTCCCCTAAGAAAAACCATGAGCCCGCATCCTTGTTAATTGTAAGTGAGTGCTTACCTGTCCATCCAATCCCTGCTTTTTCCGCAAATGCGTGTTCAAGCACTGGCGCAGAATCAACAAAAGGTCGAAATTCAAGTGTGTCGCAATGGCTAAGAATTTTTTCGCCAAGTTGCTTAAGTCGCTTTCGCATGAGCTTGTGATAGTCTCTGCCGAGGGCATAGCGACTAATATAAGCGCTATCACTTTGTTCAAGATTCGAGGCAAAGTGTGCATCTTCGGGTAAGTAATTCATGCGCACACTGATCACGCGTAGGGTGTTTTCAACTAATTGCTCAGGGTGCAGTCGTTTTTCAATATTTCGCTCAAAAAATGACATCTGCCCGTGGTATCCTTTTTCAAGCCAATCAAGAAAGGCTTGATGATGTTGACTCACATCAACGTCAGTGATGCCAACTTGTTGAAATCCTAGCGATTTCCCCCAAGCCTTGATATTGTTTGCTAATGATGAGTAATCCAACGATGGTTCTAAGGACATAAATACATGCTTGAAAAAGACAATAGCCCCAGTTTAACACAGAAACTTTACCGAGCAGACCAAGTCCGAAACAATGAAAAACGCGCTGCTGAAGTCATGGGTATTGATATGTACGCCCTCATGCAACGAGCCGGCGACGCGGTATTCAAGCAAGCTATGTTGCTATTACCTAACAGCGACCATTATCTTGTATTGGTCGGCATTGGGCATAACGCGGGTGACGGATATATTGCCGCGGTCAGTGCAGCCAATGCAGGTAAAAATGTGAAGCTATGCGCCATTGAGCCTGACCGAGAAGTCACAGGTGATGTTGCACGAGCGCGCCAAGCGTGGCTCGATATTGGCGGGAAGGTGGAGCATTTCAGCGAAAAACTGCTGTTAAAAGCCGATATCGTCATCGATGCGTTATTAGGAACCGGCATTAATGGCACAGTGCGCAACGAGTTTGCAGATGTCATCGATATGCTTAACGCGTCAATCACGCCCGTAATAAGTGTGGATGTGCCAAGCGGCTTATGTGCCGATACTGGAGAGTCCCTCGGACGCTGCGTGCAGGCTGATGTCACCGTTACCTTCATTGGTATTAAAATGGGCCTAACCACGGGTGCAGGTAAACAATCATGTGGGACATTGGTCTTTGAAGATTTAGGGGTTGGAAAAACCTTTGCAAGTATTGCTAGAAGCGACGCAACCGCACTTGATATTAAACATTTTAGAGGCCTTGCTCCGCGCCCAGTGAACAGTCATAAGGGTAACCACGGTCGGTTGCTATGCATTGGTGGTAACAAAGGGATGTCAGGTGCTATCCGTTTGACATCTGAGGCGGCGCTGAGAAGCGGTGCGGGGATGGTTAAAGTATTTGCCCATCAAGACTCTATTGTGCAAATTTGTGGTGGCCGCCCGGAACTTATGGTCATCAGCACAGGTCTTCAAGAAGCGTTAGAATGGGCAACATGCGTCGTTATTGGTCCGGGTTTAGGTACTGACCAGTGGGCAAAAGAGATTTTTGATACGGTGATGGATTATTGCCAACATCATCCCAAACCTATTGTGTTTGATGCAGATGCACTAAATTTAAAGGCGGTAAACACGAGTTTTGTGGCCCTGTCAGATTGCATTATTACGCCACATTCAGGAGAGGCCGCTCGGTTACTGAATGTTGCCATAGAAGATGTTGAGTCAAATCGATTCAACTATGCACGGCAATGCGCGCAGCGATATGATGCAACATGTGTATTAAAAGGTGCTGGCAGTATCGTTGATAATCAAAAGCATTCTTGGGTATGTCGACACGGTAACCCGGGGATGGCAACAGCAGGTATGGGAGACGTGTTGGCAGGAATTTTAGGCGCGCTGGTAGCGCAGGGCTTGAACACTGATATGGCTTGCCAATTTGGTGTATCCTTGCACGCCAAAGCGGGTGATCTTGTCGCCCAGCAGTATGGTCAAAGAGGGTTGTTGGCCAGTGATTTATTTGAAACCGTAAGAGTATTAATTAACGAATGACGCAATTAGAACGATATTGTGAGTTAGAATCCGATACGCAGGCCCTTGCAATTGCGTTTGCAAAATCGCTCAAAGCGAATGACATGGCAGGTGCGGTAATCTACCTGAAAGGTGATTTAGGAGCTGGGAAAACGACTTTTAGCCGTGACTTTCTGCAGAGTTTAGGGCATGTTGGTAGCGTCAAAAGCCCTACCTATACGCTTGTTGAGCCGTATTGTATAAATGATATGGATGTTTTTCACTTTGACTTGTATCGGCTCAATGACCCAGAAGAGCTAGAATTTATGGGCATTCGCGATTATTTTAAGCATAATACGCTATGCTTAGTAGAGTGGCCTGAAAAAGGCGGTGCGATCCTGCCTCAGGCTGATGTACAAATTAACATTGATTATGAACAATCTGGTCGAAAGTTTCGTTTTAATGCGAAAACGGCGAGAGCTGAAAAATGGTTAACAGACATTATCTAACTCAGGAGTGTGAAGTTTGATAAGAAACACACCGATGATGCATCACAGCAAACCGACGGTTTTGCTGTTTTTGTTACTTTTTTTTAGCGCGATATCGCAGGCCAATAACGATGTCACCGATGTTCGTTTTGCGCAAGTCGAAGATACTAGCCGATTGGTATTAGAGCTTTCTCAAGCGCCAAGCTTTACATACTTCACTTTGAGTAATCCTAATCGCCTTGTTGTTGACCTTTCTGGCGTTGATAATTCTTTTTCACTCAGTCGACTCAACTTAAAATCAAACGTTATCGAGCGTGTGCGTCATTCTACGCCAAAATCGCCTAGCGATACTCGTCTAGTCATTGAGAGTAGTAAAAAGTTAGAGCCTAACCTTTTTATGTTGACGCCTACCGATGAGTTCCCGCATCGTTTAGTCATCGAGCTAGTTGATCCCAACCCAGAGCCACAACAATCGATTGTGAATACAGATGGTCCAGATCGTGACCGTAATATTGTTATCGTGATTGACCCAGGCCACGGCGGCGTAGATCCTGGCTCCATTGGTCCTGCTGGCACCTACGAAAAACACATCACCTTGAGCATTGGTAAAATGTTACAACGCCTAGTGGATTCAGAGCCCGGTATGAAAGCCGTTATGACGCGCAGCGGTGACTATTATATTTCTCCCAACGATAGACCTAAAATCGCAGCGAGAGAAAACGCTGACTTGCTCGTGTCTATTCACGCAGATGCTTTTACCTCGCCGCAACCGAGAGGTGGTTCGGTATGGGTACTATCAAAAGGTCGAGCCGACAGTGAGTTAGGCCGATTGTTAGAACAAACGGAACGAAGCTCAGAACTGCTTGGTCCGGCAGCAGAGGTGATTGGCGATCGTGAAACGGAACGCTACTTTGCCGAAACGATTTTCAATATGTCGATGGATTTATCTCGTGCCAGTAGCTATGAGTTGAGTAACAAAGTGATAAGAGAAATGAAAGGCGTGACGCGCATGCACAAAAGTACGCCGCAAAGTGCAAGCCTTGCAGTACTTACTGCGCCAGAAACGCCTTCAATTTTGGTTGAAGTTGGTTTTATATCTAATCCACAGGAAGAAAAAAACCTGAATTGGCAGAAACATCGAGAGCGTTTAGCTGATGCGATGTTCCAATCGGTAAAATCATTTTTCAAAAAAACGCCACCTGACGGTACCTTATGGGCTCAGTGGAAACAAAGCGAGCCACAACAGCATAGAGTGACCAGTGGCGAGTCATTGTCGCTGTTAGCGCAGCGCTACGGGGTGACAGTGAAGAGCTTAAAAGCCGAAAACAACCTCTCTACTGACATGGTACGCATTGGGCAGGTACTCACTATCCCAAGTTCTTAACATGCCAGAAAGTGCTGCACAAACCCCCTCCACTATTCATATACTACCGGCCCAGCTTGCTAACCAAATTGCCGCGGGCGAGGTAGTCGAACGCCCGGCGTCTGTGGTAAAAGAGCTGGTTGAAAACTGCCTTGATGCAAATGCTAACGAGATTCAAATTGAGATTGAGCAGGGCGGTCATAAACGCATTTTAGTAAGAGACAATGGTTCTGGCATTGCAAAAGAACAGTTGGAGCTAGCGCTAAGCCGCCATGCTACAAGTAAAATCCAAAACATCGATGATCTCGAAAACATCAGCAGTATGGGGTTTAGGGGAGAGGCGCTTGCCAGTATTAGCTCGGTGAGTCGCTTAACGCTGACGTCAAAGCCTGATGCTCAAGCGACTGCATGGCAGGCAAAAGCCGAAGGTTTAGATATGGCGGTGACCTTATCTCCCGCTGCACACCCTAAAGGTACGTCAATTGAGGTAGTGGACCTGTTTTTTAATACGCCTGCTAGACGCAAGTTTCTGCGCGCCCACAAAACAGAATTTCAGCATATCGAGCAAACGGTTAGGCGCATTGCCTTAGCTTATCCTGCTATTGCATTTAGCCTTAAACACAATGGTAAAATAGTGCATAAACTTCCCGCTGGGACTATCGAAAATAGAATATCCGCATTGTGTGGGAGTGCATTTTTACAGAGCGCCGCTCCTCTTGAGTATCGCTATCAAGATATTTCGCTACACGGATGGTGTTGCGGTATTGGCGATGGTCAAATTACCACAGAGCATCAGTATGTTTTTGTGAATCAACGGGTGATCAGAGACAAATTAGTGATGCACGCTATTCGTCAGGCTTACGAGGGCATGTTAGAAGATAATACCTATCCCGCGTACGTCCTGTTTTTAAACCTGCCTGCACATGACATGGATATTAATGTTCATCCAGCTAAGCATGAAGTCAGATTCCACCAAGCTAGGCAGGTGCACGACTTGATATTCCAAGCAGTTGGTCAAGCTATATTGCAACACCAACAGCAGATAGAACATAGCGGAGATGAGCGCTCAAAGTCGAAGCATACCACCAGCATTGACGATATCCAGCCAGCGCATGACTATATTCGTCCACTGCAACAGGCTAGTCCCCCTCGGGTAAGTGATCATAGCCCAGCGATGCAAAGTACCAGTCAAGCGCGCACTAAAAGCGCCTACTCGCCTCCTAACAGTCGCGTCAATGTTGCAGAGTCTGGGTTTGCATATCAACAATTGATGACACCGAGCAATAGCGAAAACGCGCTAACATTTGTTAATCAAGGTGAATACCTCATTGTTCAGTTGCAAGATAACTTAACCCTGTTACCCCTTGTTGCTCTTTATGCTTATGCCTTTGAGCAGCAGTTAAATCACAGCAGCACGCCTCAGCCGCTTTTAATGCCGGTGTCTGTCGCCCTACCGGATGTTTTGGAGCCTAATCTAGTCCAAGTCCTTGGGCAAGCCGGTTTTGTGGTTGAGCGCACGGCCAAAAAGTTGCGTCTTAAGGAAGTGCCTAGCGCGCTGCGCGCTCTTCCGTGGACGCCGCTGTTTACCAAATTGGTGGAGAGAACGCCCAAAGACGTGAACAAAAGAACGTTGCTTAGAGCGCTTGGCTCATATTGTATTGAGCTAAACATGCCCACAAGGGCTGAAATCAACGTGAAACTACGTCAGCTTGAACAATCTGCAATAGATGAAATGCTTAGCAACGAAGGCATTGAGATTTCTGCTGAGGCGCTTGAGCGACTGAGCAAACCTTCTCATGGCGTGAGCTCATAGATGGGCGATGTTATCGAAACACCGGTTGTATGCATAATGGGGCCCACTGCATCAGGCAAAACTGGGCTGGCGATTGAGTTAGCAAAACACATTAACGGCGAAGTGATTAGTGTCGATTCGGCGCTTATTTATCGTGAAATGGACATTGGCACCGCAAAGCCTGATGCCGCTGAACAGCAGGGCGTCAAACACTGGCTTATCGATATACGCACACCAGAGCAAGCATATTCAGTTGCCGATTTTGTAAAAGATGCTGCCCAGTGCATCGATGATATTCAATCTCGAGGCAAGGTAGCTATTCTTGCCGGCGGGACAATGATGTATTTCAACGCCTTATTAAATGGTATATCTGAAATTCCGTCGTCAGATCCTAAAATACGTGAGGCAATTACCGCCGAGCTAGCGCTTAAAGGGAGCGTTTGGCTCCACCAAGCGTTGATGCAAGTCGACCCGATAAGTGCAAACAAAATCCATCAAAATGATCCGCAGCGCCTGACTCGCGCCATGGAGGTGTATCAAAGCACCCGAATCCCATTGTCACAGTGGCAAAAGAAAAAGCAAAACATCAAGCCTTATCGCTTTATTAATTTTTCGATTATGCCTTCATTACGCAGCGATCTTCACCAGCGCATCGCGACTCGTTTTACACAAATGTTGTCAAATGGCCTTGTCGATGAAGTTAAGCAACTGCAACAAAGCTACACGCTGACGCCCGATATGCCCTCTATGCGCAGTGTTGGCTATCGTCAAACTTTACAGTACCTCAGTGGAGAGTATGATTTAAAAGACTTAGAAGAACGCGGCATCATTGCCACGCGGCAGTTGGCAAAGCGCCAAATCACATGGTTAAGAGGATGGGAAAATATCTTTGAATTAGACACGCATGCGCCTGATAATCTTGATATAGTGGTTCAAAAAGTATGTGCAATTAACCGATAATATGTTGTACACTAATCCAACAGGCATAGTGAACGGCTCGCATAATAATAATTAAGGATGTCTAATGGCTAAAGGTCAGTCTTTGCAAGACCCATTTTTAAACGCGCTTAGAAGAGAACGCATTCCCGTTTCTATTTACTTGGTGAACGGTATAAAGCTTCAGGGGCAGGTGGAGTCTTTTGACCAGTTTGTTGTACTACTGAAAAACACGGTCAGTCAAATGGTATACAAACACGCTATTTCTACCGTGGTACCATCACGTGCTTTTACAATGCCGACCAACAATGGTGAAGGCGATTCACAAGACTAAATTGGAGTGCTTAATTGTTTGATAGGTTTGAGGCGGGTGAAAACGCCGTATTGGTACACGTAGACTTTTCAAACGAGCAAAACAAGGAAGATTTACACGAATTGCAAATGCTAGTGTCATCCGCTGGTGTTAATCAAGTTGCAATCGTCACGGCCTCTCGTAACTCACCTCAGGCCAAATATTTTGTTGGTTCCGGTAAAGCCGAAGAAATTGCGTCAACCGTTAAAAGCTTAGACGCCGACGTTGTCATTTTCAATCATAGTCTCTCCCCCTCGCAAGAACGCAACCTCGAAGCGCTGATTAAGTGTCGAGTGTTGGACCGTACTAGCCTTATTTTAGATATTTTTGCCCAGCGAGCTCGCACCCACGAAGGTAAGCTTCAAGTGGAGTTAGCGCAACTGCGACATATCTCTACTCGACTAATACGCGGCTGGACGCACTTGGAGCGTCAAAAAGGTGGTATTGGATTGCGCGGTCCGGGCGAAACTCAGCTCGAGACAGATAGACGTTTATTGCGCGGCCGCATCAAAGCAATTTTAAAGCGTTTAGAGCGTGTACAAAAGCAACGCGAACAAGGGCGTCGCTCTAGAAAGCGTGCTGAAATTCCTACCGCATCTTTGGTCGGCTACACCAACGCCGGTAAATCCACCTTGTTTAACACCATAACGGATGCGGATGTTTATGCCGCGGACCAGCTCTTCGCGACATTAGATCCTACCTTGCGTAAAGTAGAGTTGGCAGAGGTTGGTTCTACTATACTAGCCGATACGGTAGGTTTTATACGCCACCTTCCCCACGATCTCGTGGCGGCATTTAAGGCAACCTTGCAAGAAACTCAAGAAGCAGATTTGCTTTTGCACGTTGTTGACTACGCAGACGCGCAATACCTTGAGAACGTTGACCAAGTCAACGAGGTACTAGCAGAAATAGGTGCCGACGAAGTACCGCAACTTATTGTGTGTAATAAAATCGACTTACTAGAAGATGTAGAGCCTAAAATCGATCGAGACCAAGATGGGCGACCAATCAGAGTTTGGGTGTCCGCACAAAAAGGCCAAGGCATTGATTTATTGAAAAAAGCCCTCACTGAATGTTTAAGAAAGTCTATGGTAAGCTATACTCTTAAGATCCCGCCTGATGAAGGACGGCTTAGAGGCATGCTTTATCAACTTAACTGTATTACTGAACAAAGTTATTCAGAGCAGGGTGATTGGGTAGTAGACGTGAAAATGTTGAGTTCAGATTGGCATAAAATAGATAAGAAAGTAGAGAACAAACTCAGTCAGTTTGTTGTCCATTGACAGTAGTCGTAATTAATTTTAAAGAACCGCAAAACTATTCATTGATAGAACTAGTATACTATTGGGTATACATAAATTCGGAGTATTAGTATGGCTTGGAATGAGCCGGGTAATAATGGCAACAATAATGACCCGTGGAAAAATCGTGGTGGTAAGGATCAAGGACCACCAGATCTTGATGATGTGCTGAAAAACCTTTTCGGTAAATTCGGTAAAGGTGGCAATGGTTCCGGTGGCTCGGGCGCTAATTTGAGCGGCAAAGGTATCGGTATCGTAGTGATTCTTGCCATTGTTATTTATGCACTGAGCGGGTTTTACACGATCAAAGAAGCGGAACGTGGCGTTATATTGCGTTTTGGTGAATTCCATTCGCTTGCACAGCCTGGTCTGCAGTGGCGTTTGACATTCGTCGACACAGTAATCCCAGTGAACGTTCAGTCTATTCGTAACCAAGCGTCTTCTGGCTCAATGCTCACCGAAGATGAAAATATGGTGAGTGTAGAGATGGAAGTTCAGTACCGCGTATTTGACCCAGAAAGATGGGTGTTTGCAGTGGTCAATCCTGAGCAAAGTTTAAGTCAAGCGTTCGATAGTGCCATTCGCTACGTAGTGGGTCATTCTGAAATGGATGAAGTGCTCACAGAAGGCCGTGAAGTAGCGCGTCAAAGAGTGTTAGAAGAGTTGCAAGGTATTATTGGGCCATACAACATGGGCGTTGATATTATCGACCTTAACTTTACCAATGCTCGTCCGCCTGAGCAGGTACGTGCAGCGTTTGACGATGCCATTGCCGCGCAGGAAGATGAAGAGCGTTTCATTCGAGAAGCAGAAGCGTATCAACGTGCAATCGAGCCAGAAGCTCGTGGACGCGTTAACCGTATGAACGAAGAAGCGCAGGCATATAAAGAGCGCGCTATCCTTGAAGCGCAGGGTGAAGTCGCTCGTTTTGAAGAGCTCTTACCACAGTATATTGCAGCACCAGAAGTAACGCGTCAGCGCATTTATCTAGAAACCTTAGAAAGCGTGTTCAGCAATACCAGTAAGATTATGGTAGATACTGATGGTGGCGGTAATTTGATGTATTTACCGCTAGATAAGATGATGGAGCAGCGTGCGGGCAGCACTGGCCGTGCAAATAACATGAACTCAACCAGCTTTGAAGAGCTCAGAGACAGTGTTAACAACAGCCCGAATGCGGCACCGATCATTAATAATAATCCGCGAGACACAAGCGGCAGACAAGGGAGAAACTAAATGAAAAACGTACTAGCTATAGTAGTCGTAGTTATTGGTGTACTTGCGTTTAACTCGTTCTTTGTTGTTGCTGAAGGTACCCGTGCGATTGTTATTACCTTTGGTAAGGTCGAGCAAACGAGCGAAGGCGAAACCTCGGTGCATGAGCCGGGTATTCACTTAAAAATACCCTTTTTCGACAGAGTAGAGCGTTTAGATTCTCGTATTCAAACACTTGATGAGAGAGCGGATCGTTTTGTAACCGTTGAGAAAGAAGATTTGATCGTTGATTCATACGTGAAGTGGAGAATTGAAGATTTTGGGCGTTACTGGTTATCTACCGGTGGCATTAAAGAAAATGCTGAAATTCTGCTCAAGCAAAAAGTGAACAACGGACTTCGTTCAGAGTTTGGTACGCGTACTATTCAACAGATTGTTTCGGGTGAGCGTAGCGAGTTGATGGATGACGCGATGACTCAAGCGTCTGGTAGTTCAGATGAGCTTGGCATTTCAATTATCGATGTGCGTGTTAAGCAAATCAACTTACCACCAGAGATCAGTAACTCCATCTTCAACCGTATGCGCGCTGAACGTGCTGCTGCAGCCCGTGAGTATCGCTCAGAAGGTCAGGAGCAAGCTGAAATCATTCGCGCAAACGTTGATGCTAAAGTCACTGTAATGCTCGCAGATGCCGAACGTAATGCAAGGCAGCTGCGCGGTGAAGGTGATGCTCAAGCAGCTCAAATTTATGCACAAACCTACTCTAAAGACCCTGAGTTTTTCAGTTTCCTAAGAAGTATGGATGCATACCGAGCTAGCTTTAACAGCAAACAAGATGTCATCGTGGTTGAGCCTGACAGCGATTTCTTCAGATATTTAAACAACCAGTCTGGTGTTAGATAACACCTAGGTTAGTTAAGATACTAAGCCGCTAATTGGAATGTAGGTAAAAACCTTTTCCCATTTAGCGGCTTTTTTGTTTCTAAAATCATCAATAATTGCCGTTTTTATGGTGTTTAATTGCATCAAATATGTAATTAAACATGAATAATCAGGATAATTTAGGTAGTATTTACAGGATAATAACAACTATAAGAGAGCGCAGTTTTGTCGTCAAACACCCCGTCATCTCCGACTCCTACAAATGAAATAGCTCAATCAGGATGGTTTTCTCGCTTCCTCGCGGGTGTTGAATGGTTAGGTAACTTGTTACCTCATCCAATTACGTTGTTTGCATCTCTTGCTTTGTTTATCGTCTTGCTCAGTGGCGTGCTTGGATACTTCGACGTGAGTGTGCTTGACCCGCGTCCTGTTGGCGCAAATGGGCGTGAAGCAGACGGCATAATCGAAGTTATTTCACTGATGAATGCTGAAGGTTTGCAGCGTATTGTCACAGGACTGGTGACCAACTTTACAGGTTTTGCACCTCTGGGCACTGTTTTGGTGGCGTTACTAGGTGTTTCAGTTGCGGAGCATTCTGGATTACTGAGCACCGTTATGCGCTCAATGGTCATGAATGCATCAAAGCAAGTGGTTACCGTGGTCATTGTGTTTGCGGGTATTGTCTCTAATACTGCCTCTGAGTTGGGCTATGTCGTGTTGATACCACTTGCAGCGATGATCTTTCACTCGCTTGGTAGGCATCCTCTGGCAGGATTAGCTGCCGCTTTTGCGGGTGTTTCCGCAGGCTATAGTGCTAACTTACTTCTCGGTACGGTCGACCCATTGCTTTCGGGTATTACTCAAGATGCTTCAAGAATGATTGACCCAGAATATGTTGTGGGCCCAGAGGTGAACTGGTACTTCATGTTTATCAGTACGTTTGTGGTGGCCATCATGGGAGCTATTGTCACCGAAAAGGTGGTTGAACCAAGGCTTGGCGTATATGACCCTTCAGAAGCCTCTATTGACTTAGGCAAGCAGCAACAAATGGATGCGCCTACTCCCCTCGAAATAAAAGCAATGAAGTGGGCTGGCGTGAGTTTTGTCTTAATGTGTGCATTGCTGGCTTTTACTATCGTCCCTGAAGATGGCATATTGCGTCATCCTGATACAGGCTTAGTGGCAGGCTCGCCATTTCTTAAGGGGATTGTAGCGTTTATTTTTGTTACCTTCGCAATTCCTGGTTTTGTCTACGGTCGCATTGCCGGAACGATGAAAAACGATCGCGACGTAATAGATGCGATGGCAAAGAGTATGAGCTCTATGGGGTTGTATATCACCCTAGTGTTCTTTGCCGCTCAATTTGTGGCCTTTTTCAAATGGACAAATTTAGGCACGGTATTAGCGGTGAAAGGAGCAGCATTTTTACAAGCCACCGGGTTTGATGGTCCTGAGGTGTTTCTTCTATTCATTCTTATGTGCGGTATCGTCAATTTATCACTGGGCAGCGCGTCTGCACAGTGGGCTGTAACAGCGCCAATTTTTGTACCTATGTTAATGCTGATTGGTTTTGCACCAGAGGTCATTCAGGCGGCTTACCGTATTGGTGACTCAGTCACTAACGTTATATCTCCGATGATGAGTTATTTTGGGTTAATCCTAGCGATTGCCGCAAAATATAAAAAGGATTTGGGGATGGGTACGCTTATAGCGACCATGCTCCCGTATACCCTCACTTTTATTGTTGGTTGGAGTATTTTGTTCTATGCCTGGGTATTTTTATTCGGATTACCGGTGGGGCCTGGGGCGGCGACCTATTACTCGCCCGTTCCATAACAGTAATTTTGTTTAATGGAAGTCCAAAGCGCTGATATGTGCGTATGCTCATATACAAATGATATTACTAAAAAGTTGATATGAAGTATCGTTCTCAAGAAGCATTTACACACGCACAAGCCGATAAAGTTGGCGTACTGATCAGTAATCTAGGTACGCCAGAAGCGCCTACTAAACAGGCGCTTCGTCCTTATTTGAAGCAATTTTTATCTGATCCGAGAGTAGTCGAAGTACCTAAGGCTATTTGGTGGTTCATTTTAAATGGCATCATTCTGAACATTCGTCCCAAGCGTTCTGCACAAGCCTATAAGACAGTTTGGACCGAAGAGGGTTCACCTCTATTAACTCATACCAAGCATCAAGCAGAAGGGCTCGCAAAGCGCTTTGAAGAAGCGCATGGCGATAACGTAATTGTAGATTTTTCGATGCGCTATGGTGAACCGTCTGTCTCCACGGCGGTAGAAAACTTACTTGCTCAAGGTGCCCGAAAAATTATTCTGTTACCGCTGTATCCACAATATTGCGCGTCAACCACCGGTTCTACCTTCGATGCTTTAGCGCATGACTTTACAAAGCGCAGATGGTTACCCGACTTTAGGTTTGTGAGTCACTATCACGACCATCCTGAATTTATCAAGTGTATGGCTGACAAAATTCAGCAGCATTGGGATGCTCATGGACGCGCCGATAAGCTTGTGTTTTCTTATCATGGGATTCCAAAACGCTACCTAACAAACGGTGACCCCTATCACTGTGAGTGTCATAAAACTTCACGCTTAATCGCGCAAGCTTTAGGGATAACGGGTGAAGAATATATGACCACATTCCAATCTCGTTTTGGTAGAGAAGAGTGGTTGAAGCCATACACCGATGAAACGCTTAAGGCGCTGCCAGATCAGGGCGTAAAGTCGCTACAAGTAGTGTGTCCTGGGTTTTCATCAGATTGTTTGGAAACCATCGAAGAAATTGGTGAAGAAAATCGTGAATACTTTATGGAATCAGGCGGCGAGCGATATGAGTATATTACCTGCTTAAATAGCGATGATGCTCATTTAGACATGCTGTTTAATTTGCTCGAAAGTAATATGCAAGGTTGGCGTGTTGGGGATGATTATCAGCAGCGCGACCAGCTAGCCAAGGCAATGGGCTCGGCAAAATGAATGACGATTTAGAGCCAACTAATCAATCTGACACTCAAGGGGATGCAGCGTTTAGAGCTCCAGATGCCCTTTTAAAGGCGCAGGAGCTGGCAAATTTGCTCGACTCAGCAGTCAAGATTCCGTTTATTGGTATACGTGTCGGTCTGGATTTTTTGGTGGGTCTAATCCCCATTATTGGCGATAGCATTATGTTGCTATCGTCATTTAGAATTGTCTATTTAGGGCATAAACTTGGCCTGCCAGATGCGCTTAAATACAAAATGGTGCGCAATGCTTTATTCGACTATTTATTGGGCTTTGTGCCAATTTTAGGAGATATCGTGGATATCTTTTTCAAGGCCAACCAACGCAACGTGAGAATAATGGAGCAATGGTGGGTGTCAGAAAACAAAGCTGAGATAGATGCCATGCAGGCAAAAATGCTCAAGCAGTGGGAAGCGCAGCAGCTAGCCGATAAATCTCAAGATTCGTAAGCATGTGCTTGTAGCGTTTCTAATGGAATGATGTCTAAGGCCTTGACGTTAGTTGCCTCGAGTACTACAGGCGGTGCGGCATTTATTGCCAACGCTTGATACCAGCGCGAGGCACATAGGCACCAACGGTCACCGTGTTTTAAGCCGGGAAAGTCATACATAGAGTTTGGGGTGATAAGGTCATTGCCGAGTGACTTGGAATAGGCTAAGAACTCATCGGTCATGATAGCGCACACGCTATGGTTGCCAACGTCGCCTGTGGGGACATAACAAAAGCCCTCGCGAGTATAGCCGGTGTTGCCACAGCACAATTGAAGTGTGCCGCCTAAAACGTTTTTTGCATTTGCCATAGCCAAGCGCCTTACATTTTTAGTCAATATGATAGATACAAGGGTATACGATGTTAGATAAAAGTCAGCTTACTTCAGTGACCCAAGATAAAGAAAATATTTCGCCCGAGGAAATCGCCAAGTTCGATAAGCTTGCTGAAACTTGGTGGGATCCTAACGGTAAGTATAAGACGGCTTTAATTTTCAATAAAGCGCGCACTGAGTATTTTATTGAGCAAATAGCTACGCATTTTGGTCGCAACCATCACTCCATAGATTGTTTAAAGGGCTTAACTATCTTAGATGTAGGCTCCGGAGGTGGATTGGTGAGCGAGGCACTAGCCAAAGCGGGCGGCATTGTTACCGGCATTGATGCAAGTGAAATGAGCGTGCAGGTAGCTAGGCGTCATGCGCAAAAAAGTAAGCTCGATATCGACTATCAGCATATGCTTGCCGAAGATATGCTAAAAACCGGTAAACAATACGACGTGGTGATCAATGCAGAGGTATTGGAGCATGTGCCAATGCCAAAAGAGTTAGTGAGAGAATGCAGCCAAATGACCAACGAAAATGGCTGTGTTGTATTGGCAACACTAAACCGCACTTTAAAGTCGTTTATTATAGGCATAGTGGGCGCTGAGTATGTTATGCGTTATTTGCCGATTGGCACGCACAATTGGCATATGTTCATTAAGCCGCTGGAGCTAAACAGCTGGGCCTCTATCAACCGTTTAAAGCTGATTGAAGAAAAGGGCATGGCATATAATCCATTTACCAAGCAGTGGCGCTTAAGCAGAGGTTTAGGTGTCAATTACATTCAAGTTTATAAGAAACTCCCCCCGCTTTGAGGAACATGCATGAAAATTTATGATACTAAAACCGCTCCCACCCCTCGCCGCGTTCGCATGTTTTTAGCGGAAAAGGGGATTGATATGGACTATGTGCAAGTGGATATTCAAGGCGGTGAAAACTTATCAAAAGAAATGCGGGCAAAAAACCCGATCGGTAAAGTCCCTATTTTAGAGCTTGATGACGGCACTTGTATTAGTGAAAGCGACGCAATATGCACTTACTTTGAAGCACTTCAACCAGAGCCCTTCTTGTTTGGTGAAACTGCCTTAGAAAAAGGCCAAGTCATGATGTGGCAGCGCCAGGTGGAGTTTTGCTTGTTCATGCAAATTGGCATGTGCTTTCAACATAGTACCGGATATTTCAAAGACCGAATGAATCCAGTGCCTGAATATGGCAAAGAAGCGGGCATTAACGCCAGCAAGTTCTTATCAGTGCTTGAGCGTCGTTTGGGCGAGAGTGAATTCATTGCCGGTGACAAATTCAGCATCGCAGATATCACGACACTTTGTGCCATCGATTTTGCACGAGTGGTGAAAATCAAGCTTAGCGACGAACAAGTGAATCTTGCACGGTGGTATGAGCAAATAAATGCTCGAAAAAGTGCTAGGGCTTAGATTACTTACAACAAAATAGTATTAATTTCTGGTGACAGCGACTTCGCTCCTGTTGGCAAACTTGCAAGACAGGATGCTTTCTCAAAAACGCGCTTTGCTCCAAGCATACAAGATAAGTCTTCGTAGAAATCTCCTGACTCAGAAACATCGCGTACACCTAAGGGAATATATCCAATCATTTCATTCCCTCTCGCTTCAATGCAACATAAACGTTATTACTCCTTTGCAAAATGCTTGTTTCCGGGGCTATTAAGCGACTGCGACTATTAAAAAGTAAACAGGCTATTGATGAGGCGGCAATAGTTTATTATGGTAGTTGCGTTGAATAATGATTGCCACGGCGCATTATTTTCTGATGATGTGTTGACTGACATTTGTGTTTAAATCAAGCCAAATAAATATTAGTAAAGTTTATGGATGAATGATGCAAGACTATAAAAGGATACTTGTTCTTACAGTTCTTGTGGCGCTAAGTGCCATTGCCACAATTTTATTTTTCAATATAGATGATAGCGCCTCAAAACAACTTGGAAATGAAGTTGTTAGTGAACAAGTTGAAAAAAGAAATGAAGTTTTTATTGAGCAAGTTGAAAAAAAAGGCATCGATGATTTAACGTCTGAAAACAAGCTCGGAGATAAAAAAGGCGAAAAGGCCATATTTGAGTTAGCGCCGTTCCCACAAGTTATTTCCAATGAAGAGCGATGTAAAGAAGTTGATTTAGCGATTCAACAAAATCAAGATGATTTGATAGATGATGTGTTAGCCACTGCAAACAAATTGTTTTTTGCTGGAGAAAAAAAAGATGTTATTGCACATGCTATCTGGTCTGAACTTGGATGGTGGAATGCTAAGGACTGGTATGTCAATGTCACTCTTTACGAAGCCATAAAACGTCATGTTGCAGACTTTGAAACTTTTAATCAGACGAGCAAGCTTCAATCTGCGCTCGCAGAGATCGAAGTTAGAAGAAATAACGACGAATATAAAGGAATATTTGATGAACTCTCTAGGGAAGAGGAGAACATATGGTCCCCAATTGATTTGACGAGCATCAATGACTCTTTAACGGCGTTTGAGTCTGATGAGGTTGTTTTAACGCAAATAGACAATGTATTGTCAGCAATTCCACAGACTGTTTTAAATAACCCAAGAATATCGATAGTTAAACCTTTCATCGTTGGTCTCATTTTAGCGAACAAACCAGATGTTGCTTTGAACTTACTTGAAAAATATCCATCTTTAAATGAAGTGACTAGCGAGTTTAGTACAGCATTTCAAAAAGAGGTTGCTGCCGCTCTATATCCGAGTTTGAATGATCAAATAGATAAAACGCGCCTTTCGAAAATCATTGAAAAAACTGGCTTGGGCTCAGCGTCCATTGTGATATATGAATTGCCGGGTTTTTTTGCGCAGCCAAATCAAAGAAAAGGAATAGAAAAGCTTAATGCTCTTGGATTTGACATAACATACAAAATAGCCAATGAACTTGAACCTCCTGAATCTCAGATAATGCTAGCCACTAAAGAATATTTTCCCGATGAGCTACTCAATGAACAAGAAACTTGTTATGCCGTTGAGGATTGGGTGGCATCCAGAGAAAAATCGCCAGATGAGTGGAACACACTCAAACAAGACAACTTTACGGAATCAGTGGTTGATTCGTTTGAATATGCAACATGCTCGGCAATGCCATTTTCACAAAAAAATGTAAAGCAAGTCAGAGATTCTGCAAGACAGGGAATTTCAAGAGTCCGTAACTTTGTAACAAAGCAAAAAGTAGCGCTTAGAGATATCGATTTTAGCCAGCTTGATATCACAGATCTTGATTCAGATGCGCAGGTAATCGTTAGCCTAGTGGTCTCTAATGAAATTTTTCAAACAGGTAAACTCAGCAAGGAAGCAATACGCAGTAAACTAATCGCCGAAAATTGGGCTCCAAACCCTAAAAGTATTTTGGTCAAACAAGCTCTGGTTGAAATCGATACAAACGGTATTTGGATTGATGAGGTCGAATATGGAAGCGACGCAAATAATTACCAACTACTTAATAAGCTTGCCGAAAAGGGAGATTTTGAAGGGTTTTCAAAGATAAAGTCAAAACTCGATTTTGAAGAACATAGTCTTTATGACCCGTTTTACTATTTTATAAAAGGGTATCGCTCGATTCAAATTTCGTTAAGCTCTTCTGATACGCTTAAATTAACAAACGGGCAAGATAAAAACAAAAGCTTCATCGAATATTTTAGGCAACAAGGAATCAACGTCTTACAACATCATAAGCGCGTGGCATACAAAAAGAAATTGAAGAACAAGTATGATTATGAGGCTCTAATCAAACATTTTCCAGAGCTAGCTATTCCCTATATGCATGATTATTTTGACGTTATTTGTGAGTAGGTGAGTGATTAATAAGATGAAAAAGTAACAAAAGAAATGGTCTTCCGTTTTGGAGGAGGCTAGCCGCACTCTTAATCGATACTTTGATTTTGGGATTGTTTGGCTGGGTTTAGGCTTTTATTTGAATACTTCTTGACCTATCCGCCCTTAAATCGAAACCATGAAATTGATGGGTTTTCCAATTGCACACAACTAAGTGCTTACAACTTTTAACGAGCCTGACCTTCCATCGAGGAAAGTAATCTTTGAACAGCCGGTTGCGTTTTACTCGCTTTCAAGTTGCTTCGCAAAGAAAGTGTCCAAAGTAAGCGGCTGTTGCTAAAGACAGCACAAAAAATAATCCTATATTGTTGATACGTAAAGGGTTGTCTTCCTAAACATCTGCTGAATTACTGGCAAATAACAAATAGTGAAGAAAAATAGCGACAGGTGCACGCGGTGTCATTAGTGCTATTTTGCTTACTGTCACTAAAAAAATAAATGATATAAATATCAATGATATAGGTGATGACATCTCTTTAGAAGGTATATTGAGTCTGTTCAAGCAGACATATTCCGATGTCTATTCTTTAGGAACGCCAAAATATCTTCCTTATGTCATTGAATTTTATGATGAATATGTTTGTGGCACGATAAGTGATATGTCGATCCTGAAGCATCAATGTTGATGCCATAACAAAATGATGAATGAAAGGAGACTACCATGTCATTATCAAGAAAATTAACTGCATTTACTCTATCAGGCCTTTTCGTTGCTTGCCTAACTACCCAAGCGTTAGCGTCAGAAACACTCTTTAATACATTAGACGTTGATCAAAGTGGCAGTATCTCTAAAACTGAAGCAAACGCACATTCAGATTTAACTAAAATCTTTAGTGAAGTTGATGCAAACGGCGATGGCGAAATCAGTTACGATGAGTTTACCGCTGCAGGTTTAGACGAGTAGTATTTTCCGTGAGGGCTCTTCGATAAGGGCTCTCGCTCTTTACTTCTAGGCGCCCCATATTTTGCTTATACGAGACTTATTCACTGCTCCCTTCTAATAGGTAGGCCTCTTCCATAAGATAACATTCGCCAAATCCATTCTACAGGTCCATATGCGAAGCGTGCAAACCACAGGTTAGATACAGTAATTTGTAAAACAAAAACTACAATGGCGATGGCGGCTAAACTCAAGGGCCCACCCTTTAAGTGTAAGCCAAAGCCAATGCCATAAAATATGCTAATGCCTAAGAATGTTTGCAATAGATAATTAGACAAAGCCATCCGCCCGGGCGCCGTAAACACGCTTAATATCGATGGGTACTTACGCCACAACAACGTAAATACGGCGATATATGCAAAGGCGAGGGGAAAGACCGCAAGCATATAAGCAATCACCGATAAAAACCCATCTAAGGAATGTGGTTGAAATGAGTTGAGCCCAGATAGATTGGCGTATGCAACAGTTGAGGGTAAGCCAACAATTAAGCCAAATAAAATAGTCTTTTTTAATAGCGCCGTGTTTTCTAGTAACTTACCGGCAATCAGCTGACGTCCCGCCCACATGCCAATCAACATAATGCCTAATACTTTTGGTATACGCCAAGTATCAAAATAATATCCAACCCTGCCAATGGAAATTTCCATGTTTAATTCAAAATAACGAACAATACTGTTGGTATGGACTACTTCGTAGAAGCCTGCAAAAAAACCACTTATATCATCGCTACCATCCACTAAATAACTCGCAACTTGATACAAACCTAAAGATGGATCGATACCGAGCTTCCAAAATAAGTAATATCCGGGAATAGGCACTATAAACAAAATCGCAGCAATGAGTAACAGACTCCGGTCAGCACATTTGCGCATAAAGAACAGCACGAAGCCTAGTAATGCATAAAGAAAAAGAATGTCGCCAACCCAAAATAAACACATATGCATCAAGCTAATAAGCAACAAGATACTAAGTCTGCGAAGATATAAGCTATTAGCTTTGGCAGCGACCTTGTTCTCTAAGCGCGATAATTGTAATGCGAAGCCCAAGCCGAATAAAAAGGAGAAAATAGTATAAAAGCGACCATCAATAACCATCAGGATAAAGGCGTCGTAAATATATGCGCCCCCTATGGCCGACTTTGCTTGTGAATCTAGGAACAGCCATCCAGCAAAATATTGCACATTCGCAAAAAAAATGCCGAATAAAGCAAGCCCGCGTAGGGCATCTAAAATATCATAACGTGTGCTTGCCGGTATTGGGACGGCATCGGCAGCGGCCGGATTGGGTCCATTCATCGTTTCATGCTTCCTATTTATTTTGCAGCTACTTTAATCAGCGCCAATTTAGAAGATCAGTCTGCTATTTTTTTATATACGACGCCTTCTTTCATAACAAAGCTGATGTTTTGCAAAATAGTGATATCGTCAAGTGGATTGCCGTTTACTGCGACAATATCACCCCATTTACCGGCTTCTAAGCTGCCTAACTCATTGAGTTTGCCTAAATTCTCAGCCCCTGAGAGCGTCCCGGCAATTATCGCCTCCATTGGAGTCATGCCACCGTATTTAACCAGTAGTTCAAATTCCTTGGCATTATCACCATGAGGCCCCACGCCTGCATCGGTGGACAACGCAATTTTAACCCCCGCTTTATGGGCTTTTTCAACATACGTTCTGACTACGGTCATCGCTTGCTCTGCTTTTACGCGTTGGTTGTCGGTTAAAAAACTATTGGGATCGTTAAGTGCAGGTTCGAGGGATGAAAAGGCTGAAAGCGTTGGCGATAAATAGGCATCGTTAGCAATAAATAAACGAATGCTTTCTTCATCTAAAAAAGTACCGTGTTCAATGGTGTTTGCCCCTGCCTTGAGTGCCGCATTTATGCCTTCTGCACCATGTGCGTGAGCAGCTATCCTGCGCCCCATGAGTTTGGCTGTGTCCATAATGGCAGTTAACTCATCTTCAAAAAACTGCTGCTCTAAACCTGCATTACTGTCAGACATGACCCCTGCGGTGGCCGTTAATTTGATATGGTCAGCTTTACGCCTAATTTGATCCCTCACTGCTTTGCGACACTCTGCAACCCCGTCGCATACTCCTGATGTGCGCAATACATCAGCCACAGGTTCTTTAAAGCTGTGAGTAAAATCGCCATGACCGCCGTTAATGGCAATAGGATTGCCGGCAACAAAAGTTCTTGGACCAATAATGTAACCAGCATTGATGCCGTCTCTCACTGCAAAGATGGCATCATCAGTGAATGCGCCCATATCTCGCACGCTTGTAAAACCCGCCATCAGGGTATCGCGGGCATGTTTAGCGCCTAGCATCGCGGTATCAGCGTCTGACATTTGCACCCAGCTTAAGGCCGCACCGGGCGCTAATGCTAAGGTTAAGTGCACATGGCCATCAATAAAACCTGGCATAACAAAGTGGTTTTTTAAATTGTGAATTTCAAGGGAATCGCTATTGCCGAACGCCAAGTCATCAGCATCGATGTAGCCATTTTCAATACCGTAGACTTTACCGTCTTTTAAGATGACGCTTTGCTCTTCAGCGACGGCCTCGCCCGGCACCGCTAGCAGTTTGCCTGCGTGAATAATGTCCCATTGTGCAGCGTGAACTTGCGTTAGGCTTGTGAGTAGGCATAGGAGGGTAATGATTTTAAAAGATGTCATGGAAACGTCCTTATTTACAACACTGGTGAAGTCCGGTTAGCCCTGTGCTTGCAGGTACAACACATAACGAAATCAATAATCTAGAAGAAAGTGAGCGGGTTCTCAATATTGCTAGCGTCAAAGTATCGTCATTTTTACGCTAACGGTGTTGTAAGCCCTATAACTCTCTAATATCTTTTGCTACAAACATGAGTTCGTTGATGAACAACCTTGAATCCCAATATGGGGAAATACAATCTGCCATGAGTGATAAAGCGGTCAATGCACTAAATTGCCCACAGCGGTTTAGTAGACTTGCTAAACGGCGGGAAACCGGGCACCAAACTTTATGTTAACTGTGCGCTTGATTACGCTGCTCTTAACCACAATGCAATGTGAAACACTTTGCCGTTTCATTAGGGTTGCAGTAACCTAATAGCCGCCGATATCGCGAACATAAAGGAAGCTTCATAATGATTTTACGCCGTTTAGCAGGCGCCATCCGTCGTCAGGATTGGTTTACTGTTCTGATTGAAATCATGATAGTGGTCATCGGTGTTGTTCTTGCGTTGCAAGTACAGCAATGGGCGCAAGATCGCGCAGACAGGCAAACAGAAGCGGCCTACTTATCTCGTCTTTATGATGAGGTGCTTGCACTACAGGCGACTCGTACACGCCTAATAGAATTTCGCGACAACGTGTATGCAAGCGCCACTTCAGCCGCTCCGGTTGTATTAGGTTTAGATGATCGAACGCTCACCAAGGAAGAATGCTTCGGTTTGGGTTATTTATCAATACTTTCCAATCCAACAAGCGATCTTGCCATTTTAAACGAACTGCAAACAACAGGGCGTTTATATTTGGTGCAGGACGAAAAGCTAAAATTATTAATTCGCAGTTATCTCTTGCAAGCCGCACGTGCACGAGACATTAACGAGGCAGTTTTTCGCAACGCTACAACTTCAGGCTTGATGCCACGCTATCCGGAATTATTAAGAATTTCCGAGAACGCATCGCCGGAAGCAGTTGATGTCGATGCCTTTATTTGTGACACAATAAAAATGAGAAGTAATCTGGAATTTCGTAGCCGGCTTCAGTTTATGCGAGCAGGATATAATCAACACCTTAATGCTATTCGCTCCCTTCAATCCAGCTTAAACGATCTGCGTTTAGCGCTTGAAGATGTGCTTGAATAATCGCGGCCTGCAAGTGATGGTTGATAGTTGCATACGAGTCATAAACATTTTTTATTAAATAACTGATATTCAACTCAGTTAAGTACTGCCAATAAGGTCAAAAATCATGCTTTTACGAAGAATAAGCCTACATATCAAAGCGCAAAATTGGACCGCAGTAGCCTTGGATTTCGTTATTGTGGTAATTGGCGTCGTCATTGGTATTCAAGTAGCCAATTGGAATGAAGACAGGGTGGCTCATCAAGAGCGAGCTGAACAGCTAGTTGGCCTTCATGCTGAATTTGTTGAGAACGTTTCGCTATTTGAAGCCTATATAAGCAAACTCAACGAACAGGCTGATGATATTGCCAGCCTGAGAAGAATAATTGTTGAGCCTGATATTGAATTTAATGCAGTAGATGTCAACCGTATGCTTATGAACGTAACGAGTGTTCCACCTTTTACGGTAAACAGAACCACGTTTGTTGAGATTGAGCAAAGTGGTGGGTTTCGTGAGTTGTCGAGTTCCGATTTAAGAACGCGCTTGGTAAATTGGAATAACGCTTACAAACGGCTGTTGAGAGGTGAAAGAGACACTATAGAACAACGGGATTTTAATCTTATACCGTATTTAGTGTCCGACCTTTCTTTTGGGGCAATAGCGCCGTATTTTTTATTTTTAGACGATAAAACCCCAACAGGGCCATCTCAAAACACAGCAGAGATGATAGTGGGCAATCGCCAGTTGGATAATCTTCTGGTATTGAGGCTAGGCAATACAATGGCTTGCGCATTTTATGCTGAACAACTACTTGAAGAAACCATCAAGATTTTAGAACAATTAGAGGCGGAAGGACTCTCGTCTTAGTTACAAATCTAAGCAGAGGAATTAACGGGATAGTCTAAGATATTCATTAATATCAAAGCCACAGAGGAGGTTTATATGACACTGGATCAAATAGCGCAAATTGCGCAGATAGTGGGTGTGATTATCGTAGCCATAACCCTGATTTACCTGACGATTCAAATCAAACAGGGTGCTGCGCAGCTTCGTTCTGAGACTCGTCAAACGCAACTCGAAAATGACCAAACAGGTGTCTACAAATTCGTCGAGTTTCCGGAACTGGGGCGAATTTTCTCTCAAGAAGAAACGCCAACGTTTTCAGAGAAAACGCAATTATTTTTTTGGATGATTGGACAGATGCGCGCCAGAGAATATGAATGGTTGCAGTACAAGAGCGGCGTTATGGATCAAAGCTCGTGGGAAACGTACCGCGATGTGATCCATTTCGTGCTAGGAACAGATCGGGCTCGAGCCTTGTGGGGGATTTGCGCGGTTTACTTTAATCCTGAATTCGTCGAGATGGTTGAAGGCATGCTCGCAAATGTCGATACAACCGATCTGTGGGACCGATTGGCAGACATCAAATAGTTGGCAAGGTAGTGACAAAGCCCCTCGTTGTAAGAACAAATGGCTTCCCAAGCTTGGAATTTGAACGGGTCTAATTTATCAGCACAGCCGGAGAGTGTATTGTATGAGAGAACAAAAGGTATTCAAATGGAAACGCCTCTTGGTAGAAAGTTCTGCGATAGTCGCCAGCATACTGATGGCATTTGCAATTGATGCTTGGTGGGACAATCGAGAATCCCAAAAGAGTCTAAACATGGAGCTCACTAGTGTCCTTGACGAGCTTCGAGAAAACCAAGCACTGGTAGAATTAGAAATCGCTGTGCTAGGCAGAATCACCCTTGCAAGACAGTCATTGCTGGATGCAATGCAAGCCAGCGAGAAGGACGCCTATGTTACTGTCCCTGCCTCACTCGCCTGGCTAGGCACAGCGCCGTCACCTACTTTAGATGCGTCATTCGGTGCGCTCGATGCTTTGGTATCGTCTGGACGCATGGCTAAAATCGATGATCCGGTACTTCGTTCAGGTCTCGCTGGAATCAAATCCGAATTTGAAGATGCATTGGACGAAGAGCTTGAAGCTAGATCGGCTTACAAAGCCTTGGCTCTGCCATTACTTATAGAGAAAAGTGATTTACGAGCCTTATATCAAGACGACGTTGAGTATATTGAACTGCTGTATTCATCTGGTGCTAAGGCAGAAATTCCGGCAAAAGGGAGTTTTGAGTATCCAAACAGCAAGGCGATGCGCAACGCCATAGCCGAAACTAACTCTTGGTACTTAACTGCGCGCGTTGAAATGAGCATATTATTAAGCGACATTGAGGCTTTGGTCGCGCGGCTTGAGAAGGAGGTGCAGTAATGATTAGATTTTTTAGAAAAATATGACTACGTCTCTTAAGCGAAAACAAGACCAGAAAATATCTTAAATATACCATTGGCGAGATAGCATTAGTAATGATAGGTATTCTGTTAGCGTTGCAAGTCAATAGTGAGCTGAGGTTCAATATTGCAAGCGTCAAAGTAGCGTCATTTTTACTCTGGGAATAAAGCAAGCGATATTACGCTGCGTGGGACATTAGCTCCATGAACCTAGGCTGCTTCACATGCCTTTATAAGCTGGATTACGCTCTCGTGTCTTATCGCTCTCAAACCTTGATGTATTGATAATTTGGCAATAGCGCCGTTTAAAAAAGTCAATTTCACTTTTACGCCCTGCTTGTAGATCCTGATACATCGACGAGTGATGCCTTTGCGCGCGCGGAAAGATGAACGGGCTAAGCACTTTGTCTACGTATTGCTGCCCGTTTTCAGCTGGTTTGTAATTGTATGCACTTGCAAAGGCTGCCAAGGTCTCGTCTGCCAAGCCAACAATAAGTTCTCTGGAGTGGGTGTTTTCAAGAAGTTCGCCATAGCTTTAATTCTGGATATCTACAGGTTTGAATCAAAATGACGCTACTTTGACGCTACTTTGACGCTTGCGCTATTGTAGTCTCAATAACTTTCTCATATCTTTTTTGATGACAAAAGCTAGCCAGCTATCAAAGGAAGATTCAATAATGACACTCCACAAAAAAACCTATCGAAATGGACCTTTTAAAGATTTTATAGCACAAGGTACTCAAGTAGGAAACGTGCTTTATATGGCAGGGCAAGTAGGGATTGACGATAACGGAATAACACCAGATAGCATTGCTGAACAAACCGCCATTGCTTACTCAAATATGAAACATGTTCTATCGCAATTTGGTGCAACTATGGAAAATATTGTTGATGAAACCTTTTTCGTCACAGATATGAATGCCTTGATGGATAACGTCGAAGCCGTATATGGGGAAAGAGAATCTGCATACGGAAGTATGCCCGAGGTTAGCCAAACTGTTGTGCAGGTAGTTGCGCTCGTTCAGCCCGAACTACTAATTGAAATTAAATGCATTGCTCATCTGTAGCGTTAGATAAAACAGTATGGGACAATCAAGGCTTTAGCTTTTCAATCGCTAGCGCCAAAGTAGCGTCATTTCTGCTGGGGAGGCGATAACAAGTCTGGCCAGCCATATCGCTCCCACGCCGCCACTAGTCCGATCCTCTCTGCAAAGGATAGAAAATCCTGATGTAAGCGAACTTGCTTGATTGGCTCCAAATCAGCCCAAAGCGACATCATGCAAAACATATTGGCGGGCGTGACTTGAGTGCCTAAAGTCTTAAAAACCATGCCTGAATATCCCATCCAAATTGCCGGTTGCACAATACTGGTGTCACATGGGTCGTGGAGTGTTCCGTGGAGGCGGTCAAGCACAGCGCAGTAAAGCTTTCGGTGTAGGGTTTTACCGCTACAGACACCGCGAGCAGCCACTTCCCAAAACGCGAAAAGGGCTGGGCCGCTGAGCGGTTTGGCGCCGGCTGGTGGAAACATGGTCTTATTCATTAGCTTCATAGTTTGGCGATATTCATTGATTGCGCGCTTGCGATTACCTGTTGCTGAAATAGCCACACCGAGCCACATAGATGGCAAGCCTAAGTCGACCATTCGCTGCCCTGCGTCTATGGCTAAGTCGATATTGCCCAAGTTCAGATGAGCCACTGATAGCATCGCGTAATTACGCCCATTGACTGGATCTTGATCGACCGCGGCTTGAATATAAGGCAAAGCTTCGCTGGTGCGGCCGATGTAAAGTAAAAACGAACCTAGGCGTAGTAATACATCTGGATTGTTTGGTTCTAGACGATAGGCCTCAAAAGCTAAGTCGAGTGCGCCAAGCGGATCGTTCTCTGTCCAGCGGTGAATGCCCAGCATAGACCGCGCATGACCCTGTTTTGGGTCTAACTCAATTGCCCGCTTAGCGCATTCAGCCATTTTTTGTGATTGTCCTAGCCGGTCTAGACAAGGCGTGTAGACTGCGGTGTAAACATGCGCTTCGGCCAATGCCGTCCAGCACGCGGCGAATTTTGGGTCGATAGCAAGGGCGGCCTCAAGTAGTTCAATGGCCTTGGCCAGTACACCGTCACCAATCGCTCTTACGGTTAAGGCGCGCCCCTGCAGGTACAACGAGTATGCTTCTTTGTTTATGGTGCTGCGCCGGCGTGCTGGCGGCGGTTTAATCTGGCGTTTAAGCGCTCGCCCGAGCTCTTCGGTAAGGGTTACGGCAAGTGTTTGCTGAAGAGAAAACAGATCATCACTGTGCCCCTCAAAGCGACCAGACCAGCTCTGACAGCCGTCGCCACCATCGAGTAAAGCAGCGTGCACGATAATAGTGTTGCCTTGGCGGCGAACCGTGCCTTCAATTAGATTAGAGACCTTTAATTTGGCGGCAGTATCAATTGCGGATATGCAAGAAGCGAACTGGCGCGCTGAGCCGCGACCGGCCACCCGCAGTTGAGGAATCTGTGCTAACGTGGTGATTAGCTCTTCAAATAAACCATTGGCGAAGAGTTGCAACGATTCGTCTGATGGCTGCAAAGCAAAAGGCAATACTGCAATTCTAATTAAGGCTTCGTGTGCTTTGCTATCTTGACCTCTGAGTTGCACCGCTTCTCGTAAGCAACTGCGGGCGTAGTCGAGATCACGTGCGCTCGTCTCGGTGAATACTTTTTCAACTGATTGAAGCAACCGTGATTCACATTGAGCTCTTTTCGTATCGAGATACTCAGCAAAGTCTAGCCCTAAGTCTTGTCCGTTATCAAGCCCCTCAAGAAGTGTTTGTGTTCCGATGGTTTGCAGTTGTAAACCTGCTGACTCGTAATGGCCGCTCACCAGTGCTTTGTGCAAGTCTATCAGGTCAGAATTTACAAGCTCGGCTCGAATCGTAACCTGCTCACGACCGACTGAAAACGGGTCGTCGCAAACCTCAGCAAGCTGCTGCTTTAACTCAAGTAAGGTCTGGCGCAGGCTAGCACGGGCTTGTGCTCTAAACTTACCCGGCCACAACAACTGACTAATGTGTTCTCGCTCAATAGCCTCACCCGGTTGTAAACACAAAATCGCCAGCAGCGCTCGAACTCGCTTACCATTTATAACAACCTCATCGCCGTTTGCTGCCGTAACACGGAAACGACCAAATAGTTGTACTTTTATTGGCTTCCATGAGTGCATACATGAATTTGAAACAGAGTTCATCGTGTTGGTGTCCAGATACAGAGAACAAAGACCGGCATGGGTTAGTGATTACCTGACGTGATTAAGACGCAAAGCTGAGCCAATACTATGCCTACAACGCTTAAGTATAAGTCTTAATATATTCTATGTTTGATGCGTATTCAATTACCATACGGGCTGACTAAAATTACCGCTAGGAGCTACACCAATAAGATTAACTTTCAAAGAATCTCTCTATAATTAGCGGATTTACTATTTTTGCAAGTGACAAGGGTCAAGTGATTGGTCGCAAACGCTACTTACATTTGTCGTTCAGTTATCTTGAGAGAACAATAGAAATCTATGGCGGTGGTTAAAAAGTAAACTATGGCGTTGGTTAAAAAATAAAGATACTCTCAAGCGTAGCTAAAGCGGTGTATCTGTTGTCTTCTTTGTATAAGTTGTTTGCCGCAATAATGAGATTGTTTCTAAAGCCTAACTTTATGGAGAGAAAAATGGCGGCATCAATTGAAGACATAAAAAAACTAGCACAAATTACTTTAAGGGATAAAGGATTTTATAGTGGCAATATAGACGGCCTTTGGGACTCGGGTTCAAATAATGCCTATGCCGATTACATGTCGCATTTAAGCGAAGGTGGACAACAACTTGGGGAGGAGGGCGCACTTGATGAAGATGCGACCATCGGGCCTGTAAAAGGAGTAGTGGTGCTTGACCCTGGGCATGGCGGAACACAGAAGGTTGGTGGTTCATCACCTAACAATGCCACTAGTCCAAGCGGCGTTCTCGAAAAAACCATTACATTAGACATGGCTAAACTTATTCGTAAAGAGCTCAATCAGCTAGCGACGCAACGCCCTGGCTCCAATCTCAAGGTTCACCTAACTCGCACGAGTGATGAAAACATTGGTTTAGCAGATAGAGCTCGCGTCGCTAAAGCCAAAAAAGCAAATGTATTTTTAAGTATCCATTGCAATGGTTTTAATGGCGCGGTGCGTGGTACTGAAACGCTGATTATTTCCAAGCAAAATGGGAACGTTAATGTTGAGCAAGATCGTGCTCTCGCTCAACGAATACAAACTGCCATGGTTACCACGCTAAAACGCCACGATCCAGCCGCTTTTGATCGCAAAGTAAAGGATCACCAGCGTCTTGGCGTACTCAAAGATGTGCACCTACAAAATCCTAATACCAACTCAAAAACGCGAGCATGTTTAGCTGAACTCGAATTCATTGACGTTCCAGCAGTAGACTCGTTACTGAATACCGGGCCAACGGCAAAAACAGTTCGCAAAGACCTCGCAAGGTCAATGGCAGAAGCAATCATCGATGATTTAGAGGCGAATAATTAGAATAGTGGCACAACTTGTACCATTGTTAACACCATCTTATTTTTAGAGGGTATGCAAGTGACGTTGCAGTAGCTCTGTTGTGCGCTTCACCATCCAGAAATAGACGGTAGGTTTGCGATTACGCGATCACCGTCTACTAAATAAAACTCGCCGTACTGCGCAGCTGTTGAGCAAGCATGATTAGGTAAAACGCGGATGAGGTCGCCAATACTGAAAAGTATATCAGGCGATAACTGCTGTTCGTTTTCAGGGTTATTATCGCGCACGCCAATAATGCCATGTTCTTGGTTGGCGCTTTGCATAATCAAGTGTGAGTAGGCTGCGCCCTTAGCGTCACATACCACGCCATATCCTTGGTCAATTTTATGTCCTGCGGTGCCTCGATCCCGTGACATTGCCATCCAACCCGCGTCGGTTAGGGCAATATGTTTATCATGTTGAAAGCCAATAATGCTGCCTTGCACACTTACTGCGATATCATCAATATCGCACACTCCCAAACCCGCCATGACCAAATCAAACAACACGTACACGCCAGCGCGTACTTCGGTTATACCGGTTAAATCATCAATAGCAAAGGCGGTGGGGGTGGAGCCTATTGAGACGTTGGGGCAAGGCATGCCTTTTTCGCGAATGCGCTTGGCAGCAGCAACCGAAAAGTCTCGTTCTTGCCTTGCAAGGGCCAGTTGTGACTCATGGTCAAAGCATTCGTATGAGCCTCCTGCGTGCGTCATGACGCCGTGCAACTCACAAAATTGTGCGTCGCTTAGTATGGTCGCTATTTCCAGTAAGGTATCACCATGTGGGTCTACCCCGGCACGATGATGATCAACATCAAGCTCTATCATGACTTTAAATACTGTTTGGTTCAGTTGCGTAAAGTCTTGTAATAACCTTGCCGCCTCAACACTGTCTAATATGACTTTAATATCGCAGCCTTGAGAGATTAGGTACTTCACCTGTTCAAACTTGTTAGGCACGAGTCCGACGGCATATAAAATATCGGTATAACCGGCGCTAAAAAAGTGTTGTGCCTCTTTTAAGGTCGATACGGTAATGCCTTTTGTGTGCCCGCCGTTTACGATTTCTTTGGTGATGTCTACCGATTTATGGGTTTTAACATGGGGGCGTATTGTGCATCCAAGCGCGCCTATATGTGATGACAACCGTTCAATATTGCGCTGTAGCGTAGCCTGCTCAATAAGCAAACATGGTGTAGGTAACTGAGAAATAGAACTTGGTAGCATAACTATCATAAAGGAGATTAAACTGCCTAAAAGATTAGCACGAAATAAGCCTTTGCGGTTTGTTTAAACGCGCATTAAATCATCATCTTTAATGTTTCTAGCTGGTCGGCTTCGTCTGCTGGTTTATCCCATCTTATGCGGTGAATACGCGGGAAGCGCAAAGCAACCCCTGACTTATGTCGATTTGATGGATGCACCGAGTCAAAGGCAACTTCAAAGACCAATTCTTTTTTCACCTCTTTGACCGGCCCAAAACGGCCAATAGTATGTTTGCGCACCCAATTATCGAGCCGCTTGAGCTCGGCATCGGTAAATCCAGAATAGGCTTTGCCTATGGGAAGTAATTTTCCGTCTTGCCAGCAACCAAAAGTGTAGTCAGAGTAAAATGAGGATCGTTTGCCGTGGCCTCTTTGGGCGTACATGATTACTGCATCAATGAGCCTTGGATCGCGCTTCCATTTATACCATTGGCCTTTTGGCCTTCCTGCTACATAGGTGGTGTTTTTACGTTTGAGCATGAGCCCTTCGATGTAACCTTGCTCCATATCGGCGGCGCTGTCTCGAAGCGAGCTTAGCGTTTCACTGTCATCAAACGTTAAGGGTGAAGATACAAATAAATGCTGATAAGGCTGAGTGGAGAACCACTCGTGCAGATTTTCCACTCTTTGGAGCAATGGAGTTGCGCGCATATCTTCATTTGCGATGTTTAATGCGTCGTATAAGATAATGCCAGCGGGGTTTTCGCTAATCAGTTTTTTACTTGGCCGTTTTTTGTTTAAGCGCTGCTGAAGCTGGTTGAATGCGCCAATATGCCAATGTGTTTCGCGCTGCTTATTTGCACTCAATACGCCTGCGATAGGTGCTTCATCTTCTTTTGTTTGGTAAAGCGCGACTAATTCGCCATCAAACACGCCATGTATCTTATCAAGTGACAAGGCTTCTAACACTTCAGGAAATGAAGCGCTTATGTCGTCGCCGGTTCGGCTAAACAGCGCTTTACCTGCATTATTGACAACGAGCTGCACACGAATGCCATCGAGTTAACCACGATGGACGTAAAAATAGACGTATGGGAAAGCGCCTAATTTATTGGTGTTGTTTTAGTTTACTTATGTCCATGGCTAAATCGATATACCTCCAATTTTTGGGCACTTTTATGTCCATAGAAATTTGCACTTCGTTGCACTTAAATTAGTTGCCCTTTTAATTGCAAGTGTAGTGGCAGAATAAACCCGTACACCTTTTTAAGTGGTAGCATTACACTTATAGAAGAGGTGTTCAATGGAAAAGAGAAAGCGCCGGTCATTCAGCCCGGAATTTAAAAACGATGCAGCTTGCTTGGTTTTAGATCAAGATTACTCATTTGCTGAAGCAAGTCGAGCGATAGAAGTTCACGAAAACACGCTGCGGATTTGGGTGAAACAACTTGAATCAGAGCGTATTGGTGTAACACCTAAATCGAAAGCCTTGTCAGTTGAACAACAGCGGATTCAAGAGCTAGAAGCTAAGGTTAATCGCTTAGAACGAGAGAAGTCGATATTAAAAAAGGCTACAGCTCTCTTAATGTCAGACGATCTGAACTCCACGCGCTAGTCGATCGATTGAGGGAGCATGAATCGACAGAGCTAGTGTGCTCGGCGTTAGGCTTGGGTGTGACGAGCTACTACGAGCGTAAAAAGCGCCGAAGATTGATAGATGCAAAGCGCCGTATTTTAAGAGCAAGAGTAAAGCGCTTGTTTGATAAAAGTCGCCAGTCAGCCGGTACGCGAACGATTGTTGGTATGCTGAGAGATGAAGGCATTGAGATGGGTCGCTACAAGGCCGCACGCTTGATGCAGGAGCAAGGGCTAACAAGTAAGCAGCCTGGTAAGCATGCTTATAAGCGAGTTAAAGTTGAGAGACCGGATATTCCGAACTTATTGAATCGACAGTTTGTACCAGAGCAGCCCAATCAAGCGTGGTGTGGTGATATTACTTATTTATGGACGGGCGATGCTTGGCATTATGCAGCGGTTGTCATCGACCTTTATGCACGTCGAGTAATTGGTTGGAGTCTATCAAAACGGCCGGATGCTGAACTGGCGGTAAGAGCGCTAGATATGGCCTATGAGCAGCGAGGCAAGCCACAGAGCGTGCTGTTTCACAGCGACCAAGGCTCACAATATGGTGCTCGTAAATTTAGACAGCGCTTGTGGCGATATCGCATGACACAAAGTATGAGTCGACGCGGTAACTGTTGGGATAATAGCCCAATGGAGCGAGTATTTAGAAGCCTAAAATCTGAATGGATGCCAACTATCGGCTATCAATCAGCAAATGAGGCAAAACGAGATGTGGGTTATTACCTGATGAACTATTATAACTGGGAGCGACCGCATCAATTTAACGATGGTCTACCGCCAGCGAAAGCTGAGAAATTAGCTAAATCGGTGTACGGATTTTGTTGACCACTACA
>NZ_JAHEOJ010000019.1 GCF_018595715.1 Glaciecola sp. XM2
GTTGGTATGACTCCCTTTGTCAAGTTTGACAAAACAATCCTGTGACATTCTTTCGGTCCATAAGATATTTAAAAATTAAGCTAACGCATCAGATGAGGCAGTATTGTCGTCGGTTTACATGCTGGTATCCGTAGGTTACTTATTTTTCAATAAGCAGAGCTGACCTTACTTTTTCCGCCGCAGTGCCTTCTCATCACTCTATGTTCGTGGGTCAAAAACGTGTTGTTTATTGCCTTCCTAACACCCTCGGAGGTTGCACCACATCCGCGGCCTGATCTAAATGCGCTAGCTTAAAACTCTTTATCATGCTGGCACTCTACTAGTGCGCAATTTTGGATTGACCGGTGTGAGTACCACTTCTTTGGTAATCGCCCATATGTAAGCCGCCATCTCCCTGGCAATCGCTGCAATGATTAAATTGTAGTGTTTGCCCTGCTTACTCATGCGTTGATAGCGCTTGCACAATCGTAGTTGCGCCTTCCAAGCAATGTCCAAAATATCTTTGGGTAAGCACTCTTGTCGCTTTTGTAACTCGGTAGAGATATTAGCGGCGAATCGGTAACTATGAGCGCCTTCGATAAGTAATCGTCGTGCACGGCCATTACCTGTTTTGGTAATGGCCCCAATACGGCGTTTACCACCAGAGGAATGTTCTGAGGGCACCAGACCTAAATAACTCATTAGCTTTCTTGGGTGGTCAAAGCGGGTTAAATCACCCAGCTCAGCCACTACACCAACAGCAACCAATAGTCTTACTCCTCGCATAGATTGAATCGCCTTGACCACAGGATAATAGCGCCACTGACGTACTTGATGTTCAAGTTCATTATCGAGTCGCTCTAAGCGCTGTATTCGTTCAGTGATGGTTTGAATGTATTCTTGTAACACGATGTGCTGTGCAGGATGCGGCAGTACCATTTCAGTGAGCCAACGAAGGTGTTTCTTAGACCAGTTAGCCACTCCGTCGTAGTGAATATTGTTTCGCAGCAAAAGTGCCTTTAATTGGTACTTTGCATCCTTTAAATCTTTCATGGCTGTTTCACGGCCACGAGATAAATCACGTACAGCCTCATCTTCCGGCTCGGGGACATAGATGGGGGATAGATCTTCAGATTTTAGTAATTTCACGAGCTTAAGTGCATCGCGTCTATCGGTCTTTATTTTATCACCAGGCTTTTTAGGAATGAGTGACGGCGCTACCACATAACAACAATGACCTAAGCTGGTGATAAACCGATAAATCCAATAGCCACAAGGGCCTGCTTCGTAAACAAAGTGCAGAGTTGCGTTTGGGTATTTGGATTCAAACTGACGCACAAGCTTTTTCACGCTTACTTTTGAAGAGGCTATGCGTCCCATATGAACCGGTGCTTTCCCTCTACCATCTTCGCAATACGCCACTTCGTGAAATTCTTTATGAGTATCCAATCCAATAAAAATTATGCTATGTTTATTCATGCTAGTCTCCAAATTTATATAATGTTTAATCGACAATTATTTATGGCACTGGCTATTGTAGCTAACCCACGAAAATGCGGAGACTAGCACTTTTGAAGGGAGTCATAATGTCTATGTGCAAAAAAATGCTCATATCTGATCATACAAGTTGATGTTCACCCCATGCTGGTATTTTCGCCACGCTAATAATCATTGCCTCACCTGTATCAGCGTATTACTCTGGTGAAAGTTCACATTCAATATTAAGAGCACTGTGCCCATGCGTCACTCACTGTTTAGATGTTTTACGATGCTATCTTTTGTATTTATAACGACAACGGCTTTGGCTTTAAGCCAAGCACAACCTGCTGATGCTTCTAAGCAAACATCGGCAAAAGGCTCGCTGCAAGTCTTGATTGATACAAGCGGCGATCACATTCCCGATACCGACGTGCGCCGTGCGGGCAAACGTAAGTTCGCCGGTGGTATGTATCATGGGGTCGTGCTTCACAATGCGGATGATGATAACGGCGACAAACAAATTGACGATACTGACGAGCGGGTCAATGGCAGCCAAGATGTACTGGATTTATATCCCGTAAAAATCAATGTGCAGGGCTTAAATGATGATATGGACATACATATTCATATCACAAATGCGCCAAAAACTGCCCTGCGCCTTTTTCATCAACAAAAGGACGCTTCATTTAGCTCCCTTGATATTAGCAATGTGCTTAGCATGCCCGTGAGCACGCTAAAAGAAGCCCCTATGTTGTTTATTGAAGGAAGAGACTTTGCAAGTGAGCAATGGAACGGCGAGTTTTCAGTTTCTGTAAAAGTAGCCAATGGCAAAGCAAACGCTGAGTCAGTAGAACTGGCACTTCGCATTGCGCCTTGGTTAATGCTGTCAAACGCCAGCGAAGCTCAAGAGCTGTATGTTCGCCAATACACGGGACGCAACGATAAAATGCTTGAGCAACTAAAAGTCTTACTCCCTCAGGCCAACACCAAATTGCATATCATTCCTGCTGACGCAGATTATGAAAGTTCGAATATCTGGCTGCAAGATACGCTAGAAATTGGACGTCAGTATACGCCTTTTCGCTCCATGCCGGTTGTTCTGCAGGCTAATAGAAATAAAGACATTGATAGATTTTCAAGTGACACCCTCTTAGGGCCCGATTTTGGTTGGATGCAAGTAGGCGACTATCGAGATAAATACGCTAAGGGTATCGAAGGCGTGGGTTGGATGGATTGGTTTGGCAACTTGGAAGTGTCTCCGCCTTTGCCATCACACCCTCATGGACGCATGTATTACGGAGAAGCGGGAGCCGGTAATCAGTTAGATGCGCGTATTGTCTCAAAAATTGCCGCTCAAGGACGGCAGACGCCATTTGCACTGGATGTCAGCTATTTGATGATAAAACACGCTGATGAAACCTTAAGCTGGGTACCTGGTACCGATGGGCGCTGGTACGCGCTAGTGCCAAGTCCGGCAGAGATGCTAAAACTTGCCAAGCAGATCCAACAAAGCGGCCATGGCGACCTGCCAATGCTGATACCGTTTGAAGAGGAATATACCATCAACACCCTATTGAGCGACAATGAAGGCATTGCGCACAATCAAAGCATTGAGGCGGGTGCACTGACCAAAAACATCGACATTCTTAAACAAGAGCTGGGTATTTCCGACGATCAATTCATTAAAGTTCCCGCCTGGTACAAAGCAGACGGCACATCTTTAATACCTAATATGGTCAACTCAGCACTGGTAAATGGTATGTTCATCGCTCCCGATCCTAACGGCCCCGTGGTAGGCGGAACCGATCTGATTCAACAAGCGTTTGTGCAACAAATGGCACAGTCTTCGGTTACCATCGCGTTTGTCGACGACCAGCTATACCATCGCTGGTGGGGCAATGTGCATTGCGCAACTAACGTTAAACGCCGCGGCAGCGAGCATATAGAAGGGTTGTTGCATTAGCGTAATTAGCAATACTAAAAAGGCGTGAAGCTCACAGACTACTCTATAACCACTTTATCTACCTTTTGTCGATGCTTAACAAAACCGTGACCACTATCGTCTAAACTCAAGAATTGATAGGGCCGTCCAAGCAATTTTAGGCGTTCAGCTAAAAGATGTAATACGTTTGATATGTTGCACTACGGTATCCTTTGCATACGTCATTAATTTGAGAAAATTGAAAGGGGGACTATCAAGGAGCTTACAAAATAAACTACGTAGATCCTCGTGAAATTCGAATGCCGCGATTATTACTGACAATCATACGCTAATATCTAATACCGATGAGCATAGCTAACATTCAAAAAATCTAAGCCCGGATTTTTACTATTTAGACCGCCATTACTATAGTGCATGTAACGCAGCGAAACGCTTTGCTCCATCTCAGTGCCAAAATCCATAGTCAGTCCTAAACGGTCTTCGAACTGGTAATGTGAGCCTATATCTTTGCCCGCAAATCGAGTGTCGTTGACGAATGATATACCAATTCCAAACTCCCACTTTACAGGATATTTGTCATTTACATGATAAAACGTTTTTCCGATTACGGGTGAAATTGCTAACGCGTAGTTTGTCTCATGTTGATTGTTTGCGCCGTATTCCCAAAAGTTTGCACTAACTTCCCAATAAACGTCTAGATAATTAAAGTAGGGGACATCAGTTAAAGTATAAATATGCGGTCGATAGGCTAAGCGAACGCCATTTAAATCTTGCTCGCCTATTAATAAATCGACAGCAACCGCGCTCTCGGTATTTGATAACGCTGTAAAAAAGTCGCTTATGTTCGCCTTAGCCGCTTGATTTGTACTCAAGGCAAGCGCGGCGGATAAAACTAATTGGGTAACCGTATTCATCATTTGCTCCTATATTGCTTCATACTTCCTATATAGGGACGTGATAGTCATAAAAATAATCACGTTTTTGGATGTAACGTATATAAAAAATGAATGTATTATACTAGCTTTCGGTGTTTAACTTGGTAAGCGTATGGATGTACTTATACCTTGCTTCAGCAACCAATATTTGATTGAGAAGATGTGTACACTAGACATTATCAGCGGCTCTGACTATGCTGACTAGTATTAAGCTTCTGATAAAACATAATAACGATATGTTCGATTCTTAAACTAATCCTGATTTGCAATATTTGTGGCCTACGCCATTTTTATAGAAAAAATTTCCTGAGCATAAACCTGTTAACAAATCGTTGTGTTCATAGCACATCGAAAAAAGACGGATAAGCTAGATCATGAGAACGCGCGCATCGCTAATAAAGGACTTCGGCGGGTTCACCTTGACTGAGCTACTTGCAGTGAGCATATTCTTACGTCATCAAACTTTGAGCAATCATACTAGCCATTGCATTGTTCCATACCTTGTCTAAGCGCATGCCATGCCAACATCACGCACTTTTTTCGTGCTGGGTGATGGCGAACTGCCTCAAGCGGTTGAAGCGTATCTGGCAACGTCACCGCTTTACCTTCTTCAATCCAGGCCTGCATATTCTGCGCAAGCTTTGCGGCATCAGCCACTGATTTTCCTGCTATGGCCTCGGTCATCATAGATGCTGAGGCGATGCATACTGAGCATCCTCTGCCTCTAAACTGTATAGGGTCAATGAGGCTATCGGTCACACTAAAGCCGATTTCGATGTCGTCTCCGCATCGAGGGTTTGCGCCACGTTTAACAAATTGCATGGCAGTTAAATCACCACTCACTTTATTGCGCGGCTTTTTAAAATGGTCGAGCAATTGTGTTTTATACAGTTGAGTAGTAGACATTAGGCAAATATCTCCTCTGCATTTTCAATTGCACTAAGCGCGGCTTGAATATCCGCTTCGGTATTATAAATCGAAATACTGATGCGCAGTGTGGAGCTCACGCCAAGATGCCGTAATAAAGGCTGGGCACAATGATGCCCGGCGCGCACGGCAACATTGGCATCGCCCATTATTTGTGCGAGATCATGTGCGTGGATGTCGTTATGATAAAAGCTCACAATACCGGATGCTAGATGCGCACTAGGCGTTACGATATGTATGTTTTGATGGCAAGACAGCGCTTTATATAGACGTGTTGCCAAAGCATGAATATGGTTTTTTGCGTGGGTTTGGCCAATGGAATCGACAAAGTCACACGCAGCCGCAAACCCAACGGCGCCAACAAGGTTTGGAGAGCCAGCTTCAAACCTGTGCGGCGCATCACTCCAAGTGGTTTCTGCTATGCTATCTGCGGCAAAATCTACCATGCCGCCGCCGAGCCTGAGTGGCTGCGTTTGTTCAATTCTAGTCGGAGCAATGTAGAGCAGTCCAACTCCCGTAGGGCCAAACATCTTGTGTGCAGAAAACACAAGAAAGTCGCATCCAAGCTCGTTGACATTTATCTTATTGCTGACCATTGCTTGAGCGGCGTCTATCAAAACCGGAATGTCCTTTGCTTTGGCCTTAGAACATAACCACTGAATATCATTTGTCACGCCCAACACATTGGAAGTATGCGTGACCGCAATCATAGCGGTCGTATCGCTAAAGAGCTCAGACTCACTTGGTAAGGCCAACTCGCCGTGTTCGTTTAACTCTATGATGCGAAGGGTCGCCCCAGCCTGTTCACATGCTTGTTGCCACGGTAAATAATTCGCGTGGTGCTCCATGCGGGTTACCCAAACCTGTTGACCCGCACTTAGCCTAGGTAATAAAAAGCCTTGAGCGACTTGGTTAATGCTATCTGTTGCAGAAGGGGTGAATATTACCGAGCGCAAATCGACCGCGCCTATAAATGCACCAAGGCGCTCTCTTGCTTGTTCGTATTTATCGGTTGTTTGCTCTGCTAGCGGGTAAAAACCGCGATTAACGGGGCTGTGGTACAAGCGCATTGCGTCATCCATTGCTTGGATAACAGACTCTGGCTTTTGAGAGGTCGCGGCATTATCTAAATAACTCAGCCCTTGGGTCAGAGGGTTGTTGTTGAAAATTGGGAAGTGTTCTTTCACGCGCACAGGATTAAGAAGCCCTTGAGTATCAAGTTCATTCTCTTTTATATGCAAACGTGCCACGGAATCTTCCACGTACTAATTCCCTACAGCTTCCAAATGTTGGATATTTGGGACGTCTTTACCCTCATTCTCTGCAATTAGCTTGTCGCGGTTGCGAATGCCTGTTCCGCCTCTGCGTAAAAGGGTTATTTCACTTAGTATGCACAGCGCGATTTCTTCAGGCGTTTGCGGCCCTAAATCAAGCCCAGATGGCGCGACCACACGCTTGATTTCCTCTTCACTAAAGCTCTCGTCTCGTAAATAGTCGAGCACCAATCTGGCACGTTTGCGACTTGCTATTAGCGCGATATAGCCGGCATCACGGCTAAGTGCCTGCTTGATAGATTCATGATCGCCTTTGTGTTGAGTCGCAATAATGACATAGTCGTTTTGTGAAGGCCTTAACTGGCTATAGTCTAGATCGTCGGTAATGATTTGCTTGGCGCTTGGAAATTTATCCCATGTTGCGCCAAGATCGTTCACAATTACTCTGTATCCTAGGGTATCACCCATTGAGCAAATCACTTCTGCAACTCGCCCATGGCCCATTATCCATAATGCTGGCTCGGGTAAAACGGGCTCTACATATACTTTCATACCACCTCCGCAAGGCATTCCGGCGCCCAACATTTCATCATTTAAATCAATTTCCATCAGTGCGGTTTTGTTTTGTTCAATACATTCTACCGCTTGTTCGCAAGCACTCGACTCTGCGCATCCACCACCAATCCAACCTGCAATAACCCTACCTTGGGCATCAATTATGGCTTTCGATGAGGTCTTCGCAGACACTGAGCCATAGGTATCGACTACCGTAGCTACTGCAAAAGGGGTTTGCTTTTGCTGCAGGTCGTTCATAATATCAAACATACTACGAGCCATATTTCTCTCTCTTAAATCCCATCGCGCTTGTGCGATAGCAAAAAACGCTGAACTTATTTTGAAGACCACCTGTGTGTAGACGCTTTATCTGAGGCTTTAGCTGCTACCCAAATGCTGTTTTTAGGACTAATTTCTTTTTTCCAAAGTGGTACATCGTTTTTTAAAAAATCCATGATAAATTGGCAAGCGTCAAACGCTGCTTTTCTATGTTTAGCGCTCACACCTACAAACACAATTTGTTCGTGGGCTAAAATCTTGCCTATTCGATGAATGACACGTATTTCGCCCAGCGGCCATTTGTCTCGGGCTTGTTTGCATATTGCGTCGAGGGACTTCTCAGTCATTTCAGGGTAGTGTTCTAGCTCAATGGCGACTACGTCTGTATTCGCGTTAAAATCTCGCACAATGCCTGTGAATGTCACGATTGCACCATCGCTTAGGGCACGCGCTCGCATACCCTCATATTCGTCGCCTTGAGAAAAATCTTCGGTTTGTATGGAAATCATGAATGTGCCTGTGTTAGCTAAATCTTTAAATTTTCGCTTACAATATCAGTAAACTATAATACAGTTAAGTATAAGCAGATCACATGCTTACTCTTTATTTTAACATCAACGGATGAACAAAAAGTCATTGGAAAACGAACTCACACATAAGCAAGCCATGAAGTTTGCTCGTCAAATTATGCTGCCTAACTTTGATATTGATAAGCAATTAAAGTTGCTGTCGTCGAGCGCATTAATTATTGGTGCGGGAGGCTTAGGATGCGCAGCTGCCCAGTATCTCACCGCCAGTGGCGTAGGTAATATTACGCTGGTAGACGATGACAAAATTGAAGTACATAATTTGCCTCGGCAGATATTGTACGCTGAGCAAGATATTGGTTTGTCCAAAGCGCAAACCGCAGCAGATTTACTGGCGCAAAAACATCCTGAAAGTCGCGTGATAGCAATATGTGAGCGCTTGCGTGACGAAGCGTTAACAAAGGAAATTGAAAAGCACGACGTTGTATTAGACTGCACAGATAATCTTGAAACGAGACAAAGCCTTAATCATAAGTGTTATTCGTCAAAAGTGCCTTTGGTATCAGGTGCGGCTATTCGTATGGAAGGACAACTTTTTTGTGTTTTGCCCGCTAAAAAAACAGCATGCTATCAATGTTTTAGCCAATTCTTTAATGAGCAGCAGTTGAGTTGCCATGAGGCAGGCGTGATGTCTCCAGTAGTGGGTGTTATCGGTAACATGCAAGCTTTAGAGGCAATAAAAATCTTGAGTGATTATGGTGATGTGCTCACCAACTCGTTACTTATGTTTGATGCCATGCAAGCGCAATGGGTGAAGCTAAAAGTGTCGAAGGCTAATGGATGTAAGGTTTGCAATGAATAATTGGCGTTGTGTAATAAGGCTGTGCTCGTGTCTATTGCTGATGCTCACCACTGCATTTAGCGCCGATACGCGGCAAATCGCTCAGCACAATAGCGAGCGCCTTACCGTGGCGGTAGCGAGTAATTTTGCGCATGCACTAAACGAAATCCTTGGCGCTAGCGAATATTGGTCTGAGCAAAATGTTAGGGTGGTGACCGGCTCATCGGGCGTGCTGTATGCACAAATTACCAAAGGGGCGCCGTTTCATGTGTTTTTTTCAGCCGACAGTGAGCGCCCTAAATTATTAATGCAAGCAGGGCTGGCTAAACCCCCAGAAGTCTATGCAATAGGGCGTTTAGTACTATGGCCTGTAGAAGGTTCATCTGATGCGCTTAATAGTTTATCGGAGCAAGATGCTCGGGCTATGTATATAAAGCAACTAAAAGGTTTAGATGGGAGATTGGCCATTGCTAACCCGCAATTAGCACCTTTTGGTTATGCTGCAAACGAAGTGTTAGGGGGTAATGAGGATTTAGCATTTCTCGCTAAGCGCTTTGTAAAAGGAGCCAATGTTAGCCAAGCATTTCAATTTGTAGATTCTGGTAATGCCAGAGCGGGTTTGTTAGCTCAATCACTCTTGATTCAAGCATATCAGTTATTGAAAGATGATAAATATACGCAGTACTTATTGATTCCTCCATCGGACTATACTCAGATTCAACAGTCCTTGAGTGTCATCAAAAAACCGCTGCTGCATCCCCAGGCAGAGGCTTTCGCTGAATTTATATTAAGCGACGACGCTCAAAACGTGTTAGTCACATTGGGGTATGCAAGGCCATGATCGAAAGTTTACAAAGCGACTGGCCTGCCATTGCCTTAACCTTAAAGTTAGCATTTATTACGGTGCTAGTGCTGCTTGTTTTTGGTTTACCGGTTGCTTGGCAATTGGCAAAATATCGAGGGCGCTTTAAACCCTTTATTGAAGCGCTTATTGCCCTGCCGTTGGTGTTGCCACCTACGGTGCTAGGGTTTTATTTGCTCAGTGCATTTTCTCCTCAATCATTCCTTGGCAAATTATGGATTGACGTGGTGGGTGAGCAATTTGTGTTTAGTTTCACAGGTATTCTCGTTGGGTCGATTATCTACTCCATGCCCTTTGTGATTCAACCAATGCTCGCTGCGTTTACGCAAATTGCTGGGCACGCGCAGCTAAGTGCCAGTACCTTGGGCATTGGGCGCTTCAAAACCTTTGTATTTATTATTTTACCCATGACGCGCGCAAGTTTAGTGAGTGCGGCGACCTTGGGCTTTGCCCATACATTAGGTGAGTTTGGTTTAATCCTGATGATTGGAGGTAACATTCCTTCAGAAACACAGGTGGTCTCAATTGCTTTGTTTAATCATGTTGAGTCTTTGCAGTATGAGAGCGCTCATGCTCTGTCTTTAGCGTTGCTGATTATTAGCATGGTGAGCTTGACCTTGTTATATAAGTTCAATCGCTCAGCCTTGCCGCTTGGGATAGGGGCGGGCAAATGAAATTTAAACTTTCACACACAATTAAACGTTCATCAAAGCAAGAAATACGTTTTGCGCTAGAAGAACAATACGCCATTGATAGTAAAATACTGGGCATATTTGGGCAGTCAGGTACCGGCAAAAGTACTTTGCTTAAGGTGTTAGCAGGTTTAATTCCAAGCGCAGATTATAGCCTACAAGTTCATGGGCAAGACTATGAGAATATCCCTGGTGCTAGCAATCCTTGTGTCTATGTTGGCTCAGATGCCGTGCTGTTTGACCATGTAAGAGTACGTGAAAACTTAACGCTTGTAATCAAACACAGTGCAAGCTCTCAAAAAAGCCAAATAGATATGCTGCAGGTTGTTGCGCTTTGCGGCATAGAGCACCTTTTAAACCAGCCAATCTTGGCATTATCGAGCGGCGAAAAGCAGCGCGTCGCTTTTGCCAGAGCGTTGTTGTGTGGAAAGTCTATTATATTGCTAGATGAGGCGTTTTCGGCACTTGATTGGTCGGCGCGTTTGTATTTTATCGGCCTGTTGAGCAAGCTTAAGGCAGATTACTCCTTTGGTTTTGTGCTTGTCAGTCATTCTCTCAAAGAGCTTGCGCTCACTTGCGATCACATCTGGGTGCTACAAGAAGGCAAGTTTGTTTTGCAGTCGGTATTAGACGATGCTCTCGATAAAGTATTAATTAGCAGTACCCAAAGAGGCGATAAGGCTGAAGGTAGACAAGAGAACTTGCCAATCAACGGTCAAACCTTATTTAGTGTGCTCAACTTAAAGTACCGTGGAGTAGACCCATTAGACGAGCAGCTAGAGATATGGGAGCTGCCTGGCGATGGTAAGCATGCTGCACAACAGGTGATAAAGAGAAATCAGAGTAGGGACGCTTCATCAATATCGCTGACACATGATGTCATTGCCCATGTCATTGATGCTGACAAAATTAGTTTGACCCATGAACAGCATCTTGCCTCAAGCATGTTAAACCGTGTTTTGGTAATCGTTACAAGCATTGATGAGGCCGATAGTTATCGAGCGGATTATCCAAAAGGGGTTGTTGTCACAATGAGTGCCAACGGACAGGTAATGCGCTCTTTAATATCAAAGCGCTCATACACAACCATGCAAATCAAGGTCGGCGATTCACTGTTTGCGATATTTAAAGCATTGTAATACGCATACGTTTGTGTATTACTTATGTGGCACCAAATTTTTGAACTTTGAGCAAACTAATTGGGATACAAGATACGTGATTACTATTATGCTCATAAGAACACGAACAAGTAGTACATTAAAATAGTATTAATTTGATGACAAAAAACCTAGGGTATAACTGTATTCAATAGGAAATAATAAACCATAAAGACTCGAGCCTTTGAATCTAAAGTGACACAAAAAAGCGTGTCGCCATGATTTTTAGGCCGCTACTTAGCGTAGCCAGGGGTAAGCGAGAAATTACTTACCCTCCCGTGGAGCGTTTTGCTCAATAATTGTATTTTGGAAAGGGTCAACACATGTTACAAGACAACTTCGGCAGGCAATTTCATTACTTGCGCCTGTCCATCACAGAAATGTGCAATTTTAGGTGTAATTATTGTCTGCCAAATGGCAACGAATGCGACACTTCAAAAGACAATATGACGATAGATGAAATACGCACGCTGGTGAGCGCATTTGCGCGTTTAGGGACAAGTAAAATCCGCATTACCGGTGGTGAGCCGAGCTTACGTAAAGACCTCATCGAAATCATTTCCATTTGTAAAAGCACGCCGGGCATCGAGAAAGTCGCGATGACCACAAACGCTTTTCGCCTTAAGAAAGACGTGCAAAAATATAAAGATGCGGGCCTCGATGCGCTCAACGTGAGTGCCGATAGTCTTGACCCTAGAATGTTTGCAGCTATCACAGGTAAGGATAAATTACTTGATATACTCGCCGGGGTCGATGCGGCGGTAGAGGCGGGTATCAAGCATATAAAATTTAACTCAGTGATTTTAAAGCAACATAACTTTGGCGGCATTGAGCAGTTTTTAGAATATCTGAAAACCCACCCAGTAACGTGGCGTTTTATTGAGCTTATGCAGACAGGCGATAACGCCCAGTTCTTTGCAAAAAATCACGTGCAGGGCGAGACGATTAAGCAAGATTTGCTGGCAAAGGGCTGGCAGCGCGTGGTTCGCGAAAAGCATGCTGGCCCGGCGCAAGAATTTAGTCACCCTGATTATTTGGGTAATCTTGGTTTGATCATGCCGTATTCAAAAGATTTTTGTAGCACCTGTAATCGCCTTCGCGTCTCAAGCTCGGGTAAATTGCATTTATGTTTGTTCTCTGAAGTGGGCCTTAATATTCGTGATACGCTCACCGCTGGCGATGTGGACGCCACCTGCGATGCATTACGTGGCCACTTAACGCTTAAAACAGCAAGTCATGAACTACAAAAAGGCTTTACCGGCGCAACGAAACAATTAGCAATGTTGGGTGGATAAGCGCCCAATACCATCTAATCTTAAATACCTAATCTTTAATAACAATCAATGCATTTGCAGTAAAGGAGACAATGCATGAGTAAAGGTGGAAGACCATTTGAAGCAGTAAACCTTGCGGTATTAACCATTTCAGATACGCGCACCACAGAAAATGATACATCCGGTGATTACCTTGCAGAGCAAGCCAGTGCTGCGGGGCATAAGGTGTTGGCGCGAGATATTATTATCGATGACATTTACAAAATAAGAGCAAAAGTGTCTGCATTGATTGCAGATGAGAGTGTTCAAGCCATCTTGATCACTGGCGGCACAGGCTTTACGCAAAGAGATTCAACCCCAGAAGCCCTAACGCCTCTATTTGATAAGCAAATTGAAGGCTTTGGTGAGCTGTTTCGCTACATTTCATATAAAGAAATTGGTACATCCACCGTGCAGTCTAGGGCGATTGCTGGGATGGCAAATAAAACCATTATCTTTTGTATGCCAGGGTCAACAGGTGCATGCAAAACGGCATGGGAAGGTATTTTAAAAGAGCAGTTAGACTCTACCCACAAGCCTTGCAATTTTGCGCCTCACATTTGACTATCATCTTTTTAATTGCGGCCCATTCTCAATAATCGGCATAGCATAGGCATGAAATAGGACAGTGCATTGACAGACAATACCCTCACCCACATCGACCAAAGCGGAAACGCGAATATGGTCGATGTCAGCGAAAAGCAAGCAACGACTCGTATTGCGGTAGCTACTGCTGCGGTACTCATGCAAAAAGAGACCTTGGCGCTTATCAAAAGCAATGATTTGAAAAAGGGCGATGTATTGGCTACTGCGCGTATCGCGGGTATTCAAGGTGCGAAACAGTGCTCAACGCTTATTCCGCTATGTCACCCGCTCATGATTTCTAAAGTGGGGGTCGACTTTGAGTATGATGAGGTCAATTCGAGCATTTACATTCGCTGTGAGTGTAAATTAGTGGGCAAAACAGGCGTTGAAATGGAGGCGCTTACTGGCGTTTCGATTGCCGCATTAACTATCTATGATATGTGCAAAGCGGTGGACCCTGGGATGGTCATTAGCGATATAAAGGTTGAGCAAAAACAAGGTGGTAAAACCGGTTTGTGGGAGAGAGAGAAAGCATGATCCGTATTAAGTTTTTTGCCTATCTTCGCGAGACCTTAGGGGTAAGTGAAATGGAGCTTGACGGCCAAGATGGGCAAACTATCGCTGCTATTAAACAAGCCCTCGTTGAAAAGGGCTCGCCGTGGGATATGCTTGATGAGCAAGATGTATTGTTTGCCTTAAACCAAGCCATCTGCGGTGATGATGCCATTGTCAATAGCGGCGATGAACTGGCCTTTTTCCCGCCCGTAACAGGTGGTTAATTAAGTCAGTGTATGGTCATACAATTGCACCTTGACCGTTTCACCTGCTTGAACCCGTCCTCGCTCTCTTTCTAACACGATATAGCAATTGCTGTTGGCAAAGCTTGAGAATATCCCAGAGCCTTGAGGCCCAGTTGATGCCACGCATAGCTGGCCTTGTTCATTAACAAAGCATCTGCCACGTTGATAGTCTACTCGACCCGGTTGTTTTCTCAGCATTTCGGTGGCGACTGCATCAAATGTATGAGGTAGGCTGAGTGTTTCGCCCGACATGGTTTTAAGTGCATCAGTGGCAATTTGATTAAAGGTCACAAAGGCGGACACGGGATTGCCCGGCAAACCAAAGAAGATGCTGTTAGGTAGGCGCCCAAATGCGAGGGGTTTACCCGGTTTTATGGCAATCTTCCAAAAATCGATTTTCCCAATTTCTGCCAAGATATCTTTGATAAAGTCGGCTTCACCCACCGACACGCCGCCTGACGTGATCACGCAATCTGCGCTTTGGTCGGCTTGTTGCATAATATTTCGAATCGTATCTTTATCGTCGGGTACAATACCAAAATCGACGACTTCACAATTAAGCTTGGTGAGAAGTGCAATAATAGAAGGGCGATTGCCGTCATAAATTTTATGGGTTTGATAGGTGTCCCCCGCGCGCATCAATTCATCTCCGGTGGAGAATATGGCCACTTTCAATCTGCGATAAACCGTCACTTGTGCGCAGCCCAATGTAGATAGCAAACCGATATCGGCTGCATTAAGCCTTTTGCCTGTAGCGCCCACCAAGCTATCTTTTTTTATACTCTCGCCAGCTAGGCGAACGTCATTGCCTATATCAGGCACTTTGATAAAAGAAATGTTGTCACCGTCAACGATGGCATTCTCTTGCATCATGACCGTATCCGCGCCATCAGGCATAGCTGCGCCTGTCATAATACGAACGCATTCACCGGGCAATAAGGGCTTTTCATAAGAGCGCCCAGCAAAGCTTTTACCCACTAAAGTCAGCGTCTCTAACTCCACCAAGTCTTGATGTCTAAACGCATATCCGTCCATGGCAGAGTTATTAAACCCTGGCACATTAATATTTGAACACACATCTTGTGCTAGCATGCGATCTAGGCTTTGTTCCAAAGGGATGGTTTCGGTCTCGCTGACGCGTTGCACGAGTGCTAGAATATTGGCTTTGGCGTCTTCGATTGCCATCAGACCAGGGCGGTCACAAGAAGCGGTCATGCTTACATCCTGTATTGATTTAAAAAAGTGACAAAACTTTAGTGCGAATAATGCCTTAATGCAACTAAAGCAGGGCAGCGGTGTCTTTTTGAATGAAAGTGTAACGCTTCAAAAAACCTTGTGATACTATTTGTGTAATTGAGACGTATTATCAATTAGAAGCGCGTATTTTTAGATATTTGGAGGTTGTTATTAAAAAGTTCATCTTCGCTAGCATACTAGCGTCTTTACTCATTCCAAGCGTTGTTGCCCAAGAAGTCAATGTGTACTCAGGTCGACAAGAAGCCCTAATCAAGCCTTTATTAGACAAGTTTAGTGAGCGTACCGGCATTGAAGTTAATTTAGTAACAGGTGGCTCTGACGCCTTAATCAGTCGCCTGCAGTCTGAGGGTGACTTATCACCGGCCGACATTATTATCATGGCCGACGCAGGTCGCTTGGTGCGTGCTGAGCAGTTGGGCTTAACTCAAGCAGTTACCGATGAAGCACTTATCCAAACCGTGCCAGAAGCATTTAAAGCCGACAATAATCACTGGATTGCGCTGACAAAACGCGCCCGTCCAATTATGTATCGCAAAGGCGATGTATCGCCCGACGCAATTAGCACCCTAGCAGAGCTAGGCACCGACGCATGGAAAAACGAAGTGTGTATCCGTTCTTCTAGTAACATATATAATCAGTCTATGACGGCATCCCTCATCTTATTGCAAGGTGAAGAGGCAACTTTGGCATGGTCAAAGGCATTGGTAGGTAACTTCGCGCGTTCGCCAAAAGGCGGTGACAGAGACCAAATCAAAGCGGTTGTGGCTGGCGAGTGCAAGCTTGCGGTAGCAAACACTTATTATCTTGGTGGCATGCTCACATCTGCAGACGAAGAAACTCGCGCGATTGCTGAGCAGGTAGGGGTTATCTGGCCAGATCAAGACACTACCGGGACGCATATTAATATTTCGGGTGCGGCGATTACAAAGTATGCGCAAAACACTGACGAAGCACAGGCGTTATTAGCGTTTATGTTAGAAGCTGATTCACAGCAATGGTATGCACAAGTTAATCATGAATATCCATTGCTAGACGGTGTTGAGTGGAGCAAAGAGTTGCAGTCGTTTGGCACCTTCAAAGCGCAAGACGTAGATTTTGAAAAGATGGGCGCAATGAACGGTGAAGCCCTTCGCTTAATGGATAAGGCGGGTTGGCGCTAAGCATTTTTACTTCAATACGTTTGTCGCAATGAATGCGAGAACTGGCCTAGCAACAGCGGTCTGCCTTTTGGCGGCGGTTGTTGTTATGCCCCTCATAATTGTTGCCGCTAGCGTATTTTCAATCGATACTCAACTGTGGACACATCTTCTCGATACAGTATTTACAGAATACGTCTTTAATAGCCTAGTTTTGGCTGGAGGTGTTGGTCTTGGCGCCATTGTGATTGGGACCTATCTTGCCTACATCATGGTTAACTATCGCTTTTGGGGCAAGGGTGTTTTGAGCTGGTTGCTTATGCTGCCGCTGGCTATGCCTGCCTATATCATTGCCTACACCTACACTGGCCTGCTTGATTTTAGCGGGCCAATTCAAACCGCCTTGCGTGAGACCTTTGGCTGGTCAAGAAACGACTATTGGTTTTGGGATATTCGGTCTTTATCTGGCGCGATAGTGATGATGATTCTTGTGCTCTATCCCTATGTGTACATTCTCGCGCGAAGCGCCTTTGCCGAACAATCCTATAGCTTTAACAAGGTCAGTGAGCTAGCCGGTTACACGCGCTTGCAACATATTAAACATGTGTCGCTACCACTTGCTCGTCCGGCTATTTTAACTGGGGCGTCTTTGGCGATGATGGAGGCGCTAGCGGATTATGGCACGGTTGCCTATTTTGGCATCAGCACTTTCAGCACGGGCATTTTTAGAACGTGGTTTGGTATGGGGAGCTTACAAGGTGCGGCGCAATTATCTACTGTGCTTTGCGTGTTTGTGCTGGTGTTGTTGGTACTCGAAAAGCACAGTCGTAAAGACGCCGCTCGTTATCAGTCTAGACAGGCAAAATCCATCAGTCCTGTAAAATTACCGGGTGTAATAGGTTTAGGTGTTTTTGCATTGTGTTTAATTCCAGCAATATTTGGCTTTATCATTCCCTTCATACAACTGGCTATTTGGAGTATTGAATATGCAACGGTGGGTGATTTAGGCGACTTTATCACGCTGATTCAAAACTCATTAAGTTTGGCGGCCCTTGGCGCTGGTATTATCGTATTGTTCGCTGTTGTTGTGTCTTATAGCAAACGACTCAATGAGCAGCAGCCCTCAAAAATGCCGATGAAAACCGTTGAACAGGCCCTTAGCTTAGGCTATGCATTGCCAGGCATTGTGATTGCAGTGGGCGTATTAATACTGGCAGGCTGGACAGACCGTCAAATCAATCAGTTTACCCAAGCATGGTTTGACTATCGCCCTGGGCTGATTATTTCTGGGGGCATGATGATTCTGATTTTTGCCTACGCCGTTCGCTTTATCAGTGTTGCCCTACAAAATACTGAAACCGGTTTTATGCGCGTGCCGCAAAAGCTTGATCAAGCAGCTTTAAGTTTAAGCCCAAGCTACAAAAGGCTTTTGGGCAAAATTCAAATCCCGCTGTTATCGGCCAGTTTAATCAGTGCCACTTTATTGGTGTTTGTAGATATTCTCAAAGAGCTGCCAGCTACCTTGGTGCTGCGCCCATTTAACTTCAATACATTAGCAGTAAGAGCATATGAACTTGCTTCTGACGAACGCTTGATTGATGCTGCGCTACCCGCCATTACCATTGTATTGGTTGGGCTCATCCCCGTGGTGTTATTAACCCGACAACTGAATAAGGCGAATGTATAAACATGCTGACTCTTGAACATCTCTCTTTGGCTTATGGAACGATAGAGGTTCTTAAGCAAGTTGACTTGCAGTTAGAAACGGGTGAGATAGGCTGCATTTTAGGGCCTTCAGGATGCGGTAAAACAACGCTTTTACAAGCGATTGCGGGGTTTCATCCGGCGCAAAGTGGGCGCATTCTGATTGACAGAGTGTGCGTCAACGATACGCAAACTAATTTAGCGCCAGATGCCAGAGGTGTGGGGGTAGTGTTTCAAGATTTTGCGCTATTTCCACACATGAGTGTGCTTAAAAATGTAGAGTATGGTCTACACAAACTACCAAAAGCACAGCGTACACAGGTGGCCACTGAGCACCTTTTATTAGTGGGCTTAGAAGATTACCTGCATGTATATCCCCATGAGCTTTCGGGCGGCCAACAGCAGCGCGCGGCCATTGCAAGAGCGGTAGCGCCTAAACCAAGACTGCTGCTGTTAGATGAGCCGTTTTCTAGTTTAGATCCGCAGCTGCGAGAGCGTGTAGCGGTAGATGTAAGAGCGCTTATCAAGCGCTTAGGCATTACCTCACTGCTCGTTACCCACGACCAAAACGAAGCTTTTGCCATGGCCGATAAAATCGGCATTTTCGCGGAGCATAAATGCCAACAGTGGGACTCGGCCTATGCGTTGTATCATCAACCTAGCACGCGTTTTGTGGCTAACTTTATTGGAGAGAGTACCTTTATTTCCGGTGAAGTTATGCATCAAGATCAGTGGTATGTAAACACCCAATTAGGCAGACTGGCATTAACCCACAGCCACAACTTTGTTGAAAATCAGCGTGTAGACGTATTGGTGCGACCTGACGATATATTGCATCAAGATAGCAGCCCTTTGAAGGCGACAGTGACCGATCGACGGTTTCGTGGGGCGCATATTTTGTATCGCTTAAACCTGCCAAATTTTAACGAAGAAGTGCTTTGCTTAGCCCCGAGTCATCACAACCACCAAATCGGTGAGTCTTTTGGTATTCGTTTGTCGATTGAACACGTGATTTGCTTCGCTAGCGACAACAACTAGTTATATATCGCCGATTAAGTGAATTAATAGCCCTCTAGGCGTTTTGCATTGCCTACCTTTGGTCTATAATAGCGCGCTTCAATCAATCAACATCTCGCCATCGCGGCAAGCAAGTAATTTATAGGCTGATAATGCGCACCGACTACTGTGGAAGAATAGATAAACAATACATTGGACAAACCGTCACTCTGAAGGGGTGGGTAAATAAACGTCGTGATTTAGGTGGCGTTATTTTTATCGATTTACGCGACAGAGAAGGTATTTTACAAGTAGTCATCGACCCAGACACAGAAGCTGCCTTTGCCACTGCATCACAGCTGCGTAATGAATTTTGTATTGAACTTGTTGGGCTAGTTAGAGCGCGCCCAGAGAGTCAAATCAATGCCGATATGCGCACCGGCGAAGTAGAGTTATTAGGTAAAGAAGTCACTATTATCAATAGCGCACCTGCCTTGCCGCTGGATTGGAATCAAGAAAACAGCGAAGAGCAACGTCTTAAGTATCGCTATTTAGATTTACGTCGCCCATTGATGACTAACCGCTTAGTGTTTCGTAGCAAAGTCACAGGTGCGGTGAGACGTTACTTAGAAGATAACGACTTTTTAGATATCGAAACGCCTATTCTCACCGCAGCAACGCCAGAGGGCGCTAGAGATTATCTTGTTCCCAGTCGCACGCACAAAGGTGAGTTTTTTGCTTTGCCACAGTCTCCGCAACTGTTTAAACAATTGTTGATGATGAGTGGCATGGACAAGTATTATCAAATCGTAAAATGCTTCCGCGATGAAGATTTGCGTGCAGACCGCCAACCAGAATTCACCCAAATTGATATTGAAACCTCGTTTTTAGATGCCGATAGCGTGATGAAAATCACTGAAGGTCTTATCCGCAGTTTGTTTACACAAATGCTTGATGTGGATTTAGGAGACTTCCCTGTCATGAGCTACGCAGAGGCTATGCAACGTTATGGCTCCGACAAGCCCGATTTACGTAACCCACTGGAAATTGTCGATGTGGCTGATATTGTCAAAGACATTGAGTTTAAAGTGTTTAGCGGCCCAGCAAATGATGCAAACGGACGCGTATCGGTCATTTGTGTGCCAGGCGGCGCAAGTTTATCGCGTAAGCAAATTGACCAATACGGTGAGTTTGTAGGTATTTATGGGGCTAAAGGCCTTGCTTGGATGAAGGTGAACGAAGTAGCTAAAGGCATTGAAGGCTTGCAGTCGCCCGTGCTTAAGTTCTTTAACGCCGAGGCCGTCGATAAGCTCCTTAAGGCCACTCAGGCAAAAGACGGTGATATCTTATTTTTTGGTGCAGATACCTACAATGTCGTCACAGAAGCCCTTGGCGCTCTGCGTTTAAAACTGGGCAAAGACTTTGACCTACTGCAAGGCGAGTGGAAGCCGCTATGGGTGGTTGACTTCCCCATGTTTGAAGAGGCCGATGGGCAATTGCACGCACTGCATCACCCGTTCACCGCGCCGCGAGATAGCAGTCTAGATGCTTTGAAAAACAATCCTACAGAGGCCTTATCTAACGCCTACGATATGGTCCTAAATGGCGTAGAGCTTGGCGGCGGTTCGGTGCGTATCCACGATATGAAAATGCAGTCCTTGGTATTTGAACTGCTAGGTATTAGCAAAGAAGAAGCCCAGCAAAAATTTGGCTTCTTATTAGAAGCATTAAAATACGGTACACCTCCCCATGCAGGTTTGGCATTTGGCCTCGACCGTTTAGTGATGTTAATGCTCGGTGCAGATTCTATTCGCGACGTGATGGCCTTCCCTAAAACGACGACCGCGGCATGTCCATTAACCGGTGCGCCAGGAAAGGCAAACCCTGATCAGCTTAAAGAGCTTGCGATAGCGACCATTCAGGAAAAACAAGCATAATATGACCTTAAAACGTCCAGAGTCAGTGCTCGTGGTGCTTTATAGTGAAGATGCGCAAGTCTTACTATTGCAACGTGATGACGACGCTGACTTCTGGCAATCGGTCACCGGCACGATTGAAGCAGGCGAAACCCCTATTCAAACTGCTTATCGTGAGGTCGCAGAAGAGACGGGCTTAATATTAGAGTTTGCCAAGCATCAGATAGTAGATTGTCGGCAAATTAATCAATACCGCATTCGCAAGCAGTGGCTTCATCGCTACCCTGAAGGCACGGTTTACAACGACGAACATGTCTTTTGCGCAAAGGTCAGCAGTAACCACACCATTACCTTGACCGAACACCTTAGTTACCAATGGATGAGTAAGTCAGACGCTATCGCTCGTGCGTGGTCTGAATCCAATCGTTTGGCCATAGAAAAATATGTCCCGAGCGTCTTGTGAGCATTTAATGTATGAAGATTATTCTTGGCATTGATCCCGGCTCACGCATCACAGGTTATGGTCTAATTAAGGTAGTGGCCAATAAGGCTGTCTATCTTGCAAGCGGATGCATTCGAGTCGAAGATGAAAAAATGTCGGTGCGCTTACACAATGTATTTACCGGAGTCAGTGAAATTATTCGCCAGTTCTCTCCTAGCGAATTTGCGATTGAACAAGTATTTATGGCAAAGAACCCTGATTCGGCGCTCAAGCTCGGTCAAGCGCGCGGGGCGGCTATTGTGGCGGCGACAACGAATGAATTGCCCGTTGCCGAATATTCCGCCCGACAAATCAAGCAGTCGGTAGTGGGCAAGGGGGCTGCAGATAAAGTACAAGTGCAGCATATGGTCACGCATCTGTTAAAACTGAGCAAAACACCGCAAGCAGATGCAGCAGATGCACTTGCAGTTGCCTTGTGTCACTTGCATACTGAGCAGAGCTTGGTGCGCATGGCGGGGCAGGCAACAAAAACGGTTCGTCGTCGGTTGCGCTAAAACGACGCGAGCCTACATTTTAATCGTCACAACATGATAATAATAATATGATTGGTTCACTTCGCGGTACGATTACAGAAAAGCTTCCACCTGATATTTTGCTAGACGTAAACGGTGTGGGCTATGAAATACAGCTTCCTATGACAAGCTTTTATCAACTGCCCGATGTGGGGGCTCAAGTGAGCTTATTTACCCACTTTGTGGTGCGTGAAGACGCCCAACTGTTATTTGGTTTTATTGAACGCAGCGAGCGAAGCTTGTTCCGTGTGCTGATTAAAGCCAACGGTGTAGGCCCCAAACTAGCGTGTACCATTTTATCGGGTATGTCAGCATCTCAATTTATACATAGCGTGATGCATGAGGATATCACTGCGCTAGTGAAAATGCCTGGCGTAGGAAAGAAAACCGCAGAAAGATTAGTAGTGGAGCTCAAAGACAAGCTCAATGATATTGATGCGCCAATGAGCGCCGCTCAGCTATCAGCCCCTGTGTCTGATCAAACTCAAGCGCCGGTTTTAATGCCCACTGCGTCGGCAAAAGATGAAGCCATCAGTGCATTAGTAGCGCTTGGATACAAACGTGTACAGGCAGAGCAATCGATTAAAGCGATATTTAATGAAGATGCTAGCAGTGAACAATTGATCCGCGATGCACTTAAGTCTATGGTGTAGTGGCACAAATTGAGAGACCTATGATAGAAGCAGATCGGATTATAGAACCCACCGCACAAAACGAAGATGAAGCCGTTGATCGCGCCATTCGCCCGAAGATGCTTGCTGATTATGCAGGGCAAGACCATGTGTGTGAGCAAATGGAAATTTTCATCCAGGCCGCACGCAAACGCGAAGAGGCCCTAGACCATTTATTGATATTCGGTCCACCGGGTCTAGGTAAGACCACGCTTGCCAACATTGTCGCCAACGAAATGAATGTGAGCATTAAAACTACATCGGGTCCTGTGCTAGAAAAAGCCGGTGATTTAGCCGCGTTATTAACTAATCTAGAAGAAAATGATGTTTTGTTTATCGACGAAATTCATCGTTTGAGCCCCGTTGTTGAAGAAGTGCTCTATCCAGCGATGGAAGACTATCAGCTTGATATTATGATAGGAGAAGGGCCTGCTGCACGCTCGATTAAACTCGAGTTGCCGCCATTTACCCTGATTGGCGCAACCACTCGCGCCGGCTCGCTGACCTCGCCTTTAAGAGACCGTTTTGGCATTGTTCAGCGCCTCGAATTTTACAACGTAAAAGATTTAACTAATATCGTTGCTCGCAGCGCTAGTTACCTCAACTTAGAAATGCAAGAAGCGGGCGCTTATGAAATTGCTAAGCGTAGCCGCGGTACCCCAAGAATTGCTAATCGATTGCTGCGCAGAGTACGTGACTTTGCTGAAGTGAAGTCGGACGGTTGCATCAATGCAGAGGTAGCTTCCAGTGCTCTTAATATGCTCGATGTCGACAAGCAAGGTTTTGATTTTATGGACCGAAAGTTACTGCTTGCCATTATTGAAAAATTTGGCGGTGGCCCAGTAGGTTTAGAGAATGTGGCAGCTGCCATTGGTGAAGAAAAAGAAACCATCGAAGATGTGATAGAGCCGTTTTTGATTCAGCAAGGCTTTTTACAGCGCACACCTCGCGGACGTATTGCAACTGAGCATGCATATGCGCATCTTGGTTTTGAAGTGAAAAAATAAAATATTGCTGGATTAAAAGCAAAAAAAAGCCCGCAACGAGTGCGGGCTAAAATAATCAACGGAAGGGATCCATAAAACACGAAACAAACTCTGCATCGCATCGATATGGTGCGTATCATACGAGTTTTTCATCGCTAGGCAATTGAATTAAATTTTGGTTTCGCATTAATAAAATTCATGCTTTAAATTGATCTGTATTTGATGGTTTGTATATTTAAATGGGTGCTTAGCAATTTTTTTACAAATTACTTATAAAAAATAACAATTTCCCATGAAAAAATTTGATAAGAAAATACGCGTTTATTATGAAGACACCGATGCAGGCGGCATTGTTTACTACGCTAACTACCTAAAATACTTCGAAAGAGCGCGTTCTGATTGGGTGAGGCAGCTAGGAGCAGATCAAGTAAATTTATTGGAACAATCCATTGCTTTTGTCGTCAAAGAACTCAATATTGTCTACCACAAAAGCGCTGTGCTCGACGATGTGCTAACAGTAAGCTGTGAGCCGACTATAATAAAGCGTGTGAGCATAATGTTTAACCAAGCGGTATATAATAATAAAAAAGAATGTTTGGTCGAGGCAAAGGTAAAAGTAGGGTGCGTAGATACCCGCAAAAAAACGCCTTGTCCGATCCCATCTAACCTTTTGAGGGAAATGCGTAGTGACAAATGATATGTCAATCGCCAGCTTAGTGCTGGAAGCAAGTCTTGTAGTTCAATTTATCATGTTATTGTTGTTAGGTATGTCGGTGTCTAGCTGGGCGTATATTTTTCAGCGCAACTCGGCATTAAAATCAGCCCAGCAAGAGCTAAGAGAATTTGAAGATTCGTTTTGGTCGGGAGCGGACCTAAATAAACTTTATGGTGAGCTTTCGCAAAGGGAAGGCTTATTTGGATGCTCCCTCATATTTTGTTCTGGTTTTAAAGAATATGTCAGGATGCGTAAAACACCTGGAGTTGCACCAGAATCCATTACCGATAGCACCTATCGAGCAATGCGTGTGTCTATGTCTCGCGAGGTAGATGAGTTAGAGACACGTTTGCCGTATCTGGCGACAGTGGGTTCGATTTCCCCCTACATTGGTTTACTTGGAACGGTATACGGCATCATGACCGCCTTTATTGCACTAGGGCAAGTTAAACAAGCCACCTTACAAATGGTTGCGCCAGGTATTGCTGAAGCCTTGATTGCCACGGCAATTGGTCTTTTTGCTGCCATTCCTGCTTATGTTGCCTACAACCGTTTCACCACGAAAGTGGAAAAAATTGAAAATGCATACGGCAATTTCATGGAAGAGTTTTCTGCTATCTTGCATCGCCAAAGTCTAGCGAGCAGAGGATAGGCTATGTATCAAAGACGCAGACGTCGCCCGGTTTCTGAAATGAACGTTGTACCCTACATCGATGTGATGTTAGTGCTACTTATCATATTCATGGCAACCGCCTCGGTTATTGCGCAAGGCGTAAATGTAGATTTGCCTAAAGCTAATGCGCAAACCCTAGAAACCGAAGAAGAAATTATCATGATTGTGTCGATAGACGCACAGGGTCAGTACTATCTTAATGTGGGCGACAATCCTGACCAACCCATAGGCGCAAATGCGGTTGCGGCGCTGGTGCGCTCTCGCTTACAGGCCGACCCGACGATTCCAGTAGTGGTAAATGGTGACAGAAATATTAGTTATGAAAAAGTGATTGATTTGATGGTGCTATTGCAAAATTCTGGCGCCAGTTCAGTTGGTTTGATGACGGACCCTAACGCTACCTAATTATGCAAAGTAAAAAGGCGATTCTCATATCACTTGGACTTCACTCAGCGTTGTTGGTGGCGCTGTTAGTGTCGGTTGATTTTGGCCGCAAGCCAGCGGTTGCAGCATCGGCGCCGTCTCAGCCTATCCAAGCGGTGTTCATTGATGCGCAGGCCATTGCGGACCAAAAGCGCAAGCAAGAGCAAGCAGAAGCGCAAGCACGACAACAAGAAAGAGAAAAACGCGAACAGCGTGAGCGTGAACAAGCCGCTGAACGTGAACGAATCAAAAAAGCGGCCGATGCGCGCAAAAAGAAAGAGCAAGAAGAAGCGCGAAAACGTGAGCAAGAACGCCAGCGCACCCTTGAAGAGCAGCGCCAGCGAGAGCAAGAAATTCAGCGTCGCATAGAAGAAGAAAACAAGCGCAAAGAAGCCTTAGAGCGCGAGATTGCCCAGCAGCTAGAGCAAGAGCAAGCTGCGCGATCTGCAGCGAATCAAAGACGTGTGATGAGTGAGGTTGAAAAGTATCAAGCGTTGGTACATCAAACCATTGTCCAAAACCTGTTCGATTTTGACAGTTTTATTGGTCGCACATGTCGCTTAAATGTGCGCTTAGCACCTAATGGCTTAGTGATAGATGTGCGCATTTTGGATGGCAACGATGCACTGTGCAGGGCATCTCGGGCGGCGGTGTTACGACCCGACACCTTGCCAGTATCGAAAGACCCAGCAGTGTTTGCTGAATTTAAAGATTTTAATATTACTGTAAGGCCGGAGTCTCAATGAGTCTAAAGAGTGTAGTGAAAAGTGTGTTGGTGACTGTGCTTGTATTAAGCGCGGTGGCAACGCAGGCAAAAATAGAGATTGTCATTACCGAGGGGGTGAGCAATGCACGCCCAATAGCCGTTGTACCCTTCAGGTGGAATGGTGCGACGGTATTACCTGAAGATATTTCAGATGTGATTACCAATAACTTATTGCGCAGCGGTAAGTTTAACCCCATGAAAATGTCTGATATGCCGCAATTTCCTACACAAGACGATGAAGTAGATTACGATGCATGGGCAGAAAAGGGCATTGACACGGTATTAGTCGGCAACATTGAAGAGCGCGGAAATGGCCAATACGAAGTATCGTTTCAGTTAATCGATGTGCTTCGAGCGCAAGCCACGGGCGGAGAGTCAAAGTCGCTAGTTAATGGTGCACTGGTGTTGAGTAAAGACCATATCGTTGAAGCGCGTGAGAAAATTATCAACACTGCGGATTTTAGGCAGTATGCACATATTATTAGCGACATTGTTTATGAATCACTAATAGGCGAGCGCGGCGCGTTTTTGACCCGCATTGCCTATGTGATCGTTCGCGATAGAGAAACCAATCCACTGCCATTTCAGTTAGTGATCTCAGATTACGATGGTGAAAACGAAACGCGCTTGTTGTCTTCTCCAGAGCCACTGATGTCTCCTGCCTGGTCTCCAGATGGTAATCAACTTGCGTACGTATCTTTTGAAAATAAAAAATCACAGATTTTCATTCAAGATATTTATACCACCCGTCGCACGTTAGTGACTGATTTTCCAGGTATTAATGGCTCGCCGGCATTTTCACCGGATGGCAAAAAACTCGCGATGGTGTTGTCAAAAGACGGCAACCCAGAAATTTATGTGATGGACTTAGCCTCAAGAAACCTTGAGCGTATAACCCGAAATCGGACGATTGATACAGAGCCAAGTTGGGCGCCTGACGGAAAAACCTTGATTTTTAGTTCAGAACGGGGTGGAAAACCGCAGATATATCAAGTAAATTTAGATACTAAGCGTGCTCGAAGGCTAACCTTTGAAGGGGAAATGAACCTTGGCGCCTCAATAACGCCTGATAATACGAATTTAGTTGTCGTAAATAGGACGCAAGGAGATTATCATATTGCTAGGCAGAACCTGCAAAATGGTAATATGTTGGTATTAACCAAGACATTCCTTGATGAGTCACCAAGTATTGCGCCCAATGGCAGTATGATTATTTACAGTACAGTACATGAAGGCAAGCAGGTGTTATCGCTTGTTTCATTGGATGGCAGATTTAAAGCGCTTTTACCGGCAGCAGAAGGGCAGGTGAAGTCGCCAAGCTGGTCACCGTTTTTATTATAATAAATTTAATACAATTAAGGATTTTACATGCTAACTAACAAAAAATTAAGAACGCTTTTAATCGCGCTACCTGCCATTACTCTTATGGCATGTTCATCTGGCCCTAGCGACGAAGAGTTGGAGGCTGAACGCCAAAATGCTGCTGCCGCTGCTGCCCAACAAGCACAGCAAGAAGCTGAAGCTGCCGCACAAGCTGCTGCCGCACAAGCCGAAGCCGCTGCTGCTGAGCAACTTCAACGTGCACAACAAATGATGGAGCAAGAAAAGGCAGAATTAGAGTCACAGCAAACTGTGTATTTTGATTTTGACCGCGCTACTATCAAGTCTGAGTTCTTCCCAGTACTCAGAAAGCATGCTGAGTTTTTAGTTAAGAACCCAGGGCAAACAGTTGTTATCGAAGGTCACACTGACAGCCGCGGTACACCTGAGTACAACATCGCTCTTGGCGAGCGTCGTGCAAAAGCAGTTGAAACATTCTTCCAAAACGAAGGTGTATCAGCTTCTCAAATCTCTGTTGTATCTTACGGCGAAGAGAAACCATCTGTAACCGGTACTTCTGAGTATGCATTTGCTCAAAACCGTCGTGCAGTAGTGGTTTATCAATAATCGATGAAAAGCTTAGTATTCACTCTAGGTTTAATTTCAATCTCTGGTGCTTGCCTTGCGCAAGCGCCAGTAGTTGATGTTACGCAACAAAACACTACGACATCCGTTACATCACCCACTACGGGCGTTGTGACAACCTCTGATCTTGAGAGTCGAGTAGCGGTGATTGAGCGTATCTCACAATCGCGTTCAAATACCCAACAACGCATGCAGCAGCAGTTAGATATGTTGCAGTCTGATGTTGATAGTATTCGAGGATCGATTGAGCTGCATAACCATCAGTTAGAGAAAATACTCGAGCGTCAACGAGAGTTGTTCTTAGAGCTAGATCGTCGTTTTGAGTCCCTGCAAGGGCAAGCGGTTGTCTCCACGGGCAACACAAATTTATCTGCGGGTGCGTCAACAACACCTTCTACAAGGCCTGCAAACACGCAGACTGAACAAGAAGCATATCAAAGTGCTGTTAACCTCATATTAAAAGAAAATGACTACGAAAGCGCTGTACCGGCTTTTCAGGCATTTTTAACCAACTATCCTAATTCACAATTGACCGATAATGCACATTATTGGCTTGGCCAGTTGTTATACAACAACCAAGATTGGGAAGCTGCAAAAGCGCAGTTTGTGCAAGTCGCTCAACGTTTTGTCGATTCGCCAAAGCGTCCAGACTCTCTTCACAAGCTTGGCATGATTGCAAAAAGTCAGGGCAATGCTAATTTAGCCAGACAATACTTTGAACAAGTCATTGCTGAGTACCCCAATAGCACTTCAGCGAATATGTCTAGTAGCGAACTGGCCAAAGGTTAAGCCTCGGCCAGGTTGCGCTGTATAGTTTCCGCACAATTAAACAATTATATTCGAAAAAAGACATTTAAAGGTTGCACCAAGGTTCTATTTAAGTATTATATGCCGCCGTTGCAACAGATAGTCATTGATGGGTCGTTAGCTCAGTTGGTAGAGCAGTTGACTTTTAATCAATTGGTCGCTGGTTCGAATCCAGCACGACCCACCATCTTTTCATCTTTGCACGGACACTTATTGAGGGTCGTTAGCTCAGTTGGTAGAGCAGTTGACTTTTAATCAATTGGTCGCTGGTTCGAATCCAGCACGACCCACCATCAATAAGCACACAAGAAAACATCCCCCTCAAAAACTATCCTTAAAAAACCCATGAAGTTTTGATGACACAAACGTATAATACCCGAACGTTTGAAATATATAATCTTCAATATGACTATAGCCGAGCGCGTCGCGCCGATATCATTTCCGTTTCCGGAAAAACCTAAAAAACTTACTTTTGATCGCACAGAGCAATTACGCGAACAAATTAAATCGCTGCTGGTGTCGAAAAACGCTGCACTTATTGCGCACTACTACACCGACCCTGTTATCCAAGCCTTAGCGGAAGAAACCGGCGGGTGCGTCTCAGACTCACTCGAAATGGCTCGCTTTGGCAGAGATCATAGCGCGCAAACCTTGATTGTTGCCGGGGTTAAGTTCATGGGGGAGACTGCTAAAATACTCAGCCCCGAAAAAACCGTGATCATGCCAACCCTAGAGGCGACATGCTCTTTGGATTTAGGTTGCCCTGAAAAAGAATTTACCGAATTTTGTGACGCGCATCCCGAGCGCACAGTAGTGGTATATGCAAACACCTCCGCGGCGGTCAAAGCGCGTGCCGATTGGGTGGTTACCTCATCTATTGCACTTGAAATTGTTGAGCATCTCGACAGCCAAGGCAAAAAAATTATTTGGGGCCCTGACCGTCATTTGGGTGCATATATCCAAAAGCAAACCGGCGCAGACATGTTGATGTGGAACGGAGAATGTATAGTGCATGACGAGTTCTCATCGCAAGCGTTAAAAACTGCCAAGCACCTGCATCCAGATGCCGCTATTTTGGTACACCCTGAGTCTCCAGCAAGTGTGGTAGACATGGCCGATGCGGTAGGCAGTACGTCGCAACTGATTAAGGCCGCTCAGAGCATGCCTAACGAGACTTTTATTGTTGCCACCGACAAGGGCATCTTTTACAAAATGCAGCAACTGGCGCCCAATAAGACCTTTATAGAGGCACCTACCGCAGGTAATGGCGCAACGTGCAAAAGCTGCGCACATTGCCCATGGATGGCGATGAATGGTTTAGAAGCTATGCATCAAGCGTTGCTTTCACCTACTGGCAAAGAGATATTTGTGGATGATGCCCTGCGCACCAAAGCAATGATACCGCTAAATCGTATGCTCGATTTTGCGGCAAGTTTGAAAAACTAAGAACACATTGGCGCGTAAGGCAAGCGAATATGGGTTATTGCATAATCAATGCTTGAAACAACCCCAGCTTTTCCCTACTATAGCCGCCGTTTACTCGCACTCACAGTAAACGGCAAAAAATTTCGGAGAGGTGGCTGAGTGGCTGAAGGCGCACGCCTGGAAAGTGTGTTTAGGGTTAAACCTAACGAGGGTTCGAATCCCTCTCTCTCCGCCAAATTCAAAAGAAAGCCCTATTATTTCTTGCTTTCGCGCATGCGGTAAATAGTAAAGCGCCCCTGTTTCCCTCACTACTCTGCCATAACCGCCAAAACAGCATACATGCACCTGAACAAAGTAAATCTACCCTAGCTGTGCAAGCACCAAGATTTTAATGTCGAGCGATGCGTAACTCCCCACTGGAGTAATTAAGCTTCTGCACACTCGCTTTTCAAATACTTTTACACAGTAAACGAACCTCTCAAAAGCTATTCACCTAAAACACAAAGCACCCCCCCCAGATAATTGCAATGCGACAGTGATGGAGTTAGTCTACCAAGTACATCATCTACCTTCTGTTAAGCAAGGGATTTACCATGTCAAAAACAATCACCATCAATAATAAGTCATACGACATCGACGTTCCTGAAGATATGCCGCTTTTGTGGTTTCTTCGAGACCGCTTAGAATTTACGGGTACAAAATTTGGTTGCGGAAAAGCACTTTGTGGTGCGTGTACTGTACATGTTGATGGTCAGGCAACACGCTCTTGTGTAATGCCAGTGGGGGCGCTAGCAGGGCGCAGCATTACCACCATAGAAGGCCTGTCAGACAATGCCGATCATCCCTTACAAAAAGCATGGCTAGAGGTGGGTGTCCCTCAGTGTGGATACTGTCAGGCGGGGCAAATAATGAACGCCGCGAGCTTGTTGGCCACTAATGCCAGCCCTAGCGAAAAAGAAATTGAGACGGCGATGCAGGGTAATATATGTCGTTGTGGTACCTATCAACGCATAAAGCAGGCTATTAATATTGCAGCCGATGAACTGGCGAAGGAGGTTTAGTCATGCGTCCTGATATCCAAGGTTTTTTAGTTGCAGAAAGAAAGAGACAAGCACAAGAGTTGGCCAGCACATTAGGCCGGTTGGAAATAGACCGGCGTCAATTTTTAAAGGGAACAGCCATCGCTGCTGGCGGTTTATTTATTGGCGTTTCTTTACCCATGTCGTCATTAGCTGCATCTAGCGATAAGGCGACAGAGTTTAACCCCAATGCGTTTATTCATTTGCAAGAAAATGGTGATTTACTTATTTACTGCGGTCGCTGTGAAATGGGGCAGGGCATTAGTACGGCGTTGCCCTCTGTAGTGGCCGATGAGATGGAGGCCGATTGGTCGCGGGTACGCGTTGAGCAAGCTGAAGGAGACCAAGATAAGTATGGCTCTCAGGCAACTGGCGGCTCTGCCAGTATACGCACTATGTATGAACCAATGCGACAGGCAGGCGCGTCAGCCAGAGAAATGTTGGTTGCGGCAGCTGCAAAGGTATGGAATACCTCACCACAAAACTGCTATGCCAAACAACATTACGTTTACCATAATGAGAACAACAATAAGCTTAGCTATGGTGAGTTAGTAGCCATAGCGGCCAATATGCCAGTGCCAGAATCGCCTAGCTTAAAAAACAAAGAAGACTTCGAATACATCGGTAAAAGTCTACCGCGTCACGATGTGGGCATGGTCGTTGAAGGGAAAAGAATCTATGGCGCGGATGTAAAAGTGCCAGGTATGCAGTACGCGGCAATTGTTCACTGTCCGGTAATGGGAGGCACCTTAAAATCTGTTGATAAAACCGAAGCGCTTAAAGTGTCGGGTGTGACAGCGGTGGTGGAGGTTGCGCCTTTAAAAGTCCCGTTTGGTTCGCTTGGCGGTGTCGCGGTTGTAGCGAACAATTCTTGGTCGGCACAACAAGGTGTACAAAAGCTTAAAGTTGAATGGGATAAAGGTGAGCACGGCAGTTACGACACCGACGTGTACATGAAGCAACTTGTTGAAAATGTCCAAAAGCCCGCAGAAAAAATAGCAGAGCGTGGCGATTTACAAAGCGCTTTTGATAGAGCAAAACATAAGGTATCTGCCACCTATACCGAAGGACATTTAGTACATGCGCCAATGGAGCCAAACGCGAGCGTGGTATCGGTACACGATAATCACTGCGAGGTATGGGCATCCACTCAAAGCCCAGACGACATCCAATCTGTGTTATCCGGCTTTTTGGGTATGGATAAAAAAAGTATCAAGGTAAACGTGATGATTTGTGGTGGCGCATTTGGCCGCAAATTTAAATGCGATTATGTCCAAGAAGCAGCCGCAATATCAAAAGCCGTTGGAACACCTATTCAATTAACCTGGACCAGAGAAGAAGACACCAAAACAGGCTATTATCATTCAAACAGTGCGCAGTATATTGAGGCATCGCTCGATGAAGAGGGTAATGTTTCGGGCTGGTTGCATCGAATTGCGTTTCCGTCCATTAACACTTTATTTGACCCATCTATTCAATTTGCACCTGCTAATGCGGTTAGTGAAATTGAAAACCATCCGTTTGGGATTGCGAATTTACGCAGTGAATCAGGTTTAGCGCCTGCACATACTCGCATTGGTTGGTACCGCGCGGTATATGCGATTTTTTGGGGGCTTGGTTATGGCGTGTTTGCCGATGAACTAGCCGAAAAAGCAGGCGTAGATACGCTAACGATGTTAAATCGAATTTATGACGCTAACACCAATCCTGAACAAGAAGAACAGGTGCGCAGGTCAAAAGCGGTGCTTGCACTGGCAGCAGAAAAGTCAGGCTTTGGGAAGTCTCTGCCCGAGGGAGAGGGTTTAGGGATTGCCGTGCATTATAGCTTTCAATCTTACGTAGCCATGGCCGTGCATGTACGTATGAAAGGTGATGACTTTGAGGTTGTACGTGTTGATACCGCGCTTGATTGCGGGCAGGTATTGAACAAAGACGGCGCAGCAGCGCAGCAAGAAGGTGCAGTTGCAATGGGTATTTCATTATCAAAGTACTGTGAAATCACCTTTAAGGAAGGCGCGGTGGTAAACGGTAATTTTAATGATTACCCAGTGATGAGAATAAATGATATGCCAGACGTGCATACGCATTTTATTGAGTCAGATGCCGCGCCGACCGGTTTAGGCGAGCCGGGCATGGCACCGTTTGCGCCGGCGTTGATCAACGCGATTTATCAAGCATCGGGTAAACGTTATCGCAGTTTGCCTATTCAGCCACAACGCACTTAAAGGGGCTTATAACGACGATAGTCGTTCGGTGTATCGATATCAAATAAAGGGGTAGAAGGTTTAAGCGTTTTAACTTCAACGTTAGGACTGTTTAATAACTTTTTAGCCCCTTTGTCTTCGTTTAATTGCATTAAAGTTGCGAACATCAACTGGTCAAACATCGCAGGCACGCCTACGTGGTCATCGTCGTATTGTGTTGCAACGGTGCTTTGTAGCTCGGCGTGCGCATCAATCATGCGGTTTAAATAACGGGTATCGATAGATGGTTGGTCACACAGCATGATTAACGCTTGCGTGTACCCTTGGGTTTGAATGCGCTCAATACCAAACGCGATAGACGCACCCATTCCCTGTTGCCAGTTTGGGTTGAATAAGACTTGAGCCTCGGTGCACTCTACAAGGGGTTTAATCGCTTCAAAGTGTGCACCTAACACCACAAATGTTTCGTCTGCATTTGCTGCAAGTGCTTGGTCTAGACTGTGTTGTAATAGCGTATGAGACCCCCACCGTAGCGTTTGTTTAGGCACACTCATGCGTGACGATGCGCCTGCGGCCAATATTAAAATCGCTGTTTTGCTGCTGCTTTGGGTCATTATCGTGCTTTCTAGTATGCTTTTGGTTTATTCACAAACAACACTGTTCGCCATAGTGCTAATCACCATAGTTGCAGGTCTTGTTTGTCTCTTTAAATACTTGTTTATACGGAAAATTCCTACTTGAATCACTCAAGTATACGTTTTCTTGTGCCATAACTAAAATCAACATAACAGTATTTATACTCTTTTACCGCCAAAAGAATATGAGCGGCCAGATCACGGAAACTCTATTGAGATGTGACCGATAAAAGTTAGGGGCACTAATGCATCCCACAAAACAACGCAAAGGCTAAAAAGAATTGATACATGTGAGTGACTGTTTGCATGGTTTATAGTGCCAAAGTGGGAAAGGTGACCTTAGCGGTCGTTGATACTCATAAGACAGGTAAACACAGATGAAACTTTCACTTGTGGTTTTACCCAACCATCAAGAAACCTCCTTGACAGCCTTTAAGACTCCCATATACTGAAAAATCACTTTCAGCATCGTGTCATTCAATTAAAAAAAGGAGTTTCATTTTGTCAGGTACGACTAGTCCAGAATCCTACAAACCCGCCGAGTCTAGTGAAGGCAAAACTTTTGTTTTGATTGCATGGGGACTCCTTTTAGGTGGCTGGGTGCTCATGCCTTTTGCTCCTATTGCCGGGCTTATTGTGAGCTACTTGCAAATGGATAAGTACTCTTACGTTGAAAGAAGTCATTTCAAAAGAGTCATAGGTACTTTTTGGTTGAGCGTTTGGGGATGGGTGTTGTGTATTCTCTTATACATTACTATTGCGGGTATTATCATTGCTATTCCGCTAGGCATTGCGATCAGTATTTTCGTGACGTATCGAGGGATTAAAGGTTTGATTCGCGCCAGTGAATCGCTTCCGTATATATAATTAGATTGGTACTGGCAATGAACTCTCAGCAATACAAAATCCATGGCCTTGCCTATGTGCTCATTAGCATGGGTGTTTGGTGGCTAGAAGCAAATTATCACTCAATTAGCTTGTATACGATTTTTAGCATCTTATGCATTGTAGCTGGCGCTAATTTGCTTAGGCAAAGCGCGGTAAAGGTTACATTAATTACCGGCTTTATATCGGGCGTTCTTGGCCTTTTGTTTTATACCAACCACCTACTGTCGTCTCCATCGGTCCTAAGTATTTTGCTGTTTGCGGTATTTGTATTGATATCTCACATATATGCGCAAAATTTGTTTCCTCATCTTTTTGTAGATAATGAAAAGCCCAAGTCATCTTGGTATACGTTTCCACTATGGTTAGATTTGTCCGGAGGCGGTGAGCCTCTGCCGAAATCGCTTACCGACGTGAATAAGCAACGCTTTATTATTTGCAACGTTGTTATGCTTGTTCTGCTCATCGCACTTTGTTTGTTGCTCATCTTGATTACGCTTGGTGTCAATATTGTAAGCGTGACGTTATTTGATCAGTTCGCTGGCGCATTAGCGCTGATTATTTGGCTACCTATTTTAATATTTTTAATGATTGCACTGGCAACTGCGCATAAGAGCCTTGCTATGCGGGTATGTGTCACAATTTTTTATGGGTATCTTGTGCTTTCCAATTCATATGATGCATTAGTGCACTTTGACCTGTATAGCTTTGCTTTGGTTGTTTTTGGTGCTTTTGGATTTTTAACAGGGATTAACTTTGAACGAAGTAAAATTGAGGCGCCGCAAGTTTAAGCTTTATAGTCTCGTTATTGCCCCTACAGTTTCTCGAAAAGTAGATTGAATAAAAAACCCCAGCTTAGCTGGGGTTTTGAATATAAGCCTAACTATGTAAAAGTTGCGGCTAAAACTATGTGTTGTATCCTACGCTTAGCTACTCTATTGAATAGCACAACGAGGACGCGTACATAAAAATACAAGCAGTCTTACATCTAGTACCGAGATATTACCGTCTTCATTTAAATCAAAGCTCATATCAATTTCTTGTCTAGATTGTATTGCGCGAATCAAACCACGGATATCATTGACATTCACATCTCCGTCACCATCCCAATCACCTTTTACAACACCTGCGTCTAATTGCAAAGACACTAACACTGGGTCGTGATCACTCATGCGATAGGCATCAGGTGAATACCACTGAATCTGTTGATCAGCGGTTTTGAAGTTAAGGTTATAATCAAGTACAACGGGCTCGTCAGCGTTAATATGCCACTCAGTAGTATCAACCACTTTATCAAGCAGGCTATCGCTGGCGAGGGCATGGTCTAAATAACCCATTTCACCGCCAAAGGTATAAGAGTATGCCTGTGCGCCACCAAAGAGGTTAGCTAGGTCCGTATAACCGGTCTCTAATATAGTGCGAATTGGGTCTTCTTTGGCATAGGCGTTAAGGTCGCCAATAATAAGCGTTGGGGTATCGCCAAAGTTCTCTGCTAAGAACGTAGTAAGAGCTTGTGCCGCCAATGTGCGCGTAAGGTTACAGCTGCCTTGCCCTGTTTGTGTATCGTCGTCGCCTTCGCCACAACTGCCGCCTTTAGATTTCAAGTGATTTACGCTAATGACAATTTCTGCGCCATTTTCGTTTAAGGCAAATTTTTGGATAAGAGACGGGCGATTTCTTCTGTCGTTAAACAGGGGCTGACCGTTCTCGTCCACGATAGAGTTTTCGCTACTTAGTATTGCCAAATCACCGCTTAAGCTCACTACCGATGGTTTGTAAATCATTGCAACGGTAATTGCGTCAGTACCGATTGTGCTGCCTGGGTTAACAATTTCATAGGTACCTTCACCCATTTCAGCATTAACCGCACTCACTAAGTCGGCAATTGCACTGCCTTCACCAAAGCCGTTGTTTTCAATTTCCATGAATCCAACAATGTCAGCGTTCATCGCGACAATTGCGGCTACCGTTTTAAGTTTCTGGCGCTCGAATTCGCTGCGCTCAAAACTGTCAAAGCCATTATCTTCAGCACCGCGACAGCTTAATTGGCTAGGACCACACACCGAACCGGGTGCATCTAGTGTAGTAAAGTAATTCAACACATTTAAGCTGGCAACTGTAAGATTTCCTGGCGCTAGCTCAGGCGCATCTGTGCGCGGGTTAGTTCCCGCAAAAACTGGCTCTTCTACCGCATAAATCATGTATTCACCGCGCGTGAAATCGAGCACACCTGTAAGTGAAGACACTGTATCACCAAGTCTTAGGGTGTTATTGGCCGAAAGGTTACCCGTAGGGAACACCACAACGTCTGGATTTGAGAAGTCGCTAGCATCATCTAACACAACACGGTTTAGCTCATTAGCAGCAATCAATGCTTGGTTAGCTTCACTGCCTGGCAACTCAATGTTGTTAGGGGTGAAAAGTCGACCGTTTGATAGTGTGACACGGCCAAAGCGACCAAGACTAAAGTTATCGGTGACTGTTAAAGGCGCTTCGCTGCTAATTAGCATACCTTCTAGCGCTTCTAAATCATCAAGCGAACTTACCGGCAGGCCAAAAGGTGTTGCTGCGATGGTGTTTGCGCCACACGTTTGTGGAGCAGCTAAAAGCTCAAGCTGAGTACGTCCAAAGCGCTCTGATATTGCGCCATTCAGTAATACTACGTCGCCGATAGCGGGCGCTTCAAAATCAATAGAACCGTTAGCAACAAAAATACCTTCAGAGGTTGCAGGGTCAGCATCGTTGTCGACGGCTTCTTCTTGAACCACAAAGCCACTTAAGTTAGGCAGAATAGCCGTTACCGACGCCTGCACTAATACGACTTGGTCTAGTAGTGGACTGACTGGTCCGTTACCTTGCACGGCAGAAATTAGCGTGACATCTGGCGTATTACATACTAGCGGTGCTGCGGTGGTAAATGTGCTAGAGAATGTATTTTGAAGTGGGTTTGCACCACCGTCGATGTCGACCACTGAGTTTGCGTTAACGGTTAGTGTGCAATTCTCATTGCCCGCTAGCTCGTTTACCAAGGTCAAGTTGACCGTTGAGCCTTCAACAGTTGCAATCAGGTCTACCGCTTGGCTGATGCTGCACTGTAAAGTAGGCGGATTGATTATAGACACTTCTTCACTAAAGGTAATGGCAATTGACGTGTCTACGCTGACATTGTTAGCACCATTTGCAGGTGCAACATCAACGATTGTTGGTGCAACATCGGGCACAACACAGCCAGAGAATGTGCTGCCATCGATACGTGTTCCTGGCGAGAATAACGCGCCATTTGCTTGTTCTATTGAAGAGTGTTGGGCAAAGCCTTCACCGGTAATATCTGGGTTAAGGGTAAGAGACTCGTTACGACCACCTTCACTACCATAAGAGGTGTCGATGCTGATTGCGCCATTTGAGAGAACGATTGAATCACCACCATTGTTCAGGCCAACACTTCCACCTGATGCGGTCTGCACCAAGGCACCGCCAAACAGTCCAACTGGCGTTCCGCCGCCAAAGACAACAACAGCACAACCTGGCTCTACAATAGACTCAGCAGGGAAGACGTGTCGTACACCAACCCCGTCGCTCAATGTCCATCCGCTGATGTCTGTCGCAAGTTCACCGGTGTTAACAAGCTCGACAAATTCGTCTTGAGAAGAATTACGAACACCATCGCCGTTAGCATCGCCAGTGATGTCGCTAGCTGGGTCTGCATGAATTTCATTGATGACAAAATCGATGCTGGCATCTAAGTCAACAGTCGTGAATGTGACGGTGACATCTTCTGCCATGTTGTTAGGTGCGCCGTCTAAATCGGTAACGTCGGTTGCTCTTAATGTAAAACTACACTGATCGTTTGACGCAAAGTTTTGGTCTGGGTCGACTATGTAGCTCGTACCACCGCCAGAAAGTGTGGCAAAAATCGAAACCTCGCTGGCACACACAATTGGATTTATGCCGCTAACGTTCACATTTTCTGAAAATTGTAGTTCGATATTGGCATCTACTGCCACATTCACATCACCATCGGCGGGGGTGATTGTTACCGTAGGCGCTAAATCTTCAATACTATCGCCAAACGACTGTTCAGCGTTGACTGAGCCGGGGCTTTCGGGTGATGGTTCAGCCCAAGAAAAATCTGCATATGCTTGGCCAATGCCAGTAAGCTGCAAGGAGAACCCTACTGGCGTGCTGCCAGGTTCGCTTACGCCAATGTCTGTGCTGGTTAAACCATTAGCAATACCATTGGTTGCTGTGAGTGTTCCTTCATAGCTTAAAAATTGGACAACGTTGCCATTGTTGTCGACTAACGCAAGGCCGTCGGGTGAACCATTTTGAATGCTCGACGGAGATACTGTGACAAATCCGTAGCCATTGCTTTGTTCGCTAACAACGCCAGACAGTGCACTTGTCGCATAGCTGGTGCCGTTACTCCCGTTATAAAATACGACTGACCATCCGCTAAGGTCAGTCCCTGCAGGTGCGGCTACTTCGACAAATTCACCGACGTCACCACCTGTGTTGTCATAATGAATTTCGTTGATAAAAACGGGCGTTGCTAGTGTTGCGGATGCATACACTAGAGATAGCGCCGTTGCTAATGTTCGTTTCATGGTATCTCCAAAGGAAGCTTTAGCCGGTTAGCCGGCTTTTCGTTATTTTCAGTTTATAATGTTCGGTTAAGTCTGTTACATACTCATGACAGCAGCGAAAAAAGCGGAATAAAATGAGCACCTTCACTCCGCCTTGAAAGGTGCGATGAAGCAAGAACTGCACCTATTATATTTATAATTAAAAACAATCACTTAGTGCAGTTGATATTTAAAAATACAGCGAAGTGTAAAACAAGCTGACAGTATGTGGTTATATATCCTTCAAACATTGAGTAAATATTGAGCGCATAGCAAGGGCGAGTATTAAGTAGGATGAAAAGTTAACTCTTAAACGAGGTCATTGCAGTTTTATGGGCTTAACACGGCTGAACAAGGGGGATTTCAAAGTGAATATTCAACTGCTTGTTGTGCGCGTTGGGACATCTTTTCTGATCTTGCGATTAGCTCTGATCGGCAGCCTAGTATTTCGTTCAGTGCACTGACATTTAACTCGCCATCGAGCATATTAAAACCAAATGCATCTATGATGCGCAATTATTACAGCGTCTATCAGCTAACAGTGTGATTTAAATATTTTTTCATGCTATTTGGCTATGGGTAAGAAGTATTCCTACTGCTTTAAAAAGCTAATCATGAATACCCTAACGTTAAAAAAGCATTATTAATTGAATGTTTCTGAAGCCATAGGATAGAATGAAAAAAATTCAAAAAGGTTAAATTATGCGCAGTTTGCTCAAAAAGTATTCACCCGTAAGGTTGATTGCCGCTACCGCATTTATCTCGATTTTTATCGTATCGGGCTTGGCCATATTTGTGTATGCGGTTATTAATAAAACCATAGACGAACAAACTACCTTTGCGACTAAAATAGACGTGGGCGGGTATCAACGGATGCTGTCTCAGCGCATTGCGTTTTACACTACTGAATATGCTACAAGCGGCAATGCAAGCGATAAAGCCATTGCGCTAGAAGCTATTGACTTATTATTTGAGCGCCATCAGATGCTGATTAATAAATATCAGCAGGTAAGCGTCACAGAGCAAGATAACTTGCTAACCGACAAATTACAGGCCCTTTATTTCACTGCTCCCAACGACTTAAACACAGCTCTGAATGAATATGTTGCTTTAGCGAGAGACTTACTGAATGTGCCTGCTACAGCAGATGAACAAACGCTCGCGCGCTTAAAAACTAACTCCCAACAAATTTTGGAGAAGTTCGATCTCGTTGTACAGCAGTATGAACAAGATAGTAATGAGCGAATTCGAAAGCTTTCTAACTTGCTTGGCATTACATTCATTGCTGCAGCTTTGCTAATCGTAGGATTAGTTTTATTTGTGATTCGACCTTTGTTACTAGCATCTGAAAGGCTATCTGAAAAATTACAACTTGAGGCGCGTAAAGACTTTATGACTGGCCTGCACAATCGCCGAGTGTTCCCTGTACTTGCCGAGCAAGCTATTACAATGAGCCGCAGACGTCTATTGCCAGTAACGTTGATTTTGTTTGATATTGACGACTTTAAAGCCGTCAATGATCAATACGGACATAAAATGGGTGACGAGGTTATACGAGCGCTTGCAGAAACCATACGCGCAAATAGCCGAGATTCTGATGAAACCTTCCGTTTTGGTGGGGATGAATTTGTGATGATATTGCCTTTCACTGATATTGATGGTGCTATGAGGGTGGCGAATAATATTCGGGAAAATGTCGCAAGGCTGACCAAACCCACGCAATTTACGGTAAGTGGCGGTGTTGCATGCGTATACCACGATGAGGATTCTATTGAACCAGCCTTGCAACGGGCTGACCATTCTCTTTATAAAGCAAAAGGACAAGACAAGAACCGTATAGAAATATATGATTTAAACACTGCGTAACGAACAGTCAATACTCCCTTTCATTGTTTATCATATTGAACGTTCTCTTTTACACAAGGCCTTATTGAGGCTCATGCGGGTCTGACTCAAAAATAAACGGTGGTTTATTGGCTTTTTTTCTAAACCAGTTGAGGCTGGCGCGCACAGATTTTCGCGCCAAAAGGTTTTTCTCTAAAGCGTGTTTTCCTGGGAAGGGGAGCAAGCTTAGGCCAAGTACGATAGTGAGTATGCCTTGTCCTGGCAACACTAGCATGGCAATCCCGACCCCTAACAAGCAAATGCCCAGCAGTATTTTTAGCGCGTAAATGAAATAGCCGAAGGTGGTATGTGTGGCGCGGGTAAACAAGTGAAACTTTGAATTGATATTGCGAACCCGTTTTTCGCTCGGCGCAGCAGCGTGAGGGCTATTCTTAAGGAAGTATTTAGCATCTAGGTGAGTAATCATGTAATGCATGACAAGCAAGTACGCTAAGGTCACCGCCGTTGTTAACAGCAGTGTGAAGATAATAAAGTGTTCGCCTAGCGTCTGGGTCAAATACACTTCTGTTTTGTTGTATAGTTCGCTTACCAATGAGATAGTGTGTCCGGTTCAAATATCACCATGATTGATGCAAAACAGGTTGAAAGTCAATGATTCATGAATGGCTAGAATGGGCCTCCCAATACTGGGTAGGTATTAGTGTATTGATACATGTGAGTGTGTCATCAATTACAGCCATGCACGTAGTGTTATACAAAGAAAATGAGCGCACATCTCTAGCATGGATTGGGCTGGTGGTATTATCTCCCATTATAGGCAGCCTGTTTTATTGGATTTTTGGCGTCAATCGTATTCAGCGCTTTGCACAGAAAATACATCCCCCAGAGATAAACAACGATATCCCCATGGAATTGTCTTCCATAGACTTTCATGATCTGCCCGAGCACTGGCGTGGCTCTATTAAGTCTGGCAGCAATATTCACCCTTTTAGTCGTTTACAATATTGTGATGTTGAGCCACTTGTGAATGGTGATAACGCATATCCCGCCATGCTTGAGTCGATTGATAACGCGCGCAGGCATATCATATTATCAAGCTATATTTTTGAGCATGATGCCATAGGCAAGCAGTTTGTTGCGGCACTTGCAAACGCCAAGCAACGAGGCGTGACAATAAACGTGCTGCTAGATGGCATCGGTATTCGATATGGATTGCAACATTCTCAGGGAGCGTTAAAAAAGGCTGGGATAAAGACAGCACGCTTTTTACCAACGGTCTCATTAAAAGGCATCCGCTTTATCAATCTAAGAAATCACAGAAAAATTCTTTGTGTTGATGGGACGCATGCGTTTATTGGTGGTATGAATGTCAGTAAACACAATGTCATCGCTTCATCCAATAGCCCTATAGATGATATTCACTTTAAAGTGACAGGCGCTGTAATTGATCAAATCAGTCAGGTGTTTATCGAGGATTGGTATTTTGCCACCGGTGAGATGATTGCCTTTCCTTTATTTGATAAAACAAACGCGTCAGCGAATCAGGGTTCGGTACTCGCAAAAGTTATTCAGGATGGCCCTGATGAGCATCATAATAAAGTCAAATGGACCTTGATAAACGCGTTGGCGTGTGCAAAACAGAACGTGAAAATCATGACGCCCTATTTCGTTCCAGATAGCGTTTTGATGGCGTCGCTGCATGCTGCGGCATTGCGAGGCATAACGATTGAAATCATCGTTCCCCAAAATAGCAACATTCTGTTTTTAGATTGGGTTCTACAGGCGAATTTCTCAAGGATAATTGCGCATGGTATCAAGCTGTATCAGAACACACGGCCCTTTGATCACAGTAAAATTATGATAATAGATGATGTGTATTCTTTTATCGGCTCGAGCAACTGGGACGCAAGAAGCCTAGAGTTTAACTTTGAAATTAACCTAGAGTGTTACGATAAAACCCTTAATGCCAAACTCGCTACATTTTTTGATACGAAGAGAGAGGCGGCTAGGCAGGTAACCCCAGAGCAAGCAAAAGGATTTCCTATCTACAAACGAATGCGAAATAATCTATTTCGTTTATTTTCTCCGTATTTGTAAGTGGTGTTACCGTTTAAAGGGGCTGTTACGTACTATGCTACATCTCATGAGCTCAAGATTAGTTAACCTATGATATCTCACCAATATAATCCGCTAGAGTCACTTCGGGTAATGGGCAATGCGCCGCAAGACGCATTAGGCCCAAGTATTGAAGTATTATTGTGGAATGTGTTTAAGTGTAAAAAATCTGGATGGCACGAAGATTTCGTGAGTTTGATTAAACACAAGGACGTGGTGTTACTACAAGAGGCGGTGTTAAATTCACGTTTTGATTTTCAATTTACCCGCTCCCGAGAGCATCAGTGGATTATGGCCCGCAGCTTTAAGAATATGCGCGATAATGTTGAGAATGGCATAAAAACAGGCTGTCGCGTGGCGGCTATTGAGCATACATTTGCTGCATCTGCACATAGCGAGCCCATCACCAAAACAAAAAAAATGTCACTGGCTTGCCTTTACCCCATTGCCAATAGTCATCAACAATTATTGGTGGTAAACGCGCATCTGATTAACTTTGTGTCGATAGATAAGTTTATGAGCCATTTAAAAGGTGTATTTGAGGTGCTTAACGCGCATCGCGGACCGGTAATAATGGCGGGGGACTTCAACACTTGGAACCGTCAGCGGCTGAAATACTTGCAGTCGTTGGCGACCGCCTTTGCCTTAAACGAGGTGGAGATAACGCGAAGACCAAGAATGCACCATTTGTTTCAACACCTCGATCATATTTACTGCCGTGGTTTACGCACGAATCACGTGCATGTTCATACGAATATTCATACTTCAGATCACTTCCCCGTAAGCTTATCCGTTACCCCAATTGTTTAGCTTATCGACGTCGTCAAACCAGATAAATATGACGCCTAATCGAGCGCTTCGGTCGAGCTTATGATGCGTTAAACACTGCCTGACATTTCTTCCACAAGTTTGCAGCGCACGAGAGCGGGAAGAGTTTTAGCATCGAGTTTTTTCATGACATGCGAGCGATGCACCTCAACGGTTCTCTCACTGATCCCTAAATCATAAGCAATGACCTTATTCATATCGCCATTTGCCACACGCTCGAATATTTCTCGCTCGCGCTCAGACAGCGAAGCTAGCTTGTTCAATATTGCATTGCGCTCTTGTTGGTGCTTACTTTGCCCCGCATCTACTTGCAGCGCCTGATTGATGGTGTCGAGCAAATCTTGTTCACGGAAGGGTTTGCGAATAAAATCCATTGCACCATGGCGCATGGCTTCAACTGCCATGGGAATATCGCCATGACCAGTGATAAAGATAATGGGTAAAGCAAACCCTCGCTCTTTTAAGATTTTTTGTAAATCTAGTCCAGATATACGAGGCATTCTTATGTCTAGCACCAAGCATCCGCCTTGTTTTTCATCGTAGGCATCTAAAAACTCTTGAGCGCTGCTAAAAAGCTGCGCAGGTAAACCTACGGTTTCTAACAAAAGGCTGAGGCCTTCGCGGATACCTTCATCGTCATCGACGATATATACTATTTGTTCTCTTTGCATATATATTACTTAGTTGATTAATCTGGTGTACCCATAAATTGGGACAGCTTATAGCTATACTATTGGTTTTTTGCTCAAAGCGTTAATGAATAAATCATTTGTTGTGCGTCATCAGGGTCTGTTTTTGCCTGCATCCCCATCTTCTTGGCTAATTTAATAATACGGTGATTGCCGCTCATTTCGATGGAATATAGGCGTTTTACGTTGTTTGATTTAGCATGGGCAATTAACTGCTCAAGCAGGGGGACAGCCACATCAAGATAGGGGAAGTCGTCGGCAATGGCCAAGGCCATCTCGCGTTCATCCTCATTATTGCCTGGCGCATAGCGGCAAACACCAATCTCTTTCTCTTTTCCATCTTCTTGCACCGTAGCGACGTAAGCCATGGTGCTGACGTAATCTATGTCGCAAAGCTTTTTAAGCATATAAGGGGAAAGGTCTTTTATGCCCTCAAAAAATCGCTCGTATTTTGTTTCAAGCGATAAGTTGTGCACAAAAGAGGCTTCGATCTCTTTGTCTTCTGGTGTAATTGGACGCAGAGTAACGAGATGTTGCGCAATATCGAGTTTCACATGGTCATTGGTGAGTAGTTCATTCATTTTTATATCCTGCATGATTTCCTTAACCTAAAGAGAAGTATTAAACCTTTGGTTTTGATTATGCTGACTAATACAGACAAGTGTATTGCGGTGGGTATTTTCTGCAATGAGGGGCTTACCTAATCATATTGTGGCTAGTACTTATATTAGCGGCTCAAAATAAGGCCATTTCACTCGGATCAGCGCTAATCAAACTGAAATTGGGTGTGGGTATCCCTAATAACGCTTGACACGTAAACCATGCACACTATGCCTTGGTGTTTAATTCCCTTCATATTATGAGTCAACGAGCGAATTCAGTGATGATAAAAAAATCTTTTAGTGCGATAGCGATCATGATGATCGTAGTGGTCAGTATGCTTGTCATTTGGCAGTGGTGGCAACAAGAGCAAGCCGCCACTCCACAAGATATTGCATACGGCAACGGCAGGATTGAGGCCGACCAAATCGATATCATGACTAAATATGCAGGTAGAATAGAGCAAGTACTTGCTGCAGAGGGCGATTTAGTTCGTGCCGGACAAGTGCTAGCCATTATGGATACCGATGAGCTCGATAGTGAACTGGCATTAGCGCAAGCTCAATTGGCTCAAAGTAAAGCGGCGGTGGAGGAAGAGATATCGATTATCGCGCAGCGTCAAAGCGAGCTAACGCTTGCCGTCCAAGAGCTCAATCGTGTGATACCTTTAGTCAAATCAGGTGCACTGTCGCAAAGTGACTTAGATCAAAAGCAAAGTGTCAAAGACAGTGCGCAAGCTGCCTTAGCCGCGGCTAACGTGCGCTTAACGACCTTAAAATATGCAGTGACAGCATCTGAAGCCTCGGTAAGCAAAGTACAAACTTATATCGATGAAGCCACATTAGTTGCCCCGGTTACCGGGCGCATTTTATACCGTTTAGCAGAAACCGGTGAGGTACTAGCAAGCGGCGGGAAAGTGTTTACGCTGATTAATTTAACAGATATTTACATGGAAGTGTTCTTGCCCTCCGAACAGGCATTTAGCACGTCTGTTGGGAGCGAAGCGCGCATTAAATTGGATGTTATAGACTATGCAATTCCAGCGACTGTTTCGTTTATCTCCCCTGAATCGCAGTTCACACCCAAAGCCGTTGAGACTCAAACGGAGCGCGACAAGCTTATGTTTAGAGTGAAGGTGCGCATACCGCAGACATTGGTCATGCAGCATTTAGAACAAGTCAAAACAGGTGTCAGAGGTGTGGCATATATTCGCCTTAGCTCATTTGAACAACAAACGCCTTCTGCTTGGCCTGAGTTTCTCACGCATTTGCCCCCCGAACTGGATAGCAATGATGCTTTACCAGATTCTGGATTCAACTAAATGAATGATGACATGCAGCATGTCTTAACCGTTAACCATGTGTCGCATGCTTACGGTAAGAAAACGGCTTTAAACGATGTGTCGATGCTCATCCCAGAAGGGCAAATGGTCGGTTTGGTTGGGCCTGATGGGGTGGGTAAATCAAGCTTAATGGGCCTAATCGCTGGGGCGCGTAAATTACAACACGGTAAGATTGAGGTGCTAGGTGGGGATATTGACTCAGCCTCGCATCGCACTTGTGTAAGCCCTCGTATAGCCTATATGCCACAAGGCTTAGGTAAAAATTTGTATGCTGAGTTGAGTGTCGCAGAGAACTTAGATTTCTTTGGTAAACTGTTTGACCTTAATTCGAGCTATCGTAAACAACAAATTAACGCTCTGAGCACTGCCACAGGACTCCATCCATTTTTATCCCGTCCCGCAGGTAAACTCTCTGGCGGTATGAAGCAAAAACTGGGTTTGTGCTGCTCTTTAATTCATGACCCAGACTTATTATTGCTAGATGAGCCCACTACAGGTGTTGACCCCTTATCTCGGCGTCAGTTTTGGGAGCTAATCGCTGCCATTAGGGCAGATAAACCACGTTTGAGTATTTTGGTGTCAACAGCATACATGAATGAGGCTGAGCAATGTGATTTATTGTTTGCGATGGACGATGGGAAAATCCTCGCCCGTGGCACACCGTTAGAAATTAAGCAGCAAACGAATACCAATGACATTGAAGCGGCATTTATTGCGTTATTACCCGAGCAAAAGCGCAAAGGCCATCGTGCGTTAAGCATTCCTGAACTGAACTTTGAAGGAACATCCTCCTCGATTGTGGCAAAAAGCTTAACCAAACGATTCGGCGACTTTACTGCAGTAGATAACGTGAGCTTTGACATTAAAAGCGGTGAAATATTTGGCTTTTTAGGTTCTAACGGTTGCGGTAAAACCACTACTATGAAGATGTTGACCGGACTGCTGCCGGTGAGTGACGGTGAAGCGTATTTGTTTGGACAGGCTATTGATGCAAGCAATATCGCAACTCGCTACCGGGTGGGGTTTATGTCGCAGAGCTTTTCTTTGTATACCGAGTTAAGTGCGCGGCAAAACATGGTCTTGCACGCTAAGCTGTTTGACTTAGATGATGATAAAGCGACCATCAGAATTCGTGATCTAGCCAGTCGCTTTGGCTTGACTGACTATATGGACACATTAGCTTCATCCATGCCGCTTGGCATTCGACAGCGTTTGTCTTTGGCCATTGCGATCATTCACGAGCCTGAAATATTAATCCTAGATGAGCCTACCTCTGGGGTGGATCCTGTCGCCAGAGATGATTTTTGGCAGCTGTTAGTTGAGCTTTCACGTAACAATAAGGTCACGATTTTTATTTCGACGCATTTTATGAACGAAGCAATGCGTTGCGATCGCATATCTTTAATGCATGCTGGAAAGGTGCTGGCATGTGACACGCCAAACAATATTATCAAAAGCCAACGCAGTGATGATTTAGAAGGTGCTTTTATTCGTTACTTAGAGAGCACAAACTCTGAAGTAGCACAAGACATACAAAAGCCATCAACCGTGTTTGCTAGCACAGCTGATCAAAGCACTATTGAAAGTGACGGTTACCATGGTAAAAACGATCCGCGATCACGTGATTTAAAAGGCAGGCATGACCGTGACCACACTCAGGGTTTTAGTTTACGGCGCCTGTTGGCTTACACCTATCTGGAGGCTAAGCAAATCATGCGAGACCCCGTGCGCTTAAGCTTTGCGTTTTTAGGTAGCGCTTTGCTGTTAATAGTCGTGTCTTACGGTACCTCACTGGATGTGGATAACCTGCGTTATGCAGTCTACGACCAAGACCAAAGCCCACAAAGCAGGGAGTACCTGCGGCAGTTTGAAGGCTCTCGTTACTTTATACAAACGCCTCAAGCAAATAGTGTTGAAGCGTTAGAGCAAAGATTGAAAGCCGACGATATTGCATTAGCAATAGAAGTGCCGCCTGGATTTGGTCGTGATTTAATAAAAGGCGATGCGACCACTATTTCAATTTGGATAGATGGTGCAAATACCCTGCGTAGCAATACGATTGAAAGTTATGTTGAGGGTGTACATGCAGCTTATCTAGTTTCACTTGCCCGCAATAAAGGCTACGATTTATCTGCTTATGAACGCGTAAGTTTGCAGCCCCGCTTCCGTTATAACCCCAGTTTTGAAACCATTTACTCGATGGGGCCTAAGGTGCCAGCAATGTTACTGTTGTTGATTCCCGCTATTTTGATGGCGGTGAGCATTGCCCGAGAAAAAGAGATGGGAACGGTGATTAACTTTTACGTCACACCAACCAAAAAGCTAGAGTATTTACTTGGTAAGCAAGTCCCTTACGTCACCATAGGGTTTATCAACTTTATTGTGTTGACCTTGTTGGTTGTTTTTGTGTTGCAAGTGCCACTTAAAGGAGACTTGTTAGGCCTTAGTTTGGGGGCTGTATTGTATGTCATTGGCTCTACAGCATTTGGCATGTTGATCGCATCGTTAACTAAATCGCAGGTGGCCGCTATTTTTGCAACAACCATTTTATCTATTATGCCTACATTACAATTTTCAGGAATCATTCAGCCCACCTCTACCTTAGAGGGCAGTGGTTACGTAATTGGTACAATTTGGCCGGCCACTTATTATATGCACCTGAGTGTCGCGGCGTTTACTAAGGGCCTGAGTTTTATTCAGTTATTACCCGACCTGATGATGCTGATGTTGTTTGGTCCATTTTTAATCTTGGTATCTTGGCTTTTATTGAAGAAGCAGGAGGCATAGATGCGGGCATTGAAAAACATTGGATGGCTAGGCACCAAAGAGCTTCGCAGTATATTAACCGACAAAGTATTGGTCGTGCTTATCTTGTATTCTTTTAGCCTTGCTATTTATTCTAATGCAACGGCCATTAGCGAGTCGGTTAACAATGCGTCGATAGCGATAATAGATGAAGATCAATCTAGCTTATCAAGAGCTATTGCCAACGCGTTTTATCCACCGTATTTCAACACACCTGAATATATTGAAGCGGACCAAGTTGATACTTACATGGATCAAGATACATTCATGTTTGTTGTGAGTATCCCACCGCATTTTGAAAAAGACGTGAGAGGTGGTCAAACGCCTGAAGTGAAAATCGATATTGATGCAACGGCTGTTACACAAGCAAGTTTAGGCAATGCCTATATACAAAGCATTATCACTCAAGAGATAAACTATTTCGCAAGCCGCAGTGCACAAAGTAGCACATATTCTGTTAGCTTGGCCATTCGACGAGCATTTAATCCAAACGGCACTGGCATGTGGTTTAGTTCTATTAATGCTCTATTAAATCAAATTACGCTGTTAACAATGGTGCTTACAGGAGCTGCATTGCTGAGGGAGCGCGAGCATGGAACCATTGAGCATTTGTTAACGGTGCCACTGAGCGTCATGCAAATTGTTGCGGCAAAGATATGGGCAAATAGCTTAGTGATTGTCATCGCATTTATATTGTCGCTGACTTTACTGGTTGAGTACTTATTGGCAGTACCGGTAGCAGGCTCTCATCTGCTTTTATTGCTCGGCACGATACTATACGTCCTAGTGGTTGCGGCCATTGGCATTCTTTTAGGGACCGTTGCTAAAACCATGGCGCAATTTTCATTATTGGTGCTGCTGCTCACTATTCCAATGATGATGTTATCTGGGGGCATGACCCCAGTGCAAAGTCAGCCTGAGGTAGTGCAAGCCTTTACCTGGTTATTACCTTCTCGACACTATATGAGCTTTACGCAAGCTGTTGTTTTCAGGGGAGCTGGCATCAATATAGTGTGGCCAGAACTGATTTTGGTTAGTGCATTGGGCGTTACGTTTTTAACGATGAGTTTAGCGTTATTCAGGCGTTCATTATCTGCCAGTTAAATATCGTCGAATCATAGTAGTATGGCTATCGTTGCGCGATTAAGTTTGCTTTGGTGTTGCTGGGTCTATCGGTAATAAAAAATAAAATATAGAGCCACATGGGGTGTTCTCGGCATAATGAATACTGCCTCCATGTTCTTCAACGATGCTTTTTGAAATAGATAAGCCTATTCCCATACCTTTTTGCTTGGTTGATGAAAACGCCGAAAAAAGCTTTTCAAGCATATCATCGGCCACGCCGCTGCCACTGTCCTTAATGGCAATTTTCACATAACGAGGTGGCTCGATTGTACAAACAAGAGCAATGGTATCCCCATGGGCTAAGCCGGCTGATTGCATTGCCTCCATGCCATTTCTTAGCAGGTTAAGTAGCACTTGCTGAACCTGCACTAAATCTACATATAGCATAGTGGGGGTGTTCATCATCTCTACTTGAATATTGATGTCGCGCATACGCGCATCAGGCTCGGCAAGGCTCACGACTTCGTTTATCAATACACGACAATCGACACGCTCTTTTTTTCGATTTCCTTGTTTCGTCATCGACTGCATGCGTTCAAGAATGTCTCCGGCACGTTTTGCATGCTGACTGAGTTTGTCAAAGATATCCGGTAGTCGGTCAAAGCGTTGTTGGTCGCAGAGCTTCTTGCCCGATTGAGAAAACAAAGAAATAGCGGTTAGCGGTTGATTCACCTCGTGTGCGATACCTGCCGCCATCTCGCCTAGTGAATTAAGCCGCTCAGTGTGTGCCATTTGCTCTATGTGTAAGCGTTTTTCGTCATCTGCTTTACGTTGTAGGGTGATATCGCGTAGTAAACCAACATACATCACCTTATCGTGCGACACGATTTCATTAATAGATGCATGTATGGGAAACAGACTCCCATCTTTGCGTTTTGCTTGCAACTCTCGACCACTACCAATCACTTTAGCTTGGTTGCTAGACTGATACTTAGCGATGTATTGTTGATGTCTTGCTGCATCGTGTTCGGGCATAAGTATGCTAACCGGCTGCCCCCTGAGTTCCTCGTAAGTATAATCAAACATGTGTAAAGCAGCTTGATTAACCCTCTTGATGATGCCATTTTGATCAATGGTAATTACCGCTTCAACAACCGAATTGACAATAGCATCAGAAAATTCACGACTTACGATTAGGTCTTTTTCAGCTTGCTTAATAGTAGAGATATCGCTAATAAACCCCTCTAAAACAAGCTCGTCCGATACCAGCGATCTTACCGCCTCCCCCTTCTCCCATACCAGACGTACGCCATTGTTCTTGCTTAAAATACGATATTCGAGCTCAAAAAAGCATTGGTTCGCCACTGCTTCATTTACTTTATCTCGCACTCGGATATAGTCGTCCGGGTAAATTATCTTCCCCCACAGTATTTTGTGATTTTCAAACTCTTCTTTTGTGTAGCCTGTAAGTTGTTCACAGCCTTGACTAACCAGTATCATTGGCCAATCGACTTTGTTATATGATTGATACGCCATGCCAGGCAAGTTTTTTAGTAAATGCTCTACCTTATGTCGTTCATCACTGATGATATCTGTCTTTCTTTTTGCACTAAGGGCTTTAAAGGTAGCTAAGCCAACCAATATGCACAGCGCAATTCCCAAGATGAAGAGGATGCGGATTTTGCTGAAGTGAGCATACGTTAAATATTGCGCTATTGGCGCTACACCCACCGTCCATACTTGGTCTTTTATATTGATGCTGACCTCGTGTAACCAAGGGGTTTCTAGTGCATTGTTTTCAAGCATAGAGGCCTGAATGAGTTGACCATTTATGCGCAAATAAAGAACGTGTTCCGATAGTAAGTTTTCTGGTAGCACTGCCTCTAAATACCGTTCAAACAAGATGAGACTTGAAAAGAATCCAGTTACGTTCTCTTGTTTATCTATCATAGGCACATAAATGCCCATTCCTAATCCACCATGAATCGATTCAAGCGGACTTGTTATCGCAATACGTTTTTCGTTTTTAGCCTTCGTCGCGGCAATGAAAGCGGATGGATTGGCGGATATATTAAAGCGTTGTGCAATTTCGTTGCCTTCAACGGGGGTCACCTTAAGAATGTTAAAGTCAGCGTCTAACCAGCCAATCGCTTGATAACCCCTGTTTGTGTCATATAAAGTTTGACTGATTGATTGCCATTCTTGCTCGCTAATGACGCCGTCAATTTGAGAGATTTGCGCAAACTCGCTTAAAGACATCATTTTGTTTTCTAAGTCTTGCTGTAATAGCGAGGCGACTCCTTTCGCGGTATTTTCGGTTAAACGGTCGATGTGGGCGCGGCCTTGTGAATCAATATAAAATAGGCTCAAAGCGATCAAACAGGCTGTCGCGAATGTGGCAAGCAATGAATACGCTAATACTCGTTTTGAAAATGCCGCTGAGCTTTGTTTATAGATGTCGGTCATCATGAAGCCGTTAAATGAAAGTTTATTAAATGCAAAATGGTAGGTTGCGCCGGACTATAGGGTTTGGCTGACTTTTCAAACGTTAATATGAAAATAAAGCAGTGTAACCTCAAAAACAATAGCCGAAATCCTTATGCTAGGCAAAGTAATCTTAGACGGTGCGCCGTAAAAAGGAGAATTATTCTAAAGACAAGCATTAGCACTAAGTACTATCCGCAATCATCTAAGCGAAATACCCAATGGCATATTAATTAACTACGTGAGTATCATGACTATCATATTTATGAGGCGATTATTGCTTCATAACATGTTGAATAGACATAGGATATCCCACGGATGTTAACAACGCATCAAGCACGCAGAAAAGACTGTCAAAATAGCGCCCTTAGCCAGGGTGTTATTTATGTCTCTTTAAATCAATGGGTCGATAGCATTTCACACAGAGTCTACCCAGCGAAACAAGCCTTGTATTTTGCCGGAGACCGCTTTAACGGCCTATATCAATTACGTTCAGGCTCTGCAAAGAGCGCCATTAGTTCTTATTCGGGTATGGAGCTTGTTACACAATTCTTTTTACCAGGGGATTTAATTGGGGTTGATGGTTTTTATCAAAACAGCCACACGCAAAATGTGCAGTTTCTTGAAAAAAGTAGCGTGGGTTATTTGAGCGCAAAAAAGGTCAATGCGCTGTTGGCAAATAGCGAGCAATTTCGACATCAATTGCTCAGTATTTTAAGCAGTAGATTAACCTACGAACAGCATATGCAGCTCAATCACAGTTATTGCACTGGAGAGCAACGGGTAGCTCAATTTTTAATACGTCTGTCAGATCGATTTGAAGCTCAGGGGTTGCTTGGCAACGAGTTTCGTTTGCCGATGACGCGCACCGATATGGCAAGCTACTTGGGTATGGCAATAGAAACCCTTTGTAGAGTCCTTGCACATTTACAACATGATGGGATTATCGATGTTCGAAATCGCGTAGTCGAGATCCTCAACCGTAACGATTTGCAGTACAAAGGCGGCTTGCAAAGCACTGCTTTAATATAATCAGGAGAAATTGAGAACTTATGAAAACAAGCGATTATGTTTGTGACCTGTATCACCTTAATTTTAGCGCCTATTAACCATCTTTGTCATTAATCTAGTAGATGGTAATGCTAACAATAATGCTCATGTTGAAGGCGATACGTTCCGGTTTAAACGTGACGAGGGTGATATGGGCGAAACGCTCACTTTTACACGAGATGAAAATGGGCAGATTGTCAGCTATTCATCACATAGATTTGTCAATCTCAAACATAAGTAAATTCAATCGTGCAAGTTTGCTGTGATATACTAGAATCCTTGTACCGACCGTAAATAAATGCTTGCCCTACTCATAATAGGTTTTTTCATCGGATGAGTACGGTGAGCTTTACAATACTTGACTAAAATAGTTGGTTTAATACTTGACCATTTTAGTAGGTTATGAAAAAATCGCGCTCGTTGTTTAATTATGGAGTGCGCATGAAACTAACATCTAAAGGGCGTTACGCTGTTACCGCGATGCTAGACTTAGCCATTCGCTGTGATTCAGGTCCGGTTTCGTTGTCGGAGATCTCAGAGCGTCAAGACATTTCGCTGTCTTATCTCGAGCAGCTATTCGCGCGTTTGCGCAAGGCTAATTTGGTGCGCAGTGTGCGTGGTCCAGGTGGCGGTTATGCGCTGGCGCGCAAAGCCAAAGAAATTTCCGTAGGCTCTGTGATTCATGCGGTGAACGAAACGGTAGATGCCACTCGTTGTAAAGGTCAAGCAGACTGCCAAGGTGGTGAGCGTTGTTTAACACATACGCTATGGCAAGACTTGAGTGACCGCGTTAATGATTTTCTTAACGGCATTTCACTTCAAGATTTAATTAGCACAGAACAAGTAAAAGATGTTTCGAGTCGCCAAAGCGACCGAGCCAAAACAACCGACATCAATATTTTGCTTCAAGTATAAAATATACACCTCTCGATATCCCATGGACGGTGTGATGCAGACATGCTCTACATCACGTGACCATGCACACATGCATGGGATCTATATCAGAGTAGTTGGGTATAATTAAGCACGACACGACAGCATCACTGATTACAGTGAGCAAAGTACTAGTCAAAACTAACAATTAAGTGGGTTCAAATATGAGTGAACAGATAGAACAAGCATTAGAACGTAAGTACGATGCCGGTTTTTATTCTGAAATTGAGTCAGAAACCTTTGAAGCCGGTTTGGATGAATCAATCATCCGCCGTATCTCTGAGATGAAAGGTGAGCCAGAATGGATGCTAGCATGGCGCCTGAAAGCTTACGAAACATGGCTGAAGATGGAAGAACCCGAGTGGGCGCACGTTGATTATCCTAAAATTGATTATCAAAGTATTTCTTATTATTCTGCGCCAAAAAGTATGGCCGATAAGCCCCAGTCATTAGACGAAGTCGACCCAGAGCTCCTGCGCACTTATGAAAAGCTTGGCATTCCATTACATGAGCAAGAAATGCTAGCCGGTGTAGCAGTAGACGCCGTATTTGATTCGGTATCGGTTGTGACCACTTTTAGAAGCAAGCTTGAAGAAGCGGGCGTGATATTCTGCCCAATTTCAGAGGCGGTTCATAAATATCCAGAGCTTGTGAAGAAGTATATTGGCTCAGTGGTTCCCCGCGCCGACAACTATTTTGCTGCTTTAAACAGTGCTGTATTTACCGATGGCTCTTTTGTATACATTCCTAAGGGCGTTCGCTGCCCGATGGAGCTTTCTACTTATTTCCGCATTAACGAAATGAATACTGGTCAGTTCGAGCGCACGCTAATTGTGGCAGATGAAGGCAGCCACGTGAGCTATCTTGAAGGTTGCACCGCCCCGCAGCGCGATGAAAACCAACTGCATGCAGCGGTGGTTGAGCTGGTTGCCCTAGACGATGCCACCATTAAATACTCCACGGTACAAAACTGGTACCCAGGCGACGAAAATGGTGTGGGTGGTATATATAACTTTGTGACCAAGCGCGGCATATGCCACACCAATGCCAAAATATCTTGGACACAGGTCGAGACTGGCTCTGCGGTAACGTGGAAGTACCCAAGCTGCGTATTAAAAGGCGATAACAGCGTAGGTGAGTTTTATTCAGTTGCCCTTACACGTGGCAGACAGCAAGCCGATACCGGCACGAAGATGATTCATTTGGGTAAAAATACCCGTTCTACCATCATTTCCAAGGGTATTTCAGCAGGCAAAAGTAACAACGCCTATCGCGGTTTAGTAAAAATGGGACCCAAAGCAGATGGTGCTCGAAACTTTACCGAATGTGATTCGTTACTGATTGGCGATACCTGTGGCGCGCACACCTTTCCATATATAGAAAGCAGAAACCCTACCGCGATTGTTGAGCATGAAGCGACCACCTCAAAAGTGAGCGATGAGCAGCTGTTCTTATGCCAGCAGAGAGGTCTCAATCCGGAAAAAGCGGTATCGATGATTGTGAACGGTTTTTGTAAAGAAGTATTTAAAGAGCTGCCGATGGAGTTTGCCGTCGAAGCAGGAAAATTACTAGAGATTAGCTTAGAAGGGTCAGTGGGATAGTAATGTTAAAAATTAATAATTTGCACGCGCGAGTAGAAGAAAAGACCATATTAAATGGCGTTAACCTTGAGATTAAGCCCGGTGAAGTTCATGCCATTATGGGACCAAACGGTGCCGGTAAAAGTACCCTTGGCTATGTACTCTCTGGTCGCGAAGGCTATGAAGTGCTTGAAGGCGATGTGACCTTTAACAACGAAGCTTTATTTGACATGGAAATTGAAGAGCGCGCGTCTAATGGACTGTTCTTAGCGTTTCAGTATCCTGTTGAAATTCCAGGCGTGAGCAACATGGAATTTATGAAAGAGTCGGTAAATGCCGTGCGTGAGCAACAAGGTCTTGAGCCTCTCTCGGCTGCTGAGTTTTTGAAAAGCGCGAAAGAAGCATGCAAGCAAGTACAACTGCCCCTCGACTTCTTAAAGCGCGGCGTGAATGAGGGCTTCTCCGGCGGCGAGAAAAAGCGTAACGAAATTATGCAGATGATTTTATTAAAGCCAAGCTTGTGCATTTTAGATGAGTCAGATTCTGGTCTTGATATCGATGCACTGCAGGTTGTGGCAAACGGCGTCAACAGTCAACGCGATGACAAGCGAAGCTTTATAGTGATCACGCATTATCAGCGACTACTAGATTTTATCAAGCCTGACTTTGTACATATCCTCGCAAACGGCAAAATAGTGAAAAGCGGCGACGCATCACTTGCCTTAAAAGTTGAAAAAGAAGGTTATGCATTCTTAGGCAAAGAGTTTGAAGGAGTGGAGGCATGAGTCAATGGCTAAACAAGGTCATTGATGATGCAACAAAAGTGCAGGATTATCTTGCACCGGTGCGTCAGCAAGCCCTTGAACACTTGCGCGCAGAAGGCTGGCCTACCGGGCGCAATGAAGCTTGGCGCTTTACGCCGCTAAGCTCGTTAAAAGAGCGTGAAGCTGCGATTGATCAACTAGATAGCGCTGTTGCTAGCAAGGTTGAAAGCATTCCAGGCGTTGACTCAATTGACATCGTCTTTATTGACGGTCAATTGGTTAGTGACTTGTCGGCTTTAACTCTACCTGCAGGTTTGCAAATACATTCATTGACTAACGCAACACAAACTCAGCAAACCGAAATTACAGCATTGTTTGGTGCGGTTAAACCTACACGCCATTTGTTTGGCTTGGTCAACGACGCATTATGTCAGCAAGGTATTTATATTGAGGTGCAGCAGAGCGCCAAAATTGACACGCCAGTGCGCATTGTGAACTTAGCAACCCAAGACACCGATGCACATACCCGCGTGCTGGTGAATATGCAAAACAACTCTCAGTGCTCAATTATCGAATATGGTAGCGGCACTGAGCAAAGCTTTACTACCGCCTTTGCTGAATATCGTATTGGCGAGTCGGCCTCTCTTGAGCACTATCGCTTTGCGTTTTTTACCGAGCTTGCTAAGCAAGTGGGTGGTAGTCATTTCAGCTTACACGACAATGCGCGTTTAAATAGCACGCTTGTAGGTTATGGCAGCGAATTATCTCGCGTTGACGTGGATATTATTCACGCTGGTGAGCACGCGAAAGCGAAGATGAATGCGATTTATTTATTGGGTGAGGGCGAATTATTTGACCTTCACTCGACCATTGAGCATGCGATGCCAAACGGCACCACAGAAGAAAACGCTCGTGGTATTGTTGGTGACAGAGCCAGAGCGGTTTTTAACGGTCGTATTCATATTCACAGAGATGCGCAAAAGACCCTTGCTGAGCTCAACAACCGCAATTTGTTGCTGTCTCGTCGCGGGATTATCAATACTAAACCAGAGCTAGAAATTTACGCTGACGACGTGCAGTGCGCACATGGTGCAACGGTGGCAGAAATAGAAGAGCAAGCGCTGTACTACCTTCTTAGCCGCGGTATTAAACGCTCAAAGGCTCTGGTAATGCTAAACTTTGGCTTTATCCAAGAACTGGTGAATGCGATACCAAACCCAGCGATTCGTGACTGGTTGCTGCCATTGCTCAGCAAGCGCTTTGAGAGCATGGAGGTTAAATGAGCTTTGACGTAGAGGCTATTCGAGCGCAGTTTCCCGTACTTGCTCAAAGTGTTCATGGCAAACCTCTGGTTTACCTAGATAACGCTGCAACTACGCAAAAGCCGCAAGCGGTCATCGACGCCATTGTTGATTTTTACACCACGTGCAATTCAAATGTGCATCGCGGTGCTCACCAATTATCGGATAATGCTACGCGCCGATACGAAAAAGCGCGCGATGATGTGGCTGCGTTTATTCATGCGCCGCACAGAGAAGAGGTGATTTGGACCAGCGGTACGACAGAAAGTATTAACTTGGTTGCCAATGGTCTTGGCCAACTGCTTAAAGCCGGTGATGAAGTGTTGGTAACCCAAATGGAACACCACGCGAATCTAGTGACCTGGCAACAAGCGTGCAAGCGCAGCGGCGCAACCTTAAAGGTGTGCCCAATGACCGAAGACGGCGAGCTTGATTTAGACGCCTTTGATGCGTTGTTGACCGATAACACGCGCATGGTCGCTTTTCCGCATGTTTCTAACGCCTTAGGCACAATCAACCCAATTAAACTTCTCAGCACAAAAGCAAAAGAGAAGGGCGCTTGGGTGCTAGTAGATGGCGCGCAAGGTATTGCTCATGGCGATGTTGATGTAGCTGATATTGGCTGTGATTTTTATGCCTTTTCAGGTCATAAAATCTTTGCACCCACCGGTGTTGGAGTGCTTTGGGGTAAGCGTTCAGTACTTGAAGATTGGCCGGTATGGCAAACCGGTGGTGAGATGATTCACGATGTGGATTACGATACAGCCACGTGGGGCGCATTGCCAAACCGTCTTGAGGCAGGTACGCCTAATATTGCCGGTGTGATTGGTTTAGGCGCTGCGGTAAATTGGCTTAAATCACAAGATATGGCCGCCTTACAGGCACATGAAAAAAGTTTACTTGATTACGCCACCGAGAAAGCCAATGCTTTTGAAGGAATGCGCATTATAGGTAAGGCAAAACATAAAATTGGTGTGATGAGCTTTTTATTTGATAATGCTCACCCTGCCGATATTGGGTTTATTTTAGATAAGCAAGGCGTAGCCATTCGCACTGGGGATAATTGTGCGCAACCGCTTATGAAGCGCTTGAACATTCCTGGTACAGCAAGAGCTTCGTTTTCGATATATAATACCCACCAAGAAATTGACCAGCTTTTTGCTGCGCTTAAAAAAGCCAAGATGATGTTGGCATAGGAGTCATTATGAGTGTAGAAACATTTGTCCCAAGCACCCAAGTCATTACCATGACCGACAGTGCTATTGCGCATTTTGAAAGTATGCTGTCAACAAAACCCGGCAGTATCATTCGCTTCTCAACTAAAATGAGCGGATGCACCGGCTATGCGTACGTCCTTGATTTTGCAGATGCACCGAAAGACGGCGATGAAGTCATTGAATTTAGCGATGCTTTGACCGTTGCCATTGCCGACGATGCGGTTGGTCTAATCAAAAACACTGAAATCGATTACGTAAAGGCGGGTGTAAACGGCATTATTCAGTACAACAACCCTAACGTGGTTAACGAGTGCGGTTGTGGCGAGAGCTTTAACGTAGGTTAAAACACACTAAGCATATAAGGCAGTGTAAAGCAGTATGAAGCAAAAAATGGTAGTCACCGAGCGTGACTGTAAAGCGAGGCTAGTACCTGTTGGCAACCCCGCGACCATCCCCGCGGGTGAGTTTGTGAATATTACCCAAGATTTAGGCGGCAACTACACGGTGACGTGGCGCGGTAATATGTATCGCATCGACGGTACCGATGCCAGCGCCATTGGTCGCAAGCCTCTGCATTTATCATTTGATGCGCCCAGTGATGGCAACATAGATAAAGACCAAGTGTGGGACGCGTTAGAAAGCGTGTTTGACCCTGAAATTCCCATTAACCTTGTCTCCCTCGGTTTGATATACGACGTCAATATTGACCAGCAGCAAAAATGCGTCAACATCAATATGACGCTTACCGCACCAGCGTGCGGCATGGGCCCAGTATTGGTGGGAGATGTTGAATATCGCGTGAGCATGGTGCCGTTTGTTGAGAAGGTGAGCGTTGAGCTTGTGTTTGATCCACCTTGGTCTCGCGATATGATGAGTGAAGAAGCACAGCTTGAAGCTGGCGTGTTTTTTTAAGTCAAAGTAATATCATGCGTGCGTGAATAACGCGCGCCAGCGCTTAAACCCATTAGATTGAACACAGCTTTTAACCCAATTCCCCCATAGGAAATGTAATGCAATTACCCTCAAGTGAAGAAATTATTGATGATTTAGCCTTCTTTGACGACTGGTCGCAGCGTTATCAATACATTATTGACCTAGGTAAACATGTACCTAAACTTCCCGAGAGTGAACACAGCCCTGACAAGCTCGTAAAAGGCTGTCAGAGTAACGTTTGGCTTAAGTCGGAGCATCGCGGCGGTAAGTTTCATTTTGTCGTAGACAGCGACGCCGTAATCGTTCAAGGCCTATTAGCACTCGTGCTAGCGGCTTACAACGAAAAGTCTGCTGATGACATTCTTGCTTTTGACATAGACGACTACTTTTTGCAGTTAGATTTAGAGAGCCACATTACGCCAACGCGCGGAAATGGCTTGCGCGCCATCGTTGGTAAAATCCGCGAGTTGGCGCAAAGCGCAGCCGCTTAACTGCTTATAAGAGAAGTTTGTCGTTAAGACTTTTTAAATACCGTAAATACCAGGCTTAAATTGTAATCTTCAGCCCTGATCCGTGTGGCTACATGATTGCGTTTCAGTTATACGTGCGACTCATGAATGACTACCTTCTTGTGAGTCGCTTCTACCTTTGATATTAAAACGCGATAGACTGCCCTAAGCTCGGTATGATACTGCCAATCTTTTTGTCCTCCCAAAGTACGTAAGACAGAGTGTCCAAAGCTTCTGCATCGCCATGCACAAGGACGACTTTGGGTACAGGTGAAAAATGGCTTACCCACTCTACAAGCTGACTTTGGCCAGCATGGGCCGAAAAGCCGCCCAACGTTTCGATTTGCGCTCGCACAGCAAATCTTTCATTAAAAATGGTCACTGATTTTTTGCCGTCTACCAACAATCGCCCTAACGTGCCTTTTGCCTGAAAACCACAAAAAATAATCGTATTGCGCTCATTCCAAATGCGGCTTTTAAAATGATGTTTAATCCGCCCGCCAGTGCACATTCCGCTGCCTGCGATAATGATTGCGCCTTTTTTTATATTGTTCACTGCCATTGAGTTTTCGGTGGTAACGGATAAAAACAAACTAGGTATAAAGTCTTGAATGATAGAACGGGCGTTAGGCGCAGCTTCATCAATGTCGTCTGCGTCTAATGAAGAGAACCAACGGTCGTATACTTTGCTGACTTCAATGGCCATGGGGCTATCGAGTACCACTTGCCAATTTTGCAACGCGCCCTCGCGATGTAACTGGCCTAAGTAAAACAGTATCTCTTGGGTTCGGCCCACTGCAAAGGCCGGGATCATGATGTTTCCACCTCTTTCTTGAGTCTCTTTTAGTATGTCGCGTAATTCTTGCACGGTATCTTCGATGGGGCGGTGATTACGATCGCCATAAGTACCTTCCATGAGCAAAATATCGGCCTTATTTAAAAACGAAGGGTCGTTCATCAATACGGTATTTTGATTGCCTAAATCGCCTGTAAACACTAATGTCTTGGTTTGGCCTTTATCGCTTAAGGTAATCTCAACAATGGCTGAGCCTAAAATATGTCCTGCATCATAAAAGGTACAACTTGCTTCATCCGATAGCGTAAAAGGCGTTAAATAGTCTTTGGTAATACACAAAGAAAGCGCCGAGCGCACGTCGTCTTCCGTATATTCTGGCTCAAGAGGAGGCTTGCCTTTACGCTGGCGTTTGCGGTTCTCACGCTCTAGATCACTCAGGTAAATGCTCGCCGAATCGAACAGCATTATCTTGAGTAAATCAGCCGTTGCATCAGCGCAATATATAGGGCCAGAAAAGCCCTCTTTTACGAGTTTAGGTATTAGTCCGCTGTGATCTAAGTGGGCATGAGAGAGCACTAAAGCATCAATCGATTTGGGATTGAACGCGAATCGTTCTTTGCCGAGTCGCTTGACTGCGCTTGCCCCTTGATGCATGCCACAATCTAGTAACACCTTGCCGATAGAAGGAGCTTCGATTAAGTGGCATGAGCCTGTTACTTCTTGTGCTGCACCTAAGCATGTTACGGTCGCCATATATTGCTGCCCATTGTTAATTATTTGTTAACCATAGCACCGATCATGCACCTGCAATAGAGAATATTCAAACCAACGATCGCATTTTTGATGCACGTCAAGATAAGGCTTTATTGGGTGATATATATTCAAACGACTTCAAAAAAACGCCTCCCGATAGAGTGCGTTTTAGAATATATCCGTCTTAAGATAAGATAATCCGCAAAAGGAATACACCATGTTAAAAACCATTCCCGACTTACTGAGCGAAGTGAAGCCTAATGTTCGCTGTATTTCGGCAGATGTTGCCGCGAAAGAAAGAGAGCAAAACAACGGGCTGCTCATAGATGTTCGTGAACCAGCAGAGCATGCTGCTAAGCCAGCGGTAGGGGCAATTAATATTCCTCGTGGCTTAGTTGAAATGAAATTAATGGAAATAGAAAAGGACCCGCAAAGACCTATTTATTTGCATTGCGCCACATCGGCAAGAGCGATGCTGTCAGCAGAGCAATTAGCTAGAGTAGGGTACACCAATGTTACCGTGATCACCTGTGATATGGATACAATTCAAAAGGCGTGTTGTTAGTACTAAATGATTGAGATACTTCTGGTTGCTGATTGTTTTATAAGAGTATAACTATATGAATACACGAACAAAAAAGCGTATAGCCATCGGCGCAGGATTAATTATACTGGCCTGGCTGTTATTTTTTGATTTGCGTGTGTATCAGCTCAACAACGTTCTGCAAGATGATTCAGAAATTAGTAATTATCCTTATACGTTTAGCGTTGAGTCTTTTGACAACGGCGTGGTCACCATATCGAGCCCACGCTCTGGTAAGGTATCTGCCACGTCTGTGCTCAGAGCAATGTCATCAGAACTTCGCTATGAAGATGATGACTCTGAAAAGATGGTAGCAGCGCAAAAGGAGCTTGCAAGAATACAATTGAAAGTGGCTAAGCTCATCACTGAGCAAGACGATGTTACACAAGTGAAATGGGAGCTTGATGAGTTTTGGTTGCGTAACCACGGCATTCAGGTGTTTTAAACGAGTTCTTCGGCCCAAATGCTCCGTTTCTGAGGGTAGCTATTTGCACAACATCGTCAAAGAATTGCTTTCTACTCAATCGCTTGACTGGCAACGAACATCCACAGCAGACATTCAGCCAGTCGTAAGATAGCTTTGTTTGTCTGACTTTTTCTCTAAATATGCCAGTATTTTGTGGATAAGCTGACTATCTATAATCCAAGCGATGATGCTTATATTGCGTTTCTCGCATTTTTCACATTCGCTAATATCTATGTTAAACACCCGTTTTAAGCGCTGAGCCGGTAACCGGATAACCCATGTCATACTTTTTGCTTGATAGGGTTTATCTGATTGCTCATTGCTTTGGTGAGTGATTTGCCTATAGGCTGAATCTTTTTGCATTTTTTTTCATAATGTGGGAATAAATCAGAGAGCTCACTCGTTATAGTAATAAGCGTTAAATTAATTGGGTAAGGTATTTATGCAAAAGCATCTTATAGATCTCGTCAACGACGCATATAGGCTGGCAGCTAATATTGTTGGCCAGCCAGACGACGCCTATGACGTAATGCAAGATGCTGCAACTATTGCCTTAACAAAGCGCAAAGAAAGCGAATACGCTGATGCTGAGTTCAAGCCATGGTTTTTTAAAGTTGTGCGAAACAAAGCAATAGACAGATTAAGAGCAAATACTATCGCGCTCAAACGTCAACAAGCTGATTGTCAATTACAGAATAACAATCAACCAGATGACGCCCATAGCATACTCCCACACGCTAGCAGCAATGAGCCAGATATGCTTTTGAGCCAAGCGCAAAGTAAACAAAGGATAGATTTGGCATTGGCTAGTATCAGCGCATCGCACAGAGAGATAATCTTACTAAAAGACTATCACGACTTTTCATACGCACAGATAGCTGAGATTTTGGCCATCGCGAACGGCTCAGTTATGTCACGTCTGTTTCGCGCAAGGCAGTCCCTAAAAACAGAGCTACTCAAGCTTGCGGAAAAAGGAGAATACAATGAATAAATCCATACGCAATGAAAGTGTTCATAGTGCAAATGAGCGTAATTGCGACCGCACACTACTTAGTGCATATGCAGACAATGAACTCACCCAACAACAACGACAATTGATAGATTTACACATTGCTGACTGTGCGCCATGTGCGCAAGAGCTAAAAGAGTTAATTCAAATGAAAAATATGGTGAAAGGCAGCAGTGCACCAAGCTTAGAGGCCGATAAAATTGAGGCGCTGCTTGAAGGCTCGGGGTCAAGAATCGCGCAAACCATTGCATGGACAATATTAATTATATCCTTGTGCATCGGGCTTGTTTTTAGCGTTTATGAATTTTATTTTGAAAGTAATTTAAGTGTATTTGAAAAGTTAATACCAAGCTTGGTTTGGGGCAGTATTATTGGCCTCTTTGTAAGCGTGGCACGCCAACAATTTATAGCTAGAAAAACAGATAAATATAAAGGAGTAAAGTTATGAAAAGCATTATGATAGTTACTGCTGATGAAGTCGCCGGAAAAGTCATCGCTCAGCACTTAGGCTTAGTGCGAGGAAACACTATTCGGGCACGTCATCTTGGCAAAGATATTTTAGCCGTATTTAGAAACATTCTGGGCGGTGAGATCAATGAATATACTAAGCTAATGGCAGAAAGCCGCGAGCAAGCCATTGATAGAATGTTAGATGAAGCAAGTCGCCTTAATGCCGATGCGATTATCGATGTTCGCTTTACCACGTCGATGATTGCCCAAGGTGCAGCCGAGCTTCTTGCCTACGGCACTGCGGTTAAATTTAAGTCGGAGTAAAAGCAGGATAAGATATCGGGCGATACAGCAAGACTCCATTAAGTTATCTTGCTTCTATTGCCCGTTTTTCACACGATTTACGCTAAGTTTACAGCACGCATTTTTTACCAAGCCTACATAAAAAATACCGCTTTTGGTGTTCACAAATACCACAATAAGATATGGCCTGCTTTGCGAACACTCATTTTGCTCAAACGCCACACGTATTCACCAAATGTTGTTCAACTCAATGCTTTATGGCACTCAAGCTCGCTTTATAGGGTGTTACCTTGATTACCGCCGCCAATACCACCATACAGGTTGGTGCCAAACTGCTTTATGAAAACACAAACGCCAAATTTGGCAATGGCAATCGCTATGGCTTAATTGGAGCAAAATGCTAATCATTGTGATTTTTTTGCTTTACCGCCAAATACACGGCAATGCCAAATACAAAGAAAAAGATTAGGCCAATGTTTGTTAATAATGCTACTAGTAGTTCCATTACTCATGTCCCCTTTGAGTTGATGCAAAGAAATAGCGTTACAAAAATCCCGTCACTATTTTCGACCCATAATGCGTAGAATTCTCACAAATAGATTAATAATATCCATATACAGAGCCGCACCACTAATTTCTTCTTCGCCGCTTGATTTTCGGTTAAATACATCTGATTCAAACACTAACTTGCTCCTTTGTTGTTATATGCAATTTTCCGTAATGCCAATGTTTACCATTAAAGTTTAGTCCGAAGAAAGTTTGCAATATAGTACTGCTTTTTTCCGTTCAGACCCCAGCCTAAATTAATCCGTTTACTTCCCTCCAAAGAAATATATTTATATTGCCCAGAGTGCTTCTCCGTGACTCTGTCAATTGTCTTCCAATCAAACCTTCGATACCAGCCAATTGAGCCTACGCCTATAAAAACAAGTGCCTTGCCGTTTTCAACGGAGATTAATGTCCTTCCGAAAACACTCATCAGACACACCGATATTAATACAATACTACCGATTAAGAACGGCAGGCCAAAAAGTGACTGAGTAACATCGAATTCACCTTTAATGATTTGGCTAACATAAATACCTGAGAGCGAACCTCCCGCCCATACCATGGTGAAGGGAACGAAGAAAAGCGCCATCCAGCTACGATGCGAACCACAAACCGTCCACATATAACCTTGGTCATCGAGGGTCGTGCCTTGAACGGGTGAGTTTGCGCGAAAATTCTTGCTTGGGGTTGATTGAAGTATGTCTGATAAAGATGTAAGACGTTCACAAGAACTACAAAACGCGGTGTCTTTCGCTACATTAATATTGTTCGCATCGATTTTTCTTTTACATTTAGAACAGGTGACGTCCATAGTCCAATAATTTTCCTTATTTGTTACCCTTTAAACAATTTCAAACCCTTCGCCATAAGGCCAAATCGTATGATTTAAAGCGCTCGCTTTCAACAAGAACATTCAAAAATGTGTTAAAGCGCTATCCTGCACGTCCAATATGAATGAACGATAGTTTTCATTACTATAAACAAATAAGGCAGTGCTAAAAAAGACACCACTGTTAAGCTCAGCGCAAATACGACAAGCCCTCCCATGTCAAAGCCAAGCAAAGCGGCGATAACAAAAACTGACTCTGATTTTGGCAGATACACTTACCTTTCTAAGCGCCTTTTTAATTGAGTGTTTTCCTTCGCTAAAGCTTCTTTTTGCTTCAGCAACTCTATTATCATTGCCACTGCAAACCAGTCCATTTCAAGCATAGTGTATAAATCAATGGCTTTTTTAAGCCAAGGCACGCTTGCGGTTTCAAACTGCCATTGGTCAGCGCTATCTCCCGATATGGGTTTGGCAATGCCATAATCAACAATTTCAATAATAAACTCTTGTTGAATGTGGTGGGATTCACACAGCTCGTCAAAAGAGATAATTAGCATGTTATCTGACATTTTATTTACTCCATTGTTCACGTGGGTCAAAGTCTTGCGATTGCGCTAATTGTTGCCACAGCAACTGACTTTTTTCATCGGATTTCTCAGGCATCACAATCTTCAATATGGCGATGAGGTCGCCTTTGCCATGTTTGCTCTTGAGGCCTTTGCCCTTTATTCTGAGTTTTTGACCAGCCTGACTATTTGCTTTTATGCTGAGCTTAATTTTTCCATCCAACGTTGGAATCGTGACTTCTGCGCCGAGTGCTGCCTCCCATGGTGATAGAGGAACGGTGATCATCAGATCATGCTCGCTGACATCAAATAAGGGGTGGGGGACTAGGCGAATATGTAAGTATAGGTCGCCATTAGGGCCATCACCGTGCCCTTTACCTGCTTGTCCTTTTAGGCGAATGCGTTCACCATCGCTGACTCCTGCGGGTATTTTGACCTTTAAGGTTTTGCGTTTATGTTGAATCTGTCCATCGAGCACGTGCGGTATCGAATACTGGATGGTTTTTTCAGTGATGTGCAAGGTATCTTCAAGAAAGATCGGCACTTCAATCTCTGCATCTTGACCTTTCATGGCAAAATCGTTGGAATACTCTGTTGAGCCTCTGTCGCCACCGGATTTATGAAAACCGCCACCTCCAAACACAGAGTTAAAAAAGTCTGAAAAATCTTGGTGTTCATGAGCGCCGTTAAAACCGTCTGATTGGCCTTGCCACTCTCGCTGTGGGTTAAATCCGTCGGCTGTATTTCCTCCATATTTGCGCATTTCATCGTACTGCGCTCTGCGCTTTGGATCCTTTAGTACCTCATATGCTTCGGCTAGCTCTTTGAACTTCTCATCCGCGTCTGCCCCCGAATTGACATCGGGGTGCAGTTTTAACGCAATTTTTCGATAGGCTTTCTTGATGTCTTTTAAGTCAGCATCTTCTTTCACACCAAGAATTTCATAATAGTCTTTAAAGTGCATAAGCATCTCCACACAAAGCAACCGTCGAACACCTTTTGTTCTTCCTTGCTTTGACGTGCGCAAAGCAAAATAACAGCGTCACCTTGTTTGTCCCATTTTCCTACACTCATCCCTTTTGCGCTATCCGTAGTAGCCACAATTGCATGCGTATCATTGCTTATAGATACAAAGTGCACAGGGGTGTAATCTTGGTGGTAATAGCTGAATGTTTTTATGTAATGTGAGCCTATTCACATTTTACTCACGACAAATCTATATCAGTTGCGTGTTTGATAAAACACACCAAAGAATCCCACAGAGGTGACATCTTATGAAAAATGATAACCATGATAAACAGCATCAACCAAGCTACAAAGCCATGCTAGAAGCCGTAGAAGAGTTTGTAGAAAAAGAAGGTAAAAGCTTGCAAGAGGCCTTTCATGCCGCGGAGAAAAAGCTTGAAGAAGCCACAGAACATAGCAAAGAAAATATCCAGCACGCCAGTGAAACCTTAAAGCACAACTTCAAAACCTTTAGCGATGCTGTAGAAGGTGCTACAGAGGCGTATAAAGAACAGTTAAAGTTTGATATGGCCTACTTAAATGAGTCTATGTGGAGCAAGTTTAAAACCCTTGCTAACAATAATACTGCTCAGTTAATCGCATTTACGCAAAGTTTACGAGAGCAAGCTGACGCTGTGGTAGATGAAGCCCATTTGACTGCTCACCATGAACATGCACAGTGGGAAAGTGAGCATAAAATGTGGTTAGATGAAGTGGGTTTTTGGCTGAAAGAGCATGAGCAAGCTTTAAATAAACTTCAATACATTGAGTCAGCGTTGCGTGAGCGGTCTGCCAACTTGTTAGATCATGTAAAGGCAATCAAAGCACACGAAGGCGAACAGCGTGAGCATGAAAAAACCATGCGCAAAGTTCAGCAAGACCATACGAGTGAAAAGTTCGCTGAAGCGGACGAGAAACAAGTCGGTTTGCACGAGCAAGAAGCGAAGGAGCATGCCGCCCAAGCCGAGCTGCATAAAAAGCTTAAAACTCACCATTTAAAATTGATGGCGATGGTCAGCATGTTACACAAAGAGGTAACATCGAGTTAATTAGGGCAGGCCCCCAACGCCATATGAAACAGAGAGGTAGTTGTGGCGAGAGCTACATAGCTTTTCACGCTCTTGAGCACGCTTTTGCATTGCAAATTACGTATTTGAGTCGTTGCGAGGGCCTAAAGAATATTGTCGATTACTCGACCTCATCATGACATTTATGGTGCTCAATTTTTTGAGTCAAATATTCATGAAAGCTAGCGTATCTAGCTCTATGATGAACCTTTTATTTAGGCGTAGCGTCTTTTTACCGCCATACGCAACCGCTTCTCTAATTCAATAATAATGAATAAGGCAACCCCGATAGCAATAATCAAAACCCCATCTATAAGCGGAATAGACGCGGTAGCAAAAACGCTTTGTAACGGCGGTAAATAAGTCATAGCAAACTGCGCAAGCGTAATAATTACTACCACGGTCCATACTATTTTTGTGCCGCGCACGGCTTCCCAATTTAAAGCGCTTGCGTAAATGTTGCGAATAAAAAACAGCTGGAAGATTTCCATCACTACCAGGGTATTCAGGGCGATAGTGCGGGCCAATTCAATAGAATAACCTCGCTCTATTGCATAATGATATGAGCCAAAAACGCCGCATAGAAATAAAAACGATACTAAAACCACATACCAGATGAGCTCTTTGTTTAAGAGCGGCTCGTCGCGAGAACGGGGCATGCGTTTCATGGTGGAAGCTTCGGTTGGCTCAAACGCTAAGGCAATCCCTAAGGTGACAGCCGTAATCAGGTTGACCCACAAAATCTGAATAGGCGTGATAGGCATCGTCATTCCCAGCAGCAACGCAACAATAATGGTGCTTGCTTCGCCGGCGTTTGTAGGAAGTGTCCAGCTAATGACTTTTTTGAGGTTGTCGTATACCGTTCGACCCTCTCGAATAGCAGCCACTATCGAGGCAAAGTTATCATCAGCAAGCACGACATCTGCGGCTTCTTTTGCCGCCTCACTGCCATTTTTACCCATTGCAATGCCCACATCTGCGCGTTTTAGTGATGGCGCATCGTTTACCCCGTCGCCGGTCATCGCTACGGTCATATTATGTGACTGCAATGCCATGACTAGGCGCAATTTATGCTCAGGGCTAGTGCGTGCATATATATCACATTCTAATACGGCCTCTTTTAAGGCTTTATCATCTAAGCGGTCAATGTCTTCGCCTCTTAGCACCATGTCAGTATTGTTTAAGCCTATTTGTTTCGCTATCGCTGCGGCAGTTTTTGCATGATCGCCGGTGATCATCTTCACTTGTATGCCTGCATCATGACATTGTGCAATGGCCTCAATTGCTTCTAGGCGAGGTGGATCAACCATCGCCAACATGCCGACTAACACCAAACCTTCTTCTAAGTCTTTATGCTCTAAAACATGACGCTCACAATCAATGGGTTTAATCGCCAGGGCTAATAGCCGTTGCCCTCGGCCTGCTACCTCTTCAATCTGTTGGTTCCAGTAGTGCTCATCAAGTGCCTCTGCGCTGCCATCGGCTGCGCGCTGAGCACTGCACATGGCCAACATGCGTTCAGGTGCGCCTTTGACAAATATAAAAGCATGCTCATCGTGGTCATGATGGAGCGTGGCCATAAAACGGTGCTTTGCATCAAATGCAATGGTGTCGGTTAGTTTCCATCCTTCCTGGATATCATCCGCATCAGCCCCAAGTTTTGCGCTAAAGGCCAGCAACGCGCCCTCCATTGGGTCACCTTCTACTACCCATGCATCCTTATGCTGGCGTAAAGCTGCGTCATTGCACAACACCGCGATTTGGGCGAGTTCTTTGGCAATAGGGTTGTTATCAATCGACACCGCTTCGTCGTTTATTGTGACCGAGCCCTTAGGTGAATATCCAGTGCCGTCTGCCATCATGCTATAAGCATGGGTAATCGCTTTTACTACCATCATTTGATTACGTGTAAGGGTGCCGGTTTTATCACTGCAAATAACTGACACTGAACCTAAGGTTTCTATAGCGGGTAAGTGTCTTACAATGGCATTTCGATGTGCCATTGCCTTTACGCCGATCGCTAGGGTTATGGTTAATACCGCGGGCAAGCCTTCAGGAATGGCTGCAACAGAGAGTCCTACTACCGCCATGAACATGTCTGTAAACTCAAACTGTGAGGCAAAGTAAGTAAAGCCAAGCAGGGCTAATGCAATAACAAAAATAATAAAGGTAAGCCATTTCGCAAACTGGTTCATTTGCGCGACTAAAGGAGTTGTGAGAGGCTCTACTTTTGCCAATAATCCACTTATTCGTCCAAGTTCGGTTTGTTGACCGCTTGCCACAACAAGCGCTTTGCCCTTGCCGCTAGTAACTAGAGTACCTGAAAATGCCATCGACACTCGGTCACCCAATGCGCTTTGTTTGCTTACTGATTCTGTGTCTTTGTCCACAGGCATAGATTCGCCGGTTAGAATGGCCTCTTGAATCGATAGGCCATGTGAAGAAATGATTCGAAGGTCAGCGGCGACTTTATCGCCCGCCTCTAAGAGCACCACATCACCGGGTACGAGTTGCTCTCCATCTATATTCACCCGCTGCCCGTCTCTTAGCACATTGGCTTTTGGTGCTAATATTTGTCGAATAGCGTCAAGTGCTTGCTCGGCCTTGCCTTCCTGCACATAACCAACCAAAGCATTAATTAGCACAACGGCTAAAATGACAAGTGTATCGGCAATATGCCCAAGTGCTGTGGTGACCAGTGCACAAGCGATTAATACGTATATGAGAATATTATGAAATTGGGCGAGAAATCTCAGTAGTGGATGAGTTTTTTGGCCTCGACTGAGTACGTTTTCGCCGTACTCGTCCAAGCGTTTTTGGGCTTCATTTTGGGAAAGTCCAGAGACGCTGCAGTTAAGCATGTTTAAGGTTTCTTGAACACTCATTGAATGCCAAGGTGTTTGCTCAAGGCCTTTGTCTTGCATTTTTCTCTCTAGCGTTGTTTAGCTTTCTTATTACGCTAGCAAAAGATTACGATGAGTTTTTAACCTATATCAAAAAAACGACAGATTAATTTCGTTACTATCTCACCAATTCTATACAAAATCTCAATTCACACTATCCATTCATACCCTTTTAGGAGAAATCATGCAGTCTTTACCCCATCATTATCATGTAAATGCAGTTGGCAAATCTGATAATACCCTCGATGTTAAAATTGAAAATGTAGAGGCACTAGCGGTAGCCGCGCCCGCGCAGTTCGGTGGTCCCGGCGATAAATGGTCACCAGAGGACTTTTTTATGGCGTCTATTTCGAGCTGCTTGATTTTGTCATTTAAAGCCATCGCAAGAGCGTCAAAGTTTGAGTGGATGTCTATTCAGTGCAATTCAACGGGCACTTTAGATAGGATTGAAGGTAAAAGTCAGTTCACTGAAGTGGTTAGCGAAGTAAAGCTAGTAATAGCGCAAGGTGAGAGCATTGAAAAAGCGGAGCGTTTGCTGCATAAGGCCGACAGTAGTTGCTTGGTGGCCAATTCGGTCAAGTGCAAACTCAGCTTAAACATTCTTGAAATTTCGTTTAAGGAGTAACGTTTTGAATTGACGGTTGAGCGTCGCCGTGGGGCGTTCGCATGAACATTGTGGGCAGCCACATCGATGTGCGGGCAGTCCCAATTGTTGGCAATACGGCCACCATGCTACTTTACACTCACATCATCCTCTTTTATGCGGCAGAGCAATATGCTGCTGCCCAGCTAAGGCTTCAGAATGAAAAACGAAGAATCTCAGCAACAGATCATGGACAAATTTTTACACGCAAATGTGGCTAAGTTAACCGCAGGTCTTTCTCCAAGCGCCTTATTAGAGGCTTATTCGGACTGGGCGGTACATCTAGCATCATCTCCGGGTAAACGCCTGCAGTTAATAGAAAAAGCAGCCCGCAAAGCGGCTCGGTTGGGTACGTTTGCAAGCACGTGTGCGCACAAGCAAAGTTCAGCTCAAGCCTGCATTGAGCCAATGCCTTTTGACAAACGCTTTAGCGGCGATGCTTGGCAAAAATGGCCGTATAATGTGATTTATCAATCATTTTTGTTTAACCAGCAATGGTGGTCTAACGCGACCACCGGTGTTAATGGGGTCACCCAGCAGCACGAAAATGTCATGGAATTTGTTACGCGGCAAATATTAGACGTATTTTCGCCCTCAAATTATTTGCTAACTAATCCTGAGTTAATTGAACAAACCCAAAAAGAAGCGGGTCAAAACCTTATTCGAGGTGCAAATAATTTCGTAGAAGATATGCAAAGCGTCATTGCGAACAAACCGCCTAGCGAGGTAGAGGGTTTTCGTGTGGGCAAAGAGCTCGCGATTACGCCGGGCAAAGTGGTGTATCGCAACCGGTTGATAGAGCTCATTCAATACAGTCCCACTACAAAAGAAGTTCGCCCAGAGCCAATCCTAATTGTGCCGGCGTGGATCATGAAGTACTACATCTTAGATTTATCACCTAACAATTCGTTGGTGAAATACTTAACTGAGCAAGGTTTTACGGTGTTCATGGTGTCGTGGAAAAACCCTGACATTGATGATCGCGATATGGGCATGCCAGACTATCGTAAACTGGGCGTGATGGCTGCGCTTGATGCCATTGGTATAATTTGCGGTGACACTAAAGTACATGGTGTAGGCTATTGTTTAGGTGGCACCTTGCTCTCGATTGCGGCAGCTACAATGGCAAGAGACGCAGATGAAAGGTTTGCCTCACTGTCGCTATTTGCAGCGCAAGTTGATTTTACGCAAGCAGGTGAGTTGATGCTATTTATCAACGAAAGCCAAGTGAGCTTTTTAGAAGATATGATGTGGGAGCAAGGCTACTTAGACGCTAAACAAATGGCAGGGGCCTTTCAATTGTTGCGTTCTAATGATTTGATTTGGTCGCGCGTGGTGCATGATTATCTCATGGGAAAGCGCGCTGAAATAAACGACTTAATGGCATGGAACCTCGATACCACACGTATGCCATATAAAATGCATTCGCAATATTTGCGCAAACTCTTTCTTAATAACGACTTATCAGAAGGGCGGTATACGGTCGACGATGTACCTATTTCTGTGACTGATATTAGGGTTCCTATATTTGTGGTGGGTACTGAGAAAGATCATGTTGCGCCATGGCATTCTGTTTATAAATTCCATCGTTTGTGTGACACCGATGTCACCTTTTTACTAACCAGTGGTGGTCACAATGCCGGCATTGTATGTGAACCTGGGCACCCGCGAAGACACTATCAGGTCGCCACTACCTTAAAAGAAGATAACTATACTGACCCTGACACTTGGGCGGCGCATCAACCGCGTAAAGAGGGTTCGTGGTGGTCGGAGTTTTCCCAATGGCTGCATGAGCGCTCAGGCACGATGTGCAAACCGCCACAGATGGGTGCTCCTAAGAAACAGCTCCCGGTTTTGTGTGATGCACCAGGAACGTATGTAATGCAAAAATAGCTGTTGCTGACGCTAAACGGTTCATTCAAATAGGCTAGGAGTCAATATTAAATGGTATTCTCGAAGATAAAATTGGATGCTGTTTACTACGTTACCGCATAAAGTTGAATGTGTTGCCGCATATTACCTAGCTTAGGAGCTAAGATGGAATACATCGAAAACAAAACCTTTGATGAAATAGAGGTTGGAGATACTGCAGAGCTTACGCGAGAGTTAAAGCCTCAAGATATTGAGCTTTTTGCGGTCATGTCGGGAGATGTCAATCCGGCGCACGTGGATCATGAGTATGCAAAAGACGATATCTTTCATAAAGTCATTGCCCATGGAATGTGGGGCGGGGCGCTTATTTCTGCCCTTTTAGGCACGCAGTTACCTGGTCCGGGCACCATCTATTTGAACCAGTCTTTGAGCTTTCGCCGACCAGTGGGCCTGGGTGACAAGGTGCTGGTGCGAGTCACCGTCAAAGAAAAGAACCTTGAAAAACGCAAAGTGCTACTTGATTGTGAATGCATTAATCAGGCAGGTGAGCTGGTGATTAAAGGGCAAGCAGAGGTGATTGCACCAAGTGAAAAAGTGCGCCGTCCTAGAGTAATGTTGCCAGAAGTACATTTGCATGAGCGTGGTGCGCATTATCAAAAACTGCTCGACAGCACCAAAGACCTGGTGCCTATTAAAGTTGCCGTGGTGCACCCTTGCGATGAGTTGTCATTAATGGGGGCAATAGAAGCTAAGAATAAGGGCGTTATTGAGCCTATTTTAATTGGCCCAAAAGACAAAATCGAAGCGGTGGCCCGCGAGTGCGGATGCGCCTTAGATGGAATTGAAATACTCGACGTCGCTCATAGTCATGCTGCGGCCGAGGCAGCAGTCAAGCGAGTGCGTGATAAGAAAGTTCAAGCCCTGATGAAAGGAAAGTTGCATACCGACGAACTGATGCAGGCGGTAGTCAATAAAGTGCACGGCATCCGCACTGAACGCAGGATGAGTCATATATTTGCTTTAGATGTCCCAACCTATCATAAACCGCTGTTTGTGACCGATGCCGCTATCAATATTTCTCCAGATCTCAATACCAAGCGCGATATTGTGCAAAACGCAATAGACTTGCTTCATGCCTTAGGTATTGAAATGCCAAAAGTTGGTATTTTGGCTGCGGTAGAAACCGTTAACGCAAAAATGGCATCAACATTAGATGCCGCCGCGCTATGTAAAATGGCAGATCGCAAGCAGATAACAGGCGGCTTGTTAGATGGTCCCCTTGCTTTTGACAATGCCATATCAAAAGCGGCAGCGGCTACTAAAGAGTTAGAATCTGATGTGGCAGGAGATGTAGACATCATGCTCGCCCCCGACTTAGAAGCAGGCAATATGATAGCCAAGCAGCTTATCTACCTCGCGGGAGCAGAGTCAGCAGGGATTGTACTAGGGGCATCGGTACCCATTATATTGACTAGCCGCGCAGATGGCATTCTCTCGCGCCTAGCATCCTGCGTGCTTGCCCAGCGCTATGTTGACTTTCACACTAACAAACAAGTCTGAGACACAATATGAGCGATGCTATTTTAGTCATTAATGCCGGGTCCTCTAGCATAAAGTTTGCGCTTTATAGCGTCGATGCAGCGCAACTTGCGATGCAACTTAAAGGCAAAGTCGCCAATATTGGCTTATCTCCGCGAGTCACTGTAACAAACGGGCAAGGAACACCGCTTAAGGTAGATAAAGAGTTTAGACTTAAGCAAAGTACCTCTCATGAAGATATTATTCAGTCTTTGTTGACGTGGTTACATCATCAGGATAATCATTTTAATGTTATTGGTGTAGGGCATCGTGTAGTTCACGGTGGTGTGTCATTTACTGGAGCCACGCAAATTGACGCCAAGGTGGCAAAGCAACTTCAATCGCTTATCCCTCTTGCACCTTTGCATCAAGGCCACAACTTAGCTGCAGTAGAGGCAGTCAATAAATGGGCCCCAGAACTCGCGCAGGTCGCTTGTTTTGATACAAGCTTTCATCGCACTCAAGATGAACTATCAACATTGTTTGCCTTACCTAGAAAGCTGACAGAGCAGGGTATCATTCGCTATGGCTTTCATGGCTTATCTTATGAATATATTGCCAGTCAATTACCTCACGTTTTAACTGATAATTACGATGGACGTATTGTGGTGGCGCATTTAGGTAATGGCGCAAGCATGTGCGCGCTCAGTAAGCGAAAAAGCGTTGCCACCAGCATGGGGTTTACTGCATTAGACGGCTTAATGATGGGGCAACGCTGCGGCTCTTTAGATGCCGGCGTCATCTTATATTTAATGCAGCATCAGCAAATGAGTGCGCACGCTATAGAACATATGTTGTATCAAGAGTCCGGCTTACTGGGTGTCTCTGGTATCACTAGCGATATGCAAGCGCTATTAGACAGCAGCGATGCTAATGCTAAGCAAGCCGTGGCCCTATTTTGTTATCGGGCAGCTCGCGAGCTCACTTCACTAGCATGCGCTAATAATGGGTTGGACGCGATTGTGTTTACCGGTGGAATGGGTGAAAACTCAGCCGTTGTGCGCAATAAAATTTGTGAGCATTTGAACTGGCTAAATGTTGCTCTCGATACGCAAGCAAATCGCGATAACGCATCTGTTATTCATAGCGATAAAAGCGCAGTTGAGGTGCTTGTGATACCCACCAACGAAGAGTTGGTCATTGCCCGTTCAACACAAAGCGTGCTGTCTCCATGATAACTAACTGGCTTGCTACCTCGTCGTTTTTCATTACGCGATTGCAGTTGCAAGCCTTACGGCCTTTTTTTTATAAAGTGTTGAGTACTCATAGGCCTTTTTCGTACTATCGAAGGGTGTTTTATCATAACCAAAATGCGGCAGCTGTGCTCGATAGTTTGAAGGGCAAAAAGCTCGTTGATGTCGGATGCGGCTACACCCCTTATTTCTCTGATTCTATGTTTACAGCTTGCGCGTTAAAGGGCATCGACTTTTACGGCATCGATCCGATTATTCAACATAATGTCGTTATTGATCACACCGATGCGATGTTTTCTTTGTTTAGCAGCGGTCAGGGCTCGTTTCACACAAAGCCAGCATCGAGTGAAAAAGCGCTGCATGCAACCGCTGACAATTTACCCTTTGCCGATGGCGAGATGGATGCCATCTTAAGCTGTTGGTTGATGTTTATTTGGATTGATGATGAACAAGAATTACTAAAGATATTTACGGAGTTTTATCGAGTGTTAAAAAAGGGCGGAACGGTCACCCTTTACCCTATGCCAGATTGGTCATGCATTTCGATTACATCCAGCAGTTTGCAGTCACTGTTGCGCAGGTTCAGCGTGCAGCAAACCTTTGTCTTTGTGCCTTTTAATGCTATTTATCCTCCGGCCAATCAGATCACATTAACCAAAATAGATTAGCCAGCTAACTAGACCTACACGTCCATCATTCGGTCTAGATTGACCGACAGTTGTTTGTTCTTTTGCACCTGGGCGCTTTTGAGGTGTTCAAACACTGACTGCAACTCGTCTGTATTCGCTTGTTCATGCAAATCGTTGTATAAGGTCATGAGTTCTTCTGAAAACTGTGTCGCGAGAGAAATAATGTCGTTTAAGCTTAAGTTGCTATCAGCCTCGCTGCTTGTGGGTATCTGCAATATGCTATCGTCATTGGTATATTGAAACCAAGTATTTAATATTGCGGCACTTGCTTGCGACTTATAATGCGACATTTCTTCAGCAAATTTGAGTTCCTGCTCGGATAAGTAATGCAAACAAAGACGAACTCGTTCATCACCATGATGCTTACTTAAGGTTAAATAGTATTCGCTTAAAGCGACGTGAAAAGAGTGGATGTGATTAATCGCATCCTTGGTTTGTTCAAAGCGAATCATAATTTAGCCTCATTGATTTAAAAGCGTAATACCTTGATGCATTATTACTGGCCGCTTAGCCATTGATAAGCATTGGTCGCATCATCAAAGTTTTTTATCTCGCCACTAGTAAACCAAGTACCAATGGATGATGCATACCTGAGGGATTGTTTCCCACCGAGTATTGCGATTTTTTTAAACTTTTGCCATGGCTTAAGGCTAACTTCAGGTCATCCCAAGCAGCTCTAAGCTCCCAGCCTTCCAGTTCACTTGCGTCAAACAGGACATTGACTTCTGGCGTGCTAATACCTTCTAGCGCGCCATTTAACATGGGCGTAATGGTTTGATAATCATCATGGGTTAATTTGCCAATCACTTTGATAAAAAGGTAAATGTTGTTATCAATCCGTTCAATACCAACGGTTAAACCATGTCGTTGTATTTCCATCTTAAATACCTCAGCAGAGATTCAATTCATGCAACAAGGCTATCTTAAAAAAACCAAAGACAACATTGTGGATATCCACAATGACCTTCGATGTTTATCAGAAAAATGAGCACTGGCGTTACATTAGGAAGGCTTAGTCCATCTTGGCGATAGCAACAACATCCGCATCTAAACAAATTAATGGTTAGATATTATTGCTATGCCGTTACTTTTCTGAGGTTTGTTCGCCACTATTGTGAATAAACAGGTAGGTATAATATCCCGCCATAATTATCATTATTAAAATGCCCAACAGTGAGCCCCATACAACTGGATCGCTAAATATCATTGATAACATATTTTACTCCATCAACTATTTAAAAGGTTATTGAAAAATTAATACACCGATGTATACCAAGTAAGGCAAAAGTGCTAGAGCAACTAAAGCGACAAGGTTTGCCAAAAGTTGTTTCACGTTAAAAGTATCTAAAAGTTCTGGTTGAGCATTCATACTCATTCTCCTAAGTCGTAACAATGTAAAAAGAAACTCTATTTACTTTGTATACTTCAATATCCGTACCAACATTTAGATAATATAAGTCACTGTATTTATTAGGTATTTTAATTTTCAACAAAAGTCTTAGATTCTCATTTGTCATTATTGACATATATAAAGACAATAATGGCAGCAAGCGTTTCACAGCCTGACTAGTCTTATCTGAATGGCCAGAAATTGATTCTAGTAATGCTTCATGAACTAACACACACAGGCGCTTTTTTTGATCTTTGCGATGCCAAGAAAACTGACAAATGCGGCGCTAATTTTGTCGTTTTCGAAACTAAAACAATACAAGGAGGAGGGCCATTTCAAGCATTTTAATGAGTGAACTGTACGGTGATACTTTTACCTGAATAGGCATTAGCAAGCAGCTTGAGACTAACCTTCGCTATCAAGCTGCAAGTCACTATGGTTTGCGATGTAAATAGTTAGCTCAAAGCGAGGTTAAGGGGTAACTTAAGGTATTGCTTACCATTTTCTTCGGGCGTTGGCAGTTTGCCTGCTTGCATATTAATTTGTATTGACGGTAGTAGTAATCGCGGAGCCATCAGTGTTTTATCGCGAGCATTGCGCATGTTTATAAACGCTTGCTCTGAAGTACCTTGCTTGATATGGATGTTGCTTGCTTTTTCATCATAAACGGTAGTCTCCCAAGCATATTCGTCGCGCGTTTCGCTTTTATAGTCATGCCCCACGAATATTCTTGTATTGTTAGGTAGGGATAAAATTTGCTGAATCGAGTGATATAAAGATTTTGCACTACCGCTAGGGAAGTCCGTTCTTGCAGTACCGAAGTCGGGCATGAAAATGGTGTCTCCCACAAAAACTGCATCTTCTATTTTATAGGAGGCACACGCTGGAGTATGACCAGGTGTATGTATAACTTGAATGTCTAAGTGCCCTAGTTTAATGACTTCTCCGTCATCAAATAAGCAATCAAACTGTTCACCCTTGCAGTCTATCTCTTGACAATTATTGAACAGCTTACAAAAAGTAGATTGTACCTTGGTAATATGGGTACTAATGCCTATTAGACCACCACGCTTGCTTTGTATGTAGTTTGAGGCGCTTATATGGTCTGCATGTACATGAGTCTCCAGCAGCCACTCTAAGGTGAAATTATTTTTGTCCAAATAAGCAATTACGTCATCGGCGTTTTGAGAAGAGAGCGTCCCAGAGTTCGCATCAAAATCTAAAACAGGATCGATAATGGCGGTTTGCTTACTGGCAATATCCGTTACAGCATATGTCACGGTATTTGTATTGGTATCAAAAAACGGCTTTATATCAAGCATGCTCATTTATTTATCCTCAAGCGACTTAGTTAAGGTGAACGCTCCCCTTAAATCTTCGATAGAGAAACCAACGGCTGCATCTTGGGGGTAAAGGGCGTTGATTTTGGTGGCTAAGTCAGGGTTAACAGAACTGCCATGGCAACCTAAACATACTTTGTCAGTAGGTATTGCTTTCATAAATCGATATTGCTCGTCTTCAATTTTGCTGAAGGTTAACTGATTGGCTGGTGTTCCCGCCTTGTATTGCTCGCTAAACGTTTGCATGCGATCTAGTTCCCATGCATCTGGCACATTATTTTCGTTTCTTGCTCTGTGGCTGGTCCTCGCTACTGTCCATCCGTCTCGCGATAAATTGCTGGCTATTTCTGGTGCTTTTGAATGACATACTTCAACTGCATTTTCAAATCCACCTTGCTGAATAGCACCTACCAGTGCTTGCTTTAACTCAGTAGCAAAGGCCTTCACTTTGTTGTTGGCTTGCATATCAAGTTGATTTTGCATAGACACTTGCTCACTAGCGACTGTCGCCGGTGTTTGAGCATCTTCAGTTGTTTTCGCATCAAGCATAAAACTAGCGGTAGTACACAAACCGCAAATCAGCAGGTAATGCATTACCTTTGTTTTTGAACAAGACATGGCGTTTTCCTTATTTATCTGTTCAGTGCTAAGCGCACCGAGCTATTCATTAAATAATAACTTATCAAAAAATATGCCATCATATAAAAAATATAACCAATTGAAATTATTAAAGTATTTTCAATTCAGTATCAATTAAAATAAAAAAATGCTTGTCAAAACTGTCAATCTTGACAGAATGAAAGACAGATATGGCGTAAACGCTAGCAACCACCAGCATCTAAATATAAAGTAAAGCGCGCTGAGAACGACTCAAATAATGAGCAGACTAACACAGCAAGCGATAAGGCGATGTTGATAAGAGGGGAAGTACTAGGATGAACAATTCTATTGTTCAAAACATGATCGATTCCATCGAAAGACCCGCGATATTTATTGATACCCAATACACCATATTAGCTGTCAATGAGGCCTATCGAGGAACATACGAGAGCGAAGTGGTACTTGGCAAAAGCCGATGTTTTGAAATCTCGCACGACCATTCGAGCCCCTGTGACAAGCATGGCGAAGATTGCCCGATTCAAACGTGCATGAGTACCCAAAAGTCTAGTAATGTAATGCATGTGCACAATACGGAGTTTGGCAAAACATACTGCGATATTCTAATGAAGCCCGTCAAAGATGCTGACGGTATGGTGATCGGCTTTTTAGAAATTTTAGATAAAATTAACTTTGCTGCTGCCGAACCGCAAAAAAATAAAATGATTGGTAAGTCTGCTCCGTTTAAAAAGATGCTGACCCAAATCAACCGCGCAGCGAAAGCTGATATCGCCGTATTGTTGCATGGTGAGACAGGCACTGGAAAGGAGCTTGTTGCCAGAGCATTACACGATTCTAGCGAGCGTGCTGACAAACCCTTTGTGGTTATCGAGTGCACCGGATTGAACGAAAACTTATTCGAATCAGAATTGTTTGGGCATGAAAAAGGGGCCTTCACGGGCGCAACACACAGTAAAAAAGGTTTAATAGAGATTGCCAATGGCGGTACGGTGTTTTTTGATGAAATTGCCGACGTTGCCCTTAGCATGCAAGTTAAATTACTGCGCTTGATAGAAACCCAGTGCTACAGAACGGTAGGGGGCTTAAAGCAGCGCAAGGCAAACTTTCGTTTGATATGCGCTAGCCACAAAAATTTGCTGACACTTGTCGACGAGGGGCTATTTCGAAAGGATTTATATTATCGGATTGCTGGCTTCCCCATAAACCTGCCAAGTTTGTCGCAGCGTGAAGAAGACATTCCTGCCTTATGCAAATACTTTTTGAGCCTGACAAAGCAAAAAACTAAACGATTTTCTGAAGATGCGCTTACGCATCTGAGCCGATATTCATTTCCAGGTAATATCCGCGAATTAAAGAATATAGTTGAGCATGCCGCCTTATTAGCAAACGAAGACATCATAGAAATCGCAGACTTACCCGAACATGTGTTGCATTCTCAACATCGTCTTCATAATGATAATAAGGACGGTATGGCTTTGGCAGGTAATGGTCACTCCCCACATACAACGACTTCAGAAGGGAGCAACAATATTAAGTCACTCGAACAAGTGGAGGCCGATTATTTACGTTTTCTGTGTGAAAACCCATCATTGACAATAGACGAGCTTGCCAACAACTTAGACCTAAGTACGCGCACTTTGTACCGCAAATTACAAAAATACGGCCTTAAATACGACTAAGCATTTCGCTAACGCATGGCTTTTTTTGGCTTAATTAAGACTTTAGCATTATCACTGCTGGAGGGTGGCGACTGTCGCTCGTCCATTTGGTAAAAAAGGGTCTAGGGCCTGTTGATTTTTACTGTGAGAACCCTTCTGGTAGCGCTTGTGCTTCATTTGTATTCTCTCGTCGTAATTTTTGTAGATGACTGCACCTTCGATACGTTCCTTTGTACAAATCACGCTCAAAATTCCGTTAAATCACCCAGAAAAAGTCAACAGACCCTCGTTTAAATAAGTTTAGACACATTTGACAAACCAGCTGACATTATTGGCATAAAATTTAACAAAAATCGATGGTTTGTAGCTCAAAAGCGCTAAAACGCTCTTATGTACATGAATAGTTTTAGCAATCATGCTTGTGGTTTTTTTCTTCAAAGGTATTTGTAAGTGTTTGATTGTAAATAAAAAATAAAATATCCGCGCTAAGATATTTACAGTGTCTGGATTGACTGATGGGCAGTTTCCGATTCTATTTCGACAACTTGGATCAGTCTGTGCAGGAGTGGCATTAACATGTCATGCGTGTAAGCAAGATTCGTTTGCCCGTTACATGCAAATCTGCTCAACATTCTAAAAGGTAAAATTATGGAACTCGATCCTCTCATTCTTTCGCGCATACAGTTTGCGTTTGTGGTGTGTTTTCACGCCATCTTTCCGGTGTTTACGATAGGTCTTGCAAGCACCATTGCGGGATTTGAAACCCTTCATTACAAAACCGGTAACCCCGTCTGGCAAAAGCTATCTAAATTTTGGATTCAGGTGTTTGCTGTGGTGTTTGGTATCGGTGTTGTCTCGGGCATCGTTATGTCGTTTCAGTTTGGTACTAACTGGAGTAACTTCTCGTATGCGACGGCCAACTTTCTTGGACCTGTGCTTAGTTACGAGGTAGTGACTGCGTTTTTCCTTGAAGCTGCATTCTTAGGTGTGCTGTTATTTGGTCGCGATAAAGTTCCGCAAGGCGTTCACCTATTTGCAGCCATTATGGTCGCTACGGGTACGTTTATTTCGTCATTCTGGATACTGGCCGCTAATTCTCTTATGCAAACACCGCAAGGTTTGGAGTTAATTAACGGTATGTATTTTGTCACCTCGTGGGCAGACTCTTTATTTACACCATCCTTTGGTTATCGCTTTGCACACATGGCATTAGCATCATTTTTAACTGCCGCGTTAGTGGTGGCTGGTGTGAGCGCATGGTTTGTCCTGCAAAAGCGTGAGCTAGAAGCGAACAAGAAAGCGCTATCTGTTGCCTTATGGTTTTTACTGTTTCTTGCACCGGCACAAACGGTTGTGGGTGACTTCCACGGTTTGAACACCTTAGAGCATCAGCCTATTAAAGTAGCGGCGATGGAGGGGAATTGGGAAAGAGATACTAATGTACCTCTGTTGTTGTTTGCCATTCCTGATAAAGAAAGCCAGACCAATCATTTTGAAATAGGCATTCCTGGCTTAGCGAGTTATGTATTAACCCATGACTGGAATGGCGAAGTACCGGGATTAAAGGATGTTCCCGTTGAAGAGCAGCCGCCTGTTTTCATCGTATTTTGGTCATTCCGCATCATGGTTGGGTTGGGATTATTGATGATTGGCTTTGGTATCTGGGGATTAATACTCAGACGCAATGGCGGTTACTATCAAAACAAAACCTTTCTCAATGGCCTTAGGCTTATGAGCTTGAGCCCTTTTGTAGCAGTGTTAGCAGGTTGGGTCGTCACAGAGGTAGGCAGAGCGCCTTGGCTCATATACGGCCAGATGACACATGCACAAGGTTTAACCCCTTCACTCTCTGGTGGTATGGCGCTGTTTACCTTAATCGGTTATGTGCTGGTCTACTCAGCGGTATTTAGTGCTGGTGTTTATTATTTATTACAAGTGTTCAAAGGCGGCATAGAAAAAGCAAATGCACCTCATGAACTAGAAGAAGTAGAGCGGCCGATGAGACCATTTTCTGCTGCACACGTTGCCATAGATGGGGAGGCATAATCATGGAAGCAACTTTTGATTTAACGGTTATATGGGCAGGCATAATTGGCTTTGGTTTAATGATGTATGTCTTGATGGATGGCTTTGATTTGGGCCAAGGGATCCTGTTTATGTTTGCTCCAAATGAAGCGGCGCGAGATCAGATGATGAACTCAGTCGCACCTGTATGGGATGGCAACGAAACGTGGTTGGTATTAGGCGGGGCTGGCTTGTTAGCGGCTTTCCCCTTGGTCTATTCGGTGTTTTTACCTGCGCTTTATATTGGTGTGTTCTTGCTGTTAGCCGGCCTAATTTTTAGAGGGGTTGCGTTTGAGTTTAGATTCAAGGCAAAGACCTCTAAGTATTTATGGAATTGGTCGTTCGCAGCGGGTTCAACCATTGCAGCGTTTGCTCAAGGCGCGGTAGTAGGAGCCTATATTCAAGGTTTTGAAACCGAAGGGTTTGTATATTCAGGTGGACCTTTAGATTGGCTCACGCCATTTACCGTGATAACCGGTTTAGGTATGGTCGCAGGCTACGCCTTGCTCGGTAGCACGTGGTTGATAATGAAAACAGAGGGTGAAGTGCAAGAATGGGCATATAAACTCACGCCACCGTTATTAGGCGCGCTATTAACTGTATTTGCTATTGTTTGTGTGTATACACCGTTTGTCGACCCTTATGTGCAAGAGCGTTGGTTTGATAATATAAGCGTGATTTGGGTAATTCCGGCCTTGACCTTGTACTGTGCGTATCTAGTGCTTCGCTCAGTGAAAAAGCGTCAAGATGGCATGCCATTTGTGGCTTCAATGGGTATTTTTCTGTTCAGCTATCTAGGGCTACTTGCCAGTAAACTACCTTATATCGTGCCACCAAAGTTCACGATCTGGGACGCGGCATCTTCCTATAATTCACAGCTTTTCCTATTACTTGGTTTCTTGTTCGTTATTCCTATTGTTTTAGGATACACAACATGGACGTATTGGATTTTTAGAGGCAAAGTGAAGGCGACTGGATACCATTAAAACCATGGGTAACAATCACTCGCAAGCAGAATTGGAAGACACTTCCAATTCTGCTTTTGTTCAACAAGCAAACGATAAAATAAAGGGTGCAAAAGCAAGCGCGAGCTTGAAACGTTCTGCCGGCAATACGTTCTTGCGAACTCAGGTGAACAGTGAGCGCAAAAGGTTACTTTTATCAGTGGCGTTTGGCGCGCTGGCGTGCGTTGCCATGCTATTTCAATGGGTGAGCTTTGCCAAACTCGCTGAAGCTGTCATCGTCTATGAAGTGGACTTGAATACGCAGGTGTCCTTGCTATGTATTTTAGCCATTAGCTTGCTAAGCAAGCCACTATTTCAGCAAGCCCAAAGCAAGTTTGCACACGATGCGAGTGTGAATATTCGAAACAATATTCGTCAAAAAATGCTGACAAAATGGCGACGCACAAGCCCGCTGGCACTTAAAGAGGTGTCGGCAGGTGCCTATGCGAGTCAGTTTGTTGAAGGTATCGAGAGTTTAGATGGATACATCTCCCGCTACTGGCCTCAACAAGCCTTAGCCATCATTTCACCATTATTGATTTTAGCGGTAGTGTTTTATTTAAATTGGCTGTGCGGCCTGCTATTGCTCATCAGTGCTCCTCTCATCCCTACGTTCATGATTTTAGTGGGCATGGGAGCTGAGAAACTTAACCAAAAATATGCCCTGCAGCGCCAGCGATTAGCGGGCCACTTTCTCGATAGAGTCTCTGCGCTAAGCACTATTAAGTTACTCAATGCACAAGAGGAAATACTGACAGAGGTGCACGATGTGAGTGAGCGCTATCGACGCGTAATAATGCGTACGTTGCGCGTTGCGTTTTTGTCATCCACGGTACTGGAATTTTTCACCAGTGTTGCTATTGCCGCATTGGCTATCTATATCGGATTTTCCTTATATGGCGCAATTGCATGGGGGCCGTCAGCTAGCTTGACGCTGTTCTCTGGACTGGCGATTTTGATATTGGCACCGGAGTTTTTTCAGCCGCTGAGAATCTTATCGCAGTATTATCATGACAGGGCAACGGCGCTTGGCGCCGCTCACCATTTGGTGACGATGTTGTCAGGCCAAGATAGCGATGCCATGCGCAAGTCTTATGCAGACACGTCATCAAATGCTATTGCTGCGCCTCCTGCCACCTTAACATTGGAAGATTTAACGCTCGGTTATGCGGATAAAAGTGTGGGCCCAAGCAGTTTAAATATAACTGTAAAAACGGGCGAAATGTTGGTTGTTTATGGGCAGTCAGGCGCAGGAAAAACCACCTTATTAAATACTTTAGCGGGATTTATTGAGCCCGTGAAAGGTAGCTTTACCATTACTTCTGAGTGTTCTTATGGCCTGGCCTATTTGCCACAATCTGCATGGATAAAAAACGCCACTATCCGTGAAAACTTACAAGCTTTGGCGCCTAACGCCAGCACGCAACAAATGCTCACAGCACTTGAACAATTGGGCTTATCTGATGAGCTAGATATTAGACATAACGGTTTAAGTAGCGTCATTGGTGAGCATTCTGCTGGCCTTTCTGGTGGGCAGCTGCAGCGCATCGCATTTGCCAGGGTATTATTAAACCCAAGCCCAGTGATATTGCTCGATGAACCTACCGCTAAACTCGACTCGCACAACAAAGCCTTTGTGCTTCAAGCCATAAGCCGCCTAAGAGCCCATTCAATGCTTGTGATTGCAAGCCACGATCCTGACCTGATTGAAATGGCCGATTTACGCATGAAGTTGAGCGAACAGGGGGTAGGGTACTCATGAGATTTTGGTTTGAATTAATTGTTAAAACCAACCTAAAACGAATCAGCGTAGGTATTTTACTGACGTTGATTACTATGCTCTCTGGGATCGCCTTGCTGATGCTCTCTGGTTGGTTTATCAACGCAACTGCACTGGCAGGCATTAGTATTGCTGCGGGTCTTGTGATTACCTTTGATATGTACGTGCCCGGTTCTGGTATTCGGTTTTTTGCTTTGAGTCGAACGATTAGCCGTTATATTGAACGCATTTATAATCACGATACTATCTTAAGGCTGATTTCATTATTTCGAGTGACCTTGTTTAGGCGCTTATCGAATATGTCTTTACAACAATTGCGCGAAAGCTCCGATAGCGAGTGGCTAAGCAGGCTTACCGCCGATATTGATGCCCTTGACAGCATATTGGTGCGCTATATTTTGCCACCCATCGCCGCACTGTTGCTGATCATTGGTTTGAGTGTGTTTATCAGTGTCTTTTGGTTTGAGTTTGCCCTTTATTCGGGGTTATTTATGTTGCTTTGTTTAAGCTTGAGTGTTTTCTATACCATTAAAAGCACAGAAGCATCTTCTTCTAGCGCATGCGCAATCTTAAATCATTGCCGAACGCAGGTAATCGAGCATTTAAATGGCTCTGTTGAATTACAATCATATCATCTTATGGACGTTCACCAACGTGGTCTCGATACTCGCTTGCAGCAATTGGACGTTGCACAAAACACGCTGAGTCGTAAAACGGTTCAATTGCAGTCTTTGTTAGACTGGGTATTAAATATCAATTTATTTGTGGTCAGTGTCGCGTTGCTGAGTGCTGTCAATAGCTCGGTTATTACAGGCCCACAAGCGATTATGCTAGTCATGATGTTTTTAGGCGTAAACGAAGTGCTGCAAACTTTTGTGATGCAGTTTAGCACATGGGGTAAAACGGATTTCTCAGCCGGTCGTTTAGCGAAGTTAGACGATTCTGGCGCAGTTTCTTTCATAAGTAATGAGTCTACTAAACACAATGTCAATTCAGTGTGTTCGCTTGCTGTGCGCCTTGTTGATGAACAAAAGGTCAGCATAAGTCAACAACAAGCAGTTAATCTTACGCTCTGTGATAATCAAATGTTAAACATTATAGGTCAATCGGGAAGTGGCAAATCAAGCTTCGCTGATCTTTTGGCGGGCGTGACTGCCTTAAATTCGAAAAGCGAAGTACTCATAAACGATCGTCTGCATATCTCAGATATTGCTAAAAACAGTTGGCACCAAAAGGTGACTTACCTCGAGCAGGCAAATACTATTTTCGCGGGAACCTTAGGATACAATCTTGTTATGGGTTTAAGCACGGTAGATGAACAATACGTGTGGAGTGTCTTAAAACAACTTGAATTAGCGCAATGGGTCAACAGTTTACCGCAAGGCCTCAATACTTGGTTAGGTGAAACTGGCGGCAAGGTTTCTGGCGGGCAAGCTAGGCGGATTTGTCTTGCCAGATTGCTGCTGCGCGACCCTCAGCTAATTATATTAGACGAGCCATTTAATGGAATTGATGCAAATATGGCTAATCGAATTTGGAAGAACATCAGCCCGTGGTTATCGACTAGGATGGTGATTTTATTGACTCATCAACCTGCTGAATATTTGGCCAAGAATAAAGCGTTGTATTTGACACTAGATGCCGATTCTTCCAGTTAGAGCGATTATTTTGTATAAACTGGCCGTCAGGATTGCAATGCTCTCAAACAATTACCCCAAAAGCCTCGCTATCCAAGTATTCAAATCCGTACTCAAATCCCTACATAGTGCGAAGGCCCAAATGGGCGCAACGCTGACTGATGGTATTCAAGAAAAGACCCTGCTTAAAAAGGAATAAAAATATTCCCATCATTACAGTTGCCGGTGCATGAAAAGTCGCCATTATTACTAATGCTGCCGCTATCGTATTGGTACTGTTTTTGAACAACCATACCTTTTTCTGGCACATTAAAAGTAACATTTACGACACCAAGTTGGCTTGTGATTGTGTTAGAAGCATCGCGTTGTATGCGATTCATTAACCCCGCGTGCCCATGATTTAATAGACTAAGGGCATTACTACCAGACACCGTATACGTCACACTGATGACCTCTACTTGAACTTCTTCCTCCTCTTGCTCGTCATCTTCATTTGTACTCGTTGCCGAGGCGCTATTTGAGTGTATTGTTCTGGTGGCCTTGAATGTTGTACCAGTCAGGGATACATATTTAGATAACAATTCGTTGAATTGAGAAGCAGTCACGCCCACATATTCTGCTGCTACTTGTATGTTATGTTGCGTGATATTTTGAACCTCATCCTGCAGATTAATAGGCAATTCATCAAGCTGCTTTTCTAATTGCTTTACCTGCATCCAAGCGGCGCTTGCTTCTAGGTTTATCGCGTTTGGTAAGTTGTAAAATGCCCCAGAGAGGCTTTTTACTTCAATAAAGCGTTTGTATTGAGTCTGTGATAGCCCTAATTGCAATGCTAAGCGTAAGTCATTAGATATTATTTTACTTTCAGACACTTTGAAGTTTTGAACGTTCTTTGAACCTAAGGCTTCGACTTCCATCATGGTAAAGCCGGTTAAAGCGATAGTGAGTGCTATTTTTGTAGTGATTATTTTCATTTATTTTTCCATTAGTAAACGCAGTGGGTTAAAAAATCTTTGTAAACCATGTCAAAAACTAGCATACGTTGTGTGGTTGTCAATTTTCAGGTGATTGCCTCAGATAGAAGAAAGCACTACTTAAGTTGCTATGGAAAATTACTTAACAGTCTGACTAGCGCATGAAGCTTTGTAGTTGAGTAGTCATATGTTCAACGGGCTTTAAACATATATGAATTATTGTATTGTTGGCGTTAATAACGGCAGTTAAAAACTGCCGTTATTTTTATTAGACTAACGGGTAGCGAGAAAACAGCGTTAACTCTATTTACCTATATTCTCATTAAAGAACTCAACCATTGCGGTATAAAGTTCGTATCGTCCCGACTCATCAAACACGCCGTGTCCGGCGCGGCTGAAGTTCAGATAGGGTACTTCTTTACCATTGGCCTCTAAGCGCTCTTTGAGTACTTCTGAGTTTTCAACAGATACTCGGGCGTCGCGCTCACCGTGAATAAGCATGATATTGGCCTTGATTTTATCAGTGAAGTTTACCGGAGAGTTTGCGGCAAGCTCCTCAGGATCCGTGCCTATTACACGCTCAAGATATGCCTGACCGCCCAATGATCGGGTGATATCCGAGTCGGTGTAGGCAAAGCTTAAGTCATACAATCCAACGTAGCCAATAGCACATTTGTACATGTCAGGGGCTCTGACCGTTGCCATTACCGCGGCATATCCGCCATAACTGGCACCATAGGTACACATGCGGTCTCTATCTATAGGGAAGTTAGCTACGGTATATTCGGTGGCGTCGAGAATGTCTTGAATCATTTTACCGCCCCATTCTCTATAGCCTGCTCGTAAATAAGCATCGCCATAACCACCGCTACCTCTGAAGTTTACTTGTAGCACAGCATATCCGCGATTCGCGAGTAATTGACTTTCAGTGTCGAACTCCCAGCGGTCATAAACGCCATGTGGACCGCCATGAAGCATGACGACCATAGGGAGTTTGTCTTCTGCTGTGGTGCCTTGTGGCAGCGTAACGTAGCCATGAACCGTTAAACCATCCTCGGTTTCAAATGAAATGGGTTGTTTTGCTGACAATATGCGAGGGTCAATCCATGAGCGGTTCGCCCAAATAAACTCAGCGCCATTGGTCTTGGTATTGAACAAATAATACTCGCCGGGGTTCACATCACTGTCGATGCGTAAAAGCAAAATTTCGCCATTCTTACTTTGGCTAGGAATAGAGACTTTCTGACTGCCAAAAGCCGGTATAAGACGCTTATGAAGACTAGCGGTTTCGCTTTCTACCGGGGCATAGCTATATTGGACTTTGCCTGGATAGCTCATCCCGACCACCGGCATGTTAAGCGCAGGATCCCAATTAATGTCAAAAATATCGGTGGTGATATCACCAAATAATTTGCTCACCTCTTGGGTTTCTAAATCAAGCTGATAAATAGTGTTTAACTCTTTGTCAGTCATATCGCCATAGGCAAATACTTTTGTGCCGTCGTTGCTCAGTGCAATTGGCACAAAATCAGGAATACCATCTACCTCAAAAGGCGTCCATTCATCATCTTCTGATTTACGTGATGCAGTATTTAGCGTATTTGTTTCATCTATCCAGCGTGCAAATTTAATGTCGCCATTTTGCGTGGCAAAGACTTTTGCGCCTGGGAAGGGGATGGTTTCGACTCTTCTGCGCGTACCGGTATAAACATTTAAGCGGACGATGTTAGGATTCTTTTTGCGGTCATCGTACAAGGTATTACCAATTAAGGTCCAGGGATACTCGGCCACAAGAATGTATTTATCGTCTTCGGGCAAATAGCTTAAGATTTCTGCGCTAGCTCGCACATCTTCACGATTAGAGATCCGGCTACCGGTTTCAGCATTACCAGCACGATACCCAAATAGGATGGTGGAGCGAGAGCCGTCTATATTGATCGCAAATAGCTCACCGGTTGCTACAGGCGCGTCGTAACGAGACTGTTTTTCTTGTAATTGATAAACAATGCGTTCGTTGTTAATCCACTCGGCTGAGTGAATCTGTCCCTTATTTGGTGGTCTTACGCCACCAACGACATTCATTGTTTTTGTTTCTATAAACAAGATAGCAACGAGTCCTTCAACTCTTACACGCGCGAACACGTGCTTACCATCGGGTGAAAGTTCCATGTCTAAATAATCGCCATGACGCGTGAATTGTTCCATGGGGAGTTCGGTAGAGTAGGTAGTAAAAGAGAGTAAAAATATTAATGATGCTAACAGCAACTTCATAGCGCCTTCCTTGTTGTTCTAAAATATCCAGTAATTATTTTGATATGTCTATCGTTCAATCAAAAACTTACCAAATAGATGACGGCTTTGCTACAAATTTCACTTTTTTGCGCGAAAAAAGGCTTAAGTGTTTAAAGGTCCACCGGTAAATCGTACCTCAAGGTAACGACGGGCAGCGCGTTAAGAGCGACGCTCTTGTAGGTGTAAGTGCACTTTCGTACTGTAATTTGCCTAACTTGATTCTCTAAGCAACTGGGCAGGCTGAATTTTCAACTTTTGGAATAAATAAAGCGCCCCGAGAGCAAATACAATAAGTGATGAGAGTATTGCCACTGTAATGCCTAACCAATATACGTCCCATGCAAATAGCTTCAGTCGCACTTGTAAAACGAGTGTGGCGATTGTGAGCCCTAAAACAACCGAAAAGCTACTGACCACTGCTGCTAGAAAGGCGTATTCAATGGCAATTGCACGTCGAATATAAGAAATTCGTGCCCCCATACAATATAGAATAATGGCATGATAGCTTTGCTTGCTGCGGCCAGCTGCCATTACGCTCGCTAGCACCATTAAGCTTACCAACAAACTGATAGACGAAATCACGGTTAATCCGCTGGAACCTTTGTTTAATAGGTCACTGGCCGAATCAATAAGATCTTGAGTACGAACCGTAATGATATTGGGATAATTACGCGCCAATTGTGATTGCAGGGTCAGCGCTTGCTCATTGTCCATATACACGGTACCCACATAAGACGTGATGAAATCATCGAGTGCACCATCAGAAAAGATAGCTTCAAACCAAAAGCGGGTTTGTATGCCTTGTTGGCTATAGATACCGGTGAGTACTCCTGTGCGCTCGATGCCAACGATGGTAAATTGAACGGTATCTCCAATCTCTAGGCGCATTTGATTGGCTTCTCTATCTTCCATAATAAATGCAAAGTCGAGTTGGTCGTTTTCGGCGATGCTTTGCTCTAAAGCGTCGTCCCATATTTCACCCTCAACCATCTTTATGCCGTCGATATTGCCGGTTAAGTAGCTTAGCTTGTGCTCATCGCGGGCCATGTCCTGCCAATCGATTTGTTGGTCTGCTAAGTCGCGTATGGCAGTATCGTTAATGGACGACACGCGTGCTCGAACGATGGGCGACAAAGATAACTTGGTCACCGAATCGAATTCTTGTGTGATGCTGGTGACGGCATCTTTTTGCTCAGCGAGCACGTCATAAACCACCAGTGCAGGAGACTCGTTAGGAATAGTCGTTTGAACCAATCGAAGCAAAGCAATCACAATAACGGTGCAGGCAACCAACAGCGTCAGCGCAGTGCCTAAAGACAGCAGCGTGATTCGCAAGGGCGTGCCGGGGCGATGCATATTAGCAAGTGCTAAACGTGTTGCTGCATGACTGGCGAGCCAAGGTCGCTGCTCCATCTTTTTGGATAGCTTGCGTAAACCGTGCACCACAGCCTCAAAAAATGCCAAGCATAAGAGCACCGTTGCCAAAAACGCCAAGCCAAATAAAAGGTTAGGAATAGCCAGCAATACAATGAAAGCCAGCAGTACGGCACTTGCGTAGCTGGCAATACGCCAACGTGGACTAATTCTATCGCCGCCAATATTGTTGGCTCTAAACAAATGCGCCACATCCACTTGCAGGGCTCGTCCTAAAGCCGGCAGCGCAAAGGTAAAAGCCGTTACCATGCCAAAAAAACAAGCCGCGATTGCCGCTATCATCACGTCGCTCGCTTGCAAAGCAATGGGCAGGTCTTGCGCTAAAACTTGGCTGCCTAACATAGCCATAATGCTACCAAGCGCGACCCCCAATAGGCCTGAAATGCCACCAAGGAGAGCGATCTGGATGATAAAAACTTGCCCAATTCTGCCATCTCTAAGCCCGCAAGCCTTCAAAGTTGCAATAGTTTCGCGTTTACTTTGTAGATACACCGATATGCTGTTGTAAACCCCTAAGCCACCAATAAACAAGGTGCTAAATGCAACAATCAGCAAGCCAGATGCAATTTGCGAAAGACGCTCTGCGATGCGCTCGCTCCTATCCTCAAAGGTTTGTATTTCCCAATCAGTGTTTGGGAATTGTGCGATGAAATTCGCCTCCCAAGTTTTCACATCAAGCGAGGTTTTAATGCGATATTCATGTTCTACGCGGCTACCTGGCAAGATAAGATTTGAAGCATCCATTGCCGATTCTGATATGAGCACCGGTGCGCCGCGCCAATTTGCGTTTAATCGACGGTCGGGCTGCTCTAGCACCAAAGCGCGAACCTCAAGTTCCAAATCGCCGATATAAATAATATCTCCAACACTGAGTTTTGAGCGCTCTGCCAATAAAGGGTCAATCGCCACGCCCCATTGGCCATCAACCTGCTCTAGCGCCGCGCTCAGCGCTTGATTGGGTTCAAGCAGTAACTCTCCATAGAGAGGGTAGGCGTTATCGGTACTTAATAATTCAACGAGGGAAAATTCATCGCTTTGTGTACTCATCATGGTATCGAGTTCACGGGTGAGTGATATTTCAGAGGTGTTTGCAATCCAATCTAATACCTCTTGCTCGATGGCTTGGCTGGACTCAATTTCGACATCGCCTCCCATCAGCGCGCGAGTATCCGACAGCAAGACGCGATCGAGCATTTGATAAAGACTTGCCGCCGCCATTACCAAGCACACGCCAAACATCAAGCAAGCGCAAAAGAGCCACAAGCGTTTGAGGCTTTGAGTCAAATCACGCCATGCAAATTTAAGCTGAAAGTTCACTGTTGTCCTCAACACGTAATTTACCTGATTCGAGCCAAAACAAACGTTTGCAGCGCTGTGCTAAACGCATGTCGTGCGTCACGAGTACTAAGGTTGCGTTTGACTGTGCATGCAGATCAAACAGTAAATCTGCTACGCGATTACCCGTGTTTTCATCTAAATTACCGGTGGGTTCATCGGCCAGTATCAGCCTAGGTTCGTGCACCAAGGCTCTTGCAATGGCAACTCGCTGCTGTTCGCCACCCGATAGTTGCTGTGGGTAATGTGATATACGATGAGCAAGACCTACGCGTTCTAGCATGTCTTTGGCACGCTGTGATGCGTTAGCTTTGCCTGCGATATCAAGGGGTAGGGCAGCATTCGCTAGTGCAGTTAAACTGTCGATTAAGTGAAAGGATTGAAACACAATGCCCATGTTGTCGCGCCGAAAGTCTGCCAGCTCATCTACCGATAAGCCTGATAATGCTTGTTGGTCAAGCTCAATCTTTCCGTGCGTGGGTTGCTCTAAGGCTGCAAGCAGCTGCATTAAGGTGGTTTTGCCTGATCCAGATGGCCCAACGATGGCGACGGTGTCACCTCGCTGCATGCTAAAATTTAGATTATCAAGTACCCGCAGAGGCGCACCCTCTTGCCCATACTCCATGGTTAGATCAGAAACCTGTATCACGCATCCCCCTGCTAGCTTTACCTTTTATAAAATCAATGGAGGATACGAAAAACTGTGATAGTCAGACCACTCAGCGCTGTTTGATGGTGACTTACGTTCATTCAGCAGACCCTTAGCTTAAATAAACACGGGATACAAAGACAATATAAGTAAGGCTGCCATGGTGAAGTTAAATCGGTGCAGACGTTTTGGGGAGTGAAGGATACGTTTAATTTTCGTTCCAAGCCCTGCCCAAAGCGCAATACATGGGAAATTGACCGCCCCAAAAATCAACGCTACAAACATAATAGACATTACTGTCTTAGACGGCGCATATACGCTAATCGCGGTCAGTGCCATCGTCCATGCTTTAGGATTGACCCATTGAAAGAGCACTGCCTGAATAAAGGTCATTGGCTTGCTTTTACCGGATACAGACTTGATATTATTTGCACTAAACGCAATTTTATATGCCAAGAACAACATATAACACACGCTCAGTACCGTCAAAATTTGATAGCTGATGGGAAAGGCGTCAAACAACTGCATAATCCCCACGCCCACTAAAATTGCCATCAATACAAAGCCTAATGACACACCAAACATATGCGGCAGGGTGGGTCTAAACCCAAAATTTACGCCGGAGGTCATTAGCATTAGATTGTTCGGCCCCGGAGTGATTGATGAAGCCATTGCAAAGAGCATAAGTGCAAGCGCGATTTCTAATGTCATTAGGCTTTTATCCGATGTAATTGTTTGTTCTCGCAATTATAGTGAATTAAATGGTAAATTAATGTGCAATATGTTTTATATAAATAATCAATGGCGCAATAAAAATTCATTATGGATAAAATAGACAGAGAAATATTGCAAGTACTTGGTGTGAGAGGCCGAATTACCAACACTGAGCTTGCGAGCAAAGTAAATTTATCGCCTTCGGCATGTTTACGTCGGGTCCAAGAGCTAGAATCATCGGGTATTATAAAGGGCTATCGTGTTGTCCTTGATAAAGAGAAGTTAGGGATAGGGTTTATTGCATACGTGATGGTGGGGCTCAGTGAACATACCAAAAAATCTCAACAAGAATTTGAAGCTGCTATCGCACAAGCACCAGAGGTAAAGGAATGCCACAACGTCACAGGGTCATTTGAATATATCTTACGGGTAGAGGCACGCGACTTAAAACACTACAAAGTGTTTCATACCGATGTGCTTGGCACACTCCCTCAAGTCGCCACTATTACGACGCATGTGCTAATGGAATCAACAAAGGATGAGCGTCAGTAAGTATTGAAAGGGTAGATCTAGCAAAAGAAGAGTTTAATTATTTGGCTATTTGCACTCTAAAGCCTGGTCCGATTGAACTAACCTGCATTCTCATTTATTTTTCTTGAGGAGCAGAGCGGTTTAACGCGGCTTCCTCGGCGCGTGTACTCAACGGAATGCCCGACATGTTGAGATCCAGCCAGTTTTCAATCTTGTCAGAGCCGCCGCTTGAAGCGACCTGATAATGATTCCCACCAAGATTATAAAGGGTATCGCTGATTTGAGTCTGCCACATGCCGTCAATCTTGCACGCTATTTTCTGTTCAACGCTGTTAGATTGCGAAAGTACATATTCTCTGCACAAATGACCTTGCTGATCAATGAAGCTCATTACCAGCTCTAAATTTGTTGTCGCAGCTATTTCAACCTTTTGACCAGAGAGTTGACTATCGAGCACGCTTGCAACAGAGGGACTATCTGGTTCATTCATGTTGAACAATACGGGCAAAGACAAAGCAATAATCAAAAACGAAGCCGCGATTGGGAGCCATTTAACACGCCGCCACTTTTTCAACTCAACCACATTGTGCTGATTACTTAACAACACGTCTTTTTCCGACTCACTGATTAAGCTGAGTATAGAGTCTGGAACAGGAGTTTCATCAATAGCGGAGAATGCTTCTCGGTATACCTGATCATTCTCACTATATTTCGTAAACGCTTCAGCTAAAACCTCGTCTGTGGCCAGGCGTTCTTCAAAATGACTGCGCTCGGCCTCGCTAAGCTCGTTATCTAAGTAAGCTGAGAGCATCTCAATATCCGATTTGTTCATTGTTCACCCACCCCATACTTATTTAACATTTGTGACAATTTCTCTCTCGCTCTGGCAACCCGGCTCATCACGGTCCCTATCGGTATCTCTAACACTTCAGCCGTTTCTGCGTAGGAAAGCCCCGATATTATTATCAAACTCATGACGACTCTATAAGCCTCAGGGAGCTCAGTAATCGCTATTTTTAACTGCTGCAAATTGTCTTCAGCAATCTCGCTACTTTTAGTCGAGGACTCGATTTGTGATACCTCAACGTTATCATCGATGGTGCGTATTTTTCTTGACCTCAGCTCATCAATCCAAGCATTTTTGCAAACTCTAAAAATCCACGGCAAAGGCTCAACATTGTCAGGAATAGGTTTTGTTAGCAGCTTCTCCACAACAATCTGGGTCAAGTCATCGGCATCATTAATGTCATTTGTCAGTGAATAAGCAAAGCGACGCAGATCTTTGAGATTATCTAAAATTAGTAACTTCAAAGCTTCTTTGTCCATCTTTTGTATTCTCTAATCTACTTTACTAACGAATGACTTTATGCTTTATTCCAAGAACTAAGCATTTTTTTATTTTATTTTTTCGGCGCGGGTAAAACATATATGCGGTTTTCTAAATCATACCATCAGCTAGCCTTGTCTATAAGCGCTTTTTTAGCTCATGGAACTGCGGTTGGACTAGACCAGAACAAAGATGATGCTTTACTCGCACACAGGTCAACACCTCTATATTTTAATGTTGACTATATTCTTACTCGTTATACCCGTGAGTTCTTGGATTCGACTTCATTACCGATTCATGACGTTTTTAAGCTAGGAGTTGATGTAGAGGGAGATGTTGAAGACGATGTAGAGGACGACGTGGAAAGCGATGTAGAAGACGAGGTGGAAAGCGATGTAGAAGACGACGTTGAAAGCGATGTAGAAGACGAGGTGGAAAGCGATGTAGAAGACGAGGTGGAAAGCGATGTAGAAGACGACGTTGAAAGCGATGTAGAAGACGACGTTGAAAGCGATGTAGAAGACGACGTGGAAAGCGATGTAGAAGACGACGTGGAAAGCGATGTAGAAGACGACGTGGAAAGCGATGTTGAAGACGACGTTGAAGACGACGTTGAAAGCGATGTAGAAGACGATGTTGAAAGCGATGTAGAGGACGACGTTGAAAGTGATGTAGAAGACGACGTTGAAAGCGATGTAGAAGACGACGTTGAAAGCGATGTAGAAGACGATGTTGAAAGCGATGTAGAGGACGACGTTGAAAGCGATGTAGAAGACGACGTTGAAAGCGATGTAGAAGACGACGTTGAAAGCGATGTAGAAGACGACGTTGAAAGCGATGTTGAAGACGATGTGGAGGATGATGTAGAGGACGACGTGGAGGATGATGTAGAGGACGACGTGGAGGATGATGTAGAGGACGACGTGGAGGATGATGTAGAGGATGATGTAGAGGATGATACTGAAAACGATGTCTTCGATGACATTGAAGAGGACGTCGAAGACGATTTTATAGACGGAGAGCTTGCAACCGAAGCCTTAGCTATAGCTGATATTGATGATAACTACGATATTATAGAGATGCGTGCTACTCGGGAAGTAGAAGATGTTATCGGGCAAATTAACGACGCAAGCATTGAAAAGGTATTTAGTGACGACTGGTTAATATTAAATACCCCAGATGATGCTGACTTTCTCAGCTCTAAGGGCTATTCCATCATTAGCACACGCTATTTGCCTAGCTTGGATAAAGATTTAGTCCGTGTAGAAGCCCCCAGTACTTTTAAACGAGATCGCGAAGGCGCACGATTGCTAATGAGCTTAAATACTCGCGATAGAGCCGTTGATCTCAACCATATCTATGCGCTTTCGCAGCAAAATGAAAAAGTGAAAGCAACCCAACTAAATCCACATCATTTATTAAGTATTGAGTCTCCTTCCAGAAAACAAAAAGTAGGTATCATCGATACTCAAATACAAGGAAATCACCCGGCATTGCGCTCAGTCAATATTACCAGTAAAGACTTTGCCGAAAACACACCCGCTTCAGCAAGCGCGCATGGCAATTCAGTGGTAAGTATTCTCACCGGCAATAGTAAGGAGTATACAGGCTTATTGAGTAATATTGATGTGTTTGCCGCGTCAGTATTTTTTGACGACGCTACAAATGGTCAAATTACTACCACCGAGAGTCTAATTAAGGCGCTGGACTGGCTTGTGTCGCAAGATATTAAGGTGATTAATATGAGCTTAGCTGGCCCTCCAAACATGATATTATCATCCGTTATCAATAAGTACTGTCAACAGGGCGTTATTATTATTGCGGCTGTTGGTAATAATGGCCCTCATTCTAAGCCCTTGTTTCCAGCAGCTTATGATTGTGTTGTTGGGGTCACTGCAATTACTGAAAATCAACTCGTGTACCGCCGAGCGGTAAGAGGTTCACAGGTCGATATAGCCGCATATGGTGTGAATGTTCGGGCAGCAGATGATAAACAGGGATACGCAAATGTAACCGGTACCTCTTTTGCTACCCCGTTTGTTACTGCCAAGATTCTCAGTATGCTGCCTGAAAAACCCCTTAACGAGGATTCACAAAGGGTTCTCTTAAATCAGCTAATGCGCTTAACGCTTGACCTTGGGGAGCCAGGAAAAGACGAGATTTACGGTTTTGGTGCGCTTACTCAGAGTTCGCTTTTGCAAAAAGAGCAAATTAAAAGCAAAGCGGAATAACTAAAACTGATACAAAATGCCAGTGATAACTTCTGTCTCGCTGAAACTAGCGGTGTCTAAGTTTGAATCGTTGTTAACGTATTCAAGCGCTAAGGTCCAAAAAAGGCTATCGAAGACTTCTAGCTCGTTCGAAACACTTAATGATCTTCTTTTATCAACGCGAAAGGCATTGATTGAAGGGTTAATGCTTGTGTCGAAATCGCGTGTCCGATATTTAGCATCAAGACTTAAGCGTGAGCTATATTCCATTAATTCAAATCGCTTTTTATAGGCGAACCGCAATTGGTAGCTTTGAAAATCAAATATGGGGTCTTGTGCATCTTCCTGTCTCAACCTAATTGAGCTAATGAAATAGTCATTCAAGCCATTCCAGAAAAAATAATAATCAAGACCAAATTCATCGCTGCTTGCGTCGCGCACTGGATTGTTGACTAACTCTTTTTCAATATTCGTATAGGCCAGACGAAAAAAACTTTTCTTAGTAAGAAAAAACGACACAGCTGGAGATATTTGTGTCAAAACAAGAAAATCATTCCCACCTAGTTCGGCGTCCGCTTTCCTGTAATCAAAATTGATTGTGTAGCTTTCATGTTTAAACTTATAACCGACGGTAGACAAAGTCGTTTGCAGATCAAAACGGTCGGCATCAGAATAGCTTTTATCGGTGTAGCTTAGCGCTGCCGTAACGCTATGTTGTTGATCAAAATTATAGTCAAAACCACCTTTTGCTTTAAACGTAAAAAAGGTATCACTGGTGGACGTTGTTAAATCAATTTCCTCTATCACAACGTTATTATCATTACCAACAAAGGCCTCTAGCTGTCCATCGAAAGAAAAACCTCCCGCATCTTTGCTAAAAGCAACTTTGCTCAAGCCAACTAAATATATGGCTGTAAATACATAGATAAGGTAGGTGATGGCAACCTTAAACGTCATTATTCTCATTCCTTTGCTCCATTTACAATCGCCTGTTATACCAAGCTAAATAAAGAAATGCCCCCTGTCAATGACACTATCGACTGAGGGCATTATTTTTAGGGTTTAATTAATCATCTTCAAACTCTATTTTCTCGGCGATGAAAATATCCTCATCATTGAAAAACCCTTTTACTTCCAACTCCACGTTAGCAGCAATATCGCCTACAGAGCCTTCTTTAAAACGGGTATACCGGTCATGTTGCACTATGAAGCTACCAAGCGTAAATTGATTATCGCTTAACACTTGTCCAATAGCGCCATCTAATTCATCACGCTCAGCTTCACCAAATTCTAACTCATCGGCGATTAGCTTTTGTTCGTCGTTAAAGCGTCCTTCTACCTCAATATACAAACCTATCTCTAGGCGATCCATATTGCCATTTTCAAACTCCGTGCCTTCAGTCAGAACAATTGTGATTCCGGCAACAACAATTTCGCCATTTTCTAAAATCTCTGAAATGAGGCCTTCAAGTTCAACACTGTTGTCGTCGTCGCGGTCATCAATCTCAATCTTATTAGCGAATAACACGCCGTCTTCATCAAGAGTCGCTTCTACTTCTACAAAAGTGCCCTGGAGTAAGTCCGCAACGCCCCCGTCTGAAAACTCGGTGGACTCGTTAAACCTTATTTCCTGTTGATTGACAACTATCAAACCGTTTGCGGCATCGGCCTCCAGAAGACCTTTAATCTCGATGTCATAGTCGTCTCTGTCGTCCATATCTTCGAGTTCAATTTTCGTTGCTAAAATATCACCGTTGTCGGCTTCACGGCCATACACCTCAATCAACACACCATTTGCGAGCATAGAAAGTGCATTGCCTTTGAAAAAGGTACGGTCGTTAGTGGTTATTTGACGACCATTGACGGTAAATGATTCTGGCGATTCAAAGTTAGAAATCAAGCCTTCAAATTCAACACCACCAGACTCATCATCACCATTATTTCCATTTGCACTGCTAGTCTCAATTTCAGTGGCCAGAATGCTGCCGTCTGTCTGCCTGATGCCTTCAACTTCAACCCAATCACCTATAGCAAGTTGAGCAAAAAACACATCTGCTGATACATCTGCATCACCTAATTCAAACTCGGTAAATTGGCCTGTTGATACAGTGGTTCCTAACAATTCCATCGTGTTGCCCTCAATAGCGACAACTTGCCCTTTTAATTTGGCATCATCATCGTCGTTACCACTGCCGCCCACAATTTCTTCGCGCTCCAGCGTTTTCACTACTAAAGTATCGCCGTTTAAAAACGCTTCTATTTCAAGTAGGTCGCCAACATTGAGCTGGTCCAAACTAAAGCGTCGGATTTCTAAATCAGAATCATCTTTTAATACACTAAACTCATCGACTAAAAATACGGTATTTAAAACGGTCACAGTGCTATTTTCTATATCAACAGACTGCAGCACGCCTTCCACTTCAAGTTCGCTTTGCTTATCAAAACGGATACGCTCAGCAACAATACCGTCGTCAGTTTTTGTGCCTTTTACTTTAACTCTTGAACCTAGTGTCAGGTCTTCGCTAGTGCCCGCTTTGAAAGAAGTGCTTTCATTCCAAAGAATTGTTTTGTCGCCTATATTAAATTGATTATCGCCCAATGCACTAATAATGCCATCGATGGATTCCCGATCTGAATCATTGTCATCTTCATCATTCTTAAGCTGAATTCTGTCTGCGTTAATCACACCATCTATCAGTCCTAGGCTTGAAATGACTTTTACCTTCTGTCCATTTGCTAATTCAGCGTCGATATTGGCTTGCGAATAATCGATGATGACACTGCCAAGGTTAAACTGTTGCTCTGCAGAATTTAGGTTGGAAACTTCACCACTTAGTTTGAAAGAGTCCGCGTCATCTTCAAGTTCTACATAGGTTGCTATCCATGTATCATCACTGCCTTCAATGGCACTAATTTCAACAATTTCGCCTACTTGCAAAGTCTCAAAGGTGATATCGTCAAAAACGGTGCGCGAGTCAACCACATACACTTGCCCGAAGACAACAAGTTGATTATCTGCCAGCGAGATTGCGTCTAATGGTCCTTCAACATGCACCGAGTGAATGATGTTACTTGCGCTAGTAATAGCACCATCGGCGGTCTGACGACCTTTTACCGTGACGTTCATGCCAACCCGAAGATCATCTTCGCTTGCATTATCACTGTCGTCAGTTTCTACTGTTGCATCATCGGTAGAAAAACGCACCCCATTAACAAAAACACTACCAAAGTTGCTAATCACGCCCTCACTACGCACGTCAGTCATGTAAATCAGTTCTTGCGATACCGTTGTGTTCGCGCTGACGTTTACAGAGAGGCTGGCAGGTAGCACGTTAAACTCAATATTATCCGCCGATACAGGCGACGTTGTTAATGTATAGGTGCCCGGGACTAAGTCAGATAGGGTTGTACTTTGGTTAACGTTGCTTGAGAATCCCCCTGGACCCGTGACAGATACAACGGATTGGGCGCCCGCAGGCAGGCCATCAATCGCCACCGACAAAGAGCCAGTTGCCGTTGTCGGTAGGCTTTCAGTAGTTGTATCGCCTGAGCCACCGCATGCGTAAAGCATGGAGGTTGCTACCATTGTGCTTAAAATATATCGCTTTTGCATTTTCATTGTTTATCCTCACTAACTATTTTGTGTTATTTAAAATAAACGCATCTTTCTTATATGAGTGCTTATGCACTTCAAAACCGCATAACCACGCTTACCAATGTCAGAAACTTCTAAGACCGTTTGCTTGATTAACGGATTACCAAATGATTTATTCCATAAATTTTTATTTTTTATTTCATGAATCCATAAGAACAGGTTGGTGTTTGTTAGCGAACAGCGTTCAAGCATGACTGACCATGGAAAAGTGCGCTGTGAATTGAATACGCCATATCGAGGTGGAACGCTGGTGAACGGCATTTTCATTGATGGTAAGGGAGGCTGATGTGTGTTGGATAAACACATGCATTAATCCAGTATCAGCAAGCGAACCACACGCATCGAGGACTTCATCAGTGATAAGATGAAACCCTTTAGTGCGAGGCGATAATGTAAGGTTGAATTGTCCCACTGCTTGTTTTCTCTCCTACAAATACCGCGTCAAAACAGCTTTAAGCTTGTTTAAAGCTCTCCCAAAGCCCTGTGATTGTTAATCACCAAACATGTCAGATTTTTTTACATGTTTTTTTATCAGCATAAAATAAGTGTTTAATTTCAATAGGTTATGCAAGGGCGTAGATATTGCATACATTTTAGTCTGGTTCGGATCACGAGATTTTCCATATGAAGTCCATGAGCACAAGCGTTTTCATTTTAAGCATAGCGATTTGTACATTATTCACATCCATTGCAGAAGCGAAACTCATCATACGCGGTGGCGCGGGAGTTGGTCTTGGCGGCGGTGGCACTATTCGCTACCTAGCGCCAGTAGACACTGGTTTGTTTCAAGATGTGAACCTGCCAACACTTATTCAGACCCCAGGTGCTAACAATGAGTTGACAAAAGCCATTCCTTTTGCAAATCGAGCACTTTCAGAAGTCGATGAAGCTCAAAGATGCGACCCGTCTACCTGCGAGTACGTCTTTAATATTAATGACCCATTTAGCGTACAAGGTTTCGGTGATTTGTATGGTAAGGAAAACGGTGTAACCGCTTCTTATGAATGGACAATATTTGCCGAGGGCACAGGTACAACACCAGGAGAGGCCCTTATAAGCTTCGCGGCGACAGCCTCATCACTGGTGCCCGGTAGTCATGTTGATGTGTTTTTAGATACCGTGTTTCCAGATAGTCTTGGCGTAGGGAATTACGAAATTGCTTTGACTACAATTTATAGTGCGCCTGATGGGTTTGAGTTTGGCGAATATGATCCTAATTTGTCTATATTTGACGAAAACGGTGTTAGGTTTTTCTTGTGGACTAAGATAGGTGAACAATTCGAGTTTACAACGCAGCGCTATGGTTTAAAACTGGTAAGTGCTCCGAGTGTTATTTCGTTGTTTGCCTTGGGCTTGGCCTTTATTTTATGGCGTAAAAAACGCACTTAAATACGTGCGTTTGCAAACTAGCCCAGTGACTTAAGTACTCCTCAGGCTTACAATGTCACTGGGCAAAGTTATCTTCGATAGCTGTTTTTGCTTTATTTAATTCATCATCTATCTGTGAAAAAATTTCTTGCACCTGCTTGTCATCACGAATACTGACTAAAAGCGGGTCATTCTTACTCCAATGCTCGCGCCAACCCTTATCAAACGCATTCTGCAGCCTGTCTATTGCCATCGACGGTTGACCACTTAACGCTGCTATACGTGCTGCTAAATAGTCTTGTGCTTCACTTTTTTTGCCCGCAGTCTCTGCATTAGCGAGAAGGTCGCGACAGCCTTGCAATAGATTTGTGGCTTTAGCTAAGTCATCGTTTAGTTGGTAGGCATAAGCAAACTCCATCGCAGGGTTACACAGAGGAGGGAGAAACATTTCTTGCTCTGAAAACTGGGAGTTATTTTCTAACAATAGCTGAGAACCGGCATTCATATCTCCATAAAGATACTGATACCAAGCAGCTTCATAAACTAACCATTTGTTGTTTTCCGATAAGATTAGTTTTTGCTCCATCAAAGCATGTACTTGATCATATTTTTCTTCCGCTATTAGGACGTTTACGTCCCATTCTTTATTCACAAGATAGCTTTTTGCTATATCTACCGCTCCCACTTGAAACAAAATACTCAACAGAGCAGTTCGGTAAGATTCACTTTTTGGTGATTTGGTTAAGGCATTTTTGTATTCAATGGCGGCTTTCGGTAAATCCCCTTGGGAGAAGGCCAAGGCTGCGAAGCCTCTATGCGACAAAGGCGACTCTTCATGAAGCTCTAATATTTCATTATAAAGCCTTTCAGCGTCTGTTAAATTGCCTAACTCCTGCTGAGCAAGTGCATAATTGTATATGACTAGAAGGTATGCGGGGTCGAGAGCATAGGCTTTTTCCAAACTTGCAAACGCTTGTTCTGAACGTTGTAATGCCTCTAGAGAAAAATACTGCCAAACATATGCAGTGGCGTAGTTGGGGCTTAGCGAGATAGCCTGTTGATAATGCGTTAAGGCTTGTTCATGTTCGCCACGATAAGCCAACACCCTTCCTAAGCTAGCATGGGCTTCCGGTAATTCCGGGAATCTTGATAACACTACATCAATGTTTTCTTTGGCAAGTTGCGCAGCGAGTTCGGGATCCAAGTTACCTAAGCTGTTGTGGCCGGAAGCAGACAACAAAAATGTCTGTGCTAAGCCTACTCTGGCATTTGCATATTCGGAGTCAAGCGCCAATGACTGTTCGAAAAGTTTACGAGCTTCTAAAATATCTTCAGAGGTTCTCAAGCGAAGCTTTTCCCGGCCCTGTAAATACAGGGTTAGTGCGAGCGAGTTTTCCGTCTTACTTGCGATTATAAAATCATCATCGCTAATCACCTTTTCTTGAAGTAGGTTTACCACTGCCCGGCTAATTTCTTCCTCAATACTAAAAAAATCAACTAATTCCCTCGTAAATGACTGGGACCAAATTACCTCTAAAGTAGCGCCAACGATTAACTCTACTCTTACTCTGAGGCGATCGCCACTTACGCGAGAACTCCCGGTGAGGATGGTTGCGACTCCTAGCTTACTTGCGATAACTGATAGATCTGTATACTTTGCGGCATAGGCGGTTGAAGAATAGGTAGAAGCAACTTTTAACCCTGCAAAGGTTGATAACTTATTGGATATTTCTTCTTGTAGTCCTAACCCCAAAAAGAGTTGATCTGAATTAGAACTGGCATCTCTAAACGGCAGCACCGCTATGCTTTGACTTAGATTTTCTCGCTTTACGAGTTCTGCATTATTACCAATTTGCGATATTGCATGCTGATATCCGTAAAAGCCAAGTATACTTGATAAAACAACCATACCTGCAAACCCAAACCAATACAGCTTACCTACCTTTGCAGGTTCAGTTTCCCCCTTATTAGGTGTGCGTTTTATGCCCTCAGAGGTGATATCGAAATACCATGAAAAGAAAATCACTACAGGGAAGAAGGCTAAATACAGCACCGTTGAAAGCGTTAAAATCGAGTCAGGTAAGCCAATCGCCTGAGGAATAATACTTAGCACCTGAACCGCGACCCATCCAGCGATAGCGTAGGATGCTATAACAGACCAAACGCGTCGTCTTTGGGCTTCTAAAAATAGATTTTTTATCATTTTGTACGGTTATTTTGTGTGTATAAAATAAACATACGTGTTTTTTCACAACTTCACAACATTGAGAATACGGCAATAGACAATAGACGCTAGTCAAAAGCATTTGCCACGTTATTTAAAAGCATAGAGCTACGCTCATGCATCAATAAATACTTCCCACCTTAGAGTTCGAATAGCCGATTATTCCATGCAACCAATGATGGTAATAACCAGTTGCCTTTTACCCCCTTGGTCACGATGCTCACCCAAAAAAATCCCTTGCCAAGTACCTAGTCCTAATCGGCCACGGATGATTGGAATCGATACGCTGCTTCCATACAGCGAGGCTTTGATATGCGCAGGCATATCGTCGCTGCCTTCATAGATATGTCGATAATATGAGGCATTTTCAGGCACTAGTACGTTGGTGTGGGATTCTAAATCTTGGCGCACGCTCGGGTCGGCATTTTCATTAATAGTAAGGGAGGCTGATGTGTGTTGGATAAACACATGCATTAATCCAGTATCGGGAAGCGGGCCACATGCATCGAGGACTTCATCTGTAATAAGATGAAACCCTCTAGTGCGAGGCGATAATGTAAGATTAAATTGTCCCACTACTTATTTTCTCTCCTGCAAATACTGCGTCAAAACAGCTTTAAGCTTGTTTAAAGCTCTCCCAAGGCCCCGTGATGGCAAGTGTTGCCGTGGGCGAATAGAGGTTCACAAAGAAGGTTTTTCCATCAGGAGAAAAACATCCGCCTGCTGGCTCGGTTTGCCATCTTACCTTTGCAAAGTCGTAAATTTCTCCGTTTGGCGTAATGCCCTTAAGGTGATTATTGACGGTATCAGAGTACTGGTCTTCACACACAATCAAATGATTGTTTGGTGCAACACAAATATTATCGCCATAGTTGAACGTCGCTTTGTTAGGGCTCTCTACAAATAGACTTAAGATACCCGGCTCGCTAACTTCGACCTCACTTCCTTCTTTAGTAGACGGCTTATAGCGCATCACTTGTCCAAGTTTTGTTTGTCCACCGTTGGTGCAGCAAAAGTACATTTGGTCATTGTCCCAATAGATACCTTCGCCCCTTGCAAAAAGCGCTGCGCCTTTTTCAAAACCCTGTACGCGTAAGTCATCTTCTGGGCTTTCTACGTTATCGATATCAATCCAGCGAACGGCATAGTCTTGATTGAGATGCATTTCAAGACGCTCCCAATTACGTGTATCAAACTGAGATTGAGTGGCTAATGCCATGGCTTGCAAACGACCGCCTGCATGGATGTCCTGCTTATTATCGGGAATAAAACGATAAAACAAGCTGTCATGTCTGTCTTCGGTGAGATAGACAATGTTGGTTCTAGGGTCAACACAAGCCGCTTCGTGGTTAAAGCGCCCCATTGCTTTAATAGGCTTAGCATCGACTAACTGTGTTGCATTAGCGGGTATCTCGAATACATAGCCGTGATCTTTGCCAATCTGATCAGATGCCTTCATCACCGATTCTTCACAGGTCAACCAAGTATTCCAAGGTGTAATACCACCCGAACAGTTTCGAATAGTGCCGATGAGCGACATAAATTCTTTTTCAACCTGCTGGGTTTTAAGGTTGTAGATAATATTGCTTGTGCCGCCAGGCAATGGGAAGTCATTTGCGTCAAGATCATATGAAAGTGCGGTGTTGACTAAGCGAGGTGTATCAGATTTTGATTTAGGGGATTTTAAAGGAGATAGTTCGTGATTTCTAATCAACGCGACACGCTCTTCGTCTAGAGGCAAACATCCCATCCCGTCTGCTCTATCAGGCACGGTTAGCCCGTCAGACATCATATCGCCTAGCGATGATATGACCTTATATGAAAATCCTGCGGGCAAATCTAAGATCCCATTAGGGTCGCTAATAAGCTTTCCGTATCCGAGGCCATCGGCAAGTGCTTTGCTGGTTTGACTACCGGGCATGGCCATGAGTTGTCTTGAGAGTCCGGCAAATGCTAACGCTACTAAACCTTGGTTAAATTGTCGTCTTGAAATCATAGAAGCCTCCGGATTATTGTAAATTAAGTTGTCGCGTGTTTGCCGACAGTGTTTGCCCACCTTGACCGTGAGGGGCAATCCACTGTGCATTAATGGTAGATATTGCTGGGAATATATCAAAGAGATTGACACTCATATTCTTAAGCGCATCTGCACTTGAACACTCAAGCATGTACTGTGCGATGATATTGTTATGCTGATGTTTAGACTCCGTTGAAGCATGTTTATCAGTATGGTCATGGTTGTGCTGATGACCATGTTCATGCTCATCTCTGCCAACATCTTGCAACATGCTGTTAGATTCAAAAGACCCCTTTAGCGCATTGTCTGTGCCAAATTCGACGATGGATTCGACTATCTCGCATTGCTGGGTATTGAGCACAAATAATGTAGATACTTCTTGCAGCTTTGCTTTGGCGTCGTTCAACTTTTGCTGCTCTTGTTGATTGGTAGGGTTATGTTCAAATCCAATAGCATCGCCAGCGGGGAGTGTTAACTGCATATGTACAAGGTTTGCTTCCATAGCAACGGTGAAATCAGCTTGACCGTGGATATGTGCATTTGTGCTGCCATAGGTGAAGGTCGAAAGACTGACTAAAAGCCCAATTACGAGGCTATTTTGCTTTAAAGGTGCTTTGTTTGTTAATGGCATATCTGCTCTCTTTCTCAAAACAACCATCAGTCTGTCAGCAATGACGACTGATGGTGGGATAATCTTTTTCAATATTATGTTTTTTAACATGTTCCTGATCACAAAGACACATCAATTGTAAATGTTATATTGTAACATTAATGTTTGAGATGTTATATTGTAACAATATAGACTAGCGAGAGTAAAAAGCAAATGATCTCCGACCGATTAGGTATTACTTTTTCTTCCTTATGCATATGTCACTGCTTAGTGACGCCAGTGTTGATTTTGTTACTCGGCAGTGGTGCGGTACTTAGCGTGCTAGAGCAAGAGTGGGTGCACAAAACCTTGTTGCTACCCGTTTTGTTATTTGCAGCGTTGAGTATCCCTAAACAATGGTTAAAAACAAGAAATCAGACCATGTTGATACTAGCCAGTGTTGGCATATGCGCATTTTTAAGCGCAATGTTTTTCCACGGCTTCCCAGAGGTTGTGTTAACCATGATTGGGTCAGCCTGCTTAATATCGGCACATTTAATTAGTTTAAAGCTTAGTAAACAAGCTAACTACCAGCGCTTATAGATAGGAGGCTACAATACATGGCAATTCAGGCAATTGAATTTTCGGGTACCATCAAAGACGATTCACACCAAGTATTTACCTCTTTTTTCGACGATGCTATCAACCTGTGCATATGGGAAAGAGAGCTTTCGAGTCAATTCGAGCAATATGCCACAGAGTTAGTGAATCACAATATCAATATTGTGCGGGCAGTCGACACGCATGAGGCACGTTCAATTTTGGATGCGGCACTGCCTGGGCATCCGCAAAAATCGGCGTTTTTAGAAGACCTATTGCTGCTAGTGGATATGACCAGCTGCTTATTTGAGTGCGACAGTGTGGGCTTGAGACTTGCAAAGCTAGACCGCGCCATGTGCCCTAAATTTCATACCGATAAAATTAGCGGCAGACTAATATGTACCTATGTTGGCGCGGCAACACAATGGTTAGATAGCGAGTACCCACAAAAATCCTCAAAGGATTTAATCAATAGCGAACAGCATCGAGTCATGCAGGCATCAAGTGGTGATGTGTTGTTGCTAAAGGGAGAGGCGTGGCCTGAAAACGAAAACAATGGCATTGTGCATCGCTCTCCAGCGTGTAATCAAGCAGATGCACGTCTATTGCTCACGATAGATCCTATGTAGCTTATTCGACAGCTAAGGAAGCTTAGTTGTCGGACGATAGGTTCGATTGAAGGGCTGTGCGATAAGCGTCAATTGCCGGCACTAATGTTGTCAGTGCGGCGCACGCAAGCACAATTGCGGCGATGATTAGGTTATTCGTCGTGAATAAGTTTGCATCAATGAATAGGCCATAGGTTGCTGATAACCAATCGCCCGCAAGCCAAAACCCAGCCGTTAACAAACCTAAAGCACTGATAAGTGAAATCATTACCACCAACATTGCTTCGGTCATAATCAATGAAAAGACCGTGAAGGGGCTTGCGCCAATTACTCTAAGGATGGCAATTTCACGTCTGCGCTCTCGCATAGATGACAGCAGCATTACAGATAAACCAATCAGTGACGACGCTAATACCAATGCACTGATGACAATAAGAATGTTTTCTACCATCGACATCAGCTGCCAAAGTTCGGCTAAAGCAACCCCTGGCATAATGCCCATCAAACGGTCTTGTTGGTAGTTGTTGATACTGCGCTGAAGGGTAAACACCATCATCTTTGACTCAAGGCCAAGCAATACCGCTGATATAGATGTGGGTGTTAGGTCAATCGTTTGCTCTGCGTTAGCCTCAGAGAGTTGCTTAAGGGCTGCTTGGGGCAAATGAATGGCTTCAATACCTGCTAGGCTTACGTGAACGGTTTTGTCGACGGGTGTGCCGGTGGGGGCGAGCACCCCACTGACCACAAAGGGGGCATAGTCGTGGTTTTTAAAACTCACCGCACCAATGCCGTGAGCAATGACAATCTCGGTACCAACCTGATAGTTTAATTGCTTGGCAACATCCGCCCCGATGACGGCTTCAAATGTACCTGCAAATGGTTCACCAGATGAAAAGCTTAACGGTTGCTGATTACCATATTTGAAATGATCAAAATACGCTTGAGAGGTGCCTAACACTCGATAGCCCCGATGAGAATCCCCTAGTGAAATGGGAATGGCCCATTCGACCTGTTCGAGGGCATCTAAGGTTTCAAAGCTTTTCCAACTTATGTTGTTCGTTGGGCTTCCCATACGAAAAATCGAATATAGCAACAAATTCAACTGACCACTTGGCGCTCCCACAATCAGGTCAACATCGGATACGGTGCGATTGAAGCTGTCTTTTGCCTGCGCTCTGATGTGTTCTACGCTCATCAGTACACTCACGCTAATTAACAGTGAAAATAGGGTAAGTAGCACTGATTTACGGCGATTTTTCAAGCTATCCCATGCAAATGACATCATCATAGCGCTGCACTCCTTGCGGTATTGAGTGTTTGCATATCTATGACGGTCTCAAAATAGCTTTGTAGGTGTGCATCATGACTAACAAAAATTAGGGTGCTCCCATATTTGTTGGTAACGTCGATGAGTACTTTCATAAAGGCATCACGTGCACTGGCGTCTAATGCTGAGGTAGGCTCGTCTACTAACAAAATGTCGGGTTTGTTAGCTAATGCTCGGGCGATAGCAACGCGTTGTTGCTGACCCACACTGAGTTCAGACGCTTTCTTATGTAAACAATCCAGCGGTAGCTCAAGCTTAGGAAACAATGCATTGAGAAACTGCTCGACTTGCGATGTAGGAGTGTTGGCAAAGTGAGCCGCTAACTGCACGTTTTTTAGCACACTAATAAAGGGAATAAGATTAAATTGTTGATACACAACGCCAATATGTTTTGCCCGGTATGCATCTCGTTGACGTGACGATAAATCGGAAAATGCCTCGCCGAGTATGCGTATGGTGCCGGAGTCGGGCTTCAAAATGCCCGCCAGTAAATTTAGCAGCGTGCTTTTACCAGAGCCAGATTGGCCTCGCAAAAATACGTGTTGTCCGGCGTGTATCTTCCAATCGTCGACGGCAACATCGGCATGTTCACTGTCCTTGTTGTAACGGTAGACAAGGTCTTCAAATTGTATGGCGATCGCGTCTTTTTGCATTGAGTGTAATCTTATATCCGTGTTTAAACATATTTCTACAGTATTCTCTGGTATGTTATAACACTCTCATGTTGAGCGCGATAGCTTCAAAGAACAATGACAACTTTTTAAGAATGAGGATGTATGTGTAAAAAATGGTTAGTCGCAGTGGTGTTTTGTTTAATCTTACCCTTTGCAAATGCACAAAACGACACTGAATATGAGGAAATCGAGTGGATTGTTTTAATGCCAGACGATGACTTAGCTGCACTCATGAACCCTCCATCGTATATTGACGATGTCATGGAGGGCTCACCGGCCGATTCGCTAGACTTGTTACATGGCGGAATTGAAGAAGATCCGCGTACGGCTCCTTATTTAAAGGCACTTGGCTCGACAACCGTTATTGAAGAATATAATGGTAGAAACATTCGCATACCCGGCTTCATCGTGCCTTTGTCGTCGGATGATGATCAAAATATTACCGAGTTCTTTATCGTGCCATACTTTGGCGCGTGTTTGCATTTACCGCCACCGCCGCCTAATCAGATGCTGCATGTGAAAACAGACAAAGGTGTACAGCTCAAAAGTTTAGAAGATGCATTTTGGTTTGAAGGGACAGTGAAGGTCGAGACCACAAACAGCATGTTAGGAACCGCTGCTTATGGACTCGAATTGGCTAATTGGATGCCATATGAGTAATGGCATTCGTTTAGAGTTTGGCGTAATCGAGCGCCCAATTGACGTACATTTCGGTACCGGTTTTTAGAGCCGTCTCATCGGCATAGAAAAACGGTGAATGGTTACTCGGTGCGGTTATTGGGTCTTGTCCTTCTGGCGTTACCCCTAAAAACACAAACAGCCCTGGTACTTCTAGCGCAAAGAATGAAAAGTCTTCAGCGCCGGTGACTAAATCATTTACATGCACCTTGTCTTCGCCGGCCACACGCTTCATGGTTGGCAGCATTTTACGGGTCAGTTCAGGGTTATTAATAGTAACAGGATAACCTTCGTCAATATGCACATGAGCGTGAGCGCCTGTCGCCTTTGCAGTCATTTCAGCGGTCGTTTTTAAGTTTTCAAAAATCTGAGCTCGGTTGTCCATATCGAAATTACGTATCGTACCTTCTAAATAGACATCGTCAGGAATTATGTTATTGCGGACGCCGCCTTCAACAATACCAAAGCTGACCACCGCTGGCGCTTTAGTGATATCCACCTGCCGGCTTACGATGGTTTGCGTAGAGCCAATGATTTGACCTGCAGCCACGATAGGATCTACTCCTCCCCATGGTCTTGAGCCATGGGTTTGGCGGCCCGTCACGGTAATTTCAAAGCGGTCGGAAGAGGCCATAAGGGGGCCTTCACGGTAGCCGATATGACCGGCTGTGCCTGCTGACCACACGTGAATGCCAAACACTACTTCTGGTTGATGCTCGGTAAACAAACCCTCTTTTAACATCAGCTCGGCGCCGCCTTCTTCACCCTTCGGTGCGCCTTCTTCAGCGGGTTGAAAAATGAATACGATGGTGCCTTCAATTTCATCTTTCATCGACGCTAGTTTTTGTGCTGCACCCATCAGCATCGCCATGTGCAAATCATGTCCGCACGCATGCATCACGCCAACTTCATTCCCGCGATACTCAGATTTTACCGTGGATTTAAAAGGCACATCGGTTTGCTCTACCACAGGTAGAGCATCCATATCTGCGCGCATGGCAATGACTGGACCCGGCTTAGCGCCTCTTAGCACGCCCACCACGCCGGTATGTGCAATACCCGTCTGCACTTCTAATCCCAATGAGTTTAGGTGCTCTTCAATCACCTTAGAGGTACGAAATTCACGATTACTTAGCTCGGGGTTTTGGTGCAAGTCGCGTCGCCACTCAATCACTTGTTGTTCGAGCTGCTCGGATATGACGACTGCGTCTTGCGCGTGAACGTGTGTATAAGAAGCAATGCCCATTAACATTGCTAGAGAAATAGAAGACAGCTTCATAGTGTTCCTTAAATCATTACCTTAAAATAAGTATGCTCCCTTTTACGACATCTGACAATCGTTGATTGGCTAGCGGTTGTTACCTTAAGGTGTTAAAACAAGACCATCACTTGCCACGGTACTTGTTCATGATTCGCTTGTATTCATCACTCCCCTTAAAGTCAGCCATGGCTTGGTTGAATTTCGAAACATGCTCTTGTTCAACGGAGGTGCGACTAAACATCACATAAATGTCGCCAGTTTGTATGGTGTAGCCATGAGGAGTCACAAAGTCTTGTAATGCTTTGCGCCGGATCATTGAGGCACCAACAAAACTGTCTTCTAAGAAGCCGTCAATGTCCATGTCGAGCAAGCGAGCAATATTTAATTCACCCATAATGGCAAAATTAAACTGTTCAGCACTTTTTTCATCATCCAGCATATTTGATATGTCTGCGCCGTAAAAATAGTCGCCTACCACGCCAATATTACTATCGTTAGCGATGAACTCTTCAATATCTGCGTAGCCGGCATGTTTTGCATCGTCGCTTCGTATATACAGGGCAAACTCTTCGGTGCGATAGGGGACGCTGAAATATGCAAACTCTTCTCGCGCCTGTGTTTTTGAGGCACCTAAGAGCATGTCGATTTCACCTTCTCTGAGTCCTTCAAGTAAAGATACCCAAGTGCCTTGAACGAATTCCAGTGAACATCCAGCTTGTTCGGCTACAGCTGACACAACTTCGATATCGAGACCACGAACTTGGTCGTCAATATCCACATATTGGTAGGGGTCCCATGCGTCAAAGCCCAGTACAAATGAACATGCGTCAACAGTAGGCGCTTCTTCTGCCATAGTGTTTTGATAGCTTGTAGACGGGTCAGACGAAGACATTGTTGAGGATTCTTGATTTGTCGGTCTTTGCTCTTGACTGCAAGACATGAGGGAAACAGACAATACGACAACGAACAGTGATAGTAATTTTTTCATAGCGTTAGTCCTAATAAGTCACCTTTGCAAGTGTACAATAAATAAACAATATGCGCTATTTGTAAATTTTATGTAAATACTTGTGGGTGGTTTTAACAATGTGTGCGTTTTTGTTGATCTTTACAAATCGCTTATTGCTACTAAATAAATCCTCCAATAATTCGCAATAAAACTGCGGTTAAAACATGCATCTAAACGCTTCGTTAGCGTGAATAATTTTCATATAATAAGTTCATAACAACTATAAGAGGTAATAAGGAATATCATGAAGTTGATCAAACCCACTTTCCCGCTCGCAGGCCTTGCTCTGTTTGTCGGCTTGTCAATAACCGGCTGTTCTAAGCCCCAACAAACTACCGTTGACCAACAAAGCGCAGACGCCGTTGAGCAAACTACTGCCGAGTTAGCACAAGAAAATCCATTTTTCCAAGAATGGAATACGCCGTTTTCTACCCCCCCGTTTGAGCAAATTGAAAACGCTCACTTTATGCCTGCCTTTGAAGCAGCCATTGAAGAGCATAAACAGCAAGTTGAGAGAATTGCGAATGCTGACAGCCTGCCAACCTTCGACAACACCTTAGCACAACTGGAGTTGGCGGGTGAAAAATTAGGAAGAGTGCAACGGGTCTTTTTCAACGTGGCAAACACTGAATCTACCGATGAGCTTCAAGCATTGCAGCGCACATTATCGCCTATACTCACGCGCCATAGAAACGAAATACTAACGAACGACGCTTTGTTCACACGCATAAAAACGGTATACGAAACAAGAAACAGCAGTGGCTTAAACGCTGAGCAAGTGCGACTCACCGAGCGAACTCATGATGATTTCGTTCGTGCGGGTGCCAATCTTTCTGATGAAGATAAAGCCACTTTGGCCACCATCAACGAACAGTTGTCGAGCTTAACCACACAGTTTGGTCAAAACGTGCTCAACGATACCCGAGCATTTACATTGACCTTATCTGAAGGCGATCTAGCAGGCTTACCTGATAGCGTAATCAATGCTGCCGCAGCGCAAGCAAAGAGTCGCGGTCTTGAAGATAAATATGTAATCACTCTAAACCGCTCAAGCGTGCAACCATTTCTGCAGTTCTCTGAGCGCCGAGATCTACGCCAACAAGCGTTTGAAGGCTGGGCAAAACGCGGTGATAACGACAATGAGTTTGATAACAAAGGGATTATTGAACAGATTGTAGGGCTCAGAGCACAGCGCGCCCAGTTACTAGGTTTTGAGCATCACTCTGACTATGTACTCTCGAATGCGATGGCCGCTACGCCAGAAGCTGCAATGGACTTACTGTTGAAAGTCTGGGAGCCAGCGGTTGCAAAAGCAGAGCAAGAAAAGCAGTGGATTCTAGAATTGATGGCCAGCGAGGGCGTTGAGCATGAGCTAGAGCCGTGGGACTGGCGTTATTATACTGAAAAGGTCAGAAAGTCGCGCTTTAACCTAGACCAAAGCGAGGTTACCCAATACTTTGAGCTCAACAATATGATTGAGGCCCAGTTTTACGTAGCCACTAAATTGTTTGGTCTTACCTTTGAAGAGCGATTTGATATCCCACTTTACAATCCAGTGGTGCGCACGTGGGAAGTCAAAGATGCTAATGGTGAAACTGTCGGTATATTCTATGGTGATTACTACGCTAGAGAGTCTAAGCGCTCAGGTGCGTGGATGAGTGCATTTAGAATGCAGCAAAAGCTAGCAGGCGATGTTAAGCCACTTATTTTAAACAATATGAACCTTAACAAACCCGCAGAAGGCGAGCCTACGCTACTAAGCTACGGTGATGCGGTGACGCTTTTCCACGAGTTTGGACACGCGCTTCACGGATTGCTATCTGATGTAACCTACCCAACCTTGTCGGGCACGAATGTACCAAGAGACTGGGTAGAATTTCCTGCGCAAATATACGAGCACTTCATTGCCCAACCAGAGATTTTGCAGCAATTTGCGCGTCATTATCAAACCAATGAGCCTATGCCTGAAGAGCTGCTTGTGCGTATTAAAGAGGCAAGTACTTTCAACCAGGGTTTTGCGACTGTGGAATTTACTGCTTCAGCATTGGTCGATATGGCTTACCATCAAATGACTGAAGTCGAGAGTTTAGATGTTAGAGCATTTGAAGATAAAGTATTAACTGAATACGGTAAACCAGACGAAATCATTATGCGCCATCGCAGTACGCATTTTGGTCACATTTTCTCTGGTGGTTATTCATCAGCTTACTACGCGTATATGTGGTCTGAAATTCTTGATGCCGACGGCTTTGATGCGTTTTTAGAAGCCAATGATATCTTTGATGAACAGACGTCTCAAAAGTTGTATGACTTTGTATTTAGCCGTGGTGACACGCTTGATTACACCGAAGCATACATAGGCTTTAGAGGTAGAGCGCCAACAACGGATGCTTTGCTAAGAAACAGAGGCTTGTCTGACTAAGACGCTTAAATGTTAATGACAAACCGGCTAGTGATATAGCCGGTTTTTTTATATAGCGATATTATCGCCCTTTAAACCCCAGGCCCACGATATAAACCTCTCGAGAGCGAGGGCGTGAAGCTTCGGGTTTGCGGATGAGGACTTTATTGAATGAGGTGCGCACGTCTTTTAAATATTCGTCGTAGCCCACTCCCTGAAACACCTTTACGCAGAAGTTGCCACCGGTTTTCAGAACGTTGCGAGCCATATCGAGCGCTAGTTCAGTAAGATACATAGAAGCGTATTGGTCAGTGACGTTTACACCGCTTAAATTAGGTGCCATGTCGGATATCACACTATCGACTCTATCATCCCCAAGTTCTTCAAGAATGGCTTCAAATACCGCATCTTCGGTGAAATCACCTTGTATAAAGGTAACGCCAACTATGCCGTCCATATGCAAAATATCTGATGCAATAATGTATCCTTGATCACCCACGATAGGCGCGGCCACCTGCGACCAACCTCCTGGCGCACAGCCTAAGTCCATGACAATGTTACCTGGACGAATAAGCTTATCTTTTTCGTTTATTTCAAGCAGCTTATAACTTGCTCGCGAGCGATAACCGTCCACCTGCGCCTGCTTCACGTAAGGGTCGTTTAAATGCTCTTCCATCCATTTTTTGCTGGTCTTTGATTTTGCCATTACGCCATTGTCGTTGTGATAGTGAAAACGACGCTATTGTAAAGGTGCGCCTTCAATTTGCAAAGGCTTGAAGGGCGTTATGGTGTTAAACAACCCGTTTAAACAAACTAATCTAACAAATTTCGTTGATGGCATATGACTTCATCAGTCCATCAAGATACACTAACCGCTTAATGTGAGCGTCTATGTCGTGCAAGCCTCTAGTTTTGCCATGACGCTTATGGCTACCTCTATGGATTGTAAAATATGAAGTTTGATGAGCTGAAAAAACTACATCAAAAAAAATATAGAACTCAGTTTGAGCATTTCCTTGTTGAGGGGGAGCATCTGATACTCGAGCTTGCAAAGGCTCATCAAAATATCCAGTATGCGCCAAAAGTGACGCTTTATATCACCCAAGAACACCAAGCGTGGGCGGCGCAATTTTCATCGAAATGGACTTTGCAAGTGCTCTCACAAAAGCAGATGTCACATATTAGCGATACCAAATCGCCCCAAGGAATGGTGGCTTTAGTGCCATTGCCTGCTACTGAGGATAGGCCGACGTTAGTCAGCAAGCATCAAAAAGCGATTTACCTGCATGAAATTCAAGACCCAGGTAATCTAGGGACGATTCTAAGAAGCTTGGCGTGGTTTGATAATTTTCATATTTTGCTTAGCCCAAATAGCGTCGACCCATTCAACTCAAAAGTGGTGAGATCTAGCATGGGCGCGATATTTCACGTGCCCATGCAACTCGATGTCACATTAGAGGATTTAGCTCAGCAGTATTCAGAGTTTGCATATTTAGATATGAACGGAGAGGGCATACAAAGTCCATCTTTTAAGCAATTTGACTGTTATCTATTTGGCAATGAGGCTAGAGGCGTGCCCACCGAGCGCTTGCAGGCACTCAATGCAAAAGCATTTACCATAAAAGGCAGCGGTGCTATCGATTCTCTTAATCTTGCCAGCGCCGTTAATATTTGTGCCTATCAATTAACTCTGGGCTAGGCTTTAGAGCGCCAGCTCGATAGTTTGTGCTTGGCTAGTTTGTTGTGGTTGAACGTCGGCACCGTAGTCAAACACTACAGCCAGTACTAATACCACAGAGGCTGCGAGCATGAGTTTGACAATTAACGGCCAACAAAACTTAAACCATAAATGATACGGCACGCCCGCCATACCAATGATGCCCATCAATACCGCATTGGTAGGGATGATCATGTTAGAGAATCCATCACCAAATTGATAAGCCAATACTGCAATTTGCCTGTTTACACCGATTAAATCGCCCACTGGGGCCATAAGAGGCATAGTCACATACGCTTGGCCACTGCCAGATGGGATAAATAAGTTAAGCAGGGTTTGCATAAAGAACATACCTACTGCAGCAAGCTCTGCGCCGAGGTGGGATAGCGGAGATGACATTGCGTACACCAAGGTATGTAAGATTTGACCATCCTCCATAATCAAGGCTATGCCGCGGGCAATACCGATTAAAATCGCGGTGGTGGCTAAATCCTTTACCCCTTCGATGAATTTTTCAGCGGCGGTATCGGCGCTCAGTTGTCCAACGATAGCGGTGAACATTCCCCACAGAATAAAAATACCGCCCAATTCATATAAGTACCAACCACGCTGCGAAATGCCCCAAACCGCGGTGATAATAGTGGCAACTAGCCCAAATAAAATAAGCTTATGACGAGCGTTTAAGGTAGGGTAGTCGGCAGCATCAGACCCTTGCAAAGGACAGGGTAGTCCTGCTGTTAATGAGTTCGCGGGGTCTTGTTGTACCCGCTTGGCATATCGCCACACATGATGAAAGCCAATTAATACAAATGGTACAAAAATAGCGAGCCGCAGTTCTATGCCAGAATAGAGCGGTAGTCCTGCCACTTGTTGTGCCACCATGACGGTAAATGGGCTAAATGCAGATACTCCGTATCCAATACCGTAACCGGTGACCACCATGCCGACTGCGGTCATCGCATCAAGACGCATGGCCTTGCACAGCCCCACGAGAATCAATACAAACGGAATATATTCGCCAGCCGTTCCAATAGCCCCAGACGCTAATGCAAAGCTAAACACCACCATAAAAATCAAGAGTTCTGGTTTATGTCCAAACCGCTCTAATAGGCGACCAATGAGTGCATCAATCGTCCCGGTAGAACGTGCAATGGCTAACACACCGCCAACAATAAACACAAAGAAAATAACGTCTTGCGCGGCAGCAAGGGCTCGCGGGATGGCCACTAGAAAATCCATCGGTGTCAGCCGAATTTGCTCATCGGCTAAGGCGTAAGTGCCTGCTACAACCGCTTCTCTGCCATTGTCTAGTGTGATAGTTTCGAAAAAGCCTTGGGGTACAAGCCATGTCGCTAGGTAGGCAACGAGCATCATCGAAAGGAGCAGTATTAGCGTGTGGGGAACTTTGAAACGTTCAGTCATGTGTAATTTTATTATTCGTCTTCTTTGCCAAGAACAATAAACGTAAAGTGCAGGGCAATCAACCGTGACGCCATTTATTTATATCGTAAAAACTTGAGTTTAAGCCTCGGTTTTTAATGCGTTTTTTGTGTTTGTGAACTCAAGCGCTGGTATCAAACGGTCAATAAGTGTGTTTTTTATGTGCAATACCTTAGACTTTGGTGTATCTTTTTGCATTAAATTTTACTTGCATGGTGACGTTTTGAACCTATCAAACAAGGATTCAAAACATGATGTGACACTATGATGAGCAGCGGTATGAGCATTATGGCGGGTTCCCGACCAATGGGGGCTAAAGCAGATAGCATTGTATTTATGATCCTCAGTGCCGGAATTTCGCTGGGGATGCTGCCGTTTTCTTTGTTGCGAGTGCTTCAGGAAGATTGGCCAATCGCCATTTTAAATGTTTCGGCGATGCTTTCTACATTTGCATTGTTCTTGCTTGTTTTAGTCACGCGAAAAACACATCATGCCCGCACTGGCCTGGCCGTTGTTACTTTTGGTGTATTACTGGGCACTGTTTACTTAAAAGGCGCATCTAATGTGCTTTGGGTTTACCCCGCGTTAACCACGGCTTTCTACCTCCTTACGCCGCTCATTGCTGCCTGTGCATCTCTAGTGTGTTTAGTGCTAGTAGTTTTGTTTATATATTCGACCGTAGATTTTGTTTTCTTAATGACCTTTGTGGTGTCTGCTGGGGCGACATTTTTGTTTTTGTATTCATTTTCCAGCCGAATGCGGGAGCAGGCATTTTTCTTAACCGATTTAGCCACAACAGATCCATTAACCGGTGTTGGCAATCGACGTCAACTAGAGGAACGTTTGGTAGAAAGTGTGCGTCGAATGCTGCGAGCACCTGAGCAGACGAGTTCTTTGATAATATTCGATATTGATCATTTTAAACGTATCAATGATCAATTTGGCCATGGGGTTGGCGATCAAGTACTGAAAATGTTTGCTGATTTTATGACAAAACGCATCCGAAAAAGTGACAGTTTCTACCGACTAGGCGGAGAAGAGTTTGTGCTGTTGCTTGAAAATACCGGTTTGTTTGAAGCTGCTAGCCTTGCAAGAGATATCACAAAGGAAGTGAGTATGGCTGACTGGGGGGAGATTGATATTGCCATTACTGTTTCTGCAGGTGTCGCTCACTTTGAAGCAGCAGAATCGAGCTATGATTGGTTGGATAGAGCCGATAAAGCCCTATACCGAGCCAAAGAAAACGGGCGCAATCAATGCGTGGTATGCAATAACGAACCCGCCGCCTTTGCTTAAAATATTTAATACCTAAAGCGCTTTTTTGGTAGGCATAATCACATTCGCAAATATCAATCCTGCGACTAGCGACATAAAGATAACAAAGGTCTCTTGGCCAATATGTTCGGTTTGCATAAAGTCTTGCCCCGAAACAAACGAATTCAACCCAATATAGGTTTTTGAGCCTGGTACTAACACAATTAGCCCTTGCATAAGCACGATACTAGCAGGCGCATTCATCAAACGAGTAAACACATTTGCAAATACCCCAACGGCAAATGCACCGGCGAAGGTACCTAAGCCAAATTCCAAATATTTAGATGCCCAATAAGTACCAAAGTAACCAATTACCCCGCACATGATTGCCCAAGGCGCGTGTTTTATGCGCAGCTTAAAAATCACCACAAGGGCTGAGCACAATACCAAGACCGATAACCAAACGGCCCATTTAGGCGTGGGCTCGGTAGGTACCAAAGTCACCTCATCAAATAGCCAGAATCCCATGGCGATACCCAAAAATGCTCCGAAATAGAGTTTAAATAACTGCATCAGTGCATCCATTACCCGTGCGGTGCCGGATACTAAATTACGCGAAGAAAGTTCTGCTAGGCCTATGGTGAGCGCTAAACCCGGTATAAATATGATGATGGAGGAGAGCACAACCAGTCTAATATTGATGGCGGGGTCGACAAACGCGCTTATCGCACAGGCGCAAATACCGGCAACCATCGCCACTAATGGCTCTTGCATAAGCGATACGCGCTTTGAATTAAGTGCCCACAGGGCTATCAAATACATCACTAAGCCAATGGCCCCGGCTGCCACGGCATCATGAATACTCGACCCCATGACAATGGCAAAAGAGCCTGTGGATAATCCAAAGGCAATCAATTCTACAATCGGATGATAGAAGTTGGGTAAGCCATCGATGCGGGTTATTTCAACATCTGCTTCAGCGAGCGTTAGCTCGCCGCTTAATAAGCGATTAACAAGTTCGTCGGTGCGTGATAGCGAGCCTAAGTCGATTTCGCCAGGTTGCACTCTAGCCGCATGATTGTATTCATCTTCATGCTGGTCGCTCCAAATAACGAAGGTCAATGAGGTCGGTGTAGAGATAAAGCTGGCATTCACGCCTAGGTATGCCGCGACCTCTAAAAGGTGGGCCTCTAACCTAAATGCAGGTGTGCCGTATTTATGTAGCATTTTACCGAGTTTTACGATAAAGCGGCGAATCTGAATAAATTCTTGCTTGTCCACGACAGTTTTATACGCTCGATAAGTTAGTTAAGAGACAACAAAGCCTGCGCAATGTCATAATTTGGCAGTACCTTACTCGCTCCACCTAATTTTACAAGCTCTTTTGGCATGCCATAGACAGTAGCGGTTTTTTCAGACTCCGCAAACGTCGTCGCGCCCAGTGAGTGGGCTTTTGCCATGGCTTGGGCTCCGTCATTTCCCATACCGGTCAATTGCACACAACATAACTTTTTGTGCGACACGACTAACAGCGCCGATTCAACCAATTTAGTGATACTAGGTCGCCAAATATGCTCAGTTGATTCATCGTTTGGTCGCGCCCATAGTTGTGAGCCTCTGGCAAATACTTCGACGTTAGCATCGCCTTGCGCAATATATACATGGCCAGGTTGCAGTGCAGTTGGGCTGGTGAGCTCGCTTACGCTGATTTCGCACATTTTATCTAATCTGGCAGCGAATACTTGGGTAAACCGAGATGGCATATGTTGTGCAATAACAACGGGGTAGGGGTAGTTCGCGGGTAACTTCGGCAGTATTTCATTTAGGCTGCTTGGTCCTCCGGTAGACACTCCCATGATCACTAAATCAAACTTTCTTCCCCCGCCACCCAATGAACCCATGTTCAGTGGCCGTGCAACCGTTTTTTGCTCAACCACCCGGCCGGTTGATTTTGCTTTGACTTTTATTTTGCTGGCATTGAGCACTTTACTGACCAACATATATTTGGAGCGATTAAGTGTGAGGGACACAGGGCCATGTGGTTTGCCAACATAATCAACCGCACCCATTTCAAGTGCCTGCAAGGTTTCTTCTGCGTTTTTTTGTGTCAGCGATGACACCATCACAACAGGCGTCGGACGGTTTTGCATGATGCGTTTTAAGCAGGCTAAACCATCCATTACCGGCATGTTTATGTCCAGCGTGATAACGTCTGGCACAAACGTATTGAGCTTATTTAAGCATTCTTGTCCATTTGCGGCAGTGTCGGTCACCATTCCATTTTCGACTAATGCGCTGCATATATGACTTCGCATTAGAGATGAATCGTCGACTACCATGACTTTTATTGGCGCTTTTGCTGGCATAGATCCCTTATATCGCTTTCGTGCTTTTGTCTGAAAATAACCATTTTTATGCACTCACTTTCCAGTCGCTCGTTAAGCATGACACAAATGAAAGTTCACAAAATGATTATGTTTGTTAATACTTTAACGTAGAGAATGCAAAAAGGTTAAGTACTAATCGCAATTTAATTTTAGCCAATAAAAAACGGGCGTAAAGCCCGTTTTCAAAATCACAACGATTATTGCGTTATGCGTCTTGTGTCACCACGTCGGTATTGCTTGATTTTACAAACAAACCCTTAACCTTTTTGCCAATAGAGCTAAAAAATTCACCAATGTCAGACAGCATCATATATAAGCATGGCACTAACAGCAGTGTGACAAGTGTGGCATACATTACCGCGAATCCAAGCGCGACGGCCATGGGGATTACAAAGCCTGCCTGCAAGCTGGTCTCGAACATGATTGGCAGCACGCCGGCAAACGTTGTAATAGACGTCAAAGTGATTGCTCTAAACCTTGCGCAGCCTGCTTCAATCACAGCATCTCTTACGCTGTAGCCTTGTGCCCTGCGTTGATTAACGAAATCTGTCATCACCAAGGAGTCGTTAATCACCACCCCTGCCGCAGCAATTAAACCAAACGAGGAAAACATGCTGATATCCATATCAAACAAGAAATGCCCCCAAATGGCGCCGGTGAAGCTAAATGGAATGACTGACATAATAATCAAAGGTTGAGCATAACTTTTAAGCGGCACAGCCAGTAAAATATATACCATGATCATGCCAGCAGCGAAGAACATAATTTGCTCTGACTGCTGTGCTTGCTGTTCCTCAATTTGCCCACCTAACTCGGTTTTCACTGATGGAAAGATTTGTTTTAACTCAGGTAATATATTTTCTTTGATATTGTCGACTACATCACCTGGCTCAATGATTTCCTCATCGATTGAGCCCCAAATATACACGCTACGGAATCCACCTTCACGACGAATATAGCTGATCCCAGGGGCTTCATATAAATCAACAACATCGCCTAGCATCACTTCGTCACCCGTCGGAGTCCTGATTAAGGCATATTTCAAGTCAGCGAAGCGTTCGCGGGTTAATTGAGGATATCTGACCATGACTCGCACTTCTTCGCCATCTCGCAATACGCGTTGCGCTTCGCCGCCGTAGAAACTCGCGCCTACTTGCGCGGCGATGTTAGATAGATCTAAACCTAAATCATAGGCAACGGGTTTTAGCTGCAGTTGCACTTCTTTGCTATCAGGGTCAATAGTAGAGCTAACGTCGAACACGCCTTTCTCTAGCTGGAGTTTTTCAATTAACACGCGGCCAGCTTGATTGAGCGTTGCCACATCTGAACCAAACAGCATGTAACCAAACTCACCATTGTCACCACCGCCATTTACGTCATCTTGAATAGTGAGTGATTTCATACCGGAAATTTCAGGCATTTTTTCACGCCATCTGCGCGCTAGCTCAAAGGTATCCATTGGACGCAAGTCTTCGTCAATCAATGGTGCCATGATGCGGCCATTGGTACGGTTATTGTTCCATACTAGAATATCGCGAACCATGCCTGTGCCAAACTCAGCTTCGATTTCGCGATCCACTTCAAGCACGACCTGCTCTATGGTTTTAAGTGCATTTATGGTGACGTCATCTGCCACGGTCTCACTCATTTCAATACTGATGCTCGGAAAGTCATGAGGTACCTTAGGCTCGGGAACCATGCGCACATAATTGGCCGCGATGAGCCCGTAGCTGATAATTAAAAGTCCCACAAATGTTGCAAACACAATCCATCTATAGCGGGTGCAAAGGGTAACAAAACGTTTGTACGGGCCATTAATAAATCCAAAATAAGCACGGTTAAACTTGTGACGCCAGCTGGTTTCTTTAAGGGGTTTAAAGGTAGAGTGGGCGATATGTGCAGGTAAAATGAGCTTCGATTCAATCAGTGAGAAGATTAAACATAGGATCGCGACCCCCGCAATATTGATAAAAAAGTCACCCATTGGGCCCGATGCAAAGGCAAACGGCGCAAATACGGCGATAGTGGTTAATACTCCGAAGGTAGCTGGCGTAGCAACACGTTTTGCGCCAACAATGACGTTTCTTACCCCTTCGCCTTTTGATTCAATTTCAGTATAAGCGCTTTCGCCAATAACAATGGCGTCATCCACCACAATCCCTAGCACCATAATAAAGGCAAAGAGCGACAGAATGTTAATGGTGATACCGACGAAGGGCATGAGCATCATGGCACCTAAAAAGCACACTGGTAATCCAATCATGACCCAAAACGCAAGCTTAAAGCGCAAGAATATTGCCAGCATTAAAAATACTAGAATTGCACCTTGAGTGAGGTTGTTGAGCATCATGTCGAGGCGACCGTTCAGGTAGTAAGTAAAATCTACTAAGACGTCGAGGTGTAACCCGTCGGGCAAGGTTTTGTTTTTCTCTTCAATGTAGGCCTTTACGGAATCTGCAACCGGGATGATGTTTTGACTGCGAGTGGCCGACACGCCAATCATAATGGTGTTTTGACCATTAAATCTAAAGTAGCGCTCACCTTCGGTAAATTCATCTTTGATAGTTGCAACATCTTTTAATAGTACCTGGGCGCCACTATCACCGACTTTTACTGGAATATTGCGGAATTCATCACCGTTATATGATTGGTTTTCTACGCGCACAGCAATCATGCCGCTATCGGTACGAATTTGACCAGCTGAAAAATTAGCGGAATAACGACGAATAGCTTGCGTGATTTCGTTAATCGATAGCTGATATTTTTTTAGCATCTCTGGCTGGATTTCAATTCCAATTTCTGCACTAGGAGAGTTGGCGTTAGCAAGCTGTACATTGCTTAGCTGCAGTAACTCCTCTTCGATTTGCTCGGCAAAAGGTTTAAGCTCAGTGAGTGGCATGTCTCCAGAAATGGTCATTTCGATAACTTCTTGCTGCCACTCTATTTGCGAGACCGTAATTGGCTCCATGCCCGCTGGAAAATTTGATATGCCGTCTATCCGCGCTTTAATCTTATCGAGTACATCTGGCAAGTGGACGTCTGTATGAATTTCCATTGTGACGCGACCAGCACCCCTAAAGGAGCGGCCAACGGACTTTTTGATTTCGGTAACATCAGTCAGCGCCTCTTCAATTTTAATGATGATGCTTTCTTCAATTTCTTTGGGGGATGCGCCAGGGTAGGTCACATATGCGTTGATGTAGTTAATTTCGATATTTGGAAACATCTGCTTTTGTATAGTGCTATAGCTGATGATTCCCATGATGATGATAAAACCCATGAGTAGATTTGCCGCAACCGGATTTTGGGCAAAATATGAAATTATGCCGCTGGGTAATGGGGCGTTATCATCGGTTTGTGCTTCGTTTTTGTGTGTTGTGTTTTCCATTATCCTATCTCCCTAGCGACGCACGTAAGAAATAAGCGCTTGTTCTGGCGTTTTTACTTTTACTTGCATGCCGTTTTGCGGATATTCAGGCAGGTCTTTGACCATAATATCGTCTGCACCAAGGCCACTAGAAATCAAAAAGTAACTGCCTTCTTCTCTGATGACTTCAACGGATTGTGAGCGCAATGTGTCATTTTCATCGAGCAACCATATCTTGCGATTGTTGACTAAAGACTGAGGTACTTTAAATACGCCCTTAAGCTGTTGTCCTTTAAAGCTGACCTCTACATAAGAGCCAAATTTGATAGGAGGTGCGTCACTATTTAGGCTATAGGGGTCTTCTATTCTTATGACCAAATGGAGCATGCGCGTATCTTGGTCAAGCACACCTAAGTCTCTTGAAACTAGCCCAGAGCGCTGCACGGGTGCACGGTCTTTCGTGCTGACAATCGCTTCATTACCTTGTATTTGATCAAGTAGAAATGGACGATCAAATCCGGCAATAGGGACAATTACTTCCGCATTCTCAATGTTGCTCAAGGTCGCAACCTGCATGCCGGCGCTGACATATTGGCCGGTGCCAATGTCTCTGTTCATGACCAGTGCATCATAAGGTGCTGTGACTTCGGTTTTTGCTAAATTGCGCTCGGCAATTCTTAAATTTGCTTGGGCTGACTTCAACTGCGCTTGTGCACTCAATACTTGAGGTTTACGCAAATACAGGTCGCTGACCGAACTATTTGGTAGGTTTTTAGCTTCGCGTTTTGCCACCTGTTGTCGAGCCAACTCTTCGGTAAGCGTTGCATCCGCAAGGCTTACTTGCGCCTGCGCTTGCAGCACGGCAGCCTCGTACGCGTCTTTCTCTATACTAAAGAGCACATCACCGCGCTTGACTACACCGCCTTGCACGAAGTTTGGATGCCAACTGATGACTTCACCACTAACTTGAGCGGCTAGCACCGTTTGCTCTAAGGGCTGGACTTCGCCAAAGCTTGAAATGATCACGTCGTGATTGATGGCTTGCATCGCTTGTGCACTAACCAACGGTCTGCTGTCTACAGGAGCTTTTTCTTCCTGCTCTTTTGCCGTTGCTTGAATCGCTTTGTTCACGCCAAGCGCTAGCACTATGATCGTGATAAACGCGGCAGTTTTTATAAGAGTGGCTTTCATATTTTTTATCCTAAAAGAGCATTAGTCGCACTATATAGAGCAAGTGTTTACAAGGTATGTGCCAAATGTAACGAAATGCTTAAATTTACCTACAATAGCGATGGATACTGGTGTTGCGAGAGGTAGGATGAGAGGCAATAAAAAAGGCTATTTTTAACAAATAGCCTTTTTAACCAAAATATAACAATCCTCGTTACATTTTCGTCTATTCTTAAAAACTTGCGTTACCTGGTGTACGAGGGAAGGGGATGATGTCTCTGACGTTTTGCACGCCCGTTACATACGCTACTAAGCGCTCTGAACCCAAACCAAATCCTGCGTGAGGAACCGTGCCGTAGCGGCGCAAGTCTCGATACCACGAGTAATCTTCTGGGTTGAGGTTCATTTCTGCTAGGCGACGGTCAAACACGTCTAAGCGTTCTTCGCGCTGCGAACCACCAATAATCTCACCAATTCCTGGCGCGAGTACGTCCATAGCGGCAACGGTTTTGTTGTCATCATTGATGCGCATGTAAAATGCTTTAATATCTTTTGGATAGTTTTGCATGATCACTGGCGCGCCAACATGCTCTTCAGCAATGTAACGCTCGTGTTCAGAAGATAAGTCAACGCCCCATTCCACAGGGAATTCAAATTTGCGACCGCTGTTTTTCAAAATCTCAATGGCGTCGGTGTAGTCCATTCTTACAAAGTCCGAATCGATAACCGATTGCATGCGCTTAATCACGTCTTTATTCACTCGCTGCTCAAAAAACGCTAAATCATCGGCTCTTTCGCTGATCACCGCTTTAAATACATATTTAAGCAGTTTTTCTGCAAGCTCTGCGATGGTGTCTAAATCTGCAAATGCGACTTCAGGTTCAATCATCCAAAATTCCGCCAAATGGCGAGTGGTATTTGAGTTTTCTGCTCTGAATGTTGGGCCAAAGGTATACACTTTTGACATGGCGGTACAGTAGGTCTCAACGTTTAATTGTCCAGAAACCGTTAAGAAGGTCTCTTGGCCAAAAAAGTCTTTTGAATAATCTACTTGTCCTTCATCGGTTTTTGGGATGTTCATCATGTCTAAAGTCGAGACTCTAAACATCTCACCGGCACCCTCGGTGTCGGCACAGGTCAAAATGGGGGTACTTATCCAACAATAACCTTCTTCATGGAAGAAGCGGTGAACCGCTTGCGATAAACAGTTGCGCACACGGGTAACCGCACCAATGATGTTGGTTCTGGCGCGAAGATGCGCATGCTCTCGCAAATATTCTAAGCTATGGCGTTTGGCTGCCATAGGGTAGGTGTCTGGATTTTCAACCCAACCAACAATGTTAACCTCTGAAGCTTCAATCTCAATCGCTTGCCCTTTGCCCTCAGATTGCTTTACTATGCCAATAGCGGTTAAAGAGCAGCCGGTGGTCAATTTCGTGATGTCATTGTAATTTGCCAAGGTATTAAGCGCGACAACTTGAACGGGGTCAAAGCAGCTGCCGTCATGCAGTGCAATAAATGACAGGCCAGCTTTTGAGTCGCGTTTAGTGCGAACCCAACCTTGCACTTGCACGGTGCTGCCAACAGGAAATTTACCAGCCAAAACATCGGCGACTGGGGCTTTGCTCATAGGGGTCTCCATTTAAATAAACAAGAGGCAATTGTGCCTCGAAGTAGGAGGCAAGCGACTGACTCTGGGAAAAGGACAAAGAATTTGCGTTTCTTGGTCGCATTATTATCTCAAGCACACTAGTATACTTATCCGAATTGAGTATGCCACTAGTCAAAGCTGATTATGCAAAATAAATCCAAAAAGTCTGATGATGTTCAGCATATGCACTTAAAAATGCCTGATTTTAGACGGGAACGCCGCAAAAAACTGCGTTCAGAAGATGTGGTTTACCAAATAGCGGTAGGTCTGAATATTTTAGCGTGGACGTTGTTGCTCAGTGCATTGGTGGTTTTTCATTACGCTCGCCCAGAATTTATTACTGGGTTGCAAAATTATTGGGGTATTGAAGGGCGTGAAGTCTGGCGTCAAGAGCAACTAAATTGGCTGACAATTTTACTAGAAACCAGCTTACTGGTTAGTTTTTTCACACTCATTGTGCGAGCAAGACGAAACCGGCGAAAAGCCGATCATTATGGCATTAACCTGTTAGCGCTTTTTATTCTCTCTCTCATTAGCCTAGCGACCATCTACACCATCATATAGTGCCGCATAATCTTCTTTACGACGCATATTTTTGTGCACTACAACGACCTGCTTTATCTGCGACTGCCGCCATTGAAAGCAGACTCTTAGTGGCTGTGTGTAATTTGCAACATCACGTCGTACATCGAGTGTTCTAGGCTAGTCGCTATAATGTGGCGCGTATCCTTACCGTACAGAAGAACTGCTGTCTGCGATCAGCAACAAAATATCGCGAGTTATTTCTTTGAATTTTTATAATGTCATGATTTATATAACAAATATAAAATTGGCACGAGATTTGTAAGACTCTTTTTGTATAGCCATATAAAAAAATAATCCATTGGCTGATAGTTTTTCATGCTGTGAGCAAGGGAAATATCGAAGTTCAGTAGGGCGCTTTGCTTTGCGAGTGGCGGGCGCCCTCTTTTTATTTACACGATATTAGGTTGATGAGAGCGGCGCGCTGTGCAATGCTAGACGCGTTTACCCACTGACATGCTGAAGGTAATAAGATGTCGGCTAGCCCACTTAAAGGATTGAGCAGAAAAACAACGTGCAGATAGGTTCACTCAGGCAACTTGTACTTGGCAGTTACATGGTTGCGCTAATCCCCCTGATAGCTTTGCTTTGGCAGAGTCAGCAAGACTTTGACGACGTAAGCTACATTACCACGGTAAACACTCAGTTTTACGTGTCTGTTGCAAGCGAACTAAGAGACTTAGAGCTTATCGGCCAAGATGTGGAGCGTCTTATCATGCAGTACCAGGTATTGCCAAATGCGCAGCTCGACGAACTCGCCGATTTTGCTATTGTGCGCTTTGAAGACAAGTTAGCGTTTTTGTGCAATGTGCTAGGTACTTTTCCAGAATGTAGCGTCATGAAAGAGCATATTACTACGCTAAGAGGCTATGCTGATTTTAATGATCAGCTTTTAATGGACGCCCATTTATCTCGCTTTGCAGAGTCGGTGGAGTTTATCAAAGAACAAGTGAATGAAGCGGTTGCTTTTAGAATAAATGAGCAGCAAGCACATCTCGATAGCATCCAAAAGCGTCAGGGCTGGTCAACGGGTTTGCTGGTAGTGCTTTCCCTTGCACTTATTATACTTGCCGCACAACTCATCTTGAAACCCATTAAAAAATTACAAGAAATTATTCATGCAATAGCAAAATCTAGTCATCAATTGCCCGAAAAGTCGGTTGTTGGTCCAAAAGAATTGCGAGCGGTTGAAACCGACCTATTTTGGTTAAATGGCCGTTTGCAGCAGTTAGAAAAGGTGAGAACTGCTTTGTTGCGCCATGCCTCTCACGAGCTCAAAACGCCACTAGCATGTATCAAAGAGGGGTGTGCAATCCTGCAAACAGAAGCTGTCGGTCAGCTGTCTGAAGGCCAGACTGAGGTGGTGGGCTTGCTTAATAACTCCACAGAACGTTTAAACCTACTGGTGGTAAAATTACTCGACTATAACGCCTTACTGCAGCAGGCTCAGCCTAGTTTTGTGCCCATCGATATTACTGAAATGATAGATGAGTGTGTATCTGAGTATCAGTTATTGTTGGCGCAAAATGACCAACAAATAGATATCCAGGTGTTGCCAAAAGTCAAAGTGGTATCCGATGTGGAGTTATTGCGCCGTATTCTCGACAATCTTGTGTCCAATGCTATTGCATATGCCAACATCTCTAGCACAATTGTGGTGCGCGTTTCACAAAACAATCAATATATCTTGTTAGATGTGCTCAATTCAGGCAACCCCATCGACCAAAAGACGCGTGCAGAAATTTTTGAGCCGTTTAAGCGCGGCAGCGACAAACGTAACGACAAAGTAATGGGGGCAGGTTTAGGCTTATCCATCGTTTCTGATTGCTCACGCCTAATTAATGGTGACGTTGCAATTATTGATACACCTGACGCCGACGTGTGTTTCAGGGTGCGCTTGCCTAGGAGAGACTAATGTTTAGAAACCTAATGATACTCATGTCGGTCATATGGCTATCGGGGTGCGAGGTGTTGCAACAGTCTATGGGTGAAAGTGCCGAGGTTGTCGACCTTAATGCCGCCGCACTGTGCCAAAACGAAGCAAGCATAAATACCTTTGAAGAGTATTGCGACCTGCGCCAATGGAGCCGCTTTATGGTATCTGCGCAAAGTTTATCGTGGGCAAAGCGACGCGCAGAAATTGATAAACGTGGCGACACGCCAAAGACAATGCTAGAACAAATATTGCTTAGCCAAGCACAAGATACACCCTACCGAAACCGCCTAAGGGCGCAAAACTGGATAAGGACCGTGAGCGAGTCGATGGATGAGACCATGGTGAGTGCGCTCAATACGCTCATTCGTGATCCCTCTCAACAGATCCTAGAGTTGGAGTCTGCCATTACGCTGCTAAGCCGACTGAACGCACAACAAGAAAAAACCATGAAAGAACTAGAAGACGCGTTAGTGCTTCGTAGTGAAGAAATTGAAAAACAGCGCTCTCAAGTAGAGCAATTATTAAAAATAGAAGCCAAAATGTCTGAACAAAAGAGGAGTAACTAGGCTTGAGTGTTGAGTCAGAATTAGCCCTAGAAAAAACACCTAAGTTATTGTTAGTTGACGATGACGAGAGTTTGCTGCGATTGATGTCTATACGGTTAAAGGCCGAAGGTTTTGATGTGACCGCGGTTGACAATGGGACTCAAGCATTAAGGTTAATGTTTAATAATGAATTTGATGTGGTATTAAGTGATTTGCGCATGCCAGGTATGGACGGTTTATCGCTGTTTGATGAAGTGCTGCAGCAACAACGAGATTTACCCCTTATTCTTATGACCGCGCATGGCACCATTGCCGATGCGGTTGCAGCAACGCAACGCGGCGTGTTTAGTTTTTTAACTAAACCTGTTGACCATGACGAGTTGCGTAAAATTCTGTTTAGAGCCATCGCGCAAACCACCAAAAATGATTTAGGTGATTGGTGTGAGGATATTATTACCCGCTCTCCCGACATGATTAAATTGCTCAAGCAAGCGGAGCAAGTGGCAGACAAAAATGTCAGCGTACTAATCAACGGTGCTAGCGGCACAGGTAAAGAGTTGTTAGCAAAAGCGATCCATAAAGCCTCTGGGCGAAAAGATAAAACTTTTGTCGCGATCAACTGCGGCGCGTTGCCTGAAAACCTCTTGGAATCTGAATTATTCGGACATGCAAAAGGAGCCTTCACAGGAGCTGTGCAGGCCAACCCAGGGTTATTTAGAGAGGCGGATGGTGGCACTCTATTTTTAGATGAAATTGGCGACATGCCCATTACGCTGCAAGTGAAGTTGCTTCGTGCCCTGCAGGAGCGTTCTGTCAGGCCGGTAGGCAGCACAACCTCAGTGGATGTGGACGTGCGTTTGATATCCGCTACCCATAAAAATCTGCACCAAGCGATGAGTGAAAACGAGTTCAGAGAAGATCTATACTATCGTTTAAACGTGGTGAATCTCGATATTCCAAAACTCAAAGACCGCTTTGAAGACATTCCATTATTGGCCGACTACCTATTAAAAGAAAGCGCTGAAAAGCATGGCATTAACGTGATAAAGTTTGCTGATGATGCGATTAGTCGCCTCACTAAAGCCGACTGGCCGGGGAACGTAAGACAGTTGGTCAATGTGGTTGAACGCTGTGTGGCGCTGACTAACTCTAAGATCATTCCAGTATCGCTTGTTGAACAAGCGCTATCGCAAGAGACGGAGTATTGGCCAACACTGACTGAGGCAAGAGACTCATTTGAGTATCGTTACCTATGCCGCTTACTGCAGTTAACCGATGGCAATGTGACTCGCGCATCAGATTTAGCCGGGCGCAACCGCACCGACATGCACAAACTGATGAAAAAGCATGGGCTAAATGCGGCTGACTTTAGGGAAGTGGATTAAGCCCTCAAGTCATCGGGTTTATTTCGCGGTGACTTGTTCTATTCCGTACGTAATTGCACTTACAAGCGTATTAATTTGCTCATGGGTGCATATGAACGGCGGCATCACGTACACTAGCTTTCCAAAAGGTCTAATCCAAGCGCCTTTTCCAATAAAATACTTTTGAATTTGTGCGACGTTTACAGGTTGTTTCATTTCCACTACGCCAATAGCACCTAAACATCTGACATCGGCCACCGCATCTAAATTCGCGAGTGGCGCAAGTCCTGCTTCTAATTGCGCTTGAATATCAGTCACACGCTCTTGCCAGTTATAGCTTTGCAGTACCTTGATGCTGGCGTTAGCCACAGCGCATGCTAACGGGTTACCCATAAACGTTGGGCCATGCATAAAGACGCCTGGTTCACCCTCACATACGCCTTGGGCGACTTGTTCGGTGCACAATGTTGCAGCCATGGTCATGTAACCGCCGGTTAACGCCTTTCCAAGGCACAAAATGTCGGGGCTAATGCCCGCGTGCTCACAAGCAAAGAGCTTACCTGTGCGACCAAAACCTGTGGCAATTTCATCGCATATTAGTAGTACATCAAATTCGTCGCAAAGGGCTCTACATTGCTTGACGTACTCGCTGTGGTAAAGGCGCATGCCGCCAGCACCTTGTACTATGGGTTCAAGGATAAGCGCCGCGATTTGATGGTGGTGCTGTTCTAAAATATCCCGCATGGGGGCTATTTCGTCAGGATGCCAGCTTTGCCCAAAAGGAATTTGTGGCGCGGGCGCAAAATAGTGCTCAATGAGCGTTTTTTGAAACAAGCTATGCATACCGTTAACCGGATCGCATACCGACATCGCAGCAAAGGTATCACCATGATAACCGCCCCGTGGGGTTAGTAACTTTGATTTTTCGGTGCGCCCTTGGCATGCCCAATACTGAATAGCCATTTTAATCGCCACTTCAATGGACACTGAACCTGAGTCAGCAAGAAATACGCGACGTAAACCACTAGGCACAATGTCTAACAGTGTTTTTGTCAGCTCAACGGCGGGTGAGTGCGTAAGGCCGCCAAACATAACATGAGAAAACTGCTCAATTTGAGTATGCGCTGCTTGGTTAATGTCAGGGTGGTTATAGCCATGTATAGCTGCCCACCAAGACGACATGCCATCGACTAATACTTCGCCACTGGCCAGTGTGATTTGTGCTCCTTTTGCATAGGTCACTTCATAACAGGGCAAGGGCGCGGTTGCGGAGGTGTAAGGGTGCCATATGTGTTGGCGATCAAATTCGATGTTGTTCAATATTTAACCTGTTGTAAAACTTATTGTGTTGCTAAGATTGACAAAGCGAGCAGTGCGCATAGACTAGAGCCATTATTGCTTTGAGTAAACCTTTTTATGTCAGCACACTTTCAATCAACACCCCGCCACAATTGGACATTAGAAGAAGTAAATGCACTTTTTGCGTTACCCTTTAACGACCTAGTCTTTCAAGCACAATCCATTCACCGACAAAATTTTGATCCTAACCATGTGCAAGTGAGCACTTTGTTATCGATCAAAACCGGCGCATGCCCAGAAGACTGTAAGTATTGTCCGCAAAGCGCTCGTTATGACACTGGCCTAGAAAAAGAGCGTTTGCTTGAGATTAACAAAGTCATCGAGCGTGCTCGCGAAGCAAAAGCCGCAGGCTCAACGCGTTTTTGTATGGGGGCGGCGTGGCGCAACCCTAAAGACCGCGATATTCCTTATGTGGCCGAGATGATTAAAGAGGTCAAGTCTTTAGGTCTTGAGACCTGCATGACCTTGGGTATGTTGACGCGGGATCAAGCCGTCGCGCTTAAACAAGCGGGCCTTGATTATTACAACCATAACCTTGACACATCACCAGAGTTTTACGGTGAAATCATTACCACTCGCACTTATCAAGACCGCCTTGATACTTTAAAGCATGTAAGAGAGTCAGGTATGCATGTGTGTTCTGGTGGCATTGTGGGTATGGGTGAGACTGCAAACGACCGCTCGAGCTTGCTTATTCAATTAGCGAATTTAGAGCAGCAGCCCGAAAGCGTGCCAATTAATATGCTGGTAAAAGTCAAAGGCACTCCTTTAGACAGTGTTGACGATTTAGAGCCCTTTGAGTTTATTCGCACCATTGCCGTTGCTCGCATCATGATGCCGCAAAGCTTTGTTCGATTGTCAGCGGGTAGGGAGTCGATGAACGAGCAAATACAGGCGCTGTGTTTTATGGCGGGTGCAAACAGTATTTTCTACGGTTGCAAATTGTTAACCACCTCTAATCCTGAAACTCACGAAGATGTACTGCTGTTTAAAAAACTTGGCATCAATTCGAAGCAAACCAAAAGCTACTCTGATGAGGCTTATGCAGCGGCACTGCACGATGAAATTGAGCAAAATCAGCAGCCAGCGATGTTCGTAGATGCCACGCAAACGTCACTGCGTGCCTCCAAGCAATTATCTGACGCTTAGTGTATGAGTTTTGCGTTCGTCGACGACGTTCTTAATGAGCGCAAAAAACAAGGTTTGCTGCGTACGCGAAAGTTAGTATCTTCAACGCGCGACGGCATTATTACAATAGACGGCAAGCCTTGCTTAAATTTTGCGAGTAATGACTATTTAGGGTTGAGTCAACATCCTGATGTACTGCAATCCTACGCCAATGGTTTGGCCGAGTTTGGTGCCGGTAGCACGGCGTCTGCTGTGGTGTGTGGTCATATGCAGCCTCACCATGATTTAGAATCCCGCTTAAGCGAACTGCTCAACAAACCTGCTGCGCTTTTGTTTAACAGTGGGTTTTGTGCCAATCAAGCCCTGTGCCAAGCACTTTTTGGCCAAGTTTCAGGCAGTGGAATAAGCGAGTCAAAGCCAACTAACCATATTGTGAGCGACAAGCTCATGCACGCTTCGTTTTTAGAAGGTGCAATGCATACCAATGCACGTCTTTCGCGCTTTCATCACAACGATATTAGCCACCTCAACGCTCGACTTAACGCCTGCAAAGATAATGTGCTGGTGGCAACTGAGGGCGTGTTTAGCATGGACGGTGATTTGGGTAATATCCCCAGCATTCAACAAGCCATCGATGAAAGACAACGTCATGCAGGGTCAATCCAGCTGTTAGTGGATGATGCCCACGCACTTGGCGTGATTGGTAACAATGGCCTTGGCAGTATCGAGGTGGATGGGGTAGATGCAAACGATATTAATATCCTCATGGCCACTTTTGGCAAAGCACTTGGTACCGCAGGGGCATTTATTGCAGGTGACAAAAACCTCATAGAATACTTAGTCAACTTTGCCAAACATTACGTGTACAGCACGGCAATGCCGCCTGCCCAAGCAATGGCCACGCTAACGAGTCTCAATATCATGCTACAAGGTGAGCAGCGAACCACGCTACATGAAAACATTGCATTGTTTCAAGCCTTAAGCAAGGCTAAGGAGCTTGAGGTGATGGCCTCAGATACGGCTATTCAGCCCATTATTGTAGGTGACGATAAAGCCTGTATGTGGTCTTCTGAAAAGCTGATGTCATTGGGTATTTATGTACCGGGTATTCGTCCGCCAACGGTGCCTAAAGGTAAGGCGAGACTCAGAGTGACCTTAAGTGCCCTGCATACCCCAAAAGATATTCACGCACTTATCGATGGTCTTTGCATTGTGCGAGACGAGTGTTGGGGTGGTGTGTGAGTGTTGCTGTGCCTAAAGGGGTGTCGCTCGTGCATGAACCACCAGCATTGATGCAAGCCGTGAAGCCAAAACGTGTGGTAGCCGAGCATTTCAGCCGCGCAGCAAACCGCTATGATCGCCACGCACAAATCCAAAAAGAGATAGCCGATGGCCTGATTGATTGGGGCAGCTTGCAAACAAGCAAAAGCGGTGTCGCCCTAGATTTAGGGTGTGGAACCGGTTACCTGGGTAAGCGTATCGCAGATGGCCATGCTCAGTGGTTGAATTTAGATGTTTCCTTAGAAATGCTCAAAAGTGCTAAAGCGAATGCAACTGAACGCTTAAAACTTAAGGAACATAGCATCCTTGCTGACGCACACTATATTCCACTGGCAAATAGTAGCGTTGATAGGGTGTATTCAAGCATGGCCCTTCAGTGGTGTGAACATCCGCAGCAGGTTGTGAAAGAAATGTTTAGAGTGCTAAAACCGCAAGGTCGGGCGGTATTGGCGATTATGGTATCGCCCTCATTTTCAACCCTCGACAATGCTTGGCGAGCGATTAAGATGCCTAGCAGAGTAAATGCGTTTGCCTCACCTATGCAATGGTTGAGCGCTTTTCAAGCCTACCCTTGGAAGGTGCGCAGCTCTGAAGAATGCTTTTATAGTGAGCACCGTGGTTTGTCGCATATGCTTAAATCCATCTCTGGTGTGGGTGCAAGCGCGCAAACCGCTTTGACAGCACAATCTCCCTTGAGTAAAAACGAATTTATCAAGCTTGACGAATATTTTACTCATCAATCATCACTGCAGCTCGACTATCGAGTTTTGTTTATCGAGTGCAGCAAATAACGCCTTTATGAGGCATGCACATTGATGAAAATATGCATGCTACAAAATTACAATTTTCAGGATGCAGCATCATGACACAACACACTTTTTTCGTAACAGGCACCGACACCGATGTGGGTAAAACGTATGTGAGCAACTTGCTTTTAAGAGAGCTTACACAGCGGGGCAACAGCACATTGGGTTTTAAGCCCATCTCAGCGGGATGCGAGAACACGCCTGCGGGCTTGCGAAACGAAGATGCACTGATACTGCAAAGTGCCAGTTCTATCAAGGCTGAATATGATCACATCAATCCTATCGCATATGCACCGCCTATTGCACCGCATATTGCCGCAGAGTTAGTTGGGCAAAGTATTACCCTCGATACCTTACAAACTCATCTTAAGGCATTGGAAGCGTATCAGGCCGATGTGTTGTTAATAGAAGGGGCTGGTGGATGGCGACTGCCGCTCAATCGAGATGGTGTGTACCTTTCCGATTTTGCCAAACACAATCAGATGCCGGTGATCTTAGTGGTTGGGATGCGACTAGGGTGCTTGAATCATGCAGTGATGAGCTATGAGTCTATTGTCAATGACGGGCTAAACTGCGTAGGGTGGATCGCCAATCAACTCAGTGATGATATGCCTTACTACAATGAGAATCTAGCAAGCTTACAAAGCCTGATTAAGGCACCACTTTTAGCGGAAGTGGCGCATCAAAGTAAGGTGAGCGATGCGTCGGGTGGTATGAAATGCTTTGCTGCGTTTGACGAGATACTCAGCGCTTAACTAGCCATCGTAGACATGATTTATATCAATAGTTTAGAACAAGAATTGCGCTAAGGTTATAGGCAGTAAAGCGTTTTTTTATTGGCTTATTTGAGGGTATTGTTGTGTCTGACGAAAGCATCATTCGACTGTTAAAAGTGATTATGGCATGTGGGATCAGCCTGATTCTGCTAGGTGTATATTTTCATATGTTCAGTGAAACCATCGAAAATATGGGCGTTACCGGCATATTAATCAGTGCTTGCACAGTAGCGATAGGCATGATCATGTCGTTGCCCACCAAGATGTTTTTGACCTTTCTTCTCGTCAAGCGTGAGCACGAAAATGCAGAGCACGAGCGGGCGCTCAAACAAAAGAAATCGGATGCATGATTTTGGTAATTCACCTATAATTTTGCCACTTTTTATTCAACTAACGCAAGCATAAGGATTTAGTGTGGCGGAAAAAGATAATCTCTCGGTATTGTTTGTCTGTTTAGGCAATATTTGTCGATCCCCGACGGCTGAAGGGGTATTTCTTAAAAAAGCAGAAAAAGTGGGTTTAGAAGTGGTGGTCGATTCTGCGGGCACCGCTGGCTATCATGTTGGTGCAGCCCCTGACAATCGTTCTCAAAATGTTGCCCAAAAACGCGGCTACGACCTGTCTAAACTCCAATGCCGCAAGGTCGAGCCGACGGATTTCGAGAACTTCGATCATGTTATCGCCATGGATAACGAAAACGTAGCTAACCTAAAGCAAATGTGCCCGCCTGAACTACATCACAAAATACGCTTGTTTATGTCCTATGCGCAAAGTGACTACCAGGAAGTGCCTGATCCGTATTATTCGGGCGCAAAAGGGTTTGAGCTTGTCTTAGACTTGATAGAACAGGCCGCTGACGGTTTGATACTGCAGTTGGTGAAATAATTTGCATCAAGCAAACCGTTTTACTCTTATTTATTTGGGCGTTTTATGTGTTCTAGCAGGTGTGTATTTACTCCCACCATCCCTAACGTTTAATGAGCTAGAGCGCTATATTCTTGTGCATCTTAAACTGCCGGTTCTAATAACTGCTATCACAGTAGGGGCAAGCATTGCAGCTGCATCAGCCGCCTTACAAGTATTATTACGCAATCCACTTGCCGACCCTGGCATCATCGGGATCAGCAGCGGTGCGAGTTTGTTTGCCGCTGCATTTATATTGTTATCGGGGACTTCTCTTGCAACCTTGGGCCTAAGCCCTGAATGGCAGATAAATGTCTATGCTTTACCCGTTTTGTGTTTTGTTGGCGCCTTGCTGAGTAGCTTACTGATTTTTAAGCTGGCAAAATGGATGGGCGGTTCGATTAGCTCTGTCATTTTGTCGGGCATCGCTATCTCAACGGTATGCAGTGCATTGGTAGGGTGGATGTTTTTAGTGGCGCCGCCAACGCAATTGCAAAGCCTCACTTTTTGGCTGATGGGCAGCCTTAACAACACCACATGGCTTACTTTAGCTGTCGCTGGACCGCTTGCATTAGTAGCAACTGCCTTTTTGTTAAGGTGCGCAGGTCCACTTAATCAAATGTATTTGGGAGAACAAACCGCTCAGTTAAGTGGTGTCGACGTAAAGCGTTTTAATAAAAGGATGCTTGTTTTAATTGCGTTGCTGGTTGGTATCAGCGTATCAATAGCAGGTTCAATTGCATTTTTAGGGCTGCTGGTACCGCACTTTATTCGACGACTGCATGGTAACGACAATCGAATGGTCTTACTTTTAAGTGCTTTTGTGGGCGCCAGCGTGATGATAATGTGTGCCATCATCAATAGTCATTTTGCCAGTATCACCCTGCCTATTTCAATGCTGACCGCCACTATAGGCGCACCTCTGTTTATTTATGTGCTAAGTCGCAAAGCCTTTTAAACGCTAACCTTTCGTTTTAATTCGAAAATGCCAAGGTTGCCGTGACCGCTTTTTGCCACTGTTTCAAGAGGGTTGCTCTCACCGTTTTGTCAATGCGGGGTGTAAATTGTTTATCTACTTGCTTGTGCGAGGCAATGTCGCCCATATTTTCATATATCCCGGTATGTAAACCGGCTAAATAAGCCGCACCTAGCGCGGTTGATTCCATAATTTTAGGGCGTTGTATGCGGATATCGAGGATATCGGCCAAAAACTGACACAACCAGTCATTAGCGACCATGCCGCCGTCTACCCAAATATTACTAGATGCCATACCGTCATTTTGCATCGCTTTGAGTAAGTCATAGGTTTGGTAGCAAACCGCCTCAAGCGCAGCGCGCGCCAAGTGAGCCTGCGTAGTATCACGCGTCATACCGAATAAAGCACCACGGGCATTAGGGTCCCAGTGAGGCGCGCCAAGGCCTGCAAAACCAGGCACTAAAAACACACCGTGATCGTAAGACAAGCTTTGTGCCAGAGCTTGACTTTGTTTGGCGCTCTCTAGCACGCCTATGCCATCTCTTAGCCACTGAACATTCGCTCCTGCAGTAAAAATAGCGCCTTCAAGGGCATAGGTTGTTTGGTTGTTGATTTGATACGCTATAGTAGTGAGTAGTTTATTTTCGGAGAAAACCGGTGTATTGCCGGTATTGAGCAAAGCAAAACATCCCGTTCCATAGGTCGACTTTAGTTCACCGGCTTTAAAACAACATTGTCCAAACAAGGCAGCCTGCTGGTCGCCAGCAATACCGGTGATAGGAATTGCGGCACCTAGTTCCGCTGGGTCGGTAATACCAAAGTCATCAGCACTGTTTTTGACTTCTGGTAACATGGCTTTAGGCACGCGAAACAACGATAGCAAGTCGTCGTCCCATTCGCCCGTTTGAATATTATAAAGGTTGGTACGCGAGGCATTGGTTGCATCGGTAACGTGTGCATGACCGCCGCTGAGATGCCAAGCAAGAAAGGTATCGATAGTGCCAAAGGCTAAATGCCCTTGTTCAGCCAAGGTTCTGGCGCCACTTACTTCGTCTAAGATCCAGCTGATCTTGGTAGCTGAAAAATAAGGGTCTAGCAAAAGCCCCGTTTTATTACGTACGGTTTCTAATTCAGATTTTAGCTCAGAGCATAAAGCAGCCGTGCGTCGGTCTTGCCACACAATGGCGTTGTAAATGGGGGTGGCGCTACGTTTGTCCCATACAACGGTGGTTTCTCGCTGATTCGTAATACCAATACAAGTGACCTTAACCCCAGCCTCTTTTGCGCTTTGTAGGACTTGCTGACACGATTGCAGTGTCGTGCGCCAAATCTCTGCTGGGTCATGCTCCACCCAGCCATTCTCAGGATAGTATTGTGTAAACTCTTGCTGAGCGCTAGCCACTTGCGTGCCGTCTTTTAGAAACACAATGGCGCGGCTTGAAGTGGTGCCTTGGTCAATGGCGAGTATGCCAATTTTGTCGGTTTGCATGTGATGTTTGTTCTTAAAATGATTCACCTAAAGCATCATTACACATTTTTTTGCTGGTGTTCAATGTTAATTCAAATGGCGTAAACCTCTGAATTAGGGAAACTTAGCTTGCTTTGCAGCGCGCTTATGATGCAATCACTCACGCATAAGACTTTACATCGACAGGGCATGATCACATCATATGTGCCAGCGTTTAATTTAACGCTGTTGATGTTCTCCACGCTCATGCGGCTTCCCTTTTTTGCTGCGTGTTAACTATTGAGGCCTGCGGTGCTATCACTTTCAAACATTACCTTAGACGCTCGATTACACGATGTGTCATTGCAAATGCAGCAAGGCCATTGGTGGATGCTGCTAGGCGCAAATGGCGCGGGGAAAAGTTCGTTGTTAAACCTTGTAGCAGGCATCGAGCATCAATATCACGGCGGTATTGCACTGAATAACGAATCTTTGCAGGCTCATACGTTTGCCGAACTAGCGCGTGTAAGGTGTTTAGTTTCACAGGCTTACAGCAGTGCATTTTCAATCACCGTGAGTGAGTTATTACGTTTTTTTACATCTATTGATGCCCTTCCCGCGCTAATTGAAAGCAAACTCGAGCTAAGCTTATTGTTGACTCATGACTTCGATAAGCTATCAGGGGGGGAAAAACAGCGCGTTCACCTTGCGCGAAACTTAATGCAAGTGTGGCCAATGATAGAGCAGGGGAAAGCGCTTATTTTACTCGATGAGCCACTGCAGCAACTTGACGTAAAGCATCAATTTGAAGTGCTGAGCCTGTTTGAAGCGCTGCGAGAAAAAGGCAATTTACTAGTAATGAGCCATCATGACGTGAATCAAGCCATGCACTATGCAACGCACGCTTGTTTGCTCTCTCATGGACGTGTGATTGAAGCCGGTAAATCCTCTGATGTATTAACGCAATCAAACGTCGAAGGTTTGTATCAGCAGCGTTTTACCAAAATAAAGAGCGAAAATGGTGAAAAAAGCTATTTAATTGCCCAGCCAGACGCCTAAACTCCGCAAATATGATATTCTCCCGAATATGAATGTGATGCTAGCCTGAACGATGACGAAAGTCTTTATTGGCGCATCATTACTAGGCAAAATATAACCGTACAAAAGGAACAAAAGTGAGTCAGTGGACCCCAGATAGTTGGCGCGAAAAACCCATCTTACAACAACCGCATTACAACGATCTCGCAGCTTTAAAAGAGGTAGAGGCGATAATTGCCAACTATCCTCCCCTTGTATTTGCAGAAGAGACTCGTCAACTCTACAAACAACTAGGTGAAGTGTGCCAAGGAAAGGGGTTTTTACTGCAAGGTGGTGATTGCGCTGAATCTTTTGATGAGTTCAATGCCCCCAAAATACGCGATACCTTTAAAGTGATATTACAAATGGCTGTGGTCATGACTTTCGCCGGGCGCAGTCCCGTCACAAAAGTAGCTCGCATGGCTGGTCAATATGCAAAACCTCGCTCAGGTGACTTCGAGACTATCGATGGCGTCAGTTTGCCTTCATATCGCGGCGATATCATTAACAGTTTTGAGTTCACCAAAGAAGCAAGAGAGCCAGATCCGACGCGCATGCTAGATGCTTATCACAGAAGTGCGTCAACGCTGAATTTGCTGAGAGCCTTTGCACAAGGCGGTTTAGCAGATTTGCATCAGGTCAATCGATGGAACATGGCGTTTTTAGAAAACAACCCGCTTAAAGAACGCTATCAAGATTTGGCGACTCGCATTGAAGATACCTTAGGGTTTATGGACGTAATAGGCCTTAATAGTCAAAACACTTCTGCCTTGCATGAAACGTCTTTGTATACGTCACATGAGGCTTTGCTGCTCAATTATGAACAAGCATTAACGCGCATTGATACGCTTACGGGTTTGCCATACAACTGCTCGGCGCACATGCTCTGGATTGGTGAGCGCACACGTCAGCTTGACCACGCTCATGTAGAGTTTTTCAAAGGTATCAACAACCCTATCGGGGTGAAAGTTGGGCCTACCATGCAAGAAGATGAATTAATTACATTGATTGATGCGCTTAACCCTGAAAACTCGCCCGGCCGTTTAACCCTTATCACCCGCATGGGCGCTGATAATCTTGCGCAGAACTTGCCTCGCTTGCTGCGTCGTGTCAAGCAAGAAGGGCGTAATGTTGTGTGGAGTTCAGATCCAATGCACGGCAATACTTTCAAGGCTTCAAGCGGTTATAAAACCCGTAACTTTGATGCAATCTTAAAAGAAATAAAGCAGTTCTTTGACGTGCATAGTGCGGAGGGCACCCATGCAGGTGGTATTCACCTAGAGATGACGGGTCAACACGTGACTGAATGCACGGGTGGGGCTTATCAAATCAGTGATGATGACTTAGCGCAAGCGTATAAAACTCAGTGCGACCCACGCTTAAATGCTGACCAAGTACTAGAAATGGCGTTTTTGGTTGCCGATCATCTTAAACAAGCAAAAAGTTAGGCTGAAAGTATCAGCTTGACTCACAAATTCGATGTTGCGCCTTTGTGCTATACATCGCTAAATCTGAGCGTGTGCGCAGGGCGTCTGCTGTTTTCCCGTCATCCGGATAGATAGCCACGCCTACGCTGCCTCTTACATAAAGCTTAGTGCCGGCCGCATCGATCGGTTGTTTCCAGACCTCTTCAATCCGCGCAACAATCGCATCTACTTCTTCTGCCGTCTGAAGTCCAGGTAGAACAAACAAAAACTCGTCCCCCCCTACACGACACGGGATATCAATTTCACGCAATGCGCCTCGCATTCGCTTGGCGACTCTAGATAGCACCAAATCTCCCACGGTATGTCCATATTCGTCGTTAATTTGCTTAAAATTGTCTAAATCGACAAACACCGTGGCTACTTTTGTACCTTCCCGCGCGGCCACGCTGATTGCCTGAGATAGATGAGGCATCGATAAACGATTGCAGCAGTATCCGGTCATGCTGTCGGTGTTTGCTAATACTTCCATGTCCTGCTTGTTTTGCTCTATTTCATCGATTAAATCACTACAATATAGATAGCATTGTCTGGCGCTAATAAGGGTGAAAATACTCACTAGACTGGTCCCAACAGCGGCTATTGCCCAAGCGCTAAAGGTATTACTATAAGCATTTGGCTCAATAGCATAAGCGATGTTACCGCCAATAAATAAATAGCCACAGCATAAGATGAATGCGCCATAGGCAAGCGCGTACGAAATAGCTGCGCGAAAGCCCCAGACCAAAGCAATAAGACCTGCGCAAAACGCTGAGAATGCGAAGGTACCACTTTGTAGTCCAAAAGACAGAGTGCCAGAAACAATCATTGAACTCAGTAGCGTAATAATAATGACAAGGTTGAGTTTAAAGTGGTTTTTATTGTGATTAAAAAAACACACGCTAACAATCAATGTAATCAAAATGTGATGTACAAAGATTGGCTGAAAACCGATGGAGAACCAGCGAGACAGGGAAATAGGCAAGCCTATTACGCAGACAATAAAAAAGCCAAGCACTAAATTACGCGTTAACTCTTGTTTAAAGCGCAACAATGAGGCTTCAAAAGCGGGGCTTTTTGACAATGTGTGCCTCCAGCAGTGTTAAATACACTACTAAAGTCTAGTGCTGTATTGGTTAAAAAACCAGCGGTTTTAGATAATAAGGCAGGATGAGGGACAAGTGCTTGTTCAATATTACTCGAACAATGGCATGTTGCTGCCTTTATGCATGTAGGTTAAAACGTGCGCATACATGCAAGAAAGCACTGCGGATATTGCAAAACTAACTATGGACGCATATAACAATGTCATTCACCATCTTTAGGCTGCGTACCCTTCGCTATTTCGAGCTGAGCCCTTACCTCTCGGGCTTTCTCTTCAGTAATCGGGTATTTCCATACCAGCAAGATAGCAAGGGCAGAACAGATCACTGGAACAACAATATCGTAAACACGCAGCATTAATAGAGTGTAGTCGCTTTGTGCACCACCTAGGGCAACATCAAAGCCAGTTGCGTTGAGCAAAAAGCCTCCCGCTAACAACGCGGCTGCCATGCCAAGTTTAACTACCCACCAATAAATGGAGCCAAACATGCCTTCACGTCTTTCGTGAGTATTGAGCTCGTCTAAGTCACACACATCGGCGACCATCGAGCCCATGAGCGTAAACAAACCACCTAAGCCAAACGCAATGAAGGGTACTGGTACTAATAACAGCATCGGGTTTTCAGGGCTGTAGGTAGGCCACTTTAATAAATAGCCGAAGATAGAAAGCCCAATGGCAAAGAAAAACGCTTTTCGTTTTCCATACAAGGTAGAGACCTTAGTAACCGTGGCTATGGCGACAAAGGTTGCGACTGCGGCGAGGGTACCTGCTTTACCCGCATACTGAGAGCCTAAATCGGTATCACCGCCAAAAATGTAGTAGATGATGACGTATGATTGAAATGAGGCAATCATCATAAAACCATTAAAGATAAGGAACGTAGCACCAGCTAAATATAAAAATGGCTTAAATTGTACGGTGATCGCGAAACCTTTAAAAAAGTCTTTGACGCTCTCAGATAGGGTTTTCGGTTGCTCGTTGCCTGTTTGTGGAAGGCCATAAGGTACGCGCTCTGGTTCGATCAGAAATATCGCTGGGAGTACACCTACACAAATTGTAAACGCTCCGATAATAATGGCGAGCCAGCCGGCGCCTTCAATCATGTTGTCGAACAGCTGATCGTTTTGCATGAACCACAAAAACCAGGGCGCGACGAAGTAAGCCAATTGCCCCATAAAATTCTGGGTAGCCATTAAGCGGGTGCGCTCATGGTAGTCTGGAGTCAGCTCATAGCCGAGGGCTACCCAAGGTGTTGCAAACATGGTGTAGGCTAAATAAAAAATCATAGAGCCTGCTAAAAAGTACCAAAAATAAAATTGCTCAGACTTACCGTCTGGAAGTTGCCAAATAAGCGCAAAAATCAGTCCAGCGAGTATTGCGCCAAAAAATATGAAAGGGCGGCGGCGACCCCATTTGGTGCGAGTGTTATCGGAGATATACCCCATAAGTGGGTCGGTAATGGCGTCGGTTAAACGTGGTAGCGAACTAAGCAAACCCACAAGCGCTGGGTTCATGCCTAAACCTAGATTAAACACAATCATCATACCGCCAATGGCCGCTCCCAACATATTGTTTATAAAGGCACCAAAGCCATAAATAATGCGCTTTGAAATAGGGACCTTATCTTGGGGCAAGGTTTCTTGATGAACGTGTGTTGACATTTAGTGCTCTTTTCAAATGAAAGCGTTTACATTTCGTGTTGCTAACGTTAACAATTTGTAAACAAATGGCAAGCATTAAATGCATTGGAGTGCTAAAAATAAAAAAGCCGCCTCTTATTAAGGGGCGGCTTTTATGTGTGCAGCGATGCAATTATCGCCTAGGTGTTTCGCTTATCTTTAAAAGATATAGTTAACTGCAAAACGTAACAGAGTTGCATCATCGTCAGTGATGTCGTTAGTTTGCTGAGTTGCCTCAACTTTAACTGCGATGTTTGTATCGTAGTCGTATCTTACGCCAACAGTGATAGTAGTATCTTCAGATGCAGCAGGTTGTTGGATACCAACTAATAGCTGTGTCACCGGCAACTGAAAAGGTGCAGGGAAGTTTGCAACTTCATCCAAGAACTTAGGACCGTCGTTTAAGTCAGACTTTTCGTAAGTAATATGAGGAGTCCATTTACCAGTTCGAATACCTGCAGTGACATAGTAGTTAGCTTCATCAGGATAAAATGAATCTGCAATTTCAATAGCAGTATATTCAGCTGCAACAAACCAGCTAAATGCATCATATTCAATGCTCGCGCCCACGAAGGTGCCCGTATCATCACTGGCCGCTAATTTATCACTTAGTTCCGGTGAGATTTGACCAAGCTGAGCAAACGCCGGATCCAAAGCAGGTAGGTCGAAGTTTGTTTTTCCAGCGGCGTAAACACCACGGAACTTCCAGTTTTCATAACCTAACTCACCGTTTACAACGATAACATTATCGATGGCTAATTGCCCTGGCTGACCGGCTAGCACAAAATCGTTATCGATCCTACCAAACGCCGCTTGGAAGTTGTAATCCCAACCCCCAGTGTAACCAGAATGGTCGACGCGTATGCCGTCTATATTGTTGTATGGAACATTATAGATTGACTGCGGCGCAGCAATCCAGTGATACGAATAACCGACATCAAGAGACGCTGAATAACGGAATAAAGGCATTCTCAAACGGCCGGCAGACACACTAGTATCATCCGTTGCTTGATAGCTGATGTAAGCCCACTCAAAATCTGCGTTGAAATCGTTTGCACCACGCGCAATGATTTGGCCAGTAGCCGTCATTTTATCGTTGATGTCACCACTGACTTGTACTGCAAACAGGCTTTGATCTGCAAATGAAACGCGATCTGTGAAGCCATAGAGTGTGTCATCACTTGACGTTATACCGCCCGTGAAATTAGCAAACCCGTTTATGCGTAGGTCTGCCTGTGCTTGGCCGATGAGCATCATTGATGCTGCCAAGACTGATAAACTTGTCGTTAATTTTTTCATTAGTGTTGTCCTTATAGTTCCACAATCTTGACGGCATCGGTCGCAGACGCGCGGTCAATGTAACCAATAACACTTGGGTTTTGTGATACCAGTTCGATAACCTCAGCGTCGGTGCTCACCTCTTTAGGTGGAACGCCTTTGCCCGTGAATACAAGTTTTGACCAGTATGCAGAGACTTGGCTTGAGCTTCGTCCTAAAACGTCTTGGTCAAAACCCTGGCGAACATTGGATTCTGGGCTTTGGTTAACGGGGACAGTTTCGCTACCGTTTGGAAACTTCTTCTCTTTACCTAAAAATATACGTTGCACCATTTTTGAGTCCAAAGAGTCGGCATTAGACGGGTGAACAACTACCACTATCTCTGCCAATGCAAACTGGGCGAAGAATAGTAACAGCGCACTTGCTAGCATTTTTTTATACATGGAATGAATTCCTATTGTTACTTAAGTATGTGTGTGATGAATGTTGCATCTCGATTTCACCTTTTAATGGTGATTACACTATATCGGCATGGTGTATCGAATATTTACAACAATCGAAAATTAATTTACCGTGTAGAAGACCTTGTTAACCCTTTGTAAACAAGGCTTTCATCAAAATTTACAGAGTTTCAAAGAAGACGGCTTTGTAAACAGGAGTGTCAATGACACAAAAAGACCTCAAACTCTCCGATATTGATACTTTCGACCGTGAGCGCTTATTACTGATTATCAACATCACAGGTATTGGTGTTTGGGACTGGAAAGTGCAAACTGGCGAGCTAACTTTTAACCGGCAATGGGCGCAAATGCTAGGCTATGAACAAGAGGAGCTAAAGCCTAGAGGATTCAAAGCATGGCTTGATAACCTTCATAAAGATGACTTCCAAAGGGCCCAAAAAGCGTTAGATGATCACTTCAATGGTATAACGCAAGAGTACGAAGCGGAACTTAGGATGCGAGACAAATCAGGCGCATATATCTGGGTGCTGGCGACGGGTAAAGTGGTTGAGTGGCATAAGGGTAAGCCAGAGCGAATGATAGGGGTGCATTTAAACATTGATGAGAGAAATAAAAATGAAGAAAGTCTGCTCATCACCAGTCAGTTACTCAATCAGTCTCAAAAAGTTGCAAAAGTAGGGGGCTGGGAGCTCGATTTAATCACGGGCATTCTATTTTGGACCGACGAGACCTACCGCATCCACGATACATGTCCCGAAGAATTTAATCCCACCGTTGACGCTGGCGTAGGGTATTTTTTACCTGAGTCAAAAGATAGGATCTCCAAGGCCTTAGATGAGGCGATTCAACATGGTAAAGGGTATGATCTTGAACTTGAAACTTACACAACAAAGGGCCGAAAAATCGATGTTCGTACCACGTGTGTGGTAACGCAAGAAAATGGAGCATCAGTTCGTCTTACGGGGATTTTTCAGGATATCAGCGAGCAAAAAGCTACACAACGTGAACTAGAGCAGATTAATCAAAATCTTGAAGTGGCGAATCAAGCCCTTCAGCGCTCCGCACACTATGACCCTTTGACAGGACTACCCAACCGATATTTGCTTGCAGATAGAATGCAGCAAGCGATGGTGAAAAGCCTGAGAAAAAAGAACTACGTGGCGATTGCCTTTATCGATGTTGATAGCTTTAAAGCCGTGAATGATAACTATGGGCATGATGTTGGTGATGAGCTACTCAAAAAACTGGCCGGCGAACTCAAGCATGCGCTCAGAGACGGTGACACCTTATCGCGCATAGGCGGGGATGAGTTTGTCGCGGTGATTGACAATCTTTCTTATCCACACGAAAGTGACGCAGTGTTGTCACGTATGCTTTGTTCAGTCTCTGCGCCTGTTAAGGCCGATGGACATACATTAAGTGTTTCGGCCAGTATCGGTGTCACTATATTTCCATTAGACAGCTGTGACCCAGATCAGCTGCTTCGCCATGCCGATCAAGCCATGTATTTGGCAAAGCAAAAAGGCAAAAATTGCTATCACGTATTCGACGTTGAAAACGACGTAGCGGTAAAACATTTAAATGAAAAGTTAGCACGCATTTCGATGGCGTTACATAACGAAGAGTTTGAACTGTATTATCAGCCAAAAGTGGATTTACGAACGCAAACAGTGGTGGGGCTTGAAGCGCTGATTCGATGGAATCACCCTGAGCGAGGGTTGTTATTCCCTATTGATTTTTTACCGGAGATTGAATGCGACAACTTATGCATTGGGGTAGGGCAATGGGTAATAAGGACTGCCTTAGCACAGCTTCACTTTTGGCAGACCCAGGGCTTAGATTTGTCGGTAAGCGTCAATATTAGCCCTTTGCACCTGCAGCAGGGCGATTTCACTGCGCAGCTTAAAACCTATTTAGATAAATATCCTAATTACAAAGCAAACAGTCTTGATTTAGAGGTTGTTGAAAGCAGTGCTTTGCATGATGTAGAGGCGGTATCAGCGATTATTGAATCGTGTAAAGCCTTAGGCGTTACGTTTTCTATTGACGATTTTGGCGTCGGCTATTCGTCTTTAGTGTATTTAAAGCGCCTACCCGTAAGATACTTAAAAATCGACAAGTCCTTTGTCCGCGATATGCTGGTGGATGCTGATGATAAAGCGATTATTGAGGGCATCATTGAGCTTGCCAAAGTATTTAAGCTCAGCGTCATCGCAGAGGGCATAGAGAGCAAAGAGCACGGTGAAGCCTTGCTAGAACTGGGTTGTCACTATGTACAAGGTTATTACTTCGCCAAACCAATGCCAGCAGAAGCATTTATGCCGTGGCTAGAGTCGCGCAGTACGTCTAAATAGAATTCAGCTTTTGCTTTGTTGCTTTTGTTGCGTACGCCATAAGGTTGCATAGTAACCATCATCGGCTAACAACTTATCATGGTTGCCACTTTCAATAATGCGTCCGTCATGCATGACCAAAATGCGATCAGCATCCACAATTGTCGATAATCGATGAGCAATGACTAAACTCGTATGACCTTGCTCTAATTTTTTAAGGGCGCTTAAAATAGCTTGCTCTGATTGGCTGTCAAGTGAAGAGGTGGCCTCATCAAACACCATGATTGGTGGTCTTTTCAGAATAGCTCTTGCGATAGCAACACGCTGTTTTTCACCTCCCGATAATTTTAAGCCCCGCTCACCTACTTGGGTTTTATCGCCGTCGGGCAGTTTTGCAATAAATGCATCAAGATGGGCAAGCTTAATTGCCTGCTGGATATCCTCCTCGCTAGCATCTGGGCGGCCATAGCGGATATTTTCGTATAGAGTGTCGTTAAACAGCACGGTGTCTTGAGGCACAATGCCTATGTTTGCCCGCAACGAGTCTTGGGTTACTTCATTAATAGCTTGCCCGTCTATGCATATCTTACCTGCCTGCAAGTCATAAAAACGAAACAGCAGTTTCACCAGTGTAGACTTCCCTGAACCACTTTCGCCTACAACCGCTACTTTACTGCCCGGCGACACTGTGAAACTTACATCTGACAGTATTTTTCGTTGGGGCGTATAGCCAAAGTTCACATTCTCAAAGCGGATTTCACCTTTAGAAACAAGTATATCAGCACTGTTGCTTTGGTCTTGTATTTTAGGTACGCGGTCGAGCAACATAAACAGGTTTTCGATATTGGTCAGTGAACCACGGATTTCTCGATAAACAAAACCTAAGAAGTTAAGGGGCATAAAAATTTGCATGGTAAATGCGTTGACCAATACAAAATCCCCAATGGTCATGTTGCCGTTGGCTACTTCAAATGCCGCCATGGCTAGCATTGAAGTCATGGCCAGCGCAATGATAAAGGCTTGGCCTCCATTTAGTGCAAATAACGATAAACGATTTTTACGCCTTGCGGTTTCCCACGTTTCAAGACCTACGTCGTAGCGATCGGATTCAAATTTTTCATTGTTGAAGTAGCGTACCGTTTCAAAATTCAGAAGGCTATCGATAGCGCGAGTGTTGGCTTGGTTGTCGGCTTGATTGAGCTCTTTGACAAACTTGGTGCGCCAGTCGGTGGCGCGCATTGAAAATACCACGTAAATGATAACCGCAGCCAAGATGATGGTGGCAAAGGTAAAGCCGTAGTTATAAAACAAAATGCCCACAACCATAGCAATTTCGAGCAAGGTCGGGCCGATGTTAAACACCATAAAGCGCATCAAAAAGCTTATCCCTGAGGTACCGCGCTCCATATCTCTTGAAAGCCCGCCGGTTTGACGTGATAAATGAAACTCTAGGTCGAGGCGATGAAGGTGTTGGAATACGGTTAAGCCTAATCGGCGCATAGCGCGTTCGGTTACTCTTCCAAACAGGGTATCGCGAATTTCTCCAAACAACACATTGGCCAAGCGCAATGCCCCGTACGCCACAATAAGGGCGAGGATGACGCCCATAATTTGCTCTTTTGCAGTATCTAGATTCAAGTTGTCAACGATATGCTTCAGAATGAAGGGCAGGGTGACACTGGCAATTTTTGCGGCGACTAAGCAACTTAGCGCCAGCCATACACGAGTTTTAAACTCCGCTAAATAAGGCCACAACTTGCCTAAGATACGCCAGTTGAACTTGGCCTCTTCATTCATTGGAAAACGGTTTGAGCGCATTACATTTTGGTCCAAAGATTACAAAACGAAAGGGTTAAGTAGCTTGCTATCGCTAAAACGGATTGACGGTATATCGGTGTTTTTGCACAGAAGTTTGTGCCGTCATGCTATCAAGCGCAGTAGCGCCTTGCCTATAAACATACTACTACCACAATCTGGTATTTCACAGTTTGAATACAGCGTGCGCATAGACGCTTCAATTTTTATTAAGGTTACCATAGCCTAGAGAGCATCCATAAATCTAATTTGCTATGATGTCGTTAATATAAGCCTCTGAGCTTTACACCAATTTGAGACGCAATGTGCTTCCAGTAGAAACTATTTTTCAGCCTCTCGCGCAGCAAATGCTAGTGGGCGATGCGATTGTTATCGCGCCCCCTGGTGCGGGGAAGTCGACGTGTTTGCCGCTTTACCTACTTAGCCTCCCAATGTTTAGTGATTGCAAAATTATTATGCTGCAGCCACGACGCATTGCCGCTCGCAGTATTGCCGCATATTTGGCACAGCAACTGTCAGAACAAGTCGGGGAAACCGTAGGTTACAGAATACGGGGTGAGAACAAAACTAGCCCTTCCACTCGCCTTGAGATTGTCACAGAAGGCGTGCTGACAAGAATGTTGCAGTCGTCTGGTGAACTGCCCAGCGTAGGTTTAATCATTTTTGATGAATTCCACGAGCGGAATTTGCATGCCGACTTCTCTCTCGCGCTGAGTTTAGAGGTGCAACAAGCGCTTCGGGAGGATTTGCGTATTCTTGTCATGTCGGCAACTTTAGACGTTGAGAGTTTAGCTCGGTTTATGCCCAATACGCCTGTATTGCAAAGTGACGGCCGCCAGTTTGATGTAGATATTCATTACGCCACCGGTGAAAGTAAACTGCCCGTTGCTGAGCGCGTTAGCCGGCTGGTCATCGATAAGTTTGGCGAGCATCAGCGAGATTGGTTGGTGTTTTTGCCGGGGGCATTAGAGATTAAAAAGACCGCGGCGCTGCTAAACGCTTCATCATCTATAACGGCAAAAGTAATGCCGTTATACGCTGACTTGAATAAGAAAGAGCAGCAGCGCGCACTTGAGGCATCTGAACCCGGTGAGCAAAAAATCGTGCTAGCCACCAACATAGCTGAAACAAGCTTAACCATTGACGGCATAGAAGTGGTAGTCGACAGCGGTCTTGAAAAGCGCGCGACCTTTGACTTAAGAAGAGGCGTTATGCAGCTTGCCATGCACAAAATATCGCAGGCGTCTGCTACTCAGCGGGCTGGGAGAGCAGGGCGGTTGATGCCAGGCACCTGTTACAGAATGTGGCCAAAAGAGCAGCATCACCGACTTGCCAAACAATCAGTGCCTGAGATTTTGCAATCAGACATTTCATCGCTCTTGCTAGAAGCTACTGTATGGGGAACCCAAATTGCCGATTTAGCACTCATCGACCCGCCGTCAAACGCTCAACAGGCACAAGCGAGTGACAAATTGAAGCACTTAGGCATACTCGATAGCGCCGATAAGCTAACGCCTTTAGGCAAAAAAGTGCATGCGCTTGGCACAGACGTTAACCTAGCGGTGATGCTAATTCGCAGCGAGTCGTTAAGCGAAGCACACCAGAGCATGGCCTGCGCGATTGCAGCAGTCCTTGAGAGCAAAGATCCTATGTTTGGGCATGGCAGTGCTGAGCTCGCATTACGCTTACAGTTTTTGCAAACGCAAAAGACGCACAGCATATGGCAGTTGATTCGCCAGTGGCATAAAAAAATATCTGTGCCTATTCATCCATGGCCGCTGGAAGATACAGGGCTATTATTGGCCTTTGGCTTTGTGGATTGGGTTGCAAAACCTGCATCAAAAGGGCGGTTTACCTTGGCCAATGGCAGCGGCGCGACGCTAGCCGATGAGGATGAAATGCTTGCCCGTATTCAGAACACGCAAGCAAGTGCATCCCCCGACTGGTTAGCCATAGGCTTAATGCAAATCACCGACAAGCAAAGTGATAACGCTCGCATTCGCTATGCTCAAACAGTGCCGGTAACGAGCTTGAGGAAGCACTTCGAGTCGCTATTTACCGAGTCTGAACAAGTTGTGTGGGAACATGAGAAACAAAAAATCAGTGCGAGCAAACATAGTATGTTCGGTAAGATTATCATCAACAAAACACCTTTGGCGAAGCCGTCTGAAGTTGTGGTTGCTGATATGTGGCGCAAGCTCATAGAGCAAAATTCAATACAATGGTTGCCGTTAGGTGGACGCGCACAAGCACTGATTACACGCGCACATATTGCCAATGCTCATGAAGTGGGCATATGCGAAAGCCTATCGATAGAGGCGTTGCAAAGGGATATCGACGAATGGTTACTCCCCTATTTAATCGATAAAACCACGCTTCAGGCATTGAGTCGTCTCGATTTCTATCAATTAATCAGCCAACGATTAAGTTACCCAGAATTGAAATCACTCAATGAGCTCTTGCCCGAAGCATTATCCATCCCCACGGGACGCAAGGTAAATATAGAGTATAGTGCTGAGGGCACGGCGACGGTGTCAGTCAGAATGCAGGAGGTGTATGGTTTGAATGTCCACCCGCGTTTGTTAAAAGGGCGCATACCCATTACCTTTGAACTGCTCTCACCGGCGCAGCGCCCATTGCAAACCACACAAGATATTGTTGGCTTTTGGGCGGGAAGCTACAAAGAGATTCAAAAAGAAATGAAAGGGCGCTACCCACGACATTTTTGGCCCGATGAACCAGCAAATTCTCCCGCCACGACCACGACTAAAAAGCGCATGACCTAAACCCGCTTGCTGTTGGTTTGTTATTTACGCGTTATGAGCGCTTGTGCTTTATCAGTTTTGTTTACTCCCAAGCAAACGGCGGATATTCAGGGAATGAGAGGTTGACCTCATTGCCTTGTGCAGCGCTTTGATAAGCCTGTTGTTTTAACGCCACAAGATCAGCTTGTAATTGTGTGCGAAATTGATAAACACTGCGCCATTGAGTGTAAAAAGCGTCTTTATCTTCAAGTGTACCTTCTTCATCGGCCTGTAGCTGTGGACCAAGAATCGCATAGGCAGCAAAGAGCCTTTGTATTTGCGCTTGTTCAAAGTCAGCGAGCGCTTGGTGGTTAACGGCAGGTGACTTTGTGGGGGTTGACTCATTCAACGAAAAGCTTTGAAAATGAGCTACATATTCATCAAAAGGCACGCTGTCTGCCGATTGCCATATACTTACTTGCTCATGATTTAACAGCGTTTGTGTATGAGGTTCGATAACCAGTACCGTTGGCGTGCCAAAGTATGCAGGATAACCAAAGCGCTGCGTGATATGGCGTAAGTCATCTAAATATCCCACATCAATAAATCGCGTGACATATTTTTCCTCTAGCAGGGCATGCATCTTTGGGTTGGAAAAATTCTGTTGCAGTCCCACGCTGTCATGACACCAGCTGGCCCCTAGTACCACCATTGCAAGCTTATTCTCAGTTTTTGCTTGCGTGAGCATCGCATCAATTTGGTTTGTCGCAGTCTCGCTCGATGTGTAGGTATATTTTGGCAAAATAGTCGTTTGTTCATGCGTTGCACAAGCTTGCAATAAGAAAAGAGCTGAAACGAGCAGCGCAAAATTTGCAAACATACGTGATGATTTAAGGTGGGTCATAAAGAGCAATCCAAGTAAACGTTGTGATACAGTAAAAATAGGTGTCATCAGCAACACTAGCACAATCAATGCAAGCAGTGCTAATGTGAAATGCAATTGGCCGTGTCCGATTCAATCTACCAAAATTGTGCACGATTCCCGTTTTGAAACTAATGCATAGAGCCAAGGAAAAAACATGAAAAACAAATACATTGGCATAGTACTTATCGTAGTTGGTATTGCGCTTGGATTTTGGGGATATGACGTATATGATTCTGCTCAATCTCAAATCACTCGCGCTTTTAGTGGCGACACACCTATCGAAGCATGGGCCGCCATGGTGGGCGGTGCAATTTGTGTATTAATTGGTATTTTAAAGCTAAAATAGAAGTGTTTTTTAGCATAAATCGACCAACACACCTTATACGACCTTTTATCGTGGAGTAATATCTTGTCAGCATCTATCAATGACATACAAGCCTTGAGCCCCGACAAGCGCTACGCTTATCTTATTAAACAAGTTTTACACACCCAAGAGGTTTGGATCCTTACCGATGAGCATGGCTGCGTTATGCTCAATACCGAAGACGAAGATTGCGTGCCGGTCTGGCCAAGTTATGAGTTTGCCAAACAATGGGCGAGCGGCGACTGGGAAGCGTGCGAACCTAGCGCAATTAGTTTGCAGGTATGGAAAAGCAGATGGACCGATGGGTTGATAGGGGACGAAGTTGAAATCGTAGCATTTCCGCTGACCGAAGATGACGGCTATATTGTGTCGCCTCGAGAATTCGAACAGGACCTACGCAGCTAGTCATCGATGATGCACAGCATATGTGCATCTGTTTGGTTAATGTTGATCTATAATCAATATAAATAGTACTTTCATAGCCGAGTTTTCAGAGTTTACTCATTGATTTTCTTAAAATTGTTGCAACTTTTATTTGACTCATAAGGGAAGTGCTGCCTGTTCGTTAACATTTTACAAACATATCTTTTACTTTTTATCTCATTGTTTGATAGATTGCTTAGCGTCGGCGTTTTGCGGTGTTTTTAGATAAAAGCCACTTGCACACACGACACATAATAATAAAAGCATATTCTTATCACTATGAGAGCACACAATGATTCAGGAACTGTCAGATAAATTTTCACCAAAGCCGCTAGCCGCTATCATCGCCTTGTCTTTAGGCCTTATGAGCAATGTTGCAGGCGCCCAAGAAACACAAGATGCACAAGGAGCGGAGCAGGCCGATGACGAATTTGAAGTCATTATGGTTACGGCATCAAAGCGCTCTACTGGTCTTCAAGAAACGCCAATTGCTATCTCAGTGACTAGCGCTGAAGATATTGAGCAAACAAAAGTGCTCGACATCGGTGATTTGCAAAGCATTGTTCCTACCTTACGCGTGACGCCCTTACAACGCTCTACTAACACTAACTTTGCCATTCGCGGATTTGGTAATGGTACGAATAACACAGGCATTGAACCTTCGGTGGGGGTATTCATCGACGGCGTATATCGCTCACGCGCTGCCGCGCAAATTGGTGACTTACCGCGTTTGGAGCAAGTTGAAATATTATCTGGGCCGCAAAGTACCTTGTTTGGTAAAAACGCATCAGCTGGGGTTATCAATGTCAGAACCGCTGCGCCTACATACAGCCTAGAAGGTAAAACAGAACTTACGATTGGCAATTACAATCAGCGCATATTAAAAGGCTATGTATCTAATGGAATAAGTGAGACGCTCGCGGTGAGTTTATCTGGCGGCATCAACAAGCGTGACGGATTTACCGACAGTGTGGTTGGCTTGGGTGATCTGAACAACCGCGACCGTTGGAATATCCGCGGTCAGGCATTGTACGAGCCATCGTCGGACGTAGTGGTGCGTATTATTGCCGATTATAGCGAGATTGATGAACGTTGCTGTACCGTCGCTGACGTGATTAACGGTCCAACGACTGCAGCAGTCAGAGCCCTTGGCGGCGTGGTACTAGATACGGATGACCCATTTGCATATGAGTCAGCGCTGAATACTGACTCGGACAATACGGTAGAGGATGGCGGTGTGTCGATGCAAATTGATGTGGACTACGGTAGCTTCGCATTGACCTCTATCTCAGCGTTTAGAAATAATAAATCGGGTTATTTTTCAGACGTTGACTACACCTCTCTTGATATTTTGACTGAGGATGGTCGCACCGATATCGATACCTTTACCCAAGAGTTTCGTTTGACGTCGAATGGTGACAATACCTTCGACTGGATGGTTGGTGGTTTCTACTTTGATGAACAAGTAGACACAGGCGATACACTTTTTTATGGTGATGGTACAAGACCTTATTTTAATGCCTTGGGATTAGCGCCTTTGCTAGGTGGCGTAGAAGGGGTGTTTGGTTTAGCGCCTGGCACATTCTTTGGCGCAGGTCCGCAGATTGATACCAACTTTATGCAAGATAACACAGCCTATTCGTTGTTTGTTAGCTTAGATTATGACCTTACGGAGCAATTAACTGCGACGCTCGGCTTGAGCTACACTAATGATGAAAAGGATGTGACGGTAAACCAAACGAATACTGAAGCACTTTCGGCGATTGACTTAAATGCTACGCCAACGCTCTTTAATGTGCCGGTGAGCGCAATTCCGGATTTGGCGCCGTTTGTACCCACTTTACAGGGCGTGCAGTTCCTGCCTCAACAGCTTATTTTCCCTAATGCGATTGAAGACGGAAACAGCAACGATAGTAAAACCACATGGAGTTTGCGTTTAGCCTATGAACTTAACCGTAATGTAAGCTTCTTTGCGACAGCGGCAACCGGTTTTAAAGCCACTTCATGGAACCTGTCTCGCGATACGCGACCCTTTCCAAGTGATCAAGCCGCATTAGACGCAGCTGGTTTATTGGAAAACAACCAAAGCTACGGTACGCGTTTTGCCGGCCCTGAAGAAAGTAAGGTCTACGAGCTGGGCGTTAAAACTCGCTTTAGAGATGGGGCATTCAACGCGACCATATTCGACCAAACCATTGAGGGCTTTCAGTCTAGTACTTTTGTAGGAACTGGGTTTGTACTGGCAAATGCAGGTCAACAATCGACTAAGGGTATTGAGTTTGACTCAGTGTATCGTCCTACTGATTCCATAGATTTAACCTTTGCGGGTATCATACTTGACCCAGTTTATGACTCTTTTGTAGGTGCATCTGGTATTAACGGGCCAATTGATTTAACTGGTCAACAGCCGTTTGGTATTCATGAGCGTAGCTTTAACGCGGGCATTACTTACAACTATGATTTAGACAATGGCATGTTTGGTTATGTGCGGTTAGATTATCAATATGAAAGTGAAATCGAGTTAGTGTCTAACGTTCCGCCTGAGTTAACTCGCGAAGTGAGTACCTTTAATGCGAGTGCCGGTTTGAGCATGGATAACGGTTTAAGTTTCCAAGTATGGGTGCGTAATTTAAATAATGATGAGTTTTTCTTAACGGCTTTCCCACCGCCAATTCAGGCAGGGAGCTTCAATGCGTATCCTAACCAGCCTCGTTTATTTGGGCTGTCGGTGTCTTACCAGTTCGATTAGACGCGTGTAAAATGACAAAAGGCAGCGTAACGCTGCCTTTTTTGTTGGTTGCTTACAAAGATTCCCGCCAGTGTAAAAAGCGATCATCTCCTCTAAATAATCCAAACGTTGCCACCGCTGTTGGGTTTTCATCAAATACACCGTCGTTATCCCAATCATACTTAAGCCAATCATAAGTATCGTACGTGACGCCCAACTGCCCTTGATTACCCGCACCTGGTGCGACAAATTGGATGGCTTGCGTTTGCCCCGAAACAAAGCTACCGGGGCCACCGATAAGACTTGTTAGGGCTGGGTCAAGACTGATATTGGTTAAGCTAATTCTACTGGCAGAATAGCTGGTACAGTTATTATCAAGGCTAGTAATAAATCGGTTTGTGTCAAAGTGCTCGGTTGACATAATTTGTGGGAAGTTAGAGGTTTCTGGCCCAAAACTGTTTTCTAGCACTTGTCTGCCAAAGCGAATTTCTAGACCGGTAGGTGAGAGTGCTTGTGTACTAATGGCGCTGACATTATCAGGGTCCACAATATTGGCTACTGACATATCAATATCTGCAATAAACGGGCTGACTAATGCATTGGTCGAGCGCACGTAATAAAAATTATCCGCGTCGGATAGTTGATAGTGTAAAACGCCTCTAGGTAGCGCCACGGTGTTAGGCAGCGCGGTTAAGTCATTTTGACTGATAATACCCGCATTTAGGTTGGCAACGACCGGAAGGTTAATACCATTAACCCCCGTTGCTACTTGGTCTGCGCTAGGTGGTGCAATACTAATATCAGAGGGGCGCAGCTTCATAAAATCATTGGCGCTTCCTTGAGTATCTTGGAAGTAATTTTGCGTGATATTGCCCTGCTTATTAAAGGCAGTAATGGCCATTATCGGATTGCTCAAGTAAGAAATAGCACCAAGGGTATTGTTGCTTTCGTTGCGCTGCCCGCTATAGGCAAAAAAGCCGGTATTAAGGCCACAACTAGCGGTTAACACCCCATTATCTGCAACCGTTTGGGTAAAATAATGCGGTACGAAACGTCCAATATTTATGCTGCTCGCTGGGATAGTAATTCCGGCATTACCATAGTTGCTATCTTGCACATCTAGATTGATCACGCCTACTTCTGAATAAGTCGCGGCGTTGTAAAGTGACACGCCGTTACTAAAACTATTTAAGGTCACATCTTGGAATGATGCGCCCACACCCGCGCTAATAGGCGGGCTGGCGGAATACTGGAAAGTACCGTTCGCGCTGCCGGCTAAGCTAGGTGCAACACGATTAAGCTGAAACTGCATTTGCCCAGGCTGATAGTTTTGCGTGATGGCTCTAGGTGATGCACCGTTGTATGCAATGACGCTTAAGTCAAATTCATCACCCGCGCCATGAGTTATCGCTGCGTTCGCATTCGCTCCATTAATAGAAACTCCAGCGGCGCTGGCGCTCACCACTAACTCCGTTGGGCTCACCCAAAATGTGTTGCTGTTACCGCGAAGGTTAATACCGCCAATGTTATAGTTTGCCTGAATGCGAATTTGCCCTGCATCGTTATAGATTGGGGTAGGGAGGGTTGCAATACTATCGGCCCCAAAGCTCAAGCTAACGGCGGTAGTCGATGGATGCTTGGCAATGGTATTGCCAGATACTGTGAAATTTAGTCCACTTACACCACCTGGCTGAACGTTTTCTTGCGCCAGTTCAACGCTTTGATTACCTGTGAAAAGTGCTGAGCAAACGCCATTATTGTTTTCAACTGCCTGTATTTTTAGTGTGTCGGCAAAGGCAATGCCTGATAATTGATTGGGCACAACAGGGCTGTTAGTAGCGCCGTAAAGGAAGCGAAAGCCAGCGTCAGTAAACTCCATATCGCAAGAGTTGCCGCTGCCATCGATACACTCAACAGGGTTTGACGCCAATATAGACGTATTAGTCAGCGAGTAGGTTAATATATCTGGTGTAGTTTGGTCGACATTGACGTTAGTGCTACCGGTAAAAGAGAGTGTCTCAATTAACGCGCCATCAGCCAAAAAGTCTAATGTAACTAATTGCGAACTCAAGTTAGAGCAGCTTTCGTTGGCACACGCTCGTATTGTGACTGACTCGGTATCGCAAGTAAGGCCTTGTCCATCATGCACAATTTCGTAATGATGAATAATCTCACTTTGCACCGCGCAAGTTTGATTAGTGAAACTGCCAGATAGGGCAATGCCGCCAACGACTTCAGTGGTATGGCTATTGTCAATGTCATTATCGCCATCTTCAACAATACTGAAACCTACATTATTTGGCGATATTGAACAGCGTTTTACCCAGCCGCCATCGCCGCCATCGCGTGTATTTTGGCTTGCTACAACCAAAGGGTTAGTGCTGTATGAACCGGTGAAATCATAAGTTCTGCAGTTAATTACACCATTTATATTATCGGGTGTGACAAAGGTTTCGTAACCAATGTCGTTGGTTAGTTGCCCCTGAGCATCACTTGTAACCGCCATATAAGCTATAACCTCGTTATTTGTGATATCTCCAGTATTTGTTTCTGCGCGCTCAAGCGCAATATCAAATCTGTTGTTAGTTACATTATCAACTGTTGTGGCTAAAAAAGGCTCGGAGATGGGAAAGGGGTTGCTCTCATTGTTCATGGTTTGAATGGAGGCAATAATCGCGGGGTTTTGTGTAAAGCCTAAATCGCTTATTGATACTCTATCGAAAGCGCTCCCAGGTAGTCTGCGTGCTTGAGATGTAATAGTTTGCACTGAGCCTATGCGCATCATAGCGCCACCGTCTAACTCATAGTCACCCTCTGGTATTGCGATAAAATCGACAACTTGAGATAGGTTACCTTCTGGTGTGTTCGGGTTCGCTCGTTCGGGCGATTCTACTTGCGCGATCTCAAAACCGGTTGTGCTGACATTACGAATCCTAAGCGCTAAATAATCAGTGGCACTTGCGGTCGCCGGAATGCTAAACACGCGAGGAACTTGGGAAAACGGCCTATCAAAACATACAGAAGTAAACCCAGGTTCGTCAGAGGTATTGCGCAGCGTAACTTGGCCCGCTTGCAGTTCAACAGGGCAGGCTCTTGGTGTGCCGTCGGCGTTGTTTCGTGCCAATTGATTGTTATAAATAGTGGTAACTTGGCTTTGCGATATCACCGAGTCATAAACGATAAATTCGTCTAGTTGACCTATGAAATTCGTTGTACTTGAGCTTCCCTCTATTCTGCCAATGCTTGAAAAAGAGGTTGTAACAACCCCCGTTTCACTCAGTACTGTGTCATTTAAAACACCGTTAACGTACATTTCGGCCTGTCCACTGACGCTGTCCCATGTCATCACAATATGACGCCAAACGCCATCATTGATAGGGGTGCTAGTACGCGCTGCTGCGCCATTGCCTTTTTGCATATTTAAATGCCCAGAGCCGTCCAAAAAGCCCCAAAAAATATCGTCAGCGCCACCGGCTTGCTCATTACCGGTTATTCCAGGGGCAACCCATGGGGTATTATTGCCCACTTGGGTAGTATTGATCCAAAATGACAGGCTGGCGCTGTCACGAAGATAGGCATCGATGCCGTTTGCTTCTATGTAGTCTCCCGTGCCATCGAAGATTGCTGCGCTGCAAATTTGACCGGGGCGAACTGTTGACGCATCGCCTATAGCTTGTCCATTGACGCTATTGATAGACGTATCTACAACTTCACCTGCAAGGCCCGTCCAGCTATTTTCATCAAATCGATAGTTGAGCTGCTCAGTTGATAATGGGCAACTGCGAGCACTACCATCATAGTTAAGCCCTGCGTTTTGATTATCATAAATGGCTTCAATATCGCTAGCGGATATGGCTTCATCAAAAAACAAGAGCTCGTCTATCAGGCCATCAACACTTTGATTGGGATCGAAACTACCGCCAATGCTATCTTGTTCTTGCCCTATAATGATACTGGCGATGCTCAAAGAGCCCGTGTTTAAGGTAACGCAGCCCTGAAATACTTTGTCGCGATATAAGCAGTTGTTCGTTCCGCTTCGCGTCCAGACTAAGTGATGCCATGTATCATCGGCGATAGACGACATGCTTACGGAGCCATTCACAGCATTCTGGAGGTACGGACTGAAGCTTGTATGAGCTGACCAAAATATCAATTCGTTAGCGGCACTGCTCCCAGCGCCCGAAACATAAGAGCTAAACCCCGTTTTTGTAGTTTTTGTCCACAGCGAAATCGTAAAATCACTTACTCCATCACCAATGGCATTGTTTAATTCAACGTAATCACTGGTGCCTGTGGCACTTAAATCTAACGCGTTGCATAGCTTCCCAGTGGTGGTGCTTGCCGAAAAAGCCTGCCCATCGAGACCGCCTATACTGTCTATTACGGTGTTGGAAGGAGGGGTGTATTCGATTTCATCAAAGCGGAATTCGGATGTGGGGGTGCTTAACACAGGCGCACCCTGAAATGCGGTGGCTTTGTTTAAGAATATGACATGACTTACAAACAGCAATGCGCATACCATCGGCAATGAGACACAGCCGCGGGCGCGCGTGCGCCGATGCGCCGCAAAAACGGTCATCATCTGCAATGCTTTTGTTTTCGCTACGCAAGGCAAAAGCTTGCTAAAAACCATAGCTTGAAATGAGAAAATCATACCCATTAATAACGCATACTCACTTGTTTTAAAATGCGAAAAACGACAAAGCCCCTGCGCATTAACACAGCAGCTCGTATAAAAAGTGCTACTTCTTATATAGTTATATCGTCATGAGTAGCTAAATGTTGAGGGTTCAGTGCGGCGTTTCGCATACCTAAACAAGCTCAATTTGCGTTTGTGTATAGAAAACTTTCACTCAGTTAAGCGTTACACAAACATATGCTCATTTTAAAAGTAATGGTGATAGGTCAGCGAAAGCGTCCTACCGAATAAATCTTGCTCCAAGGTTGCAGAAATAGCGCTTGAATTGTTCACTTTAACATTTGCAGCGATTTCAAGGTTTACGCCTTGCTGACTTGCTTGGTAAAAGCCAAATTCATGCCCGACGCTTATCATCATATTCACATTATTGTTTTGCTCGCTGACCATCGTAACGGTTGGAACCACGAACATACTGCCGTTGCTAGCTACATTGTTACGGATACCGCCTTTGATACCGTATTGCAGCCACGTGTTTTTACCCGCAAAATACACATCGCCTATATAGCCGCTTGCAGATAATACATCATCAAAGCGGCCCATATCATTATATACATTGCGGTAATTAACGTTGAGACCCCATTCGAGCTCATTGTCCCCGTATAGCCCAGTTTTACCAATTTCGCTCTTGTGCACATCCACGATATCAATTTGGTCGAGTAAAATCTCTTCACCTATAAACAAAGAAGTTTGTAAAAAAACTAGTTTGCCACCTGCAGATACATCATCTGCTCGATCTGTTTGAATATAGTGAGCAGGACGAAAGGTCAGTCTCATGCCATTTGCATCACCTAAATTGGTAAAGCCAGCAGATATCATAATGGGCGGACGTTCGGTCAAATCCTTTTGAGCAAAACTCGAGTTTTCATATGCTTTACCGGCTGAGAAAAATAACCTTAACCTTTTTATTTTGTTCAGCATCATCTTGTCTACGTCTTCATCAAGATGGGCATACGCGTAAAACAGCAGTGCTTCTGAAATTTCTTTGGTAATGTGTTGCGCAATTTCAGGCACTTCAACACCCGCTTGGATTTTCGCGATTGCTTCTTTTATCAGGGCTCTGGTAGCAGGTTCAGCATCAAAGTAGAGTTGTGAAAACTTGGTCTTATTGGCAGGCGTATAATCAAATCCTGTTACCAAATTATACTGCTGCAAGTATGCAATAAGGTGTACCGGATAAAACAAGGGTTTTGTTCCAATATCCGCCATATCGGGCAGTGCGTATAAAAACCGATATATTTCGTAGGCACAGTTTCTATGTGTAAAATAATAAGTAAACCTACTGCTCTGCAACTCATAAAGATGCAAGCTTAAAAACAATTTGTTTTGTTCGCTTAAGGCTAGTTTGTATTCATATAAATCGCGCCCTTCAAGCTGCAGATAAGCATGACTTTGTTTGTAATAAGAAGTAGAAGTGTATTGAGTTTCGTAACTACCAAACAAGCCCTTGAGCATATATAAAACGGGGTTTTCTCCTTCCGGAACATTTGCACCGATATTGAGCGTTTCGTTTGCTAGTTTTGTATCTTTTCTTCCTAGTTTTATAAACATATGCCCAAAGTATGATGCAGGGTTTCCCATGTATCCGGCGGCAAACACAATGGATATATCTTCTAAATCCTCTACAAAGGGAGACAGTTCAGGACACAAGGCGTAGTCAGGCTCAGGCAAATCTGTAGTATTCGATTGCATGACAAGATAGCGAGCTGGGTATTTGCAATAATATGCTGACAGCGTGTGTGCTTGTGCTAGCGTGTCGAGATGCGTTTTTAGCGCCTTAATCTCTTCAGTAGGCACAAAGGTTTGTGAGTCAGCACTATATAACGCTGGCTCAAGAAACTCACTTTTAAAGGTATTTGCGCCAACAGGGTGGGCATGCATTACGCGTGTAAACTGATCAATAAAACCATCAGAGATACTACTAGCATGGAGAGTTGGTGAAAATATTGCCACAAAAGCACAAATAAGGGCCGATAAAAATCGGCCCTTTGAACATACTTCAAACATCGATAATTATGATTGAGTCGAGCAGCTTTTCGCAGCGTTTGTGCTCATAACATTTAGATATAAGCTTTCTGCTTTTTCTAAACGTGTTTGCGAGATTGAAAGATCGCTTGTCGCGATGTTCTGGCGGACTTCAGCGGTTAACGCTTTAGCTGTATCACTATCGCACGACATGATATCTGCTAACGTATCGATGAACTCACCTTCACCTTGAATCATATCTTGCTCTAGAGATTCATACGTTTCGTTAATAAATACGGCAGTCTTGTAAGTAGAACCACTGCATGTTTCTGGGCTAGCAGTAGCTGAGACAACAGCTGTTGTTCCTACATCCCAAATTACGTTAGACGTAACGGCTGCCCATGGTGTGTTTGCAAATAGTGCCGCACCAATACCACAATCTTTATATGGGTTTGGACCTGTTTGCTGACTTAAAGCGCTGGTTGAAAGAAGGGCAAGTGCGATTGTTCCTATAATGTGTTTCTTCATTTTTTATCCTTAAATGAGTATTTTTATATGACCAAATCAATAGGTCGGACTTGATATTACAGATAAATTTTTTCAGTGCAATAAAAAAATAATCAGGAAACGTTTTCATTTAAGAGCAGAAGCATACGGTGGTTAATACTGGTGTACTGCACTGATATTATTGATAAATATTACACTTCTGCTAAATAAACACTCGCAAAAATTGGCATATCAATACTGTGCTAAAAGCATTAGCAGCCTCAACAATAGCGTATATTACTTAGCGACTCAGACCATAGTCTTTCTTCACATCTAAGACACGCAGACCGAGTTCTAACACTTGAATGGTATCAACACTGTTAAACTGAATTTTACAATCGGCTTTTATCATTTCTTGCCATACGTAGCGCAAGCCGTCAGGGCGCCGGCCTTTCCAAAACTCTTCCGATTTATTGATATACGCTACTACGGGCTCTACATGCCCATCGCTATACATTTGGCGAACTAAGTAAAAATCTGGGCCGAAGGAGCTTAATACGGCGGAATCGCTGATCTCAATAGATTTCAATAGCTCTTCAAAGGCTTCGTCGCGTTTGCCGGTTCTGTAAGCTATCCAAGCTCTTGCAATACCAACGGCGTGGGTTTCGCTGCTGAAGCGATCAAAAATGTTGCCGGCAATTTGTTGCTCGACACTGAGGGCGTCGGCATGGTCGAATACGAGTGCTATTTTTGCGGTCACGTCCTCAACTGGATCAAACTGAGCGCTATATTTAAGGTGATGGCTTAAGTCGCTGATAACTTGATAAGGATTATCACTTGTTTGTGCACTGCGCACATAATCTTGCCATGTGCTGGCCAGTAATCGTCTATTTTTGGCCTCGTCAGCAGCGAATTGTGCTTCAATGTATTGATGATAGTTTGGGTCTTCGCATCCCAATGCATAGTCGGCATATACGCTTGGGGAAAATATATAACAAAGCAAAACGGCAGCACAGGCAAAACCTTTCATCATTATATTATCCATTCTAAGTATCATGTTTGTTTGTTTGTACTTAAAATACATGTTCAATGATCGCTGCGTAAGATAAAAACTGATGATTTTCTAGCAAGGGCCGTGAATCTAACATCGTTGAAGTCGCTGAGCGGTGCTCAACAGCAATAAGTAAGCATTACACTATTATCTATTAGGCGTTAACTGCAAAAAAGGGATTTATGCCATCATGTAACGCGCGATTTCTGCCAGCCGCTTTTGCTTGGTATAGCAATTCATCTGCACGTTTTAATGCACTTTCACATTCTTCAGACTGTTTGAGTTCAACCAAACCAGCGCTAAATGTCACGGTAAACTCATGAGGCTGAGCTACAAACTTGGTTTGAGAGAAGCGCAATTTGACAGTGTCCAATAGCTGAGCCGCATTTTCGAGTGTGGTGTCGGGTAACAATAATATGAATTCCTCACCTCCCCAACGAGCGACGGTATCACGCCCTTTTGTGTTCGCTCTCAATGTTTTGGCGAACTCCATTAGGACCTTGTCACCAGTGTGGTGTCCATATTTGTCGTTGACGTGTTTGAAGTGGTCAAGATCTATCAGAATCATAATGCCAGAGGTGTTCTCCTGCTCCCATTTTTCAATGTGTTGCTCAACACCGACAGATTGGTAATGCCTGTGAGCGCATCTGTCACAGCGATTTTAAAATGGGACTCTGAGCTAAGTTGCATTTGATAATAAGAGTGTCGTCGTACCCATTCACTTGTGCAAATCATAAACAATAGGGCTGTTTGTCCAACTATAATTCTAAGTACATGAGAAGGGGGGTAAGGATAAACAAATGCGAAGTCTGATGTTAAAAAATAAGTTTGCGAGCCTAAGTATAGCAGTATAAAAACGACGGCTAAATAAGGCCCTAAACTGAGAACCATCAGCGTTGCAATAAGAAATGAAAAGTAAGGACCAGCTCCTTCAACACTCCCAGAAATGACAAGATAGTTCGCTAGTAGCAGCATTATGACTGCTAGCACGAGTGTCATTTCATGCACCCAATTAAATGAATAAGTTAAGATCGCTGCAAGTAGAATGAATACGATAACGGTAGTTAAAACAATCGCCAATGGTAGATTTTGGTTAAGGTAAGCAAGAGTACAAAAAAAGGTGAGTACCGCACCGCCAACCGAAGTAAATGCATAGATAATAAGAGCTTTTCCCTCCTCTTCTATTTTATCCGTCACTTTAGTAACGTCGATTTCGTACATGTATATTATTTACTGTAAAAAAACTTACGTTGAATGAGAATAGAACATAAATAACGACTTCACAAATTATCGTGATGCGCCCATTCTAATCAGATTAAGAACTGCTTCAATGATGAGGCGGTTAGGCTTAAGCATTAACTTCATCAATATGTATTTGAACATTTAGACGTAATGTCATCGGTGATTATAGAGTTCAGAGAGCTTGTGTTACCCCATTTGCTTGGGCGGCTGGCATAAAAAAACTGTCAGCTTTATTTACAACAGTCACTATTCATTTTATGTAAAGACTATTTAATATTAAAAAAACAATTAAATACAACAACTTACGATTGTTTGCGTATAGGGCGCGGAATATGCATAACACGGTCACTACTATAAAAAGGAACATAATATGAACGTCTTCTCAAAGTTAAGTTTTATCACAATAGTTTCTGCCCTCCTGTATTCTTCATTCACAACTGCTGCAATAGTCGAATACGACAATGACAAATCTGGCTTTGATGCAGCAATCGCTAGTATGGACACCACTGTAATCGATTTTGAGTCTACGGCGTTAGGCACTTCAATTACCAACCAATTTGCCAGTTTAGGGGTTAGCATGAGTGCTACTCCAAACGGTTTAACAGTCCAGGATGATGTATTTGGCTCAAATCCAATAGGCAATCGCGCTTTACGAGTCGAATGGAACGGCTCAACTCAAAGTGTTGCAACCTTGGATTTTGCAGCGCCCATCTCATTTTTTGGTGCTTATTTCATCGATAATAGGGCGTTAGTTAACACTTCAATTGATTTATATAATGCAGGCGTTTTTGTCGCAAGTGTCTCAACCACAGGTGAAACAGGTAATAGTGCCGAGTGGTGGGGGGTAGTGGCCAATGCTGGAGAAACATTTACCCAAGCGGTATTTACAACAACAGCTAGTGGCGATGGCTTTGGTATGGATAATCTAACGTTTAGCACCGTAGCAGTGTCGTCTCCGGCAGCACTAACGATGCTGGGTTTGGCGTTAGTTGGTTTGTTTTTTACAAGACGAAGTTAAGATAAGCGTATCGGTTTATAAATTTACATCCAGACCCGCTGTTAGCGGGTCTTTCTTAAATGGCTCATCTGGTTTAAATATCTACTTTTCTTAGAAACACAAACGTGCTCACCCCATCGGATTTTGTTATTCAATCCCTAGTAACTCAACTTCAAATACCAAGGTTGAACCAGGCTCAATGCTTCCGGCGGACTTGTTGCCATATGCCAGCTCAGCAGGTATGAAAAACTTAAATTTATCGCCCACTACCATTAATTGAACGCCTTCTGTCCAACCTTTGATGACGCGGTTTAATGGGAAGCTAATGGGTTCGCCTCTTTCTACCGAGCTATCAAATACAGTGCCGTCTAGTAGGGTGCCGTGGTAGTGCACTTTTACGGTGGACGACGCAGTGGGGCGCTGCTGTCCGTCGCCTTTTTGCATTACGGTGTATTGTAAGCCCGAATCGGTCTCGATGACTTCTTCACTGAGTTTGTTTTCAATTAAAAATTGTTTGCCTATTTCTAAGTTGGCTTCAGCTGCTTTTTTATTGCTGGCGCTTTTGATAAAGAAAAAGATAACAAGCGCGACGATGATGGCGACTGCAACATACTTCATGTGATGACCTCGTTGTTTTTTCAACAAATTAAAGCATCTGTAAGCAATAGACAACTAGTAAAGCGATTGCATCGACATTAATTGTAAACTGCCAATGTATTGCAAAATACAGCGCGTTAACACATTTGAAACTTGTCATGCATAATGACTGCGCTCGCGACTCGCTGCAAGCCTGCTTCAATGGCGATCCTTTTGTCGTCTGGGCATTGAAATAAGTTATGTAGCGCCATCTGAGCCATTTTTATGTCGTAAATAGGCTGTTCTTTTGCCGCTTGAGATGCAAAGGTATCGTGATAAAACGCCAACATTGGGTCTTTCTTATCCCGAGAAGGAGGGGTTGTAAACGGATGCTTTTGACGATTGTAAACTTGAGGAATCAACACGTCTTTCGTCGCCTCGCGTAACACGTGCTTTTCTTGTCTTTCATCCAACCGTTAAATAGTCTGTTTTCTTGCGGTGAATGTTTCTAGACCTCTCAGCACAGGATACTTTTGCTAAACATTGCTGATTGTAAATTTATTTGTACCTTGCTAGGTTACTGTATGACAGACTTCCTATTTTTAAATCTAAGGTTTTACACATGCGCTCATTTGTATTTTTACTTGCAGTTGTATTGTTTATGCCGGCAGCTCAGGCAACAGATAAACTGTATGCGTCTCCCCCTGACCAAAGCATTGTGAAAAACGAAGTTGGCAAGTATCGCCACATAGTTGGTTTACGCCCTGGTCGAGAAGGTGGGTTTAGAATAGAAGCTGAAACCTTAAGCTCACAAACAGTGGTGCACAATTATGGTCACGGTGGCTATGGCGTGACGCTATCACCTGGAAGCGCAATCGAAGCTATCAGCCTTGTGGAAGATACGTTTAACGACAACACCAAAGTAATCGTCATTGGGGCTGGTGTGAACGGCTTGACGATCGCCTACATGCTGGCGCAGCGCAATATCGAGGTAGAAGTGCTGACTAAAGACACGTATCCCGACATAGTCTCAGGCGTTGCCGCGGCGCTCTGGAACCCCTACGATATTTCTGCTTCTGATGAAAAAAGCTCACAACGCCTTTTTAAAATCCAAGCAGACTCCCTAGATTGGTTCAGCGGTTTAGTGAGTGAAGAAGCTTGGGGCATAAGGCCCGTTGAATTATTTGTGCCCACCAATAGTCTTCTGGTGTCGGAAGTACATTTTTTCCTTCCCTTTGAACAAACGCCTGTCAAGTGGCATAAAACACTTCCAATAGAAGGATTTACAATAGGTGGGTATCAAGCCTCCACCTTTTTTATCGATACAAGCATGTATGTGCCACGGCTAATGGCCGCATTAAAGGATATGCAAGTACCGATAACCAAAAAAGAAGTTGAGAGTCTAAGTGAATTTGTAAAATCTATTGATGAAGATGTCATTGTATTTAATGCATCTGGCTTGGGAGCAAAGTGGTTAGCAGCCGATGATGCTGTATATCCCATTCGCGGAGATTTATGCGTGTTTGATGAGCAAAAAATAAGTGCCGATTTGAAAAACGACTATGTGTTGATGTGGGGAGAGCGTCCAGACTACATGTTTACTCGAGTTTCAAATGAACAGCATACTGGCCAATTCATTTTTGGAGGAGTGTACGAAGCCGGAGATGGGTCGACGGTCATAAAGACGAAGTATTGCGATAGAACGTTAAACAGTTATTTGGAGTTTATCAAAATGGCTTCTAAGCCAAAAGGGTAGTGCAATACGCACAACCTAAGTATTCCTGAGCCGGCAACTATGTCGGCTTGTTGTGTCGGTTTCCCTGTTTATTTTTCCATTAAAATAACTACCCCCATCCACACAAACAAACGATTTAACTCAACCCAAGGCTTCTTTACAGGCAGGTAATGTTTAACAAATCGAAAGTACTCCGAGTAAACCTCCCGAATATATAAAATATGCTCCACGGCCATTGATAATGGCTGAGTGCGAATATTGTTGATACCTATATGTTTGCGCTACATCGCGAGGCCAATTGATGAACTTGGCAAGTAACAGATAGGGCCTGATTTTTCTTTAAACGCAGTATTATTAAGAGTACTGAGTCTATATACTCTCATTTTTTGATAAAGAATTAGCCGCTAGACGATGTACAATATATAATGTTTATGGTGTCAGCTAAATTTACAAACACATAGGGCTGCAATTATAAGTATATGATTATAATGGAATATTATATTGGCTCGATTTTTGCAGTTCATGGAAGGTATCGAAGTATGATGGAAGTAACGATGTTTAAAATTTGTAAGAAATTAGTGGTTTGTCTGGGTTTAATCTCGTTAGGTGTTAGCAACGCAGTAGCCAGCCCAATATTTACTTGGACAACTGAGTCTGGTGGCAACGGTAACTCATATCAGTTGGTGTCTGCACCACGCATAACGTGGCATGATGCTAAACTAGCAGCAGAGCAAGCAGGCGGGCACTTAGCAACTATTACAAGTCAAGCTGAAAGCGATTTTGTTTTTAACCTCGGCGTTGGAGACGCACAGTACTGGTTAGGTGCTTTTCAACCTGCTGGTTCTATGGAACCGATTGGTGGTTGGCAGTGGATCACTGGTGAAGAGTGGAGTTTTACTAACTGGGCTAGCGGTGAGCCAAACAATGGTAGCGGCGGAACGGAAGACGCACTTGCATACGCGTTTTTCAGAGGTGATGGCAGTTGGAACGATGCCCCTTCTACTTATCGCAATTATACAAATGGGGGCTACGTGATTGAATACGTGCCTGCACCAGCAACAATATTTCTCTTAGCTCTAGGCGTGATTGGCGCGAGTTTTACAAGAAGATATTTTTAGACCATATTAAACAAGGTCATACCAATAAGGGGCTCTATAGGGGCCCCTTTTCTATTAAAAGCACTTCAGCAATAAATCTCTATCATACGTTCAATGTTTTAATCAGCCTTAAGACGGCAGCTCGCAAATTTGATTGACGGTCTATATTAGTACCGAAAGTGATCGTCGCCGCCGGCTAGCCTTGTTCATTGGCTAAAGCATGAGACATGTATGCGATGAAATTCCTCGTGACTTCAGCCAACAGTAATAGTTCCTATATTCTTATATTTTGAATTAAATTCAGGGTAGTTTAGTGAACGAGCACGCATGTCAGAAAATTTTACAATGCATGCTATTGTCAAGTTTTGACTTCATTAAAAATCTTTAACTTCAACGGCTTACAATATTGGCGCAAAAACTGCTAAGCAGTGTATAAGAAGTAATTGCAGTAGCTCTAAGTTTGAAGATAGAGCTAAATTATAAAGAGAGAAAACACACATGAAAAACCTAAAAAGCATAATTGCAGCTTTAAGCCTAGCCGCTACATTCACAATGAGCACTGCTAATGCAACGCCCGTAACGATTAAGTTTGACGGCTTTGCAAACGGCTATAAAAACGTTAGCGTCGATCTAGACACACCAGATTTCGGCGGGACATTCAGAGCTGGCATGTACGATTTGTCACAAGTCGGTACAAGCGGAACATGGCTTGATAGCGTTGCTAACAACGAAATTTATGCATTTTGCGTAGAATTAGACGAGTCTATTGGTATCGGCAGTACCACAGTGTTTGACTTAGTCAAAGCAGAAGACGTACTTTCCGTTAGCTCTGTTACCACCATTGCAAAGTTGCTTTCTTCCCTTCCAGGTTTCGGTTTTAATGGAACAGTAAGTGGGGAAATTCAAGCATCTATATGGGAGCTGGTTTATGATGAAGCACTTCCAGGTGATTTTGACGCTGGTAATTTCGAAACTACCACGTTCACTACTAGCTCGATTCTAGCTGACGCTAAAGCGTATACTGGCCCTATCAAGTACGAGTTATTTGTACTTAGCAGCGTAGGTGATCCAGGCAAGCAAGACCTACTAGTTTGGCGTGAGGTGTCTGCTCCATCTACTTTAGCCTTGTTCGTGCTAGCGGGTGGTTTAATCGCAATGAGAGCGAGAAAGCAAAAGCTCATCAGCCGCGCCTAAAAACGCCATACACTTTTATGGTAAAGCAATTAATAATGCGCTTTACTCATAATGCAAAGAATTAAAAGCAAGCCTTTAAGGCTTGCTTTTTTATTGGTGAAAATAAATGAGAAAATCAATGTTGCGGGAATGCGTAACATACGCGTGCATGCATGAACATTGATATTTGCAAAGCTTTGCTTTTTAATAATAGTTTTAGGCGTTAGGAGCGTTTCGAATTGAGTATGCATAATATGACATACAAGATTGGTACAGTTTTCTGCATAACCATGCTCCTAGTAAACTATTTGCTGGGTTTTATGTCTTTTGACTTCCCAAGAGATTCCATTGAGGCGCGAGACGCTGGCGCGGCGGTCGTGTTGCCCATATTAACCACTCTTTGTTTTGTTGGGCAGGGCTTTTTGGTGCGCGTGTTTACTCAAAACATGTCGGTATTGATTGCACACAGGCGAGGACGAACGCTTGAACAAGTTAGTATTTACCTCAAACACATCATTCTCACAAATGTGAAACGCGCTCTTCCGTTCATATTTGGGATCATGCTTTTTGTCGTCGCTGTATACTTTAGTTCGCAAGGATTAATCTTAGCCGATACCGGCAACCAATATCGTTACATTTTACTGCTACAAGCACTGCCCCTCTGGATTTCAATTTTGTGCTTTGCCTACACTGTGCTCGTAATTTATATGCTCATGCATAGGCATATTGCAAAGAACCTCAGAGTGCGCCTGTTTGAAATCGAAAAAATGCAACCCCTGAGCAATATTGTGCTTGCGAGCTTTTCTGTAGCTAGTGCATTGGTTTCGGTTTACGCGATGCAAGTAGTTGTTATTAATATTCCACTCGCTGATATTATCTTAATAAGCACCGCTTTAATGTTAACCCTAGGGCTTTTGATTTGGCCACTTGTCGTGGTTAGAGCAAAACTCTATGAGAGCCGAGAAAATACCGTCGACCGCCTCAATGAATCATTAAACATTCAACTGCAAAGACAGCCAGAAACAAAATCGACGAGACGCTTGGTCGACGACAATATCCGTATGCAGTTTATCAGCGACCTGTTGCTTGTTAGGAAGGAGGTTGCAGAAACAAGCCTTTTCCCAATAAACCTGCCATTTACATCAAAACTTGTCATGCTAATGCTACTGCCTTTTGTTTCGTGGGTTGGTGCTGCTTTGGTGAGTCAAATGCTCAAAGTGGTAGTGCCTGTATGAGAGCGCGTATCCAAAGATTTCTCATGAAAAACGTGACGCTTTCAAGAGTGATTGTCTTGTCTGTCTTATATTTTGCAATCATGGTGCTAGCGGCCTTTTATTTAGGTGTATTTGAGTCTCAAGCAACTTACAGAGAACGAAATGCAGCAATCGGAATGCCCTTACTTACCGCCTACAGTTTTATTTGCAATTACTACTTGCTTGCGCGCGCACGATTCTGTCTTTATGAGTTTTTAACCTTAAATCAACTAATTCGCAGAGAAAAATGGGTGTTAAACAAACTTGTTAAACGCTCGTGGTTAAATTTCAAAGTCGCTTGGGTGGTTGGTATTACCATTACGCTTGTTTATTTATACACCGAAGGTTTACTGGCAGTGGACCTAGATCCGCTGATTCTATTTTTAAATGTCTCTGCGGTGCCATTTTGGTCAATGTGTATGCTGCTCATACTGCAGTTAATTTTTATTACCCGCTTGGTCATAAAACACTTTTTAGATAAAGAGCGCATTGGCATATTTGGTAATAAAAAACTATTGCCAATATCAGACTTGGTGATTTCAAATACGGTTATGACAGTGTTTTTCTTCGCGCTTTTTCCGGTGTTCTGGATAAACAAAGACATACCCATTATAGATAAAGCGCTAATAATCGTTGTTCTGATTGCCATTGTTTCGCTGTTGTTTCGCCCAGTGATAAAAGTACAAAAGAGCATTGCGCTTCAAAAACAACAAGCCTTGGAACGCATTAATAATTCAATGCTTGTTATTTTTGACCACCGCCAAATTAATATGCGCAGGCTCACCGACGATCCGGAGAGATTGCGCAGGCTCAGTTCGCTAGTGGCATTAAAGCAAGAGGTTTCCAAAGCATCAGAATGGCCAATTGATTTGCCTCAGAGCATAAAAGGCGTGCTTGTAGCTATTTCTATTCCACTTTCGTGGGCAATAGGCTCGTTGATTGAAACGTTTATATCAACTGTACTGTGATTGCTGCGTGGTTCTTCTTTGAAGGACTCACGACACTCGACATTTTAGTCATGACTGGTTGCGCAAAATATTCAATACGCGGTTGTATATAATGTTGGTGAGCATCACGCGGTCATCGCCAGTCGTGTTTGTGAACTGAACAACAACGGTGTCAATATCTGAGTGATACTTCGCTATGCTTGAATATCCAAGTACCCATCCTGTATGCCCATATTCATAAAGGCTGCTGTATATGGCTTGCTCTTGTTTGTTTAACAACGTGCCGTCATTGAGCGCTCGAATGAATCTACCTACGTTTTCAGCGCTTGCTACGTAGCCCTGGTCTAAGTGTTTGAGGTCATCCTCATAACCTACATAATAACCGCTCATTAAGCGCGTATTGTCGACTTCATGAATAGAGAAGTAGGTATCGTGCAGTTTTAATGGTGTAAGAATGTGGTTTTCAATGTATTGCGTGTAGTCGTAGCCTAAGGTTTTGCTCATCAGTATCTGCAACAGCAGATAGTTGGTATTTGAATATGCGTAATCAGTCCCAGGTTGGAAGTCTGCGGGTTTATCCAATGCTAAAGCCAACGTGTCAAGCGAACTTGATGCCCAATCAAAGCCATCTTGATCGGTAAAGTTAGGGATCCCGCTACGATGCATTACCATCATTCGTATGGTTATTTGATCTGCATACTCGATTCGCTGCGCCAAGTCGGGTAGATAATCGGCGAGGGTTTTGTCTAAATCGAGCTGGTCAGCGGCTGCTAATTTGGCTACCGCAACGGCCTCATATAATTTAGCAATGCTTGCGATTTTAAAAAGTGCAGAGCCGTAAGCCGGTATTTGTTCAGCGCGATTATGCCAACCACTTGTGTATATATGTGCCGGCTCACTGGCTCTTTGTGAGTATATGATTATCCCGTCTAAACCATTTTTGGTCGCTTGCTGAACCTCCGCCTCTACTGTCACCGGTAAAGGTTTCATGTAATAAAGTGCATATTCCCAAGGCGCGAAAAAATAGATACTGGTAGTGGTTAGCGAAATTGCTAACACAATCTTCAGGGTAATTTTTTGCCACTTATGCATGGTGTGAGATACCGTATTTGTTGAGGTGGAAGCTGTTTAAATAGTCATCATACCTGTAATAAATATGCTCATACAACCGTAATTAAGAATATCTTAAAACCCATGAAAAGTGATATGAAAACTATTGAAAGCGCATAGGTTAGAAGAGCTTGTAACAGCATCAATATTACATGTTTCTTCTTAAAAAATGTCGTAAATACAATGATGGCATAGGTCATTGAAAACAGCAAAGTCATCAGCTCAACAATGTCCTGCCTAATACCGGTAAGCGCAAGGAAGATAGACGCGCCGTAAATCAAAGACTGGTGGCCCGTGATATACAAATTCAGCACTACATGTTCTAAAAATCGGCGCTTGGCATTTGCAAAGGCAATATAGCTAGACAGCGCATACACCGGTGTTAGCAACAAGGTAGTGTATGCGTAATTACTCGAAAACCACTCTATAAGTGCCTGCATCGAGTCGCTAACGCCACTTTGTTCGTCGTTAGCCGCGTTTGTATAACCTTCAAACAGCTGATCTATAAAGGTAGTGCTTCCCATGAGTTTGGTCATTAAAAAAAACAAGGTCGCCAAAGTAAAGGCATAAGTGATGGGTTGTGAGTAACGCGTGCGCATGCCGGCTAAATATTGGGTGATACTAGCAGCTGGGTGCAAGGTCATTTCTTTGATCGTGAAAAACAAACCTCGGTTAAGTTGAAAAACTGCGTCTGACAAATCCTTCAGAAGTTTTACTGTGCTTAAGGTATCTAGAGAGGTTTTTTGACCGCAATGTGCACAATAGTTGTGAGTGGTTTGGTGACCACAATTTTTACAGGTTTGCTGAGTCATATTCAATGAGTAAAGGTTTTGTGGTGCTTGGCAGTCAGTACAGCAGATGTCGCTTGTTTACACAAGCGCTATATAAAACGTTGTAAACGATTGGCCCTTAGAGCGATGAGAAGATTCTTAAAACGTTTATTCGATATGTGTAATATATTGCACGGTTGATTTCTGCACTCCGAAAGGCTCACTTATCGACTATACTGACTCACTCCTAACCCAGCAAAGTTGAATCAATGCTTCTCTACAAACTCGTCGCGCTTATCACATTTCCATTATTGGTTTTACAGGGTAAAAAAGTACGCAAAACAGCGCTAAAGTTGCCTGAGGCGGATGGCGAAAGAGCAGGTGGTCCAAGTTCAAATAATGCATCGAGCTCACAAACACCACTATCGTTGCTTATCATGGGTGACTCTGCGGCAGCGGGTGTGGGAGCAACTCATCAAGATGAGGCACTGCTTGGTAATATTCGCAAACACTTAGATGCAAGAATAGGTGCAACATGGCGCTTAATTGCAGAGTCAGGTATGCAAACCCGCGATATGCTGGCGCATGCAGAGGCAAACCTGAGTGAAAATGAGGTGTTTGATGTCGTGGTACTGAGTTTAGGCGTAAACGATGTAACGTCGTTTTGTACTAGTAAGACTCGTTTAAACAGCCTTCGCGCTTTATGTGAGTTCTGCACAACACAACTACACGCTAAACATATTATTATCAGTGGCATGCCACCTATGGGGAAATTCCCGTTGCTCCCTCAGCCGCTGCGATATGTTTTAGGCGCTAGAGCAACACATTTTGACAGACAACAGGAAGCTTATGTGAAAAAGCATAATCGTGATGTGAGCGACGGCCAAAGTGAAGCCTTAAGCGTCCATATGTATTACCTTCCGATGAACTTTGAGGCGGATGCCAGCGCCATGGCACAAGATGGGTTCCATCCCGGTCCTCACATATATGAGCAATGGGGCAAAGCGGTTGCGGATATTGTCAATCAACAAGTGCTTTAAATAAGCCAAACCTCATTTGTAAAAGTCTTCATAGGTGAAGCATGAACCAAGGCGATGCAAGCACGCGGCATAAGCGGGGGAGGTAAGTGCCATAGTTTTAATCGCGTTAGATGTATAAATCAACAAAATCTGTATGCTAACCAAGTCCTTAAAGGAACATTGCGCCAGCATCCTTCCTAGTTTACCCTAGCTAACACAAACCAAAGCGCTCAAAAACGTGCGACTCCATTGCATCGTAATAGCGGCTAGGTTCATGAATAATAACGACAGAGAATAACAATGAAACATACAACGTACTTTCTAGCTCTAACACTTATCTTCCTTGCGCCTTTGGCTTTAGCTGAGCCTATCGACAAGGCGTTGATTAGCAAAATCACGCTACAAGATGAAAACGCGGCGCACGCTCTTAACGCGCATCCTTTTCAATCCACTGCCGAGCACAACATTGTTAGGAAGATTTCGCAGGCATTAGACGAGGGGCAGCCAATCCGCGTCTTTAACGAGGAAAAGGTTTGGAACGCACTTGGCGGACAAGCGGGCGGCACCCACATGTTACGCTTTTCTATATCGGCACATCAGTTTGTAACCGGTAAACTTAACGTTGAAGGTGCTGCGAACGTTTCATTGTTTTTAAACGGCCAGGCCATCAGTGGTGATGGTGAGTTTTCACTAAAGCTCCTAAATCAAGACCATCGTGCACTGTTGATTGTGTCGGGTGTTGAAGATTGGGAAAGCTTTACAATAGCATGGGAAACACCGGAGCAAGAGCAACAAAACAATCAGAAGGTCGCCGTGACCTTTGGTGATGATAGTAAGCGCATGCGCCCGACTATGCGTCACTTTTACGATAGTAAAAACGTGGGCATGCTTGATTTGTCACCTAACGGTGAATTGCTAATGTGGTCAAAGAGCTGGTATAGCGATTTAGGTGGCGATACTCCCCATAGTTTGGTGGAAATTATCGATGTAGATTCGCAAAACGTGGTGTATCGCTTTCAAGGTACAACACCGCGCAATGTTACCTGGCGAGATGACAGCAAAGTACTGGCATTTGTGCATGACAATACAATATTTGAGCTAGATACCAGCTCTTGGGGCTTAAAGGAGTTAGCGACGGACATTAAAGACGTTCGCAGTCTCGAATACTTAAGCGATGGCGAACTCCTTTTGTCATGGCATAAACCTGAAGATAAGCCTCATGCGTTTACTAAGAGACTTCGTGCGTTAGAAGACCGCTGGAACTACTTTCGCGGCAATCAGCAGCTTTACATACTTGATATTCAATCTGGCTTATTCAAACAGGTTACCGATAACGCGCTATCGACAAGAGTATTCGATATAAATGCCGAGCAAAGAACGGCGATTATTGGCAGAAATCCTATCGATTACGATCAGCCCCCGCATAGTTTAACCCAACTCCTCGAAATTGATTTAGATACGTCTGATGAGCGCTTGTTGGGAGAGTATAGAACTCTCAATACTGCGCAGTATCATAAGGACGGCATCATCGTCATTGCTGGACCAAGTTTTAGTGACGGTTTGGGCGAAAACATCGGCCAAGAGTCAATTGCCAACGATTACGATGGTCAGTTGTATCTGCTGGATAATAATAACAACACAAAACCATTATCATTGAATTTTGACCCTAGCATTAGCGGCGCTCAAGTGTTTGCAAACGGCAATCTTTTGCTGAATGTGACCGAACAAGACCGTCAACAGCTATATGAATATGACGTTGACGATGAGCGCTTTTCCAAAGTTGAAATAAACGTAGAAGCAATGACTGCATTCTCTATTTCTGAGGGCAGGCGGCCACAGTTGGTGTATGCTGGCAGTAACGCTACTGTTCCGCAGCGCGTATATACAAAAAGACTCAGAGCGAGTAACGACACGCGTTTGTTTGATTCAGTGAGCGAGGATTTTAGCAATATTGAGTTGGTCACCCTTAAGGATTGGGATTACACGACTGAATCAGGGCAGTTCATTGATGGGCGTGTGTACTATCCTGCCGATTTTGATGAAACAAAGAAATATCCAGCGATTATTTATTACTACGCAGGCACAGTGCCCGTAGGTCGGGGGTTTACTGGGCGCTATCCGTTTAGTTGGTATGCGTCGATGGGCTACGTTGTGTATGTCTTGCAACCCTCTGGCACTATTGGATATGGGCAAGAATTTTCGGCGCGTCATGTCAATGCTTGGGGTATTAATACCGCTGAGGAAATCATTGAAAGCACAAAAGCCTTTGTTGATGCGCATGCATTCGTAGATGAAAGTCGTCTTGGTAACATGGGCGCATCTTATGGCGGCTTCATGACCATGTATTTGGCTACAAAAACCGACATGTTTGCTGCATCCATCTCACACGCGGGCATCAGTAATTTAACCTCCTATTGGGGCCATGGCTGGTGGGGCTATGGCTACTCTGGTATTGCAACCAAAGGCTCGTGGCCTTGGAATAGAACCAGTCTTTATGTTGAGCAAAGCCCAGTGTTTGCCGCCGACAAGGTGACGACACCGCTGTTGCTAGTGCATGGTGACGCCGACACTAACGTACCGGTAGGCGAGAGCCACCAGATGTATACTGCGCTTATGCTGCTTGGCAAAGATGTTGAGCTGATTGAGTTTCAAGGCGATGACCATCATGTGAATAGCCGTGAACGACGCTTCAGGTGGTGGCAAACCAAGCTGGCTTACTTTGATATGAAGCTAAAAGATGAGCCGCAGTGGTGGCAGCATTTGTATCCTAGTGATAAAAAGTAACTTAGTAAAAAATAAAGCCAGTCGTGTTTCACGTGCTGGCTTTTTTAAACTTTAAAATCCAATAAATGAAAGGTAGCTTGGCTACTAAATAACCTCCATTTCGTTATTCTTGCGAAGGCAAGGAGCCGCTAAATAGCCCAATAAACTAAAAAGCACACAATTACCACGATTTTAAAATTTACATTACTACTCACCTTGTCGCATACTCTTAACTTTCCTCTTGAACAAACCTTGGATAACTATGCAGCAAAAAAAGGTAAAGCTCTGTTGGCTTCTTCGCGACTCGATGCAATCGACTGGTGTATGGACATTTGAAACAAATGTAGTAACACGTTTGGTAGAACAAGCCGCAGCGGTAGGTTTTGGAAGCTTAGAGATTGGCGGTGGTCAGAGCTATCAAATTGCCATGCAACAAGGGTATAACCCCTATAATGTGTTGCGTATTGCCAGAAAGACAGTAGATGAGACAGGGAAAAGGCTACCGCTGCAAATATTGCTGCGTGGTGCTAACCAGCTTGGGTTTAAACACTACCCGACTAGCCTACAGCAAAAAAATATCGATTTGTTAGTCGACGCGGGTAGCAGCGTCGACAAAGAAGAAGCCTTAATCATCAGAAACTTCGATGCACTCAACGACTATGAAAATTTACGCGCGTCTATCGATTATATGGTGCGTAAAGACTTAGAAGCAGCGCAGGTCAATGAGGCTTTGATAAAAAAAGGGCAGTCACCCAAGGCCAAACGGTTGCATGTGCAGGCAGCGCTTTCTTATGTACGCCCTAAAAATTTCGATGAAAATTCGTGCTATAGCACTCAGTACTATGTGGAATATGCCAAAAAATTGATGGGTATAGCCGAGGCCGCAGGAGGACAGTTAGACTCATTTACCATTAAAGATATGAGTGGGCAGTTAGCGCCAGATGCGGCAAAAGACCTCATTCCTGCATTGAAAGCCTTGGGGCTGCCGGTATTTTTGCACTGTCATAGTACAGATGAGGCAAAGGCGGCGGCAACTCAAATGTTGGCAGTTGAGGCGGGTATAGACGGTATTGAGGTGGCCATCGCGCCTTTAGCAGGAGGTACTTCGCACAATGATATCAACTACTTTATTCATGGTAACACTATTCAAGATATTGATACTGATGCACTCACAATGCTTCATAATACTATGAATGAGGTATTTGGCAGCCGCGTTGGTGAGCGCAGAGACCTTAAAATATCGCTAGAGGGTTTAAAGCGAATGGTGGGTATTGGCATCCCAGGCGGCGCAATTCCTTTTATTTTAGAAGACATCAGCTCGCAAGTGTGTCGCATGCTCAATGTTTCTCTAGAAACGGCGCTCGATATGTTTGAGCAAGAAATTATTTCTATCCAAGACCAGCTTGGTCACGTGCCACTAGTCACGCCTACGGCCGACATCGTCGCCAAACAAGCCATTAATAACCTTGGTAATTCTGCCAGAGCAGAAGCATATAAAGTGATAGACCCGCGTTTCTGCTCTCTTGTTTTAGGTTTGTATGGCAATGTAAATAACTATGCGACAGGCGAAACCATTGTGCCGTCTGAAAGTATCATCACTGAAATTAATGAATACTGTAATAATATTGAGCCTAACCACGATGGTAAGCGCATCAATGGCATAACGGTCTATCCAAACCCTGGACGCATTTCTGATGAGACGCACCCAAGTCAATTGGCGAGCGAAGAAGACTTCGATTTATTTGAAGACTACGTCAACGAGATACATCGTCGATATCCTCATTCTTCGGACAATTTTGGTAGCCATGATGAATGCTTTGTGTTGCATGCAATGCGCCCAGCGGGCAAAACTGATCGTTTGTTAACCATCAATATATTAAGACCCACAGAGGATAGGCTACGATTTATTCTCAAAGTGACACTCAGCCTCTTACCTGGTAACGACATCCCTGAATCGCGCGACCGCGAGGCGGACGAAGAGACCGACTCCAAGTTACTGAACGCTCTAGGCGATTACGATGGTATTGTTAGCACCATCCAAGACCTCGTACTGACGGGCACCAAAGACAGTATACGCTCTCGCCTTTATGACAAAATGGCAAAAATTGTCGACCCAATTTGTGAGGAAAGTGAGGATGCTCAACAAAATAGGTATTTTGTAGAGCGACGCTTCTTATCGTTATTTGCTAGCGCAGTATTTTGGGATCTACAACGGGTATGTCGTCGCACCGGTAACTCTTCACGTGATGATATCGAAGAAAGAACTGCCTTTAAGCTAGAACGGATCATTGCATTTACTTTGCGTAAACGGGCAGTGGAAGGACGAGGAAAAGCGGCAACATTTTTGAGTTAGCCAATGGGTAATTTATGCTTTGTCCGCGCAGACATGCGCGGATGCGAATGATGTTTTCTGATAAGTAATCACGCTTACTTGCAATCCAACAAGGTTCGCCTTATTGTACCGGTAGAGTGTAATTTTATTGAGAGCTTTCAACAATTAAACCCAAATGGAAGGTGTCTAAAATCTTTAAGTTGCTTGAGTCTAACGGCAAGCCCATCGTGCACTTTAAATTACACGTATTTCAACAGGTCATCGTTGCTAGCATCCTCTGCTCCCTATTACTTACCGGCTATTTTGCTCTTATGCAAAACTGGTTTGCGGTGGGTGTTTTTGTAGCAAATATGCTTGTTTGTGTCGTTTGCTATTATATCGCCGAACGTTTTGAACCCAAATTTGGCACATCTTTATTCTTGGTAAGCGCTACGCTTACATCCTGCTTTTTTATGTGGCGTAGCGAAGGCCTCAATGATGAAGCGATTTTAGCTTTCCCGGCGTTGTTAATCTTCGCTATGCTGGTATCAAATCTGACGTTTGTGAGATTTTTGCTGCTTGTCATATGCTGCAATATTTTACTAAATGGTTTTGCCAACCAATACGGCTTTTATGTTAACGAGACCACGCCTTCCGATATAGATACGGCAATTGTGCTTATCTTAGTCTTAATAATCGTGAGTCTTTCGGTGTATTTGGCTTTTGTGAATACCCAACAGCTTTTAAGCGATTTAGCTCAAGAAAATGAAAAGGTCACTCAGTCCAAACAAGAAATCATACGTCTACAAAACCATGATGCACTCACTGGGTTACCTAATCGAGCGATGGCGGAAGATGTTGTTCGTGAGCGCTTAAAGTTGGGCGCAAGAGAGGGTTTTGAAACCTCATTGTTGTTTATTGACCTTGATAACTTTAAGACTATTAACGATACCCTTGGGCATGCTATCGGCGACACTGTGCTGATAACTGTGGCCGATAGATTAATGAACTGCGTACGCGAGACGGATACCGTCTGTCGTTTTGGCGGTGATGAATTTGTGGTAATTGCACTGCATGAACGTGACGACCACTCACCACATTACTCCGCATTGGCTGAAAAGATACTTGAAGTGGTGAGCGCGCCTATTAAGCTTGATGCGAGCAATATTTCGCCAACGGTCTCCATTGGTATTTCAGTCGCTCCAGGGGATGCCACTGGTTTTTCTGAGTTGTATCAAAAGGCTGACTTGGCGATGTATTCAACCAAGCGCAGTGGGCGAAACAGCTATCAATATTTTAACGCCGATATGAATAAAGACAGCGCGCGCCACTTGAGGCTATCTCAAGACTTAAGAGCGGCGTTGACCAATCATGAGTTTAGCTTGCTATATCAAAGTAAACAAATGATTGAGACTGGTGAAGTGGTCGCAGCTGAAGCCCTTATTCGCTGGGAGCATCCTGAGCTTGGGATGATTTCTCCGGTTGAGTTTATTCCTATTGCTGAGCAGTCTGGCTTTATCAGTGAAATAGGCTATTGGGTGTTACGTGAGGCGGTTAAAACCTGTAAATCATGGCACGACGCTGGATTAGCCAACTTATGTGTTGCAGTAAATGTGTCTGCGATTCAATTTCAAAGAGGCAATTTTGAAGATAAAGTGCAAGCGGTGCTTGAAGAGTACGACTTAGATGGTGAGTTCCTTATTCTTGAGCTTACCGAGTCGGTATTTTTTGATATGCATAGCAAGTTTAATGTCGCGCTATGTAAGATCATCAGTCTTAACGTTCGTGTTGCTATTGACGACTTTGGAACGGGCTATTCAAACCTTGGTTATTTGCACAAAAACGATATTAATATATTAAAAATAGATCGCAGTTTTATACATAAAATTTTCGAATCGGATAAAGACTTAGCGATTGTTGAAATGATTGTGAATATGTCTCAAACCCTCGATATGAGAGTAGTGGCTGAGGGCGTAGAGTCTGAGAAACAGCGCCAGCAGTTACTGAATATTGGTTGTACTTATGGGCAGGGGTATTTGTGGAGCAAGCCGGTAAGTTCACAAGCATTTTTAGCGTTGGCAAAAAGCACCCAAAAAACCTAGCTTTATTATCCATGTATGGATGCTCACCATATCGCTGGATCCACCCTATAGTATAAGCGCAGTTGCTCATAAAGCTCTGGATAGTCTTGTTTAAACGCTTGCGCTTGCTCGAAAAACACCTCACTTGCAACGGCGAAAAATTCAGCGGGATTGGTTGCGCCGTAGTAATCAAAAATTGATTTGGCCCCAATTTCAGCTTGATGTTGCAGCAGCATAAATTGCTTTGAGAACACTTGTGACCAGTTTTCATAGCTTTGATGCTTACCGAGTATCGGTGCTCCGTTGGCTGAGCCGTCTTCTTGGTCAAGTTGGTGTGCAAATTCATGGATAACCACATTGCGTCCATCATGAGGTACCTGCGCACCCTCGAGGGTATCGTGCCAAGATAAAACGATTTTCCCGTAACCCCAAGACTCTCCCGATAAAATCGCATGCTGGGTGAACTTCACGCCGTTAGCGTGGGAAGTATCATGTTTTGTGACAAAGGCTCTGGGATAAACCAAAATGCTCTTGAGTTTGGGGTAGTAATTAGTTTTACGGTTTAATAAAAGCAGACATGCTTGGGCCGCTATAGTGACTCTTATCTCGTCATTAATCTCTATGCCTTGAAGCCCGATAAACTTTTTCTCTGTTAAAAATATCTGAATGTGGCGTTTGAGCTGCAGCTGCAAATCAGCAGGCATGGACCGAAAATAAGGCATCCTGCGCTGTATGATTTTTCGCCAATCCCGACTAAACGGTATGGATGCTATTTTTTTACGTTGATAGTCTCGCCATGTAGGCTGAAAAACGATCCAGCCAATGATCACACTCGCTAGTAAGACAAGAAATAGGATGGGTAGCATAGTATGCTCGGTAATCATGGATAATAAGAAGGTTGGTATTTATACTGCTGATTTCAAGGTCTTATGCGTCTGCGCACTTCATTTAGGTGGACTTATCTTTTGTATGCTTACATTTTTTTGCGTTACAACGTTTCTTTGGCCTCTTTAGTTTTGGCTTTTCTTTTAGCTAAACGGTTTTTTGACGTAGGTCAAACTTTACAATTTTGTTAACGGTATGCTAGGTAGTGTAAAGAATACATTTTGTAAATTGGAGAGATGTTATGAGTCGGCGCATTATGTTAGGTCTAGCGGCAATCAGTTTTTTACTTACAGGCTGTGGTCAAGGCGTTGATGCGCCTACAGGCTTTAGTCTGCCAGAGGGCAATATGGAAGCTGGAAAACAGGTCTTTATTAAGCATAACTGCATGGCATGTCATACGGTAGATGGACTTGATGATAGTGCCTTTGAAAGTCAACTTGACGAGAAGATTCGTTTAGGCGGAGCATCACCGAAAATTAAGACCTATGCGCAACTCGTTACAAGCATTATTAATCCTTCTCATCGCATATCGAGAGGTCCAAAGTGGATAACAACCGATGAGGCCACTGGAGAATCTAAGATGATTATTTACAATGATGTGATGACAGTGACAGAGCTCATTGACGTGGTTGCTTATTTGCAACCTGAATATCGGGTCACGCCGCTTCCTTACACGCCGTATACACACTACGATATCCATTAAGATATTTGTGCTCAGATGTTTATCACAAGTTTGTTTTACTAAAGACCAAGAGGTGCAACCATGAGTATTTATAAGAAAATTTTAGTGGCTATTGATTACGATGCAGAATATGAACATATTATTGAGAAGGCACTGTCCATCGCTGACTCGCCTGAGGATGTAGGCCTTGTTTATATCACATTGCCATCGTATTACGTTCAACCATATCTTTATGGCATGCCTGATACGAGTTATAACGACGTAGATTGGACCAAAAACGCAAAGACAAAGCTCAGTGAAATAGCAACGAAATTCGGGATCGCGCAAGACAATGTGCATGTAAAGTCTGGTTTAATTGCTGACGAAATTCATCAGATCGCTAATGAAAATCATGTTGATTTAATTGTTATCGGGACGCATGGCCGAAGCGGTATAAAACTCTTACTTGGTTCTACCGCAAATGCCGTTTTACATGGTGTTAAGCAGGATGTCTTAGCGGTCAGGTTATATGAAAAGTCGTAATCAATTACTTGTTGTATAGACATTATGACTCCCTTCAAAAGTGCTAGTCTCCGCATTTTCGTGGGTTAGCTACAATAGCCAGTGCCATAAATAATTGTCGATTAAACATTATATAAATTTGGAGACTAGCATGAATAAACATAGCATAATTTTTATTGGATTGGATACTCATAAAGAATTTCACGAAGTGGCGTATTGCGAAGATGGTAGAGGGAAAGCACCGGTTCATATGGGACGCATAGCCTCTTCAAAAGTAAGCGTGAAAAAGCTTGTGCGTCAGTTTGAATCCAAATACCCAAACGCAACTCTGCACTTTGTTTACGAAGCAGGCCCTTGTGGCTATTGGATTTATCGGTTTATCACCAGCTTAGGTCATTGTTGTTATGTGGTAGCGCCGTCACTCATTCCTAAAAAGCCTGGTGATAAAATAAAGACCGATAGACGCGATGCACTTAAGCTCGTGAAATTACTAAAATCTGAAGATCTATCCCCCATCTATGTCCCCGAGCCGGAAGATGAGGCTGTACGTGATTTATCTCGTGGCCGTGAAACAGCCATGAAAGATTTAAAGGATGCAAAGTACCAATTAAAGGCACTTTTGCTGCGAAACAATATTCACTACGACGGAGTGGCTAACTGGTCTAAGAAACACCTTCGTTGGCTCACTGAAATGGTACTGCCGCATCCTGCACAGCACATCGTGTTACAAGAATACATTCAAACCATCACTGAACGAATACAGCGCTTAGAGCGACTCGATAATGAACTTGAACATCAAGTACGTCAGTGGCGCTATTATCCTGTGGTCAAGGCGATTCAATCTATGCGAGGAGTAAGACTATTGGTTGCTGTTGGTGTAGTGGCTGAGCTGGGTGATTTAACCCGCTTTGACCACCCAAGAAAGCTAATGAGTTATTTAGGTCTGGTGCCCTCAGAACATTCCTCTGGTGGTAAACGCCGTATTGGGGCCATTACCAAAACAGGTAATGGCCGTGCACGACGATTACTTATCGAAGGCGCTCATAGTTACCGATTCGCCGCTAATATCTCTACCGAGTTACAAAAGCGACAAGAGTGCTTACCCAAAGATATTTTGGACATTGCTTGGAAGGCGCAACTACGATTGTGCAAGCGCTATCAACGCATGAGTAAGCAGGGCAAACACTACAATTTAATCATTGCAGCGATTGCCAGGGAGATGGCGGCTTACATATGGGCGATTACCAAAGAAGTGGTACTCACACCGGTCAATCCAAAATTGCGCACTAGTAGAGTGCCAGCATGATAAAGAGTTTTAAGCTAGCGCATTTAGATCAGGCCGCGGATGTGGTGCAACCTCCGAGGGTGTTAGGAAGGCAATAAACAACACGTTTTTGACCCACGAACATAGAGTGATGAGAAGGCACTGCGGCGGAAAAAGTAAGGTCAGCTCTGCTTATTGAAAAATAAGTAACCTACGGATACCAGCATGTAAACCGACGACAATACTGCCTCATCTGATGCGTTAGCTTAATTTTTAAATATCTTATGGACCGAAAGAATGTCACAGGATTGTTTTGTCAAACTTGACAAAGGGAGTCATACCAAC
>NZ_JAHEOJ010000020.1 GCF_018595715.1 Glaciecola sp. XM2
CAAATGGACGGTGGTATCTTAGTAGTAGCTGCTACAGACGGTCCTATGCCACAAACTCGTGAGCACATCTTGTTAGGTCGCCAGGTTGGTATTCCTTACATGATCGTATTCATGAACAAATGTGACATGGTAGACGACGAAGAACTTCTAGAGCTAGTAGAGATGGAAGTACGTGAGCTATTAACTGAATATGAATTCCCTGGTGATGACTTACCGGTAATCCAAGGTTCAGCACTTAAGGCGCTAGAAGGCGACCCAGTATGGGAAGCGAAGATTGTAGAGCTAGGCGAAGCGCTAGACAACTACATTCCAGAGCCAGAGCGTGACATCGACAAGCCGTTCATTCTTCCAATCGAAGACGTATTCTCAATCTCAGGTCGTGGCACGGTTGTAACCGGTCGTGTTGAGCAAGGTATCGTTAAAGTAGGTGAAGAAGTTGAAATCGTAGGTATCAAAGACACTACGAAGACAACTTGTACGGGCGTAGAAATGTTCCGTAAGCTTCTAGACGAAGGTCGTGCTGGTGAGAACGTAGGTGTTCTATTACGTGGTACAAAGCGTGAAGACGTAGAGCGTGGTCAAGTATTGGCTAAGCCTGGTTCAATCAACCCGCATACTAAGTTTGAAGCAGAAGTATATGTACTAAGCAAAGATGAAGGTGGCCGTCATACTCCATTCTTCAAAGGCTATCGTCCACAGTTCTACTTCCGTACAACTGACGTAACAGGTGCAGTAGAGCTACCTGAAGGCGTAGAGATGGTAATGCCTGGTGATAACCTTAAATTCGTCGTAGAGCTAATTGCTCCGATAGCGATGGATGAAGGTTTACGCTTTGCAATCCGTGAAGGTGGCCGCACAGTAGGCGCCGGTGTTGTAGCTAAGATTTTAGCTTAAGCACATCGCACACGTTTTGAGAAGGCCGCATTATGCGGCCTTTTTTATTGCTTATTTGATACGATAATGACAAAAGAGTCTGCACAATACGCAGTGCTGAATAAAACCAATTCAAAAATGAGATGACTATTATGCTGTCCTTTATTATCGGTATTGCACTTGCTGCCTTTATTGCCTTCGTTTCAAATATAGCGGCATTTGATAAAGATAAAAGCTTTTATCCTACCGTCCTAATCGTCATAGCCTCGTATTATGTTTTATTCGCGGTAATCTCTGGTCAAGCACTGATTATAGAAAGTTTATTTGCGTTGATATTTGTTGCGTTAGCTATCGTAGGCATGCATTTTGTCCCTATGTTGATAGGCATTGCGCTTATCCTGCATGCGCTATTTGATCTTGTGCATCCTCACTTCATCGTCAATCCAGGTGTGCCTATTTGGTGGCGCAGTTTCTGTGGTGGATTTGATCTAGTGATTGGAGTATGGGTTATTTACCAGACGCATAAGCGCAAAACACAGCGCCAGTCCATATCTTAACGTGTACGATTTTGATAGACATAGTTGCCCCTGATAGGCAAAATTGACGTAATAATGTAGTAAAGGAAGCGACCTTGAAATACTTAAAATACGCTTACATCTTAATGACCATATACATTGCCTATGTGGTCATTGATACCGACACGGCGATTGGTTATCTAGCGCTTGTTTTGCTCGTTGTTGCCGCTCCGGTGTTTATCATTGAAGATAAATCAGACCCTCAAGACAGTCAGCACCAATCTCGCATCAGCAAAGTAAGAGCCGCTGCCGCTAGACCTTTATCTATTATTCAATCGCCTATTTTATGGGTTGGATTATTAAGCGTAGGCGTTATCGCTTTTGTCTTCTTTAAGTTGTAAACCCCTATTAAACGTCCGAACTTTCCTGCGATGATGCTTAACGCGGGTGAGCACCATGCAAAGTTTAAAACATACTTTCTCTTAGTTGTTGCAATCATCGCCTTTGCGGCGAACTCGGTGCTTTGCAGGTTAGCGTTAGCTGATGGCTCCATCGACCCTGCTGGCTTTACTGCCGTAAGAATTTTTTCGGGCAGTGTCATGCTTCTGTTCATCTGGCTCATTCGACAAAGACGGGTGCAACAATTCTCAAATTTGAGCCATGCTCGAGGTAGCTGGCTAGGCGCGGTAGCGCTGTTTGTCTATGCGGCTGGTTTTTCGTATGCATACGTGCAGATTGACGCGGGCGTTGGTGCTTTAATTTTATTTGGCAGTGTGCAGGTGAGTATGATTGCATATGGACTGACTAAGGGCGAACGATTTGGATTGTGGCAATGGCTAGGATTTTGTTTTGCGTGCATTGGCTTAGTCTACTTGCTTTGGCCGACCTTAAGCACGCCCTCTGCAGTGGGAGCGATTGCGATGGTAATGGCCGGATTAGCATGGGGTATTTACTCATTAATTGGCAAAGGGAGCAAAGATGCTCTCGCTGACACGGCATTTAATTTTGTGCGCTGCTGTGCATTCGTAGCCCTACTTATTGGCCTGTCATATCCGCTACTAAGTTTCACGACTGCCGGTGTGATATACGCAATATTGTCAGGTGCCCTTGCATCTGGTTTAGGTTACGCGATTTGGTATTTAGTATTACCACGCTTTGAATCTATGACCGCCGCTGTTGCGCAATTAAGCGTACCGGTCATCGCTGCGTTTGGCGGTTGGTTATTCATACATGAGGCGATTAGTTTAAGGCTAGTCTTGTCTTGTGTTTTGGTTCTTGGTGGCGTGGTGCTTGTACTGTTTTGTAAACCTGTAATGAAGAAGGTTGCCTAGCAACATTGAGTGGATTTAGCATATGAACAATATCCGACGCATAGTCATTCGCTTGATCAGCATAGCGTTGATGCTTTTTACATTAATCATGAGTGGCATATTTATCGATGAGGCGCGTAAAGAGGTGGTTTACCTATGTGGTAATTTCACTAAAGGCGTGACCCTTGCAAGTGTTCAGCGGCAGTTAGACACAGGCACGTTCTTGCATATAGAAAAGTATGAAGTTGACGGCAACCCAGTGTTTTTAGCCACGTCTCGCTTTACCATGAACTATGTGACCTGCGAAATTATCTTTGATGAAAACAATCAGGTCATTTCGGCGACGTCCTCGCATTAAATTTATTCACTGATCAGCAAAAGATTTCTTGAATTTACATTCAAGTTAACGCACAATCAAAGCGTCAAAAAATTGGCGCAAAAACCTCGCATAATAATAACAACCAAGTCGCGTCAGCTTGGAAAATAAATAGGTAGTATCGTGCAAGTTTCACGTATTTTATTTCGGATTTTTTTCGGCGTTTTAGCACTGGTGTATGGTTTGGTGCTATTAGAGTTTGTAGACCCATCTTTGTTTAGCCTGAACATTAACGTTAGCCCAGATGTATTAATTACTACTTCGATTGCTAGCTTGTTCGTTTACTTCTATATGCGTAAGCCAAAGCTATAAGCTTGTTGCTGGACATTTTATAACACCTGCTCAAACCGTGATCTTTATCACGGTAATGCTATCTTTTTGCTGAAAGCTGGGCATGCATTCGTTATGCTGTGCTACACTGAAAAGATATTAGTATCGCAAGGTTTTTATCTTCAATGTTAGTGCTGTTTATTTACGTTTTTATCGCGCTAGGCTTTTCATTTTTATGCTCTATCGCCGAAGCGGTTATTCTCAGTGTATCTCAGGCTTATATTTCATTATTGCAAAAAGACGGGAAGCCTTCAGGTGCCCTTCTATCGAAGCTTACCTCAGATATCAATAAACCTTTAGCGGCCATATTAACGCTTAACACTATCGCTCACACCATGGGGGCAGCAGGCGCTGGAGCACAAGCGGCAAAAGTGTTTGGCGATGCTTACCTTGGGCTGATTTCGGCGGTGCTAACGCTATTGATTTTGGTATTCTCAGAAATCATTCCAAAGACCTTGGGTGCCACGTTTTGGCGGCCTCTTGCGCCTGCCACAGCGTATTTTTTAAAGTACCTCATTTTCGCCCTGTATCCTTTTGTCAAAATGTCACAAAAGCTCACCAGCGGTTTTACTGAAGAAAGCCCACTAAAGGGCTTAAGTCGTAACGAGTTATTGGCTATGGCGGAACTTTCTGGTCAAGAGGGTCAGTTAGCACAGCAGGAAGCGGCATTTTTACAGAATCTACTTAGTCTGCACGAATTAAAGATTCGTGACGCGATGACGCATCGCACGGTGGTGTTTTCGTTATCCGACCAAACGACGGTGTCTGAATTTATAGATAAATATAGAGATAATCCCTTTTCACGCATTCCGGTGTACGAGAATCAAGAAAGCGAACACATCATAGGGTATGTATTACGCACAGATATCTTAATTGCTGGGGCAAATAACAAGGGTGACACTACTTTAGAAGACTATGTTAAGCCGATGATCACGCTATTAGCGAATATGCCACTAGCAGCTACATTCGATCATTTTTTGAATTCTCGAGTACATGTTTTGTTGGTCGTCGATGAATATGGAGGGCTTGAGGGAATATTAACATTAGAAGATTTGCTCGAAAGCCTGCTAGGCGTAGAAATTGTGGATGAACGAGACACGACCGTTAGCATGAAAAAGTTAGCAAAGGTTATGTGGCGGCGCAGAGAGAAGCGCCTCATGTCGCAAGGTCAGTCCGAGAAATAAATATTCTAAAAAATAGAAAGGTATAAGCAATTTATCGCAATATTCTTTTCAATTTATAGGTGTATATTAGTTTCATCGCTTACGACGATTTAACTAATTAATCACTTTGAGGAATTGAAAATGAATAACTTACTTTCACATGCTTTTGTTAAAAACACTGCTTTATCTCCTATTGCTTTGCGCCTAACCGCCGGCATTATTTTTGTTGCTTATGGCGCTCAGAAGTTATTTGGCTGGTTCGGGGGCTTTGGTCTTGAGGGAACGGGTCAATGGATGGCTTCTATTGGCTTAGAGCCTGGATACTTTATGGCGCTGATGGCAGGTAGCGCGGAGTTTTTTGGTGGCTTATTTTTAATTGCTGGCTTACTTACCCGAGCGACAGGTATTGCTTTGGCAGTCACAATGTTAGTTGCCATCGTCACCGTGCATCTACCAAATGGACTATTTATGGCAAACAATGGCTATGCGTTTGGTCTTGCCTTACTTGCTATGTCAGCGTCACTTGCTGTATCGGGCGCAGGTAAATTCTCACTCGATAACATCATCGCTAAACGAGTATCTTAAAACGTCAAACAATGTAATTAAAAAGCCCCTTAACGGTTTCGTTTAACGGGGCTTTTTGTATGTATCAATTAGAACCGAGTGTTTTTATTCAATATCGCTTTGCCCATCAGAAATATCCGTCAGTATGTATTCCCAAGTCTGTACTTGTTGCTGAAACTTATCCTTCAACGCACGTGTCACCTCTTCATTGTCTCTCAAATCTTCTGGTATTTCTGACAATATACGCCAATGATTCAGGGCGCTAGTGGCCGCTGCGCACAGCTGTGCATAGGTTGCATGAGCTTGCGAATTGGTATTGAGTGAAGCGTCGGTTTGCACGCACAGCATTTCCACACGTGAGCCCTCGATGGGTGCGAGATTTTTAGTAATTTGATAATCGCGTAGCAATTGCTGGTAATCCGCATTATCGGTTTCAATATCATGGCCGGTTTCTTCGACGTATTGTGCGATTGCGCGAGCATACCCCATTGTTTCAAAGGTGCTCAGATGTAGCTGTTGAAATATCGCTTCACGCGCTTGTAAGCGCGGGTCAACAAATTTATCATCTTGCATGGTAAATTACTGTGCCTCGTTGTTCCGAACCATACTCACTATTCATATTATCAATAAACCTCTAATACGTCAGTATATCGTGTTAAATCAACCAGGTTGAAGCTGTAAAGTACGATTGCGCTACCAATGTCTTATAAGTGAAAACAGCATTTGTCACTAAGCTTGCGGTACTCACACATCCATGCGTTTTAATAGCAATAGATTTACGTCGTAAGGACCTATTATGAAAAGTTGGGCGTTACCTACTTTCGTCTTTATCATTACCTTGATATTTCCCGTTTCGGTGCTTGCTTCACAAAGTAGTGTTGGCAGTATAATTGATTTGACCCACTCTTACTTTGGCTATATTGCACTCGTTATTTTTGTTGTTGCTTATATATTTGTGATTCTAGAAGAGCAAATTCATTTACGAAAATCAAAACCGGTTCTTCTTGCTGCAGGTCTGATATGGGTATTAATTGCAATTGCCTATCAAAACAGTGCTGATAAATTCGTCGTAGAAGAAGCGATTCGTCATAATTTTTTAGAATATGCGGAGCTATTTTTCTTCCTGCTTGTGGCAATGACATACATCAATGCGATGCTAGAGCGCGGTGTCTTTGATGCCTTAAGAAACTATCTGGTTGCCAAAGGATTAAGTTACAAAGCATTGTTTTGGCTAACCGGCATTTTGGCCTTCTTTATTTCTCCTATCGCCGATAACTTAACCACTGCTTTAGTGATGTGTGCGGTGCTAATGGCTGTGGGTAAAGACCAACCAACTTTTATTGGCCTCGGTTGTATCAACATCGTGGTATCTGCCAATGCTGGTGGGGCATTTAGCCCTTTCGGTGATATAACAACGCTAATGGTATGGCAAAAAGGTATGGTTGAATTTGGTGAGTTTTTCTCCTTGTTTTTACCATCGGTTGTTAACTTTGTTGTTCCTGCATTTGTTATGAGTTTTGCGCTCCCAAGTGGCAAACCAGATGTAGGCAATGAGGATTTAACGGTCTCTGTTCGTCCTGGTGGGATCCCCATCGTATTTTTATTCCTACTGACTATTGTAACTGCAGTCAGTTTTCATAGCTTTTTGCATATTCCGCCAGTATTTGGAATGATGTTTGGTTTTTCATATCTCAAAATCTATAGTTACTTTCTCAAGCTTCAGTCACAAAACTGGGAGCAAGACCCAGATGCTTCGCCTGGTAGCACCCCTCATGGTAGCTATGGAAAATTTGATATCTTTAATAAAATTGCACAAGCGGAGTGGGACACCTTGTTTTTCTTCTATGGGGTTATTCTTGCAGTGGGTGGATTAGGCTTTATGGGATACTTGGGGTTAGCCTCAGCCTTTATGTACGGGGAGCTAGGGGTTTTACCGGCTAACGTATTAGTAGGTATTTTGTCTGCTATTGTCGACAATATCCCGGTTATGTTTGCTGTGCTTACCATGAACCCTGATATGAATACGTCTCAGTGGTTGCTGGTTACATTGACCGCAGGTGTTGGCGGGAGTTTGCTGTCTATCGGCAGCGCAGCGGGTGTTGCACTTATGGGCCAAGCCAGAGGCTACTATACCTTTTTTGGGCATTTGAAATGGACACCTGTTATTGCCTTAGGCTATTTCCTAAGCATAGGCGTGCATTTGCTCATTAACGGTTAAAGACCGCTGCATACCGCAAATCTAAACGATACTGGTAAGTTGTGGATTTATCGCTACAATAAACTAACGTTTGTACGTTGCGAGATGTCCCATTTTAACAAAAGCGTTACCGGCTATCTTAGATGTCGAAGCAAGTGGGTTTGGTGCCGATAGCTTCCCTATTGAAGTGGGAGTCGTTATGCCTGACGGCCGTCGTTTCTGTAAGCTTATCAAGCCTTTTGCACAATGGCAGTTTTGGGATAAGGCGGCAGAGTCTGTGCATGGCATTACCCGTGCTGAACTGCATGCGCGGGGCGAGGAGGCGGTAGGTGTATGCTTAGCGCTAAATGATTTTGTTGATGGCCACACGCTCTATTCAGACGCTTGGGTTGTGGATCATCCATGGATGGTGAAGCTGTTTGCTCAGGCTGCGGTTCCGATGACGTTTTCAGTAAGTGCGATAGAAATGGTGATGTCTGAGCCACAACTTGCTATTTGGGATGCAGAAAAGTCGAAAGTGATTGCGCAATCTGGTATGCAGCGCCATCGTGCTAGCACCGACGCGGTCATTATTCAGCAAACCTTCCAACGTACTAAGCAACTTATGCAACATAGCCAATAGTTATATGCGCGTGTTGTCCTAAACTGTTATCATTGCCTCCCAAATTGGCATATCAATGCCAATGATCGTTATCCACAGTCTGTTATCTATTCAATTATGAGAATTGCATGAAAGCACTAGATATAAAAGCGCTTGAGAAAACCTATTCAGGTGGCGTACAAGCCCTTAAGGGAATCGACTTAGAGGTTGACCAAGGTGATTTCTTTGCACTGCTTGGGCCTAACGGCGCCGGCAAGTCCACCACGATTGGCATAATCTGCTCACTGGTCAATAAGTCCTCGGGCACAGTCTCAGTATTTGGTTATGATTCAGTCACCGAAGAAGTAGCCGCGAAATCATGCATCGGCCTTGTGCCACAAGAATTTAACTTCAATCAGTTCGAGACGCTCATGCAAATTGTGACCAACCAAGCTGGTTACTATGGTGTGCCACGAAATATCGCAAAAACACGAGCTGAAAAATACCTAAAACAATTAGATTTATGGGAAAAGCGTAATGCACGTGCGCGAGAATTATCCGGCGGTATGAAAAGACGCTTGATGATTGCTAGGGCTTTGATGCATGAACCTAAAATGCTTATTTTAGACGAGCCCACAGCGGGTGTAGATATTGAAGTGCGTCGCTCGATGTGGTCTTTCTTAAAAGAGATTAATGAACAAGGTATAACGATCATTTTAACCACTCATTACCTTGAAGAAGCAGAAATGCTGTGCAGGAACATTGCCATTATCGATAAAGGTGTGATTGTAGAAAACACCAGCATGAAGGCCCTTCTTGCAACCTTAAACGTTGAGACCTTTTTGTTTGATGTGGCAAGTGGTGCCAAAGATATCAGTATTTCAGAGTTTGTTACGCGTGCAACCGATGACCAAACAATTGAGGTAGACGTGCCTAAAGAAACGGGTTTAAACAGCGTGTTTGAGCAATTCTCCAAACAAAATATCGACGTCATGAGTATGCGTAATAAATCTAATCGCCTAGAAGAACTGTTTGTCAGGTTAGTTGAAAGCGGCAAGGCGCAAGCAAAAGAGGAAAGCGCATGAATAGTTTAAATTTTGTTGCCCTTAAAACAATTTGGATTAAAGAGTGCACGCGCTTTTTGCGAATCTGGATCCAAACGCTGGTGCCGCCGGCCATCACCATGTCATTGTACTTTGTGATTTTTGGCAATCTTATAGGCAAGCGTATTGGCGACATGGGCGGTTTTACCTACATGGAGTTTATTGTACCGGGCCTTATAATGATGGCGATCATTACTAACTCTTACGCCAATGTATCATCGTCATTTTTTAGTGCCAAATTTCAACGCAACATAGAGGAAATGCTAGTTGCCCCGGTACCTACATGGGTTGTTATTATGGGCTTTGTTGGTGGTGGCGTTGCCAGAGCGATGTTGATTGGTGTGATTGTGATTAGTGTATCGACCTTCTTTGTCGACTTGCGCATCCACAACTTTTTGGTCATCGTCGTTACGCTTATTTTAACCTCAACATTGTTTGCAACAGCGGGCTTGATCAACGGCATTTTTGCAAAGACCTTTGATGATATAAGCGTTATTCCTACTTTTGTGCTCACGCCGCTTACCTATTTAGGTGGCGTATTTTATTCATTGACGCTGCTGCCTGAGTTTTGGCAAACGGTGAGTCAGGCGAATCCGATTGTATATATGGTCAATGGTTTTAGATATGGCTTTTTGGGTGTGTCAGACGTCAATTATCTTGTTTCGCTGGGCTTACTAATCGTCTTTAATGCGGTGCTCTTTTCAGTTGCATATCGGTTATTGAAGAAAGGCGTTGGGATAAGAAGCTAGTTTATGAATGAGGCGCGTGAAATCACTTCTAACCAACAAGGGCCCCACGAGGATGTGTCTAAGCTGGTGTTGAAGCACGCTAAACATGGTTCGCAACGCCCTATTGCTGAGCATACGCAAACCGCATTTAATGAGATTATTCAGTGGCTGGATGAGTGGAAAGGAGAGGTATACCTAGATGCTTGCTGTGGGGTAGGTGAAAGCACCGCGAGACTAGCACAGCTGTATCCGCACATTCGCATAATTGGGATAGACAAGTCGGCCTCTAGACTTCAAAAGCACGAAAGCTATGCAGGTAAGCAAGGTGGTGAGCGCTCAAACTACAAAGTGATACAGGCTGACCTTAACGACTTTTGGCGACTATTGCGCGTGTATATTGAGCGTAAGTCTCTTGCACAGAATTGGGTCTTAACCAAACAATTTATTTTATACCCCAACCCTTATCCTAAAAAGGCGCAAGTTGGCAAACGATGGCACGCCAGCTCAGTCTTTCCAGACATCATGTCATGCTGTTCGAACATAGAAGTGCGCTCTAACTGGCTAGTATACTTACAAGAGTTTGTGATCGCGGCAAAAACGCTCGGCTATAAAATGGCTATTGATACGTTAGATATAAGCAAGCAGAACCCAGCTATTACGCCCTTTGAGCGAAAGTACTCGGCATCGGGTCAGTCGCTATGGACCGCAAAAACTTTAGGCACTGGATGAGAAAGATAAAATCCCTGCCCATATTCTATGCCTAAAGCTTGTACTGCATCTAAGGTTTCTTGATCTTCAATATGCTCAGCAATCAATGCGCATTGATGTGTTTGGCAGTGTTCGCGAAAATCAGCAATCACTTGACGCCCATGCTCATTAGAGGCAAAGCGCTTGATCAACTCACCTTTTATTTTGATGGCATGTATACCACTGGCAATTACGCCTTTTAGCGTATCGGTGCACTCTTCAATTTCATCTACTGTGATATGTAAATGGGGAATACGGGTGAGCAACAGCCTTAATTGCGGTAAGTAATCTTTAATATAAGCAAAATGAATCTCGATGCCACATAAGCCTTTAGAGCTATCCGTGCAAATACGTTGCAGACTATTTACGAGCTCTGCGTCTTGCAAGTCTGATGCAAACAAGTTGACTGACCAACTCATCTGTCTCGGCTTACAGTATGCTTGGGAAAGCTCTAGGATCCGCGAGGTCATATCAACTCGGTCATCATGTTTTTCGATAATGTACAAGAACTCGTTTGGCAAGATAACTTGTTGTTGTGCATTCAATAATCGGGCTAAACACTCATAGCGCACAACCGTCTTCGCTTTTAATGCGTAAATAGGCTGATAAAAGGGAATGACTTGCTCTAATTCAACATGTGTGTGAACTGGCTGGGCGTGCACGACTTGTCCTGTTTAAAATATGTTCTATATAGTGTTATCAGTCAAATCTCTGAAGCCTTTAATAAAAATGTCATAAATGTGCAATTTTGCATCTATTGACGTATATAAATTATTTGTCGCCCACTTGGTAAATTTTCAGAACTGGGTTAAAGTGCGGCTCTTAGTCGCAGGCAGGGTATATAGTTTGGCAAAAGCAGAAGTTAGCTTAGAGCACTTGTTTCGGGTATTTACTAAACCCGAGCATGATGATTCCACACTTGCGAAAATTGAGCGTCACTTGTCTGATAATGTATCGGATTTCTTATCTCAGCATGTGGTCACAAAGAAAACATCACTTGAAGAGATTGAGCAAGACTTTTCTAGCGCCCGTGTGCCTGACTCGCCTGAATTTGTATCTAGTCATGCTGAAGCGCTGTTAGATAAACTTGTCGCGCATTCGGTTAATACTTACGCGCCCACTTTTATAGGGCATATGACCTCGGCTCTTCCTTATTTTCACCTACCGCTTTCAAAGCTGATGGTGGGGTTGAATCAAAACCTTGTCAAAATAGAAACATCAAAAGCATTTACCCCGCTAGAGCGACAAACGCTTGGCATGATGCATAATCTCATTTATCAACGCGAGGATGATTTTTATGCTGATTATTTGCACAGTGCCGAGCACTCTCTTGGTGCGTTTTGTTCAGGCGGTACCGTTGCCAATATTACCGCTTTGTGGGTTGCACGTAATTTATTGCTTGGCCCACAAGACGGTTTTAAAGGCGTTGCGAAAACGGGCCTCGTGGCCGCTTACAAGCACTTCAATATTGAAAACTTAGGGATTATGTCATCACGCAGAGGGCATTACTCGCTTGGCAAAACGGTCGATGTGTTAGGCATAGGTCGGGACAACATGCTGAGCATTGAAAGTCCTAAACAAATATTATCTCCTGAAAAAGCATTGGCAGCGGGGAAAGCGTATCAAGAAAGGGGCAATAAGCTGCTGGCGATTGTGGGGATTGCTGGCACAACAGAAACCGGACACGTAGACCCGCTAGATGAACTAGCAGAGGTTGCCAAAGAGTTAGGTTGCTGGTTCCATGTAGATGCAGCCTGGGGCGGCGCTACGTTGTTTTCGGATACTTACCGTAGCAAGCTCAAAGGCATTGAAGATGCTGATTCAGCGACCATCGATGCTCACAAGCAAATGTATGTGCCAATGGGTGCAGGCATGGCCCTTTTCAAAGATCCAGCGGCAAGCAATTCAGTGCGTCATCATGCCCAATATATTTTGCGACAAGGCTCAAAAGACTTAGGCGCAACCACACTGGAAGGTTCCCGCAACGGCATGGCGATGATGGTGTACTCGTCGTTTCATATTTTGGGCAGAAGAGGCTATGAGTTGTTAATTGATAACGCTATTGAGAAAGCTCAACTTTTTGCCGATATGATCTCTCAACACCCCTGTTTTGAGCTGACCACCTCGCCAGTGCTTTCTTTACTCACCTACCGCTTGCGTCCAGAGGCTTTGCACGATTTGCCTGACCTTTCGCAAAGCGAAATTCAAACTCTTAACCATCAGCTCGATGAGTTAACTGTGTCTATCCAAAAACGTCAGCGCGAAGCGGGCCGATCGTTTGTTTCTCGAACCCGCATTGAGCTTGAACAATACAATAACGAGTCGGTCACTGTATTTAGGGTTGTCCTAGCCAATCCGCTGACGACCGTAGAAGATTTGTCATCCATTTTGGAAGAGCAACTTGCTCTTGCTCAAGATCACCCAGTTTGGTTAGCGCTTACCCAATTCAAACAGGTCAAGATTGCTTAGCGAGCGCTTACTGAATATTGAGCTCTTTCAGCTTGCGAGTCAGGGTATTACGACCCCATCCAAGGCGTTTTGCCGCTTCCTGTTTATGCCCATGCGTATGTTTCAGGGCGCAGTCAAGCAGCACCCGCTCAAATTGTGCTTGTGCATCATCTAGGATGTCGCGTTTACCGGCTAAAAGCTGCTGATCTGCCCAGTTAGATAACAATATAGTCCAATCTCCCTGTTCTGCAGCCTTTTCTACCTCTTCGTTGGTAGTGGTAAGCTCAGGTGGCAGGTCGTTAGGTAATATTTCTTGCCCGCTCGCCATCACCGTTAACCACCGACAGGTATTCTCAAGTTGCCTAACGTTACCTGGCCACGCTAACTCCGTTAACTTTTGCGAGGCGGCTTTACCTAAGCTCTTTGGGTCAACGCCCAATTCATTTGCAGCTTTCGCCAAAAAGTGCTTTGCGAGTAGGGGGATATCTTCGCGCCTCTCATTGAGAGAGGGGATGTGTATACGAATAACATTTAGGCGATGGTATAAGTCTTCTCTAAATTTACCTTGTGCCACCCGCGTCTCAAGGTTTTGGTGGGTTGCGGCAATTATTCGTACATCAACTGAAACAGGGTTGTGCCCGCCAACGCGGTAAAACTGACCGTCTGCTAGCACCCTAAGTAGCCTCGTTTGCACATCGATTGGCATATCACCAATTTCATCGAGGAATAAAGTGCCACCATCGGCTTGTTCAAAACGACCTTGTCGTGCCGTTTGTGCGCCGGTAAAGGCTCCTTTTTCATGGCCGAACAATTCTGATTCGATAAGGTCGGCGGGAATGGCGGCCATATTTAGTGCAACAAAAGTCTCTTTAGCTCTAGGGCTGTGTTTATGTAAGGCTTGTGCGACAAGCTCTTTTCCTGTGCCTGACTGACCATTTATCAGCACACTAATTGACGAACGAGACAAGCGCCCAATTGCCCTAAAGACTTCCTGCATCGCAGGGGCTTCACCAATAATTTCTTTACTCGGGTTGGTGACTTCTGTGTTTTTCGCGCGAGTGTTTTCGCGAGCATGTTCCAGCGCTCGCTTTATTAATGCAATGGCGTCGTCAACATCAAAGGGTTTAGGAAGATACTCGAATGCTCCACCCTTATATGCATTTACTGCACTGTCTAAATCAGAGTGCGCCGTCATGATAATGACAGGTAGCTCTGGAAAATGATGGTGCACTTCTTCAAGCAGAGTCATCCCATCCATCTGCGGCATGCGCACATCTGAGATAATGACCTGAGGCGCCTGCCCAGATTCGATTTGTAGCAGTAAATCTTCTGGGTTATCAAAACTCATACATCCTATCTGTGCGGCTTTTAATGCCTTTTCCAAGACCCATCTGATGGAGCTGTCGTCATCAACTATCCAAACTGGTTCAATCATGGAGTATCGTCCTTTATTGTTATTGGGAGGTGTAAGGTAAATTCGGTATAACCGGGGAAGCTTTCAACATCAATTTTCCCTTGATGATGGTCTGCCAGTGTTTGTGCAATAGAAAGCCCTAATCCAGAGCCTTTGCGCTTGCTCGTTACCATGGGGTAAAACAAGGTGTCTTTAAGCTCAGCGGGCACACCAGGGCCATTGTCTATAATGCTAATGAGTGCGCAAAGTCCATGCCGCTTTCCTTTAATCACGCACTGACGCTCAATACGGGTTCTAAAACCAATCACTGGATTAGTAGCTTTGGCACTCTTGAGCGCTTGGCTTGCATTGCGGGCGATGTTTAGGAGCGCTTGCTGAATCATGTCGGGGTCGGCATGAATTTCAGGAATAGAGGGGTCATAGTCGCGCTCAACATGAATATTAAACATAATATCGGCAGAGATAACGGTTAGTACTTTTTCAATAATTTCGTGCAAATTGCACATCCGCTTTTGCGGAAGCGAGTTTGGACCTAGCAAGCGGTCGACTAGCGCTCTGAGGCGATCAGATTGATCAATGATCATTTGTGTAAATTCTGCTTGGGAAGGGTCCTTAAGTTCTTTGCCTAAGAGTTGCGCTGCGCCTCTGATGCCACCCAACGGATTTTTGATCTCATGGGCAAGTCCACGAATCAGCTCCTTTGCCGCTACTTGCTGCGCGTATTGCTGGGTTTCCTGAGAGATTTTCCGTTGCTTATCGATGGGGAGAACTTCGATAAGTAAAAAAGTATCGCTTTCATGATCAAGTGGCGTTGCGTGTAAATCTACCATCACGCTGCGTCCATCTTTAAAGCAAAATTGAAGCTCGGCCTCTGTGAACGCTTCGTTATGCGATAATGCGCGCGTAAATTTATCAAAATCGATACTATCACCCAGTAGCACTGTGCTTAAAGAGCGGTCTTTGATTTGACTTAGGCCAGTTTCCAGGAGATTCAAACCAGCGTCATTGATAAAGTGAACCAGCATTTGCTCGTTTACAACAATGACGGCCGTTTTCATAGTATGAATCAGCTGATGTAAATCGAACGTATCGGGTTTGAGCGACATTATTAAAGCCTTTTGCACTATTACAGTGCATAGCATCATTTTGTCGCATTGTTACTGAATACGGTAAATTACGCAATCAAAACAATCAACGGGCTTGAGCCCTCATGTTTAAAGGTATTTAGTTTACCGCGTTTCGGATCAGAACCGACGCTTGATGCATATGCAACATTCTTGGCTCTGACGATGCAATTACCTTGCCTGAGTTGTCGGTAAAGCTCACCGTGTAAGAATAGCTTCCTCTGTTTATCCCCTCTAGATTAAATACACCTGAATTGGAGGTGTAGCGTTCGCCGCCAAAGTCTAAAGAATAAACACCTCTGACCTCAGGAACGATTTGTGAGGCAATATTTATTTTACCTGAATTATTACGCACGGTAGCGTCAGGTTCAGGGCTAAGGATGCTTAGGGAGTACTGAGGACCTTGGGGTTGTTGCGAAGGTAGAGCTGGTGATGGAGTGAGAATGGACTGCATAGTATTCTCAGTCTTATTGAGAATTACTTCTTCTGCACCAGGCGCAGGCGTATCAGAGAAACTGATGGTCCCATCCTTATTTACAATTTTGTAGATCTTCGTTTGTGCAGTTACGCTGCATAGCGTAAGCAACAAAATACATAAAACAACACTGCGCATTGTGCACCTCCTACTTCTCTATCGGCAGTTTACTGGATCTAATTGAAAAAAAAAGCCTGCAAATGCAGGCTTTTGTATTATCGTCGATACTATCGTGCCAACCGTTGGTCACTAATAGTAACGTTACACGCTGTAATACATATCGAATTCAACTGGTGAAGTCGTCATATTCAACTTCTCTACTTCAGCTGATTTAAGCTCAATGTATGCATCAATCATTTCATCGCTCATTACACCGCCAGCGGTTAAGAACTCGCGATCAGCATCTAGCGCTGCTAATGCCATTTCAAGTGAACTTGCGACCGTAGGGATGCTTGCCGCTTCTTCTGCTGGAAGGTCGTACAAATCTTTATCCATAGAGTCACCAGGATGGATTTTGTTCTTAATTCCGTCAAGGCCAGCCATCAACATTGCAGCAAATGCCAAGTAAGGATTTGCTGTTGGGTCTGGGAATCGTACTTCGATTCTTCTTGCTTTGTCGCTTGTTACATATGGAATACGGATAGATGCACTGCGGTTACGGGCTGAGTATGCCAACATTACCGGTGCTTCGAATCCAGGTACTAAACGCTTGTAGCTGTTCGTTGAAGCGTTTGCGAAAGCATTGATTGCGCGCGCATGTTTGATAATGCCGCCAATGTAGAACAAGGCTTCTTCAGAAAGACCTGCATACTTATCACCTGCAAAGATGTTCTTACCGTCTTTACTGATGGATTGGTGACAGTGCATACCAGAACCGTTATCACCTACAAGAGGCTTAGGCATGAATGTCGCAGATTTACCATACGCATGAGCAACATTGTGCACAACATACTTATAAATTTGGATCTCGTCGGCTTTAGCCACAAGTGAGTTAAACAGACACGCGATCTCGTTTTGACCTGCGGTAGCAACTTCATGGTGATGCGCTTCAACCGTTAGTCCCATTTCTTCCATGACCATACACATAGCGGCACGAATATCATGTGCAGAATCTACAGGTGGTACTGGGAAATAACCGCCTTTAACGCCAGGACGGTGAGCCATGTTTCCGCCTTCATAGTCAGCACCTGAATTCCATTTTGCTTCTTCTGAATCGATAGCATAAAAAGAACCGGCCATATCTGTGTGGAATTTAACATCGTCAAATAAGAAAAATTCTGGCTCTGGACCAAACAATACCGTATCACCAATGCCGGTAGATTTAAGATACTCTTCAGCACGTCGGGCAACAGAGCGAGGGTCACGAGAGTAACCTTGCATAGTAGACGGCTCTAAAACGTCACAACGAATATTAATTTGTGTTTCTTCAGCAAATGGGTCGAGTACAGCGGTAGAAGGATCTGGCATTAACACCATGTCTGATTCGTTGATTCCTTTCCATCCAGCGATAGACGAACCGTCAAACATCTTACCTTCTTCAAAGAAATCGTCGTCAACTTGGTGTGAAGGGATTGATACGTGTTGCTCTTTCCCTTTTGTGTCTGTAAAGCGCAAGTCAATAAATTTTGCTTCGCTTTCTTTTATCAATTCTAATGCCGACTCTATTGACATATTGTCCTCCAAAAAGTTTGTTGTGCGGATCACAAAGATAAGGTCGTCTGAGGAAATCACTGGTTTGTGAACACATTACTCGCTAAGACAGCAAATCTTTAGACATACCTGTTCTCACTATAAGCCATAATCATGCCATACACCATACAAATATAAGTGCTTGAATTTATGCATAAACATGACGAATAACTCAAAACGCCTTTGGCTTTTCGCACTGACATGGTGCAAGCTAAACCTCTCAAATACCCATTAAGGTGCAACAAATATTGAGCCTCAAAGTTTCTTTTGAGGCCTATACTTACTCAACTTTATTCTAATTACGTTACGGTATGGTTAATCTGGTGTTTTTTTTTGTCAAAGTCGCCAAAAAGCCTCGTTTATTTAGCGAATTGATTAGCGCTCATTCACATAAAGCTGTACAATCCGCCGCCAATTGTCCCGCATCACGCTTTGCTTAATCGTAGGTAAATGTCAGTTATGCGTTTTTTGTTTTGAGAGTAAATATGTCAGCTTCAATCGCTAATCTAAGAAATATCGCTATCATAGCCCACGTCGACCATGGAAAAACTACTTTGGTTGATAAGTTGCTACAGCAGTCGGGCACGCTACAAAGTCGCGGTGACGCCGAAGAACGCGTTATGGATTCAAACGATATCGAAAAAGAGCGCGGCATCACAATCTTGGCAAAGAACACTGCCATTAACTGGAATGATTACCGCATCAACATCGTTGACACCCCAGGACACGCTGATTTTGGTGGTGAAGTAGAGCGAGTGATGTCAATGGTAGACTCTGTTTTGTTACTTGTTGACGCGCAAGAAGGTCCAATGCCACAAACTCGTTTTGTGACGCAAAAAGCATTTGCGCAAGGCCTTAAACCAATCGTGGTCATCAACAAAATTGATAAGCCTGGCGCACGCCCTGATTGGGTAATGGACCAAGTATTTGATTTGTTCGATAACTTAGGCGCAACAGACGAGCAGTTAGACTTCCAAGTCGTTTATGCATCTGCGCTTAACGGTTGGGCATCTATGGATGCAGATACACCAAGCGATGATATGACGCCGTTGTTCGAAACGATTGTTAACCAAGTTGAAGCACCCGATGCAGACGCAAATGGCCCTTTCCAAATGCAAATATCTCAACTTGATTATAACAGCTATGTTGGTGTTATTGGCGTTGGTCGTATCAAACGCGGAAGAGTAAAGATAAATCAGCAAGTAACCGTTGCCATGGCCAATGGTCAAAAGCGCAATGGTAAAATAGGAAAAGTGCTGGGTTACATGGGCCTTGAACGCCATGATGTTGAAGAGGGGACTGCCGGGGACATCGTTGCCATTACCGGTCTTGGCGAATTGAAAATCTCCGACACAGTATGTGATGTAAACACCGTTGAAGCGTTACCTTTATTATCGGTTGATGAACCAACAGTTACTATGACATTCCAAGTAAATACCTCGCCGTTTTCGGGTAAAGAAGGTAAATACGTCACTTCACGTAACATTCTAGAGCGCTTACAAAACGAATTAATTCACAACGTAGCCCTACGTGTTGAAGAGACTGAGGATCCAGATAAATTTAGAGTATCAGGACGTGGTGAACTTCACTTAGGTATCTTAATAGAGAATATGCGTCGTGAAGGGTATGAGCTAGCGGTATCTCGTCCTGAAGTTATTCTTAAAGAAGAAAACGGTCAGTTAATGGAACCGTTTGAAACTCTTACTATCGATTGTGAAGAGCAAAACCAAGGTTCAGTCATGGAGCAGTTAGGCTTACGTAAAGCTGAACTAACAAACATGTCGCCAGATGGCCGTGGTCGTATTCGTATGGACTTTGTGATTCCAAGTCGAGGTTTAATTGGTTTCCAGACGGAATTTATGACCATGACCTCAGGTTCTGGCTTGCTATATCATACATTCGACCACTACGGTCCTCACAAAGGCGGTACCATTGGTCAGCGTAAAAATGGCGTATTGATTGCTAATGCACAAGGTAAAGCATTAACCAACGCTTTGTTTAACTTACAAGAGCGCGGTCGCTTATTTATCGGTCATGGTGTGGAAGTATACGAAGGCATGGTGATTGGTATTCACAGTCGCGATAATGACCTGACGGTAAACGCACTTAAAGGTAAGCAGCTTACTAACGTTCGTGCATCTGGTACAGACGAAGCGCAAACATTGGTGCCACCAGTGAAGATGTCATTAGAACAAGCGCTTGAGTTTATCGATGATGATGAATTGGTAGAAGTGACTCCTGCTAGCATCAGGATTCGTAAGAAGAAACTGACCGAAAATGAGCGTAAGCGCGACTCACGAGCTAAATCTAAAGAAAGCTAGTGTTCGTTTAGTAACGACTTTAAAGCGCCCACTCATTTATAGTGGGCGTTTTTGTTTTTAGGTTGAACAACTTTGCAAGGGCAAGACTATCGCCTCCCCCCTAATTATAATCTAGCGTGCTTATCTGAAATGATATCTAAGTGAATGTCGTTAAATCTAGCTTCTCAACAGCAGCACTTTTAAAGCAATGAGACTAGGTCAGCTTTGAGATCAAGTACTCACTCACTCTTTGCATGATGGAAGAAGGTAAATAACGTTGTGAGTAATACACCATTTTGGCACGCTTGCCTGGCATCACTATGGCTTTGCGTTTTTCTAGGCCTTCAATGATTTGCGAGCAGGCATCGTTGACCGTCAGCGTTCCGGCCATGTCTTTGAGCACTTTTGTCGCTGGGTGGATGCTCTTTGCCTCGGTTTGCACCATCGGTGTGTCTACAGATGGTGGGCAAATTAAACTTACGTCAATCCCTAGCGGTTTAAGCTCAAGTTGAAGGGCTTTTCCTAAGCCCACAACGGCAAACTTAGATGCACTATATGCTGAGTATCCATACACGCCCGTAAGGCCGGCCATCGAAGCAAGTAATCCTAATTGCGCACCATTTTCTAAATGTGGAATGACTGCTGCAACCACGTTTCGTGTGCCAATCACGTTAATGTCCATGATCTGTTGAAACTCATTGTTAGATATTTGCATAAAAGGTTTTGAAATTAAGATCCCAGCACAGTGTATGCATATGTCTATTTGCCCGAAACTGCGCATGGCATAATCTAATTGCTGCTGCAGTGTCACCGACTCGCTGATGTCCACATGAAAAGCGGCTACCTTTTGTTGCATGCTGGCGGCGGTTTTAAGCGCTTGCAGAAACGTTTCGTCGGCGGTCATATCGCACAACAATAGACTGTAACCTTTGGCCAAGTAATCCTTAGCAAGTTGCTTACCTAACCCGCTTGCGTAACCGGTGATAAAAACTGAAGATGAGATAACCGCACCTACCTAATATAAAAAGACACTACATTTTAGAACACTTTAGCCTTGATGTGGACTAATTCACACTTTGATATGCACCTTTTTTGCATTCGCGACAAAAAGCCAATTTACCTGTTTATTTGAAATGTTAGTATGTGCACAAATGCCATTACATGATAGTCCATATGAATTTTGATACACGCCATGACCGCTCGCCATCTTTTGCCTACAAATGGGAAAAATATAAAGGGAAAGATATCATTCCGTGTTGGATTGCAGACACCGAGTTTAGATGCGCTCAACCGATTATAGATGTGTTAAAAGAGCGCTCGGAACATGGTTTATTTGGCTATACGCTTCCAAAACATCATGAGCCTGCCATTTCTGCCATCGTGCAGTGGTGTAAAAAACGCTACGACTGGGCAGTTCATCCAAGTTGGATTGTATGGACGCCAGGTGTTGTGCCCGCCTTTAATATGGCAAGCAGAGCGTTCTGTGGGGAAGGTGAAGGCATTATTGTGCAAACGCCTAACTACCCCCCTTTATTGGCTGCGCCTGCTATAAATAAGCGCGAGCAATTGTGTGTTCCAACCGTGCTCGAAAACGGACGATGGACTTTGGATCTAAATGTGCTTGAAGAGCATGCTGCAAAACCATCGAGCAAACTTTTTATCATGTGTAACCCTATGAACCCCAGCGGCTCGGTTATGACAAAAGATGAGCTTGATAAGGTGGCAGACATTTGCAATCGCCATGGCGTGACCATTTGTAGTGACGAAATCCACTGTGATCTCATCTTAGATGATTTAACCCATATTCCAGCTTCAAAGCACGAGGCCTTATCGCAAAACTCAATCACGCTAATGGCTGCTAGCAAAACGTTTAATATTGCTGGGTTAGGGACATCCTTTGCAATTATTCCCGATGTAAAGACTCGGCAACAGTTTGTCTCTGCGGGGGCAGGCATTGTGCCATGGGTCACGGTGATGGGCTTATCTGCCACCGAAGCGGCCTTTACTCGGTGTGATGATTGGTATCTGGCGCAACGCAAGTACCTGCGTGATAACCGTGATTATTTATTGAGAGAAATAAATCAAATTAACGGTTTGCGTGCATACTCCCCACAAGCTACCTTCTTGATGTGGGTAGATGCTAGCGGCCTAGGAGTGGAAGATACGCAGCAATGGTGTGAACAACGCGGGGTTGGGCCTTCGCCAGGGCGAGACTTTGGCGCTCCAGATTTTTTTCGTGTGAATTTTGGTTGCGCAAAATCTTACCTAGAAGAGATAGTGACGAGGCTGTCAGTGCCATAGTAAAGTCGACCCGCGTGCTTAAAAAACGCGTAAAATCAGATAGGTGCAATTTTTACTGACTACTGCTACTATTTATCGAGTAGGTATGTGAATAAAAACTAAATAAGATAATTATAATATTGTGCTAAAACATATCATGACTTGCAGCCTGTTAGTCAGTGCGTTTTTTATCAACGCATCGACTTTGCCGACCGCGCAAATCGCCATTATCGTTGATGATATGGGCGGCAAACCCAATGATGATATTGCATTCTCGTTGGACAAAAATATCACCTTTTCTATTTTGCCGCACACGCCATATTCCACTGAATTTTCATATCGAGCGGCTCAGCAAAACCGTGAGGTGATGCTGCATATGCCAATGGAGTCCCTTAACGATAATGCTTTAGGCGAAGGGCCTATTTTGTCGAATATGTATCCCCAGCAAATTCAGCAGGCGCTGATGGCGGCGCTAGCCACGGTTCCTCATGCTGTTGGCGTGAACAATCATATGGGCAGTAAAGTGACGCAGATGACCTTACCTATGCAGAGTGTTATGCGGGTGTTATCGCAAAACAATTTGTTTTTTGTCGACAGTCGAACCACGCGTTTTACAAAAGCTCGTAGTATTGCCAATCAATATGGGGTGACTACTGCAAGCCGACATGTATTTTTAGACCATCTGCAAACGATGGACTTTTTACAGCAACAATTTGATCTACTCATTGCAAAAGGGCGCAAACACGGTAAGGCCATTGGTATTGCTCATCCACACGAACAAACCCTGGCATTTTTACACAATGCGCTTGATGATTTGCCCGAAGATGTGGTTTTGATTACCGTCAGTCAGTATTTGCAAGAAACCGATAAATTCCGAATAAACCCTAAGTTGGCCCGAGCAAGTCAACAACCTATACAAGATACTCAAACCCAGTTAGAGAGTGTTACTCCTGACTAGGCATGCTAATGTAATCGCGTTGTTGATTATTTTACCGCCCCAATAACTAGATGAGTTTCACATCAAGAATATGGTGATTATATGCAAGAAAAAGTATTAGCAAGTGCAACCTTTGACCCGAAGGTAAAACGATATTGGTTAGTGTTTTGGCTACTATTGTGTATGGCGACTGTTATGGCGATCCCGCTGATACCTATTGTGGTGATTGTTGTGTTATTTGTTGCGCAACGTATGTTAGATGCGATGTCTGCTGAGTTACTTGAGCGAAAGTTAGTGGTTAAACGCGGCATTTTATTTAAAGTTGAGAAATCGATTCCGCTCGAAAAGATAACCGATGTTGGGATGATTCAAGGACCTTTGATGAGAGCCTTTGGTCTTCATCATTTAAATTTTGAAACTGCAGGTCAATCTGGACCAGGTGCTTTAGTTTCGATGCTTGGCATTGAGCATCCAGCTGAGTTTCGCGAGAAAATATTGGCGCAAAAAGACAAGATTTCGGGGAGTTTTCAATCAGAAGCCAAAGCAAGCTCAGCCGGTGATGATGAGATGACTCAGCTTCTCGCCAGTGTAAAAAGAATAGAGGCCTTACTCGAGCAATCAGTCAATAAACCTAAATAGTTCGAAAACGTATTCTTAATCGCGCCACCCAAAAGGTGACGAGGGATTTAGCAAATTCTGCCTTGCCAAGGAAACTCTGCGCTTGAAGAGTAATTAATTGCCTAAATAAACATCGCACATTAGCAATTTGATGTTATACTATATCATTCGATGTGGCGCTAAGTGCGCTGCGAAAGTGCAATGTTAAACATTAGGCTATATTACCGTACATGAAAAGCTCTGATATCTCGCTTACCGCTGACAAGTTAGAAGCGATGCCTGAAAAGGCGACAGCTCGCAGAATCAATAATCGCGTTTTAGATAAAATGGGTGTATGGGTGTCTGCAATGTGTGGTATCCACTGTTTGATTCTGCCTATTTTACTGCCAGCTTTACCAATTATCGCGTCAACCTTCGTGGCGCAAGATTGGTTTGAACGCAGTATTCTTACCATCTCTATTATCATCGGATTTGCGGCCCTATTTATCGGGTTCCGCCAATATCATCGTCAGCTCTATCCTATGTATTCACTCGGTCTAGGCGCGGTCATATATTGGAATAAAGATATTTTCGGCCATGACTATGAGCCATTCACCGTGGCTGCGGGCGCTTTGTTCATAATCGCTGCGCATTTGATTAATTTGCGCTTGTGTAAGCAGTGTAAGGCTTGTTAATCAGCTTGATTTAGTGCTGCTTGCGCCCACGTTACATCATCAGTAAAAATTCCATCTACCCCAAACGAGTAAAGTAAACGAAGCAATCTTTCGTCATTTACCGTATAGCACCATACCTCAAGATCATTCAGATGAGCTTGTTTCACAAAGTTTTGGTCTACCAAATGTGCATCTATGGCAGCTATTTGCGCACCTAAGCGAATGACATCAGTAAAATAGCGATCATTATCCAAGGGTAAATGCGCAATTAATGCGCCAAGCCGAAGGTGGTTATCTAAATGTGTATCGCGCAACGTTTGTTGTAAGTCTACAAGTAGTGGATGATTAAATGACGATAGCACTATTTGTGCGGGGTGTTCTTTTGCGCAGCGACAAAGGGCTTCAATAAATGCTTGAGTGTTTTCAAGCGCCTTGATTTCAAGGTTAATCAATATTGGCGTATCAATAAGCGCAAAAAATTGCTCTAACGTGAGTACTTTATGCGTGGAATGCACCCTAAGTTCTGAAAGCTCACTGGGAGATAAGTCTGTCAAATATCCGCTCTGCTCGCTTAAACGTTGCAGTTGGTAGTCGTGGTAGATAACGAAAGTATCACCTACTTGATGAACATCACATTCAATCGCCTTGGCGCCAGCATCTATTGCTTTTGTGAAAGCCTGCTCTGTGTTTTCGGGATAGTGAGCGCTTAGTCCGCGATGCGCAATTAGGAGCATTGTTGTGCCTTCTTATGTTGTCGGTGCGTGTTCACAGTTTCATATACTGCAGCAGAAACAACCAGCACGCCACCGATTAAGGTTTGCCATGTTGGCGCTTCGTTTAACAATATGATGGCAAATACAACACCATAAAAGGGTTGCATACAAGCAACAAGTGAAAAAGTTTTTGCTCGCAAGTGAACCAATGACGCGGCGATGAGGGCATGCGGCAATGCGGTAAACACCGTACCTAACAATAGAAGCAAAAGAGCGGCGTTCATATCCATCGATATCATGTCATCAGACACAAACCAAACCAGGCAAGGACAAATGACTGCAATCTGATAGGCCATCGCCTTAGCACCGCTGTACTGATTAAAATAACGGCGATGTAAAAGGTTTCTCATTGCATATAAAAATGCTGAGAAGACCCCAATAATCACACCGAGCGTAACGTCATTGCTTAACGAAAAGTCAGGGACAATAAGAAAAATACCAATCAGCACCACCAATGCACTTGCTAGGTCTTGCCAAAGAATGCGTGTTTTTTCAAAGAATGGTTCAAGTAATACCGTGATCACAGGAAAGGTAAACAGCGCAATGATTCCTACCGAAACAGATGAGTATTGCATAGCGGCAAAATAGGTGACCCAATGCACGGCCATCACAACGCCAAGCCCCAACGCAATAAAATAGTCTTTTGAATTGTTTAAACGCATGCTTTCTCCACTGAGCTTTAAATAAGCAAAGAGAAACAAGCAAGCGGGTAAAGAACGCCCGAAGGTGATGTCTAGGGCATTGAGTTCAATTAATTTAGAAAACAGTGCCGTACCGCCTAAAAGCATGACGGTGAGGTGAAGGTTTATGAGGCTGCGCTTTACGGGATCCATTATCAGGGCATCATCTTATGGCATAGCCTGCGCAGATTACGCAAAGCGTGCACTGCACAAGGCAAGGAGCATTACTTTGCACGCCATTGTCAGTCAAAGTGTTTATGCTTTACTGTTTATGATGTTTGCCATGACTTCACCTAGACGGGTTGTCATTGCCGGTGACATATCTTCAAAGTCAATTTTGTCTGCTTCAAAACACATCACGACCGTAGAGCCGAGTTTGAATCGTCCCATTTCGTCGCCTTTTTTGAGACTTATCTGTTCACCTTCGTGCTGCCAATGTTGCACATATTTGCCCGCTGGAGGCGTAATATTTCCAGCCCAAACGGTTTCGATACTTGCTACAACGGTCGCACCTACTAAGACCATTGCTACTTTACCTATAGGGGTGTCAAACAATGCAACAACGCGCTCATTACGAGCAAATAAGCCGGGAACATTTTGTGCAGTTAATGGATTTACCGAAAAAAGCTCGCCCGGCACATGCAGCGTGTCGGTGAGTGTGCCATCGATAGGCATATGAATACGGTGATAATCTCGAGGGGCCAAATAAATGGTCGCAAATTTTCCACCTTTAAAGGGGGTCGCTAATTCAGGTTTGCCGCCTAGCAAGGTCGTTAAACTGAAGTCATGCCCTTTTGCTTGAAAGATGCTGTCACCGTTGATATCCCCAAACTGACTGACGCTACCGTCAACCGGATGACAAAGCTGCTGATCATCGGCTTTGATAGGGCGTATGCCTTCTTTTAGCGGGCGGGTGAAAAACTCGTTAAAGGTTTTGTAAGCGCGAGGGTCTTCAAAGTGCGCTTCGCTCATATTGATGTCAAAGGCTTTGATAAAAGTGGTGATAAAAAACTGGGTGACCGCCCCAAGTTCTTTAGATGCTGCCCAGCCTAGTAGGCGCGATATTAAATGCTTTGGTAATATGTATTGGCTTTTGATTTTAATCCAATCTAGCACAGGATAACTCCGAATGTTTACTCGCCCCTATTGTACAATAGAAGTGAGAAATAAGTAGCCACAAAAGCGTTTATTACCATTACCCTTTTGCATAAGACGGACGATTTTGATCCAAGCTATCAATGATTTTGATATAGCTGTTGTAGCGTTCTTCGGAAATTTTGCCTTCTTTCACCGCCGCGACAATTAAACACCCTGGGTCTTGTCGGTGTTTGCAATCTGAAAACTTACAGCCACCGATATAGTCGCGAAACTCGATAAACCCTGACGTAACCGCCTCTGCATTGAGATGCCAAAGGCCAAACTCTCTAACGCCGGGTGAATCAATTAATTCGCCACCCTTAGCGAAGTGCAAAAGTTTAGAGGCGGTTGTTGTGTGTTGTCCGAGTCCTGAGTTAGCGGAAACATCGCCCACCGGCTCCGCCGCATTAGGCAATAACTGATTAACAATACTTGATTTACCCACACCACTTTGACCAACAAATACACTTACCTTGTCGATAAGATGTTCGCTGAGTTCACTTAACCCCTCATCGGTTTGGCAGCTCGTTAATATGAGCTCGTAACCAATTTGACGATAAATGGCCAAGCTTTCGTTTACTTGTGCTAATGCTTCTTCGTTAAGCAACTCGACTTTATTGATGACTAACACAGGAGAAATCTGCGCATCTTCACAGGCGACGAGGTATCGGTCAATAATGTGCGTTGAGAGTGCAGGGACGATAGAGCTGACAACGATAATTTGATCAATATTCGCGGCAATGGGTTTTACCCCATCATAATAATCAGGGCGTGTTAGAGTGGACTTTCGGTCCAAAACGACTTCGATGATGCCGCGATCTCGTTGTTCATCAGATTCGCTTGGCCTAAATAGCACATGGTCGCCACACACCACTGATTCGACGGTGCGCCTAATATGACACTTATGATTTTGACGTTGTTCATCTTCTACAATGGCATGCTTACCAAAGCGACTAATAACCCGACCCGGTTGCTGCGCACCAAGATGCTCTGAACTATTTTGTTCACGCGTTTCATGGCTAAGCATGCGCTTACTTCTATTGATGGATACCTGACGTTTTTGGTTTTTTGACAGCTTTGGTTTTTTGGCCACGATTCACTTTTGCTTTGTGTGCGCAAAGACATCAATTGCTTCGCGTCTGTAAAATCACATTTGTTGATTAGAGGCCTTCATGATACCTTTTTGCCAACTGGCTTGCACACCATAACGTGTTTGCTGCGAGCGATATTGATTTTACAAGTTTTATAAGAGGGATATATGGCATTTCATGAGCAAAATTTAGTATGGATAGACATGGAAATGACGGGACTTGACCCCGAAACATGTGTGGTCTTAGAAATTGCCAGTATTGTCACCGACAAAGAGTTAAACGTATTAGCACAAGGCCCTGTTATTGCGGTGCACCAAAGTGATGAAATACTCGACGCAATGGATGAGTGGTGCACTCGAACGCACGGAGAGTCGGGACTGACCAAACGCTGTCAAGAGAGTGAATATAGCGTAGATGATGCCACTAACGCGACGATAGCCTTTTTAGAGCAGTGGGTACCAAAAGGCAAATCGCCTCTTTGCGGTAACTCTATCAGTCAAGATAGACGATTTTTAGTTAAATATATGCCCGATTTGGATGACTACTTCCATTATCGCAATGTCGACGTTAGCACCATTAAAGAACTATGCGCCCGTTGGAAGCCTGATGTAGCAAGTGGATTTAAAAAGAAGGGCGTACATTTAGCACTAGATGATATTAAAGAGTCTATTGAAGAGCTTCAGTATTATCGCAAGCATGTGTTTAAAATTTAAGTTGCGGTTAAGTGAAATTTGAATAATCTGCAACAACTGCGTGAGCAAGCAAATGCTTGCAAGGACTGCGCAGGCCAAATGCCACATGCTCCTAACCCTGTTTTTGTATGGCCTGATGCGCCAAAAATCATCCTCATTAGTCAAGCGCCGGGAAGACTTGCACATGCGTCAAGTATTGCATGGAACGACGCTTCGGGCGAACGTTTGAGGGGATGGCTCAGGGTTGAACGCGGTACATTTTACGAAAGTGGTGCGTTCGCCGTTTTGCCTATGGGCTTTTGTTTTCCTGGCTATAAAAATGGCGCTGACGCCCCACCACTTAAAGCATGCGCCCCTAAATGGCATCATCAATTTCTCTCACGAGCTAAGCCCTCATTGACTATTTTTGTTGGTCGTTACGCCCAACAGAGCTACTTGCCACAATACAAAACATTGACCGAAGCGGTAAGTGATTTTGAAAATTTATTGCCTGCTAGGATTGTCCTACCTCATCCTTCCGGAAGGAATAATCGATGGCTAGCAAAACATAACTGGTTTGAGGGGGCGCTTTTGCCTTCGCTTAAACAATGTGTCGCAGGCGTTTTATCATCAGGTACGAACGCTTAATTCAACAGTTTACGTTTTGAAGCGACCTAATGGCTGTAACGGGCATGCCACCGAGTGCTAAAGGTTGACGGACGTTCACATTTCTTACATGTGTTTGCAATCAACTTGTCATACCAGCGTCATTAAAATTTCTTACAACTCGAATAACGTGCTCTTGCCTTTAAATTAGCAGAGAACACATTATGAAAATAACTAAAAAACGACCACTATCCATGCTCTCATTAATGGTAAGTGCTGCACTTAGTCAAGGAGCGCTTGCGCAAGAAAACTCCTCCTCAAACGATACGAACGAAATTGAGGAAATCATTGTCACTGCGCAAAAGCGTGCACAAGCTATTCAAGATGTTCCTGTCACATTAAGCGCATTTGACGGCGATTTTTTAAGTGAGATTGGCATTGCTGAACTCGACGTTTTGTCAGAAATAACTCCTGGGCTAGTCATCCAAGAGCAAAGCCCGAACAATCCTGGCTTTGTGATCCGCGGAATAACATCAGACAGTGGTTCTGCGCAATCATCCCCGCGAGTGTCGGTTTATTACAACGGCACCGATGTATCGCGCTCTAGAGGTTCATACTTTGAGTTATACGACATAGAAAGGGTTGAGATTGTTAAAGGCCCTCAAGCCACTTTGTTTGGCACAGCCGCGTCTGTTGGCGCACTTAGCGTAATCACCAAAAGACCTGAGCAAGATTTTTCATCGGAATTAAGGGTGGGTACGGGTAACTTTTCGGCGCAAACTGCCTCGGGATTCATTACAGGAGGGAGTGACTTGGTCCAGGGGCGCTTTGCGTTCAATTACCGCAAACGTGATGGGTTTATCGAAAACATTGCAGGTGACAGCAATTCGCAAAATCCCGGTGGACTGGTTCAAGACGATATGCATGCAATAGAGCGCACGTCTTTTAGACCCTCTATACGTTTCACGCCAAACGACGATCTCACCATAGATGTCGTATACAGCTATGAAAAAAATGAAGACTCTGGCACATCCTTTAAGAATGGCTTATTTGCGCCAACAGGTGGTGACACCAGTCCATTTAGCTTTGTTGAGATGGCAGGCTCGCCATTGTCGGTGCAGCACTTAGGCGCTGAAAAATTAGGTGTGGAGCGAGAAGTCGATGACCTAAGCTTGACGATTGAATACGCACTTAGCGATCAATTAAGCTTCACTTCTATCACCGCTACAAGAAGCTTTGAATCCCTCGAAATATTTGATGCAGACGGCACGCAAGCTTGGTTTTTAGAATTTGCAGAAGATGCACAAGGCGATCAGTTTAGCCAAGAGTTCCGCATCATTCACAATAGCGAAAAGCTTACCAGTATCTACGGGGCAAGCTACTTTACCGAAGACGGTAGTCAAGTCGTGCCGTTTAGCACAGAAGAATCCATCTACTTAAACTGTTTAGGCGTTTTAGGTAGTGGTTTACCCTGCATCAATAGTGATGGCAGCGTAAATATATTAACCCCAGTATTGACCCAGGGTGCTGCAGACTTATTGCCCTATACAGCAACCTTTAGTAACTTTGGTGAAAATGATATTTATTCGGTATTTGCTGACTTTAGTTACGCCATGAACAATGCATTGGAGCTGACCGTTGGTCTGCGTTATGTGACCGAAGATAAAGTCAGTGGCTATAGCTCGCTTGCGCCAAATAGTGTGTTAAGCGGTGGTCCGCTATTGCCGGTAATTGATACAAATAATGTCAGGGTAGAAGCAAAAGCGGATTTTGACGATTGGCTGCCGCGTTTTAATGCCCTTTATGTGCTCAACGATCAGATAAATCTCTATGCAACCATTTCAAAGGGCCGAAGAAGTGAGGTGCTTGATGTTAGTTCAAGGGTTGGCCCTGCAGACGGCATCATTGCCGACGTTACAGAGGTGCCTGCTGAAATCATTTGGAATTACGAGACCGGCATCAAGGGTGAGAGTCATAACCGAAAGCTGACCTATGCTGCATCGGTATTCTATCAAGACTATTCTGATTTTCAGGTTACGCTGCAGGACTCAGCCGGTAACTTTTTTACCGCAAATGCAGGCTCAGCCACGAATATCGGTTTTGAAGGTGAACTCAAAGCCGTGTTAAGCGATTCTTTTGAAGTATTTGCAAATGTTGGCTATATCGACGCTGAAATTGACGATGATTCTAGCAACGGAAATCTCGCGGGCAATCGTTTTAGGCTTCAGCCTGAATGGACCGCCAGTGCCGGCATGTTCTATTCTCGCCCCATTAGCAGCTCCTTGAATCTAACGTCATCGTTCATCTACAGCTACCGTTCTGACGTATTTTTTGAGCCAGATAACGCGCCTATTTCAGGTTTAGATATCAGTGAAGATGCCATTAGTTTAGCGAGTGCTCGAGTAGGAATTAGTAACGCTGACGAAACGTGGTCGTTGACGTTGTTTGCTAGCAATCTGTTTGATAAAGAATACTTAGTGGATGCTGGGAATACCGGCGGCAGTTTTGGTAACCCAACCTTCGTAGCCGGACCTCCGCGATTTTATGGAATTGAATTAAGCATGAAGTTTTCGCGTTAGTTTCCCTAGATATCGCGGTTTTGGGGCACATCTATGATGTGCCCTTTTTTATTTTATCTGGCTATTTGCTTTTTGAGGTTGGAAGTAACGATTTAAATGGTAAGGGACTTACATCTGTCTTGTGCAAAAGATGGTAGCTTTAGCCAAGCTTTGTAGTTTTTCTATTGAAATGGCTGACAAAAAAACATCCAAAGCCGCCGTTGCTATGTCCATTGTTATTAACCTATCCTATTATCGATGTAAGTAAATTGCTTACATCGAGTTGGTTATGCCTAGAACTATTACTTTTCAACCAAGCCCCAAAATGGATGAGTTTATAGAAACACTCGTGACTTCTGGTGACTACGGAAATCAAAGTGAGGTCATACGCGCCGCAATTAGACTTTTACAAGAAAAACAAGCCAAGTCGAAGATCACTCAATTGAGAAAACTTATTGATGAAGGTGACAATAGTCCCGATATTGAAGATTTTTCTATGTCACTAATTAAACAAAAACTGAACAACCGATAGTGCCTGCGTATAAAGTTTCTGAGGCTGCGTTCAACGATTTAATAGATATTGACGCTTACACCGAACAAGAGTAATTAGCCAAAGAGATAATTATTTGAACGATATTGAAGCTAGGTTTGAAACTCTTGCTAGCAATACTGAGCACCCAACAGTTAAAGATCGAAGCGAGTTAAGAAAGGGATGCTTATCCTCAAGTATTAATGAGCATATTATCATTTTTCGTAAAACTAAGTATGGCGTGAGGATACTGCGAGTACTTTATAAAAAAATGGATTTTGTTCGCCACCTTTAACTGGCAAGTGCCATCCACAACGGTCGTTCGCGACATGGTAGCTAAAGTTAGCAGGTGCGACATAGCTGACTTTAGGGATAAAACTTTTCAACTAGGGTTCTTTAGTTCCGTCGATTTCTAGTGCGGCTTTATCAAAAGTATAAACCGCCAAAATTTCTGTTTTATTTGACTGGCCATACTGCTTAGCTTTATTAACGATGAGTGCATCTGGAAAGTCAGCTTGTTTAGTTTTGCCTCCTGTTTTTATTGGCTTAGCGTTCATGAAATCCTTAAGAGCGCCCCAAACAGCATAACCATCTTCAAACTTAATATTAGGCTCCGCAAATAGAGCATGAATAACATCCACAATCTGCTCTTTGCTTAAACCATAACGCTTACCTTTTAGCGTCCAAATCGTTTCCGTTAATACCACATCGGTGATAAGAACTTCCTCAGTGCCAAGGACCAAGTTGTTTGCTTTCGCTGCTTGTTTTGCATCATCCTGCAATAAATATCGCAGTAGAATATTAGTATCAATAGCAATCATTTATTGATAGCACTTTCTAACGATTCTTCCTCTGTTACATTGATATTAGCTTTGATGCCTTTCAACATACCTTTAGCCGCACCCGATTGTTTTTTAACAATAGAGATAACGCCTTGCCTATCGACAAAGCTCTCTATATCGTCACCAGCATTGATATGTGCAACAACACACTGTTCAACAGGTAATGTAATTTGTCTTTTTGCGCTGACCTTAGCCATGTATATTCTCTTTACCATTCTAGATATAGTAAAGATTATCATTTCTTTACTATATGTCAATTGGTAAGGAGTGATTCATTAAGTTTTTAATGTGGTAGGACTTTGACGCTCAAAGATCTCGAATGGCTTACGTCAGCAATCAGGCAAAACTACAAGTAACCGAAGAAATTAGATCCGTCCGCTTTCTGCCCCGAAGGAGCCGTTTGCCAACCTATTTCCCACCCAGTGCTATGTTCATTGATATAAGTCAAAAAAACAATTTCCAACCTCACAATGCAAATAGCATTTTATTTACCGATTACCCTTTATTCACTGGCGTGTGGCTCATAGTGAAGGTATTGGCAATACGGCCTTGTGGTGTGTCGACTGTATCAACAAAGTGCCACTTCGCTTCAATTTGAGATGCCAGTATCGTTAAGGTCAAAAAGCCTCTTTGGTGCAAATTACAATATTGCACATCTTCAATCACAACCGACAAATCATCCGCCATCTGCTTAGCCTGCTCTGTACTTAACGACAAATAGCTCTCCATTCCGGGAGAAGAAACCCCAGGCGTAGCATATTCATAACCTACGGCTTTTCCGTCGCTGTCGACCAATTGGTTGCACCACGCATTGTGAGTATCGCCGGCAATTACGGCCAAGCGTTTATTGTGAGAAGTTAACATGGCGTAAAGTTTTTCGCGCTCTGCCGGATAACCATCCCATGCGTCCAGATTGTAAGCCATCACCTGTTGGATACGAGCTTTTTCTTGCTCGCTAATCGGTAAACCTTGGTCAGCACGTCGTTTGATTGTCGCTAATGCATGGATAATCTGGGCCGCCTTGGTTCTGTCTTGATTAGCTAGCACCTCTGCTGGAAACGTCATTTTGCCCATCAATACTTGTTGACCTAGTATTTGCCAAACCGCGCTAGATGCCTGAACTTTTTGGCTTAGCCAATCAAACTGATGCTGGCCGAGCAAGGTTCGTTGCTCAGATTGTAAGTCTTGCATGAACGACTGGGTATCCATCTTGCCTTCTTGGTCCATGTAGTCTGCATAGGCAAGCTGCTTATCTCGGCCAATCAGGCGCGTATCTAACATGTGCAGGCTTAGCAAATTTCCAAAATCAAAGCTGCGATAAATCTGTGCCGATGTTTCACCAAATGGGGGACGAATGGGCAGCCATTCGTAGTAGGCTTGCACCGCACTGGCACGGCGCGCAAAAAAGTCGCCTTCTCCTTCGTTATGATTTTGCGCGCCTTCTTTGTAGGTATCGTTGGTAATTTCATGATCGTCCCACACTGCAATAAATGGCGCGCTAGCATGAATGGCTTGCAGACCTTCATCGGTTCTATATAGCGCGTAACGATGACGATAGTCAGCAAGACTAATCACTTCGGTGAGATTGTTTTTATCGGGTGAGCGCCCGATTTGCTCGGCTTTTTCGGTTGCGTAGCCGTCGGCCGCATATTCATAGATGTAATCCCCTAGGTGCACGACCACGTCAATGTCTTGCATTTGTGCCGCAAGGGAATAGGGCGTGAAGTAACCTGCTGGATAGTTAGAGCAAGAAAAAACCGCTAGTTTTACCGCTTGCACATTGCCAACCGGAAGGGTTTTCGTTTTTCCTACTGTGCTTATGTTGTTTTTACCTAAAAACCGGTAATAGTATGTTGTGTTCGGTTCTAGGTCTTGCACGTCTATTTTTATGGTAAAGTCGCGCGCTCTTGAAGTTGATGCGCTTCCTGTCCGGATCATATTGTTAAATTCACGGTCACTAGCAACTTCCCAATTTACATCCAGCGTGTTTGTTGAAGCTTGTCCTGCTGGCACTGCTCTTGACCAAATGATCACAGAGCTGTTGCTCGGATCGCCAGAGGCAACGCCATGGGTAAAACTCACCTCAGATGGATGAACCATGGTGCGACATCCACTCACCGCGCTAGAAACCACAACGCTTCCAGCTAATACACTGGTTAATTTCAAGAACTCTCGACGGTTTAACGCTTTCATCTTTTACTTCCCTTTTAATGTTTACTTGGTAAAGCGTAATCAAGAAATATGACGACTTAATAACAGGGCTGCATATTGCCTAAGTTTTTTGAAACAAAGGCGAGCAAACGCAGTGATCGATGTTTAAGGAATGTCAGCGAAGTAGAACGTGATATGGAAAATGGTTTTCTTAGCTTGCTGGTAGATAGTGAACATAGCCAGCCCAAATTATAGGGTGTAATAGTCAGTCATCGCATCGATGTCTTATCCGCCGAGTGATTAGTGAGGGGCGTTTGAACATGCCATATCCATGCTGGGGAATTAGCCTAAGATATCGTGCAAAGCAGCCGATACATTGAGTTCAATGGTTTTTTGGGAAGGTTTCATGCGCTTGATGTTATCAATGGTGTTTGCAGGGTTGTGTTTAACGGCGCAGGCGGCCTTAGCCGACAATAAAATTACGGTGAACGTCTTATCAAATCAAGGTCTGACCTTAGCAGATGTGGTGGTATCCATCAAAGCTGACCCTAACAATCCTGTTCAACCCAAAGCAAGCCAAGCGCAAAGCGCTATAATGAAGCAAATTGATCAGCAATTTGTGCCACATATTCTCGTCGTTCAACAAGGTGCAACCGTTAGTTTTCCGAACACCGACACGGTGAAGCATCACGTATATTCTTTTTCGCCAGCAAAAACGTTTGAAATATCGCTTCAGGAACAACTTGACGAGCATCCTATTCAATTTGGAGAGTCGGGTATTGTTGAGCTTGGCTGCAACATTCACGATTGGATGCTAGGCTATATTTATGTATCAGAGGGCGACTTATCAGGTAAAACCAATAAAGCAGGTGCTTTTCAAGTTTCGCTGCCTGATGGAAATTACACGGTCGATATCTGGCATCCTCGTTTTGACAAACCAGAGATAACTAAGCAACACACATTCACCGTTAGCGCTTCGGCACAAACATTTACCCTACAGCTAAGCACTGATTTGTTAGAAAGCTTCTCTGAGTTTGATGAAATTGAAGGGCTAGATGTCTATGAGTAGTCCCAACAAATTTATTGTTTCGCTGCAAACAAAGCTGCTTGCCAGCTTTTTTGCCATTGTGGTGCTGGTAATTCTAGTAACGCTGTATTTTGTGCAAACAGCAGCTTTTGCTCATTCACAAAAACTCTTGAGTAACAATACCAAAATCAGTACCACCTTGATCAGCGAGCACTTTAAAGACACCGCAAATGTATTGTTTAAAGCGGCCTCTAACCTATCATCTGATTTTAGCATCAAAAAACTAATTCTCGATTCTCAAGATGACGTCGAATCACTCAACGTTGCAATGAGAAACTTCACGACACGCTTCAACGCCAGTGAGTTCGCTGTTGTTGCAGGGGACGGCGCAATTATCACTACCTCACCTGACTTTCTAATGGCGCCTTTAACCGACATTAGTCGTTTGGCAACAGAAGATATCACCTGGTATATCAACGCCGATTCGGTATTTTTAGCCAAGGCAGTGCCGGTCAGAAATACACCAAGATCACGTGATGTGATGGCATGGCTATTGTTTGCAAAGCCGGCGCAGCAACTTTTTAATGAAGAGTTGTCGCAACTGACCCAGCTTGACGTGAGCTTAATGAAAGACGCGAAAACCATGATCGCATCTACTTATGAAAAAGCAGTTGTCAGTGAGTTTATGCTTAATCCCATGCAACAGCTCGATACCATTCAAGACATGCATGTGCCATCGGGTCACTATTTGTATATGCTAACCCCCATAGGTAATGCCAATGGTGCAACGGTGTCACTGATGCTCTCAACCGTTGAGGAAGAGGCCTATTTGTCTTACCGAAGCTTGGTGAGCCAATTGATTGGTTTACTTGTGGTGATTTCGATCGCGGTATTGCTCATGGCCACGCTAATAGCCCGTAATATTTCAAAACCCATACTCGCGCTGATTGAAGTCACCGATGCAATTGGTAAAGGCGATACGGTGAACGATTTTCCGCGCAGCGACACCAAAGAAGTGAATACCCTTGCCAAAGCTGTATCACAGATGCACAGCGGCTTATTGCAGCGCGAATCAGAAATCAACCGACTGGCCTTTTTTGACGACTTAAGTGGCCTACCGAACCGCGTCAAGTTCATCCAATATTTGGATGAACAACTGGTATTAAATGAAACCGCCACGCTGAGCTTAATTCTTGTTGATATTGAACGCTTTAAAGAGGTCAACGACTCTATCGGCCACGCAGCAGGCGATACACTACTTGCCTTAGTCGCACAAAGGTTGACTCAGCGTTATCATGACGATGTATTTATCGCGCGCATGGGTAGCAATGAATTTGCGCTATTAAGCTTAAAAGGCATGATGCTTAAAGCGCTAATGGAAGATGTAAAACAGTGCTTTCAACCCATATTTATGGTCAATGAGGTAGCCTTGAGCATCGACGTGAGCATGGGCGGTACTCTATTAGAAGCGGATGCTAAGGGTAAGTACAAAGCCGCAGATCTTTTACTAGAAGCGGATATTGCCCTGCAGGCTTGTAAAGAAAGTCATCACGCCTATTTAGAATACTCAGATGCGCTCAATAGCTTCTCTGTTGAGCGTCTGCAAACCATGTCTGAACTAAAAGACATTGTAAGCTCACAACAGCTTTCGTTGTATTATCAGCCTAAGCTTTGCCTGGTGACTAACACCATTGAGAACGTAGAGTGTTTGGCACGTTGGATCCATCCAGAAAAAGGCTTTATTCCCCCCGATGAATTCATTCCGTTAGCGGAACAGTCTGGGGCCATCAAACAAATCACCATGTGGGCAATTGAAACTGCCATTGCACAACATGCAAAATGGCGTGAGCAAGGTATTGAGGTGGCCATGGCAGTGAATATTTCGGCTATTGATCTGGTGCATAATGACTTTGCTCGTAAGGTTGTTAACATTTTGAGCCAATATCAGGTGGCCCCGCAAAAATTAATATTGGAAGTGACTGAAAGTGCCATCATGAGCGAGCCCGAGGTGGCATTGCAGTCACTCAACTTGCTTTCTCAAATAGGCATAGTGGTGTCTATTGACGATTTTGGTACCGGCTTCTCGTCAATGGCGCAGCTTAAAAAACTACCGGTGAACGAGCTTAAGATTGATAAAGCCTTTGTACTAGAGCTTGCCACTAACCGAGAAGACCAGGTCATGGTCAAAACCTTAATCGATTTGGCGCAAAATTTAGGCTTAAAAACCGTTGCCGAAGGTGTGGAAGACGAACAATCCCTAGCCCTTTTAAAAAGCATGGGATGCACATATGCGCAAGGCTATTTTATAAGCCGTCCAATGCCGGTTCAAGAAGCGAACAAATGGCTTGTTAACGCGTGTACCACCAATGTAAGCCGAGCCAATGCCTAAGACGGTGCAGCAAATATTCAGCATGCTGATACTTGTCAGCATCAGTTGCCAAGTTTACTCGCAAAACCTGAGTGGCCGCATTGAAGGCGCTTTAATTAATGCTGATACAAACGCAAGCTACCAAGAAAAAGGTGTGGGGGTTTTGCGTGCTGAGCAAAGCGGTTTTGCGATTCAGCAGGCGTTTTTGCACGGCAATTTTCGTATAAATAAAGACTGGACGTTTGACGCCGTTGCCAACCTTTATATCGATGGTGAACAAAACCTAGGCCTGACCCAAGCTTCCTTTATTTATAAGCCACTAAGCCCTGATAAAGTAAAATGGAAAGCCAAGTTGGGGTTTTTCTATCCCAGCCTTTCCCTTGAAAATACGGCACAGGGCTGGTTGTCACCCTATACCTATACACAATCGGCCATCAATAGCTGGATAGGCGAGGAGCTTCGAGTTTTAGGCGCGCAGGTCAGTCTGTATTCAGGCGGTCGTAAACGCAATAGTCCTTGGAGTTGGGAAATTAACTCAGGCTTATACAAGGGCAATGATACAACCGGCACATTATTAACGTGGCGAGGTTTTGCAACCCACGATCGCCAAAGTCTCAATAACGACATTATTCAATTTGCCCCCATCCCAAGCGTTGAAACCTTCGTTGAAGGCATTCCCACGCCAACGTATACCAAGCCCTTTATTGAGGTTGACGGCAAATGGGGGGGCTATGTGGGGGCGCATTTACGCTATTTCAGAAAGCGCGAAGTGCGCTATTATTACTATGACAACTTTGCCGACCCCACCGTTGTCAACCAAGAAAGACTTTATGCTTGGCACACAAAATTTCACAGTTTAAGTTACATTCATGAGCTTAATCGCAATTGGCGTTTTTTGGCACATTGGTTATATGGCTCGACAGAGATGGGTGAGCGGGGCGTTTATGCCGATTTTGATTCTATATTTGGTCTGGTGAGTTATAGTCAAAACAAGCATCGCGTGTCTTTGCGGTTAGAGCATTTTGATGTGCAAGAGGATGATCTCAAACCACAAGACCCAAACGACAGCGATGGCCAAGCTATTACCATCGCTTGGCGGTATCAAATCACGCCGATGGTAGAGCTGGGGATGGAATGGCACCAAAATGACAACTTTGTCGCCAATCGCATTTTAGTAGGCGAACAAGCCCGTTTAAAACAAACCCAAGCCCTCGCGGTGATGGCGCTGAATTTTTAGAGCATAACCACTGTCTGACAAAAGACACTTAAAAGCCCACCCAACCAGTTGTGCAACACATCCCCCACGTCACTTTTGCGCAGGCAAGGATTTCCCCAACGCCATGGTAAGCTGTTGAATGCTAACTTTTATGACCAGTATATATTTGCAGACGGAAGATTTATGCGCAGCGGATGGTTGAGCTAAGTGGAACTCATTGTCTTATGGAGGATTCTCTAACTTAGGTTAATACCAGCACTACCATCACTCATCCACAATACAGTTGCGTCCGCGAGCTTTTGCTTTGTATAAGAATTCATCGGCCGTGCTAAGCAGAGATTCTATCTTTCCTGTTCGTTTATGAGATATGCCAATACTTAAGGTGCAATGAACTTGCTGGTCTTTATACTTAAATGATTTTTCGCTTATCGCTTCTCGAAAAGCATCTAATTTTTCCTTTGCTGCAGATGCTTCAATATTACTTAAAAACACACAAAACTCTTCGCCGCCAAAGCGAGATACTACATCTTGTGCAAAGTGTTTTTGCATCATCCGTGCAGTCTCTTTTAGCACAACATCACCAAAGTCATGGCCATAGTTGTCATTGACCGTCTTAAAATAGTCTAGATCAATTAGCGCTAGCGACACGCTTTGGGGTTTGCTGTGCATGATTTTTTCAACTTGTGCGAAAAAGTGTCTTCGGTTAGGTAACTTTGTTAAATAGTCGGTATTCGCGGTCTTCTTAATAACCTCTATTTGTTCTACATATTCGACGTTTTGCAAGATGCGACAGAAGAACTCTTCATGGCAGTAGGGGCGTCTTAAGTAATCGTTGGCGCCGCTTTTGATAAAGTTGGCAAGCAATGCAGCATCCCCTTTCTCACTTGTCCCGATAACGCTTAAGCTTTCTTTTGTGTGTGTTTTTCTCACCTTAGAAACGAGATCTACTCCGGTCATATCGGGCAGTTTCTGGTCTGTGATAATTAGCTTAATATGAGGATTTTGGTTAAGCATCTCTAACGCTTTTTCACCATTCGCCGCCTGATAACTGATAAAGTTATGCCGATTTAGCAACGCATAAATGTCGTTGCGACTGCGGGTATTGCCTCCCACTACCAATACACCGACGTCTCGGTTTTTTTCGAGCCTCGTTAGAAGGCGTGATAGATACTCGTATATCTGCGAGTTACTTTTGGGAATGTAGTCAACTACGGCCTTGCTAAGTATGCGTTCACGCACGTCTTTGTCGGTTTGGCTGGTAATCACGATGACCGGTACGAAAGAGGCAATGGCAAAATCAATCGCCTCGCCATGAGGGGCGTCTGGCAAAGCGTAATCAACGACAGCACATAAAAAAGATTCGGGGGTAGAATTTTCAAAGATTATTTTGGCTTCGGTCAATGTGGTGGCCGTTACTACATCGAGATTGGCCTTGCCAATAACACGTTTGAGCACGCGCAGGCTACTGCCATCGTGCTCCACCAATAAAATTTTGTATTTCACTTGGGCTCCTACAACCTCATTACATCAAAAATGTGTCTCACCACGTCTAAATATCGGCTGGCATATCCTAAAATTAATAGGCAATTTGTAGAAAATGACGAAAAGAGCTTGCAACCTATCTATATTTTTTTATAATGCGCGTCCAATTTGCGGGAATAGCTCAGTTGGTAGAGCACGACCTTGCCAAGGTCGGGGTCGCGAGTTCGAATCTCGTTTCCCGCTCCATTTTTTACAGCATGTCAATTTGCTGTTTTGATACCTCTCATTTATCGTTAAATTCAACATGCCGTTGACAGCAATTACGTTGCACACACGTTAGTTTTGTTCGTATAAACATGACAAATTTTTGAAGAATTTGTTAAAGCGTACAAATGCGTCATTATTTTATTGACACTGCCGATATTCGAGGGTACAACGGCAAAATAATCCAAGGCTTGTTGTTTGTGAATACAATTGGAGCAATGTGACGTGTCTAGTTTAAGCAAAGAAACCCTATTAAAACGCTTGTTTAGCGATACTAAAAATTATCCTTATGGATTTTCACGTTCTGGCGATTTCTCGATTTCAGAGAGTAAAGCGCTTAATGAATATGGTTGCTTAATTGCTGCTTTGGTAGATGGCAAACTGGCACCATCTGATGAGGAAGATGAGCAATTTTTGTCCAGTGCATTAGGGCAGACTGAGCCCGCTAGCGTTGCCGAACGCGCTTGGCTGAAGTATCAAAAACGCATTAACCGACCTAAAGCCGGTAGCATTTATGGCACGAAAAAAGTCAGCTCTAGTTCCTCTTCAGACGATGAGGTGTTAATGGATGCTGATGATGATATGGGTATTGAGCTCGACGATTAAGCAATAAGCTTCATTTCGCTCTTTTAGAGCGTGATGAGAAGCATGTTTTGAGATTCAGTACCCCGTCAATTCTAAAAAGCCTTTACCGGTTTGGCTTCCGCTTACCTTAACTGCTCCCTCATAATATGGGAATACAGAAGGGTTATAGGCATTGCGCTTTACCGCTGTCACCTTGATATCCACCTTCTGGCTAGGTATTACAACTTGCCACTCTAAGGGCAGTGTTTTTCCTTCCACCTCATACGATTTTTCTATGGTCAAGGTGATTTGTTGCGGTGATAACGTAATAGCGTCGCCATTTTTAAAAATGTAAGTGCCGGTCTGATAATCTTCCTGATCATTTAAGCGCATCCGAAACGCCATGAGTTTATCGCCGTTATCAAAGTGAAGAGACATCCAATCCCAGCCAAGAGTAGTCTGATCTAGCAGCGTTGAGGTCCACTCATGATCAAACCACGCTTTTCCGCTTACCTCAACATCACCGGTCGGTAACTCGAGCCTTCCAGTTACGTCGATAAAAGGTAATGAATAATAGTGAGAAGCATGTTTGCCTTGCTTGGACTTAATGCTGTATCCGTTTTCTCCCTGCAGCACAAACGGACCTGTTTGCGTCAGTGTGATATCCACTTCCATACTAGAAGTGTTATTGATGATTTTCGTATTGAGTACGGAAGGAAAAAGCGTACCTTCAGTCGACTTACCCTGCCACAGCCAATCGTCAATAAATAGATTCAGCTTATTGTCTATGGTTTTTACCCCAGCACTGCCCAGCCCGCCAGGGGCAAAGCGTTCTGAAAACCAGTGTTGGTCAGGTGAATGCAAAGACGCGTGGCCCATAAACGACTGCCCTTGATACCACTGGTTTTGTTGAGAGGATTGGGCGAATCTGAATAAAGTCCATTGCAAGGCGTATTGGTGTCCGTCATCACCACTAAGGTTGGCGGTTAGGTACCACCACTCAATATCAAATGCATCGTGTGGTAAATGGTCTTTGGGAAACGACAGAACGTAATTAGGGTCCGCCTTTTTTCCTTGTGAAACCAGAAAGTTGGGGTTAATGGTTTGCGTTTGCTCATCATCACCTGGCGCCTTTTCGCATCCTAGCAACGCAACCACAGTGACCAAAAGCCCAGCTAATCTAAACATGTTAACTCCTGTGCAAGACTTTTTCGGGTGGATAGGACAATAGGGGCGCTAATAACCATGAATACCACCATAAAGCTAATCCCATACAGTTGCATTATCTTTGAAGCCTCGATTACTAATGGGTAAGACCAATTAAAAGCATGGTAATTGATTTGCTCAATGAGTATGTAGCTTAACAAAATCCCAAATGGCGTCGCGCACAAAAGCGCCACAAAGCATAACAGCATGTATTGCAATAGCAGTAGGCCACGTCCCTGCCAAGCGCTTATCCCGAGTGCACGTAGCAGCATAGTCTGCGGTCGACTTTGGTCGATTAAGGTCACGAGCGTGCATGCTAATGAAAGCGCGGCAACCAGCAAGGTCACTAAATTTAAACCGTCTGTGATCACAAAGGTGCGGTCAAACACTTCCATCGAGCCACTTAAAATTTGTGCGCTTTCAAATAGCTGCTCATCTAATTTGATATCGAGGGTTTTGAGCGCGTCTGAAAAGGCCGCAATGTTTGCCTGCTCACCCAATAATGCAAAAATGCTAGCACTGGCCGGGTTTTGCTCAAATAACGTAGGTGGCATTAGGATTTGCCCCATTGGATTGCCATAGTCATAAATGATGCCTGCTACGGTAAATGATTCTGTTTTTGCCGTAATAGGTACCTGAATGTCTACCTCATCGCCTAATGACAAGGCGTTACGTATCGTGAACTGTTGATTTACAAACACGCTTTTACCGCCCTCGAAGCTCTGCCATGCATTGGCGCTGGTGTCTTGAAACACCATCGCTTGGGCAAAACGTTCAGCACTAGGGTAGCTAAACAGTTGCACCGCGCGACCCGCGTATTCATATTCTTTTTCAAAGCGTGGATGCACCTCTACACTATATTGTTTTGCTAGGGGCATCAGTTGCTGATTGATGGCGGGATTGTCAGAATACAGATAATGGTCTGCGACTAAACGTTGGTCTAGCCAGCTTTCGGTGCTTGCGCGAAAGCTATCCACCATCAGATTCATGCCTAAGTTACTGGTCACCGCAATAAAAAATGCACAGCATGCTATTTTAGTCTTTTGTGAAAGAGCACGTGATTGCGCAAGGCCTAATCGTAAAAATGTATATTGACTTGACACAACGCGATAGCAAACGCTGAGCAGATGAGGAAAGAGCAATATTAACAGACAGCTACCCGCTAAAACAACTGCTGCTGCACCAAGTAATAGTGCGCCTAGATGGTTACTAAAGGCAAATAGGCAAATAGCCAGTAATGAAAAAAACAGTAATGCAGATACTATTGGTGCATCGATTTTCACATCTGCTATTGCGGATTTAGTAGTTGCCAAAGATTGCTTGAGTTGTTGCATTGGAAGTAGCAACGCTAATGTAAGCCCTGCAACACTGGTCATGAATATTTTCAGATAAAGAAATAGCCACTGCGTATCGATAAAGCCAACCTGAACGCGATACAAACCTTCCAAAATGCTTCGGATGGTGGGGGCTACCCAAAACGCGACTTGCGTGCCTACTAATACACCTAAAGCGCTGATCACCGCAGCAAACAGCAGGAGCTCAGCGGCATGAGTGATGATGATCATTCGGCGAGACACGCCTAATTGACGTAAAGTCTTGAGCATGGCGAAGCGCTTAAATATCAATAGATTGCAGGCGTTCATTACAATGAATAAGCAAACTGCGAACATTAACAGGGCCATGGCAAATAAGTTTAAGTGAAAACTTTGCGTCAATTGCGCTGAGTCTTGGACATCTTCTATAGGGGTAATAGTCAGATGATTAGGTAACCATTCTCTTATGTTTGCTAGCTGTGCGTCATTGAGTGGGCTTGGTATAAGAATGCGTGTAATATCGTTACTCGGTAAAAGGCTTAATAGCACTCCTATATCAAGGAGCAGTTCATTGCCTAGTCCGCTTAACTGGGCGCTTCGAATACGAGGCAATCGGTTTTGCATGTTAGCATCGAGACTTAACACGGTATCTTCGGTGATGCTGAGCTCTTCGAGCAATCGTGGGTGGGCTAGAATAAGGTCTTGGTTAAACCCCATGCGTTGGCCGATTTGCAATGGGTTTGCACTCGTTGGCGCCTTTTGCATGTTCGCCGATGAATCGGCCTGACTATCGCTAACTTTGACTTGGTTGAGTAAAGCAAGCACATCTACACCAATTAAATCTATTCTTTGCCCCAGCGGCTTTGAATCAGCAAATAGCGTGACCCTTGCGGTGCTTATCGCGATCGCTTCGCTTAATCCTTGTTGTTTAATGAGGCGATAGTTTTCCAACGAAATTGGATTTGAATCTTGGATAGGTAAAATCTGATGGCGAGCACTTAATATGGCGTTTGCGCTATCTGCGCTATAGCTTTGTTTGGCGCTTTGATTGATTAGCAACACAGCGCTTAAACCAGCGCAGGCGGTGAGCAAAGACAACCAGACCATGGCTAAACTAAACCAAGTTTGCCGATAGCTTAGTACCAGCATTCGAGCCACTTCAAACAGCTTAGGTTGAGTCCTAGGCATGGATGTCTGCCAACTTCTTATGACGCACCACCAGTTGGCGCTGCGCTTGTTTGGCGACAGCTTCGCTGTGTGTTACCACGATTAATGTCGTGTTGAGTTTTTGACAGGTATCGAATAAGAGCTTGCTCACAATATTAGAGTTTTCTTCGTCTAAATTACCGGTTGGCTCGTCTGCCAGCACTAAGTCTGGCTTATGTGCTAGTGCTCGGGCTATTGCAACGCGCTGTTGTTCCCCTCCAGAAAGCTGCGTTGGAAACTTGTTCAGAAGCCGAGAAATGCCAAGGGTGCCGCACAGACTAGCAATGTAATGCTCGTCGAGATTGTCATTAAGCCGTCCGGGAAGTCGAATGTTTTCTTGAACGCTAATGCAGTCAATAAGATTAAAGCGTTGAAACACGACACCTAAGTTTTTGCGTCTAAAATCATCTGCCTGATGTTCAGTAAAATTATGAATATCGAGGGTCGCGTTGTTTGCGGGGGTAAATGCAATCGTTCCAGAATCTGGTTTGTCGAGGGCGCCGATGAGATGCAATAACGTTGACTTTCCGCATCCAGAGGGTCCTTGAATGGATATACTGCCGCCGTTTTCAAGGTCTAGCGATGCTCCATCGAGTACCAAAAAAGATGAATTTCCGTCTTTATAGCGTTTGCATATATCTTTTAGTCTAAGCACTACGATTCTCATGTTGCTTTAGCTTTACATACGTACAGATCACCGTTAAGTTTAGCGCCTATCAAAAGCATGTTGCGCACTTATCTGTTTTTATCAATCGATGACCACTGAATTAGCCTGCATAAAATCGCAATAATTAGAATATTCATCCTAATTATTCCCTATATAGGGATAAATATTTCACCTTTTGCCGGTTTTGGGTTTTTCCTTTGCGTGCAAACAGGTATATTTGCGTTTACGAATAAATACTTTAGGAGACAAGCACGTGAGGATGATGTCGGGCGCCGCGATGGTGGTTGAAGCGTTGAAAGACGTTGGGGTAACGCATTTATTTGGTTACCCAGGTGGAGCGGTCTTAGATATCTATGATGCCTTATTTGCGCAAGACGTGGTAAAACACATTTTAGTGCGTCATGAGCAAGGTGCCTCACATATGGCAGATGGCTATGCGAGAGCAACCGGCAAAACAGGTACGGTATTGGTAACCTCTGGGCCTGGTGCAACTAATACCCTCACTGGTATTGCTACAGCGTATATGGATTCAATTCCAATGGTTGTGCTTTCTGGGCAGGTACCTTCCATGCATATTGGCGAGGATGCTTTCCAAGAGACCGATATGGTGGGTTGCTCTAGACCGGTAGTTAAACATAGTTTTTTGGTAAAGCGAGCAGTGGATATTCCCAAAGCAATCGCGCAAGCCTATTATATTGCTAACTCTGGGCGTCCAGGGCCCGTCGTAGTTGACTTGCCAAAAGATATAGTTAACGTCCAAGATTCCCATCCGTATGTGTTCCCAGACGATGTGACCATGCGTTCATACAACCCAACGCTGAAAGGCCACAACAAACAAATTAAAAAGGCGGTTGCCTGTTTATTAAAAGCGAAAAGACCGGTTTTATATGTGGGCGGTGGCTCTATTGCCAGTGAGGCCAGTGAGGTCATTACCTATCTTGCAGAGCGCTTGGGTGCTCCTGTAACGAGCACGCTGATGGGGCTAGGTGCGTTTTCAAGTGTGCACAAACAGTTTGTAGGTATGTTAGGCATGCATGGCACACTCGAAGCTAATAAGTCTATGCACAATGCAGACTGTATTATTTCTCTTGGCGCGCGTTTTGATGACCGCGTGACCAATAACGTCGAGAAATTTTGCCCACATGCAGATATTATTCACGTTGATATTGATCCGGCATCCATTTCTAAGATTGTGAACGCTCATGTCCCAGTGGTGGGTTCGGTAAAAACAGTGGTAAATCAAATCCATGCGGTACTTGACGAACATGACTTAAGTGGCCAAGAAGAGAAGCTGGCCGATTGGTGGGAGCAAATCAATGATTGGCGCGCCCGAAAGTGCCTCGATTATGTGCAGGGCGATACTGTCATTAAACCACAAAAAGTGATTCAAGCTTTGTACGAGCATACCAATGGTGAGGCTTATGTTAGTTCTGATGTGGGTCAGCATCAGATGTTTGCTGCGCTTTACTACCCGTTTGCTAAGCCGCGTCGATGGATTAACTCTGGTGGTCTTGGCACCATGGGATTTGGTCTGCCTGCGGCAATGGGTGTGCAGTTCGCATTACCCGATGCATGCTCAGTGGTGGTGACTGGTGATGGCTCCATACAAATGAATATTCAAGAGCTCTCAACGTGTTTGCAATACAACCTACCGATTAAAATTATTTCGCTCAACAACCGTGCATTAGGTATGGTGCGCCAATGGCAAGATATGAACTATAAAGGACGCCATTCACATTCTTATATGGACTCTATGCCTGACTTTGTGAAATTAGCCGAAGCTTATGGGCACGTTGGCATCAAAGTCGACACGCTAGATCAGTTAGATGACGCAATGAAGCGCTGTTTTGCTGAAAAAGAACGCCTTGTATTTATGGATATCGCTGTTGACCAAAATGAACATGTGTACCCCATGCAGATAAAGTATGGCGCTATGGATGACATGAGACTAAGCAAGACGGAGCGTACCTAATGAGAAGAATTATTTCTGTATTAATGGAAAACGCTCCCGGTTCTTTATCACGTATCATGGGAGTATTTTCACAGCGCGGATATAACGTGGATTCTTTGTGCGTGGCGCCAACCGCTGATCAAAGCTTATCGCGTCTGACTATCATCACCGAAGCTGATGACAAAGTGACCGAGCAGATTACCAAGCAGGTAAACAAGTTAATAGATGTATTACGAGTGGCCGAATTGACTGACTCTGCGCACGTAGAGCGTGAATTGATGCTAATTAAAGTATCTACGCTTACCGAAGTCGCCAGAGCAGAGGTAAAGCGCAACGTTGATATCTTTAGAGCACGTATTCTTGATGTCACTTCGCAGCATTACACCATTGAAGTGACCGGCACGAGCGACAAGCTGTCAGCGTTTAGTGACGTAATGGCACAATGTGCAGAAATCACTGAATCTGCAAGAACAGGCGTGTGTGGATTGTCTCGTGGAGACAGAGCTTTGCGTCCGTAATACGCAAAGAAAGAAAGGGTAGTTATAGTTTCGAAAATTGTTTAGAAAATACTTGCAGTATTTGAAACTATGCTACACTTAAATTGTTTTTGGTAAGAAATTCGTTTGTTTTTTTGTTTGATATTGTAAGTGTAGTAAGCTCTAGATTCACCCCGGTGACGAGTTCTCGACGTTGTCCTTCGTTAGTAAACATTCTATAAAACGCCCTTGTCAAAAATGTGATTGCGCATCATTTTTGCGCGTTTTTGTTTATTAGTTTGAGGTTTACATGTCTAAAGTTACAGGCACAGTTAAGTGGTTTAATCCTGAAAAGGGTTATGGATTTCTAACACAAGACAATGGCGGTAAAGACGTTTTTGTTCATTTTCGCGCAATTGTTGCGGAAGGCTACAAAACGTTACCAGAAGGTCAACGTGTTTCTTTTGAAGTCGAAGAAGGTCAGAAAGGTTTACAAGCAGCTAACGTTGAACCAATCTAGACACTATTTAAACGTGCAGTAAAATTTTTATAAAATGGTGCGTATATACGCACCATTTTTGTTTTTATACCCGGTTGAGAGTGCACCTTGAAAGTAGAAAATAAAAAACTCACGTTCAAGCAGGCGCTTGCCAAAAACTACCGCACGTACCTTCGTGACATCACCTTGTTTGTATTGATTGTAGTAGGCATTACCTATTGGCAAACAAAAGACATGCTTGAAACTGACGGCACGGTCATTGTTGAGCAACAAAACCTCGTGAGTTTAGATGGCTTGGTCATGCCCATGCTGGCAGACGATAAACCCAATCTGGTCTATTTTTTTGCGCCTTGGTGTAAGATATGTTCATTGAGTATCGATAACCTTGACTACCTAAATGAAGATAAGGTCAACGTAGTGGTTATTGCACTTGATTACTCAAGCACCGAAGAGGTAGAGGCGTTTGTTGCTGAGCATGATGTCACGATGCAGGTTTTATATGGGCACGCCGATTTAAAAAGACAGTTTCAAATTAAAGGCTATCCTAGCTACTACTTAATTGATGAGAGCTTTACCATCGTCAGTCGCTCTTATGGTTACTCCACAGCGGTTGGACTTAAGCTTAGAGAAACTTTTGGCAGTTAAGTCTGATTTTAATTTAGTTTCATCAAAACGCTATTTGCATTTTTCATGGATACAGCCAGCCGCAAACGGAAGTGGAATTAGTATGAGAGAACTTCGATGATCCAACTACAGCAACTCAGCCAACACACGCTCAATCAGACCGATTTAGAGCAAAGTAATGCGCACGCTTTAAATCTGGAGATAGCGTGGTTTGAGTCTGTGTTAGACATGCGTTTTCAATATTATTTTGAGAAAGACAGGCATTTAGATATAGATAGTTTACCACCACCAGATATGAGCGGCCTTGAGGCTATTTATGCACGCTTTATTACCCAAAATAATATCACTAGCATCCAGCGCCTTTGCTTAATACTGGCGATGCTGCCTCACATAAAGCCTGACTCTTTGGATACATTGCTTATTAAAAGTAAGCAATTAGATAAACCATATACTGAGTTTGGTGGCGCGGTGGGTAAATCTCATCGCGGCTTTTTACCGACCATCGAAACGCTATTATTTATAAGCTCTGGGAAAGAGTTAGTGACGCGCTTTTCGCATTTGCAAATGTTTGATGAAGACGCATTACTGATGAAAAACAAAATCATCCAACTCGGTCTTAATGAATCAATGGAGCCGTACAACAGTGCTCTGATATCGCTGAACAAAGAATATTTGAAAGCCTTTACCACAGGCATCTTCCACAAACCTGATTTCAATAGCGCCTTTCCTGCAAAATTATTGACAAGTGAGCTTGAGTGGAAAGATTTGGTCTTAGCACCTTCGGTGATGGATGAAGTGGAGCAAGTGCTAGCATGGTGTGAGAATAGTGAGACAATTATGTCATCTTGGGGCTTTTCTAAGCACCTTAAGAAAGGCTACCGCGCATTATTTTATGGTCCTCCAGGAACGGGGAAATCATTAACAGCTACTTTGATTGGTAAACATGTTGGCATGGATGTTTACCACATAGATTTGTCTTCTGTGGTGTCAAAATATATTGGTGAGACTGAAAAAAACTTGGCCGGCATTTTTGACCAAGCAGAAAACAAGCAGTGGATCCTATTTTTCGAAGAAGCCGATGCACTATTTGGTAGTCGCACGCAAACCAGTAATTCCAAAGACCGACATGCAAATCAAGGGGTATCCTATTTGCTTCAGCGTATCGAAGATTTTGCCGGTATTGTGATCCTCGCCTCTAATCTGAAAGACAATATTGATGAAGCATTTACCCGCCGGTTTCAATCAACCATTTATTTTTCGATGCCAACGGCAATACAACGCGAAAGCCTACTTCGCTCGATGCTAATTGACAAAGCGCCGCTAGCGGATGATGTAGACCTACATCAACTCTCCGCAGATTACGAAGTATCAGGTGGGGCGATGACAAATGTGATCAGAAATGCTGCTTTACTTGCGCTTCGAGGTAAGCGAAGTGAAATCACTCAACTCGATCTTAAGCAAAGCTATCAAAAAGAGTTGCGAAAGCAAGGGAAATCTATCTCATGAAGCTATATACAACAACGTACCCACGCTTTACGAAGTTAGTCCCTCAACAAACAAGCGAAACAGGGGCTCCTTATCCGGCGCTACGCCCTAAAATGGCGCAGTATGCCTGCGGAAATACTTGGATACACCCAAAGAGTTTGGAGAAAAGTTACTAATCAATATTTCCAAAGTGTCATCGGTGTTATTAAAAATATAGCCCCAGCTTAAATTTATTACGTTTAGCCAAAATATGATATTTTGTTATCAGTGCACCATTGAATGATTGACACAAAACACAATGACAAACTTATATGAATAAAACGCTAGCCATATTATCAGTTGCTTTCATTTTGATTATTAGCGCTGTTGTCTATGAGATTTATTCGCCGAATACAAAGCCTACTAAGCAAGCTCACGCATGCAGTGTTGAATCTAGCATGGTAATTGTACAAGGCGGTGATATGTTGATGGGAGCAGGCGGCATGTACCCAGAGGAGTTTCCTGTTGTTGAGCGTAAGGTTAATAGTTTTTATATGAGCCGAACTGAGGTAACTAATGCTGAGTTTAAAGCCTTTGTAGAGGCCACCGGTTACGTCACGATGGCCGAGAAAGCCCCTGATCCTAGCCTTTACCCAGATTTGCCGCCCGATTTATTGGTCGCAGGTTCAGCCGTGTTTGTAAAACTTAACGAAGCGGTCTCTGCCGGCACGCTCATGAATTGGTGGCATTTTGTGGAGGGTGCGTACTGGCGTCAACCAACAGGACCCAACAGTTCCATCATTGGCAAAGAAAACTACCCTGTTGTGCATATCGCGTATCAAGACGCACAGGCTTATGCAGCATGGAAAGGCCATAGGTTGCCCACAGAAGAAGAGTTTGAATACGCCGCGAGAAACGGACTAAAAAATTCACAGTATGCTCGCGGTGATAGTTTAACCACTAACAATAAACACACCGCAAATACTTGGCAGGGCTTATTCCCGTTCAGTGACGATGGTGACGACGGTCATGCAGGCCTTGCGCCTGTTGGTTGTTACGATGCCAACCGCTATGGCATTCATGATTTAATTGGTAATGTATGGGAGTGGACCCAATCTACTTACTACCCTCAACATATCCAAGATAACGAGCAAATTCCTACTCACTTTCCTAACCAAGGATATGACCCAAATCAACCGGGCATAGCCGTTGGCGTGATTAAGGGGGGCTCGTATTTATGCGCTGATGACTTTTGTATGCGATACAGACCAGCCGCTAGGCAAGCGCAAGATACTGGTCTTGGTACCACACATATTGGGTTTAGAACGGTAAAATCGGTAAATTAAACATCACAGATCTTCGGGTAAGATTATGCCTAGCTTTTTGCGTTCAACTCGCCATAGTTCTATCAATTCTTTGTACTTATCTGGATATTCACTGGCAAGGTTTTTGGTTTCCCCTGGGTCAGATGCTAAATTGAATAGCTCAAATTTTGATTCATCAAAGGGTTGCTCTAACACGGTGATTTTCCAATTGCCTTGGCGCAAAAAAGCGCGCCCAAGATGAAATAAAGCAGTCACATACTCCTCATCATGTACTGAAGTTTGCTCACCTCTTATATATGGCAACATGCTTGCACCTAACATGGGCTTAATTTGTTCGCTTTGCGGATATTCAACGTTAGCCACATCAAGAAAAGTAGGGGCTAAGTCCATTAAGGTAATATAGGTAGAGCTAGGTTCATGGCTCGCCTTTACAATTGGACCCGACATGATCATAGGTGCAACGATACCACCCTGAGATGGATAGGTTTTATGCCTACTAAAGGGCGCTGAACCCGCCTCTGCCCATGGCGGGCCATAAGAAACAAACGATTCTCGCGTGCCCATTTTTTCATAGCTATTATCGTAGTTATTTTGCACAAATTCTGAGTAAGGTGCGTTGTTGTAGAAATCTTCAGCCGCGGCACCATTGTCTGACATGAAAACAATCATTGTGTTGTCGTATAGGTCGCGAGCTTTCAAGTGCTCCACTAAGCGGCCAACGTGTTCATCAAGGTTTTCAACCATTGCCGCGTATAATTCCATTTTTCTTGCTTCACGCTTTTGTTGCTCTGGGCTTAAGTCTTCCCAAGGGGTAATGGCTTCATTTCTTGGTGGTAGTTCGTGGTTGCTTGATAGGATCCCAGCAGATTGTGCGCGCGCAAAGTTTCGCTCTCTGAGCACATCATAGCCTTCATCGTAAGCACCTTTATATAGATTGAGCTGACTATCAGGCACCTGTAACGGCCAATGAGGAGAGGTGTAAGCGGCAAAAGCAAAGAAGGGGCGTTTTACATCACTACCATCGTCAATAAACTCAATCAGTTTATTGGTATACACGTCGGTTGAGTACTCACCGTCTGGATATTCGGTAAAATCGCCATCTGCCCAAAATTTAGAGCCACCTTCAAAAAAACCTAGGTCATCCCAATGGTTTCCTGCTCCGTGCAATAAATTAAATGAACGAGTAAAACCTGCTGCGGTTGGGCTAGTTTCAGGACTTGCACCCAGATGCCACTTACCTACTGTGTATGTTTGGTATCCAGAAGTTTGCAAAAGTTTAGAAAATGGAATGATTCGGTCCGATAAGCTGGCCTCGTAACCAAGCACCTTTTGGCCACCTAAGGAGCGTCTGCTCTGTCCTGCCATGCCTGCAACATGATTGTTATTGCCAGAAAGCAACATCGCTCTAGTAGGTGCGCACATCGGAGCGGTATGAAACTGCGTAAACAACAGACCTTTTTTTGCCAATGCATCAATGTTGGGAGTTTTAATATTGCTACCGTAAGCCCCTAAATCGGAATAGCCAAGGTCATCTGCAACAATGAGTAAGATATTAGGCCGATTATCTTCTTCAGGCTGTTTGTCGGCGCAACCCACTAATAAAAATGAGAAAGACATAACAATTAAAATACAAAAGCTGGTTCTTAGAATTGACATGCTGTAGGTGCTCGATGATTGTTAAGGGTCTGAGTGTAGCATGGATATAAGAGCGAGCGTTTCACTCTTATTATTATCACTGGTTTGAAAGGGTATTATTAGCAACCTTTTAGACGCTCATTCATCTGCAAGGCTGTATTTAAGTCGCAACTAACGCTTATACCAGAGAAACCAAGAGCCAATAAAAAACCTCCAACATTCAAATGCCAGAGGTTTTTTTATTTAAGCTGTAAAAGAGCGCTTATGTGCGCTCAAATATGGTTGCGATCCCTTGGCCTAGACCAATGCACATGGTCGCAAGACCAATACTTACATCTTGCTCTTCCATGTTATTGATAAGCGTAGTGGATATTCTCGCGCCAGAGCACCCTAATGGATGTCCAAGGGCGATTGCGCCACCTTTTAGGTTCACTTTGTCTTCATAGGTATCTAACCAGCCTAATTGTTTGATGCACGACAAGGCTTGTGCAGCAAAGGCTTCGTTAAACTCTGCTAACTGAATATCTTCCATGGTCAAGCCTGCGCGAGCCAATGCTTTTTTGGTGGCTGGCACTGGGCCAAAGCCCATGATAGCCGCATCACAACCGGCAACTGCCATGCTTCTGATTTTAGCGCGAGGAGTTAACCCAAGGGCCTTTGCTCTATCGGCCGACATTATTAGCATTGCTGCTGCACCATCAGAAATCGCTGAAGAGGTGCCTGCGGTTACTGAGCCGTTGACTGGGTCAAATACCGGTCTTAAACCGCCAAGCGTCTCTACAGTCGTTTCTGGACGAATCACTTCGTCATAATCAACCGATACTAGGGCACCATTGGCATCATGACCTTCAATAGCCACAATTTCATTATCCCAACCGCCATTGTTCATCGCGGCTGCTGCCTTTTGATGTGAGCGCGCGCCAAACGCGTCTTGCATTTCACGGGTGATCCCGTTTTGGCGTCCCAACAACTCTGCCGTCATTCCCATGCTACCTGAGGCTTTGGCAGTATGCTTCGCCAGTCCTGGATGAAAGTCGATATTATAATTCATAGGGACATGACCCATGTGCTCAACACCACCAATCATATACACGTCACCACGACCGGTCATAATACCCGATACCGCATCATGTAGGGCTTGCATCGAAGAGCCGCATAATCTGTTAACCGTTACCGCGCCAGTGCTGCGAGGGATGTTGGTTAAAAGCTGCGCGTTACGCGCAACGTTGAAGCCTTGCTCTTTGGTTTGCTGTACACAACCCCAAATGATGTCTTCAATTTCTGCAGGGTCAACATTTGGGTTACGCTCAAGCAGTTTGCTCATTAGGTGCGCCGATAAATCCTCTGCGCGCACATTGCGAAATACACCGCCTTTTGAACGACCCATTGGTGTGCGAATACAATCAATAACTACTACATCTTTCATGTTCTAATCTCCCGTAAGCTTAGGCGAAGTATGACTTGCCAGATGCCGCCATTTCGCGCACACCATCACTAATTTGATAAACCGGCCCAAGGCTTGCGTAGCTGTCTGCCAGTTTTACGAAGTTATCCAGTCCCATTGCTTCAATGTAGCGGAATATGCCGCCTCTAAATGGAGGGAACCCTAGACCATACAGTAACGCCATATCAGCTTCTGCTGCACTGCCCACGATGCCTTCTTCAAGACAACGGATGGCTTCATTTGCCATGGGGGTCATCACTCTGGCGATAATTTCTTCTTTACTGAACTCTTTGCGTTCGCTTACATGCGGTGCAAATAAGTCATATGCGGTTTGAGCTGGTGTTTTTGAAGGACGACCGCGCTTGTCTTTGCCGTAATCGTAAAACCCTTTACCGTTCTTTTGACCAAGACGCTGGTTGCTATAAAGCAATGTCACAGGGTCGTTATCTATCTTTTGCATACGCTCAGGAATGCCTGCCGACATCACGCCTGAGGCATGATCTGCGGTATCCATGCCCACCACATCAAGGAGATATGCTGGACCCATTGGCCAACCAAATACTTTTTCCATCACCTTATCAATGGCAGTAAAGTCAGCGCCGTCGAGCACCAAACGACTAAAGCCTGCAAAGTATGGGAACAATACGCGGTTAACTAAAAATCCAGGGCAATCATTTACTACGATAGGGGTTTTACCCATCTTCAAAGTAGACGCAACTACTGCGGCGATGGTGCTATCAGAGGTCTTTTCGCCACGAATGATTTCCACCAAAGGCATTTTGTGCACAGGGTTGAAAAAGTGCATACCGCAGAAGCGTTCTGGCTTGCTTAGGCTTTGTGCAAGCTGGTTAATCGATATCGTCGAAGTATTCGAACAGATGATCGCATCGTCTGCCACGGTCTCTTCAGTTTCTTTTAGCACAGCGGCTTTAACATTGGGGTTTTCTACAACCGCTTCAATCACCAAATCTGCGTCTTTGATGGCATTCATGTCTAAGGTTGGCACGATGTTATTCAGCGTGCTGGCCATGGTTTGTGCGTTGACCTTACCGCGCTCCATGCCCTTGCTAAGAATTTTCGCTGCCTCAGCTAAACCTAAATCTAGTGCAGGCTGAGCGATATCTTTCATAATGGTCGGTACGCCTTTTACCGCGCCTTGATAGGCAATACCACCGCCCATGATACCTGCGCCTAGCACTGCATGTTGCTTGACTTCTTTGGTAGCCGCTTTAGCCATTTTCTTACCTTTACCCTTAACGAGTTGATCGGCTAAGAAAATACCTACTTGGGCTTGGCATGCGTCTGTCTTGGCAAGAGCAACGAATCCTTCGTTTTCTAACTTAAGTGCGCCAGCCCGGCCTGATGCGGCTGCCTTTTGTACGGTTTCTACCATTTTATGGGGGGCTGGATAGTGTTTACCAGCTTGAGCGGCAACCATGGCCGCTGCAGTAGAGAAGCTCATCATCGCTTCGTTTGTATTAAGCGTCAGTGGTGCAAGTTTTTGTGCGCGTCTGCCTTGCCAATCAATTTTTCCGTCGATAGCGTCTTTAAGCATTTGACGAGCTACGCTATGCAAATTCTCAGGGGATGTAACGGCGTCTATAGCACCTTCGTCTAAAGCTTTTTGAGCAGCGCGATCGCGACCAGTAGTCATCCACTCTAGGGCGTTGTCTGAACCGATAATACGCGGCAGGCGCACGGTTCCACCAAAGCCAGGCATTAAGCCTAATTTAACTTCAGGTAAACCTATTCGTGCAGTGGTATCAGCAACACGTAAATCGCCGGCCAAAGCCATCTCACAACCACCACCTAAGGCAAAACCATTGATTGCAACAATGGTTGGCACAGGAATGTCTTCAAAATGATCGAATACTTGTGAGGTTTTTGTCACCCATTCAAGTACTTCAGCATCTGGCATGGCAAACAATGCAGTAAACTCTGTTATGTCGGCCCCTACAATGAAGGTGCTCTTTGCGCTGCGCACAAGCACGCCCTTTACGCCGTCGGCGCTGACAATTGCACTGGTTGCTTGTTCTAACTCTGCAACGGTTTGTTGGTCAAATTTGTTGACTGAACCTTGCGCATCAAATACGAGTTCAGCAATGCCATCGTCCGTCATGTTGACTGATAGACTTTTGCCTTCATACATCATGCTTTTCTCCTGTGACAAAATATTAAAAAAGAATCTGTGTAAGATTAGACCACAGATTCAAAAAGGTGGATTATAATGAGAGTACTTCCTTAAAAAGGAGGAACCAATCACGATTTGTGCTGTATAAACTATGTTGTTATCTATATTACGTAATTCAACCCGGTAGGGCTTATTTTTTTTGGTGATAAACACGCATCATAAGCACTGTCACTTGTGTAGTGAGTGCGTTGAATATCTATCATTATTTTTTGTATGTTTTAGGAACTGTGTGAAGCACCCTATATTTAATACATTTTTTCAGGTTAGTGTCGCTTTAAGCTTGTTAATCGTTACCGCAACACCAGCGATTGCGCAGACTAGTGACTTTGATGCTCTATTTTTTGTAGATGAAGCAAAAAGAGCAGATCAGCGTGCCGCCTTCTTGCGCGCCGAAAGGCGTGTCTGGAGCATGGACAATGAGGATTTAATAGCGGTTATCAATGATCTTGATGATTACCCGCTAGCTCCATACTTAATTGCCAAGAAACTTGGCCACCGCATGTCCCTTAGAGATGAAGATGCTATCAGGGAGTTCTTGCGTCAGTATGATAATACTGTCCTTGCCCGTGATTTAAGGCGTGATTGGCTGCAATACCTCGCTAAGCGAGACCAAAAGCAGCTTTTTATTGAGTTCTATGATTATCCTAACAATGCTTCATTACAATGCACCTTTTTAGAATATCGCTATGCACTGGGCCTGGCTCAAGAGGAGGTCTTTGCGCAGCTTCCAGCGCTTTGGAATGTTGGAAAATCCCAAGCAAAAGAGTGTGACCCATTATTTAAAAAGTGGATGCAGGCAGGCTTGTTGAGTGAAGACCTTATTCTACACCGCATTGAAAAATCGGCCGACGGCGGGCAGCACACCTTAATTCCCTATTTGAGGACCTTGCTTCCGAGCGACAAACAATATCTTGCCGACAGATGGGCTGAGGTGAGACGCAACCCAGCCAATGTGCGTCATTTAGTGCGCTACTCAGGTAAATATCCAAATATTGAAGCTGACATTATCAGTTATGCACTTGCAAGGCTGATATGGAGAGACCGAGATTTAGCGCTCAGCACGTATGAGCGAGCTAAACAAAAGGTAGTATTTTCAGATGCTCAACGAGCTCGTATTATTCATCGCTTTGCTGTTGCCTTGGCGCTAGATGAGCATCCTCAGGCTGAGAATTGGCTGATTCAAGCCTCTCAGGTTGAGCCAGAATCAGAAACGATGCGATGGCATTTAGCGTATTTGTTAAAACAACAAGATTGGCAACGTATTGCATTGCTGATTGAAAAGTCACCGCCGCAGTTAACCAATGAAAATCAGTTTCAATACTGGTTAGCGAGGGCGTATGAAAAGCTCGGTCGCGATGAGCAGGCCCTGCCTTTATATCGTCAGCTAGCTACCGAGCGTCATTATTACGGTTTTTTGGCAAGTGCAAGGTTAGGCATACCACACAGCTTACATAATGCGCCTGTACAAGCATCACACGATGCCCTTCGTAAAATCATCAACCTGCCAGCAACGCAACGCGCATATGAACTTCGTGCACTTGGGCGTTATTATCCTGCACGATTAGAATGGAATCATGCCCAGCGTCAGCTGGATGATAATGAAAAAGTGCTCGCGGCAGTAGTAAGTAGTGCTTGGGAATGGCACGACCAATCCATTTTCACCTTGAGCCGAGAAGGTTATTTGGATGATGTGGACAGACGTTTTCCAACGGCGTTTGCCGAACTTTTAACTCGTGAGGCGCAAAAGAATAATATTCCGCCGGAGTGGGCGTTTGCGATCGCCAGGAGAGAGAGCTCTTTTATGACCGATGCGATTTCCTCAGCGGATGCGCGAGGACTTATGCAGATATTACCAAGCACGGCTCGTTATTTAGAAAGCCGCAGAATATCCGCCAAAGATCTTCTCGACGCTGACGTCAATGCGCGAATAGGCAATAAGTATCTGCGGTACTTACTAAACAAGCTTGACGATAATGCTCTGCTTGCAACGGCATCTTACAATGCCGGTTGGCGTAAAGTCAGCGAATGGCTGCCACAAAGTGGTGCGGTGCCTGCTGATATATGGGTGGAGACCATTCCATACCGCGAGACCCGTAATTACGTAAAGGCAGTCTTGGCGTATCAGCAAATTTACCAAGATAAGTTGAGTGAAAAGCCCGTTGAGCAAACGGTATTTGCCGAATTCTCTACGATGGAACTACAAGCAGATTAGCCAGTATATTTCATATAGTAAACCTCACTTAACCTGACTTTTACGCATGGGCATGGTAGCCTTTCGCCACAACAATAAGTCCATTTAGATGATGCCTTGTGCTAATCAGCTAGCCTAATAAAGAGGTGACCACCCATGCATGCAGCTCAATACGCTGAACATATTAATATTTTGCAAAAACGCACTTTAGATGCCATTCAGCGTGAAGGTATTGATGGCTTGATTATTCATTCAGGTCAGTCTAAGCATCAGTTTTTAGATGACAATCACTACCCGTTTAAAGTGAACCCCCAATTCAAAGCATGGCTGCCGGTGGTAGATAATCCAAACTGTTGGTTAGTGGTGAATGGGGTTAATAAGCCTAAATTGATTTTTTATCGTCCCCAAGACTTCTGGCACTGGGTACCTGACGAGCCGAGTGAATTCTGGGCGCAGCACTTTGATATTGTACTGCTCAAGCATGCCAACGCCGTTGAAAAACACCTACCTTACGACAAGTCTAAATATGCGTATGTGGGCGAGTATATCGAAGTGGCCAAAGCACTAGGGTTTGAGTTAGTTAATCCAGATCGAGTGCTGCATTACTTGCATTATCAAAGAGCCTATAAAACAGACTATGAGCTAGATTGCATGCGTCAAGCAAATGCGACAGCGGCTATCGCCCATGCCAGCGCTCGCGATGCGTTTTTTGCACATCGTAGTGAATTCGATATTAATCAAGCTTATTTATTAGGTGCACAACAAGGCGATAACGACGTTCCATACAACAATATCGTCGCGCTCAATGAGCACAGCGCCATTTTGCATTATATGCGCCTAGATACCGAGGTGCCCAAACAACATCTAAGCTTTTTGATTGATGCCGGCGCCAGTTATCATGGTTATGCCGCCGATATTACCCGCACCTACAGTGCTGAAGATGGCGAGTTTAAAGATATCATTGAGCGAGTCGAAGCGCTTACCAAAACGTGCGTAGATAAACTTGCTCCGGGAGTGAGTTATATTGACGTCCACCGAACGGCTTATGCAGGAATTGCACAGATATTAAAAGAGATAGAAGTGCTGAATATGAACGCAGAAGATGCCGTTGAAAGCGGCATTGTCAGCACATTTTTCCCCCACGGCATCGGGCATTTTTTAGGCCTGCAAGTACATGATGTAGGTGGTCACGTTGCAGATGACAGAGGCACACCGTTCCCGCCTCCGCAAGAGCATCCGTTTTTAAGATGTACACGCACCATTGAGCCACGCCAAGTTTTCACCATTGAACCGGGGCTGTATTTCATCGATTCGCTGCTAGCTGAACTGAAAGGTTCGGAGCATTCGAAGTATGTTAACTGGAATGTGGTTGACCGTTTGCGTGCATATGGCGGTATTCGCATTGAGGACAATGTGATTGTGCATAAAGAGCGTAACGAGAATATGAGCAGAGAAGCGGGTATTTAAACCTACCCGCCGCGCTTAAATGCTCACTTGATTAAGCCCTCAGCGACAAAGAAATCATGCATTTCTTGTAATGGCGCTGAGTAATTTTTCCACTGTAACATGCTGTCTTTGAAAATAGGTTGGCGCACTTGCTCTGAGCTAGGTGTTTTAATAGTGCGCTTGGTTTTATGAAAATCGACGCACGCTTGTTCAAACTGCAATCCGCAGAAATCGAGCATCCGTTTTACTTGGCCTTCCAAATCTTCGATGACATCTTCATGCTTAACGCGCAATACAAAACCGGGTAAAACCTCATCCCAATGATTCATAAGTTCTACATAATGCTTGTAGTAGTGAGAGATATTATCCAAACCATAGGTAAACTCTTGACCCTCAGCAAAGAGTTGCTTAAAGCCACTAAAGCAACATGCCATCGGTTCGCGACGCGCATCAATTACCTTTGCGTTTGGTAATATCAGCTTGATTAAACCAATATGGATAAAGTTGTTAGGCATTTTATCGATAAAGCGCGGTGCATTGCCACGATATGCCTGTGTCTCTTGTAAGTATTGCTCTCCAAACCGAGCGAAGTAGTCAGGTTTTAAGCTAGTGATAATCTCTGGGTAGCGGTTGGAAGGCCCATTGAGTTTTGCGGCTAATCCAAGAATGTTATGCAGCTCCATGGTGCCATCTACTTGTGAGTGAGAGGCTAAAATTTGCTCCAATAAAGTCGAGCCTGCGCGCGGTAAGCCTAGTACAAAAATAGGGTCGGGGCGCTGACACCCTTGATTTTCCAACTGAGCAAAAACAGATGATATAAACACCTGTTTTTGTTTGTTAATCTGCGTCTCTAGTGCCTGTGGCTTATATCCGGTTTGTGCTTGTTTTAGTGCATTACCTTTTGCGTAATACTCAAACGATTCGGTAAACGCGTTTCTATCTTCATAAGACTTGCCTAGCGCGAAGTAAAAATGAATTTTGTCATCTTCATCAATATCTAAGTTCGCTTGTGTTTGCATATCTTGTATTTCGGTATCGCTAAACACATAAGTCTTTGTGTTGGCTAAGCTCCAATAAGCGTCGCCAAAATCGGGCTTTTGTTTGTATGCTGTTTGATAGGCCCTAATAGCGTCGTCTAGCTTTCCAGCGGCCTTAAATGCATGCCCAAGCAAAAGCTGTAAGCCAGCCTGTTCAGGCGTTTTCGCTAACAGTGCCTGGTATAGTTCAATGGCCGCGTCAATTTCTCCAAGACCCACCATAGCACTCGCTTTAGCTACCATGATAGGAGGGTGTGCAGGGTGGGCTGCATCGAGTTTTTCAGCTAGGTCCTTTGCTGCTTGAAACCGGCCCATTTTGCTTAAGAGTTTTAAATATTCAATACCGGCCGCCTTGTGCTCAGGATAAAGCGTTAGGCAACTCTCAAGTAGAAACTCTGCTTCGCCGTAGACTTTTAGGGCAATGCCTATCTCTGCCAGTAGCAACATGCCTTCTGGGTGATGTTTGTCAGTTTGCAAATACTGGCGACAAAGTTGGTTGGCTTTGTGCAGCTGACCTTCATACATTAAATCCCTTGCATGCAAAATAGGCTTTGGCAAAGCGTTCAAATAATCCAGTTGCACTTGAGCAAGGTTCAACGCAGTTTGATTATCGGTACTTTTATAGTGTTCATAAAGCGTCTTCCAACTCGATAACAACGCAGGGTTACTCTGCGTTGCCTGATAGAAATGAGACGCTGACTCAAGTGGTTTTGCACTTGCTCGGTAAACGTAACCAAGCTCTTGATGAGCGCGCGAGTGACTGGCATGCAAAGACAAAATTCGCTTTTGACAATCGATCGCATTTTGTAAATTGCCAGATAAACGGTACGCCACCCCTTTAAGGTATAAAAGCTCAATGATTTGTGCTTTATGTTGCGAGTTATCAAGGGTCTTAAGTTGGCGCTCAGCATCTTGTATGGCGTCAACAAACTGCCCTTTGCTGATCGCTTGTTTAATTATTTGCTCTGGTGTCACGGCTTATCTCAGTAGCGTTTTTGTAAAAGCTTATATTAGGCTACAAGCTTGCAAAAATAAGGCAAGCGAGATGCTTGCCTTATTTGTGCTCGATGTATGTTAGAAGAAGTCGTAAGACAATCTAACACCTATTGTGCGAGGACGGTTGGTTACCACTTTTGGCGTAAACTGCTGCGTATCTATATATAACACAGCACTTTCGTCAAAGAGGTTATCGATGTAAAGTTCAGCTTTCCATTCATCATTGGTAATACCAAAGGCAACGTTTGCAATAGCATAGCTTTCTTGCACATATCGACCACCTCTGAAGGTATTGCCGTTTGCATCAGGATATACCACACCATCGTAAACCGCGGCTTCTTGTTGAATTGGTAGCCCAGAGCCTGTGCCGTAAACCAGTTGCGTAGCATCTTCAACCACGAAGGCATCCATATTCATTCCCGCCAATCTATCGCCGGTATATGAAATTGAGCCGTTGATGTAGCCACTTAAGCCGCCGTCTAGTTCATAGAAATACTGCGCACGTAAGTTACCTGAGAAACTCGCTGAATACGGCAGTTCTGCCCCAACAGGAAGAGCAATGCCTTGTAACTCTGGGTTAATTGATGTGAGCTCTGTATCGAGTAAGCTAAATGCTGCATCGATAACTAAGTTGTCAGACGCTAACCAAGTAATGTTTGAATCCAAACCTTTAATTTCAGCATCGCCGACGTTGTCGGTAAATACCAAGAAGCTGATATTGGTTGGGTCAAAACGTGATGTTTGTAAATCAGTGATTTCAGAGTAAAACGCGGTGGCATTAACACGTAAGATACCGTCTAAGAAATCACCCTTCATACCGAGTTCGAAGTTATCCAAAGTATCGGTAAGTGAATAAACGGGGATCCTAAAGTCGGTGAACGCGCCTTGTTGATTGGTAGCTAGTCCGCCACCGACACGGTTTGTCACCGGCGGTCTAAAACCTTCTGAGTAGGTTGCAAACAACAACAAGTCATCCATCGGTTTCCAGTCTAATGAGAACTTGAAGATGGTATCGTCAACGGTTAGCACACCATCATCGTCAAGCAGATCAACTTCCAACTGTCCGCTGGCTACGGCTTCCTGAACCGCTGCAGGGTCAAGGCCAACTGCTGCAAGTTCGGTTGGATCTAAGGTGCCAAAGGCTTGTAATCTGCGACTGACGTCAACGGTGCTAGTAGAGCCTTTGTAGATATCATCGATCTGATACCAACGAGCACCTAAGCTTGCCGTTAATGTTTCAGTAAGGTCATATTCTAACTGACCGAAGACCGCAATTTGGTCAATGCCGTGGCGAACATCGTTGATAAAGCTTATTTCTGACGGGAAAGGGCCGCCGTCACTGTTGATGCCATCTGTGCCTACCGTGGTTCTTTGAAGGTCGGTGAAAAAGCCTAGCTCAGTGTTAGCGATGTTAAACAAGCCTATGGTATCTACGTCTTGTTCATCATAGAAAATACCTGCGGTGATGCGCCAGTCATTTTCAACGTCGGTATTCACCCTTAGCTCGTGTGTCATACGAGAGGTACTTGTTTCTTCTTTATAGAATTTTGTTGGGTCTAGGCAGCGCTCGTCAGCAGGAGTGGCCGCTTCGTAGTGATTACATACATAATATGCTGAAAACAAACCGCCATTGGTGTAGCCGGTGTAATCAATGGTTGAATTAATTTCACGATCTAAGTACCCACCTGTGTAAACCACGTCAAGCTTATCTAAACGGCCTTCTAAGGTCCAAGTGGTCAACCCAAACTCGTCGTCATTATCTTCTGGAATGAAGCGATTAGTTGATGACTCTCCAGCAAGATTCGGATCATATGAGAAAACCCCTTCTGTTTCGAGGGTTTGCTGTGTGTGCTGAACAAGTAGCGACCAGTCGTCATTGATAATGTATGACAAACCAAAACGAGCACCTGAGTAGATAGCATCGTTAAAGTCATCTTCGACTAATGCATCGTTGTTTGGTGAGATGACTGGTGTATTTTCTGGATCAGATAAAACGCCACCAGAGATTCTATCGATAACGACTGCGCTACCAATGTATCCGCCTTCACCAGGAACGTTGCGAATGTTATCGATCCATCCGCCTTGTCTAGAATTGTATGCTGCTACCCTTACTGCGATATCGTCAGTAAGCACGAAGTTGAAAAACGCTTCAACTGAATTGCTGTTTTCGCCGCCTTTGGTGGCCGAGAAGTCAGTGTCTACACCAGCAGAAAAACCAAAGTGGTCAGGTTTTTTAGTAATCAATCTTACGGTACCAGACTGTGAGCTAGCGCCAAACAGTGTCCCTTGTGGTCCAGGTAAAACCTCGATGCGTTCCATATCAGTGGCGAACACATCTAGATTACGACCTTGCATGGAAATAGGTTGCTCATCTAGATAAAGGGCAACAGATGGCTGCAATGCTTGTACTGAAGAAACTGAAATATTGGTTTGGGTCGTTGCGGCGCCGCGGATATATATTTCGTTTTGTCCTGGGCCTGTGCCTTGGAAAGTCACATTCGGTAAAAACTCAACGTAGTCATTAAAATCGTCAATACCTAGCGTTTCTAGTGCTTCGCCGTTTAAAGCGGTGACAGAGACTGGCACGTCTTGTATTGATTCTGCACGCTTAGTCGCCGTGACTTCAATGGTTTCGATTTTTGCTTTAGTCGTACTTTGCTCTTGTGCATAAACGCCAGACGACGCAAGTGCGGCTATGACGGCTAAGCTGGTTTTAGTTTTGAGCATCAAAGTATTTTACCCCTAGTATGTTTTTAGTTGTCAAAATTTAATATGTGTAATAACTCTCCTATGATACTACGTTGCAATTAAACTGCAAATTAGTTTGAACACGATGTAATATTTTCTCGCTTTTTAAGCGATTTACGGAGTTTTTTCGATGTTTTTGGGCGGATTTTTATATTAAATACATCTTGTACAATTAATTTGTGCAGGTGCAATTAGTAATTTATCTGAATCTGCGTTAATCTGCTCACCATTGATTTTCAGCTCAAAGGTAACTAGTGCGTGCAGCAAAGTAAGACGCAATCTCCACTCAATAAACAGGTGTTTATTCCCGCTTCTCTAATTATTTTGGCTCTTTTATTGTTTGCCGTTATCACGCCTCAAAAGGCAGATGAGGTTTTTCGCCTCGCGCAGTCTTCTATCATTGCCAATGGCAGCTGGTTTTATGTATTAAGCGTTGCAGTAATACTTGTAACGGTTTTATATCTTGGGTTTTCTCGATATGGAACCATCAGGCTAGGGCCGGATCATGCGCTTCCGGATTATTCTTTACCCACGTGGTTGTCGATGTTGTTCGCAGCAGGTATGGGTATTGGTCTCATGTTTTTTGGTGTTGCCGAACCGGTAATGCACTATCTCGCACCTCCCACAGCAACTCCCGAAACCACCGAAGCGGTCAGAGAAGCCATGAAGATGACTTTCTTTCATTGGGGATTCCATGCTTGGGCCATCTATGCTGTGGTGGCTTTAGTCCTCGCTTACTTTAGCTTTCGACATAACTTACCTCTGACAATGCGCTCTGCTCTTTATCCGCTGATTGGCGACCGTATCTACGGTTGGACCGGCCATACCGTCGATATTTTTGCAGTGGTGAGCACAATATTTGGCGTTGCGACTTCACTGGGTTTGGGGGCATCTCAAATTAATAGCGGATTAAATTATCTAATTGGGCTAGAGGTCTCGACCTTTCATCAAATCGTATTAATGACCGGTATTATTGCCATCGCGATAGTCTCGGTCGTTTCGGGTCTTGATAAGGGGATTAGACGGTTGTCAGAAGCTAATATGATTCTGGCCATTGCCTTACTCGTATTTATCTTACTACTTGGCCCTACGGTGTTTTTGCTTAAGGCGTATTTACAAAATACTGGTGCCTACCTGTCTGATATTGTGCGCAATACATTTAACCTATTTGCTTATGATAAAACCGAGTGGATTGGTGGATGGACTATCTTCTATTGGGGCTGGTGGATTGCGTGGGCGCCGTTCGTGGGCTTATTTATTGCGCGTATTTCGCGCGGTCGCACCATTCGAGAGTTTGTTCTAGGGGTATTATTAATTCCTACTGCGTTCACATTATTATGGATGACGGTTTTTGGAAATACTGCGATTGATGCCATCATCAGCGACCCCACCCTTGGGCTTAGCTCTATGGTCAACGACAACACCTCTGCGGCCTTGTTCTTATTCTTTGAATATTTCCCTATGACCGAGGTGCTGTCAGGCATCGCAATTATGATGGTCGTGGTGTTCTTTGTAACCTCCTGTGACTCTGGCGCCATGGTAGTCGACATGCTGTGTTCTCACGGAAAAAATGATACACCCGTTTGGCAACGTATTTATTGGGCCTTAGGTGTGGGGATTGTTGCTGCCATTTTACTTACTGCAGGTGGGCTCACAGCATTGCAAACCATGACAATCGCGTCGGCCTTGCCGTTTGCTGTGGTTATTTTATTATCATTAATAGGGTTGATTAAAGCTTTAAGAGTTGATGAGTACAAGCGTGAATCACTGCAATTTAATGCATCGCCGTCTTATCCAATAGAGCATGAGCAGGCTTGGCAAGAAAGGTTACAAAATATTGTCAACTTCCCAAATAAACAAGCGGTAGAAAAATACCAGCAATCTATTGTAATGAAAGCATTTGAGTCTGTTGCGAAAGAGTTGAAAGGTCATGGTATACAAACTGAGATCAGAAAATTCGATAGATCGGTAGAGCTCTATGTATTTTTAGGTGAAGAACAAGATTTTATCTATGGCGTGCATCGCACCAAGCATCATCAACCCGATTTTGTGCAAAATGATGATGATTCAGTAGACGAAGATGATGAACAAATCTATTATCGCGCTGAAGTTCATCTGAGTGAAGGTGGACAGGATTATGACATCATGGGATGGTCAAGTAATGCTGTCATCCATGACATCATTGATCAGTATCACAAGCATCAGCACTTTTTGCACCTTGTTAGGTAATCACGCGTGTTGATGAAGAGGAAGTGTTTATGCAAAAAGACGAAGAACTCCTGATTGCACTAAGGAGAGTTATACGAGCAATTGACTTGCGCTCTAGGCAGCTTAACAAAGAAGCGGGACTTACCGGCCCGCAGCTGTTGGTGATGCAAAACATTGGCAAGACGCCGGGCATCATGGTCAGGCAACTCGCTGAAAACATTAACCTTAGCCCTGCAACGGTGACGAGTATTTTAGACCGCCTTGAAGTAAAGGCATTAGTTCAGCGAGTCAGAAGTACTGAAGATAAGCGCAGGGTTGGAGTATTTTTAAGTCCAGCGGGTGAGCAAATGTTAGCTACTGCTCCCTTACCGCTGCAGGAGCATTTCATCAACCGCTTTGATCAGTTAGAAGAGTGGGAGCAAAGTCAGATGGTCGCAACGATGCAGCGCATTGCCAGAATGATGGACGCTCATGATATCGATGCATCCCCCATGTTAGAAGTGGGTAGTATTCAAGACAAAGTGTAGTACTTTCCGCGTCTAACTATCGCGATTGACAGAAAGGTCCGCTAAACCTATGAGTGATTGCTTGTAAATTGACTCAGGTAAAATCTCAATCGCGGCCTTTGCTTTTTCGGATTCTGCGACAGCAAGTTCGCGGGTATATTCGATTGAACCAGCACGTTTCATCACATCTAATATATGGTCAAAGTGCTCCATGCCATTGGCTTTCTCAATCGCCTCTCTGATGAGCTCAGCATCTTGTGCTTCGCTATTCCACATTGCATGTAACAAGGGCAGTGTGGGCTTGCCTTCTGCTAAGTCATCACCCGCTTGTTTACCCATGTCTTCGCTTTGTGCAGTGTAATCGAGCACATCGTCTATCAACTGAAATGCGGTGCCAAGATGTTTTCCGTAGTTTTGCATTGCAACTTCGATGTCGTGTCGCTGGTCGGTCAATACAGCGGCAAGCTGGGTAGCAGCTTCAAACAAGCGTGCAGTCTTGCTGTAAATGACCTCAAGGTAACTTTCTTGTGAGGTGTCGGGGTCGTTGCAATTCATTAACTGCATGACTTCGCCCTGCGCAATGCGATTTGTTGCGTCAGACAGTATTTCCATCACGCGCATACGTTTTAATTCAACCATCATCTGAAATGCGCGGGAATACAAGAAGTCGCCCACTAAGACACTGGCTTGATTGCCAAACAGTTCATTTGCGGTCTCTCTACCACGTCGCATTGTTGACTCATCGACAACGTCGTCATGAAGGAGGGTGGCAGTGTGAATGAATTCAATAATTGCCGCTAAGGTATGGTGTTGCTCATTTTGAATATTCAGTGCCCTTGCTGCTAACACGGTAAGTAAAGGGCGAAGGCGTTTTCCGCCACTGTTGACAATGTAAAACCCCAACTGATTAATTAAGGCGACATCTGAGCTAACTTGTTGACCAATAAGATGGTTGACCGCTTTCATATCATTATCTGAAAGCTTGCGAATGCTATCTAAATCCAATCTGAATCCGTGGGTTACTTAAATCATTGTTTATTTATGGCAAATATTGTTACATTTATCTCGCGATTCGGCTACTAAATGTATAAATTACCAATGTTTTTATGGCATTTTTGCAAGCCAAGCTAGGTTTATGCAAGATAATGTACAAATATCGGTAGATAAGCCTTGCGAGTTTGTCAAACATTACGTACAATTCGCGCCCTGTTTTTTGAATTGAGCGCAGTTGTGCGCAGAGCGGAGTAAATTATGTACGCGGTTTTCCAAAGTGGTGGTAAACAACACCGTGTGGCCGAAGGTCAAACCGTTCGTCTTGAAAAGATCGAAGTAGCGCCGGGTGAAGCGGTAGAGTTCGATAACATCTTGATGGTTAGCAATGGTGACGATATTAAAATCGGCACGCCCTATGTAAATGGCGGCAAAGTGACTGCAGAAGTAGTGACTCATGGTCGTGGTGAAAAAATTAAAGTAGTTAAGTTCCGTCGTCGTAAGCATTCACGCTCACAGATGGGACATCGTCAGTGGTTCACAGAAGTGAAAATCACTGCAATAACAGCATAAGCGGGAGACGAACACATGGCACATAAAAAAGCTGGTGGTAGTACTAAAAACGGTCGCGATTCGGTAAGTAAACGTCTAGGCGTTAAGCGTTTCGGTGGCCAAGACGTATTGGCGGGTAACATCATTGTTCGTCAACGTGGCACTAAGTTTCATGCAGGCGATAACATGGGTATTGGTAAAGACCATACTTTATTCGCTCTTTCTGACGGCAAAGTTTTATTTGAAACAAAAGGCCCTAAGAATCGCAAGTACGTAAGTATTGTTGCTGAATAAGTAGCTTAAATCGATTGCAAAAACCCCGCTGTCGCGGGGTTTTTTTTGCTCAGCACTCACGCCTATATCGCAGCGTGGCATCGGTAGGCGATATATTTGGCCAGCAATGGTTTGGCATATGTATGAGCACAGAGATTGCTCATACACGGGGTTTTTAGTAGTCTGACCCTAGGCAATCAGAGTAACAGAAAATGAAATTTGTAGATGAAGCAGAAATACGCGTTGAAGCAGGCGATGGTGGTAATGGCACTATCGGGTTCAGACGTGAAAAATATATCCCTCGAGGCGGCCCAGATGGCGGAGACGGCGGTGATGGCGGAAGCGTGTTTCTTGAAGCAGATGAAAACCTAAATACTTTGATTGACTATCGCTTTGAACGTTTTCACAGAGCAGAGCGCGGACAAAACGGTCAAGGCAGTGACTGCACCGGGCGCAAAGGCGAAGACCTTATACTCAAAGTACCGGTAGGTACGCGAGCTACCGATAAGGAAACCTTAGAAGTACTTGGTGATTTAACGGTTCATGGTCAGCGTATGAAAGTTGCCCAAGGTGGTTTTCATGGACTTGGAAATGCACGATTTAAGACCAGTACTAACCGTGCCCCTCGTCAAAAAACGAATGGTACACCCGGTGAAGTTCGAAGCTTGCAATTAGAGCTAATGCTGCTCGCCGATGTAGGCCTTTTAGGGCTTCCTAATGCGGGTAAATCTACTTTCATTCGCTCCGTTTCAGCTGCTAAGCCCAAGGTAGCTGATTATCCTTTCACAACCTTAGTGCCAAACTTAGGTGTGGTTCGTCTTGATTCTCAAGCGAGCTTTGTCATTGCTGATATTCCAGGACTTATTGAAGGCGCCTCTGAAGGGGCCGGCTTAGGTATTCAGTTTTTGAAGCATCTAGAGCGTTGTCGAATCTTATTGCATTTAGTGGATATTATGCCTGCAGACGGTTCAGATCCCGTTGAAAATGCGCTTACCATCATCAATGAATTAGAAACCTATAGTCCAAAATTAGCTGCAAAACCTCGTTGGTTAGTGTTTAACAAAGTCGATTTAATGCTTGAAGAGGAAGCAGAGCAACTGTGCAGTGACATTGCTGAGCAAATGGGTTGGGATGAGGATTACTATCAAATTTCTGCGTTTCATAAACTTGGCGTGATGGAAATTTGCCAAGACATTATGGAATTTATCGATGAGCTTGGGCCACAAGATCTTACTGAAACCGATGAAGAAATTGACTTTTCTTGGGATAAACCTCAAAAAGCCAAATTCATACAAGCCGCTGAAGATGAATATGATGATGAAGATGACGACGAGGATGATGATCATCCCAATGTGATTTATACCAACGAATAATCCAAATGATTTGGGTTATTTGCACGCTATTTATGAAAATGAGTCTTCATTTCTATAAATAGCGTGAGACTTCTTAATTTCATTTATTTGTTTTTATAAATTCTGTCGAAAGCATGTGGAAGTGCTACTTGTGTAATAAGGCATCTACTGCACTCATACAGGTCTCTAATCGTTCGTAATAGTCCGAAGAGCTCACTCGCAAAATACGGTCTTCCGGAAAACCATATTGCTGGTACAACGCAATTAATTGTTCAAAGCTTTGTTTGCGCAACTCGGGCGTGCCTAGTTCACGCATACCGTCAGCTACCCATGGCACCGTGGGCTCTAGGGCAATAATCAAATCATATTTTAATGGGTCGATAAAACTTTCAACCCTACTAGCAATGTCGCCTAAAAATGCCTTACTGAAAAACGCGGTTACTACGGCGTCAGTATCAAAAAAACACACTTTGTTGGCGCTACGAAGCGCATGCCAATCTTGCTCATACTGTAAGTGGGTGATGCGATTAAAATCTTCTAAGTTAAAGAGGTCGCCGTTACCGCCAACAACGTCTTCTTGATAATCACGGCCTAGCTCTTCTGACCATGAGGTGCAATATACTTTAGCCAATTTGCGAGTTAAGGTGGTTTTACCGCAAGATTCCGGCCCAGTAATTAACACTTTGCGCGCAAAAAAAGGTCTGGCAGCGCCGGCAATATAATCCCAGTGTAAATAAGGCCGATTTCGGATCTCTGTGCCGCTGATAGGCCACTGCATACGCTGCGGGTCTAGCACGTTATAGACTATGTTTGGAAAGTGCTCCTTATGACCTGTACGATAATCCTCTTCACCTCCAAAAATCACTTGAAACGCTTCTGGAACCGTCTGCTGCAACAATGTCGCATAGTCGCCCCAACCTTGAGGAAAGGGGGCGATGGCATCTTCGTTTTGCAACAACACGGTGATATCCAAGCCTTGTAGCTCTTGGGATAACCAGCGCTGGCGTAAAACGCCATCAAGATAGGGGATGTCTGCTGTGTGGCAAAGTTCGCCATCTTCTACACTACGTTCGCTAATCACTACATACAGTTTTTCACAAAGTGCATGAGCCCTCAGGATCGCCGTTAAATGTCCGCGATGCGGTGGTAAAAACTTGCCTGGGAAAACCCCCACATTAGTCATTTTGTTGTGCTCCTTTATGCCAACTGATTGCGCCATAGATAGAATTAATGAGAAACGCACCCCACATAATCAGTGTGGGCACCGCGTATGGGGCTGAGCTCGGGTCGGTCGTTAATACTAGCGCCCAAGCAAATATGGTAAGGATATTCGTTAAAATCCAAAAGGGCCACTGCGCGGCAAACATTCTAATCATCAACAGTTGTGCTGTAATTTGTAAAATAACCGTGCAACTGTCGAGAAGCGGCCCAGCTATATTAAAACCGCTGAGCGATGCTAAGCTATCGTAGACTGAGGAGTTGCGTTTTAATGCATCGGAGAAGAACCCATCTAAGTTTTGTAATGCACCTGCTAGCAACATTATTGCGAAGAGCACTAGTACAACGACCCAGAGCCAGTGCCAGCCTAAGCGGCGCATTATAATGATTTGGCTAGTACTTTCTAAGTTGCGTCGCCAAGTAAAGTAGATAAAAAACTGAGCCGGTAAAAAATAAAACCAATTAATTAACCAGTCGCCATAGTAGCCCGATTTCCATGCTAAAAAGCCATAGGTTGAAGCGCTGATTAAGCCCCAAATCCAGTTCGACAATAAGCCCTTAGCAACCATGACTACGCAAAGCACACCGCTAATTGCACTGATGGGGCTGACCAACCAGTTCAACACAATGGATTGGTTACTTTGCCAATCGGTACCTTGCCAGCTAAACCAAATCGTGGTGCTTAAAATAGTAATCAGAAAAAGCTGTAGCCAACGGCGCTCTAATGGATTTAAGCGCTGTAGATCAGACAAAAGCAACAAAATGAATTCTCTCTAACGATAATGTGGAATAACAAACGACATAACAATAGCAACTACAGTGCTATCTGGCCAATTAGCGCAGGTTGTTATATAGCTGTCAACACTAACAACTCGCTTACACCAGCTACAAACTTTTTTATATTGTTGTGAACGATTAGTGGGTTTTTTCGTCACAAATGTGATCGAAAACGTCCGCTTTACAGTTTCAAGCGTACTTAATTAGTTCTCAAAGAATTAACGTTTTTTTTACGTAGGATAATATATCGCATGTCTGTCTTTTCAGTTCGACTTATCTCATTTTCACTTTTTGCCGCGCTCCTATTAAGTAGTTTTTCTTCGCTGGCACAGTTTAGAGGCGGCGACCGTCCACGTCTTGTGTCTGTAGAGCCGCTAAGTTTTGAATATGAAAGCACACTAATTGAGGCTGTTGGCAGCGCCCAAGCTAAACGTTCGGTAACTCTATTCCCAAGTGTCGCTGATGAAGTGACTGCGGTAAATTTCGTGCCAGGTCAAAATGTCGCTAAAGGAGATATTCTAGTTGAGTTAGACAGTCGCCTACAAGATGTAGACATTGAGCGTGCACAAATTCAACTAGTCGACGCCCAACGTAATTTAGAACGCGTAAAGGCAAGCCTTGCAAGAGGCGCGGTTACAGAACGAGAATTAGACGATGCTGACACCGCTGCAAAGCTAGCGAAAGTTGCACTGCAAGAAGCAAAAGAAAACAAAGAAGATAGACTAATAAGAGCACCTTTTGATGGTGTAGTAGGTTTCACGGATGTTGAGGTGGGCGACAGAGTGACGGCACAAACTGAAGTCACGACTATTGATGATAGACGCGAGCTATTCGTTAATTTTGTAGCCCCCGAGTTAGCGGTAACGTATTTGATGGAAAAGCCAGACGTACAGTTACAACCTTGGACGGACCGCACGGTATCCCTGCAGGCTAAAATTGGTGAGCTTGATTCACGAGTCAATTTGCAAGATAGAACTATTCGGGTCAGAGCATTACTCGATAACACGAACGATCAATATCGGCCAGGTATGAGTTTTCGCGTTAGTCTAGCGGTGCGCGGAGAGCGTTATGTCGCGGTCCCTGAAGCGGCGCTTTCATGGGGTGCCTCTGGTGCCTATGTTTGGTTGGCCCAAGACGATAAGGCCAAGCGCGTAGATGTGCAAGTGAAGCAAAGAATGCGTGGCCGTATACTGGTATCAGGTGACCTACGTGATGGTGAAAGTCTCATCGTAGAGGGCATTCAAAGCCTTCGTGCCGGACAGCCTCTGACCTATCCTGACAATGGCGCGATGATGAGCAAAAAAGCAGATGAACCAAGGATTGCAGGCTAATGTTTAAGAACTCTCTTTTCAAAGATGATTTACCCTCTCTTTCGATTCGCCGTCCGGTACTCATTCTTGTTATTAACTTGTTGATTGTTACCGCCGGTATTGCAGCATTATATGGTCTTGAAGTTCGTGAGTTACCCGATGTTGATCGCCCCGTTATAACTGTCTCTGCAAATTATCCAGGGGCAGCGCCTGAAACGGTAGACTCAGAAGTAACGAGTCGCTTAGAAGGGGCCGTAGCGCGCGTTAGCGGGGTTAAAAGTATCAGAGCTGACTCTGAAGAAGGCAGCAGCCGCGTGCGTGTTGAGTTTCGTCCTGGGGTGGATATTGAAGATGCCGCAAACGAAACCCGTGAGGTTGTTGCACGGGTGCAGCGAGGATTACCAGACGAAGTAGAGCAGCTGTCGGTCATCAAAGCCGATAACGACGCCCAATCGGTAGTAAACATCGCAGTATCAAGCGACCGATACGATTTGGAAACCCTGACCGATATCGTTGAAACCGACCTATCTCCATTATTCTTAAACATTCCTGGGGTTGCGGATGTTAATTTGGACGGCGACCGTCAGCGAGTATTGCGGGTCAGCGTTGATTCGTTGCGCTTAACTAGTTTTCAATTATCGATTTCTGACGTGGCTGCAGCCCTTAGTACTGCGCCTTTTGATGTGCCAGCAGGCAGCATTCGTTCTACTGACCAGCAGTTGATAGTGCGAGCCGACGCAACATCCGTGTCAGAGCAGGACGTCCGTGACATTGTGATTGCGGGTGATGTGAAGGTTGGCGATGTTGCTAATGTTTATTTTGGTCCAGCTGACTTGCGAAGCATTGTACGCTTAGACGGAAAACCCGTCATTGGCTTGGGAGTTATCCGGCAAGCCCGCTCCAACACAATTGAAATTTCAGATGAAGTGTTAATGCTGGTGGAGGGCCTCAAAGAGCGCTTCCCAGATCTCCAACTTACCGTAACGTCGGATGATGCGGAGTTTATTAGAGACTCGGTCGATGAAGTTTTGCAATCACTCGTTTTAACTATTATTTTGGTAATTGGCACACTTTGGGTCTTTATTGGAAAATTCAGAGCCACGCTTATCCCGGCTTTGGCTATCCCCGTCTCTCTAGTAGGGTCTTTAGCGCTTTTGTGGGCGTTTGGATTTTCTATCAATATTCTCACGCTTTTAGCGCTAGTGTTAGCCACCGGCTTGATTGTTGACGACGCGATAGTAGTATCAGAAAACATTCAGCGCCGCCGAGCAGCCGGTATGGGTGCGAGAGCCGCTGCGGTAATCGGCACAAGAGAAGTATTTTTTGCCGTGGTAGCCACTACTGCAGTGCTTGTTGCTGTATTTGTACCTATTGCATTCTTGCCGTCTACTGCCGGACGACTATTTAGAGAGTTTGGTGGTGTGCTTGCTGGCGGTGTAATCATTTCATCGTTCGTAGCACTGTCGTTGGTGCCAGCGCTAACTGCAAAAATCCCGGCAATTGATCTGAGCAAACAGAAAGCGCCAGGTCTGCTTAGTAAGTTTGGAACCGCCTGTGTGAATGGTTACGAACGTTCTTTGCACTTTGTACTGAAGTATTCCCTTGTGGTTGTACTGTTTTGCGTAGGCATAGCGGGTGGCGCGTATTATGTTTTCAATGAGCTTGAGAACGAATTGTTGCCTACAGAAGATAGAGGTGTCATTCGAGTATTTGCCAGAGGCCCAGATGGTACCGGTATTAATTTTATGGATCGCCAAGCCATCGCCACAGAAGAGCTGTTACTCCCTAATGTCGCTCAAAGTGAAATCGAATCTATTTATACGGTTGTCGGACGTTGGGATCCAAACGTTCTATTTATTACCGTTCCGCTAGTTGATTGGGAAGATCGCGAGCGCTCGCAACAAGAGATCATCAACGAGTTGCGTCCAATATTGTCTGAAGTTCCCGGTGCCCCTGGCCGAGCTTTTGGTTCAAACAGCTTGAATTTACGTGGATTTGGTGGCGGTTTTGAAATGGCGCTCACCGGTGAGAGCTATTTAGAGATATATCAAGCTGCGCTCGATTTTGCTAAAGTGATTGAAGAAAGATTACCAGAGCTCGGTAATGTAGATATTTCTTATGAGCCAACTCAGCCGCAACTGAGAGTAAATATTGACCGTCGTCGAGCCGAGGAGCTAGGGGTCGAATTTAACGATATATCAAGAACGCTTCGCTCGGCTATTAATGGTGACAATATCGTTGATTTGAACGTGGGTGACCAAGCTGTACCGATTATTTTGGAAGCGGATTCTCGTAATTCACTAGACCCATCGAATCTGCTAAATCTTTACGTGAGTTCATCAAGCGGCAGTTTGGTGCCATTGTCGAGTGTTGCCTTTGTAACAGAAGAAGGCGTAGCCGCAGAACTTGAGCGCCATGCTCAGCGCCGCGCTATTGAGCTTGAAATGGAGTTGCCTGCCGAAGTCACTATTGAACAGGCCGTGACGGCGATAAGAGACTTGGCAAACGAAACCCTACCTAGTGGCATAAACGTTATATTTTTAGGTGAGGCGCAAACTTTCCAAGAAACTAATCAACAGGTCATGCTCACCTATGTATTGGCTTTCTTGATTGTTTTGTTGGTACTTGCCGCACAATTTGAAAGCTTTAACAGTGCTGTGGTAGTCGTATTGACCGTGCCGTTTGGGATCGCAGCGGCCATCTACGCGCTTTATATAACGGGCACGTCGGTCAACATCTATTCGCAGATTGGCTTGGTGATGTTAATTGGTTTGTTGGCGAAAAACTCCATTCTACTAGTGGAATTTGCCAATCAGCTACGCGATCAAGGTATGGAAGTGAAAGAGTCGATCATCGAAGCGGGTAAGGTGAGATTACGTCCGATTATGATGACGTTGGTCTCGACAATACTCGGAGGCTTACCGCTTATCTTATCGACTGGTGCTGGTGCAGAAGCTCGAAATGCAATTGGTTGGGTCGTATTTGGTGGACTTGGCTTAGCCGTGGTCTTTACACTGTTCCTTACCCCGGTGCTATACTATGCACTCGCGCGCTTCTCTAAGCCTCGTGCAGATGAGGAGTTACGCCTTAATCGTGAACTAGAAGCAGCCGAGAAGCAGATCTAAGTTCGTCTAGTTTGTTTGTGCCCTGTGGTCTCAGGGCACACATATTTGTTTAAAGGCCAACTATGAAGCTTTCCCACCTCTGTGCTACTTTTGCACAACTCAATGCACTGCAGGTCTATCAAATGTTGCGGCTTCGCAGCGAAGTCTTTGTCGTGGAACAAAAGTGTGTCTATCAGGATATTGACAATAAAGACCTGCACTCACAAACCCGCCATCTGTTATGGTATCAAGCTGATGACCTCGTTGCATATGCGAGAGTTTTACCGCCTAGCTTAAGTTATGATGACCCTAGTTTAGGTCGAGTATTAACCGCCGAGTCGATAAGGGGCAAGGGCATTGGTCGTGAAATCATTCAAACTAGCTTAGATACGCTCTCCACTATATGGCCGAATCGAGCGGTGACCATTGGCGCCCAAAGTCATTTATCGCACTTGTATCAAGCATTTGGCTTTAAAGAAGTCTCGGCGCATTATCCTGAAGATGGTATTATGCATGTCGACATGACTAAAACCTAATATCTCGATTTTCAAAGGACAGCGTTAGTGAAAGTATCGTTAATTGCCGCCATGGCAAAAGACAGAGTCATTGGCAAAGACAATCAGATGCCATGGCATTTGTCTGCAGATTTAAAACATTTTAAAGCAGTGACATTAGGAAAGCCGGTGATCATGGGCAGAAAAACCTATGAGTCCATAGGCAAAGCCTTACCTGGTAGACAAAATATCGTGATTAGCGGTCAGCAAGATTATCAGCTCGATGACGCGCTTGTAGTGGCCAGCTGTGAGGAAGCTTTAGCCGCAGCAGAGCCATTATCAGATGATGTCATGATCATAGGCGGCGGCACTATCTATAAGACATTTCTGCCTCAAGCAACGCATTTATATCTGACATTTATTGATTTAGTGGTGACCGGCGATACACACTTTCCTGACTGGCACGGTGACGGTAATTGGCATGAGGTTGAACGTGCCGCTCATCAAAAAGACGATAAAAACCCGTATAACTACGAGTTTGTGACATTGGCGCGCATCTGACGGCGGCTTAAAGCAATGCTGTAGCTGTATCCATAAAGCCCACTAAAGAAAATAGACGGTGCAACCGTAAGCCATAAATTTGGCGTGGCAAATATCACATTAATGGCGATGACCAAGACGCTTTGAATCAATAGGGCCGGTAATGGCACGATTAACATGCCAGGAATTTCATTGCCCTTGAATTTCGTTCTTAATTTCTCTAAAGCGCTTTGGATACTCTGTCGCGCCGGCGATGGGTGGTCTCGGTCATCTACGAACCAGCATGGAATGATACAAGTTAAGCATAAACCTTTTTGCGCAAGCCTCGCGTGGAAAAACTCTAGTAATATACTAAAAAAGAGGGTGATCGCCGAACTGTAAATCCCTTGAACAAGGGCGGCTTTGACAAGTATAGCTTGATCTTGCGTAACCAGGCTATTGGCATAAAATGCCCAAGCGCTGTAAAAAATAAATGCTACTGCGGCGGACGCTAATAATCGAATTGCTGCCATTTAATGAACCAACACATTTTGTCTAGAAGCCGCGAGCGACCTTTTCAGAGTAAGGGTTTGGCGTTTACTCAACGCCAAACAGTGACTCTATACTTAGACCTTCATGTTTAAGCACTTCTTTCAATCTTTTCAGTGCCTCTACTTGGATTTGACGCACGCGCTCGCGGGTCAGACCGATTTCAACACCTACTTCTTCGAGCGTTGCGGCTTCGTGTCCTAGCAGACCAAAACGCCTAGCAAGCACTTCTTTTTGCTTTGAATTAAGCACATCAAGCCAATCTACAATACTGGTTTTGATATTATTGGTCTGTAATTGGGTTTCAGGGCCACTTGCGTTTTCATCGGCAATTAAGTCGAGCAGGGCTTTGTCACCGTCTCCACCAATAGGCATATCGACAGAGCTGATGCGCTCATTGAGCTTTAACATGCGTTGTACGCTGCTGACTGGCTCACCCGTCTCAGTTGCAATTTCTTCTGGCGTAGGTTCATGATCTAGCTCTTGACGCAGCTTTCTAGCGGTGCGCAAGTAAAGGTTTAACTCCTTCACAATATGAATAGGCAAACGAATGGTGCGCGTCTGATTCATCAGGGCTCGCTCAATAGTTTGGCGTATCCACCATGTGGCATAGGTGGAAAACCTAAAGCCGCGCTCCGGGTCAAACTTTTCAACGGCTCTTATTAAGCCTAAGTTACCCTCTTCGATAAGATCAAGAAGCGCTAAGCCTCTATTGTTATAGCGTCGAGCAATTTTGACGACTAAGCGTAAATTACTGACAATCATGCGTTCTCTACAAGCTACATTCCCTTTGAGGGCTTCACGAGCAAACTTTACTTCCTCTTCGGCGCTCAATAGGGGAGAGAAACCGATTTCGTTCAAATAGATTTGAGTGGCGTCTAACTGCTTAACGGATACCGGTTCTGCTTTGACCTCTGAAGGTTTTGCCTCTTCTTGGTTGTCGTCGGTGCTATCTTCGATTGCTTCAAAATCGAGCCCTTCTACATCTCGGCTATCGGTTTCAGAACTTTGCGTCATCATGTGCGTCTCCGCCTTTTTGTGACATTGGTTGAATAATTAAAACCAATGCTTTTTAAATTCTTTATATATCTGGCAAATAGATAAACGGGTCTTGGGATTTACCTTTCTTACGTATTTCAAAGTGCAACATTACCTCACTAGCCCCAGATTGGCCCATTGTGGCAATTTGCTGTCCTTGTTTTACATATGTTTGTTCGCTTACCAAAATGCTATCGTTGTGAGCATATGCGCTCAAGTACTCATCATCGTGCTTTATGATGATTAAGTTCCCGTATCCTTTCAGTGCATTTCCAGCGTAAACGACCCTTCCGTCTGCTGCTGCGGTTATCTTGCTGCCAAGTAACCCTTTGATGTCTAAGCCTCGATTAGTACCATCTGAACCGACGGTTGCTATCGTATGCTCGCCTGAGGCAGGCCAAACCCATCGTCGTTTAACAGAATTTATCGAGGATTTGTTGTGTGCTTTATGATTATTCCGATGTTTTTCCTTTTCACCTTCACCATACGCCTGTGCAGGTAAAGGGTCAACTCTTATATCTGACTTCGGTGTATTAGTTTGTGCTAAATCAATGTTAGGTCGGGTATGAGGGGGCGGCTCAGTGGCGGTCAGTTTCAATGTTTGCCCGACGTTTATCGTATAAGGTGCTGATAAACCGTTGATTTTTGCTAATTCACGATATGTATTTCCACTATAAAACGCAATGGCAAAGAGTGTGTCACCAGGCTGAACAATATAAGTGTTGCCGGTAATTTCAGTCAGATTGTTTTCGGAGGCAAGACGCGTAGAGAGCGATACTACTGGTGCGGGTTCAAATCTGCCTGCACAAGAGGCTACAAGCATGCTGCAAATAAAAACCACGAACACGCGCATTATCATTCCTTTTAAATTTCCTTTCATTTACTCGATTGACTTGGCTTAACGATAGTATGTTACGGGCCAAGCAAACAGGACGAGCACTTTAATCTCGTTAATACTAACCGGGTTAAGAGCTATGTTAAGCACTCACATTATCTAGCTAAGAGCTCCGGCAATCAATGGCACAAATTTTACCGTTTCGATAGTTTGCTCCATCCACTCTCCTTGCTCTAGGCGAATGTGTTTCAATTGCTGCTGTTTTTCGCCTACTGGTAGCACTAGCGTACCCTCATTAGAAAGCTGGGCAGGCAAAGCCTCGGGTAATGTAGATGCCGCCGCAGTGACAATAATGGCATCAAATGGCGCTTTGCTTTTCCAGCCTTCCCATCCGTCACCATGCTTCATGTGCACGTTATGCAAATCGAGTTGATTCATTTTGCGCTTTGCCTGAAATTGTAAAGCTTTGATGCGCTCAACGGTGTAGACCTTATTAAATAGCTGAGCCAAAATTGCGGTTTGATATCCTGAGCCCGTGCCGATTTCTAAAACCGTTTGTCCATGATTTTTTTGCCCTAGTAGCAGTTCGGTCATTTTAGCTACCGTGTAAGGTTGCGAAATCGTTTGCCCTTGACCAATCGGTAGGGCGTTGTTTTCGTATGCTTTATGTTTGAGCGCGTCAGGTATAAATAGCTCTCGTGGTGTACTGGCGATTACCTCTAATACTCGTGGGTGAGAGATACCTTCGTGCTTTAGTAAAGCAGCAAGTTGTTGGCCTTTGCGGGTGGGTTTGATCATCATCTCATCTAACATATTCTTGTAGCCAGGTGTTCATGCTATCGATTTGGTCATGCACCGTCATATCTGTAGATAGGGGGCTGACTGAGCAATATCCATGCTTGATGGCATAAAAGTCCGTTCCCGTGCCTGCGTCAGCCTCGTTTCCTAAGCGTCCGTACCAAAAGATGCGATTACCAAATGGGTCGGTATCTTCCACCATGGTTTCAGCGCGATGACGTTTGCCGCAGCGCGTGGCTCTTATACCTTTAATTGACTCAAGCGGAAGGTTAGGGACGTTAACGTTCAAAATTTGATTGTTTTGTAGCGGATGACCTTTGAGCTTCTTAATAATGTCTACGGTGAGCGCGGCGGCGGTGTCAAAGTGCTGATCTTGTTTAGCACATAACGACACAGCAATCGCGGGGTGCCCAAGGTGGCGTCCTTCAAGGGCAGCCGCCACGGTGCCTGAATACACGGTATCGTCTCCAAGATTTGGCCCGTGATTAATACCTGAAACCACTAAGTCAGGCTCTTCAAAAAGTCCACTGTTAACACCAAGCTGCACGCAGTCAGATGGTGTGCCGTTTACCGAATAAAATCCCTTTTCGGTTTTTTGAACACGCAGGGGCTGATGCAGCGATAGGGCGTTGCTCATTCCAGAGCAGTTTCTGTCTGGTGCAATCACAGTGACGTCGAAGTGCTCAGATAAGTGTTGATACATAGTGTGTATACCCTCGGCATATACACCATCGTCATTGCTCAATAGAATTCGCATGTCTTTCCTTACTTCGTTAGCTTTGCTGATTAGTATTGACGATTTCACGCAAGACAGATGTGGCAAAGCATCCTCCTGGTAGTGAAAAACTTAATGTCAGTGCGCTATCGATATACTGATAGTCTAAGTCTCTTGGATACAGGATTATAGGTCGGCGCTCTTGTTTGAGGCCTAACCCTGCTAGTGTTTTAATCATTTTGGCGTATGCCTGGCTACCGTTTGCCTCAAATTCTTGCGCTTGGTCTGTTACTGCGGTTTTACCATCTCCAAACAGAGGTGCGGTTAACTGCACGTCTTTGTCAAGCAGTCGTTGTTGCAAAGTGACCATGTCATCTTCGCGTGTGACAACAAAATAACTGTTGGAGCCTGATAATTGCAGTGCATCACCAGTCATAATGCGCCGATGCTGCTGTTGCGCAATACGATAGCTTAGCATTTCGTTAAACAGCCAGCTGCGCAGCGCCGATATTGCCATGGAGCGCTTGTTGCGATTCTTGATTTTTTCGCCTTGCGTCATTCTAAGGGCAAGTTCTAGATTCCCATTTAACTTTATGCCACTTGCAGTATGCATCTCGCCAAATCGTTGTTGACCATAATAATTGGGCACACCAAATTCGCTTACTGCTTCTATTCGCGCTTGCAACTGTGATACATCCTGCACATGAACATCTCGAATAGTGAGTGTAAATTTGTTACCGGCTAATGCGCCCAAGCGAAACTTCTTATTGTGGCGTGTGGCAGTTAAGATTTTTACGTTAGCGCACGCAAAATCATCCCAATTAGGAGCCTCATGCTTACCTTGGTAAATACTGAAGTATTGTCGGGTGCGAGCGAATTTATCTTTACGCCCCGCATAAGCGATGTCGCGAAGTGGAATACCAGAAAATGCGGAAAGCTGCTCGGCGACATAAGCGGTGTTGGTGTTAATTTTCTCTACCCACAACACGTGGTGCTCACCTTCACCCGTTAGTTCAAAACCTAGTTGCTCATCGACCACAAAGTCATCTGCTTGCTGTTTGATAACCCCGCAAAACTCTGGTTCACCATGCAAATATTGCCAATGAGATGTGGAAAGTGATTTCAATGACTTGACTCAAGTAGCACGACTGCGTCGCATGCGATGCCTTCTTTACGACCAACAAACCCGAGTTTTTCGGTGGTGGTGGCTTTCACACTTATCTGCTCAATGCTGACGTTTAGCGCCCTAGCAATATTTTCTCGCATGTTGGTAATATGAGGGGCTAGTTTTGGTGCTTGCGCTGCAATCGTAATATCGGCGTTAACTAACGCAAACCCGCGCTGCTTAATCAAATCATAAACGTGACATAGCAAGTTGATAGAGTCAGCATTTTCATATGCCGCATCAGTATCGGGAAAGTGTTTGCCGATGTCGCCCATGGCAAGTGCGCCAAGCAGGGCATCGCATAATGCATGTAAGGCAACGTCTCCATCGGAGTGGGCGATTAATCCATGCTCATACTCAATCGTTTCACCGCATAAAATAAGCGGTTTATCAGAGCCAAATTTATGGACGTCGTACCCATGGCCAATTCTGATCATAAACATCCTCGTTGCGATAAATAGTAGTGCATTAAATCTAAATCCTCTGGCTGGGTTACTTTTAGGTTGCAAGGCTCTCCTAATATAAGTGTCACATTACCGCCTACCAACTCTATCGCCGAAGCCTCATCGGTCACTGTTTGTCCTAGTTCGCTAGCCTGCTTAAGGGCCTTATGCAAATCACTTACATTGAACATTTGTGGTGTTTGCGCCTGCCAAAGTGTGCTTCTATCAAGGGTTTGCTTCACTTTGCTGGGCTCAGTAGGTGAGCATTGCTTAATAGTATCTATTACCGGAAGCGCCAGAATTGCGCCGTTTCCTTTTGTAACACTTACACTAAGTAAGCGATTTAGGGCTGTATGGCTAAGCCCTGGGCGCGCTGCATCGTGCACCAATACGGTTTTGTCTGCATGCTGGTCAAGCAAGTGCGTAAGACCATTCAAAACTGAAGATGCCCTGTCTTCGCCGCCCTCAATGGCAGTTACTTTTTTGTGTGATGCGATATCCAAGCGTGCAAAATCGGTATCATTTGGATGCAAGCAGACAATAATTTCGGCAATTTGTGGATGAGAGGTAAATACCTCAAGGGTGCGCTCAATAATCGATTTAGTACCAATTACCAAGTATTGCTTAGGATGGTCGGCCCCCATACGAGCGCCTATACCAGCAGCAGGAATAACAACCGAAAATTGCTTAGGGGTTTGCAAAATACATTACTCTTTAGGCAGGATGCGGTAAAACGTTTCGCCTTCTTTAATTAAGCCTAATTCGTTGCGCGCACGCTCTTCCATTGAATCAATTCCTAATTCTAGGTCGTTAATGTCGGCCTTAAGTAGCGCATTGCGTTGACGTAGGTTTGCGTTTTGTTGCTGCATGTCGGTGATACTTGACTGCATCTCTTGGTAATCAGCGATACTGTTTTTACCAAACCACAAGCGCGCCTGAAGCGCGATTAATAGCGCTATTAGGACAACGGCGAGCCACTTGTGCTTCATTTTATACCTGCGTCTTTGCTTCGATTTTGATGTGTATTTTAGGGCAAATAGCGCGGTTAAACAATGCCATCATAATTTTGCTTGGCAATTGCTAATTCTTCGTTATAGTGCACGCATATTTGGGTGACCAACTTGCATCATGCGAATAGGATTTGCCCCTTTTGATTTGAGTCTGCAATGCATGCGTTTATGAATTTTTACAGTGTGTTTCTAAATGTATACATTGGATTTCACTGAGCATCGCTTTGTTTTTGCTATCGCGCTACCATACAGCGCATGTCGTTAATGTTTACACGCTCATTAGAGGTACCTTATGTTAGTACGCAGTAATCTTGCTACCAAGTCACTTATCCGCCAGAAAATCCGTGACTTTTATCGTATTGGCGAGGCCCGTGCTATCGATCATATACTTCCTGAGGCCGAAGTCAGCATGCGAGCGCGCAGCCGCGCCTGGGAGCGTGCTCGCACTATGGTGCTTAGAATTCGCCGCGAGAACTCCGCACATGGCGGTGTCGATGCGCTATTAAATGAGTACTCGCTGTCTACCGCCGAGGGGGTGGTGTTAATGTGTTTGGCCGAAGCGCTTCTTCGCGTGCCAGATAAAGCCACCCAAGATGAATTAATTAGAGACAAGTTATCCCAAGGTAAATGGGCCCCTCATTTGGGCAACAGTGAGTCATTGTTTGTCAATGCATCTGCATGGGGTTTGATGTTTACCGGTAACATGGTGACCTATGCCGACAAGCGTAAACAAGAGCAGTTAGGTCTCTTGAAAAAGACCCTTGGGCGTTTAGGTGAGCCCGTTATTCGCCGAGCAATGAATATTGCCATGAAGGTGATGGGCAAACAGTTTGTGATGGGTGAAACCATTGAAGATGCCGTAGAAAGGGCACAAGAAAAAGAACGTAAAGGTTATGTTTATTCTTACGACATGCTCGGCGAGGGCGCCCGCTCAGCCTTGCATGCAAAGCGGTATTACGACTCTTACGTAAAAGCGATTAAAGTCATTGGCAAAGCAGCAAATAGACGCGGCCCTAAAAAGAGCCCTGGCATTTCCGTTAAACTCTCTGCCATACATCCGCACTTTGACTTTCTAAAACATGAAACGGTTGTTGATGAAATCAGTGAAAAGCTAAAAGCGCTCTGTTTGATGGCCAAAGAATATGACATTGGCTTAACTGTCGATGCGGAAGAATCGGAACGTTTAGAAATATCGCTAGATATCATTGAACGCGTGTTTAGTGATGCAGACCTAAGTGGTTGGAACGGCTTTGGTATTGCCGTTCAGGCTTATCAAAAACGCGCTATTTTTGTCATCGAATGGATTCGAGAGCTGACCCAAACGGTTGGCAAGAGCATGATGGTGAGGCTGGTAAAAGGTGCGTATTGGGATACCGAGATCAAGCACACTCAGCAACTTGGCGTTGCAGAATTTCCCGTATTTACAAGAAAGTCGTCTACTGACGTGTCATACCATGCCTGTGCAAACCGTTTGCTCGCGTATCGCGATACCATTTACCCGCAATTTGCCACGCATAATGCATACACCGCGTCAGTTATTTTAGAGCTTGCTGGTGACGATAAAGAGAACTTTGAGTTCCAATGCTTGCATGGGATGGGCGACACGCTGTACGACCAAATTGTTGAAGAAGACAAAATACAAGTGCGCGTATATGCGCCAGTGGGCGAGCACGAAGACTTATTGGCCTATCTTGTAAGACGTTTGCTCGAAAATGGCGCCAATTCGTCTTTTGTAAATGCCATCGTGGATGATGAAAAAGAAGTAGAAGAACTTTTAGGTGATCCTGTAGAGCATACCCAGCGTTTAGCGCGCCGAGAGAATGACCAAATTGCTATGCCTATCGCCATGTTTGGGAGTGAACGAAATAACTCCAAAGGGCAGGATTTGTATGACATTAATGCATTAATTAACACCAAGTTTAATCTTGAAAAGCGTTTTGCCAAGCATATGCTAGCGCTTTCGAAAATGGACATTACATCAGACCATGTACCGGTGATTAACCCGGCAAATCACGATGAAATTATTGGTTATCATCTTTTTGATGATGCAGAAGCGATGCGCAAGAAGCTAAGCGTGGCTCATGAAGCTTTCGACAGTTGGTCTAAAACGCCAGTAAAAGACCGAGCGTTGGTGTTAAACCGCACTGCAGACATCCTTGAGCGACATATGGATGAGCTCATTGGCTTATGTATAAAAGAAGCAGGTAAAGTGGCACAAGATGGCATAGATGAAGTGCGCGAGGCCGTTGATTTTTGTCGTTATTATGCTGCACGAGCGATTGAGCTGGACCCAGATGATCGCTTAGCACCACGGGGTGTGATTTTGTGCATCAGTCCGTGGAACTTTCCATTGGCCATTTTTCTTGGTCAAGTTGCCGCTGCGGTTGTGACCGGTAACACGGTCATTGCGAAACCTGCTGAACAAACCAGCATGATCGCCAAGCGTGCTATTGAGTTAATGCAGTCGGTGGGTTTGCCCACAGGTGCGGTGCAACTAGTATTAGCACCGGGTTCACAAGTGGGTGAAGTCATGCTTCCTGATTTAAGGATTCAAGGTGTGATGTTTACCGGCTCTACGCAAACCGGGACTCTTATTTCGCAAAAGCTAGCGCAGCGAGGGACTGGACAAGTACCGCTAATTGCCGAGACTGGCGGACAAAACTGCATGATTGTAGATTCTACCGCCCTACCTGAGCAAGTGGTCGATGATGTCATCATGTCTGGTTTCCAGAGTGCTGGGCAACGTTGTTCGGCGCTTCGCGTTCTATACGTACAAAATGACATTGCCGACGATTTAATTGAAATGTTGATTGGCGCCTTAAAAGAATTAAAAGTTTCAGATCCGCAATGGTTGTCGACAGACGTAGGTCCAGTGATTGACAAAAAAGCACTTAAAGCATTAGAAGATCATGCTGAGCAAATGCGCACCAAAGACGGCGTGAAACTATTGTATCAATGCGAGGTAGACCCATCGGTAAACGGCACCTTCTTTGCGCCTCGTTTATATGAGATTCAGTCTATCGACCAATTAGAGCGGGAAGTTTTTGGTCCCTGTGTGCATATAGTGCGTTTTGATGGCAAAAAAATCCGTGAAGTGATTGACGCCATCAATGGTACTGGCTTTGGGTTAACAATGGGCATCCATTCGCGCATTGAAGAGCGAGCCCATGAGCTTGCTAAGCTCTCAAATGCGGGCAATGTGTACATTAATCGTAATATGATTGGCGCGATTGTTGGCGTGCAGCCTTTTGGTGGGCGAGGCCTATCGGGAACGGGACCAAAAGCAGGTGGCCCTAACTATCTGCCGCGATTAATGGTAGAAAAAGCGACGCCTGATGCGGAGCCTATCTCGGAAGACTTTACCGACGACCGAGCACTTATCAGTGAGGCAGGAGACTTTGACGATGTTGCGGCAATGATGAAAAGTGCCAGTGGCGTTGCGCAAGCATGGCGCTTAACGTCATTAACATCTCGTATTTCATGGGTGCGTCAATTGTTGGCAAAAATTGCCAATGTCGATATTGTTGACGAACTCGCGGATGATTTAAATATCACTTTGGCGACGGCGCGAGCCCAGCTCATTTCAATCGAAAAGCGCTTGAAAAAACCCAAGGTATTACCTGGCCCGACGGGTGAGTCAAACACCTTACATCTTGAGCCACGCGGGATTTTAGTTACTTTTGCAGACAAAGAAGTGACGTTTGAATACTGGATGTTGTCTATCGTGACAGCGTTGGCTACGGGCAACGTGGTCATATCGGTCGTTTCGGAGCTGTTTTATGATGAAGCATTGGCCTTCAAGAGCAAGCTAGAGACCACTGGCGCGCCTGATAACATCTTTCAGGTGGCGCGCTTAAAGCATCTTCAAGCGTTGTTGGAGCATGAGCATTTATCGGGCGTTGTTATTGACAGTAACACCTCTCGTGCGGCAAATGTCGCGCGCGAGTTAGCTAAACGCAAAGGCGCAATACTACCTATGATCACTGCCGAATATAACGATAATATGATTGGTCGTTTGATGACCGAGAAAACCATATCGATTGATACGACAGCCTCTGGTGGAAATACGTCACTGATGACCCTCACCGAAGATGACGAAGAGTAGGCAGATGCTTAGTAACTAAAAAGAGCGCCTTCTGGCGCTCTTTTGTTATAACGGATGTTCACGCCATTTACATTAAGCGGTTTCGCGAGCGGTTTTTGCGTGAGATTGAACCGAGAATAAAGCCTACAAGCACACTTACCAAAGCAATAATAGCGCCTCGTGTTAACCACTCGACACGACTATTGCGGTCGCGCATCTGTGCTTCGTTTTGCAAAACACTCACCATTTCAAGTTGCTCGGTTAACTCTCGATTGAGCTGATTGTTCTGTGTGGTCAATGCGCTTAAGTCTTGCTGTAAGGCTGCGTTTTGTGAGGCCATAAGCGAGCTATCGGATTGGGTTTGCTGAAGGTCGTTTGTGATACGCTCTATTTGTGACTGAAGTGACTCTGTTGCGCTATAAAACTCAATTTCGATCCAACCTGTACGCTCTCGGTCGTCGAGAATTTGAACGTATTCACCGTCTTGTTGTAGTTTGGTGACGGGCGTGCCTGCGTTAATAGTGCCAATTAATCTGAAGTTTGGGCTAGGTCCGGCTCGCATATAAATAAAGAGGTCGTTAGAAATATAACCCGCTTCTCCTTGCGCCGCTTGGCCTGGCGTGGTCTGCGCCAAAGATAGCGTGGCTGTGCACATTACTAGGAGTATTAAAAGAAGGCGTTTCATGATTGTTTACTCATCCATTTTTTAATTAGATGGTATGCTTAATATAGTGAAATAACAAGCCAGCTCGATTGAGGGAGCCAAGATGGAAATTGAGTTAAAACTGGTGGTTGAGGCTGATGCGCTTAGCGTGCTTGAAGATGAGATATTACCGAACCTACAGGCAACTATCACACGCTCTAGCAAAGACGTATTTAATGAGTACTACGATACCCCTGAGTTTTTGTTAGGTAGCCGCAAAATTGGGTTTAGGGTCAGAGCGATAGATGGCCGATTTGAGCAAACGGTTAAAACACAAGGGCAAGTGCAAGGTGGCCTGCATCAGCGACCCGAATTCAACATTGACTTACCCTCGCCGTCGCCAGATTTGCGCAAATTCGACCGTGGTATCTGGGGTGAAGATTTTGATGTTGACGAGGTTAACAAACAAATCGGTAAGTTGTTCACCACTCACTTTCACCGCACGCAGTTTGATATCGAAACTGATGATGGCTTAGTGGAGTTGGTACTCGATTCTGGCGAAGTCAAAACACAGGATGATGTTTTACCTATCCAAGAAATCGAGCTCGAATTAAAACGGGGGCATGCTAGCCTCTTGTTTGATATCGCCGCCAAAATATGTGTGGCAATGCCCGCTCGGCTTAGCAATGTTACCAAAGCTGCGCGCGGCTATCGCCTGCTTAAAGGCGCGAGAACCAAGAGTATAGCCTTACCTAAGTTTTTGCCATTGGACAACACAGATTCAACCGAATTAGGACTTTGTAAAGCGATAGAGTGCTCACTCGGGCATTGGCAGTTTCACCAGGGACTGTATCTCGAAACTCAGGACCCAAAGGCTCTAACACAAGTGCGTGAGAGCTTGTTGTTGCTGTTACAAAGCGTGTCTCTTTACCTGCCGGTGCTTCAGTCGGATGCCTTATTAAGAATTCATAAGCAATTGCTTCAACTTGTTCAGCAATGGTCTTGGCAAGAAGATTTAAGTAGCATTCATCAATTACGTTCGCGTAAAGGACCTTTTTGCAAGCGCGTCCCTAAAAATCTAGCAATGATGAATTACTTGTTAGGTAGGCGTGAAGGATTAATTATGGCCTATGAGCCCCAAACGTTGCTCATGTCTAACCTGAGTTCACAAGTGCAGCTCGCTGCGTCTCGACTGCTCGTAGAAAAGCCGTGGCGTGAGCAAACTGATGGCGCAGATATACCTGTTCGTAAGCACGCTAACGGTTGGCTATCGCAAAGTTGGCAGACGGTTATGCAGTCATTACCTAGAAATAACGAAATGAACAGCGCAAAATATGTAGCGCTCGAAACGACCCTTAAACAGTCATTATTAAATGGCTTTTTATTAGGTGATTTGTTTGTTGATAGCCGTGGAAATTTTCGTGCGCCATGGCTCGATTTATTGCAAGGTATTGACGAGTTAAAAGCCATTGCCTTCTTGCAAGAAGCGACATTGGAATGTGACGTGGACGACCCACTTGAGTTTCGACAATGGATAGATGAGAAGCTAGAGAGCTTACTGGCGGTGATGGAGCGCTCTCGCAAAATCGCCATGCAAGCCGAAGTCTATTGGTAATTAGAGCGGAGATAATATGACAAATACGTCGATGGATATCAGTGAGCAGCTCAAGTGGCTTGGTTGGATTTTAGGCTTCATGCTCATTGTTGAAATAGTGAATTTACTTACCGGGCGAATGCTGAGTGCATTTGGCGTCATTCCGCGCACGCCATCATCATTAGGCTTTATATTCACGGCGCCCTTTATTCACGGCAGCGTCACGCACTTTGCATCGAATATGGTGACGCTGGCAGTATTTACCGCGCTGGTATTTCAATTTGGTCGCGTGCGCTTTGTGCAAGTGAGTCTGTTACTTATTACATTAACAGGTCTTTTGGTTTGGGTGTTTGGCAGAAGCGCAATACATATTGGCGCGAGCGGCGTCATTTATGGTTACTTTGGATATTTGGTGTTGGCAGGCATGTTAAGTCGAAAGGTGACACTCACGCTCATTTCAATCTTTGTCGCGATCTTTTATGGCACCATGATCTTCGGTGTTTTACCTTCATCTCCGTATATCTCATGGGAATCACATTTGTTTGGCTTTCTTTCAGGTTTGATCGTCGCATATTTTATGAGAGACAAAGCTAAGTCAACTATCGTATAAATCAATGCGAACCTTGATAGCGTGTGGCAAATGCTGACAGCGTAAAAGTTTTTCAATAAATTCAGTCGCATACAGCTTTACCGATGAATATCTCTTTTGGTAATCGTTTTTTAAGATTAACCCCATCGTTTATTTTCAATTTAATTTAGTCAAAAACATCTATATCTTTACGTTTAACGTAATTAAACACGTAATTTAACTATCCTAACTAAAGAGGAAAACTGCAAATGTCAATTATAAACCAGATGATCCCAGACTTTTCTGTTGAAGCGTTTCACAACGGTGAATTTAAAACTATCACTAGTGAAGATGTGAAAGGCAAATGGTCAATCTTCTTGTTTTATCCGGCCGATTTTACGTTCGTATGCCCAACTGAACTAGAAGACATGGCAAAAATTCATGACGAACTACTTAGTCTTGGTGTAGAAGTATATTCAGTTTCTACTGACTCGCATTTTGTACACAAAGCGTGGCACGATGCATCTGATGCAATCGGTAAAGTCACTTACCCAATGCTAGCTGATCCGACATTTAAACTTGCTCGTGGATTTGACGTGATGATCGAAGAAGCGGGTCAAGCGCTTCGCGGTACTTTCCTTGCGAACCCTGAAGGGATTGTGAAGGTTGCTGAAGTTCATGACTTAGGCATTGGTCGTTCTGCTAAAGATATGTTACGTAAAGTAAAAGCGGCGCAGTATGTTGCAAATAACGATGGCGAAGTTTGTCCAGCAGCATGGGAAGAAGGTCAAAAAACCTTAACTCCTAGCCTAGACTTAGTGGGTAAAATCTAAGCTAGTTGAGCGTAAGACCATTGGCTCGCAGGTAGTCTGCGAGCCACACTGGGTTAAATGCTTGCGGCTTAGGCTTATATTAGGCTGTAACCTTTTACCCCAACCGTATTTGATTGATAGATGAGAGAACTGCAACTTCACTCGCGGGTGAGTGTTGCCTAAATGAAAGGAGCAATATTATGCTTACACAAGATATTCTTAATGCCCTAAAGGGGTATTTTAAAGACCTTAGTAACGAACTCACCCTTGTCTTACAAACAGGCGAGCACAGCAAGCGTGATGAGCTCAAAGACATGCTGACCCAAATCGCTGGCATTTCTGAGCACATCACCTTAGAAGAGCGCGATACGCAAGGTGTGTTGCGTTCACCTGTGACCTTCGCTATTGAAGCAAACAACAAGCCAACGGGCATTACCTTCTCAGGGGTACCGGGTGGTCACGAATTTAATTCGCTCATTTTAGCTATCTTACAAGCTGGCGGTAGCAAGCTAAAATTGGATGATAGTATTCAAAACATGGTTAAGAAAGTGAATGGTAAGCTCGACTTTCAAGTGTACGTAAGCTTGAGCTGTCATGCCTGTCCAGATGTCGTGCAAGCGATGAATCAATTTGCGCTTTTAAACGACAATATTAACAGTGAAATGATTGATGGTGCGGTATATCCAGATTTAGTCGATGAAAACAAGATCCAAGGCGTACCCACCGTCTTTTTGAATGGTGAAGTGTTTGCCAGCGGTAAAGTAGAGATTGCCGGGATCATTGAAAAACTTGGCGTGGTTGCCCCTGAAATCTTGCAGGCTGATGAGAATGCCCCTGAGCTTCCGCTCCAAGACGTCACGGTCATTGGCGGAGGTCCTGCTGGTGTTGCTGCGGCAATTTACGCTGCACGTAAGGGTGTTAATGTGACCATCATTGCTGACCGTTTTGGCGGTCAGGTGAAAGACACTATGGGCATTGAAAACTTGATTTCGGTGCCCACAACAACAGGTCCTGAATTGACGGGTTCTTTGATGAAGCACCTGAATGAGTATGAGGTGACACTCAAAGAGCACATTCGTGTCGAGAAGATTGAGAAAGGTGTGATTAAGACCCTGACGCTTAGTTCTGGTGAGGTGATTAAAACCCGCACTCTTATCATAGCAACCGGTGCAAACTGGCGTGAGCTTGGTGTTCCGGGTGAAAAAGAGAACATCGGTAATGGCGTTGCTTATTGTCCGCACTGTGATGGACCGTTTTATAAAGGCAAGGATGTTGCGGTCATTGGTGGCGGAAACAGTGGTGTAGAGGCTGCGCTTGATTTAGCCGGCATTGTAAAGTCAGTAACCGTTTATGAATTTATGCCAACGTTGAAAGCCGACCAAGTACTCATTGATCAATTGATGAAGCGCGACAATGTATCGGTAGTAACCAATGCAGCAACTAAGCAAGTACTTGCTGAAAACGGTAAAGTCAATGCCATTGAATACATTGACCGAGTAACTGAAGAAGTGCATCAACAAGCCTTACACGGTATTTTTGTACAAATTGGCTTAGTACCTAACTCGAAAGTGGTTGAGGGCGTGGTGGATTTGACGAAGTATGGCGAAGTGGTTATCAATGAAAAAGGCTTAACCAGCGAAGAAGGCATTTTCGCATGTGGCGACGTTACAACTGTGCCATACAAGCAAATCGTGGTCGCAATGGGTGAAGGTTCAAAAGCTGCATTAGCCGCTTATGATTACTTACTGATGCACCCTGTGGAAGTGAGTGAAGAGGCCGGCGAAGAGCAAGCTGCTTAATAAAAATACGCTTAGATTAACATCAAATGCAATAAAACAAGCCCTGAAAAGACGAACATACTTTCAGGGCTTTTTTATTGTCTAGGCTAGATAGTTTTTAGGCAATTCATCTATTTGCGCCACGCCTGAGTCTATTGCAGCTTGCGCAACTGCCGTGGCAATGCGCTGGCAAAGACGCGGGTCCATAGGTTTTGGAATAATGTAATCGCGCCCGAAGCTAAGTGACTTTGTATTACTGGCTTTGAGTACTTCATCAGGAACAGGCTCTTTTGAAATATTCCTCAATGCTTCAACAGCGGCTACCTTCATTTCATCATTGATTTGCGTCGCTCGTACATCCAACGCGCCTCTAAAGATAAAGGGGAAGCACAGCACATTATTGACTTGATTTGGATAGTCTGAGCGGCCGGTTGCCATGATTAAATCGTCGCGTACAGCGTTGGCAAGTTCTGGTTTGATTTCAGGATCGGGGTTAGAGCAGGCAAATACAATAGGCTTGTCTGCCATAAGTTCGAGCACTTCAGGGGGCAGCAAGTCAGGGCCTGATACGCCCAAGAAAACATCTGCGCCATCCATTACGTCCTCAAGGGTGCGTTTGTCGGTGTTGTTTGCGAACAAGGCTTTATGTTCAGTTAAGTTATCACGTCGGGTATGAATGACTCCCTGACGGTCTAGCATGTATATTTTTTCGCGCTGGGCACCGCATTTTATAAGCAGCTCCATGCAAGCAACGGCTGCGGCGCCGGCACCAAGGCACACAATGCGTACATCTTTGATATTTTTTCCCTGAATCTCTAAGGCATTTAGCATACCTGCGGCGGTGACAATGGCAGTACCGTGTTGGTCATCATGAAAGATAGGGATTTTGCAGCGTTTAATGAGCTCTTTTTCTATTTCAAAACATTCAGGTGCTTTGATATCTTCAAGATTGATGCCGCCAAAGGTGTCTGCAATGTTGGCTACCGTGCTAATAAATTCTTCAGTTGTGCGATGTTGCACTTCAATGTCAATGGAATCTAAGCCTGCAAAGCGTTTAAATAGCAGCGCTTTACCTTCCATCACGGGCTTAGAGGCCAACGGACCTAAGTTGCCAAGGCCCAAAATAGCGGTGCCGTTGGAAATCACCGCAACCATGTTGCCTTTCGCCGTATATTTGTAAGCAGCGTTTGGGTCAGCTGCAATTTCTTTAACAGGTTCTGCCACACCAGGGCTGTAGGCTAATGCTAAGTCTTCTACATTATCAGCAGGTACACTTAACTCTACGCTTATTTTTCCGGGGGTTGGCAGGGCATGGTAGTCCAAGGCTTTTTGGCGAAAATCAGACATCTCGGATGGGATCCTTAACTCAGGTGTTGTGTGGAAACGCGCAATGCGTCATCTCGTAAACAACAATAACACAAATATTTTAAGATAAAATCCGAAATCGTATATTCCTATTTGCTTAGGGATACTGGTAAGACCATGTTTTTAATGAGAAATTAAATCAACATTCATCAGTGTGATGATGGGAATTAATTACAATACTTACGTGAATAGTGGTGTTTTAACTTAAATCGCAGTCGAATATGGTTAAAGCATTGCAATGCGATTGTCCCTTATTGAGTATTGATGCGGTGGTAAAATACGCACCGCATCAATATGTTTAAGGTATTTACTCACACATGTTAAGCACTTCATCAACGAGCTTCTTGATTCCTTCGTCGGCCTGAAGAATGGACTCGGCTAGCATATATGCGGGGGTCGAAACGAGTTTGTTTGCTTCATCTATGACAATGTCGCGAACGGCACATTCAACATGCTGACCACCCATTGTGTTGATAGCGGCCGCAGTATCAGGATCGGTGCCTATCGTCGCTTTAGCCGACTCTCCATAAATCAAGGGAATCATTGCTGGGGCGATACAAATATAGCCAGCTGGTTTTTTTGCTTTAGCAAAGCTTTGTAAGGCTTCAAACGTGCTTTTTTCAATATTGCAGTTTGCACCATTAACGGCAAAGTCCGATAAATTTTTTGCCGCCCCAAACCCACCAGGTACGATAAGCGCATCAAAAGATGCTGCGTCCAATTCATCAACTGGCTTGATGTCGCCTCTGCTAATCCGCGATGCTTCAATAAGCACATTGCGAGGCTCGCCCATTTCTTCGCCAGTAATATGGTTAAGCGTGTGCATTTGTGCAACATCGGGCGCGAAGCATTGGTAGGATGCCCCAGCTTTAGCTATGTGCAGAAGGCTAAGAACAGACTCTTGGATCTCTGCACCATCGAACACACCACATCCAGATAATACGACAGCCACTTTTTTCATTTTGTGTACCTTTAATTTTTTAGAAAATCGTCTGTGATAAATATAGCGAGCCTACATATAGGTGTAAAGCGCGAAGCGAGAAGGACGTGTCATAGCAATGGATTGCATTGATACTCTTAAAAAGAGGTTTCAAATGTGTCCCTGTCAGTGAGGACGAAAGAGAGGCATAAAAAAAGGCGCTTAGTAGCGCCTTTTTGTTGTAAATGTTTAGCTTACTTTTTACCAAGTGCACCAAAACGCTTCTTGAAGCGGTCAACACGACCACCAGTGTCAACGTTACGTTGCTTACCAGTGTAAAACGGGTGACAAGATGAACATACGTCCAAGAAGATGTCTTTGTTTAGTGTTGAGCGAATGTCCATTACGTTTCCGCAAGAGCAAGTGGCTTTTATCTCATTGTACTGAGGATGGATACCGTCTTTCATTGGATTACCTACCGTTAGGCCGCCTCGCTATACAACCCGAAGTCGCACACCAAGCGTGTTAAGTTAAAATACCCCGCGCAATCACGCACGAAGCAGTAAATTTCGAGCGCGGAGTGTACTTGATCTATACCTTTCGGTCAATAGGCTTTAGCCATCGGCATTAATTTTTTCAATCAACGCTGCTTTGGTTGCTTCAGCCTTGCCGGTAGTGACCTGACACGTTCCGGCTGCCTGATGCCCACCGCCGCCAAAGGTTAGGCATAGCTCGCCTACGTTGGTGTTGGAGGTCTTATTCAAAATAGACTTGCCAATCGCAAACACGGTGTTACGTTTTTTAACCCCCCACATCAAGTGCATAGATATATTACACTGTTCAAACAATGCATAAATGATGAAGCGATTGCCTGCATAAATAGTCTCTTGTTCGCGCAGGTCTAGCAAGGCTAAATTACCATATATGGTTGTACATTGTTTCAGCTGTGTTTCAAATTGTTCTTTGTGAGAATTATAAAGCTCTACGCGCTCGTGCACATCAGGTAAGGCGATGATTTCGTCAATCGTGTGATCGCGGCAGTAGTCAATAAGCTCCATCATAAGATGATAATTCGAGATTCTAAACTCTCTAAAGCGACCTAACCCGGTGCGGCTGTCCATAATAAAATTAAGTAACACCCAACCTGTGGGGTTGAGAATTTCATCTCGGCTAAACTGCGCTGCATCTGCTTTATCTACCGCTTCCATCATGTCATCCCATGCCTCAGGGAAAACATCTCTTCCGCCATAGTAATCGTATACTACTCGCGCGGCCGATGGCGCCTTTGGATCAATAATGTGATTAACGGTTTTATTTGCACTATTACGCGTCACTTCACTTAAGTGATGATCAAATGCTACATGGCAACCGGGCACGTACGGAAGATTTGTGGTGATGTCGTTTGGCGTAATTTCAATAATGCCATCTTGCATATCTTTAGGATGGACGAATTTTATTTCATCAATTAACCCTAGTTCTTTTAATAAAACTGCACAAACAAGACCATCAAAATCGCTGCGCGTGACTAATCTAAATTTACTTTCTACCGACGTTGCTAATGCTGACACGACCATTCTCCAAGGATGTTACATTTGCAAACAAGCATACTGTAGAGAGCACAGTTTTAAGGTATCAACAAATATACAAGCGCCAATATCGCAAACATCAAAAGCGCTTGCATGTCTGTGTGACAAATTTAGTTAAGCAACATAAAGTCACCTAAGCCCACGTGAAATGTGTGTGGTAGAGCGACTTACTTGTTGTTATTCTTCATGCTATCTGACGTAGCAATAAAATGATAAACAAAGTGACGTTTCAACTTGTGCAAGTTGCACTTCCTGTGCCACTGCGTAAAACATTCGATTACCTGGTACCTAGCGAAGAAACCTTAAATGAAAGCTGGGTAGGGTGTCGTGTGCGGGTGCCGTTTGGGCGGCGTGAACAAGTGGGAGTTGTGCTTGCTATTGGCACTGAGTCTTCCATCGATGCGGACAAGCTAAAATACATCACTGAGAAGCTCGACGACTCGCCGGTTATCAACAAAGCTCTTTTAGAGCTAGGTCGCTGGATGGCGCAATTTTACTTGCATCCTATTGGCGAAGTATTTGCCACCATGCTCCCCACAGCGCTACGAAAAGGGCAAGCAGCCACCTTGCCTGATATTGAGATACTAGAAAAACGGTTTTCAAATTCTCAAGAGCTTGCCCAAACCCTCTCTAACGCCAAGCGTCAGTTGGCACTTTGCAATGAACTCGATTATACCTCTGTGCCACTGTCGCAAGCAAAAGCTAGATATTCAAGTGCTGTGGTAAAAGGCCTTATCGAGAAAGGTTTAGCTGAAGTGCAACTGACCTCAAATAAAGGCATCGCTGCTTGGCCTGAACGCCTTCATATTGCTGCGCCAATGCGCGCAAATGTAGAGCAGAGTATTGCCATTTCTGCTGTCAATGAAGCCAGTGGTTTTGCGACATTTTTGCTAGAGGGGGTAACCGGTAGCGGCAAAACAGAAGTTTATCTGCAGGTCATTGAACCGGTGCTGCGTCGTGGTCGACAGGTACTTATTTTAGTGCCAGAGATTGGCCTAACACCACAAACCGTTGCACGATTCGAAAAACGTTTTGGCGACATCGTAGGGGTGATGCATTCTGGCTTAAACGATGCCCAGCGGCTCAGCGTTTGGCAGCAAGCCATCGCAAATCAGGTTGGGATTATCATTGGCACGCGCTCTTCGATTTTTACCCCTATGCTTACGCCAGGGATGATTATAGTGGATGAAGAACACGACGAATCGTTCAAACAACAAGACAAGCTTAAGTATCATGCGCGAGACATTGCGGTGTATCGCGCCAAACAGCTGAATGTGCCGCTGATTATGGGCAGCGCCACACCATCGCTAGAAACCTTATGTAATGCGTTTAGTAAAAAATATCATCACCTACAGTTAACTGAGCGAGCAGCCAGTGCAACCATGCCTGCGCAAATGTTGCTGAATATTACCGGGCAGCACCTTCAATACGGTATCGCACCTGGGTTACTTGATAAGATGAAGGTGCAACTTCAGCAGGGCAATCAAGTGATTGTGTTTGTGCACCGCCGCGGTTTTGCGCCAGCGCTGATTTGCCACCAGTGCGGGCATGTAGAAACGTGTATTGATTGCGATAACCCTTACACAGTGCATAAAGTCACCAACAATATGCAATGTCATCGCTGTGCCCAGCATAAGCCCATCGTTCAAAAATGCTCACAGTGTGGCAACACCTCCCTTGACACATTTGGCCTAGGTACCGAACAAATTGAACAAGGTCTTCAAGCGTTGTTTCCTGATTATTCCTGCGTGCGAATTGATAGTGATTCGACGCGAGGTAAAAATAAGCTCACTAATTTGCTTGAACAAATCAATCGCGGCGAACACCAAATTTTAATTGGAACACAAATTCTGTCGAAGGGTCATCATTTCGAAAATGTCACCATGGCTGTGATTGTTAATGCGGATGGGGCCTTGTTCAGCGCAGATTTCCGTGCGCCAGAAAAGTTAGGTCAATTAATTACGCAGCTAAGTGGGCGTGCCGGCAGAGCAAACAAACCCGGAGAGGTATGGTTACAAACGCATCAGCCTCAACATCCGCTACTGCAAGATTTGGTGCAAAATGGCTTTGCAGATTATGCTCGTACCTTATTGTTAGAGCGAGAGCATGCTAACTTGCCACCTTATCAACATCAAATTCTGTTACGCGCAGAATCAGCACATGTATTTCTTCTCAATCCATTTTTAGATTATGCACAAGGGCTTTTATCGCAATTCGCTAAGTTAAAGATGATAGGACCTTTGCCCTGTGGGATTGAAAAAAAGCAGGGGCGATATCGTTTCATGCTGATCGTACAATCGACTTCAAGACAATATCTGCATGGAGCAATGCAAAATGCGTTAGAGGCCCTAGAAAGCCATCCTAATAGTCCTAAAATCCGTTGGAGCATAGACGTTGCACCTCTTGATTTTACGTAAATAGCGCAAATTTACGAGCAAGCAATTGAAAACTTCCTTATACTTTGCTGCTGAGTAATATTGAGATACGCGCACCGGGCATTAGAACCCGCTTCGTATATTACGAAGATACACAAAGCGCATGTATCGTGTTTGATTAGAGGGGAATTATGTCACCGACAGACTATGTGTCGCGTGGTCAAAAGCGCAATAAAAAAGCAGCGAAAAAACCACCTACACCCTGGCTTCGAATTGTGCTGGCCATCTGCGTAGTCAGTGCGTTTGTGTTTGGGCTGTATCAACTGCAGAAGACTCCGTTGAATGTGGAAAGTGAACAGGCGGATGACGCATCACAGTTGTCTGAACTTAAGCCGCAATCGCCAACAACATCAGATGTTGCCCTAACCCCTGCGCCCCCAAATAGTGATCCCCTACCTACGCTTGGCGAAGAGCAGTGGGCATTTATTGACGCGCTGCCGGAATACTCCGTTGAAGTCGATATTCCTGAAGACGAGCAAAGTGATCGTCAATTCATTATGCAATGCGGCTCTTTTCGCACCACTGAGCGTGCCCAAGAGCTTCGTGCAAAACTCGCTCTGCAAGGTTTAGAAGCACAAATTCTGCAAAGTGAAGGAAGCACTGGTATTTGGTATCGAGTAGTGCTTGGACCTTATGAACGCAAACGCGAGGCTGAGAGGCATCGCCATCAGGTTAGGCGTGCTGGTATTAACGGGTGTAAAATCTGGTAACAGGTCGGTCAGGCTTGCTTATGATCCTGAGCAAGCCATAAAGCACGTTTAATCACCCTTGAAATTTCTAAGTTGCTCCCCACTTTTAAGCAAAGAGCGCTATCTGCGCATGTCTATATTGGAGCAGTAAAATGACCACTATCGTTTCCGTACGCCGCAACAATCAGGTTGTGGTAGCAGGTGATGGACAAGTCTCACAGGGCAACACCGTCATGAAAGGCAATGCACGCAAGGTGCGCCGCCTTTATCACAATAAAGTACTAGCCGGTTTTGCGGGAAGTACCGCAGATGCTTTTGCTCTTTTTGAGCGTTTTGAAAGCAAACTTGAAATACACCAGGGACACTTAACTAGAGCGGCGGTCGAGCTTGCCAAAGATTGGCGCACCGATCGTTCACTTAGAAGACTTGAAGCGGTGCTTGTGGTGGCAGATAAAGACGCGTCGTTGATGATTATAGGGAATGGCGATGTCGTGCAGACAGATAATGACTTAATCACCACAGGCTCAGGCGGCTCTTTTGCAAACGCAGCGGCCACCGCACTTATTGAAAATACAGATTTAAGTGCCCAAGATATCGCTGAAAAAAGCCTTGCGATTGCTGGTGATATTTGTGTCTTTACCAACTCACACCAAACCGTAGAAACCCTTGAGTACTAACCTTTTTTTACACTGCGCTGGGATACAAGTTGCGCGCGGTCAAAGTAATTACTAGGAATATTTATGTCGGAAATGACACCCAGAGAAATTGTTCACGCGCTTGACAATCATATTGTTGGGCAGGCGGATGCGAAAAGAGCCGTATCGATTGCCCTTCGAAATCGTTGGCGCAGAATGCAGCTCCCCGCGGAGCTGAGACAAGAAGTTACCCCAAAAAACATTTTGATGATAGGGCCTACTGGCGTGGGCAAAACCGAAATTGCTCGACGTTTAGCAAAACTGGCTAACGCGCCTTTTATCAAGGTTGAAGCGACCAAGTTCACCGAAGTGGGCTATGTGGGCAAAGAAGTCGAAAGCATTATCAGGGACTTGGCGGATATTGCGGTTAAAATGACCAAGGAGCAAGCGGCTAAGAGGGTGAGGTTCAGAGCAGAAGAAGCGGCCGAAGAGCGCATCTTAGACATTCTTTTGCCCCCTGCAGAAAATAGCTTTGGCGATAAGCAACCTACTGAAGATAAAGGTACCAGGCAGGTGTTTCGTAAAAAGCTACGGGAGGGTCAGCTCGACGATAAAGAAATAGAGTTGGATATCGCGCTACCGCAAGTCGGCGTTGAAATCATGGCACCTCCTGGCATGGAAGAGATGACCAATCAACTGCAAGGTATGTTTCAAAACCTTTCGGGCGAAAAGAAAAAGAAGAAGAAGCTCAAGATTAAGGAAGCTTTTAAGCTTTTGATTGAAGAAGAGTCTACCAAGTTAGTGAATCAAGAAGACTTGAAAGAGCAGGCAATCGAAGCGCTAGAGCAAAACGGTATCGTGTTTATCGATGAGATAGATAAAATTTGTAAGCGCGAGGGCGCCACCGGCGGTGGCGATGTCAGTCGTGAAGGTGTACAAAGAGACTTATTGCCACTGGTTGAAGGCTCAACGGTTTCTACTAAGCACGGCATGGTAAAAACAGACCATATATTGTTTATTGCCTCTGGTGCGTTTCAAATGTCAAAGCCCTCTGACTTAATTCCTGAGTTGCAAGGGCGTTTGCCTATTCGGGTTGAGCTTCAGGCGCTTAAAGTGGGTGATTTCGTGCGCATACTAACGGAGCCTAGCGCATCGCTAACTGAGCAGTATAAAGCCTTACTAAAAACCGAAGGCGTGGATGTAGAGTTTACCGAATCGGGTATTCAACAAATTGCTGAAGCGGCCTGGCAGGTGAATGAAAAAACCGAAAATATAGGGGCCAGACGGCTACATACTGTGCTTGAGCGTTTGATGGAAGATATCTCTTTTGACGCTTCAGACAAAAGTGGTGAGTCTTTTACCATTGACGCAGAATATGTGAACTCGCATCTAGACGCGCTTATTGAGAATGAGGATTTGAGTCGTTTTATTCTGTAACGATGTGAGAAGACATATCTTCGTTTGCTAACTGAGCACCGTTGTTGCAACGATATTGGTGCTCATTAGTACGCTGCTGCTGACACTGTAAGGCAGCAGCGGTACCTGAAAAAGTAGACACTAAAAAAGGCACTACAAACGTTAGTAGCATATTCGCCCACGATATTTCAGCTATAGCAAATATTGCGTCTTGCTGATTAATCATGTTAAGTATGCTACCCACAATCAGCAGCGTCAAAAGTGAGCGCATTACTAAGGCCCCTGAAAAAGCATGCTGATACCATCTAAGTCTTTGTGGTGGTGCGCACAATGCATACAGCCTCTCTAAATACACCGTCTAATACCATCAAGACAGGGAAAGCGTCATAATTCTTTCGAAAACGCCTATACTGATGAAAGAAAAGCATCAAAAAGTAGCTCATATATGCACACGTTGCCCCTTAGGAGAAAGTCATGCCCCGTACCAAAACTATCAAGAAGTTTATTGCTAAATGGGCAGTAGTATTCTTAGGAGTCTCATTAACCATTTCCTCGGCAGTTATTTCGAATTACTTTATTGCAAAAAACAACGAGCGCATAGGGGATTGGGAGCGAGAAGCAAATAATATTGCGCAGCAAATCGAGGAAATTTGGGAAAACAGTCGAGCATTGGAAAGACGCAAAGACACAGCGGTTATATTGCTGGTAACGGCGCCTGAACACCCTCATACCAATCAATTTATCTTAGAGACATTATCGATGTATGGTGCTGATCAACAGCCTAAGATTGACTTTGATGTGTTAGAAAGTAGTTTTGATGATTATAGCGAGCTAGTCATTGAGCAAATCAATGAAAAATTTTTGGTAAAGCAACAGTTTTTAGATCAAGCACAGTCGACCCAAATGGATAATGACGTTCTGATAAACATTGCTCTATGCTTTCAAATACTAGGGCTTATTTTCGTATTATCTAAAGGGATTTTGTAAATAAGTGGGTTGAATGCATAGCATCCCGCGATGGTGTTAGGTAGGCCTACGAACGTTGGCCTGCTCAATAAGCGGTGAATTAAAATTTGTAAGCATAGGAGACATTTAGAAAGTCCAACCCAGGGTTTTTGCTGTTTAATCCGCCATTACTGTAATGCATATATCTGATGGCAACTGTTTGGCGCAAGCCTTGGCCAAAATCGGCGCTCAAACCTATTCTATCTTCAAACTGATAATGTGAGCCTATGTCTTTACCGGCAAACTGCGTGTCGTTGACCAATGATACGCCAATGCCAAACTCCCATTTTAAGGGATATTTGTTATCGATATGATAAAAGGTCTTTTTGACCACCGGAGACAATGCCAAAGCAAAATTGGTATCTCGCTCATTTTGCTCACCGTATTCCCAAAGATTGATACTGGCTTCCCAGTAAACTTCTAAGCTATCGAAAAAGGGCACATCTTGTAATTCATATGTGTAAGGGCGGTACGCTAAGCGAACACCGGTAATGTCGTAGGTGCCAACCAGTAAGTCCACCGCGAAGGTGTTGCTATATGCTTGTTCAGCAGCTAGTCCAACATGGGGTAGGGTTAATAGTCCAGCAAGCATAATCGTGCTTAATAGGGGATATTTAAAATGGCGCATAGTTGGTTCTCATCAGCATTAGTTGCTGTATAAGAACGAGATGATTTGAGTTAAATTTCATCAATATAGATACAATCAGTCCAATTAAGGCGGCTGTACGTCTACGTGATGTGTAAAACTAGGTTTTGACGGCTCCTGTTGCAATTTTATTGGTCCATAGCGCGCCTACCATGGCAAGGATAAACCCGGGGATGGCCACCGCACTTAGAGTTTCGCCTACTACAAGCCAGGCAATAACTGCGCCTACAGCGGGGACTAAAAACATGATAGACGCAACTTTTGCGATTGACCCTTGGCGCACCATGCTAAACATCAATAAAATACCCACAATGGAGTTTCCAAATATCAAAAATGCGGTTGAGAGGTAAAATTCAGATGTGCCTTCAAAGACCAGTCCCTCAAAATAAAGCGCAACAGGAATAGAGATAGCAGACGCAAAGGCATATTGCACCCACGTTGCCATAATCGGATGCACGCCTAATTTACGCTGTTTTTCAATAACTTGGCCAATAGAGAGGCCCACAACTGCGGTAAACCCTAATATTGCACCGAGCAAATACCCCTTATTACCCTGCATGTCTACGCCAATGATCAAGGCTGCGCCGATTAGACCAAGACTCAGACTTGCCCAAACATTCCACGCAGGTATTTTTCTTGCTAACAAAGCTGCAGAGATGATCACTAAAACCGGCTGGCTTGCCGCAAAAAGCGCCATAATGTTTGCGCTCGCCCCAAGTTTCATCCCCACGTAAAGGCTGCCAAAGTGACCAATATGCAAAAATACCCCAGTGGCCATGAGTGCGCCCGATTGCTTTAGATTAGGAAGTGGGAGTCGCCAAAGTAACACTATTGGAGATAAGGCGATGAATGCGCCGAAGAATCGAAATGCGAGCAGGTTTAGCGGCTGCGTATAGACTAGCGCGAGCTTTGCCATCGCATAGCCTGCGCTCCAAACGAGCAAGAACAATACTGGGAAATAAGGGCGTAATACTGTAAGCAAAATGGCTGGCGCGTCGATACAAAGAACTAAAGATTAACATGAAGACTTTTTCAAACCTATGGATTTGTAGCAGTGAAGTTATCAAGGGCAAGTTAAACTGTCCTGTTGTTGCGGTGACAGCAATAATTATTCTGGTATTCTCGTTATTGAGAGTTGTTGCAAGAGTTACTAATTGACAAAAGCCAATATCCAATTATAGATAAGCTGGTCGATCAGAAGCTTGCACAAACTAACTCTCCAACTAACTATTAATTATTACTTAAATAAAGGATTATTTGATGACTGAATTAAGTCTTGAAGAGCAAATACAAGTGAGTGGTGGTACGATTTCAATGGGTGAAGCAGGCGCTTGGGGTGCTTTCGCTGGCGGCCTTGGTGCTGCTGCGTCTGGCGCATCTATAGGCGTTGTGGCGGGTGCTGCAGTTGCAGGCAGCCTGATTTCGGGTGCAGGAGTTGCTGGGTATTTGGCTGCAACATCTGTCGGCGCTGATGAGTTTGGTGCGTGGCTTGGTTCTGAGCTGTACGATCTTATCAACTGATAGACTGCGAGCTGGGTCGGTTTGGCTTTTCTAAGCCGTCCCAGCTAAAAAAGAAGCTATAAAAAGGAGAATATAATGTCGTTTAAACATCTAAAAATTGCAGTTACACCGTTGCGCTTAATTGCTCTAATAATCTTGTTGGCAACAATCACCATTATACTGGCTTTTACGAGCCTAACATCTGAAACTGGACTAATATTGTATTTTTTAACTGTAGCTCTATGGTTTGGTTATTGCTATGGCAAAGGTGCATCATACGAAAAAGAAAACAAGTAATTAATTGGGCTGCACCGGTGCTACTGGTGATCATTTAGATGCCCAGAGTGCCTAAGCGTGGGTATTTAAATTATGTGGGCGATTGGAAGATTGATGTTCAAAGAGATGCTTAGCTAGTTATATATTTTTTCGGCAAATTAGAGGACAGCGGCACCATAAAACGAAAATGTAAATAGCATCGCTGTTTTGAAAATAAGTCGCTCTTCAGCAAGAGCGAGTTTAGGTCTTGGAAACTAAACTAATTTATCTGGTTTTTACAATAGCGGATTAGTTAGCGGGCTTAACGAATTTAGGTGTCATGCGATCTGACTCACCGATTTCGCGTAACTACTCGTCTTTTTTAGCAAGCGCTCTACCTGCTTGAAGAGCCGATACGCCTCTTTCCCCTATCAGCGGCATCTTTGGCGTTGGCGTTGATTTCGCTAGCTGCTTCGGTATATTGGCTATGGCGTTGGCGCTTTTTAGGAGTTTTACAATGAATTCAAACCAAAAACGGTTCTTATATGCTGCGTGGATAGCGCTCACAATATCTATTTCACTATTTTTTATTCAGTTTGGGCTGCTCGAAACTGCAAACACCGGTGGCGTTTTCATTTTAGTATTGGCCTTGTGTGGATGTGCATTTGCCATTTATCTTTGGGTGCATAAGAATCAAAAAACTATCGATAAATGGTTGGACAAATAACGCTACGTTTGTCGTAGTACTGGAGTTAATACTCAATAGTATTGGATCTTAATTTGTATTTCACCGTTCACTTCAATCGAAAACTATCAGAGAAGTCAGGAGGGTTTGCCTCCTATTACACGAGATAAAAAAATTGCTGAATACCAGCTAAAACAGGATTTGTGGATGATTTTTGGTAAATCATCAGCGATTAAGCAAAAAATAGAAGCTAATTTTAGCGATTTGCTTGAGGTTTTCGTTAGCGACTCGTGTGAAGAGCAACATCCTAAAGCCTTTGCAAAACTCACCAACTAGAAAGATACCGTGTTTCGAGCAGTCAATTTAGATCTGGTTTGGCTGTTTGAATAACGGGTAAGTGTCAGATCAAGTCTGAGCTAGCACATATAAAGCTGTTAACACCAAGCGACTTTGTCGTATATTAATTACCAAGCGATTCTGTCGTAATTGCTAATTACCAAGGGAAACTGTCGGTCACTTTTTTATATGTCTGGTAATATTCTTTTTTGAATATTTGAAGTATGTTGAGGGTGATCGTGATGGATTCTAAAGCTCAACTCACCGTTGATATTATTGCTATAGTGGTTGAAGGCAGGATAGCAATTGCCAACACTGCTAAGTAACTCAGTAAGTCTCATCGCTCCATTGAACGCTATGTAATACGATATCAGCAAGTCGGTATTCAACTTTTTTCATAGACCGATGGTTCATGCACTGCTAGCATATCAAAAGCTAGAAGAATTCAAACGGAAACCTGTCCAGTAAAGGCTGTCGATTAGCTCATGCAGGTCTTCAAGGGATTTAATACCTTTTGCAGCTTCCATGGCAAAAGCCACTGGCTTTTTCTTATTCATTTGTCCTAGCGTGTATTCAATTCTCAATGGAGTAATTTATGGTAGACAGTAGCACAAATTAAGTTACAGCCTCATTTAGAGTCCCGCGTTGACTCCATCTCAAACCGCTATCAGCTTAAAGTTCCTCAAACTCAAATACGACGAATTCTGTAAGATTGAGTTTTATTGACCAGAACACCCTCTCCGCAAAACGTGATGAAGCTGGGAACTCTTCTGTTAGTTACCAGCTTCATTACTCGAAACTCTCCTCAATAGTTGGAGTTTACTTCCTTTTCCCGATACTAGGTCTGTATAAATAACCATTTCATCTATCTAAAGAATTAACAAACCTTGTATTGCTTCTGCATCCCCGCCTGACGGACTCGAGCTACCTGCACTGGTAAAGCTGTCATATGAAATCTGGACGATTCATTTTGATACACTTAGTCCAACAAAAAGCAAACCATCACCCTGTTAGTTATCCTCGAAAATAGTTGCAAGTACATTGTTCATAAAGTTAGCCGCGGGAGCTTGGCAAGCTTGGTAACCACTGCAGTTAAAAAATACAGTTAATGTAAGATCGCTGTCTGCCACGTAGTAATTTTCAGTAATGTAACCGGGGTCGCCGCCGCCATGATGATATACGTCTTTACCGTTAATTTTTTGATAAAATATCCCAAGGCCGTATTGCGTTTCGCTGTTTACCTGTACAAGTCGATTATTGGCAAATAGGTGATCAGTAACTTCGCTATCTAGGCTTGAGTTTTCACTTACGATAGCACGCAATAATATTGACATGTCTTCTACTGTCGAAACTAACGGTGCATCTGCCACACCGATGTTTTCGTAAATGAATTTGGTGTTTTCAATTTCATCATCAAATTCTGCGTATCCCGAAATAATACTGCCCATGTCTTTTTCTAGGCCATTGTAATAAGTATTATTCATGCCTAATCCTATAAACAAGCGCTCGCGCATGGCGTTGTGGTGGTGCTCGCCTAGTATCTCATCAAGAATTAATCCCGCTAATAAATAGCCGGTATTCGAATAGTTAAATGCTTCACCAGGAGCAAAGTATGCAGGTTGATCAAGGGCAAACTGCAAGGCAAAAATATCGGTTTTAACCGATGTTGGGTTGTCAATAATAGCTTCAAACCATTTGTCTGAACTACCGTCATCTAAGTAATCCCAAAGACCAGCAGTGTGATTGAGCAACTGGCGAAGGGTCATGCTCTCGCTATTTTCAATACGGGACAAAATAGTACTGGGTAGCCATGTTGATATTGGGTAGTCCATATCCAGCATGCCCTCTTCGTGCAGCATAGCCACTAATAGAGCAGTGGCTTTTTTACCTGAACTACCGGTAGGCATTTGATGATACGTTTGCATAGGTTCCAGTGTGTCAAGGTCTGCAACTCCTGCTGCACCGATAAAGTTTATTTCGGGGCTTTCTATTGCCATCACTACTCCAGGCACGCCAGAATCTACTGCGGCTTGTAACATGTCCTGATAATCGCCACTTGGCGTAGGCTTTGGGGTTGGTATAATCGATGAGTTTGGATCGCTACTTGAACCACAAGCGGCTAGACCTAAACACACGACACTCGCTAACATCGTTTTTTGAAACACCTTTATGTTTATCATACTTATATCCTCGTAGGTAATGTACCGTTTCGTAACGAGCAAATAGTAAAATCTTCAAAGTGAAATAAGGGTGAACGAACATTGTTAACCAAGCTTATTTTTGAAGTGATTTCTGCTAGGATCGTTCATTGCATTCACAAAGCGCTGAAGTGTAATTGTGGTTTTTGATACATAACAACACCACCCTGTAATGTTTTAATCAATTGAGTAATAAACATGTCATCAGCCTCAATTAGTCGCCGGGTTTTTATCACATTTGGCAGCCTATCAGCTGCAATATGTGTGCTATTTGCATGTATTACATGGTTGTTTGCCGCCATCACTGAAGATGATGTGGTTAGGCAAGTGATGCATGAAGAAGCAAAATATATTCAACAATATTTCGACAAAAACGGTCATATTATTCAGCCTCGATTGGATTATATTGAGCTGTACACGAGGGAGTCTGAGTTTCCACCGGCTATCAAACGTGGTTATGAACAAAACAAGTTCGAAAAAGAGTTTTCAGTTCACGGCCGAAACATACATATTGAGCGCTATTTACTTGGTGACAACTCAGACCTTTGGTTAACAATTGACGGTACAGACATTCAAGTAATAACCCACGTAAGCTCGATGATGTTTTGGTTTGTGCTTGGTGTAACTACTTTAGTAATGTTGGTATCAACAACAATTGCTTATGCGCTTTCTCAGCGTATTGCAAAGCCAATAAAACAACTCACTGAAAATGTGCTCGATCATGAAGTAGGGGAAAAATTTAACGCTACTCTGCCGCAGAGGCGTAACGACGAAATTGGCAAACTTAATTTTGCCTTTTCTGCTGCTTTCGAGCGCATATCTTTATTATTAGCCCGTGAGAAAAACTTTACTCGAGACGTCAGTCATGAACTTAGAACGCCCATTACGCTGCTTAAAAACACTCTCGCTTTGCGTGCCGATTCACCATTTACTGAAAACGACAAAGTCTTACTTACGCAGGTTTCAGAAGACTTAGAGAAAACGGTAGAAGTATTATTAGCCTTAGCAAGGGACGAAAACCTTATATTGAATGAAATACGCGTACTGCCCATATTGGAACGTAGTGTATTAACTTTGTACAAAGCCAACTTAAACATGACATTTGATGTCAAACTGTCGCTTGACGAGCAATTTAAGGTGATAGGCAATCCATATTTAGTGCTTCTTATGTGTCAAAACTTGGTCAACAACGCCTATTATCACAGTGGTGATGGCAGTATGTCGATTTATAATAAGGGCAGTACGTTAGTTTTTGAAAACAACATTGGTGAACATGAAAACTCGGATTATCAAGGGCTTGGGCATGGCCAGTATTTAGTAGAAAGAATTGCCAACGCTATGCACTGGACCCTGCATCTTGAGCAAAAAGGTACACGTTATATTGCAGAAATTCATACAGCAAAAACTTAGCACCTCTCGGCCGGAAACCTATTCAGGTCACCTCTATTGCTTGCGCCACCATCTACCGTGTAGAAATTAAAAACCAGCTTTAAGTAGGAAGCCGGTAAGGACAATCGGCGTCATTGTTAATACCACTTTATTTTCTTTCAATTGTGCATATCGACTCAAACAGTTATATCCATGTTGCTTTCACCATTAATTCACCAACGAGACGCTAACCTTTATGGCGTTTAAATAAACCAATAAAGGACAAACATGTATAAATTTATTCTCCCTACCTTATGCTTATCGCTTTGCAGTTTCGCAAATGCAGCTCAACCCTCTTATAGTTACCTTCAGGCAGGTTATGTAAAATCAGAAATAGCGGATATTGAATCATTTAATCTGAGTGGATATGAACTCAGAGCAAGTGCTGAGATAGGGTATGGCTTTTTTGCTGAATACAAACATACCGATACTTCAGATTCTCTAGATGGTTTCAAACTTGATGTATTACAACGACAGTTCTCGCTTGGATATATCCATAATATTTCATCCAGAATAACACTTGATTACAGACTAGGTTTAGGTAATTTTGATATGACGGGCACCAGAGATAATGATTCTGCAAGCGCAGACACAGACTTCTACAGTGCAGCAACAAACATCCGCTACCAGCTAACACCAGACTTAGAGGTATTTGGTGGATTAGAAGCACAAAATTGGGATGGTGATGCCGACCAAAAAGCATATAGGCTTGGTGCTCTGTATGATCTGTGGGGTTTCTTCGCGGGCATTGAATATACCAAGTACTCTGATCAAGAAGTCGTGAATATGAGCATTAGATACGCATTTTGATTAAGTAGCTACGCCGGTATTAACATAAAGAAGCCTGACCTCGCTATAAAAACGAAGTTGGGCTTTTCGGTCAACACCAATTATTATCGGCTCTAGGCGTGGCAGCTGTTGTGAGCAATTCATCCACAACAATATTACCAAACTGCGATGTTACGGAACCGAATATCCTTTTATTTCTTCTGTTTGAAAGTTTTTACATGTGTCGGTTGTAAAGCATAATGTAAACTCTCTGGGCTTGCTTGCCATCAAAAGCCAATCTTCCTCTGAGATTGTGTCACTAGCCTTATTATTAATTGAACTCACAACGTCACCTGCTTTAATGGTAGCAACGTCTCCTGGAAGCTTTGGATAGACGTAACGAACGATAAGATTGCCTCCTCGTAACTTTCTGAGATCAAGACCAGCTAAATTATACAGAGTTTTGAATTCTACATCTGCGTAGGGACGTATAATGAATTGTTGATTTGGATAATCGATTATCGTAACAAATTGGTTTAACAAGGCGCTACCCAATATCCACCAATCGTCTTCGTCATTGCTCTTTATGATGTTAGTTTTGATATTGCGCAATGTGAGGTCCCCTAATTGCAAAGCTGGCAGTGTCAATCGCTGGTGAGGTGCCTTGCCGCTCAGACCAAAATCTGCAGCGCTAATTGAAGACGATGGTAGTCTGATATCATTTTGATGAGCATAGGCAGTATTCATTTTCATATAGTGTCGACTACCGGTATCTATCACAATATTTCTAGTGATACTGTCTTGCTCATTAAAATAGACCGTGCTTGGTATGCTAATTTTTGAAAGTGAGGTCTTAAACGGTAGTACCACGTCTGTTTCTAGCGTCTGACTTGATCTAGCCGACAAAGAAATTGTTTGATTTCTTTTATCAAAGGTCCATACAAAATGCTTCATTAGGTCATGTCCAATAACACCATCAAAAATCGCCTCTTCTTCTCTTAAATAATATTGGCTAGTACTTATAGGAATGTACGCTACATCAACCTTTTCGAAGGAAATATCGCTTATCTCAATTTCAGATAGCTGGGTTTGATATGCTGGCGTATTTTCGCCTTCGCCCCAGCCTGCCACGGCAAGTGAAAAGCCTTTTTCGAACTCCATTTTTGAAACTTCAGGCGTATCGAAAAGCATCGTGAATGAGGCGCCGGTATCGATTAAGAATAGCAGTTCGTGTTGTTGATTAACTTTCAATTTAATATATGGTTTTTCGCCAATATAATAAGCAGTGAGAATTTGTTTATTGTGCTGTGCCGTTTTCCAAATCGGTTTGATTTCATTGTTAGCGTTCATCATTCTCAGGCTGTTAATGATTGAGCAGCTAGATAAGGCAAAGCAAAATATAATGATTAGAGCAAATAGTTGTAGAAATATCTTCATGGTTGGTCCTGATTTGACTAGGGTAAAAAGTGTGTGCATTGAGTTACTCAACCGCGTTTAAGAGCATCAATAATCGAGAGGATTTATAAAGCTCTCCTTTAATCCCTGCTACGAGAGCGTGGGTTGCAATGGTAAGCCTACTAATATTTGCGCTCGGGTTTTGGTTAATCTCGCGTATCAGCTTTAGAGCATTATCATGGCCTTGAGTAGCAAAGGTTTTCAGAATTTCTATACTATTTTCTTCTGGCGTTTTTACTCTAGGTAATGGCTCATACCCTAAGGCCTTAATCGCCTCTTCAGCAACCTCCCAAACTGACCAAGGATTTTGCCCGGTAATCAAGTTGTCGTGAATACTGACTTGGTTGAGGTAATTTTCACCGGCGATAAAAGTGGCGCCTTGCTCAGTTAATTTTGTTTCTAATAAAAAGGGGAAAATATTTTTAGCATTGGGAATTAAAAAGAGCTCTTCGCTATTTGTAAAAGCAGAAACTTTTTTGTTTTCAAGAAAATACTCACCCGTGGCAGAAACAACATCAACGAATGCAGCTGGTCCATGACATACGGCAGCAATGACTTTGTTAGTTTGCCAAAAATAAGACACCGCTGCCTTGATACTTGCGTCACTTGAAAAGTCGAACATTGCCCCCTTGCCGCCAACGAAGTATATGGCGTCGTAATTTGATAAGCTTACACTTTCAATAGCAAAAGAATTTTTTACTTTAAGCATTGCTTTTTCGTCATTCAAAAAAGCATAGTCAAACTTGCCCATATCATCAGAGTCTATGACCATAGAGGGTTCGCCGCCTTCAACACTGGCTACATCAACGGTAAACCCATTAGTTTGGAAAACGTAAAATGCCCGGGCCAACTCAGTAAGTTCATAACCAGTGCTTTTCCCAGTTGCTCCTAATGTGTCTTCACTAGTCAGTACTGCTAGTATGCGACCACGACTTTCTTTAATTCCCTGTGAAATATAGCGAATGTCTTTTGGAGATTGCTGGCTATAGTCAGTTTTAAGCTCGTCTCCAAGAAGACTAATAAACCAGGCTACAAAGCTAGTAATGCAAATGATGATAGTGAGAATAATGAGACCAATCTTCTTAAACATACTTCTTCCTTCAAAAAGTATGAGTTTAGTGAAAGTGCGGTAAATTCAAGGTCAATTTTTATGATAAAAAACTCTCTTTTTAATCAGTGCTTTGTCAACTTCCTCATTAGTAGCTTCGTGGCTTGCTGTTCAGCATCTTCAAGTTCTGTATATAGGTGCGGCTGCACGCCAACACGCTCCCAATTTGATTGAGTAATAGGGTTGATTGCTTTCGCAGTTGGTATGGCAATTCGCAGTCCATGTTGGAGTTCAAAATATTGCCAAGGGTTGGCACCTCCTTTACTTGTTTTTCCAATGAGCATTGCACGCGACATGTGTTTGAAGTTATAGGCAAACTCTTCGGCAGCTGAAAATGTCTTTGGCCCAATAATTATGACTATTGGGACTTGGCTTAAATTAGGGAAATTAATGGCAGGGTTTGTATAAGAGTCTTCGAAACTATCCGAGGCTCTTGAGTAAAAGCTATTGAGGTGCTGCCTACCTTCCAAAAAGTAGCTCGATATATACTGCACAGTTTGTCCACTGCCACCACCATTGTCTCTTAAATCGATGATAAGGCCATCAACATTTTCGATTTCTCGCATGTGATTTGAAATCACTTCTTTTGAAGTCTCGTTTAGATCAGCAAACCCCCAGAAACTTAGAAAACCTATATTGTTGTCAGAGACATCAACACGCTCGAAACCAAAATTAAGTCTTGCGAGCTTTTCAAACCAAGATTCTTTGTTTTGTAACCCGCTATTCTTAGGGTTGATCGATACCGAAAAGTGTTGGTCATTTTTTTGAAGGACTGTGTTTATAAACCGCGTGAAGTCTTGCTGGCTTTTTACATTAGCGAGCCCACTATCACCTTTAAGTTGTTCCAACTGATTGAGAATGTCAGGGATGCTAGCAATTTCTACGTAATAGAGATCTATTTTATTTTTCAATTCCTCAACTAACTCAAGTATCATCTTTTCGCTCAACTCAACAGATTCAACGTTTTCATGTTGTGCAAAGGATTGGTTCGTAATTAGGAGAAACAGTGAAGCAAGCATAAGAATACAATTTTTTCGACTGCTGAAGTAGACTCTAATGTACCTCAACGAGAATACACTTTTTCGATTTATATTACTTTTCATCTGAAGCACGTGATTACCTCGTTTATTGAATGAATTAACAATCATCAGTACTCTTGAGTAAATTTGGGGTGAAATGTAATAAAAGAATAAATTTCACCCTCATATCACTTTCGATAAGTAGGCTACTCATTACGATTTTGGATGAATAAAACTGATTTATTCAGGTTTATTCATAAGGAGAGCTATATGACGAGTAAATTACGCGTGCTTCTTGTGGAAGACAACCAAGCAATAGCGAATCAAATTATTGCTTTTCTTGAAGGCCATTGTTGGGATGTAGATTATGCGGCAACGGGGAAGTTAGGAGTCAGACTAGCGTTAGAACATACTTTTGATGTTATTATTTTGGACTTAAATTTACCTGATATTGATGGCTTACGAGTATGCGAAGAAATCAAGAGTCAGGCCAGTGTTAACATACCAATCTTGATGCTTACGGCAAGAGATGCTTTTGAGGATAAAGTCAAAGGGTTTGGCAAAGGCGCTGATGACTATCTTACTAAACCTTTTGATTTACGAGAGTTAGTTTTGCGATGCGAGGCGATGTCAAGACGGTCTGAGTTGCATCAAAACACTGTGGTTTCTCATGGGTTGCTATCTCTCGACATCAGATCGTTTGAGGTGCTATGGAGCAGTGAAAATGTAAAAGTGACTAAGGTGGGCTTCAAGCTATTGCATAAGTTACTCAGCGAAATGCCGTACCCAGTTAGCCGGTCAGAATTAATTGAGCACGTTTGGGGCGATGAACCGCCGGAGAGCAATGCGCTAAAATCACACATTTATGCGCTTAGAAAAGCGACCGAACAGGTAACAGGAAAACCTATTCTTCATACAATCAGCAATATTGGTTATCAGTTAAAGGATATAGATGATTAGGTTTACAAGCTTACAAAATAGACTAATGCTTGCCTTTACGTGTTTATCATTAATCATCTGTATTTCTTTTATACGCTTCTCATCGATATTAATAGAAATCGCAGAAGCTAATGCTTATCAATCTATACTCGCGCAAGAAGAGCAACGCTTAACCACAAGCACTAATACTCTATTAACGCCAACAATACTAAATACAGTTTTATACACCAACATGGAAATGGTACCCAATGAAATAATTACCGCCGTTGGCGATGCGCGTAGTGGAAGTTTTGAAACAAAGGATGAGCAGCAATTCGTCTTCAGAATGTTAATGATTGAGCAAAATCCTCAATTACTACTGATGAACATAAATGCCTTTTCTGCGAACGAATATCTCAGCCAATATAAATCGTTGTTTCTTTATAGTATTTCTGGAAGTGCTTTTGTTTTATGTTTGTTGAGCTCTTGGTATCTGTCTAAATGGCTCTCGCGCCCTATTCAACAACTGACTGAAAATGTTGAAGCGAGAGGGAGTACTGCTGACCTTAGATCTGAACAAAATATGGCCGTAACATCCATGTTTGGTTTAGACAGAACAGATGAAATTGGAAAGCTAGCAAAAGCGCTTGAAGACTCTTATAAAAAGATTCAAATATTATTGCAGCGGGAACGAAACTTTACTCGCGATGTTAGTCATGAGTTACGCACGCCCATCACTTTAATTAAAAATACCTTAACACTTAATCATTTAAAGGTGGGTAGCACAGCTGAGCACAACTTATTGAAACAATCTGCCAATGAGCTTGAACAGACTATCGAAATACTTTTAGCGTTAGCCAGACAAGAAAACTTGCAGTTCAAAGAATTTAAAGTGCTACCGATTGTCGAGAAGACGGTGCTGAAGGTTTACCATTTGTATCCCGACCTTTCTTTTGATGCCAGCATTGCTGTTGATCCTAAAATGCATGTCATAGGAAATGAGCTATTGTTTGGTTTGCTTTGCCAAAACCTGGTAAATAATGGGCTTTATCATGGAAATGGTAAAGCTATGAGTATCCGTTCTGCTGGCCATAAACTCATTTTTGAAAACTCATTGGAAGCTACACAAGACCGCCCCTACTATCAAGGCTTGGGGCACGGTCAGTATCTTGTAAAACGTATCGTTGAAGAAATGGGTTGGGGCGTTACAATTGAGCAAGAACACTGTATCTACAGAGTTGCTATTACAACAATTCTCTAGCGCTTTCGCTAGGAGTTTTCACCTTTGGTTCACCTCTATAAATTTACACTCCTAATGAGTATCTAATGCCAGCCTTTTGGCTTAATAATCATTTATTCTAATAGGAGCAGTCATGACGGTAGGAAAAACATCAACGCTGTTGAAAAAAGTTATAAAGAGCAGCATCATTTTTGTCGGCGCCTTACTTTGTTATTTGATAGTCAGTTTTAGCTTAATATTCTGGCCAACTGAGCTTCCGTTCATCCCAATAAATTATAATGTAAATAAGACAAATCAGAGTGCACCATTGGCTCTTTATGGCGAGCATATGACAATACTCGCTAGAGATGGTGAGTCCCTTTATTTGCGTAAGATTGGGCGTGACTCTCAGCGCGTTATCGTGTTTTTACATGGTATAGCATCAACACACGAAACATTATTAAATACAGCAAAGCAATTGCATGAGGCGACAGGGGCTCAGATACTTTTACCTGACCTAAGGGGGCACGGGTTTTCACAAGGAGAGAATTACGACGTTGCTTATATTGGTCAATATGAAGATGATTTAGAAGATATACTTTTGCATTTAAAGTCAAAAGCTAGTGCATCCTCAATAGGTGCGTATAGTCGTATAATAATTGGTGGTCACTCAATGGGTGGCGGTATTACTATGCGTTACGCATTGAAAGATAATAAACCAGAGGTAGATGGATACCTGTTGTTTGCTCCTAATTTTGGTGAAGGCCCTACGCAGCGAGAGGTAAGTGGAGACGCGGCACAAGATTCGCCAATTTATTTCAATACTCCGAGAATGATTGGTTTATTGATGTTAAACACTATTGGGATTAATCATTTCGACTCATTATCTATTATGTATTTTAATTTTGCGCCACACATGATGGCTTATAGCTATTCCTCAATCATGTCTGCTCAACCTATTAGGCCGCAAACCACAGATCAAGCATTGCTCAATATAACTCAGCCATTAATAGCGATAATAGGGCAAGAAGATGAAGTGTTTTTAGCTAGCGCGTACCCAAGTTTTGTCAGTGAAAATAGCGTCTTAGGCTCTACCGAGTTAATTGAAGATGCTGACCATATGGGCATACTGTCTAATCCTAAAGCTATTGAGAAAGCGTCTGCTTGGATAAGAGAACACTTTTAGAAAATTAAAAATTGCTGGTACTATGTTGTTGCAATGTACGTTTCTCACGCAGCAACATAAAACCTACAAATATGAACCAAATTATTTGCAGTAAACCAAATACTGCACCCATTTCTTTAAGGCTTGGAATGAGAGTTGAGAAACCGAAAAAACTTATAAAGTAGCCAAAGATAACAAGCTTTTTACTTAGTCTTCTTTCTTTAAGTAAACAAGTATTAATTAATACGACCCAGATTGCGCCAACCCATTCAAAGCCTTCTCCTAAGCCCATTTGAATTGCATATATATCACGCCATAAATCGACCACAGCGGTTTCTAGCTTTATATTTTCACTAAATAGAAATTCAATAGAGAGAATCGCGATAAAGCCGCTGGCGAAGATATAACATGACCAAAGGTAACTCATTAGCATGGTAATTTGTTGAAGCACGGTGTGCTCTCGCGTTTGATTTTCTAATAAAGAAACGCTCAGTACTAAAACGCTTATCCCAAAAACAACATAAACTAAAAAGTACCAAACCTGCATTAAACCACTAAAGTTTGTAAGCGTACGCAAACGTTGGTCGGGACCATCATTAAAATCGGGCGCAATGATAAAGATGAGGCACAGGCCAAGAATAAAGCTTGTCGCGCAAATAAAAGAAGCGAAAACGCCATAAAGCTGTTTATTTCTCATTTTTCTTTTGCCAACAATTAAACCCCACCAGTTGATGAGGTTGTTTTACAACGATGCAACACTAGCAAAACATTGTTAGCTACAAGGATGTTTTTATCAAATCTTTTTATAGCTGCTTAGTTGCTGTTCACTGAGGCATGCAACTTGTTTCAGCTGATAGCTCGGTACAAACCAATTTAAGCCAACAATATTATCTGGATTTACTTGGAGCATCATACAAAGTGGAGATTCGCTTTTTAGCATGACAGTCAGTTCGTTCGCAAGATCAGCATGTGCTCTTACTGTAAACTCACGCATACCGACAGGTACTTTAAGCACGGTATATTCACTTTTTGCTAGCTTAGCAAAGTACTTTCCATCCCATCCAACATACGCATCAGTAAGACTGCCTTGAAGTTCACCGCTTCGATAGATAGTTACGTCAACTGATTCAACTTTTGGGTTATGTGTGGTGGGCTGAATTGTTGCGCAACTCGCAAGCATAGAAACAGCAATGGCGGAATATATAAGTGATTTAAGCATGTTGTGCATGATTAATTTCTCTTTTCTCTTATAGGGGAAGTTGCCTGTTATTCTAGTGCCTGCAAGGTAAACCCATGGTGAAATACTGCGAACTATTCATTTGCCATGTTTTTGTAACAAATGTTTCTATTTTCACCCTCAATTTACCCTCTCCAATGAATACTACTTATATTCCTAACAAAGGAGAGGCAGATGAAAAAAGTCGCTATTTTTGGTGCTAGTGGATATTTAGGAAAAAACCTAGTCAGAGCAATGACTCAAAGAGGGGTGCCTGTCGTCGCGTTCGTTCGCGATAAAGAAAGCTTTGAACAACAATTCGACAGTGTTGAGACACGAAAGGTTTGCTTCGATAGCTGCAAACCTTCTAACATTGAGTTAACCGATTGTTATGCTGTTATTTCTGCTTTAGGGATTACAAAACAAAGAGATGGTTTGTCTTACGAAGACGTCGACTATAAGGTCAATGCCCTCATATTGCATGAAGCTGAAAAGTTTGGTGTTCAAAAGTTTATGTACGTCTCTGTATTCAAAGGTGAGACTTTTAAGGATGTTTCTCTGTGTAAGGCAAAAGAGCATTTTGTAACTGAACTAACGCGGTCCACGATCCCATCTTTAGTAATTCGTCCAACAGGGTTTTACTCAGACATGCTTGATTTTTTAAAGATGGCTCAAAACGGTAAGGTACATCTTTTTGGAGGCGGCAAGCAAAAACTTAATCCTATCTCAGGGAATGATCTGTCAATCGAGATGCTTAGACTGTTAAAAAATGATTCGCTTTTTGAATTAAAACAGTCAATCAATATAGGCGGACCTAGAACACTATCCCATTTTGAAATCGCTAACTTGGCTTTTTTAGCACTAGATAAACCGACTGTTGTGAAAATTCATCCCGATTGGTTAAGAAAAATGATTCTTTTATTAGGAAGAGTTTTTATCCCTCAAAATATTTTCGGACCATATGAATTCTTCTTTACTGCAATGGGCGAAGATATGAATACAAATGAGTATGGCATTGAAAGCCTCTACACGTTTTTTAGAAATCACGCTCAAACATTGAGTAAACAAAATTAACGTGAGCCTTACTGTTAAGCATAAATTTAAAATTTCCCCGCGGCTATAAATCGAGAACTGTGTGATGAAAATAACAAGCAAGACTATTTTTTTGGGAGTATTGATAACTATTAATGCTCATGCAAATGATTTGAATGTAGCTCAAGCAGAAATTAAGACACTGTTCGATAATATTTTATTAAAAGATAATATTTATAACGGCTCAATGGCTATTTTCTCGCCTTCAAAAAATATTGATTGGCGTTTTGTTGGAGGTCAATTTCGTACAAATGAAAAAGTTTTGCTTACCAATCCATTTCACACAGCAAGTATTGGAAAAACGTTCACCGCCACAGCTGTTTTAATGCTATACGAGCAAGGTTACTTAAAACTTAACGACAGAATTGCCAAGTACTTGCCCAAAGAGATTGTGAGTGGTTTACATCAATTTGAAGGTAAAAATTACGCTAATGCAATAACCATAAAGCAATTACTGCAACACACTTCAGGTCTGCCGAATTATTTTGAGGATGAAACGACCGACGGTTTTTTAAATGGAATGTCCCTATTGTTTAAGGAAACAGAAAGAGTCTGGTCACCAGAAGAATTAGTGAATATCTCAAAGATGAGTATGAAGCCACACTTTATACCTGGAACAAACTATCGATACAGTGATACTGGCTATATCCTGCTGGGGTTAATAGTGGAACACCTTAGCGGACAGCATTTACATGACTTTTTTGAACAACATATTTTTGCCCCACTGGATATGAAAAATACGCACATGCATTTGCGGGCTCGGCCTGATGTAGCTACTGGAAAAATGACTGAGCTTTACGCTGGTAGTATAGAAATCTCGACATTTAAGAGTTTAAGTTTAGATTGGGCCGGAGGGGGCATTGCCTCAACCGCGGATGATCTCAACAAATTTCAAATTGCACTTCACAGTCATCAACTTCTGTCACCTGAAACTTTAACAAAGATGCAACAGTGGGTGAGTGAGAGTAACGGGGTCTATTATGGACTTGGCTTAAGGAAAATAAGCATTGAAGAACGACTTTCTTCTATCAGCGACTTAAATCTTTTGGGTCATACAGGCAGTACATCTTCGTTTATGTTTTTTTGTCCTGAGTTGGATGTTTATTTATCAGGTTCATTCAACCAAATCGACCAGGTAGTTTTGTCTATTAAAGCCCCGGTAGATATTTTAGCTCACATACAAAGGCAGATGAAAAGTGAAGAATAAACTCATTATCTTTTTAATTTTGATTAGCAACGTCGCATTTGCACAAGAATCACGAACGCAGCAATGGCAATCAGATTTAACGCTTTATTATCAATCGTTAGAGAAAAATCACATTGATTTATTTCATCAGATTGACAGAACTAATTTCGAAAAAGAGCTCGATACCATCCGGAATTCTGTCGACCAATTATCTGATTGGGGAATTACTTTGGGGCTAATGCGCCTCACTCGAAAAATTGGCGATGGCCATACGGCAGTCTCTTTCGCGAATTGGGAGACAAATTCATATCCAATAACGGTTAAGAAAATAAGTAATGAGTGGCGAGTCATTAAAGTGGCGTCCGGCCACAGTGATATTTTGGGCGCCATGCTAGAAAGTATTGATGGGACAAAGATCGCTGACATTGAGAGAAAACTTGCTAAAGTAGTGCAATATGTTGAAAACCCTCATTCTGAAATTACTCGTATCGCAAACTACATGCCTATAGGGGAACTACTTTATGAGTTAAAAATTACCAAATCGCCTCGCAAAGCCGTATTTAGGCTTTTGACTGGTGAGGGGGAATTGACAGAGGTTCATTTAAATACTGTGCCCAATACTCAGTTGGCACAGCTCGAATATAAACAGTTGGATGTTTCAACTAGTGCGGTCGTTATGCCTAAAGATTTTGATTTTGAATACTTATGGTATACGACAGTAAGTAAAAAGAAAGCAACTTACATCCGGTTTGACAGCTACCCTAAATTTGAAGAAATGTTGCCCTTTGTTGAAAAATTACTTGTATTCATGGAGCAGAATCAGAGTCAACAAATCGTCATTGATTTGAGAAATAATGGAGGTGGAGACCTCTATGTGGGCCTAGTCTTAGCAAACGCGCTTAACCTTATTGATAACGTCGATTGGGCTAACGGAGTATACGTGCTAACTGGCGCGACAACATTCTCAGCTGCTACAAGCAACGCAGCATTATTTCGCCAGTTACTTAACGCAAAGATAATAGGTATGCCAACCGGTTCAAATCCAACTGGATATCAAGATATGGGCTATCTTATTTTGCCCAGCTCAAAGCTTCGTATTACCTATTCAAAACGAATGTTCCGTATGCAAGAAACAGCAACAGTTGGAGTCGTGCCGGATATACATATAGAACAAAATTGGGATGACTATTCAAAAGGGGTAGACAATGTGCTTGAGGATGTTGTCGACATGCTTTACTAGTTTGATTGTTAACAGTATTGATATAGAAAATGTAGATAAACTTTTGAGTTTATAATGAATGATTAAGGAGAAAGAAAATGTCGACAAATACGGGGAGTTGCCTGTGCGGCAAAGTAGAGTTTTGTGTCCATGGTGAGTTTTTATATGCAGGTTACTGCCATTGTAAGATGTGTAGAAAATCTTCAGGTGGCGCGGGCACAGTTGTTGGTGGCATCCAAAGCGAAAAAATGTCTATCTCCAAGGGAGACGAACACATAAAACGATTTCATCGTAGCAAAGGAACGACTTCTTGTTTTTGTAGCCACTGTGGCTCTATGCTTTATGGTGAGAAACCGTCCATGGGAATGGTGCACATTAGATTTGGTGCACTCAATAAAAGCCCTAAACAGATGCCGCAGGCACATATGCATGTATCTTCAAAACCGGATTGGTATGATATTCTGGATTCACTTCCTCAGTTTGCCGAGTTTCCGCCTCAAAAATAATAACAGGTATTGTTTGCTATCCTACCTACTTAACTTCGTATTGATCAAAGAATCGATGTGCAATTAGGATGTAGTAACGTTCAAGTGCAATAATAATGAAAACCTTACAGGAAGCTTGGTATGCCCAGACTAAATAATAAAGTAAGCCTTATAACCGGAGCGTCGCGTGGAATCGGCCTTGCAATCGCAAAGGCTTTTTTAAGAGAAGGTGCGATAGTAATCCTCTCAGATATAGATACCGATTTAGGCTTACTCGCAATCAAGGAACTGAGGGGCAAGTCTCAGTTTTGCCGACTAGATGTAAGGCAAGAAATTGATTGGGAAAAGGTTACGCAGGAGATAATTTCCCGATACGGAAAACTCGACATTTTAGTGAATAATGCTGGAATAACAGGATTCGAAAACGGTGTAGTAAATCACGATCCAGAAAACGTTAACTTGGAGGATTGGCGAGCCGTACATGCAACGAACCTAGAAGGAACATTACTTGGCTGTAAATATGCTATCCGCGCTATGAGAAAAAACAGGGAGGGCTCAATTATAAATATTTCCTCTCGATCTGGCCTCGTAGGTATTCCAAGAGCAGCGGCATACGCTTCATCAAAGGCGGCCATACGAAACCACACCAAAACGGTGGCTCTCTACTGTGCTGAAGAAGGTTTAAATATAAGATGTAATTCAATTCACCCTGCTGCAATCCTTACACCAATGTGGGAACCGATGTTAGGTGATGAACCAAAAGTACGTGAACAAAACATGCGAGAGTTCATAAAGGACTGTCCAATGCAGAGATTCGGCGAGCCGTCTGAAGTAGCGTCTTTGGCCGTTTTGCTAGCTAGCGATGAGGCTGCGTATATGAACGGAACAGAGTTAACTATTGATGGCGCTCTTTTGGCGGGTTCGGCAGTGTCTCCTGCATCTAGAACGTAGTTGCTCCATACTTGGGAAAGCGAAACCGATATTTAGTTTTCGCTTTGATCCCTTCAAGGCTGACAATTCCAATTATGGGCAATTGGCTTTCAAAAATATCGCTATCATAATATGTAAAAGTTGAAGGTCTGAAAAACGTATACAACTGCCGTTCAAGCTTCTTCGCTTAAAGCTAACCAGAAATTTAAGATAGACCGCTTCCTCTAACGACCGCTTTGGCGCTGGAGTTCGTATTAGGTAACTAATTATCGAACGTGTCTTCTATCCCTCAGATCGGCCATGCGATTTGCAAGAATAGATATGAACTGATATTTTGACTATGACAAAGTCGCTCGGTAATGATACCGACATAATCCCTTGGTAATCACACTAGTATATATAAAGCATCGCTGTCTTGTAAAAAAAGCCGCTCAACAATAAGAGCGGCTCTATGATACGATAATTTACTTATCTTGTTTTTCTGGTAGCTAATTAGTTAGCAGGCTTAACAAACTTAAGCGTCATGCGATCTGACTCACCGATTTCGCGGAACTGCTCGTCTTTTTCAGCAAGCGGTCTGCCTGCTTGCAGCGCCCATACACCTCTTTCCCAATCAGCAGTGTCTTTAGGGTTTGCGTTTATTTCGCTTGCCGCTTCAAGTTCAAAACCTGCTTTGGTGACCATGTCTACAATAAAGCTTTGCTTAACGTAACCACGCATAGTCGTTGTTGGGTCAGTATCAAAATCTTCGCGCTCGCGATGCTGGACAATGCCTAGCACGCCACCGGGTTTTAGTACGCTGAATGCTTCTGCAATGAGCTCATTAGCACCGCCGCGTGCGATACGGCCATGCATGCCGCGAAAAACAAGTACGGCATCTACGCTATTTGGCGCCGCAAAAGGAACGTCTTGGTCAAGAAAGCGAGCCGTGGCATTTGCGCCAAACATTCCACTTTCATGATCGATAAACGATTCACGCCATTGCATACCGCGCTCAAAGCGCTCGCCAGGAGCTGGATAGTTATTTAGCGCAATGTATTTACCGTTTTCGGCCAACAACGGCGCAAGAATACGAGTATACCAACCGCCACCAGGACCCACTTCTGCTACCGTCATATCTGGTTTGATACCAAAAAACGTTAGCGTTTCAGTGGGGTTACGATATTGGTCGCGTTCCATATCTAATTCAGACCTAATCTCGCTATTGTTTACGGCTTTCTCAATCGCTGCTTTTGCACCACCATGATTGTGTGCATTTGTTGCCGCAGCGCTCAACAATAGTAGTGCGCTCGCTGCAGTTATTATTAGGGGTTTGATCATATCGGCTTATTTCCTTAACAAGGGCAGATTAGGTATTTAATCTACCTAAAAAATTGAATTAACGTTTTATATACATCTTTTTCTAGGTTTTGGATGTGGAATTCAACGCCGAGCAATCAAGGCTTGCTTTTTATTTTGACGATTCGAAGTTGTATGAGGCTAAATGCTCGAAAAATCCTACGCGGCGCGTCTGCGTTCAAAAACCTTTAGATAAGTACCGATGCTAATTTGTGCACATCACACGCAAATAAAAGCACAAGCAAGCCATGCAAACGAATGGGTATTAACTTTGTGTTTTATACAGTATCGTTGTGTTTAATATACTTTCATGCAGGCACGCTTGTGACAAATAACGCACAACATTCATCTTCGGTCGGTCATATTTTTATGATTGGAGTCGCTACGTTTTGTGTGTGGTTTTTTGCATCTTTAAGCGTGATATTGCAAACGCCAAGTATCATTTCACCGTTCTCTGTGCCGGTGGTGCTACCCACATTATTAGTCAGTATGCTAGGTTGGCCTCATTGGTTAACCGCCATACTAGGTGGGCTACCAATAGCATCTGTCTTTATTGTGCTGACAATAAGAGGAAGTCACCGGACGAGGTTGCAAGAACGCGTATCTATTTCTAACGCTTCGATTATCTTCATCACGCTCGTTGCACTGGTCAGTGTTTTAATGCACGCCGTGTTATTTCAAAATGGTTTACAGGTGCAAGGTCTATTTCATATTTTCACGATTTATGTATTTAACATTCTGTGTATCACGACAATTCCCGTGCTGTATTGGCGGCATTTTAAATGCCCTAACCTTAAAAACTATTTACTTTTTCACACCTTCTTTTTTAGCTGGCTGGGATTTAGCGCTTTCCCATGGTTAGGTGAGCTACTTTAAATCATGCGACGCGATGTGTGGCTGCAATAATGATTTAACGCATAAAAATCATTTGAACTTCGATGGACTGTTCTTGGACTAAACAAGCATCAGTGTTTGATTTTCTAGTAGAGTTTAGACAGGTGTTTAGGGGGTGCATCACAAGACACTTCCTACAATATAACTACAATCGCATAGTCCTGTGTTTTCGAAGATGATAAACTTACACCGCGAGTGACACGGTGTAAGTTATCAATGTTTAAAACGACACGTCCTTGTGTGTTGTCTGCATCCGTTGCAGTAAGTTAATCATAGAATACCTTCACAGCTGACATAACTGTTCAAAGTGACGGTTTTATAATTAGGAGCCATTTTATTTTTCTAGGAACCGTTAAATACCTTTGTTTGTTAACATGTGTCATGTTTATGCACATGTCGATGGCACAAACAAATATCACCATTAACGGTATCGACGACAGTGCGCTGGAAAATAACATTCGCTTATTGTTGGCTGAAGTAGAACCTCCTGTAGGCAAAATTAACCAAGAAAAATACATTCAATCATTAACCAAAGAAGCACAAAAGGCGGTTCAGGGATTTGGTTATTATGATGCTAATATTGCCATCTCTGAACTAACTTTCGCGCCGAATTCGGCACAACCAAGCGGTAGGTCACCAAACATCTCGTATCAAATTACCTTCGATCTTGGCAGCCAAGCAAAAATTAATCGCGTTGTTTTAGTGAACGATCTGCAACAAATTAATCAACAAGCCATTCCTAAGTCTATCCACGAACTTATCGCGCAAGTGCGTCAACTAGAGGGGCAAAGGATTGATCATGGACGTTATGAGTCATTAAAAAATAGGCTTAAAACCCTAAGTTTAATTCATGGCTACTTTGATTTTAATTTTGTATTACATAAGTTAATTGTGCAGCCAAACAGTAAGAATGACCTAAGCGATGCAACACCAACGAGCACGGCTACGGTTCATTGGATTTTCTATTTAGGTAGTCGCTATAAGTTTGGTGACCTTACATATTTACGTGAGACGCGCGGTCAGGAAATTGCGCGTAATGTGATGCCGTTTAAAAAGGGAGAATATTTCGACCAGAGTAAGGTGGGTGATTTTTCAATTGATATGCAAGCTACCGGTTATTTTAGTAGTGCGATCGCCAGAGCCAATGCCCAGGAGGCCGTTAACTATGAAGTGCCTATTGAGGTTATATTAGATCCTAAACCAAAAGATACATTTGAATATGGTGTTGGCGTCTCTACCGATACAGGCCCTCGATTCACCGTGGACTGGTCACGGCCATGGGTTAACTTAGACGGTCATTCATTGGGTGCCCGTTTGTACTTATCAAATCCGAGAAAGTCGTTGCAGTTAAATTATCGAGTACCGAAAGCCAATCCTTTGAACGATTTTATGAGTTACCAAATTGGTTTTCGCCAAACCGATGAAAACCAAACCGTCAGTGACACATTTTCTCTAGCGGCTCAGCGCCAATGGGGGGCCACAGACGAAGAAGACTGGACTCGTATAGGTTTTATAAAGTACGAACAAGAATCTTTTACGCAAGGCTCTGCTGAGCCTGAAACTACACGATTATTGTTACCAGGATTTACATATACGCGCACCCGAAAGCAGGGAGACATTTTTGTCAGTTGGGGGGATTTACAGCAGGTAACCGTCGAGGGGGGAAACCGCTCATTGATGTCAGACATCGATTTTTTTAAAGTCACCGCGAGAACAAAATGGATACGTGAACTAGGTAAGCATCGCTTTATCCTAAGGGCAGATGCCGGTGCCATTGCAACCAATGATTTTTCTCAAGTGCCCTCTACGCAACGTTTCTTTGCGGGAGGAGATCAAAGTATCAGAGGGTTTGGTCTTAACGAGATATCTGACTTTGAGACGACACAGGTAGATGATGAAGTAGAAACTGAGCTATTGGGAGGTAAATATTTAGCCGTTGCGAGCGTTGAATATGCTTACCCAGTGGCCGAGGATTGGCGAATGGCAGCCTTTCTAGATGTTGGAAACGCCAGTGACAAGCCCTTTGAAAACCCAGCATTTGGATATGGTTTAGGGGTTCACTGGCTATCGCCTATTGGTACAGTGAGAGTATATTTAGCGCGTGGAGAGAGTGAGCAAGAGGAAAAGCCCAAGTATCGGATTCACCTAGTGATTGGTCCGGGGTTATAGCGATGCAGATTAAACGAATTGGCTATTACATTGCTTGGGCATTTTTGGCGCTTTGTATATTAGTCATCTCCATTGTGGTCTTTGCAGGAACTAACTGGGGCTTGAGATTAGCGGTGCACGCTGTCAATCAATCTGACGTGATTGAAATCACAGATGTCTCAGGTAGTTTATTCAGTGAGGTAGGCTTTGGGCATGTTCACGTTGCAAGCCCCGATGCCTTAACTGCAGATATTGATACGTTTAGACTCAACATCAGTTTAAGATGCTTGCTCGATGCAAAAATATGCGTTGATAAAATTGCGGCTCGGGACATTAAATTAACGCTCCCGCCATCCCAACAAAGCACGCCGAGCACCGACGCGCCAAGCATCGTTACCATGCCATTTGAGCTTGTCATTACTTCGGCACAATTTCAAAGCTTAGAAGTTGAGCAGTCATCTGTGCACGATACTCAACTTCATAAGGCACCGTTAGTCAGTGCACAAAACCTTAATATGCGTGACTTTTCTGCCTATCAAAGCTTTAAGATTGCGTCACTAGGTGTAGAGCAAGTGTTACTGTTTGCTCCGCCAACAGAGGATGGTGTGAGTGCTTCAAGCTCTGCTCAAGGCGCTGGGCAAAATCAATCGTTAGGCTTACCTGCCAATACGCCATTCTCATTGGATTTGATAAGCTCTGCGCTTGCTACGCCACCTAAGATTATCCTTCCCGATATTTTCATTCCTGTGAATGCACAACTAGCGAAAGCAAAAATAGACACCTTATGTTGGCACGTTCCAGTGACGCGCGCTTTGCAAAACTGCGTAGGCGATATTGATAGCTCAGTAACCTTAGCATCCCAGAAGGTTTCTATTGAAGTTGTAGCCAAGGTTTCTGAGATACTGACATCATATGGCATGGATGCTGAAACGCTCGCTGCTGATGTAGACGTAGACTTTGCAAATGAGTGGCAGTATCAACTTGAAGCCTCAATCGAGCAGGCACCGTTATCAGAAAAAACCTTTCGCGCACTGTCTTTAATAGGCAAGGGCGATATCCATCAGTCAGACATACAAGTCTCAGCAAAAACCGAAAATGAAAGCAAAGGGCTTATACAAACAGCGTTTGTAAGTGATTTACAAGCCAGCAATCTACCCCTAACACTGCAAATAGAAGTCGATGAACTGTCGCCGCTCAATGATTTTCTATTGGTTCCATTGAATGTACAGGTTTCACAAGGGCTACTTGATATTGAGGGTGATTGGCAGCAGTACACTATCAACGCAAGTGGTGCGCTATACAAAGACTTAGAACAGTTTAGCGGCATGTCCAATGTTTCACTCATCGCAAGTGCCTCTGCACAAGATGTTCGATTGAATATCAATGAGTTACGTACCGATGGGGCGTTAGGGCAAGCCCTTGTTTCAGGTGAAGTATTGCTTGACTCACAACTAGCAGAGCTGACTTTGCAAACGAACTTAAATGTATCACTAGGCAAATTTGATATTGGCGTGTTTTCTCACGATGTAAAAAGTGATTTAAATGGTCAAGTCACACTTGAACATCAGTACACCGATTCATGGATGCGCGGACAAATGCTCTGTGAAGATGTGAAAGGCACAGTGCAAGGCTATGAATTAAGCGTAAACTGCGATGTTGATATCTCCAAAGCAGGCAAAGTGAGTATCCGTGAGATGGATATTCGCCAAGGAAACAATATTGTGACCGCTGATGGAGTCTTGCAGCTTGCAGATACCCGCTATGCACAAATGACTGCCAAGCAGTGGCTTGGCAGCGAGGCGCAATTGAACCTTCAAGTTGATTTGGATAATGTAAATGCATTACTCGAAACTATTAGGGGCCAAGTAAATGGCCAAGGGACGTTATCAGGTACCCTCCTGCGTCCGCAATTAGACCTTGAGGCAAGCCTTGTTGATTTTGAGTTTAATGATATAGGTTTAGAGCAGGCAAACGTGTCTATGACCGTTGACGCAGGTGATGATTATCGCACCGAGTTGAATCTTGAAATGGCCGAATTAGCGATTGGTCAGACCGTGGTGAATGAGCTTATGTTAACCGCAACGGGCGATCAAACGCTGCATACACTCAATCTGTCGGTGTTAAACGAAAACGTACGTACTGCACATGAATTTGAGGGAACGCTTACTTTAACCGACACCCAACAAAAGTGGTTAGGAAATTGGCGTAATGCTCATGTCACATTGCCTTTTTCGAGACTACAGTTAGCACAGCAAGTGCCAATTGAGGCGGATTTAATACAGATGCTTGTGCTGATTGATGAACACTGCTGGGAATCAGATACAGGGGCGCAAAACATCTGTTTTAATGGCCTTGAGTATCGTGAAGGTATTGCCAGTGGGCAAGCCGATATAGCATATGACATAGCAACGGTGCTTCGCCATTATGCGCCCGACATGATCCTCGCAGAATCTACCTTGCCATTTGCAAGCAATGTTGAGTTTACTTACTCACAGGAAAAAGGGCTCAATGCGAGCGCATATAACCGGGTGATCGGCGGTTTAATTGAAACCGAGAGTCACTCTTTGGCATTAACCGCCTTGGTTGCAAATATGGATGTTGAAGAGAATGAATTATACGCAGCAGTATTTGCAGGGTCAGAAGCGACCGGCACAATCGGTATTCAATCGCAGCTAAATCTGCGCCCAGATGCTCGCGAGCACAATGGAAAAGTGCGTATAACTGGGTTGGACTTAAGCGTGCTTGAACGTTTCATACCTAGTACCTATAGTATTTTGGGCATGGTTAATGCTGATATCGATTTTGCGGGTGCGTTATTTGAGCCCCAGCTTGATGGTTACATGAATATTAATAATGGCGAACTCATTCTTGATGCTTATACCTATCCGCTAACTAATTTCAATCAAAGTATTCAATTTAAAGGGCAACAGGCAAGTGTTAATGGAGACTTTAAGCTAGGTAAAGGAACCGGGCAATACACGGCTGACTTAGGTTTGTATCCAGAATTTAAAGTACGCGGTGAGATTATTGGAACTGATATGCAATTTTCAGTGCGAGACTCTGTAGCACAAATCTCCCCAGACGTGCGTTTTACGGCTGATGCTAACACACTAACGCTATCGGGAAACATCGCTATTCCAAGTGCTGAAATAAAGATTGAAGAGCTGCCTGAAAATGCAAAAACGCCGAGTACCGATACCATCATAATTGGTCAGGAGCCTGAGCCGCCGATTATCCCAATGGCGCTTGATATCGATTTGAATATTCTAATCGATGAACCTAAAAACGCATTTGTAGCCATAAATGCGCTGGATTTAGAAGCGAAGTTATCAGGGGACTTAAACCTCAAAGTAAAGCAAGAACGTCGTCTTAGTGACAACACTTTACGGCCGATGACCACAAGTTTGAATGGCGAGGTCAATATTCTTGAAGGTAGCTATGAAGCCTATGGTCAGATGTTACTTGTGCGATCTGGGAAGATATTTTTTAGTGGCGAGCCGAGCCTGCCGCAGTTTGATATAAGAGCCATTAGGAACCCGTTAAACACTAACGGTGATGTGATCGCAGGTGTGCAAATTTCAGGTAATCCGGTGATGCCGCGTGTAGAGTTGTTCTCCGAACCACCTATGATACAGGCAAAGCAATTGTCTTATTTACTGCAAGGGCAAGATCTTACTAGTGGTGCACAGGGCGATTCGGTAGGTACCGACACAACGCTTATCAATATGCTCGTGAACTTCGGCGTAGGGCGCAGTGAAAATGGTATTGGTAGGTTTGGTCGAGCAATTGGCTTTGACGCACTCAATGTAGGTACCGCTGGTGCTGGCGATAGTACCCAGGTGCAAATATCGGGAAGGCTTTCTGAGAACATTCAAATTACCTATGGTATTGGCGTGTTTGATTCTCAAAGCGTTGTCGCGCTGAAATATCAAATACTGCCCAAGTTATTTATTGAAGCAAAAAGTGGTATTAACAACTCTGTGGATTTGTTTTATCAGATGACGCGGGGTGAAAATGAGTAAGTTTTACTGCGTCTGCGTAGGTGTGTAAATATGCATTTGCCCCAGCGCTAAGCTAATGGGCAAATGCCAAAGACGGAAGGTTCATTAAGACTGCAAACTCGCCATTTGTTGGTAATAACCTGCCACTAGCGCATGGCGACTGCGAATATTTAATTTTTTATAAATATTATGGCAGTGAAATTTCACCGTGCGCTCGGAGATAAACAGCTGCGAGGCAATTCGTTTGTTAGGTAAGCCTTCTAAAATCTTTTCGGCTATTTGTTGTTCACGGTTCGAGAGTACTTCATTGTAGTTTTCAAATGACATTTTATATTCCTTTTTGGTCATTGTTTAGGGTGGGTCGACTGTCCTTAAACTGAGCGGTAACATCGGTTACGCCGTGTTTTGATAGTCGAAGTATATGTTGCGCACTGGCAATGGTTTCAGGCCGGTGTGCAATCATAATTTTGGTGATTTTAAGATTTTGTAAATGCGCATTGAGTCGCTTTTCGGTAGCGATATCAAGGTGGCTGCTCGCCTCATCTAAGAGCAACACTTTCGGCATCCGATAAAGCGCCCTTGCAATTAATACACGCTGCTTTTGACCACCGCTAAGGGCATCGCCCATATCGCCTACGGTGGTCTGATATTGCATGGTCATAGCCATGATATCCTCATGAATGCATGCAATCTGGGCGCATTTTATGGCGCGTTCTAGGTGAATTTTTTCATCAAATTGTGTGATGTTCTCTAATATACTGCCCGATAAGAGTTGATCATCTTGCAATACAGCCGCCAAACCATGTGAATCTCTATTGTTTGTCGTTAAGGGATGGCCATTAATGCTAATTTGGCCCGTTTCGCAAGTGAGTAGACCGAGCAAACAGTTGAGCAAGGTGGACTTTCCACAGCCGCTTTGTCCAATAATGGCTAGGCTGTGCCCTGAGGGAACCTCAAACGACACGTTCTCAAAAATGGGTGCTTTGCTTTGTGAATACCTAAAGGAGATGTTGTTGACACTTATCAAGCCTCTGTTCACATCGGGGCTGAAGCTCTTTTCGCAAGCTTGTGCGATGCGAAGGCTTTGCTTTGCTTGGAATACATCGTTTGCTTCAGGAGAGGTTAATACGATGTCGGCAACACGCTCTAAGTGTACGCTGAGCATTTTAAACTCAATCCACTTTTCAATTAACGCGCTCATCGAGCCTATAAAGCGGCCTTTGTAACTGACAAACGCAAACAACATCCCCACTGTAAAGTTTTGCGCCATTACTAGCTGCGCTGCTAAGTAAATCACCAATAGATTTTCAAAACCAAACAACACCTTATTGATAATAGAAAAGCGGATTTTCCAGCTCTCTAGACTGATGCGTTTATTTAGGGCAGTTATTAGCTTATTAGACCATTTAGCGTGAGATGAGCTAAGGCTGTCATTGAGTTTGAGCGTGCGTATTGCTCGGATAGATTGCATGAAATAGCTTTGCTCGTGCGCATCGGCATGCAGTACTTCTTTGTTTATTCGGCGCACCGGGTAGAAAAACGCCCAACGCAGCAAGCTATACACAAGCACAATCGTCAGTACGACAATTGTCAATTGCCATGAGTAGACCAGCATTACAAGCAGGGTGATAAGCACCATAATGCCGTCGATAAGCGCTGCAATAATGCCTGATGTAATAAGCTCTCTAATGTGCTGTACAGACGCAAACCGACTAACAATGTCACCCATATGCCTACGCATGAAATAATCTGTTGGCAACGAAAGTAAGTGCGAGAATACGCTGGACGATAAGAACGCGCTAAAGCGCATAGAGAATTCCAGCATCACACGCTGGCGGATGAAGTCGGTTAAGGTGTCTACCAGCAGTAATAAGCCGAAACCAACGGCGAGGGTAAATAAAAGGCTTTCATCAGCTTTTACCAGGACCTCATCGATTACGGTTTGCATATAAAATGGTGCGACGACCGCAAATAGTTGTAGCATCAGTGATAAGCCGATTAACAAAAATAGCTGGCGTTTAAGCCCCGTAGCGCCTCTTGCGAAGTCTCTGAGTCGCAGGCCGACCTGCGCTTTCACCTTGGTAAAGTCTTGATTGGGGGTTAGTTCAAGCGCGACGCCAGTAAAGCTTTCGTTAACTTCATGCGTAGCGACAAAGCGCTTTCCAATGGCTGGATCGGCGATGTAGATCCCGCCTTTGCTTACTTTTATTAGCACCACAAAATGTGAAAAATTCCAATGCAAGATAGCCGGCTGGCGAAGTTGATTCAGGTCATCTAGAGGCACTTTTAGCGCTCTGGAAGATAGGCCAAGCAAAGCGGCTTGTTCAATGATATTTTTTAAGCTTACGCCTTGACCGTCATCACTCGCACAAAGGCGCAATGATGCTAAGTTGACGCCGTTTCCATGATAGTTTGCAATCATGCAAAGACAGGCCATGCCGCATTCATTTGCCTCGTCTTGCATCACTAAACGCACCTTGCGCGATGATGTAAATTGCAGTGACGAAGAAAGTAGGCCGGATGTAATGCTTTTTGTGACCATCATATGCTCCCTCTAATGTTATAAAGCGGTGCAAGTAACCATTCCATCAAGCTCCTTTCAGAGAGCGTGACATCTGCTTGCAGTGTCATCCCTTCTTTAAGAGGCACGCGCTCTCCTTTTGCCGTAATAAAGGTCTTTTCTAAAGAGGCTTGTGTGACGAAGGCCGCTTGCTGAAGTGCAATAGGGTGTGTTTGATTTTCACCGGGTAAGCTCACTGTGTTGGCGATGCGAGTGACCGATGCTGCAATGCTGCCATATTTTTGATATGCGAATGCGTCTAGGCGCATTTGTATTGCTTGTTCAGATTCTATAAAGCCGACTGAACTGGTAGGCACAAACAAAACCGCGCTAAAAGAAGGCTTGGAAGGCGAAATTTTCATTAACACCAAATAGCGTGATACGTCCTCTCCCACTTGGATATTGATATTACTAACAACGCCATCGCGCGGCGCGTAAAGCGTATATTCAGCTTGTGCCTGACGTTGATTAATCTGTTGCGATAGAGGTAATTGATTAAGCTGAGTTTGAGTAGTTTGCTGTTTAATTTGCTGGCCCAATGATATCGCTTGGGCTCGATATTCCAGCAGTGTTGTTAGCGTATCGGACAGTTGCAATTCAACTTGTGTTTGTTGTTGCTTAATTATGAGGTTCGATTGTTTGGCGTTAGTGAGTGCTTCGTTACTAATGAGCTGGCGAGCATGTAAACTTTCTAATTTACGCACTTGAGCAAGGCTTAGAGAAATGCGCTCGTCTATCACCTTAGCTTGATTTTGTAAGGCTTTGCGTTTTTCCTTCATGGCATTTATCTGTAAGTTTACATGGTGTTGTTGCTGCTCAAGTTGTGCCTTGCGCTGCTCGCTGGTCAATGACAGTAGTTTTATTTGTTGGTTAAGGTTATTTAGGGAGTTTTCATTCGCAGTGATGCCCATGAGCGAGTGCACAGGGCGCACAATAGTCACTAATGCTTGACCCTGTTGTACACTGTCGCCATTTTTAACGTAAATCGTTTTAGCAAGGCCTGCGGGCTCCTTTGGTGAAATGGCAATACTAGGCTGGTCCGCGGTAATGTAGCCTCTTACACTGACCGTTTCTGTAAACGTGTAATGCGTAAGAAACAATAATGCGGCAATTAACCATGCAAATAAGGCGGTACAGACTACCCAAACGCGACGTTTGGGTAACAACAAAGCGCTACCTAACTTTTGGTTGCTGTGCGCTTGTATTGCTGTTTGGCGATATAGAGTAGAGCCCTGCATCTAGTTTGTCCCTCACTACGAAAATGTGATACCAGATTAAAAGACGGGCTAAATCTGTTCAGTCAATTTGGGGACAAGTGAGATTAATTTGGAGACAAGGGTGTTGATTTAAACGTGTTCTTAGTGCTTGTAGTGTATCGCTTTTGTTCTTAAGCCTCTGATTTAAAAAGTTTATTGTTATTTTTGCTTGGGCGGTGAGTAATACGTAGGCAGAGCATCGGTTGTCTCGTAATGACCTAAAATTGAGATGTTGGCATGAATGTTTAAATACTAAATATCCGCTAAAAATAAAGATATGTTGGATTTTTAGAGCGGTTTGCCAAACAGCGCTACCTTTAGCAGATTGGCAAGGAGACAAGCGTCATTATTGAAACTGATTAGTAACGGTAACTAAAACAGGGTGACCAAACCCTAGTTTTTATCTAAAATGATGCAAAAACCAGACGGAATTTGACATTGATAGCAGGTCATAAGTACTTATGGTTAGCGTTAGCTGGGCTATTGTTAGTTTCAGGCATAGCGACTGGCGCAAATTTACGGTCACAGATCACCACTGCAGAAGTAACAATCTATATAGACCACACCACATTGGTATCGATCTCTGCTGCGAAAGACCCAAACACTTCCTATTCGATGGAGAAGTTAAACGAGCTACTCGCGCTGAGTGGTTTGGAGTACCAAATCGAATATCTGCCTTGGACGAGAGCGTTAAGAGAGGTCGAAACAAATCCTCGAAGCTTTATATATCAAATCCTGAGAACGCCCGAGCGTGAAAATAATTACTACTGGCTAATGCCCGCTTCAGTAGCTGAACGCATCGCTTTATATAGTAGCAATGGGCTAGCTACTGATGATGTTATGCTTGATATTAAAGCAGGTGAATTCAGCGCAGCATGCTATCTAGAATCTGCACAATGCACTATGTTAGAGCAAATAGGCTTCCCTAAAGACAATATTGTGGTCATCCCGTCTCAATCCCTGACCGCCGAAGAAAAACTCCTGTTACAAGCCAGGGTTGATTTTATACTGGCATTCCCAAGTGTGATTCAACACAATTTGACAGTGTTAGGCGAGGATGCTTCGAAAGTCACAAAACATATCAGTTTTGATATGCCACCTGATTATTTAGCGGCCTCTAAGCAAGTTGACCCAAACTTGCTAGAGGCAATGCGTAATGCGGTTAAACGACTTGCAGAATCTGACCCCAACACGCCATAGTTTACTTTGATTTATCTCTTCAAATGCGGCTAATGCACCCAGTGATAATGCTGCGCTTTGTTTTCCATTTGTATACGCGTTTCTTCAGGCATAAATAATTGGTTGTTGCCTTCAAAGAAAAAGGGCTGACGCTGAGTTTTACTGCCTAGCTCATTCATAGTTGTGGTATCAAATATGCGGCCATTGATCACCACATGACTGACATATTCACTGCGTTTAAGATCGCTCAACACATCGCCATCTATTATCGCGATATCCGCCAGTTTACCCACTTCAATACTGCCAATGTCTGCATCCATACCTAGGTGAGTTGCGCCGTCGATGGTACCGCCGCGTATTGCCTCCCATGGGGTAAAGCCCCCTTGCTGCATGATCCACATTTCCCAGTGTGCACCTAAGCCTTCGCGTTGCCCATGAGCGCCAATCATGACCCTAACACCTCTATCACGAAGATGCTTAGCATATTTGGCGACTTCTATATGATTATATTGATTATCGGGAGCGGTTGGTCGGCGTATAGCACGCGCATCAATCATAAATTGTGGCACATAACGAAGTAAGCGCTCATTTTTCCAAACCTCCGTTCGGTCATAATAATATTCTTCGCCCATCAAGCCACCAAATGACACCACAAAGGTTGGCGTATAACCAAACTCCGTGGCTTGCCAAAGTTGCGTTAAATCATCATAGCCTCTGGCGATAGGAATATTATGTTCTAGACCTGTATGGCCGTCGACGATCATCGACATGTTCTGCTGCAGTTTACCGCCGCCCTCAGGCATCACCATCATGTTTAGTTTATCTGCAGCGACTAATACCTGTTGGCGCTGGTCTCGGCGAGGTTGGTTGTAGCTTTTTACTGAAATAGCGCCGTAGTCTTTAAGCCTTTGAACATGATAGTACGCATCGTCATAATCATCGATTATCGCTTTGAAGTTGAGTGCTTCTGCGCCATATAAAATCGTTCCGGTAGAGTAGATCCTCGGGGCTAATAAACGGCCAGCACGCTGCAATTCAGCGGCAGCAAGTATTTCACTGGTATCGTTGGATGGGTCGTGAATGGTAGTAACGCCAAACGCTAAGTTTGATATTTGCTCCCAACTCTGCTGAGGAATGATTTCATTACTGCCTTGAGAGCCGTGTGCATGCGCATCTATAAGTCCTGGAATGATGCTTTTGCCGGTGGTGTCGACTATGCGAGCCCCTTCAGGTATTGAAACTTGCGAGCGAGTGCCTACCGCTTTAACTCGGTTGCCTTCAATTATGACGACACCATCTTCAATCACTTCTTGAATGTTATTAGCATCGCGCATCGTAATTACGGTGCCGCCTTGAAGTGCTAATACTTGCTCAGGCTTGTCAAAGGTTTGTTTAAAGGTGAGATTGATACCTTCCGTTACCGGCTCTGGAAGCGTGGTATTTTCGGCATTTAAGAAATCAAAGGCATCGGTTAGAGAACGTTCAAAAAAGCGAGGGCCGTGAGACCAACCAACGGTGCTGCTATTGTCGCGCCAAGTCATATAGTTACCGGCCCTTGCGGATAGCTGCTTGACGGGCAACGAAGTCATATTAGGGCCTACGGTAATCGTTTTGCCAATCTGGGTGAAGGGCATAACAAAGGTATTGTATTGATAGACGAAGGCTACATGCTTTTTGTCAGGGGACAAACGGTATTCGCTAACTTGGTCTGCCCCATATAAATGCACTTGCTTATCTTCACCGTTTAAATCCACACTTACGAACTGTGTTTCAGGATAGGCCGCAGACACCGACTCTGTGAAATACACTCTTTCATCGCCTGCACTAAAATGCGGTTCAATACCGCTTTTTGATATTCTCGTGGCACTCTGTTGGTCTAGGTCAAGCACATATAGTCCCGGTTCGGTCGAGTACTTAGGGTCGAGTAGGTAACCACCGGTAAATTTACGGTACGCAATTTTGTCACCGCCGATAGAAAAACTCGGTTCAATATAATGCCCAGGGGCTAAGCTCACCACTTTGCCTTTGCCGCCGCGAGCAGATATCACGCGGATTGCTCCTAGCTCTTGGTCATCCCAAGTGGTATATACTATCTGCTTACCGTCATTCGAATATCTTGGATAATATTCGTCATGCTCGTTTTGACGGGTAAGGCGTTTTACGTCTCCCGACTTAATATCCTTGAGATAAAGCTTACCTAAGGCCTGAAACAGCACTGACTTCCCATCCGGCGATTTTTGTGCCCAGCGGATGGCTTTTACATCAAATTCATCTGGTGCCACATCCACTTTAAAGCGCAATGCGTCGGCATACTGCACGGTAGTACTAACTGACAAATCTAATGTATTAAGAGATTTATCCTTTATATTCAGGCGATGAAATTTTCCTGCGGTCCAAAAGATAATGGATTGGCTATCGGGCATCCAATCAAAATACGCAAAATATCCTTCGCTACCAAATCCCTCTTGCATATCTCGTTCTAACTCTAAAAACAGGGGCTTTTCTAATCCTGTCGATAGGTCTTTTAAAAATAGGGCCGTTTTGTTCTTTATGCGACGAATAAAGGCGACGTACTTACCATCTGGGGATGGAGTAGGCACCACTGAGCCGCCGCTGCCTGTAATGAAACGTTCTTCTTCACCTGTTTTACGATCGTAACGTGTGATTGCAAATATATTCTTGAGTGGGTCACGATTGTAGTCAAAGCCTGACCCTGGGGTAATATCGTGGGTGTAATATATAAATTGCCCGTCTGGTGAAAATGCGGGATCGGCGATATTTTGTTGCTCTACTAAACCATTTTCACGGGTTTTTATCGCAATACCGCTGCCGCCTGAGTGATGGTACAACCAGATTTCACCGGCAGGAATACTGCGTGACGAAACAAACCCTTTACTGACAACAATAAACTCACCGTCTGGCGACCATTTTGGTGAGTGAATGAGGTTTTTCTTTTCATGGGTGAGCTGGCGTAAGTTGTCGCCATTGATGTCCATGATCCAAACGTTCGATAAGCCGTCTCGGTCTGATATAAATGCGATTTTCGAGCCATCAGGACTGACTGTAGGGTGAATATTCCAGGCGAAATCTTGAGTCAATGATGTTGCTTCACCGCCATTAATGTCTACGATAAAGATATCGCCGAGCATATCAAATACAAACTGTTTACCATTTGGCATGATGTCTAAACTCGACCATGTGGTCTCATTTGTGTTTATGGTAAGTGTTTGTAACTTAAGGGGTGGGTTAAGCACATCCCAAGTCTCGCTAATAGCTTCGGAGTCGGATGCCAAGTGAGCATCATCATTTGAAACCGCCAATGTTGGTAAAGCCAGTAAAGTGAAAAAGAGTGCAGGTAAAGCAAAAGTGCATGAGCGCATAATATAGGGTTCTTATTGAAACGTTTTGTTAACAATAAGCGTAAAAGAAAAAACTCGCAACTTGGGCTTTCTATTTAGTTAGGCTAACATGTTAGATAGTGTAAATCTTAAGCGCTTGTTTGCTAGGCTCGGTATACAAAACAACGGACGTCATGTCATGAATTTACAAAAAATCCTGTTAAGCGTGGCGCTTATTGCGCTCTACCCTATTTGCAGCAGTGCACAACAAGCAGACTACCTTTCGGCAAAAGAGTCAGACCCGCGCGTTCTTCAATGGATGGTGGGCAGTCCGCCGCCACCCGATAAACTCATTATGCAGCCGCAGTCCAATTACTTTAGCTTTCCTCGGCTGCGTTGGACGGTCTGTCATATTCGTGAGCTTTTGCCGACCAAACAAGTTAGCAGAGGGTTGGGCTCAGCTTCCTCATTTGAGTATGCCTTACTCCCCCAAATTGACGCATTAGAATTTACGCCTTTAGGCAGCAATCAAACCATGACATGGCGCGAGTCTCTAGATGCTAATTACACCGATGGCATGATAATTTTGCACAAAGGTAAAGTCGTTTATGAAAAGTATGCAGGATGTTTAGATGAGCTCCAACAGCATGCCGCGATGTCTATCACAAAATCAATCACCGGATTGTTGGCGCAAATTTTAGTAGCCCAGGGCACGCTTGATGATACTAAGTTAGTTTCCGATATTATTCCTGAGCTAGCAGAAAGTGCGTTTGGTAGTGCCACTGTAAGACAAGTCATGGATATGACCACTTCACTTAATTATAGCGAAGACTATTCTGACCCAAATGCCGATATCTGGATATATTCAGCTGCCGCGAGCCCATTACCTAAACCGCAAAGTTACGACGGGCCCGATGGTTATTTTGAGTACTTACAAACCGTTACGGGTGCGTCAGAGCATGGCAACGCTTTTGCCTATAAAACGATTAACACCGACGCACTTGGCTGGATTGTTTCGCGCGTCACGGGTAAAAATTTAGCTGATTTGTTATCTCAACGCATTTGGCAACAAATAGGTGCGGAGCAAGATGCTTACATGACCGTAGATGGTAAAGGCACACCTTTCGCTGGAGGTGGTTTAAGTGCCGGCTTGCGAGACCTTGCTCGAGTTGGTCAACTAATGCTTAACGGCGGTGAGCTCAATGGGGTGCGAGTTTTTCCAGAAAGTGTCGTCGATAGCATTAAGAGGGGCGGAAATAAGTCTGACTTTGCGAAAGCTGGCTATCGGACGCTTGAAGGGGGCAGCTATCGTAGCATGTGGTGGGTCTTTCACAACGAGAACGGTGCGTTTGCCGCAAGAGGCGTGCATGGACAAACGATTTATGTAGACCCAACCGCCGACATGGTGATTGTGCGTTTTTCTTCTTTTCCGAAGGCAGGCAACGCCGCAATCGATCCCACGTCACTACCGGCCTATCAGGCGGTGGCGGATTACTTAGTTAGCAAACCTTTAGTCTTTTGACGAAAAAATAGCAAATAGGCCAAAAGTCACATTTTAAATCGTGACTTTTTGCACTAACTCGGTCGTGCAAAGATAGCTAAATTACATACATGATTTACTTTATCTGTTTGTAACGCATTGCACTTAAGTGCATCGACTAAGGATTTGCTATGACCTACATTCACTCTACTTTATTTATGATTCATATTTTATTTGGTACCGCCGCGTTGATCTTATTTTGGGTCCCGATGGCGACCAAAAAAGGTAGTCTTAACCACAAAAAGTTTGGAACCGCATATAAAAATGTGATGTATGTAGTGGCTGGAAGCGGCGCGTTGATGGCACTTATTGTGTTAGCCATCCCGCTGCAGATCAAACACGAGTATGCGAGCTCCCCTAATGCTGAACAAATAGCCCAAAGCATTCGTTATTTTTGGCTCTTTCTATTGTACTTAGCGCTTTTGAGCTTTACTTCAACGCGACATGGACAGGCCGTGTTAGACGCTAAAGATGATAGAACTTCACTTCGCACATTCAATTACGTGACGCCGCTTTGGTTACTGTTGTTTGGTGGTGTAGGATGTCTGGTGATGGGCATAGCCCTTGAAAATCCTTTGCACATTGCGTTTGGAGTGCTAGGCATAGTGATTGCAATCGGTATGTTGCGTTATGTTTATAATAATCATGCCGCTAAAGGTGCTTATAAGCTTGAGCATATTGGCGCGATGATTGGTTCTGGCATTGGTGCATATACGGCATTCCTAGCCTTTGGTGCCCGCCAAGTTTTAGAAAATGCCGGTAGCTATCAACTTATTTTTTGGATAGCGCCAGGTATTTTGGGAACCGTATTATCATTTTATCTCACCAACAAGTATGCACGTGTCTTTCGTATCCAAACACCTAAAAAGCAAGATGTGCATCCAGCTTAGCTACATCGTTTCTAAGATAAATTGACGATTTCGAATCCCCATTAACGTGCTGTCGGCCACTTCGCCAATATCAAAATAGCCTGGGCCGGCAGCTTCCAACAATACATATTCAATGCCGTTCTCGGTGACCACTTTATCATTAGGCTTTGGCCTTACTGCAACAGCAAGAAGCGCATGCTTTGGTAGCAATACCATTTTTTGTCTCACTGAGCTGCTGTAGGCGCGCAACAGGGCGGCGAGCAGGGTTGCTTTGCTGTCACAGTCCCCTTTATTTTGTTGTAGTAGATCTTTAGGTGACACAAAGCCTGCACCATTCGAAGAAATACGATTTTCCAGTGTGTCATAGGGAATGCTCTGCAACCAACTTAGGCTAATGGCAATAAACTCTCTTGAGTCGGCGGGATTCACCTGCATTTCTTTTATTGCATCTATGACCGTTTTCAAGCCCGCGGTACTTTGTTGTGCATACTTAGCATGGTCATGCTTGACGGCTTGTTCGTTCATTGGAGACACGTAAGGCGTATAAAACTGCTCATCTAAATATTGTTGTTTTGCTACATTAGCTTTGTTTTGCAGTGCATCTAGTGTTTTTTGTGCCATTGCCTCGTCGGTGCTTTTAACGGTGTACTGTAGTGTACCACTGCGGCGAAATATATTAATGCGCGCTTCTTTAACGTCGTACTCTTGCGCCATTTTCAGAAGAGCGACTTGAACATGGCGTTGCATAATATCGTTACTGAATGCAGGGCGTGTCGCGGGCATGGTATTAAATTGTTCGTTGGGAATAGAGAAATCTAGTTGAAATGTTCTGTCGTTCACACGCCATTGATAACTAAAGTCGTGAGTACCTTGAGCTTGCGTATAGGCAAATTGGGTTTGTTTGGCGGCCGCGACGTTCATCATAGGGAGCAATAAGATAAGCAAGATGAAGCGTCGTTTCATGATTTTATTCCTACACTTCGCTGGGGGTAAACCAATTTAGCTGTTCGTGAAGCTGCACGACGCTGCCCACTATTATTAAGGTTGGTGGCTTAATATCTTGGGTTTGCGGCATATCAACGATGGTGTCTAAAGTGCCGGTTACCACCTTTTGCGATGAACGAGTTGCGTTTTCAACTAGCGCAATAGGCGTACTGCCATCAAGTCCGTGGGCTATTAGCTCCCTGCATATGATGGATAACCCCGTTAAACCCATATAAAAAACAAGCGTATGATGGGTTTGGGCCAGCGCTTTCCAGTTTAAATCAATGCTGTTGTCACGTAGGTGACCGGTGGTAAATGTAACTGACTGCGCATGATCTCTGTGGGTAAGAGGGATACCTGCATAACTTGCCGCGCCGCTAGCGGCGGTAATACCTGGCACCACCTGAAAATCAACGCCTTGCTCTATGAGCGTCTCAATTTCTTCACCACCACGACCAAAGATAAATGGGTCTCCCCCTTTAAGGCGAACAACTCGGTTACCCTCTAGTGCAAGCTTTGCAAGTAATGCATTAATTTCGTTTTGCGGGATGGTATGATTGCTTTTTGCTTTACCTACATAAATTTTCTCTGCGTCTCTGCGCACCAATTCTAAGATATCTTTTGATACGAGTCGGTCATAGACAACAACGTCGGCTTTTTGCATCAAACGCAGTGCTCTAAAGGTAAGTAAGTCTGGATCACCGGGGCCTGCGCCCACTAGATAAACCTGACCGGATGGCTTATTGCCAGCTTTGTAAGCCTCTAGACTTTCCTCAAGCTGTTGTTCAGCCTTTTCTTCATTTCCTTGTAAAACGTTCTCGCCGATATCCCCATCCAACACATCTTCCCAAAAGTACCGACGGTCCGTCACCGAGCCTAATGCACTTTTGACTTTATCTCTAAAGCGCTCTGAGAACCGCCCAAGCAAACTTATTTTACTCGGCAACACCGATTCAAGCTTTTGTCGAATATAGCGAAGTAATACGGGCGCAACGCCACCACTGCTCATAGCAATGATGATGGGACTTCTGTCTACAATAGAAGGGGTGATGAACTTACACAGTGGAGTATTATCGACTACGTTGACTAAGATACCTTGGGAGTGACCTAGGTCATGTACGTGTTGATTCACGTCATTTTTGTCGGTAGCGATGAAGACTAGATTTTGCCCTTTGAGGTCATCATCCATAAACTCGCGATGATGAAGGGTAATATTGTGTTCGTTAATAAGTTGCGCCACGGTATCACTTACCCATGGCGAAACTACAGTTATTTTCGCAGGTGTTTTAAGAATTAATTCCAGCTTACGTGCCGCAACTTCTCCTGCCCCAACAATGAGGCAGTTTATATGTTGAGCATCAATAAATACTGGAAAGTACTTCATAAACTCCTAACAGAACGACCTAGCTGCGCTTTTTACGCTTTGGTGGCTCATCGCTCCAAGGTCTTAAGTTGAGGCGCTGTCCGGCTACGCGAGTCTTTTGAAGCGTCGTTTTAGTATCGTTTCCTAGGCTACTTGGTAGGTCGACTAACGAATAGCTATCATGAATATCGATTGCACCGATATTCTTGCTGCTGATATTTGCTTCATTGGCGATAGCTCCAACAATATTACCCGGCTTAGCGCCGTGTACATATCCCACTTCAATTCTAAAGCGTTGCATACCTTCTTCAGGCTTGCCGCGAGGTCTGGCGTTTGACTCACGCTTGCCTTTACCACCGCCGCGTTCACTTTTACCACGTGGCGCGCCGCGCTCAGCTCGCTCTTTGAATTTAGGCTGTGCGTTTAGGTCAACTTTCTCATTCTCATTAAGCAATAAGGGTTCATTACCTTGTGCGACCTTGGCAAGTGCAGCCATAACGCGCTCAGGCGAAGACTCTGATGTCTCCATGATTGATTCAACGATAGGAATGTATGTTTCGATGCTGTCATCATTTAATGCGTCAAGCACACTGTTCTTGAAGCGGTCTAAGCGTGATTCATTAAGCTGCGATATTGAAGGGATATCCATTTTTTCAATAGGTTGTTTGGTGGTTTTTTCAATGGCAAACAACAAACGCTTTTCACGATGCGAAATAAACAAAATAGCATCGCCAGCACGACCAGCTCGGCCAGTACGACCTATTCTGTGCACATAAGACTCAGTGTCGTATGGAATATCATAGTTGATAACATGGCTTACGCGCTCAACATCAAGTCCACGCGCGACCACATCAGTGGCAACCAATACATCGATTTTACCCTGCTTTAAGCGCTCAACCGTGCGCTCCCTAGCGCTTTGTTGAATGTCACCGTTTAGTGGCTCAACATCATGTCCGCGCGCACTTAGCTTTTCAGCTAGTTCAAGGGTTGCTGTTTTGGTGCGCACGAAAATAATCATGCCGTCGAACTCTTCGACTTCCATAATACGCGTGAGCGCTTCTAATTTATGATGGCCTGCAACTTGGCAATAGCGTTGACGAATAGTACTAGCGGTACTCACTTTTGACGCAATCTTGATGTGTTGTGGGTCTTTCAAATAACGTTTGGTTATTTTTTTGATGGCATCAGGCATTGTTGCCGAAAAGAGCGCGGTTTGGCGCTTCTCTGGTGCATGCGACAGAATTAACTCAACGTCGTCAATAAAGCCCATGCGTAACATTTCATCTGCTTCGTCGAGCACAAGGAATTTTAGCTTATCAAGCTTGAGCGTTTTACGTTTTATATGGTCGATGATACGACCGGGTGTTCCTACCACAACCTGCACACCGCGTTTTAGCTGGCGGATTTGATTGTCATAAGATTGACCGCCATAAACAGGCAGTACTTTGATTTTTTTAGAGAAGCTTGCATAGACTTGAAATGCTTCTGCAACTTGGATCGCCAGTTCGCGAGTAGGAGCGAGCACTAACAGCTGCACAAACTGCTCGTCTGGGTCAATATTCGATAGCATGGGCAGTGCAAAAGCAGCGGTTTTTCCGGTACCGGTTTGCGCTTGCCCTAAGAGGTCGTTACCCTCTAATAGTAAGGGTATGCATTTGGCTTGAATGGGGGATGGCTTTTCGTAGCCGACCTTTTCAAGCGCTTGTAATATGGCGTCTGGTAGATTGAGGTCTTTAAAGGTGATGTCGACAGTGTCGGTCATTGTGAATCCTGATATTTACATAAGAAGAGGCATTGCAGAGAGGATGCGGGCGCCGTGATTACATATTATATTAGATATTGCGCTTTTATACCATTAAACTTATTGCAGTTAGGCGGGTTTAATGTGTAAATATAGTGTTATTGTCACCGAAGGTAGATTAAAGGGAGATTTCGATGAAAATCAAAGGTCACATGAATAGCAAGTTATTAGCGCTAGGGAAACTGGCTGGAGCCGGTTTATTAACCCTGAGTTTAGTCGCATGTTCCGGTAAAACCGCCGATGAACATATTCAAGAAGCATTGGTGTTTGCTGAGCAAGGAGATAATGCTGCCGCTATCGTAGAATTGAAAAATGCGGTGCAACAAGAGCCAACACTCGCATTAGCGCGATATGAACTAGGTCGCATTTATTTGCAAACAAATGATTTTCAATCGGCAGAAAAAGAACTATCGCGTGCGCTTGAACTTGGCTACCCGGCCGACCAGATTATTCCCATGCTAAGTGAAGCATATCAGCGCACGGGGGCAAATGTTGCTTTATCAGAGCTTGATTTAGAAGAGCTTAGCTTAACCCCTGAACAACGCATGGAAACGAACTTCCGCAAGCTACAGGCGCTTTTACAATTAGAAAAAACTGAGGAAGCCCGAGCGTTGATAGAGCAAGCCGCTACGGAAGAATCTACCTCAGTATTTAAAGGCTTGATTGCCGCGCATGAGAACGTGCTAGACAGTGATTTTGCCGGTGCATTAGCACAAGCACAGGTGTTGTATGAGGCTGCACCGTTAAATCGCGACGTACTTTCGTTTACCGCACGCCTATATATGCTCAACGACCAACCAGAGCAAGCTGCATCAATGTATGAAGACTATGTGAAGGTGGCGGTTGATGACATACAGGCCAAATTTGCGTTAGCAAACATGCTCGTTGAGCAAGGCCAAATGTCTAGAGCAGAGGTTTATGTAGATGAGTTAATGGCAGTAAACGATACCAACCCACTTTTAAATCAACTTAAAGGCGTGATCAGGGCTGCGGACAACGATTATGCCAATGCGTTAGCCTTTAGTGAAAAAGCAATTCAAGCGGGCCGGAACGATCCAACCATACGTCTCGTAGCGGGTTTTTCTTCCTATCAATTAGGTGAGTTTGAAAAAGCGGTAGGGCATCTTTCATTTATTGCCTCGTTATTGCCTGATGGCCACCCTGGACTAAGAATTTTAGCTGCGAGTCAATTACAAACTGACATGAATGCGGATGCCGGTGAGGTGCTTTCGCGCATTGACAATGTATCTGCAGCGGACGCCAGTTTGTTCTCACGCGCCGGATTTGAGCTACTTCAAGAGGGCGATGTAGATGCCGCTCGTCAAATTATTGAGCAGGCAGATAAAATCAGCGAAAGTGCTGATGACCTTACACGCTTAGGTGTACTGAAGTTATCGCTCAATGATATTGAGGGTCTGATTGACTTACAACAAGCTGTTGAAAAAGCCCCTGAATCGGTGACTGCAAGAACAACCCTTGCCTCGGCGTATTTAAGCACCGAGCAATACGATAATGCAATGGACCTAGCGAAAGAATGGCAGCTTAATGCTCCAAACGATGTTGAAGGTTATTTGTTAGAAGTTGAAGTGCACCAAAGACTTGAAGCATTTGATGAGGCTACTGAGGTCCTCTCGAAGGCTGAGGCGCTTGCGCCTAACAATACCGCTGTGTCGGTTTCTAAGATCCGACTGCTTTTGCGTCAAAACAAAACTGAAGAAGCGGAGGTCGCAACCAATGAGTTGCTTGCAATAGAGCCAACAAATGTGACCGGGCTCGCCAGCTTTTTCGCAATAAAACAGACCCAAGGTAACGTTGAACAGGGGCTTGTTCGTCTGCAACAAGCATACGACAGTGACTCAAGCAATCCTTCGATAGCGATTTTGGTGGGTAGAGCAGCCTTAGCTGCAAATGACCCGACCTTGAGTGCTCAAGTGCTAAAAAGTATTACTCCTAACCGCTCAGCACCGAGTGAATATTGGCCGCTAAATGGCGCAGCCTTGCTACGCAATAATCAAGTGGATGAAGCGCTAAGTCATTATGAAACATGGCTTGATCTATACCCGATGCAGCAAGACGCTGCCTTGGGACAGTTACTTATCCTTGATGGTCAAGGACGTTTTGAGCAAGCGCTCAATTTGACGAATGACTTCTTGGCCCGCAAAAACGATTTGCAAATGACCTTTATGCAGGCTTATTTTTATGCCATGAACAGAGATTTTGTCAGTGCAAAGGCTCGACTTGAGCAGATTGAAGAGCGTTATCAACCCCTACCGTTTTTGCGCGGAGTGAAAGCTCGGGTAGCTTTGTCTGAAGGTCGTGCAACCGACGCTATCGACGATGCTTTAGCCGCTTATGAACAAAGCAAAAGCACGAATAACGTATTTTTGTTGGTAGAAACATTCCGTCAAGCGGGTGACGAAGAGCGTTTATATGAGATTCTGAATCAACATATGGCGGAGCGTCCTAATGATCTAAGAGCCAAAATGGTCTTGGCTGAAATACAGATTGAACGAGATTCTAACTCTGCTATTGAGACATATACCGCGATGTTAGAATCAACCCCTAACAACTTTGTTGTGCTCAATAACTTAGCCTATTTATTGATGCAGGATGGCGATCTCGCAAACGCTGAAGAATATGCACAACGTGCGTATGGCATACGTCCAGACAGCGTACCAACGGCAGATACTTATGCTCAAGTGTTAGTCAAACAAGCTCGATATGAAGATGCGGTTGAGATCTACAACAAAGTCATGAGTGACGACGTTCAAAACGAAGAAATTGTACTCAACTATATTGATGCACTTTTTCGTAATGGCTCTACGGTTATCGCCAAGAGACGCCTCGAGGAGCGCACATTTGCCGACCCTGAGTCACTGTCTCGTGTAGAGGCCATTAAAGCTGAGTTTAACTTGTAGTAAGCACAATTTAACCCATTCACTGGCCCGTATTTTTCGGGCCAGTTTTGTCTTAGGTGAACAAAAAACAACATGCTAGAGCAAATGCACAAGGGCCTGATCAGGCTTCGCCATAATAAAGCGTTTGAGCTTTTCGTTATCGCCGTAATTATTGTTTCTGCCCTAGAAATTGGTGCAAAGACCTTTCCTTTGAGTCCAACTGGCGTGTTGATTACCCAGTATATGGATGTATTTATCACCATGTTTTTCTTAATCGAAATCACTATTCGATTTATTGCAGAAGAACGAAAAAAGGACTTTTTTAAATCTGCTTGGAACGTATTTGACACTTTGGTGGTAGTCATCAGCCTGATCCCAATTGATGAGTCGGAGATGGCCTTGTTGGCGCGACTAATTCGCATCTTTAGGGTACTTAGGATGATATCCATCGTCCCTGAGCTCAGAGTGTTGATCAACTCTTTGTTAATTGCATTACCGCGCTTAGGTTACGTTGTGCTCCTAATGTTTATCATTTTCTATATTTACGGCGCAATCGGGTCGTTTTTGTTTAATGAAATTAACCCAGTATTGTGGGGCAATATCGCCATTTCGATGTTGACGCTCTTTAGGGTAATGACCTTCGAGGATTGGACCGACATCCAGTACGAGACCATGGAGGTGTATCCGATGAGCTGGATTTTCTACATCACCTTCATCTTTTTCACGGCGTTTGCTTTTTTAAACATGGTGATTGGTATTGTAGTAGGCGTTATGGAAGAGGAGCATACGAAGGAACGTGAGAAAGGTCAGCCCTCTTTGGCAGATATACAGCAGCAAATTGCACAGCTTTCGCTGCAATTACAAACGCTTCAAGAAAGTAAATCGGAAGTTAACCCTGCTCCCGCAGGAAATAAAAAAGGCACTTAATCACTTAAGTGCCTTTACGATGCTGCGATATTGATTATGAGGCTGGTTGTCCAGCCGGGGCTAATGCTCGGTTAATCGCAATAAGATCGTCTTCTGTTAGCGTACCAGCCGATTGCTTGAGGCTGATGATTGATGCTATGAAAGTGTATCTCGCGTCGGCTAGATTACGACGAGCGTCGAACAAGTTACGCGTGCTGTTTAACACGTCTACAATCGTACGTGTGCCTACATCAAAACCTGCTTCTGTTGCCTGTAATGCAGACTCCGCAGATACCACGGATTGCTCAAGTGCGCGTATGGTAGAAATAGAGGCTTTCACATCGTTAAATGAACTGCGCACTAAGCGCACTGTTTGGCGATATGTTAATTCTAAATTCTCACTTGCCACGACGTAGTTCGCTCTTGCGCGTTCTGTGCTAGCAGAGACGATTCCGCCTTGATAAATCGGTACATTCAACGTAATACCTACACTGCGACTGTCAAGCGCAGGCGGTTCGTTGATGATAGGGTCAACAGCCAGACCGGTTGTTGGGTCGATTCGGTCAATAGTGGTTTCTGACCGATTATCATTGATATCGTAAGAACCACGTAAAGCTAAGGTTGGATAATACCCAGAGCGCGCAATGTCGATATCTTCTTTGGCAATGTCTTTAGCAAATCGTTGCGCCAATAACGCTAAGTTGCTATCGGTGGCGGTTTCTAACCACTGATTAACGTCTGCTGGTTGCGGTTGCACCGCATCAAACTTTTGCGTGTCGAGTACAAAAATGCGGTCATGGTACTTACCCGTGATTTCACGAAGCTCTTCTAAACGCAGCTCAACTAGGTTTTCAGCACGAATTTGTCTTGCGACTGTGTTATCGAAGTTAGCCTGAGCTTCATGCACATCAGTGATTGCGGTGAGGCCGACTTCAAAACGCTGCTGAGTTTGCTCGAGTTGTCTTTCAATGGCACGAAGCTCTGCTTTTACGAAAACTACGTTATCTTGTTCACGCAGCACCGCTAAATATGCATTAACGGTTCTGGCCATAAGACCTTGAAGGGTAGATGCTAGTTGCGCGTCGCTTTGTTGTGCCACTAATTCCGCGCGATCTAAGTTGACCCAATTTGCGTGGTCATACAATGACATTGTTAAATCAATACCGTAGTTTAAGGACTGAGAATTATTATCCCCTCGGATGTCAATAACTTGGCTTTCCCCAACAAATTGTTGGTCAAACAGCTCTCGAGAAGAATCGCTATATGAGACGCTACCTGTAATTTGAGGTAAAAGAGAGGCGCGAGAAATGTCTATACCCGTATACGCTGCATTTTTTTGAGCTTCAGCGCGATTAATCAGTGGGTCGTTCTCTAGTGCCAATTGATACACTGACATCAGATCGTCTGCGAATGCATTTGCAGATAGCGTGGCACCGATTAATAAGGTTAATAAGGTTTTTTTCATTGGCAAACGCCCTAATATTAAATTTGAGAATATGATCTTGTTGCGATTAGTGTAGTTTATACATGCATAATGTCACAGCAATTGCATGTAAGAATTTGCGCGCAAGTGTAACAGAATGTAATGAGCCGCAAAAACTAAGTTGCTATTGTAACGATTAAATTAACGCTCGTATCGTCGAAAGGATCAAAACTACATGTCAAACTTCAGTAGAAAGGATGTAACCACGCACCGCCGTGAAAGCGTATTTGAAGGTTTTTTTAAAATGGTGCGTTATCAGTTCACGCATAAGAAATATGATGGCAGTCAAAGTGAGCTCGTTACGCGAGAAGTCTTTGAGCGAGGGCATGCAGTAGCCGTATTGCCTTATGATCCAGTGCTAAATGAGTTCGTACTTATCGAGCAGTTTCGATATCCGGCGCTTGCGACAACTGATGACCCATGGCTGATTGAAGTCATTGCAGGGATTATTGAAGAGGGTGAAGATGAACCGGACGTATGCGTGCGAGAGGCAAAAGAAGAAGGCAATATAGACATCTTTAATCTTGTCAAAGTACTTAGTTATCTGTCTAGCCCTGGTGGCACAACAGAGAGGCTGCATATTTATGTTGCGCAGGTAGATGCGAGTAATGCCTCTGGTGTTCATGGTTTAGAAAATGAAGCCGAAGACATAAGGGTATGCCGAGTAAAAGAAGCAGAGGCCAGACAATGGCTTGCTGAAGGTAAAATTGACAACGCGGCGGCCATAATTGCTTTACAATGGTTTTATCTCAACAAGGAAGATTTATTGGCACGCTGGGAAGCATTAGCCTAAATAGGAATGAAGTTGAAACGACGTTACGTGCCACATTTACCCACCATTCTCGCTATTTGCGAGAACAACTATGTGTGCATGTTAAAACTTTTGCCCGACTGCGATAGCGAAGATTTGTCGTATGAGTTCAGTATTAGCAAAGACCTTGTATACAAGATTCAGATCATAGCATCGACGCCCTACACGAGCACTTTAGAAATGTCGCAGGTGAGTGCAAATACGCCTAAATATTTAAGCCCGACCATGGTTGTGCGGTTGTACCATGATGCAAAAGTGGCCGAAGTGCTTGAGTCGCAGCGCACCGCGCAGCTTCAGCCGGTATACGAGTACCCTAATTTGAATATGCATCAGCGCAATGAAAAATTTCTGGTGAACGTCTTTTTAGCGGAGTGGCTGCATTTTTGTTTAACGCAGCGCATTGAGACCACCACCTCAAATTAAACCATTATTTTATCTGCACCACTAAAAAGGACTTATATGCAGCATTTGGTATATTTACACGGATTTTTAAGCTCACCCCAATCAGAAAAAGCGCAGCAGACTGAAGCATTTGCAGCAAAGCACTACCCTTATCTGAATCTTCATATTCCCCAGCTATCAGGTGATATTGTAAAAGCAGTCGATAAAATTGATGCGCTGCTTAACACGCTACCTCAAGGCAAGCTTGCCTTTATTGGCAGTTCCATGGGCGGTTTTCTATCCACATATTTTGTTGAAAAATATGCGTCAAAATTTGATGCCCGCGCGGTGCTAATTAACCCTGCGGTTGCGCCATATAATCTCTTAAGTGATTATATTGGAGACCACCAAAATCCTTATTCGCAAGAACGCTTTACCATTGCGCCTCAAAGCATTAAAAATATTCACGACTATTACGTGGCGACCCTTAATCACCCAAGCCGATTTAAAGTCCTGTTACAAACTGACGACGAAACGTTAGATTACAGACTCGCTGTTGAATATTATAGGGGAGCGAATATGACGATAGAAGCCGGCGGTAATCATAGCTTTGTTAATTATGAGCGTCACTTGGCAGATATTTTTGCGTTTTTTATACGTTAATTCCTGAGAGTTTCCGCGTATCAATCGCGTCTGTTATGGCGCGCTATTCATTACGTCATCGAACACAAGTTAAAATTGCCTGTAAGGTGGCACCTTGATACTATGCTAGTCATCAGCGACGCCTTGACTCATGTGTATGAGTTCACGTACTAGCATGGTATGACGGGGCGACAGCACCTTATTCCTACAAAAATAAAAACGAAGCGCTAAAGCATGAGTAATCAATATAATTCAGATGCAATTGAAGTCTTAAACGGTCTAGAGCCGGTCAAACGCCGTCCTGGTATGTATACCGACACCACTCGACCGAACCATCTTAGTCAAGAGGTCATTGATAACAGCGTTGATGAGGCGCTTGCTGGCCATGCGACCACTATCAAAGTGATTTTGCATCAAGATCAGTCGCTAGAAGTGATTGATGATGGGCGTGGCATGCCAGTCGACATCCATCCTGAAGAGAAAATCTCAGGTGTTGAGCTTATTATGACTAAGCTGCATGCTGGAGGTAAGTTTTCGAATAAAAACTATGAATATTCAGGCGGTTTGCACGGCGTCGGTATTTCTGTGGTGAACGCTCTGTCATCGCGTGTTGAAGTGACAATTAGGCGCGACGGTCAGGTCTATCAAGTGGCGTTTGCTCACGGCGATAAGATTGAAGATCTTCAGGTCATCGACACCTGTGGTAAGCGCAATACCGGTACACGCGTGCACTTTTGGCCCGATGCGAGTTATTTTGACTCAGCAAAGTTTTCGGTCAGCAAACTTTTACATATTCTTCGCGCTAAAGCGGTCTTATGCCCTGGTTTACGTATTCGATTTGACAATAAAATCAGTGGTGAGAGCACAGAGTGGTACTTTGAAGATGGATTGAGAGATTATTTATATCAATCTGTAAAAGACTACGAAACCCTACCAAATGACACGCCTTTTGTTGGCCAGTTTTCAGGCAATGGCGAGGCCGCGGATTGGGCGGTGATGTGGCTACCAGAGGGCGGTGAACTCGTAACCGAGAGTTACGTTAACCTGATTCCTACAGCTCAAGGCGGAACACACGTCAATGGCTTACGACAAGGTCTGCTTGATGCTATCCGAGAATTTTGTGAATTTAGAAATCTGTTGCCAAGAGGCATCAAGATTACCGCAGACGATATTTGGGAGCGTTGCTGCTATATATTATCGACAAAAATGCACGACCCGCAGTTTGCAGGTCAAACAAAAGAACGCTTGTCATCTCGTCAAGCCTCTGCCTTTGTTTCTGGTGTCGTAAAAGACTCGTTTAGTTTGTGGCTGAATCAGCATACCGATGTGGCGGAGTTATTAGCTGAGCTATGTATCAATAATGCGCAAAAACGCTTAAGAGCCAGTAAGAAAGTAGCAAGAAAGAAAGTGACCTCTGGTCCGGCTTTGCCTGGAAAGTTAACCGATTGTTCAACGCAAGATAACGCTCGCTCTGAATTATTTCTAGTGGAGGGTGACTCGGCAGGAGGCTCTGCAAAACAGGCCAGAGACAGAGAGTTTCAAGCCATCATGCCGCTGCGCGGAAAAATTCTTAATAGTTGGGAAGTGGATTCATCGCAGGTATTGGCGTCACAGGAGATCCACGATATATCGGTAGCACTTGGTATTGACCCAGATTCTGAGGACCTTTCGGGTCTGCGCTATGGAAAGATTTGTATTCTCGCCGATGCTGATTCAGATGGTCTGCATATTGCAACGCTGTTGTGCGCGCTTTTCGTGAAGCATTTTAGAACCCTTGTGGACCAAGGCCACGTCTATGTTGCAATGCCGCCACTGTTTAGAATTGATATCGGCAAAGAGGTGTATTATGCCCTTGACGAGTCTGAACGACAGGGGATCTTAGATCGCATTGAGGCTGAGAAAAAGCGTGGTAAGGTAAATGTGCAACGCTTTAAAGGATTAGGTGAGATGAACCCATTACAGCTTAGAGAAACGACGATGGACCCAAATACGCGCAGACTTGTGCAACTTACCAGTGAAGACGGTGAGAATATGCTCGAGCTGATGGACATGCTGCTAGCCAAAAAACGCTCACCAGATCGCAAGGCTTGGTTAGAAAGCAAGGGTAATTTAGCAATAGTCGATTGATAATACAGCATGCTCCGAGCGATTAAATACACACTACTTGGATTTATAGGGCTCAGTATTCTGCTGCTCATTCTTGTTGTGGATTTGTCGCCTTCTATCGAAGTGTCTTCTAGCGAACAAGTCGACCAAGCGAATCGCATGAATATCCTGCTCAATCAGGTTCGAAAGGCGGTTCGCGAGCGTTACATTCCTCACCAAATTACATTGACGTCGAGTCAGGCTGTGAGTTTAGCGGGTTTTGTTCAGCGGGCACTTGTGCATGCTCAGGCTGATGTGTTGTTTGACCAAGATTTAGCAATACTGCATGCAAGCTATAAATTAACTCCCCTAGGCATTCCTTTATATATTAACTTGGAGGCTGAAGTTTCTTCAGGTGAGGGGGTTATCTTTGAGCATGTGAAGGTTGGTAATTTGACCCTCCCTGGTAACTTGGCGCTTAACATGGCTGAGTATGTTGCCAACCAATATACGCAAAGTGTAGTGGCCACAAAAGCAATTGAATCCATTGCTAGTGTTGAGGTGAATACCAGTGGTGTGATGGTTTCAGTCAATCCCCTCGATACTTTATTACGCGAATTTAAACAGATTAAAACCGGCAGTAGCGATGATGATGACCGGCTACTAAAAATAAAGATTGCCCATTATTTACGTTTGTTAGATTCCATTGATTCGATTGCAGAGCTCACCAGTAATACACCGTCATTAAGCTTATATTTGCGGGCATTGATGATAGAAGCTCAAGCATTAAGCGCAAATAGCTCGGCAACTCTAGAAAATGAAGCAGCTATCTTAGCATTAGCCATATTTGCAGGTGATCGACGTTTCTCAGCCCTAATTGGCGACCTCAGTTTTGCCATTGATAAAATCCCAACAACGCGAAACAGGCTTCAACTTGCATCAAGACAAGATTTAAGCCTGCATTTTATATTTTCTGCAGCCATTAAGCTTTTATCTGAGCAGGGGATCAGTATTGCCGTGGGTGAATTTAAAGAGCTTATGGATAGGGGGCAAGGAGGCTCTGGATATAGCTTTGTCGACCTTTGTGCTGATCTAGCGGGAACACATTTTGCGGCCCTAGCGGTTAATCCAAGAAGCGCCCGACAATTACAAACGATTATGGCAGCTGAAGCAAGCGAAGCGCTGTTTTTCCCTAGTATTGAGGCGTTAGATGAGGGGCTAAATAGCGCAGAATTTTCAGATAAGTATCAAGCGGTCGATAGTCCAGCTTATCTGGGGGCGTTGGAGATCATCAACAGCCGCATAGAGGCGCTGCCGATATCTTCTGCTAAACGATAAATACATTTGCACGTCAGTTTGATAAATTCAGTACTTTAGAATAGTTGATTCTTGACTGGCATCGGTTACATTAAATACTTACTAACAATAGGACGATATGACATGAAAGTTTTAATAATAAGTTTACTCATACTACTAGGTAGCACTAGCTTCAACGCGCAAAGCGCCGCAGTGTTTAAGGTCAGCAAAGGTGATGATGTGGTCTATGTAGGTGGCACTATCCACTTATTAACCGATGCGGACTTTCCGTTGGCTCAAGCATATGAGATTGCGTTTGAAGCTGCTGATGAGCTAGTGTTTGAAACAGATATCGCCGCCTTTAGTGATCCATCAATACAAGCCAAAATGGCTCCAGTGATGCTTCAAGCGCCAGGCGTTACTCTTAGCTCGCAGCTTTCAGCACCCACAGCTACAGCCCTCAACGCCTATTTAACTGAAAAAGGTTTGCCAGTAGCGCAGTTTGATATGTTAACAGCGACCGGAGCGATGCTCACCCTAACTATCATGGAGTATCAAGCACAAGGTTTCCGCGCTGAAGGGGTGGATGCTTTTTATCATGCTAAGGGTTTAGAAATGGGCAAGGGTATTGCGTGGCTAGAGTCTGTAGAAAGTCAAATTGCCCTGTTAGACAGCTTTGATGATGGTAACCCAGACGGACTTATTTCATACACGCTAGAAGAAATCGATAAGAGTGCAGGTATGATTGATAAGCTTCACAATGCATGGAAGAGCGGTGACCTAGCTGCTTTAGAGGAAGCGGGTTTAGTAGATATGAAACGTGACTTCCCAGAAATTTATCAAACGCTTATGGTCGACAGAAACAATAAATGGATGCCTCAGATTGAAGCTATGTTTGGTGATGACGATACTGAATACGTCTTGGTTGGCGCCGCTCACTTAGCAGGCGACGAGGGTGTATTAGAAATGCTAGAGGCAAAAGGCTATAAAGTAGAGCGTTTATAAGTCATAGGCGTTGTGATGGGTCCTAAGGTATTGACGCTCAGGGTTAAACGATGACAATACGCTTGCGGACTTTATCTCACTGCATAACTTATGTAGTTATGCAGTGATCATCTTTTTATTTGCTTCGCGCCGCCTCGTTTGCGAGCGGTATCAACGGAGACTGTGAATGACTACAAATACAGTGATCACACAACTGATTGATGTACTGGGTGAAGCGAATGTGTCAACGAATGATAAGAAGACCCAATATTATCGACGTGGCTGGCGAACAGGTGGTGGTGACGCGCTAGCGGTTTTGTTTCCACAAACATTAGTTGCTTTTTACAAAGCGCTTAAGGTGTGTGTTGAGCATCAGTGTATTATTATCATGCAGGCCGCCAATACCGGATTAACAGAAGGCTCAACCCCTAGTGGAAAAGACTATGATCGCGATGTCATCGTTATCAATACCTTGGCCATGGATAAGATTTTTGTATTAGGTGATGGTGAGCAGGTCGTAAGCCTCCCTGGCGCCACCTTACATTCATTAGAGTCCATTCTAGCGCCACTTAATCGAGCGCCACACTCCGTTATCGGTTCCTCTTGTTTAGGCGCATCCATTGTTGGTGGCGTGGCGAACAATTCGGGGGGCGCGTTGGTCAAACGAGGTCCCGCCTATACCGAGCTCTCCATATATGCGCAAGTGAACGAGCAAGGTGAGTTGATACTCGTAAATCACTTGGGCATTGATTTAGGCAGCGAACCAGAATCGATGCTACATAATTTGGAGACGGGTAATTTTGATAAACGCGATATCAGCTCAAGCATTAAAGCCTCCGCAACAGACTACGAGCAGCTATTAAGAGATGTCGATGCAGACACCCCATCTCGATTTAACGCAGATGAAAAAAGGTTATATGAGGCAAGCGGTTGCGCGGGTAAAATAGCGGTATTTGCAGTTCGTCTCGATACTTTTGAGGTACCCAAGCAAGAGCAAAGCTTTTATATCGGTACTAACGATGCAAAGGTGTTAAGTCAAATAAGAAGAGAAATACTGCTGCATTTTTCTCACTTACCGGAAGTGGGTGAATATATGCATCGTGATATTTTTGAGATATCGCGTAAGTATGGAAAAGACACCTTCTTAAGCATCAAACATTTTGGTACCGACGCAATGCCAAAACTGTTTGCTATCAAAGGCCGTTTAGATGCTTTTTTGAATAAAGTGCCTTTGTTGCCCGCTTTTTTCACCGACCGTGTCATGCAGTTTATCAGCGCGCTATTCCCAGAGCATCTTCCCAAAAGGTTACTCGAATATGGTGCAGACTTTGAGCACCATCTCATTTTGAAAATGAGTGATGAGGGGATTGCACAAGCACGCACATTTCTGCAAAGGTTTTTCAGCAATGGTGCTGATGGTGCCTTTTTTGAATGCAATGCTAACGAGAGTCAGAGTGCTTTTTTGCACCGATTTGCAGCGGCTGGTGCGGCAATGCGTTACCAAACCTTGCAAGCAAAAAACGTCGGCGACATTTTAGCTTTAGACATTGCCTTAAAGCGCAATGAAAACGACTGGGTAGAGCATTTGCCAGATGATCTGCGCTCGCAAATTGAACAATCCCTTTACTATGGCCATTTCTTTTGCCATGTGTTCCATCAGGATTATGTGCTCAAAAAAGGTGCTGATGCAGAAAAAGTGAAGCAAGCGATGCTCAAAATCTTAGATGGGCGCGGAGCAAAGTACCCAGCAGAGCATAACGTTGGCCATTTATACAAAGCAGATGCTCCGTTGGAGAACTTTTATAAAAAGCTCGACCCGACCAATACCTTTAATCCGGGTGTAGGCAAAATGTCGAAGCACAAACGCAATTGCGCATGCTGTTTATAGGTTTGCCAGCCTAGGTATGAGCCGTTTTTTAACTCCCAAACTTCATAGATAGGGTATATGAGTAAAATAAATCAGGATCCGCGAATCGATCCACGTATCAAAGCCGTTTTCGGTAAGCTTGCGCTTGGCGGTAGCCGAGATGTACAAAGCAGAGAAGAGGCTTTAGAAGCTGCCAATAGTGAACGGGCAATCGCCACACGTTCAGCAGTTAAAACCTTTTTAAATAAGTGCGACAGTGAAGCTGTGGCGAGCTCACAAGGTTTGCAGTTTAAAAAATACAGTATTACTTCTGTGCCTGATGGAAATACGATTAATTTGCAGCTAGTGCGTAAGCAAGGCGATGATGTGCTGCCATGTATTTACTATATTCATGGTGGGGGAATGGCCACAATGTCATGCTTTGACGGCAATTATCAAGCGTGGGCACGTATTTTGGCTGCACAAGGCATTGCTGTAGTCATGGTAGATTTTAGGAATGCCTTGGTACCTTCTTCAGTAGAAGAGGTAGCGCCATTTCCTGCTGGGTTAAACGATTGCCTATCAGGTATCAAGTGGGTACATGAAAATAGTGACGAACTGAAGATTCAACGCAATAACATCGTTATTGCCGGCGACAGCGGTGGTGGTAATCTAGCCTTAGCGAGTGCCTTAAAACTAAAGCGAGACAAATGCCTGAACATCATCTCTGGCGTGTATGCACTGTGCCCCTATATCGCCGGAAAGTGGCCATTTGCAGAGAGTCCGTCATCCACTGAAAATAACGGTATCATGCTAGATTTGCATAATAATCAAGGGGCAATGATTTACGGGATTGATGAGTTTAACAAGCAAAATCCCTTGGCTTGGCCATACTTTGCTAGTATCGATGAGTTGAAAGGTTTAGTGCCGACAGTGATAAGTGTAAACGAATGCGACCCATTGCGTGATGAGGGGATCAATTTTTACCGACGCCTTTTAAGTGCAGGCGTTCATGCTAAGTGTCGTCAAGTGATGGGTACCATTCACGCTATAGAGGTATTTCCTCTCGCTTGCCCCGACATCAGTCGTGAAACCGCTGCAAACATGGCTCACTTTTGCTATTCGCTTGAAGGCGAGCCAACCCAAAGGTTGGCTAACCTTGTTTAAACCGTGCGTGGCGTGTTTTGCGCATGCCACAGTTTGCATCGGTGTGCCAACGTTTAATTCTTATCATCTGAATAACCTATTAGCCCAATCGCTTTTTCTCCACATACTTTTTTCAATGTAGTGCCTATACTAAATACTAGCTTGTTAAAGCAAGTTTAAGATTTTGTAAAAAATTGTTGGCATCAGATTGCTCTAATTGCCACCGGTTTATATCGCGCATGTTGTGCCAATGGCTGACATGTACACACACCTGAGTCTTTCATATTAAGGACACAAAAATGAAAAAATCGAAGATACTTTCCAAAGCCACAGTATGTGCCGTGAGCATGATATTGTCTGGTTTTGCAAGCGTACATGCTCAAGAAGTTAGCAAGCCTAAGGGCGCTATGGGCACTGGAAGCGTGCAAGCAGGGCAACCTAAAAGCAACCAATTTTGGTGGCCAGATCAACTAGACCTGTCTGCCTTGCGTGACCATGACGGACGTTCAAACCCGTATGGTGCAGATTTTAACTACGCAGACGCCTTTAACAGCCTCGATTTAGATGCTGCAAAGAGCGATATTGATGCCCTCCTCACAACCTCTCAAGACTGGTGGCCGGCTGACTTTGGCAACTATGGCCCGTTTTTCATTCGTATGACGTGGCACAGTGCGGGTACTTATCGCACATTAGATGGCCGAGGCGGCGCAGATGGTGGACAGCAGCGCTTTGACCCGTTAAACAGTTGGCCAGACAATGGTAACCTTGATAAAGCAAGACGACTACTGTGGCCGGTAAAACAAAAATACGGTGAAGCACTCTCTTGGGCCGATTTGATGGTGTTAGCAGGTAATGTTGCATTAGAAAATATGGGATTTGAAACTTATGGGTTTGCCGGCGGTCGTGCTGACGATTGGGAGCCAGATATCGTTTACTGGGGACCTGAAGTCGAGATGCTTGCATCTGACAGAGAAGACAAAGATGGTCAGCTTCAACGTCCTTTAGGTGCAACTCACATGGGTCTTATTTATGTCAACCCAGAAGGTCCCCGCGGCGTGCCTGATCCAGTCGGTTCAGCAAAAAATATTCGTGTTGCGTTTGAGCGCATGGCGATGAATGATGAAGAAACCTTAGCGCTTATCGCCGGTGGTCACACCTTTGGTAAAATGCATGGTGCACATAAACCTGCTGATTGTCTAGAAGCTGAACCAGGCGCTGCGGGCATCGAAGAGCAAGGGTTAGGTTGGAAAAACAACTGTGGCAAGGGCCATTCTGAAGATACAGTGACTAGCGGTCTTGAAGGGGCATGGACACAAGCGCCGACTCGTTGGACGTCGCTGTATTTGAGTAACTTACTGAACTTCGAATGGAAACAAACTCGCAGTCCAGCCGGTGCTATCCAATGGATCCCTACCGATGAGTCATTACACGCAATTGTGCCTGACGCTCACATTGAAGGTAAGTTTAACCCTCCAGTGATGACCACCGCAGATTTAGCGCTGAAGTTCGACCCTGAGTATCGCAAAATCGCTGAGCGTTTCCTTGCTGACCCAGAAGAGTATCGTTTAGCCTTTGCAAAAGCTTGGTATAAGCTTACTCATAGAGATATGGGCCCACCAAGAAACTTCTTGGGTAAAGAGGTGCCACAAGAGATTCATATTTGGCAAGATCCTATTTCTGCAGAGACGCAATCAGATATCGACCAAGATGACGTTGCTGACCTTAAAGCCAAAATACTTGAAACGGGCTTAACCGTTCCTGAGCTTGTGCGCGTTGCATGGGCATCTGCTGCAAGCTATCGCGATTCAGACATGCGTGGCGGTGCTAACGGTGCACGCATTGCATTGGCTCCTCAAAAAGATTGGGCTGTAAACAATCCCGCAGAGACCGCTAAAGTCGTTGATGCATTAAAGCAAATTCAAGAAGACTTCAACGGTGGCTTCTTTAACCGCAAGCAAGTTTCATTAGCAGATCTGATTGTATTAGGTGGCGCTGCAGCGATAGAAAAAGCGGCAAAAGATGCCGGCTATGATATTAGCGTACCTTTTACACCGGGTCGTGGTGATGCCACACAAGAACAAACAGATGTAAATTCATTTAGTTTGTTAGAGCTTAGCGCAGATGGTTTTAGAAACTACTTTAACAGCGAAACAAGTTATGAGTCGCCAACTGAACTGCTTATCGACAAAGCCGATCAATTGAATCTGTCGGTACCAGAAATGACCGTACTAGTCGGCGGCATGCGTGCTCTTGATGCTAATCATGGTGGCGCCAAGCATGGTGTGTTGACGAATAACCCTAGTACGCTAACAAACGACTTTTTTGTTAACTTACTTGATATGGGTACTGTGTGGCAAAAAGCGTCTGAAGATGGTGTTTATGAAGGTTTTGACCGTGCAACGGGCGCACCTAAGTGGACCGCTACTTCAGTAGATTTGATTTTTGGTTCTAACTCAGAGTTACGTGCCATTGCTGAAGTCTATGCGTATGACACGTCAAAAGAGAAATTCGTACAAGACTTTGTGAAGTCGTGGACGAAAGTAATGAATATCGACCGTTAATCAACGGCTGAAATACAAGCGCCGCAAGGGATACCTTAGCGGCGCTTTTTTATGCTACTGAGCATATGTTTGACAACGCCTAGTCCAGCCAGCTAGCCATTTTTGCTCAACTTCTTGCTGAGGTGAGTTGTTCACTCTTCGGGATAATACGTAAATGCAAGCGTCGCTAAACGCCACATGGATGTCAGTAGGCTGCACGCTCTCTTTGCTTGATAAGTTTGAATGCATGGTTTGTAGTACTTGTAACAATCCCCAGCCTTGATTTTCATAGCGCTCGGAAGCTGCCGTACCTTCGCCTTTAAAGTTAACGTAATCAATCAGCGAATATAGGCCAAGTTCTGTAGCTGCCAGTTGGTTGAAGTAGGTAGTGATAATCGTGCTTTGTTCTGCGACCTGCGTCTTATCGGCTTGTTTTTGGTCTAGATGCTCAACCATTTTAGGTAACGCTGCTTGCATCCGTTGGTGAATAAACGCAATTTGATGTTCAAACGTCGATAGCATTAAAGCCTTGACGTCTTGCATTCGATCGCTTCGCTTTGCATTGATAAAGTCTGCTTTAGTCTCCCATGGACAATCCTTGGCCTCTATGAGCCATTGAGGTACATCGACCCCTTGGGCAACGAGATATTCAACCAACTGCGGAAAGGTTTCAGTGAATGGGCTTTGTAAGCCCTCCGGAAACCAGATGAAATGTCCTATGCCGACGCTCGCAAAAGATTCACCATCGTTCCAAGCCACCAAGTATTCGGGATTTGAGCCCGTCTCGTTTTGATAAATTTTGTCGCCAATACTCGCTAGCTGTGATTTGGAAATATTGCTGATCGCAGGGGTTGCTTGGCTATGTGCGCTTAAGGGAATGAAGGTCAAAAACATGAAAATGCTAAGGCCAAATCGACGTATTGTTAGCATTGAAATGTGCATCCTTGGTTATCTAATTAACGCGCTATCGAGTATCTGATGTATCTGATATTACTTACTTAGTTAAGTTCAACACACAGGTGTATTGAGCTTGTTGACCGATTGCGCTATGTTGCGACTACAAGAATAACGAATAAATCATAAGGTTACATTATGCGCTTAGCATTTATCTGTTCAGTGTTATTAGTTTTGGGCTCTACAAGTTCGCTGTATGCGGCTGGTGATGACTATTTTCCTGCCAGTGGTCAGTGGGAAAGTAAGCCTGCAAGTGAGTTTGGCATGGATCAAGCCCTTTTAGATGATGCAATCGCCTTTGCACAAAGTAATGAATATTCGGGTTCCAAAGATTTAAGAATAGCTATTTTAAAGGGGTTTGAACGCGAGCCCTTTCACGAAATTCTCGGGCCCACTCGAAAGCGTGGAGGCCCAACAGGACTGATTCTTAAAAATGGCTATATCGTTGGGCAGTGGGGTGAACCGAGTCGGGTTGATATGACCTTCAGCGTAACGAAAAGCTATTTAACCACCGTAGCCGGTTTGGCGGTAGATAAAGGACTGATTGCAAAAACCGATGATTTGGTGAGCGAATATGTGTGGACCGGAGAATTTGACGGTCGACACAACAGTCAGGTCTCTTGGGAGCACTTACTTAACCAGTCGTCTGATTGGTCTGGTGAGCTGTTCGGTATCAAAGATTGGGCCGACCGACCGCCTGCTGAGGGTGATCTAGACGATTGGAAATACCGAGAATTAAGAACCCCCGGCAGCGTTATGGAGTACAACGACGTACGTGTGAATTTACTCGCATATTCACTACTCAATGTATTTCGCCAGCCCCTACCGCAGGTCTTAAAAGAGCACATTATGGATCCGATTGGCGCTTCTACAACGTGGCGCTGGTATGGATATGATCATGCTTGGGTAACAATAGATGGCAAGAAAATGCAGTCTGTCACCGGGGGCGGTCACAGCGGCGCAGGGATTTTTGTCAATACCTTTGACCAAGCGCGATTTGGTTTATTGTTTGAGCGCGATGGCAGGTGGAATGAGCAACAGCTTATCTCCAAAAGCTGGATAAAGGCCGCCTTAACACCTTCACCGGCCTATGAAAGCTATGGCTACATGTGGTGGTTAAATAAAGGGCCGCGCAAATGGGAGCAGGTTGATGATGAAAGCTTGTTCTACGCAGCCGGTTTTGGCGGTAACTTTATTGTCATTGACCGTGAACATGACGTAGTCATTGTCACTCGCTGGTTAGAGCCAAGTCAAATAGGTGAGTTTGTAAAACGCGTACGAAGTGCCCTATAAACGTGCCCATATTTTTTGAACAACGATGATGTTTATACACTGTATTTCACTCACTTTTCGCTCTAAGTAATATCAATATTGAAGACGCGCTTCAACCGCTGAGCCCATGACATACCTTTAGCATGATAAAGATTATCAGGTAGTTTGTTTTCTTTATTAGTCAGGTAGCGTTACTTCTAACCATGAAGCGCGTTGAAAAGACAATTATATAGTGGCTTTATCAACACCCAACTTTTACTAATTAGGCTTAACTGACTTTATTTTGCCAGCTATGCTAAATAAATGTCCGCTTATTCTGTTCGTTTGCGTTTTTTATCTTAGTAACGGGAAATTCTCGGTGCCAACTTTAAATTAAACAGTAACGCTTGGGCTCGCCCCAGACAGAATTAAAAAGGATTTAAAAATGAGTAAGATATCTTTAAAGCACTTTTGTTTAACGGCCATTTTTATCAGCTTATCGATTAATGCCTCAGCATCTTTGCTGGTTAGTAGCAGCCAGTCAGTCAACGTAAGTGGTAAGTACTTGCCTGATAATCCAGCCAATGTCCCTGATCCGCGCCTTGATTTGTCGGCCTCATACAGTGGTAATAATACTGGAGGAACAAGTGATTTTGACTTTGATTTGTCTGACAAAGGTATTGATTCAGGGCGTGCTTATTGGGATATAGGTATTTCTCAATCAAGTTTACGCAGTGTATCTGACTTGCGCATCCAACATGATTTTTCATCCCAGGCTCAGTTTACTGATTTATCGGTGAATGTAAGCAGCAATGTGAGTTACGCCGACACCATTACAGTAAGAGATTTAAGCACCGGACAGCTAGCAACACCTACTAACCTGTTTGTTCGATTTGAAGTTGGTATTACGGGTGAATTATATAATGATGTTATCTATGACAACCCATCTGCAGGTGGCGCTAGTGTCGCTAATTACTCTTCTGAGGCTAACTTTTCTTCTCGCATTGCAAATAGTAGTGGAGATGCAAACGAAGACTGGCAGATAGCGTCAACAAATAGCGAACATTCGAATGGCATATTTGGTTCAAATGTACTTGAACGCGAATTCATAAATTCAAATGTTACCTTCCAAGACTTGTTGTGGAATGGTCAAGCGATTTTTTTTGGTTGGGACTTCACCGAAATGTTTGAAGTCGAGATTGAAGGGATAGATGTGGGCTCTATCGATATCAACTTACAAAATGATCTCGGCAACACCTTTGTGACGCGCGCAAGTGTGTTTGACGCAGATGGCAATTGGCTCTCAAATTATGCGGTAGAATCGTCAGAAGGCTTTAATTACGAACAAATTTCTAGCCTTGCTAACACTCCCCTGCCGGTGCCGGCTCCTAGTTCTGCACTTTCGTTTTTCGCGCTAGCATTATTTGGTAGCCAAATGCTTCGTAAAAAACGCAAAGCTACTCTTCATAATTAGGTATTTTGAGAATGCAGGGACAATAATTGTCCCTGTTTGGTTACCTAAAAACCACCATCTAATTGAGTTTCTTGTAAACGCTGAAAATCAAAGGGCGTATTATCTAAAGAGAATGAGTCGTGTTTAGAAAAGGCATCGCTTCTTGTATCGCGAGAGGCATTCGCCCCACATGCTGGGGCGAATAAACTACCTTAATCCTTTAAATGCTCGACAAAATAATTAGTTTGCATCGTATGCAAATGCAGTGAAGTGCCTTCTCCCTCAACGATGCCATGGCGACGATTTGGGTAAGACATAAAATCAAACTGACGGTTGTGCTTAATCAACTCATTTATGAGTATTTCGGTTCCCTGATAATGCACATTGTCATCTCCAGTGCCGTGCACCAATAAGAGCTTGCCCTGTAAATTTTTAGCGTGTGTGATAGGCGATGCTTCAACATAATTTGGCCCATATTCATCCAGCAAACCCGAATAGCGCTCTTGATAAATAGAGTCATAAAGGCGCTGATCAGTCACTGGTGCTCTTGAAACCCCCACATGGAATTGTTCTGGATATCTAAATAGTAGGTTCAAGGTCATCGAGCCACCACCGGAGTGCCCCCATACGCCTACACGATTGCAGTCAATATACTGCCATTTAGCACAAATACTGTTTAACGCGTCGGAGTGATCTCTTGCCCCAATAGGACCCACATTGCCATATACCGAGCGGCGCCAGTCTCTGCCTTTAGGCGCAGGGGTGCCGCGGTTATCTACTGAGCTCACAATGAAGCCTTTTTGTGTCATCATGATGTGCCAAGGCGTATTGCGCATCCACATATCCCGCACAATGTAGGCTGCTGGGTCACCATACACAAAGTTGATAATGGGGTACTTTCGATCCGCATCCATATTGGGCGGGCGCATAATGTAACCGTCTAGGCTGAAACCGTCAGGCGTATCGACACTATAAAACTCATGATCCCCTAGACTAAGCTCTGCCAGTTTAGCCGCCAGCTCAGCATTGTCTTCCATTACATGGTGAGCCTTATGATCAGGTAGCGATATAAGCGTGTAAACCGGTGGCTGCATAAAACTTGAATGAGTGTGAATGGCCCATTTTGCGTCCCCTGATAAATCGTAAGCGTTGGTGCCGCTGTGTTGCTCAGGCGTAATGCGTGTTAAATCCCCTGAGCCATCGAGGTTTGTGCGATACAAGTACCGTTGAGTAGGATTGTTGGGGGACGCTGTAAAGTACAGCCAGTTATTGGCCTCGTCTTTGGCGACAAACCCTATTACATCATAGTCGCCCGGTGTGAGGTTGACTATGTTCTGTCCATCGCTCGAAACCTTGTATATGTGCTTCCAACCGCTTCGCTCACTTAACCATAAAAAGTCGTCTGATGAGGTGAGCCAAATGGGATCTTTTAAATATTCAATGTAGGTCTCTTCTTGCTCGACAAATCGTGGTGTTGCTTCACCTGTATTTATATCTGCATAAAACACCGTGTTGGTATCTTGCTTACGATTCATCTGTTGAATCAACACCTGTTCACCGCCTTTTGCCCAGCTCATGCGCGGCACATACATATCCTTAGCTACTCCTGGTAGTTCAATCCAGACAGTATTTGCATCATCAACTGATACCACACCAATACGTGCAGCGGAGTTTTCCTCGCCTACTTTTGGATAAGGAATAGAAGTAATGGTTGGATAGAGGGTATCGGTGTTATTGATTATATAGAAATCCTGGGCGGCGCTGGTATCAAACTGCCAATAGGCAATATGCTCGCTGTTAGGGCGCCAGCGAAACCCGTCTTGAATGCCAAATTCTTCTTCATAGGCCCAGTCAAATAAGCCATTAATAACCGTTTCAGACGCATCGGTGGTCAGCGCGCTCACTTCTCTTGTTTGCATGTCTTGTACATAAATGTTGTTCTGATATACATAGGCAAATTTAGAATTATCGGGCGATAGTTTGCCAAACATCATTTGGCTAGGCACTAGGTCGCTTGCGCCCAACTTCCACAGGTCGTTGTCTTCAATATTTAATACCCAATACTCACCGCGCGTTTTATCCCGCCACACATACTCAGCCTGTGTATAAATCAATAAAAAACGCTTATCTTTTGACCATTGATAATCATCCACCACTAATGCTTTGTCAGAGCCTGCTGGCGTAAGCTGAGCTAAGCTAATTAATACAGTGCGCTCGAGCGTGGCGGGATCGTACTGCACGATTTCTTCATAAATTTTTATGTCATCGCCGTTTTGGTCTTTTTCTAATTCAGCGTCTTCATAGCCTTCAGCTGTTTCTAAAGCAGTAAAATGTGAACCGTCTTTATCCCAGCGAATGGCGCCGGGACGCTTCGCTCTGTATTCGTACTCCTGAAAAAGCGCTTCGTTTGTAATCAGTGCGCCTGATGGTTGTGATTGACTTTCATGGCTGTCGCCATTTTGCGTGGAATTTTGTGTTTGCGGGCTGCAGGCCCACAGAGATGAAAAACACAGAACGGCAAATAGTGCAACACGAAGCTGCTGCGCATAGTGAGAGGGAGGGTGCATTCAAAGAAGTCCTATAGAGGCTGTATGTTCCTTTTATCCTCTCCGATATGCACCTAAATGTAAATAAATCTTCTTAGCTTGCGTTTATCGTTTAGATACCCAGAGGTATACCCAAAGTGAAGAACCCAACTAACAATAACGTCCAGATAATTAAAAACGCCAACGAATACGGCACCATGATAAGCAACATATCGCCAAAGCCCATATCGGGGCGATACTTACGCATAAACGCTAAGATAACGCCGGCGTAGGTCATCATTGGGGTGATAATATTGGTCGATGAATCGGCCACTCTAAAAGCGGCTGCCACAAAGTCTGGTGTCATTTCAGGGTTAACGAAGAACAGCATGGGCACAAATATCGGGCCAAGCAACATCCACTTGGAGGTTAAACCGCCAATAAAGATATTGATAAAAGCAGTAGTGAAAATAAATCCAATGAGCAGTAAAACCGGGAATTGTTGTAAACCAAGGGCTTGTAAAAACTCTGCGCCTAAGAATGTAACCCAAGTGCCTAGGCCGCTATAGCTTAGTAGTCCCAAAAAGTTATAGGTAAAGAAGGTTAACACCATTACATAACCCATCGTATTCATTTGGCTAACCATGGCTTGTACGACTTCCCAAACGCTTTTAAAGCGTCCTACGGCCACGCCGTAAAACACGCCTACAATCACAAAAAATAGTGAAATCAGCAGAATGATATTGTTCATGTAGGGTTTGACAAGTGCACCTGACTCATCGACAAAGCTTGCCAATGGGCCCATTGATAGCCCGGCTATCACCAGTAATGAAACCAGCGTACCGAGGCCTGCTGCACGCAACCCTTTTTTCTCTTCATCAGACACTTCAAATTCGCCGGCGTTGATATCTTTGGGTACGACAAAATCACTGTTATTTAATTTTGGCTCTACAAATTTACGCGTTACCCAAAAGCCTGTCAGTGTTAGCACCACGGTGGACACAACGATAAATATCCAGTGCATGGTAATAGGGTTTAATGCTTCGCCTGCAGCATTGGCAAACGGCACGCCTTGAGATTCAGCAAAAATTTGTGCGTTGAGTCCGATGATTGCGTCGATAGGGCCTGGAATAATGTTGGCGCTAAAGCCTGCAGATACACCAGCGAAAGCGGCTGCCATGCCTATCAATGGGTTACGTCCTAACCCTGCGTAAAGTAAGCCCGCAAGTGGAATTAACACAAGGTAGCCTGCATCGGTGGCGATAGAGCTTAAAATACCAATGAGTACCAGCAGTAATGGTAGCCATTTTTGCGGGATGTGAGCCCCTGCGCGTTTTATCAATGCGCCGAATAAGCCAGAACTTTCAGCCACGCCCACAGCCATGATCACAATTAAGATAACGCCCAATACACCGTTGCCAAATGCCAACCAGTTCGCCAGTAACGCATTATCAAAAATCCACTGCATATTTGCCGCTTCGTGCATGCCCAGTATTTGATGTTGAACGGGTGTACCGCCAGCGCCTGGGGTCTCAAAGGTATAACCAGACATCAATACAGTAAGCAGGTAAGCTGCAGGATAAAACGCCATAAATATTATGACGGGATCGGGGATGCGTTTTCCAACGCGCTCGATAAAGCTACCGAGGTTATTTCCATTTACGGGCATGCTAAATATCTTCTTGTGATGATAAAGTAAGTGTCAAGTTAGGAGGTTAAACGAAGTGATTTTGTGATTCAATAGCTGTCACAGCAGGCATATGTTGAGTGAGTTTGCATTTTAACAACATAAACCGATTGATACTGATGGTTTATTATCAAACTATATGCATTTTTGCGTAAGTCGTTATGACTTTCCTGCTAAAGACAGCTTAAATTGTTCAAGAGTAGTGAGCAGCAACTGAAGCTTTTTGACAATGACAGTGAGTTTTTCCTGCTGAGCTTGCTTAGACAAGGTTGCATCTTGTTGTTGCAACAAAGCTACATCGCCTGCGACTTCCTCGACGTATTCTTTAAAACGCTTACTGCGGCTAGTGAAAACCGTTTCATCGCCAAAAATAGTTTGAAACTTGCCTTTGCCATCACTTTGCAAGGTATTTAATGCTTGGTCAGCATCAATGGCTTTACGATAGGCAATTTGAAGGTTTTCGTTTAGAGCGGAAACAACGTTGTTCATACATTCCTTTCTTGCGGTATTAATTTTTAAGTGTAGCGGCCGATAATGTCGAGGTAGGCAATTGTGCCTGCTTTAACCGATTGCCGCAAGCAATCATAGGATAGACAATGGATATACAAGGTACATCCGGCGTCGCGTACACCCTTCAGATAAAGTCTGCGCAAATGTCTAACGACATGCAAAAACAAGAAGGGCAGGCGGTACTTCAGTTACTTGAGGCCGCAGCACCGGCGCCAGCGCCGACCAGTGGAAGCGCAGGTTCAATCATCAATACCTACGCATAAATTCACGGGACTGGCTGTAATCCTAAATCAATCGGCGTTTTGCCGGGCTGCCCTGCAATTTCTCTCACGAGTTTGGGCACTAAATAGCCCGGCTGACGCTTTATCACTTCTGCCATAATTGCTTTGGCTTCTTTTTCAGGCATGTCAAAGTGAGCCGCACCGGTGACTTTGTCGAGCAAATGCAAATAGTATGGCAACACTCCAGCAGAAAACACCGCTTCATTTAGCGCGATTTGAGCATCTGCACTATCGTTAATACCTTTTAGCAATACTGCTTGATTTAAGAGCGTCATGCCCGCCTCACGAAGCCTTTTGCAACGCTCAATGAGACTTTTACTGACTTCATTAGCGTGATTAATATGAAACACCATTATCTTTTGTTGACGCAGAGCTGAAAACCATTGTAAAAACTCGTCATTGATTCTTTGTGGGATGACCACGGGCAAACGCGTGTGAATGCGCAGGCGTTTTATGTGAGCAATGTGACTAATCTGTTCGCATAACCACGCTAAATGCGAATCCTTTGCCATTAGTGGGTCTCCGCCAGAGAGGATGATTTCATCTAGATTTGTATCATTTTGAATGTATTGAATAACATTGAGCCATTGCTGTTTATTGACGGCGTTTTCTTGATACGGGAAATCGCGTCTAAAACAATATCGACAGTTTACAGCACATCCGCCTTTTACGATGAGCAAAGCCCTGTTGAGGTATTTGTGTAAAATGCCTGCTTGCTCATTGTCTTGCTCCCCTAAAGGGTCTCCCACGAAGCCACTTACCTCTTCAAACTCTTCAACGCGCGGCATGACTTGTTGTAATAGTGGATCGTCCCAATCTCCTGGCGTCATTAAATCAGCAAAGGGACGAGGCACTCGCATTGAAAACAAGCGTCTTGCTGCGAAGTGTTCGCGATACTTTTGAGGGTCTAAACACAGGTATTCGAGCAAAGATTCAGGGGTGGTAAAGCATCTTGCTAATTCTTTTTGCCAGTTAATCTCTACAGGCATGCTTTTTTTCGGTATTATCTGCATGTTTTCTTTATCCAGCGTATATATTCAGAGGAATTAATGGCTAATTTCAGTACAAACGAGTTTAAAGCAGGTCTTAAAATCATGCTAGATGGTGAACCCTGTTCTATTTTAGAAAATGAGTATGTTAAACCTGGTAAAGGCCAAGCCTTTAACCGTGTGCGTATTCGTAAGCTCATATCAGGCAAGGTGCTTGAAAAGACCTTTCGCTCTGGCGAATCCTTCGAAGGCGCCGACGTCATGGATACCGACTTAGCTTATTTGTATAGCGACGGTGAATTCTGGCATTTTATGAACAACGAGACCTTTGAGCAAATCGCCGCTGACCAAAAAGCCGTTGGCGATAATGCCAAGTGGCTAGTTGAAAACGACGTTTGTACCTTAACGTTGTGGAATGGTAGCCCAATTGTGGTCACACCGCCTAATTTTGTTGAGCTAGAAATTACCGAAACTGACCCTGGCCTTAAAGGTGACACCGCGGGCACAGGCGGCAAACCTGCAACGCTCACTACCGGTGCTGTAGTACGCGTACCATTATTTGTTCAAACAGGCGAAGTCGTAAAAGTAGATACTCGCAGCGGCGAATACGTTTCACGCGCTCAAAAATAGCCCTGTATGGACAATTGGCAACCCACTGCCACAATTGAAAGGCTGCGCCAACGCGCAGCCATACTTCAACAGGTCCGTGATTTCTTTTTGCAACGCAACGTGCTTGAGGTCGAGACTCCCGCCTTATCCCAAGGCACCGTTAGCGATGTTCATCTTGATGCATTAACAAGCGATCATATTTTACCTGGCCAACCACAACCGACACGCCTGTACCTTCAAACCTCTCCAGAATATGCAATGAAGAGACTACTTGCTGATGGTTACCCAGATATTTATCAAATCTGTAAGTGCTTTAGAGAGGATGAGATTGGGCGCTTGCACAACCCTGAATTTACCATGCTTGAGTGGTATCGACGTGATTTCAGCATGCATCAGTTAATTGATGAAGTGGGTGCTTTACTTGTGAGTGTACTAGGCGTAAATAACATCACGCAGTCGACTTATCAGTCGCTATTTTTGCGTTTCTTAGATGTTGACCCGTTAAGTAGTGATTTGGCTTTACTGGTTAAGCGGTGCAGTGAAAATGGTTTACAAGAGTATGCCCAGCAACTTACGCAGCTTTACGACAGTGGCACAAATGCATTGGTAGAGCCCCTCAAAGATGCGTTACTGCAAGTGCTGTTTAATCAATGCATTGAGCCTTACATTGGGCAAGATGTCCCAATGTGCGTTTCGCACTTTCCTGCCTCTCAGGCCGCATTAGCCTGTTTAGCCAATGACGGTAAAACCGCATTGCGTTTTGAGTTTTATTATAAAGGCCTTGAGCTTGCCAATGGATTTGAAGAGCTTACCGATGCAAAAGCGCAGCTTGCAAGGTTTGAGAGTGATAACCTTATTCGAGAGCATCTCAACAAGCCCTCTCGCCCTATCGACCTTCGGTTTTTGAAGGCACTGGAATCTGGACTACCGCCCTGCGCTGGCGTTGCGCTTGGTATTGATAGGCTGATTATGTTAGCGCTAAACTGCGAGCATATAAACGAGGTCATTAGCTTTGATATCACACGTGCTTGACGGTCTAATACTATGAGCGATCATATATTTGATGTAGACGCTTTTATTCAATCTCTTGAAGGCAAGGTAGTCATCGCCGGTTATGGCAGTTTACTATCGAGCAGTAGTCGAGAACGGCATAGTCAATTATTTACACCTACCATACCGGTATTTGTAGACGGCTGGCAGCGAGGTTGGCTTACGCGCGCATACCACGAGTCGCAAACATATGTGGGAGCACTACCAAATCGTCAAAGCAGCTTAAACGCGCAGCTTATTCCCATGCAAATCAATCCGGCTTTTGAAACGAGAGAGCAGGATTATCGTTTTACGAAAATCGCGCTCGAGCAAATTCGATTACCTAGGAATTTCAGTCAAGATAAAGAGCTTAGCAATGCTTTGCAGCGCACACCCATTTATATTTGCGAAACACTGGACGTGAAAGAAGCGGATGATGAGCATCCCGTCAATTTCAGCTATGTGGCGACTTGTTTGGCAGGCTCTCATGAAGGCTGCCAACATGAAGGGATAGACGACTTTTTAAATCATACAAGTCATTGGCGAAAAGCACACATTAACATGGATATTGAACGTGCCGAATATCCTCGTAGTGCAGATTTAAGTGAAAGTGCACTGCAACACTTCGCGGCGAGATTGCGCCGGCACCTAAAAGAATAAAAGGCTGCTTCGAGTCAGCCTTTTATATAAGGATATAGCTAAAACGTTTGACGTTTAAAAGCTAACTAGGAGTGCGTAGCACCATCAATCGAATTTCAGTCATATCGGCAATCGCATAGCGAATACCTTCACGACCCAACCCAGATTCTTTGACTCCGCCGTAGGGCATGTTATCCACTCGCCAACTAGGTACATCACCTATTACCACACCGCCAACGTCGAGCGTATCCCATGCTTTATGGGCTTTGTAAATATCACGAGTGAAGATACCCGCTTGTAAACCAAACTGACTGTCATCAACGAGTCTCAAGGCCTCGTCAAAGTCACTGAATGAACTTATTACAGAGACCGGGCCAAAGGCTTCTTCGGTAACCGCTTCGCAATCTCTTGGGACATTTTCTAGGACGGTTGCTTGCAGCATAGCGCCATCACGCTGTCCACCGCACAATAAATTTGCGCCTGCGGCCACTGCGCTTTGAATCCATCCGTCTAAGCGCTTAGCTTCGCTTTGAGAGATCATAGGGCCTATAAAGGTGTCTTCATTGAGCGGGTCACCATGTATGAGCGCTTCGACTTTGCTAACGTAACGCGCTTTAAAATCGTCGTATAAACTGTCATGCACCAGCACTCGCTGAACGCTGATACAGCTTTGTCCAGATTGATAATACGCACCAAAAATAATGCGCTCTACCGCGTCGTCTAAATCCGTTCCCTCGTCGACTACGCATGCCGCGTTGCCGCCAAGCTCTAATATGACAGGCTTTTTGCCAGCTTTTGCTTTTAGTTGCCAACCTACATCAGGGGAGCCGGTAAAGCTGAGTAATTTAAAACGCTCGTCGGTAGTAAACAAATCGGCGCCGTCGCGACTGCAAGGTAAAATGGAAAACGCGCCCTCAGGTAGGTCAGTTTCTGCCAAAATTTCACCAATGATGAGAGCACCGATAGGCGTTCTACTCGCGGGTTTTAAAACAAACGCACATCCAGCTGCAATAGCAGGTGCGATTTTGTGGGCCGCTAAGTTAAGCGGAAAGTTAAACGGTGAGATAAAAGAGCAAGGCCCTATGGGAACGTGTTTATACATTCCGGTGTAACCTTTGGCTCTTTCGGTAATCTCTAGATTAATTACTTCGCCATTAATCCGCACCGATTCTTCGGCGGCAATTTTAAAGGTATCAATCAGACGCGTGACCTCACCTCGTGCATCTTTGATGGGTTTTCCTGCTTCGATGCATAGGGAGTAGGCCAGTTCATCAAACCGTTTCTTAAAGCCCTCAATACAGTGTTCTAGAATTTTTTGACGCTGGTAAGGAGCCATTTTATTTAGAGCCGGCTGGGCTTTTTCGGCAGCAGCGATGGCTTGGTCAATAACCTTTGCATCTGCAAGCGCTACGCGCGTAGCCACTTCTTCGGTAAATTTATTGGTAATTTCCAAATCTTCATTTGCATACACTGGCTTGTTAGCCAAGTAGTACGGATAGGATGTTGCTAACATAATGCCTCCTTTATAATTTAGCGCTCAGTTCACGAATGGTTTTATTGAGAGTTTCATCATTGAGACTATAATCCACCGGGACATCAATCAAATGAACGCCAGGCTCTGCTAAGCATTTAGTCAGTTGCGGTGCAACCTCATTTGCAGCGTTTACCCGCCAACCTTTGCCGCCGTAGCTTTCAACATATTTGACAAAATCTGGGTTGAGATAGTCTAGCCCGTAGTTGTCAAAGCCCATGTTTGATTGCTTCCACTTGATCATGCCGTAAGCATCATCACGCAAAATTAAAATGACGATATGCAGTTTCAAGCGCACTGCCGTTTCAATCTCTTGGCTGTTCATCATAAAGCCGCCATCACCACATACGGTGATTACCGGTTTATCGGGGTAGACTAATTTGGCTGCCATGGCCGATGGAAGGCCTGCGCCCATAGTGGCTAATGCGTTGTCGAGTAGCAAAGTATTAGGGAAGGGCGCTGGATAGTTGCGAGCAAACCATATTTTGTAAACGCCATTGTCTAAGGTCACTATGCCGTCTTTTGGCATTGCTGAGCGAACCTCTTTGACAAAACGCTCTGGCAGTATAGGGAAGCGTTCGTCTTGCTCAGCCGCTTGGCGGTGGTCGATATTTGCTTGATGAACATCATCATAGAAATCTAGCTTCCAATGCACTTGTGATGAAATGCCTTCTTTAATTTGCCAAATACTGTTGGCAATATCGCCAATGACTTCAAGTTGAGGGAAATACACAGGGTCTACTGCTGCGGTTTCAAAGTTAATATGCATCACTTTTTGCCCTCCTACTTCCATAAAGAAGGGAGGTTTCTCAACGACGTCATGGCCTACATTGATAATAAGGTCGGCGCGTTTAATTGCTCGGTGCACAAAATCGCCTGCACTTAATGCTGTGTTGCCCATGAACTTTTGATGATTTTCATCAATCACGCCTTTACCCATTTGTGTGGTAATAAAAGGGATACCAGTTTTTTCGACAAATTCTCCCAGCATTTTAGCGGTGAGCTTTCGATTAGCACCCGCACCGATTAACAGCACCGGAGATTTAGCCTTTTCAATCATCTCAACTGCCGCGCTAATCGCTTTGTATTCTGCAATGGGGCGTCTGGCTGTGCTTTGTGCTAGCAGTGGTGCGCTGGTTTGTTCCGCAGCTATATCTTCTGGTAGTTCAATATGAGTGGCGCCTGGGCGCTCTTCGCTGGCAAGTCTAAATGCTTCGCGGACCACTGATGGAATGCGGTCGCCGCTTACCACTTGTGTTGTGTATTTGGTAATGGGTCGCATCATGTCTACCACATCAATTACTTGAAAGCGGCCTTGTTTGCTGGTTTTGATTGGCTTTTGGCCTGTGATCATCAAAATAGGCATGGCGCCTAGCTGTGCATATGCAGCGGGTGTTACGAGGTTAGTTGCGCCGGGGCCTAATGTTGCTAAACATACGCCTACTTTTCCAGTGAGTCGTCCGTATGTTGCGGCCATAAAGCCTGCACCTTGTTCGTGTCGGGTCAGGATGAGTTTTATACTAGAACCTCTTAGCGACTCGAGTAAGTCGAGATTTTCCTCACCGGGGATCCCAAAAATATACTCTACGCCTTCTGCTTCGAGTGCTTTTACCATAAGGTCGGATGCTTTCATCTGTAATCCTTTCATGCTGGTTGATATTCAAAATGCGATTTTGAGATAACAACAGAATTGACGATATCCATACTGCGGATTGTGATTTGAAAATTCGATAAAGTGTTTTGCTAGACTAATAGTCTTTTATCAACAGGTATTTTCCTTATAAACACCATAACATTAAAGCCTTGCGCTTTGCTAATGAGAAGTTTTACTTAGATGTGCGATTAAAATATAAACAGGTTTGAATTTTATTGCTCATTAGGACCGAGCTTTCAAGCTGATAGCCAATTCTGCAGTTTGTTTACCCAATAGCTTAAGAACACCCTGATTGGAGTTATCTTTTGTATAGAGCTTTGGCAAAACAATAAGAACACCATATCAAAATCAGTTTTACGCTACTCCAAGTTTCACCATAGCCACGACATGTTACAAGTGATTTGTGACGATACTCACTAACACGTTTACTGCCGTAAATAAAATCTGCAAAGCAAGATTTGAATTGATATATTGTTTGGCGAAAGAAACAAATAGCCAAAATAGGAATCCAGTAGATGAGCTTAAAAACAAAAATAAGTGGTCTAGTGCTTTGTTTAGGATGTGTTGTCGCTGTCCCATATGCATTCGCGACCACCGACGCTAGCACTAACGACAATCAAGTTATTACGTACCAAGACTTGTTTCATTTAGAATATGCGGCGAATCCGTTAATTATGCCCGACGGCGATACCGTACTTTATGAGCGTCGCAGCATGGATATTATGACTGACTCGCAGCGAACTAATCTATGGACAGTATCCTTAGATGGAAGTACGCATATGCCATTGATGTCTAGTATGGCCAATCATAGCAGTGCGGTATTCTCGCCAGATGGCACTAAAATGGCCTATTTGTCGAGCAAGGAAGGCAAAACACAAATCTATTTGCGCGATATGGCCACAGGTAATACGGCTCGTGTTACCGACGTAAACATGACGCCAAACTCATTAAGCTTCTCGCCAGATGGCAAACAGCTAGCGTTTGCAATGTTTACACCCACCGCTGCAAAAAGTTTGTTTACACTGCCGGCAAAACCGCCTGGTGCTGAATGGGCCGAAGAAGCGCACTACATTGACCAGACATTGTTCCAGCGAGACGGTGCTGGGATGAATCGACCAGGCAACATGCATGTTTATGTGGTGCCGAGCATAGGCGGCACGCCTCGCCAAATTACTTCAGGGGAGCATAATTATGGTGGTCAGCTAAGCTGGACGCAGGCTGGCGATGCAATCGTGATGTCTGCAAACATCCGAGAAGACAGCGACTTTGACGTATTTAATAGCGATATAATTGTCGTCAATGTTGCCGATGGTAGCCTGACTAAGCTCACCTCAGAAACAGGTCCAGAAAGTAATCCACACTTAAGTCCTAACGGCAAGCTATTGGCGTTTACCGGCTATGTTGATAACGGCAAATCGAGTCAAATTAATCATCTTTTTGTCATGAATACCGATGGTTCGGATATGAAAGATCTTACTCCCGAACTTGACCGCTCAGTTGGCGATATTCAGTGGGCTGAAAATAGCCGAGGTTTATACTTCAGCTATGACGATGCGGGCAAAAAGAACGTGGCTTATGTGAATTTATCGGGTAAGCGCACTCTTAAAACAGACGCGCTTGGTGGGCAAAGCATTGGCCGTCCTTACACTTCTGGAGATTATGTTGCCACAGACGATGGTGAGGTCGTATTTACCTTATCTACCGGTGACCGTCCTGCTGATTTGGCGGTGGTGGATAAACGCGGAAATGTGACGCGTTTAACCGACCTCAACGGTGATATTTTTGATCATAAAGTGATGAACAAGCCTGAACTCCTTACAGTGAAAAGTTCTTTTGATGACCGCGAATTGCTTGCTTGGATTGTGAAACCCCCGATGTTTGATCCAAGTAAAAAGTATCCTTTGATTCTTGAGATTCATGGTGGTCCGCATACCGCTTATGGGCCAGAGTTCTCAACCGAAGTGCAAATGTTTGCAGCAGCAGGTTATGTGGTGGTTTATGGCAACCCTAGAGGCTCCACATCTATGGGTACCGAATTTGCGAACTTGATTGATAAAAACTACCCTTCAGAGGACTATAACGACCTTATTGATATGGTAGACGGCGTCATTGCACAAGGGTATATCGATGAGCGTAATTTATTTGTCACTGGCGGTTCTGGCGGTGGTGTACTGACCGCGTGGATCATTGGTAACACCGATCGCTTTGCCGCAGCGGTAGTTGCAAAGCCTGTGATTAACTGGATCAGCATGATTGGTACATCTGATATTTACACGTTCATGGCGCGCTATTGGTTTACTGATTTACCTTGGAATGACGTTGATCAATACTGGCAGCGTTCGCCACTACGTTTAGTGGGCAACGTGACGACACCTACCATGGTACTAACCGGAGAGTTGGATGTAAGAACGCCTATGACCGAAAGTGAGCAATACTACGGTGCACTAAGGTTGGAGGGTGTAGAAAGTTCTTTAGTTAGAATTCAAGGCGCATACCATGGTATTGCAGCTAAACCGTCTAATTTAGGCCGCAAAATCGGCAACATATTGGCATGGTTTGATAAATATAAAACTACTGATGAAGAGTAGCCTTTTGCATTAAAGCAATAAAAAAGCCGATACCTTCAAAAGTATCGGCTTTTTACGTTTCGAATGTGTGATTTATTGTTCCGCTAAAATAGTTGCTTTGACAAGTACAATGTCTTCTTTTGGTACATCTTGAAAACGAATAAGCGGTCTGTATTCAGTTTCTACTTTTGACATAGCGTCTAAGACTTCTGTACCGGATACCGCACTGCCAAAAACCGTGTAGCCCCAGTTTCTGCCTGGGTCAAGATTGTCATTATCATCTAAGTTAAAGAAAAACTGTCGTAATGCCGAATGCGGGTCATTTTGACGCGCCATTGCGATGGAGTACCAGTCATTTTTTAGTCCGTTACCTGATTCGTTTAAAATGGGGTCCTTAGTCTCCTTTTCTTTAAAATCAGGGGAGTATCCGCCGCCTTGGATAATATAGTCCGGAATGAGGCGATGAAAAATAGTATTGTCGTATTCCCCGCGCTTCACGTAATCGAGAAAACTATTTACCGTCAGCGGCGCTTTTCGGCGATTCAGTTCAATGACAATATCGCCCATGCTGGTTTCAAATTTAACGCGTGGATATAAATTATCGGGTTGAATTTTTGAGCCGGCTTGCTTGCTAGGGTCAACAACTTGCGCAGTGGCTGCAAACATAAATATGCAAATTACAGATGTAAATATAGTGCGTATCATCATATATTCCTGCTCCTGAACGATTGATACTGAACGTAGATTATTGCTCTGCGTCTTCAAGCGCCTCAAGCGCTTCAGTTAAATCCTTGCCTAGCGCCTGTAGCTTTGGCATTGCGTTTTGCGCCATGGCCTGTCCGATTTGCATTGATTCTTGCGCCACGACCGGCATAGTGCGAAGCACCGACTGGCCTGCTGGTGATTGATAAAACGCTAAAATATCAGCAATTTCTTGCTCAGTGAAATTCTGAAGGTATACGTGTCTCAATTCTACCTTCATCGCGTCCCAACTCATCTCATCCATCATCACTTGTGTCATTTCTTGATGATACTTTGCATATACGGCTGTTTGCTCTGCGGTCAAGTTTCTATCCTTGAGGTTGTCGATGTAGATGCTTTCCATCTGCGAGAACATCACCTCCATGGTCTTGTCCATCTCCATGATCTCAAAAAGCTTATCAAGGTTGTCTTGCGTGGTGTTTGTTTGGGCCTGAGAGGCGGTTGCAATTGAGATAGATAAAACGACAAAGACAAAAAACGTTTTCATACTGTAATTTCCTTATTAACATTTACATGAATAGTTAGGCGGCCCATATTATTGCAAATAATGCGCGATGTACAATAGGCGAAGATTGACGCAAAAAAGAGATTGAACGCTCAAACACACAAAGCGTGTACTGAGCGCCAATCTCTACACAGGGAAATCGATAGATTAAAGCTGAAAGTTGTTTGTGACGACCTGTCCATGTTGACTTGTAACTTCTGCTTTTATGCTAGTTACACCCTCTAGCTGCGCTTTCATCAAGACCGCACGATAGGGATATGTAGTATCAAAGGATACGAGTGACTCAATGTCTCCCTGCATTGCGTAAAATTCAACGCTGGCCATGTTAAAGCCGTTACCCTCTTCGAAGGTCAGGTCAAGTGGAATAAAGATGCGATCATTTTCTTCATAAGGTGCTTGTATGCTTGCCGCAAGTATTTTTGAAGTTGGCAGGGGAGCCTGTGAGCGTAAAAGCGCAAAGCTTAGCGGCGGCAGTTCAATATCCATACTATCTTCAGATTGTTTAAGCGCGCCTTGCGAATCGCCCTCAATCGCATAGGCAACGCCATGATTTTGCAATTCTACGTTTTGTGGCTCCGTAGAGAAGTTAAATACTACGAGATAATCTTGGGAGCTGCCTGGTAGCATTCTACTAAATGCATATACGCGCTTTTCTTCGTCTGCAAAACGATTAATTTGGTCACCGTTTCTAAGCGGGGTATGCGTCTGGCGCAGATCTGCAAGCTCAGATAGATACATATACAAAGGATGATTCACATTAAAGTTGTCGTCAGCGGTGGTTTGTGTGCTGCCGATTAAATTGTTGTCGTTGTAACTATCGACTTTTGAAGGGTCCATGTTTTCTCGTGCATCAACATCGCCATTATCACTGGTAAAGCCCTGCTCATCCCCGTAATACAGCACGGGAACGCCGCGAGATAGATACATGAACGCATGAGCAAGTTTGCTGCGCTTAAGTTTTTCCTCTTCGCTGATATTCGCCAACCCTTGCTCAATGAACTGGCCAACACGGCCCATATCATGGTTGCCCAAAAAGTTTAGCAAATCGTTTGGCGTTGAATCGGCATCTCGGTAGTAATCATCGTTATCAATCAGGTTTGCTAATTGATTAACGCTTTTGCTTTCAAACACCACATCTTTCACATTAAAAGCAAAGCCAAAATCAAGGACTGAGGGTAACTTTCCAGCGTTGGTGTACTTGCTTAATCCCGCAGGGTTACCGTCGTACACCTCGCCAAAAATAAAGAATTCTGGAATGCCGATAGCTTGCGCGTGTTCGGTAATGGCAGGGCCAAACGACTGCCAAAACTCAAGGTCTACGTGCTTGACCGTGTCGATTCTAAAACCGTCGGGCTTAAATTCGCTGATCAGGTCTTTAAATACTTCAGTTAGGCCGTTAACAACGATTGGGTTGCTTGTGTCTAAATCGTCTAAGCCTGCAAAATCGCCCTTAATAACGCTTTCACCCTGCCAGAATGAATCCCCTTGATTGTTATACAAAGACGGGTCATTTAGCCATGCGGGCACTTTTACATTTTGTTCATCAGGCAGCACAAATGGGGTATAGCGATTGCCATTAGCTAACTCGTCACTGCTTCGAAAAGCGCAGCCTTTGGTTTGTGGATCTAAAAAATTGCCTTGCGCGTCATGACACTCTTCATATTTGATAACGTCGGCGGTGTGATTAGTAATAATATCGAAGAAAATCTTAATACCACGTTGATGTGCAGCGTTGATCAAGCTTTTTAAATCATCATTGCTGCCAAAGTGCGGGTCAATTTCAGTGAAGTCGACTACCCAATATCCATGATGGCCAAACCCATCAGGTTGTACCGCACGGTTGCGTAATATGGGCGTCATCCATATTGCCGTAACGCCGAGGCCTTGTATGTAATCAAGCTTAGCCTCAAGCCCGGGTATATCGCCTCCATGAAAGGCCCATTTAGAGCTTACATCCAACCCGCCATACGAGATAGGTCGCTCAGGGTCGCCGTTATCATTATTTGGGTTGCCGTTGTGAAAACGATCGGGCATGACAAAGTAGAAGATATCGTCTTGGATGTTTCGCGTTCTGACCTGAGCACTTTGGTCGCTCGTAGTCTCGACAACTGACGGTTGTGTAGACGCAGGTGTTGCATTTTCTGGCGCTTTTGTGCAACCTAAAACGACGAAGGCAAATGTAATCATCAACATTATCTTTGTTATGTGAGAAAGGGTCTTCATAGTTTTCCTCGTGCGAATAAGTGCCGGCGAGCGCATAGCGTTTCGTGCCGAATATAAAGCAATTTTTGCAAAGGTAGCAAAATATCGTTGTTAAAATTCATTGAATACGTATGTATCTTTCTTAACAGTTTGTTAACGTTTATGCTCCACAACAATTTTATTCGTTTGCGATAAAGCGCCAAGCATATGATTCATCGTCCCGCACAAGCTCAAAAATTATCACCTACCCATTATTCTAAATGGCCTGTTCGTTGGCACAGAGTCATGCTGACAGCGCTAACACTTGCTTGCGCATCGTTGCTAGTAAGTTGCACAGACTCAAAAGAGCCCGAGGAGCCCCAAACACAAGCAGCAATCAAACCTGTGGTAACTACCAATGCCCTTGGTCACCTTGCTCAAGGGGAAGGTAAACCGGTGATATATCAGGTATTCACCCGCTTATTTGGTAACACCAACAGTAATAATATTCCTTGGGGGACTATTGAACAAAATGGTGTGGGTAAATTTAATGACTTTACTGATGAGGCACTGCTTGGCATAAAAGAGCTTGGCACCTCATATATCTGGTATACAGGCGTATTGCACCACGCTGTGATCAACGACTACACCGCTTATGGCATCACTGAAGACGACCCAGATGTGGTAAAAGGTCGCGCTGGCTCTCCCTATGCGGTCAAAGATTACTATCAAGTCAATCCAGATCTTGCTGTGGATGTAGATAACCGTTTAGCTGAATTTGAAGCGCTAATTCAACGCACGCATTCGCACGGCATGAAGGTTATTATTGATATTGTACCTAATCATATTGCTCGTGATTATGCTTCGATGAACAACCCACAAGGCCAAGAAGACTTTGGCGCTAGTGATGACACAAGCGTTGAATATGCACGAGACAATAATTTTTACTATGTGGTTGGTGAGTCGTTTCAAGTCCCTGTAGCAGATGATTATGCGCCCCTTGGCGGCGACCCCCACCCATTGTCAGATGGCTTGTTTGAGGAAACACCTGCAAAATGGACAGGGAATGGCGCTCGAGCCCCTCAACCTAATATTAACGACTGGTATGAAACAGTGAGACTTAATTATGGTGTAAAGCCCGATGGAAGCTACGATTTTACGGCCTTGCCAGACGAATACCGAAACCTAGACTATAAAGCGCATGCGGCATTTTGGGCGCAGCAGTCACTACCTGATTCGTGGTACAAATTTGAGGCTATTGTACATTTTTGGATAGACAAGGGAGTAGACGGTTTTCGCTTTGATATGGCCGAAATGGTGCCGGTAGAGTTTTGGTCGTTTTTAAACGCGTCGATCAAGTCAAAGCGCGCAGATACTTTACTCTTAGCAGAAGTGTATCAACCCCATTTATATCGAGACTATTTACAGCTTGGCAAGATGGATTATCTATACGATAAGGTTGAGTTTTATGACTCGCTTAAATTAGTGATGCAGGGCACAGGGGATATGTCGGCCATTGCGGATGTGCAAGAGAGCATGGCAGATATTGAGCAACATATGCTGCACTTTTTAGAAAATCATGACGAGCAACGCATCGCTAGCCCAGATTTTGCGGGTAGTGCAGAAAAAGGTAAACCGGCGTTAGTCGTTTCTGCCTTGATAAGTAAATCACCTACCATGATATATTTTGGCCAAGACGTTGGCGAAGATGGCAGTGAAAACATGGGGTTTGGCAAAGCATCTCGCACCACTATTTTTGATTATGCTGGCGTGCCGGCTCATCAACGGTGGATGAACAACGGTAAGTTTGACGGCGCCTTGTTAAGTGAGTCAGAAGCGCAATTACGTCAGTACTACATTGATGTGTTGAACATTTCTGCTCATCACTCAACCATGCGTGGCGAATATCAACAGTTGCATAGCGCTAACCTTAATACTCAGTCAGACTATACGCAGCAGCAGTTTGCATTTGTTAGGTACAACGAAAACAAAGCGTTGATGGTAGTCAGTAATTTTGCTAATGAAACCATCAAAACCGATATACAAGTGACTCCAGACATCATAAAAAAATGGCGTTTAACGCCTGGCGAGTATGCAATAACTGACTTAATTAGCGGTAATGAAGCCTCACTTAACGTCACCGCAGATGGCAGTGGCGCAGCCTTTCCTGTCAATTTATCAGCGCTAGAAAGTCATGTGTTTGAACTCACTTTAGGAGCGAAAGAATAATGAAGATGCGAAGTATGCCAGTAGGTGTAGTGCTATCTTTTCTTGTGCTGATGATGTCATCGGCTGCGGTTATGGGTTCACAAACGGTGACCTTAGAGCACGCAAGCTTGATAGACAATGCTGTGCACATCACGACCAATAAGGGGAAGGTCACTATTACTGCGTTAAACCAAGCGTCGGTGGAGGTGTTCTATCAACCAAACGGTGTGAAGCAGTTACCATCTTTTGCGTTACCTCAAGATACTTTGAAGCCGAACTCTTTACCCTTGACTAGCACATTGCTTGCGCAAAAGCATGGTTACATCTTTGACTTGCCAGCGCTGCAGGTGCATATCCAATCTTCACCTTTTCAACTTAGCTTTGTAAAAGATAACAAAATGCTAGCAAAGGAAGAGGTAGGGTTATTTGTATATGACAACGTGCGAGGATTTCGCTTTAGCTTAGAAGATGATGAAGCAATATTAGGTGGCGGGCAACGCATTGTAGGGATGGACCGGCGCGGACATCGCTTTGCGTTATACAACAAAGCGCATTATGGCTACACCACTGAATCAAATCAGATGTATTACAGTTTGCCAGCAGTTATGTCGAGCAAGCACTACATCATTGCGTTTGACAACACTGCCAGCGGTCATTTAGATATAGGATACACGCAAGATGATGTCTTGCAGTTTGAAGCGGTTGCGGGGCGCACATCTTACATTTTTAGTGCTGGCGAGAATGCCAAAGAGGTGGTGCAAAATTTCGTTGATGTGACTGGCAAACAGCCATTGCCACCTCGTTGGGCGTTGGGAAATTATGCCTCTCGCTTTGGATATCGTTCCCAAGCGCAAACGTTAGAGACTATCGATAAATTTATCGCGCAAGACTTCCCAGTAGACGCAGTAGTGTTGGATTTGTTTTGGTTTGGCCCAGATATTAAAGGGCATATGGGCAACCTTAACTGGGACAAAAATACCTTTCCTGAGCCAGAAAAAATGATACGCGAGCTTAAACAAAAAGGCGTCAATACGATTTTGATAACAGAGCCTTTTATTTTGACGAGCTCGTCGCAGTGGAATGCTGCGGTTGAAAACAAGGCGCTCGCCAAAGACTTTTCTTTTGAACCGCGTACATTTGACTTCTACTTTGGTAACACCGGTTTAGTTGACGTTTTCAATGAAGATGCACAAAGCTGGTTTTGGCAGTATTACGCGCGTTTAAATGAGCAAGGCGTTGCGGGTTGGTGGGGAGATTTAGGTGAGCCGGAAGTGCATCCGAGCGACAGCTTGCATAAATTAGACGGCCAGTATGTTACCGCTGATGAAGTACACAATGCATATGGCCACAAGTGGGCGCAAATGGTGTATGAGCGCCAGCTTGAGATGCGTCCTGACGAGCGACCGTTTGTGATGATGCGCTCTGGATTTTTAGGCTCCCAGCGCTACGGCATGATCCCTTGGACCGGAGATGTTGACCGCTCATGGGATGGCTTAAAGCCACAGGTGGAACTCGCGCTACAAATGAGCTTGTTTGGATTAGCCTATATTCATTCAGATTTGGGTGGTTTTGCCGGCGGCGAACAATTTGACGCTGAACTATATACTCGCTGGATGCAATATGGTGTTTTTCAGCCAGTATACCGACCTCATGCGCAAGACCATATCGCCCCTGAGCCCGTTTTTCATGATGATGCCACCCAAGAATTGGTCCGACCCTTCGTAAAGTTGCGTTATGAGCTGTTGCCATACAATTATTCATTGAGCATGGAAAATAGTCTCTATGGTTTGCCGATAATGCGACCTCTCTTCTTTGATTTTCAGGGCGCTGATATCAATCGTACCGATGCATATATGTGGGGAGAGTCACTACTCGTATCGCCCGTTGTCTCGCCAGGTGTTTCACAACAAGAGATTATGTTGCCAGAAGGAATATGGTTTAACTTTTTCGGCGATGCAAAACGCACCAGACCGCTTTTTTATAAAGGGGGGCAAATTGCTTCTGTACCCACACCAATGCATGAAATTCCGGTGTTAGTAAAAGCCGGCGGCTTTATTCCTATGGTAGGCGCAATGCAAAACACACAGACCTATTCGACGGGTGTTTTGCAAGTGCATCATTACACGCACCCCACAGTTACTAACAGCGCGTACACCATGTACGAAGACGACGGCAAAGACCCCAATAGCTTGGCCGATAAAGCCTATCAAACTTTGGTGTTTGAGAGTGAAAGAAGCGAGTCGTCATTGACGGTAAAGGCTAGCGTTGGTGGACACTACGCTAGTGCGCCTGAACAGCGACGAGTGTTGCTTAACATACACGGACTCAATAGCTACCCAGCATCTGTCGAAAGCAATAATGCAGCGCTAAGGGTTGTGGAAGATGTCAATGAGTTAACCGTGCTAGACGGTGTGTTTTGGGATGCAAATACGCGTCAGTTGACAATTTCAGCCTCGCTTCGAGACCTAGTTCAAATTAAGGTAAACCTTATAGATTAGTGGGCATCAGATATTTGAAAGCCTGCATTATGGCTGTAAAACACATCGTTGAATACGTATGCAGGCAAATAGTCTTTCACGCCAACACAGGGTACACTGCCGCTTTGTTACAATAATTTAACAACCTGTAATGGTTTATTCATACGGGTATATAAAGCAAAGCGGTACGCACCAACTCAGCACTCTCGCCCTACCAACAATAAAAAGAGCATGACACATGGCAAATAAACAACCCACTTTAAGTTTCTGGCAAATATGGAACGTTAGTTTTGGCTTTTTGGGCGTGCAGTTTGGCTTTGCCTTACAAAATGCAAACGTCAGCCGCATATTGTCTGACTTAGGCGCAGATCCACATCAACTCTCGTTCTTCTGGATAGTGGCGCCATTAATGGGTTTGATTGTTCAACCTTTTGTAGGCGCAGCATCAGATAGAACATGGAACAAAATGGGCCGCCGTACCCCCTTTATTTTTGCTGGTGCAATCGCTGCGGCGATAGGCATGGTATTGATGCCAAACGCGCCACTCTTTGTTGCCTTTATGGCACCTATGATATTTGGCGTCTTTATGCTAGCGATCATGGACGCGTCGTTTAACGTGTGTTTCCAACCTTTTCGTGCATTGGTATCTGATATGGTGCCACCTAAGCAGCGTAACGTCGGCTATTCTATCCAATCGTTACTGATAAATGTGGGTGCGGTAGTCGGCTCGCTCTTGCCGTTCGTCCTGACCAACGTAATCGGACTAGATAACACTGCACAACGTGGTGAGGTGGCACAAAGTGTCATGTGGGCGTTTTATATTGGCGCGACAGTGCTGCTTGGAACGGTATTGTGGACGGTGTTTAGAACCAAAGAGTATGCACCTAACGAGTACTACGCTTATAAAGGTATGGACGCAAATGAAGTGGCTAAAGAGCGGGCGCAAGTCAAACCCATGTTAGAGCGCTTACGCAACTTCTTTAGCTTAGTGATTCATATGCCAAAAACCATGCGAGGGCTAGCCGTGACGCAGTTCTTTTCATGGTTTTCTCTGTTTATTATGTGGGTATATACCACCAATGCTATTACGCAACATATTTGGGGTGTGGATAAAAAGTGGTTTGACCAAACATATCTTTCCACTTTAGAGAGTGTTCCTCTGGAAATTGCTGCGGCTAAAGGTGCGGCGGGGGATTGGGTAGGGATAATTTTTGCGGCCTACTCTCTTTTTGCAGCCATCTTTTCTATCTTTTTGGCTAAACTAGCAGACAAAGTGGGACGCAAACTGGTTTATTCGAGTGCATTGGCGCTGGGTGGCTTAAGTTATATTAGCTTTTTGTTCTTCCAAAATTTAACGCCGGTTGATGTTAATTTGCTTATTACGCAAGTTACCGTGCCGATGGGTGCGCTGTATTTACTTATCCCAATGATCGGAGTGGGTATTGCCTGGGCTGCTATTCTTGCTATGCCCTATGCAATGTTGGCAGGCTCACTACCAGCAGATAAAACCGGGATTTATATGGGGATCTTCAACTTTACAATTGCCGCCCCCCAAATCTTAAGCGCGCTTACCGCAGGCCTTATTCTGAAATATGTATTTGATAATGTTGCGATAAACATCATCGCGCTGGCAGGCGTGCTGATGATTTTTGCGGCAGCTTCAGTATTCTTTGTAAAAGAAGCTGAGGAAAATTAAAAGCCAGCTTAAACCTTAAAGCAGCAGCGCGGCTAGGCAGCATCATGGTTAGCGCAACTGCTGTTTTATATATCCGTCTAGCTGCCTAATTAGTTGAGGGGATAGCTCGCCCAATATCCCTCTTGCATGCTCAGGAATATGCGCACTGGGGTCTACGCCCTCATCGAATAGATAATACTGCATAATGGCAAACCATGCTTTTTGCTTTGCTGTATCCATGGTTTTTAATGATTGAATGGCATGCAGCAACATGGGATAGGGCATTGCGGTAGACACCGACCTATCAGACCACCAATAATTTACTAAGACATTGTAGGGCGATAAGCTTTCTACATGATGCCACCACGGAGTAGGGATATATATCGCATCACCAGGCTCGAGTTCCACCGATAGGCCATGCACAAAAGCCTCGGCGTAGCGAGGATGTTTGTCTACATCAGGGGTTTTTACATCTACCAGTCCAATCGCCTGCCCAGCAGGTGTGTGGTCGAGCGGGCCGATATATAGATTACTCACTTGCTCTGGAGGAAACAGCGTGAATCGACGCTTCCCCGCCACAACAACAGCGATATTATCCGCCTCATCAAAATGCGGAGCAACGATCACGCGGTTGCCTAGCCAAATTAAGGGCTCTACTTTGTTATCAATTAATGGGTTGTCCATCTGCGCACGCAAAGCCGGGAAGTACTCGCTGACGCGCGCACTTTGTATGGCGTAATCCGCATCACTGGTATCTTGTAAAATGCGCGTAAAGCAGTCATCAGCCGCTAACTGAGCTGTGCCAAAGTTCATCGCACGCATGTCTTGAGAGTAAAACATGCGCCCATTTTGGTCATTGGGAATTCTGGTGAGGTGCATCTGCTTTTGTAGGCAATTAGCTTGCAGATACTCCATGGCATCGCTTTCACTACCTTTGTGCATGCTAACCAAGGGCCAGTGACTGGCCAAGCCTCTTATTACAAAAGGTTCGTACGTTTGCTTGCAACGTTGTTCAAATTCGCTCTTCGATAGCGAGCTGAAAATTTTGGGGGATGCCATTTTTTGATTCGAATAGGGATGCATAGCTTGCCTTGAGTCGCCAAAATCTATCACACAGTTTTATACATTTCGTCTGTATGAATCGTGTCGCTTATTAAACGTTAATATGCAATTAAATCCAACTAGTATGGTTTTGATGAAATGGATCTAAAATTTTACAAATACTCCTTGTGTTTTACTGGCGAAAAAATTACACAATAAAATCATATGGTTAAAAGTGTTTTTTAATTATGAATGTTTTCAAATGTTAAATTTGTGTTTATTTTTTCTTTTGAATACGTATGCAGAAGTTTGTCTTCTTGTAGATAGTGGCAGTAGTATGCGGTTGTAAATATAAGCCCTAATTATATATGCAGGATCTTCTGTTTAAATAAGTCGGGCAACTAAATGCTTTGCGGCATACACAAAGGACACTCAATGAAACAATTCACACCCAACCTCATAAAGCTAGCGCTTATCAGCAGTGGTTTTGCTTTTTCTGCAGCAGCTTTAGCACAAGGCGCGCCTGCGGCTGAAGACGAAGATCAGGTAGAGCTTGAGATTATTCAAGTCTCAGGTATTCGTGGCAGCTTGATTCGTGCGCAAGCGATCAAAATGGATAACACGTCGTTTGTTGAAGCGCTATCTGCTGAAGACATCGGTAAACTTCCTGATACCAGTATTGCTGAATCATTAGCGCGCTTACCTGGTCTTGCCGGTGAACGCCGAAATGGTCGCAGCAGTGGCTTATCGGTACGTGGTTTTAACGAAAACTATGTAGCGACAAGTTTAAATGGTCGTGAGTTGCTTGGTATGGGTGACAACCGTGGTGTTGAATACGATTTATATCCATCAGAAATTGTCGCTAACGTATTAGTATACAAGTCACCAGAAGCTGGCCTTTTGAATCAAGGCATTGGTGGTACAGTTGATTTACAAACCATCAACCCGCTTGGAAAAGACCGCACTATTGTATTTAACGGTTCATTAGAAAAAAACGGCATGGAATCAGGTAACCCAGATTTTGATGACCAAGGCCACCGTTTTTCTTTAAACTTTGTTGATTCCTTTGCTGATGACACCCTAGGTGTTGCTGTAACTATCGCATCTATGGAATCTCCTAGCCAAGAAGAGCATTTCCGTAGCTGGGGTTACGCGACCGTTGATACCAATAGCCCTCGCCGAGCTGAAGATTCAGTAGTAGTGCCAGAAGGAACGGTAGTTACCGGTGGACATGATTCATTTGTGCGTTCAGGTTTATTAGAGCGTGATTCAGTCGCCGCCGTTATTCAATATGCACCTACAGATGACTTGATGATTAAGTTTGATGCCCTATACATCGACTTCCAAGAAGACAACGTTAAACGCGGTCTAGAAGAAGGCGGTGCAGTCTGGGGTGGTCAAGACCCTACTATCACTGGCGTTGAAAATGGTCTTGTTACTTCTGGCTTTATCGATGGCTTCCATTCAGTGGTGCGCAATGACGCATCAAGACAAGAGGCTGAGCTTTCGACTTTTGGTCTTAACGTCGAATATGAAATTAATGATACTTGGAGAGCAATGGCTGATATATCAACTGGCTCTGTTGATAAGACCATCACCGATATTGAAAGTTATTCTGGGGTTGGCCGTGCAGGTGTTGATGGACGCCCACTTACTCCGCGTTCATTCACAATGACAGATACCGGCGTTATGTATAGCGCTCACCCAACCCTTCCAGGCGTTGATTTGACCGATGAGAGCCTTATTCGTTTGGCGGGTCCTCAGGCTTGGGGTGCTCCAATCATTGGTAGCGATGCTCAAGACGGCTTTGTTAACCAACCTGAATTTGAAGAAGATTTAGATAGCTTCCGTTTACAAGTCAATGGCGATGTTGAATACGGTATGATTGTTGGCGTTGAGGCAGGAGTTGCTTACTCAGATCGTTCAAAATCAAAAGTTAATAATGGCGCTTATCTTACTGCTCCGGCTTATCCTGGCTCTGACCCTATTCCAAATGTATTAGGTGTAGCCGACTTAAGCTTTATTGGTATTGAAGGCGTTTTAGCTTACGACAGCTTAGGTTTATACAACAGCGGATACTACATCGCAACGGATGCTGGCTTAGTCCAAAACGACCGTTTAGGCGACACCTATACCGTTGAAGAAGAGCTAACCACATTGTGGGTTAGAGCTGACATAGATACCGAAGTAGGCGACATGTTCTTGCGCGGTAACTTTGGCTTACAAGCTGTTTCTGCCGACCAACAATCAACTGGATTTAGCACGGTAAGTGACGTAAATGGTCGCACAGTCGCTACGCCTGTCACCGGTGGTGATGACTACACTGATTTATTACCAAGCATGAACTTAGCGCTTGAAGTAGTCGAAAATCAGTTTGTTAGATTGGCCATGTCAAAGACTATTTCGCGTCCTCGTATGGATGATATGCGCCCGAACAATCAAGCGTCATTTGCATTCAACGACCAGCAAATCAACTCAGCGGATCCAGAAAGAAGCGCATGGTCGGGTAGTTCAGGTAACCCAGCCTTGCAGCCATATGAAGCAAACCAGTTTGATCTTGCTTATGAAAACTATTTTGCAGATAGCGGTTACTTCTCTTTGTCTTTCTTCTACAAAGATATTGTGAACTGGCACAGAACGCAGTCGAATGTTCAAGACTTCTCTGCGGTATATATTCCATCGTTGCATCAATCTACGACGGGCGCAGCACCTGCGACTTTCTTAGGTTTAGTGTCGCAAAATGAAGATGGGTTAGAAGGCTTTGTGCGTGGTTATGAGCTTCAAGCAAGCTTACCGTTTTCGATACTTTCTGACGCATTAGAGGGTTTTGGTGTATTTGCTAGTGCAACCTTCTTAGACGGTGAGTTTGAAGATACGCAAGGCAATATTACGCGCGTCCCAGGCTTGTCAGATGAGTCTTATCAGTTTACGGCCTTTTATGAAAAAGCTGGTTTTGAAGCGCGTGTATCAGCTCGTAAGCGTGATGAATTCTCAACTGAAGTGCGCGGCTTAAGCTTGGCATTGGTCGAAACCATTGACCAAGGCTCTACATTAGTCGATGCCCAAATCGGTTACGACTTTAGCGAGTCGGGCATTGAAGCGCTAGATGGACTGCGTATTACGCTACAAGCGCAAAACCTCACTGATGAAGAGACGGTTCAGGCGAACGACAGTGACCCACGTCAAATTCTTCAGTATCAGACCTTTGGTCGTAACTTCTTACTAGGCTTTAACTACCAGTTCTAAGGTAGTGATATAGCCAGTAAGAAACTCAAAGCCTGCGGTAAAGTTCGACGACACCGTAGGCTTTTTTGTGATAAGACTGACATTACAATAATCTTTATTGAAGAATGATATGGACAAAGCCATAAAAAAAATCGTTGTGTTAGGTGGCGGAACCGCTGGATGGTTATCGGCTGCTTTGCTCAAAAAAGTGATGGGCGGCGCTATTGAGGTAGAGCTGGTTGAATCTGAAGCCATCGGTACTGTAGGCGTAGGAGAAGCGACCATTCCCCCTATACGCTTGGTGAACCAGGTGTTGGGTATCAACGAAGCCGAATTCTTAAAAGAGACCAAGGCAACCATTAAGCTGGCGATTAAATTTGAGAACTGGCGCGTCCAAGGTGAATCCTACTACCATACATTTGGGGTGCCTGGTCGCTCTATGGCGTTTTGTCATTTTCATCATTTTTGGAAACGCGCAAAAACCCTTGGGTTAAACAATAGCCTATGGGACTACGACTTAAACTATTTATGCTGTGAAGCCGGCAAATTTGCACAAATTAATGCAAAAGACGCCGTCTTGGATATGCCCTATGCCTATCATTTTGATGCGTCGCTGTACGCGAAGTTTCTGCGTGGTTTTAGTGAAAAAATGGGCGTTACCCGCACGGAAGGTAAAGTCGATAAAGTACATCAAGACACCACTACTGGCTTTATCACAGGGTTTCGGCTCGACAATGGTAAGGAAATTACAGGTGACTTCTTTATAGATTGCTCGGGCTTTCGTGGCTTATTAATTCAGCAAGCACTTAACACAGGCTATGAGGACTGGACGCACTGGCTACCTTGTGACAGAGCTGTGGCCGTGCCCTCTGAGCGTCATGAGAATACCGTCCCTTATACACGTTCTATCGCGCACAAGGCAGGTTGGCAATGGCGTATTCCATTGCAGCACCGAAACGGCAACGGTTTAGTCTATAGCAGCGCACATTATTCTAAGCAAGAAGCTGAAGACCTTATTTTAAGTCAGTTAGATACAAAAGCGGTGGGTGAGCCCAACCATATTCAATTTAGAACAGGCAGACGCCGTCAACAATGGCATAAAAATGTGGTTAGCGTGGGTTTAGCCAGTGGCTTTTTAGAGCCTCTTGAATCTACCAGCATCCACCTGATTCAATCGGCCATAACGCGTTTGATTCAGCTGTTTCCTCACCAAGGGGTGAGTAAAGTCAATGTCGCTGAATACAATGAGCAATCACGCATTGAGTATGAGCAAATCAGAGACTTTATTATTTTGCACTACCACTTAAATGAGCGCGAAGATTCTGGTTTTTGGCGTGACCTGCGTAATATGGATATTCCTTCCTCGCTGAAACATAAAATGGAGTTGTTTGCCGAAACAGGTAAGTTGTTTAGAGAGCAAAACGATCTGTTTTTGGAAAGTTCATGGCTACAAGTCATGCTTGGGCAAGGCATTGAGCCGAAAGACTATCACCCATTGGCGAACAATATCGATGAGCAAAGACTCTTTGAGATGCTCAAACAAATGCAACAACTTAAGCAAGAGCCATTAAGCAAGCTGCCCTCGCACGATCAATTTTTAAGTAACATCATCGCGACGGCACCTTGATGAATTCAGCACAAACTAAACCTCAGTACTCTAAAGAACGCCCTATGCGCATTGTCATTGCCGGTGGGGGTACTGCAGGTTGGATGGCGGCAAATTTATTTGCAAAAAAATGGCTTGGAAGTCAAAGCGATGACCCTGCTCGCCCGCCAATAGAGATATGCTTAGTTGAGAGCCCTGTCATTGGCATCATTGGCGTAGGGGAAGGCTCAACGCCCAGTCTTAAACGCTTTTTTGAAATCATTGATGTACCTGAAAGTGAATGGATGCCGCGCTGTAATGCCACCTATAAAGTGAATATTAAATTTGCTGGGTGGAGCCCTGCATCAAATATAGAAAGCTATAGCCATCCATTTACCAGTCAAGTCGATACGTTTACCTACAAAGCATTTAACGTCAATTGTCGAACGCGTCGCTACGGTTTGGATACTCATGTCACTCCCGCCGATTTTTACTTAAATGGCGTGTTGGCAGCGCAACATCGACTCCCAATCGCGCCTGATAACTTTCCGTTTAAAGTCGAATATGGCTATCACTTTGATGCTTATTTGATGGGCAGTATGTTGTGTGACATGGGGACCAAGCGCGGTGTAAAACATATTCAAGGCAAGATTGTTGAAGTAGAGACTGCATCTAACGGTGATATTGGCGCATTGGTATTAGAAAACAATCAAAAAGTAGAGGGGGATTTATTTGTCGATTGTACCGGCTTTGCCTCGCTATTAATCGGTAAGACACTCAACACGCCTTTTGAATCATTTTCTGAGAATTTATTTAACGACTCGGCGGTTGTCGTGGCCACTGACAAACTCGAAACGCTGCCGCTTGAAACCCTGTCGACCGCACTGAGTTGCGGTTGGGCGTGGCGTATTCCTTTACAAAATAGAACCGGCAATGGCTATGTCTATAGTAGTAAATACATCACGCCTGAAAAGGCGTCGCAGGAATTGCTTGAGCATTTAGGGTTAGATCCTGCCACTGAAACTCGACATCTGAAAATGCGGGTTGGTCAAATGTCACAGCATTGGGTGAAAAATTGTTTAGCGGTTGGCTTATCTCAAGGATTCATTGAGCCGCTAGAGGCAACGGCCCTACATTTAGTGCAAATCACCTGCGAAGCCTTTATCGATCGCTTTGAAAAAGGGCAGTTTACCAACGCACACCAAAGGGCTTTTAATGAGGCTATGCATTTTAGGTTTGAGCGAGTGCGCGATTATATTGTGGCTCACTATAAGTTAAACACTCGTGATGATACGCAATATTGGCGGGATAACCGCAATAACGACGTTATGTCCAATCACCTCAAAAGCGTGATGAGCGTTTGGTATCAGAAGCAAGATATGGCGAGTGAAATTGAGCGCTTGAATTTACATCATCATTTTGACGTGAATTCGTGGAATGCCATTTTTGCAGGTTACGGTGTTTTTCCAGATATAGCGCCAAATCAACCGAATACAGGTGACCACTATTTAGAACAGAATATAGGAGATTTTCTGACCCGCTGCGCGAAGAATTTTCCAAAGTCAGAATCCATGCAGGCGCATTAATTCGCCTAAATATCAAAATTACAATATATGCAACAAGCGCGCTATGCACGGGTTTGTTGATGAGACACTAAAGGTAAAAAAATGAGTGAACAAATGTGGTGGCGTGGGGCTGTGATATATCAAATCTATCCCCGAAGCTTTAACGATAGCAATAATGATGGTATCGGCGACTTGCCTGGCATCATCGACAAGCTAGACTATATATCGAGTCTAGGCGTCGACGCTATTTGGATTTCACCATTTTTTAAATCACCGATGAAAGACTTCGGCTATGATATTAGCGACTATCGCGACATCGACCCGATTTTTGGAAACCTAGAGGATTTCGACAGGTTAATTGAAAAAGCACACAGTCTTAATATTAAGATCATGATTGATCAAGTGTTAAGCCACACATCAGACCAACATCAATGGTTTATCGAAAGTCGCGAAGACCAAGTTAATGATAAAGCCGATTGGTATGTATGGGCAGACGCAAAAGAAGACGGGACACCGCCTAACAACTGGTTGTCGATTTTTGGCGGCATGGCTTGGACTTGGGAGCCGCGACGTCAGCAGTATTACCTGCATAACTTTTTAAGTAGTCAGCCTGATCTTAACTTTCACAATCCTAGTGTGCGCCAAGCCGTATTAGATAATGTAGAGTTTTGGTTAAAGCGCGGTGTGGACGGCTTTCGATTAGATGCTATCAACTTTTGCTTTCACGATGCTCAGCTTCGCGACAACCCTGCAAAGCCAAAAGCGCTTCGTCAAAGCATTGGGTTTGATGAGAAAAACCCTTACGCTTATCAATATCACTATTTTAATAACACCCAAGATGAAAACCTTGCCTTTATTGAGTCTATTCGTGCATTGCTCGACCAATATCCAGGAACGGTCGCATTGGGCGAGATTTCGTCAGAAGATTCACTCAAAACAATGGCGGAATATACCCAAGGCAATAAGCGCCTGCACATGGGATACAGCTTCGATTTGCTTAACGATAACTTTACCGCCGCTTACATCAAAGAGGTAGTGACCTCCTTAGAATCTCGAGTTTCTGATGGATGGCCATGCTGGTCCATCAGTAATCATGATGTGCAAAGAGTGGTAAGTCGATGGGGAAGGGCCGGCAATCACGAAAGCTCGCCAGATTTTGCGAAAATGCTGTTTGCTATGATTGCTTCTTTGCGCGGTAGTGTATGTAGCTATCAAGGTGAAGAGCTTGGTTTGCCAGAGGGAGATATTGCTTATGAAGATATCCAAGACCCATATGGCATTGCATTTTGGCCGCAATTTAAAGGACGTGACGGGTGCAGAACGCCTCACCCGTGGGAGCACGATAAGGAATATTCCGGCTTTAGCACCAGCAAGCCTTGGCTACCCATGCTCGATTGTCATAAGAAGCTTGCTGTGAGCACGCAGGTTGATTGTGATGACTCGGTGCTTAACAGTTACAGAAACTTCACGCTGTGGAGAAAGCAGCACCCTGAGTTGCTTTATGGGGACATTGAATTTATAGATACCCAAGAGCCGATTTTGGCATTTATGCGAAAATATCAAGGTGTTGAAATGTTGGTATGCTTTAATTTAAGTGGGCAAACGCAACAAGTGCAACTACCTTCGCTATCGTCTTATGTCCCGCAATTAGGCCATAAGCTAGCGGGTGCCAATCAAAATAATGGATTGCTAAACTTACAGCCCTTCGGGAGTTTTTTTGGTAGTCGTGTCTAAAACGCAAAAGGTAGTGCTTGAATCACGAGGCACTACTGTGTATACATGAAACATCTAGGTAACTAAATGTGATTCATGAAAAGTAAAGCGACTTCGTTTGATATTGCGTATGCGGCAGGTGTTTCTCAATCTACCGTGTCGCGTGCGTTATCAGATAGTCCTTTGGTTAACCCCGAGACGCGGGCGAAAATCAAGCAAATTGCGGCAGACCTTAACTATAAAGTAGATAAAAACGCCAGTAACTTGCGTAAGCAAAAAAGTAAAACCCTCGCATTATTGCTTTTTGAAGACCCAACGCCTGACGATAGCTCCATCAACCCGTTTTTTATCAGCATGCTTGGCAGTATTACCAAAGCCACCGCCAAAGCCGGCTATGATCTATTAATTTCCTTTCAAAATTTAAGTGACGATTGGCATGCTGTTTACGAAGATAGCAACAAAGCCGACGGTTTAATCCTCTTAGGTTACGGAAACTATACCGATTATGAGCACAAGCTTGCTCAGTTAGAGGAGCAAGAAACCCACTTTTTAAGATGGGGAGCGCCTGACAAAAATCATCCTAATATTTCTATTGGTTCTAACAACCATGAAGGTGGAAGTATGATAGCGAAGCATTTGATATCGCTCGGTCACAAACGCTTTGCTTTTATTGGTGAAATTAATGCTGGCGCACCAGAGTTAAAAGCAAGGTATGACGGGTGTTTGAGCGCGTTGCATGAGATGGGACTAGAGGAAGGAATGCTCGCTCAAGTGGATGCTATTTCTACAGAAGCGGATGGCTATAAAAGTACAGTCTCGTTGCTAGATAAGTTCGATGGCGATAAGCAGCTTGATGCTATTGTATGCGCGTCCGACCTAATGGCAATTGGAGCAATACGAGCGATTAACGATCGCGGATTGAAGGTGCCTCAAGACATCGCTGTTGTCGGGTATGACAATATTCCAGCGAGCGGTTTTTCGACTCCTGGGATAACAACAGTCCAACAAAACACGATGCTAGCAGGTCAGCTTTTAGTCACCAACCTTCTCAAGCTCATTCATAATGAAGAGGTCAAAGACATCCTAATGCAGCCTGAGTTGGTGGTGCGCCGCTCCTGTGGCAACGCTTCCAATTAAATACTCCAACTTAAAGCCGTCTCCATTGCTTTATATACTTGATTACTAAGAGTGTAAGAATAATGGCTCCGATATACCATGCATAATCCAATATCGATGCCAGTATAGGCGTCAAATCACTGGCTTGTGAATTCGTAATGACAATCAGTTGTGGCTGCGTGGAGAGATAAAGCATGCCTGCTATGTACACAAAGTATTCCAAAATATAAGCGCCTAGCGTGAGCTTTGTCCAATATCTAAAAAATAGACGGTATACGGCACCCGCTAGGGAAATTGCAGCTACCACGGTCAAAATAATGCGCCAATGCTCCATATCACTGGAAAAACCTAAGATGAGCTTGTTGGCGACCTCAGGTGCCATCCACAGCGGCGTCCACATTATCAATAGGCCAAAGACGTTGGTAATGACTTCTGATATTGAGTCTGAACGGCTGTTCATTTCAACGTCTTCAGCTGGTAGTTCATAGGGCGACCATTTTTTACTTTGCCACTGACTGAGTTGACCATGCTTGCCTAAATAGTAAAAGGCCCATGTCACCGCAATAAGCAAAGGTGCGGCCAGGCTGACGAAATTACCCACAATTTGATACAAAAAGCTAAAAACGTTGATGCTTTGTTGCTCCACTAAATGGGTGCTACCCATTAACAGAGAAAACAAAAAAAGCACCATCGCAGAATGTGAAATAACTCTTTTGTAAAGTGGCATATCGTCACTGGCAACCAATGGCGACAGTGGTGCATATTGTAAAGCGGTGGTCTGTGGGTGGCCGTTTTCAATTAAGATTTTGGCAACCGTTTTATTATCTGCTTGAGATGGATTGCCAGAGGTTTTGGCCTCAATCTCATCGAGTAGATTGGCTCGCAGTTCGCGAATAATGTCGACTTTTTTATCTTCTGGTAATTCGCGTTCAACGGCTTTTAAGTATCTATTTATCATATCCATATCGTTGTTCCACCATTCATAAAATTGTATGTAAACTGCTGTTCATATTTCGCCAGTCTGCACTAAGCTGCTCTAGCACTTGGCTGCCTACTTCAGAGAGTTGGTAATATCTTCTTTCTCTGCCCTCTGCGTGCTTCCATTCACTATCAAGCAGACCCTGTTCGGCCAAACGTCTGATCAATGGGTAAAGCGTGCCTTCGTCGATATCGATGCCTGAGTCGATAAGGTGTTTGCGCAATGAGTAACCATATTGCGGCGTTTTGCTTGCCCCAAGCACCGCGAGTATCAATACTCCTCGGCGTAACTCTAATCTCAACTTGTTGAGTCGTTTTTCGTCCATTTTTGATTCCTGCGCATTATTTTATTGTGCGTATTTATACTATGCAGTGCATACTATGTATCACATAGTAGTGTATGCTAGGTAATACACAGTATAGAGTCAAGGAAAAATTTTAGCGCTTGTCGGTATGATGATTTGAAAACCCTTTGGGCGGCATAAAATGCTCGAATTTTTGATACTAAAGGACAGTAATTATGCTTTGGATATCATGCTAAACTACTTACGTTGTAGTTCGCATATCCCATGTTTATCCACTGTAAGTGTGCGCACTACAAATGAGCTTAAATTATGAGGCCGCAAACATCGTAGCCGCAACCGTTAATCTAAATAAGGATATTAGGAAGAACAATGAATCAATTCAAAGCGCTATTTACCGCACCACGAATTTTGGTGCTGATATTAGTTACTATAGCAACATATGCACTGGTGCTCAGATTAGAGCTTTCTTTAGCGTCAGAGCCATTAAGAATTGTTGCGCTGTACGTTGGTCACGCACTATTTTGGGCTGCGTTTTTTGTTCTGCGAGATACCAAGCTTAATAAACAAAATGATTGAGCCTATTGGCAGCTTTGACAATAACGACATGTTGCGCGAATTTGCAGGCATCTATAGATTGTATGCATTCACTACTGGTTTTGGAACACGCTCAAAATGATGAATTTTGGGTTGTTTGCGACGACTTTGCAGCCACCAAACAAGCGTTTTAGTTTTTCAGGATAGTCTAGGTGACGGTTTGCGACAATTCTAAGCTCGCCACCTGGTTTCAGCATTTTTTTTGCGTCGGTGAACATTTGCCAAGCGATATCGTCCATCACAACGTTTTGTTGATGAAAGGGCGGATTGCATAAAATTAAATCTGCTTTTGATGCATTGGCATCAATGAGTTGCTCTAAGCAATGACTCAACGTAAATTCAGCTCGCTGTTTAGCTTCTTCGCCTAATGCATTTTGTAAGGTTAGTTTGGCCGATTCAATGGCCATGAACGACTCGTCAACAAAGGTCACAGTCGCTTGCTCGTTTTGCTGTAAAAGCGATATGCCTAGTACACCATTCCCGCATCCTAAATCAATGCAGTGCCCGCTGGTATTGGGTAGATGCTTTAGAAGAAAGCGTGCGCCTATGTCTAGTTGCTCTCGGCAAAACACGTTTGCATGATTGTATAAGGTAAACGCAACGTTTGGATCGGTTACCAGCGTTGGGTAGGGCGATTGATAAACAGGGGCTTCGTTGTCGCTTGATGCAGCGGTAGCGAAGATTAATCGCGCTTTTTTGACGGCTAAGGATGTTTTGGTCTCACCTATGTATTTGCTAAACAAGGCGATGGCGTTTGATGTGACCATTTTCACCTTGGCGCCGCCGATAACTATCGTATTAGGACCTATGCAGTTTTGTAGGTCAATTAACTGCTGCTCTAATAACGCGAGGGTGCGTGGCACCTTAATGATCACCACATCAAAACACGTATCCTGCCCTGCGATATCCTGCGCTGAATAGGTTGAAATTGAAGGCAGTTTGTTGCGAGATAAGTTTTCTCTTATGCCGCAGTGCGCCATATATGAATCAGAAAAAACCGTTGGGTTGTATTGTGCCAAGGCGCAAGTGAGTGCGCCAAAGTCGTCATTGATGATGGCCATCGATAGGGGTGCGTCTAGCCCTAAAGCCTCAATATGATTGAGAATGTATTCATCAGCCGCATCCCATGCTTGTAAAGAAGACTTAGGATGTTGCTTTGGAAAGCGCACGAGTTCAATGCTTTGGTCATTGACAATGAATTGGGTATTGGTATTCAAGATAAGCACATATAAATGGTATACTTTGGCTATTGTATCACTGCTTTTGAGGGATGTACTTGTCTGGAGGGCAAAAAGCGTTATTTACTAGCGATTTTGAGCAATTACCAATGCCCAATGCGCAAGTATATCTGATTGAAAATTGGATAAAGCCAGCAACGGCAGATAAGCTTTTCATGCATTTTCACCGAGCGCTTGCATGGGAGCAGCCAAGTATACGTTTGTTTGGGAAAACGATGAAAGTGCCTAGATTGCAGGCGTGGTATGGTGATGCTGAGGCGGGCTATACCTATTCAGGCCTAAAAATGGAACCCTTACCTTGGGAGCCTCAGCTAGCAAAATTGAAGTCGTATTGCGAGCAGACTTGCAGTACATCCTTTAATTCTGTATTGGCCAATTTGTATCGTAACGGAAGCGATTCAATGGGGCTGCACGCAGATGATGAACCCGAACTTGGTCGCCACCCGGTTATTGCATCGGTCAGTTTTGGGCAAACGCGCCGCTTTGATTTCAAACATAAACAGACGAAAGAAAAAGTGAGCGTTGACTTGAATCACGGCTCCTTGCTCATTATGCGAGGAGAAACACAAGACTATTGGCAGCACGGAATAAATAAAACGAAGCGCATTGATAAAGCACGACTAAACTTTACCTTTCGTTTTGTACATCCATCATATTAGCTAAAGAGGCAAAGCATGCTTGTTCAAAAGGCGATTGAAACCAAACTACAAGACCTATCTCCATCTTACCTTTTGGTAGAAAATGAAAGTCATATGCACTCAGTCCCTGAAAATTCTGAGACGCACTTTAAAGTGACCTTGGTCACCGAACAATTTGATGGCTTAAGGTTATTGCAACGACACCGTAAGATTAATCAGCTACTGGCAGATGAACTGGCAGGCCCGGTACATGCGCTTGCGCTTCATACCTACACACAAGATGAATGGGTAAATAAGCACGGAGCGGTTCCAGATTCTCCAAACTGTTTGGGTGGTTCAAAGCAGCCCTAGCATGTAAAAAAGTGGGCTAGCTAGGCTTACTCGTTGTGTTTGAGCTCTGAATAGAGCTGCCGCCAGTCACTGCAATGCGCATGGCGGTCTCTACGTCGATATCCAGTTCGGTTATTTTATCTTTTGGTACATATAGCGTGTAACCCCCTATTTGGTAACTTAGGGGAAGATACACGGGGACTTTTTCTTGTTCTGGGAACAATTTCGACGCGACTTCTACATTGGTAACAAAACCCACCACGTGCACATCTGGCGAGACCTCTACCGTAACTGGCTTGCGAACTTCTTTTTCCTTACTCGCTTTAAACAGGTGCACGGCATCTTGAATGGCACCATAGAGCGTTTTGACAAGCGGCAAGCGCTCCATAAATCGGTCGCTATATTCCAAAATTGAGCGCACGATATAGGCATTGACTACTATGCCAATCCCAGCCAAGGCTAAAAGGGTAGTGACAATACCTAATCCCGGAAAATAAAAGCTTGAAGAAAAGTAGGGCGATAGCGTACTTTCAATACTGGTGGTTAGCCAGTACAGAAGATATACGGTCAATGCCAAGGGCAAAATGGTGATCAGGCCTTTGAAGATAAGTAATAAAAACTTGTTCAACATAGCCAAAGGGCCTCATTTGTCATTGAATAACGGTGTAGCACTACTTTTCTTGCATTTGTGCGACGTGCTTGTCGATGTGTGTAAAAAAGTCTCGCAACACAATCAAATTTAGACTGAGTTGACTGGGTATACGGCCCGGAAACAGCTCTGATAGCACGTCTAATCGGTCATTACCCGTGTGCCAAATTTTACCCCACTTTTCTTCTTTTTCGCGATCGCATGCACCCATGGTTTCAGGGTCAAAGCAGGTCCAAAGGGCAGGATGTACAGATTGCGAATATCCATCTCGGCCTGATTGACCATTGATTTCAAAGTTGGTGGATTCGAAGTTTCCGATTGGGATACCGGCACAGGCAAATGGGGCATGATCAGACCAACCGCCGGTTTCACCTTTAGGGTAACCTTCAAAGCCAGGATGAATTTCAAAGGTGTCGGTGGGCGTTAAGTCAGTGGCAATTTTATAAAGCTGCTCACGAAGGCTTGGGTCAAACGCATAATTAGAAGTATCATCTTGGCAGGTATAAGGCGTGCTATGGGCGCTGTGGATATATAGTTTATCGCTTCCTACAATACCGTCGAGGTTTATCATGCCAAGGTAGTTTGCAATGTCTTGGTCTGATGCTTGCTCTACAAACTCATACGCACCCACTAGACCCACTTCTTCTGCGCCAAAAGCAATAAAGGTCACACCGTATTCTTGCTGCTCGAGCTGGGACACCATTTTCGCTATCGACATCATCACAGCAACACTTGCGGCATTATCCACCGCACCTAAACTGCCAAGCTGTTCGCTAGTTGAGTCATAATGCGCACCTAATATAACGCTCTTGCCTGATGTACCCGGTTTATACGCGATAATGTTTTGCGAGCTTTGCGCCTCTTTCGTTCTGCGATTAATATAATCAAAAGATTGCCGCGTAACGTCTAGTCCAAAGCCGGCGAAGGTTTCTTGAATATAATCTGCCGCCTTCACTTCTGATTCAAGCCCTGCTTTACGTACACCTATTCCTTGCTCACCTGCGAGCATTTGCAAGTAATGGGAGGTTTCAGCTGTAAGAGGGTCTAAGGGAAGTGCTTCTTGAGCACTTACAAAATTTGTTGAAAAGACCACACACAGAGCGAAAGCAGCACGTTTAAGTAGGGGCATAATTAGGTACCAAAGCGGAATATTTTTTAGGCCACTAGAGTAAACAGGATACTCGCTTAATACAATAAGATATTGGAAACAGATGGTTTGATATTTTCCACTAGGGAGGTACAAATGTGTATTGAGATGATTGCGCACAAAGCGGCCAAAAAAAGGGAGGCGCAAAGAAAGCTATTGATGCTAACGCCTTGTGTTCAGCTCGCTTTGTAACCCATCCGAAAGCCACCCCAGTGTTTCCCATTTATGTAAATAGGCACTGATAAGTCATGCATGACTTCTCCGGTGTCACGCTTGTATGTTTGCAGCAGAAACGGTTCGGTATGTGCACCGCACCTGCTGCCCGTTGGGTCGTTAAAAATACGCTTGCTGCGACTATTGATAAGATCCCTTTCATAGTTTCCAGTATGCGGATGACTGAACTTTTTATTGTGAGTTGGAAAGTAGCCGTTTGTATCGACCGCTCCGGCATATAAAATGGCCGAGTTGTTGGCCAATATTGGCTCTTGGATCTTCGAGAATTCACGGTCGGTAAATCCATCGTAACGCGTATTATATTTTGGCGGGTTGGTGCCATCGATGACCTTATACTGTTTGTCGAATACGTCTTTTTCAGCGATGGCCTGAGTAGCGATGCTTTTCTCAAAAAGCTCACCTATCTTGCACGCAGCATCACGAGCGGTGTAATACATAGTTGCGTGGATGCTACTTTCATCAAATTTCAGCGCTTCGGCAAGTATACTTTCTGCCATGGCAGATAGTTTGTCGGCCTCAGAATTAACGCAAGACACTTCACTTTCGGTATTTTGAGCATGGGCGTTAATGCCTTCGATAGATAAAACAATTTCTTCAAGTAGGGCGCTACTGTGGACTGTGCCTTGGTTGATGTCATTGACTTGGCTTTGAATATCACCGATGGCGTTATTTATCATTCCAAGTTTATCACCGACGTCTTTAGTGCGCTGCGCACCTGAGACGATGGCGTTGGTCAAATCGGTCATGTTACTTTCAGCTTTTGTGACGCTAGTACCAATTTCGACAATCATCGTGCCAATTTCTTCAGTTGCCACGCTGGTTTTATGAGCAAGATTTCTTACCTCATCTGCCACCACGGCAAACCCACGACCTTGTTCGCCAGCTCGCGCGGCTTCAATGGCTGCGTTTAGTGCCAACAAATTAGTTTGTTCTGCAATACCGCTTATTACGGCAGTGATTTGTTGAATTTGCCCAGATTTTTCAGCCAGTGTGGTGACATATTGCGTCGTGTGTTTCGCTTGGGTAATGATATCTTGCATCTGTGCAATAGCGCTATCTAATGATGCCATGCCATCTTGACTAGCGTCGAGGGTATGAGTTGCGGTATTGCTTGCTAGCCCGGTAGCGTTTAATGTTTGTTGGACCATCGCTGAAATTTTTGAAGAGGAGTCGCTGATAGCTTCTGCTAGTACCACCTCTTCATGTACTTTGGCGTGCATTTTTTGAGATGCGGCGGCCACCTCAGCTGCGGCAATGGCTACTTTACTTCCGTGTTTAACCAAATTGGGGTTAGATGCGTAGAATTGTTCGATGTTTTGTAGCGCTTTTTTAAACTCGTCGCTGGCAACGAATGTTAAACGAGAGGGGGTAACCTGGGCATCGGTTTGTTTATCTGTTAACTTCGCGATGATAAAAAGCAGTGCGCTTTTCAGGGGTTTGACACTAAGTATGTTTATTACCAAAGAGCTTGCTAATACACTGATAATGGCGGTCAGTGTCACCCATTCCCATGCTGCAAAATCAGTTATGGCGCTTATCACTGAAGATATCGCAATGGAAATACCTGCTAAACTACTCATCAATAGCGCGTTTTTCTGAATTGATGCGGTTAACATTTTGTTCTCTGGAATATTATTTGATATATCTGTATCGCCTAGACAGAGATTATCTTAAGTGATGGGTAAGCACTGCGATGCGAATAATAAGTTAAAACCTGATAAGTGAGTGATTACTAATGTTTAAAAGTGATCATATGGGTCAACGTAAATGGAGTGATAATAGGTGAATGACAAAAGATCCTCAGCAGCACTGCTTAGGTTAGCGACATTTGTGTTTCTGCTTGTTTTGTTAAGCGCAATGGGGCTAGTCAAAGCGACAAGCCTTGATAGCTTTAAATGGCAGTATCGCTTACTCATTATCGATGTATCAATGCATACCGACCGCTCTGCGCTTGAATCGTTGCTTAATGCACACGTTAAGGATATTGAAGATAGGAAGCTAAGAGTCATTCTCTATACGCAAGACGCAATAGTTGAGGCGTTTACCAATACACCTTTATTACTTGAGCGTGAAGTAGTTGAAAATATGCTCGCAAATAAATACAGCATACTTGTTGGGCTAGACGGGGGTATAAAAAGCTTTTACGAACCCTCGGCAAACACAATCGACATCAACCAAGTATTTGCGGATATTGATGGTATGCCAATGCGCAAGCTTGAGCGCCAAAACTAACCATAAGTGAGCGAAGGATATGTCTAGTGAAAACAAGGAGCTCAAGGTGAGCGGCGATACAACTTCAAACAACAAAGCTTGGTTACAAAAGCTTAAAGATGAAAGCTGGGAAGCAGAGCTATTAGTATCTGCTGTGGCAACCTTCAGTGCCTTTCAATTATTTTCAGTCATCGAATGGCTCACAAACAAGTTTATTGATGTGTTGTTACCCTCACACTACATGTTTGGGTATTTCATCGTATATTCTGGGTTGCTGGCAATTAGCGTATTGGTCGCGATGTTTGTCATTCATTTTGTTTTACGCTCTTACTGGGTGGGTTTAGTTGGCCTTAACTCCGTTTTCCCTGAGTACGGCATGGAAGATAGCATGTACTCTAAAATCTATACCGAAAAGTTACTTAATGAACTCCCTGAGTTAAAAACCTCGATTGAAAAGGTAGACGAGCTTTGCAGTGTTATTTTTTCATCGGCGTTTGCGGTCATGATGATTTATTCATTCATCGCTTTAATGTTTGGTTTTATATTAATTATTTACAGTCTCTTGTCTCAGTACATTCCTTTTGTGGCTGTATTGATTATTTTGTGCGCTTTTGCGGCGGTGCTTGTTGCGCAAATCCTCGTGAGCGCTTTTGCTAATCTAGAGCGAAATAAAGATAAAGAGGGCTTACAAAACCTGCATTTTAAATTTGTAAAATTTACATCAATGGCATTACTAGGCCCTTTTTATCGCGCCAATATGCAAATTACCATGACCTTCGGCTCCAATTATAAAAAGAATAAAAGCCTATCTAAATTATTGCTCTCATTTATATTTGCGGGGATGGCGCTTTCAATATTTAAAATCTTTGATACCAACGTATTTTACATGTTAGACAACACGCGATATCAGAACGAAAGCTATGCCTATGCGGCGTTTTATAAAAACACGCAATCGCAAAATGCGTTTCTGATGACGCCACAAATTCAATCAGATGCCATTTATGGTGAGTCTATAGAACTATTCATTCCAGTGTTTAGTCATGAAAGTAGGCTATTAGAGACTGCAGCATGCGAGGACTTTGACGCGCCAGATGATGTGAGCAAATTACAAAGGCGCACGGGCAGTGGCTTTGCGCTTTTGGCATGTTATAAGACTTACCATACGATTATGATAAATGGTGAAGAGCTCGACGTGCAATTTATCAATTACAGGCAGGCAGATACATCACAAAAGGGGATAAAAGCGTTTATCTCGCAAGCGTATTTCAAAGAGGGCCTGAATGAGTTGGTCATACAAAAGCGCTTCCCAGATAGCGAAGCGAACTGGCGGATTCTATTTTTCTATACACCGCAGTCAAATTAGCTACGTTCGGTTGTCGCTATCATATTAAAGCGACAACCGAGCATAGATACGCCGCTAGATTAGTGTCTAAATCCAGGCATTAGCGCGGGGATCCCCGGCAGAAGCCCAACTAATGCCATGACACCTGTTAACACCACAAACATCACAAGTGGAATGATCCAGCGGCTCATATGCGTAAGCTCTGAGCTACGCTCTTTGCATCCAATCAAGCCCATGTTATCGAGCAGCATGGTTAAGGACCAGCCAAATGCCGGGTTAACTAGCGCTGAACCAAACACAACAATCGCTGCCGATTGTGTTGTTTTGCCTTCTCGAGTCATTTCCATGCCTGCCTCAAGTAGAGGAATGAAAACGCCCACGACTAGCGCAACACATAACACCGGCTGCCAAATGGCTAAATCCATCGGATATCCCCAAACACCCGCGATGATACAAAACAATGCAGTAAGCAACGCACCCGCAGGAATTGGACGCTTAGCAATGGCTGCTGGTACGATGTAGGTACCCCAAGACGAAGTGAAATTTGAGCCACCCATCAATGAACCAAAGGTTTGGCGAACAGAGGCACTGACCATGGTATCGTCAATGTCCATTTGCACTTTTTCAGTGCGCTCTGGATAACTGATTTTTTGAAACACTTGATGCCCTAGAAAATCAGGTGACCACATGGCAACAGCTAGCACGGCAAACGGGAGTACCACGATAAAGCTCTCTACCGTAGGCAAGCCAATCATCCAACCCGTGTTTTCACCCCACCAATACATCGGATTCATATTAGGTAAACCAGGTGCGGTTTTGAATTCAAAAGGCGCGCCCAAGGCCCATGCGGTAATGCCGCCTAATAAGCAACTTAGCGGCACGGCAAGCCAACGCTTACGCCAGTGCTCAAGTAAAGCGTAGAGCAAAATGGTTAATAGAATCACGATAAACGCAATATGCGTCATTTCAATCCCTTCGGCCCAAGCAAAGAGCTTTTTAACCTGTGATGTAGTGCCAATAAAGCCCAAATAGAGGAGTAACCCTCCACACACCCCTTTACTGGTGAGTTTGGCAAGTAAACTACCGCCTTTACTAATAGCGAGTAATAGCCCGAATGCGCCAATTAATAGTCCAAATGCCATGGGGTGGCCGCCGGCTGCTACCACTATGGGTATGAGTGGAATTAGAGGACCGTGAGTACCTGCGAGGTTAGCGGTGGGTAAAATAAACCCTGAGAAAATAATGATGAAAATAGATACGATCAACAGCTCGTAACGCACGTTCTCTAAAACAAAGGCATCGCTTAAGCCTAGCGGAGCTGCGAATGTTGCCGCAATGGCTCCCACCATGACTACCTTGCCAATGGTGCCCGCCATAGCTGGTATGGTGTCTTCAAACTCAAAACGGTAATCACGAAACGGTAAATTCGCACGCCATCGCTTTGGTTGCATGATTTGCAACTCATGTTCTAGATATTCATCTCGCGTTTCAAACGAAGCGCTTGGTTTGTGAAGCTCTTGATAGCTTTTTGATTCCGGCTGCGCGCTTTTTGCGCTCTCATCATCTGCCGTATCTGTACTTATGGTGTTGCTCACTTCTTCTCTCCAACAGATTTTATCGTGCTTTGTAAAGCAGCGACTCACTGCTTCATTGTTCAGCAAATTGTGAGCAATAATGTTAAGCCACTACCACCATGATTACGAACTGCCCTACAGCCCAAGAAGTGCTTTTTTAGGGTAAAACCCACTTAAAATACGTAGCCGTAAGCAATCGCTCTTGGCTTCTGCTTTAAAGATAAATAGTTCATATAAAACAGTGCTTTAAATTACCTTTAAGTTTGCCTTTAGTGCAAAAAATACCTCAAGAATATAGCGGTGAATACTGCGATTCTACATCTTTGGTCTAATAGACTTTTAAGGGATGGGCATAGTGGAGAGTTGTTTTAAATACGTTTTTAAAAGGTTAATAAATGATGCAGTTGGTTTACAAACTCTTAAAAGATTTTGAGGTGCATTTCTGCTACACTCGCGCGAATTTTATGAATAACCACAGAGAAATTAATGTTTAACTTGATAAACGGCACGAAAGGAAATGTCAAAAACGACGTGCTTTCTGGGATCACAGTTGCTCTAGCACTGGTTCCTGAGGCCGTTGCATTCGCATTTGTTGCCGGCGTTGAGCCCATGGTTGGTTTGTATGCTGCATTTATGATGGGTTTGATTACCTCTGCTATTGGCGGTAGACCGGGCATGATTTCTGGTGCAACCGGCGCAATGGCGGTTGTGATGGTTGCGCTAGTAGCGCAACATGGCGTGCAATATCTATTTGCTGCGGTAGTATTGGCGGGTATTTTACAAATATTAGCAGGCGTGTTTCGCCTCGGGAAATTTATAAGATTAGTGCCATACCCGGTCATGCTAGGCTTTGTAAACGGCCTTGCCATTGTCATCTTTTTAGCCCAGCTAGGTCAGTTTAAAGTTGTTAATCCGCTTGGCGAACTTACGTGGATGACAGGCACTATGCTGTATTGGATGGTGGGGTTAGTAGCACTGACTATGGCCATTATCTTCTTGCTACCAAAACTGACTAAAGCGGTCCCAGCCTCGCTCGTTGCAATTGTGACGGTCACTTTGTTGGTACACGGCTTGGATTTAGAAGCACGCACCGTTATCGATTTTGTGCGCGACATGGTACCCGAAGCTCAGCGTGACAGCGTCACACTTGCGGGCGAATTGCCAAGTTTTAGCATTCCTATGGTGCCCTTTAATCTTGAGACCTTATATATCATTTTGCCCACGGCGGTTATTTTGAGTCTTGTGGGCTTAATTGAATCTTTGCTTACCTTAAGTCTAATTGATGAAATGACAGATACTCGCGGCCGCGGGAACAAAGAGTGCGTAGGCCAGGGTGTTGCTAACACGGTTAACGGCTTTTTTGGCGGAATGGGTGGCTGTGCGATGATTGGTCAAAGTATGATAAACATCAATTCCGGTGGGCGCGGTCGACTGTCTGGTATCACCGCCGCATTGGTGCTTTTAGCCTTTATTTTATTTGCTGCTCCGCTGATTGAAATGGTGCCACTAGCTGCGCTTGTTGGAGTAATGTTCGTGGTTGTTATCGGCACCTTTGAATGGGCAAGCTTTAGAATTGTTCGCGGTGTAAACAAAGAAGATGCTTTTGTATTGTTTTTAGTCACATTCATTACGGTAATTGCCGATTTGGCCATTGCGGTAGTTGTGGGTGTGATTGTTTCGGCATTGGTATTTGCTTGGAAGCACGCGACACATATCGCAGCGCGCACTCATACCGATGACGATGGCTGGAAGGTATATGACCTTGATGGACCTTTGTTTTTCGGTTCGGTATCGCACTTTAGAGATATCTTCGACCCGCAAAACGACCCAGACGATGTGGTGATTGATTTTAAAGAATCTCGCATTTGGGATTCGTCAGGTATCGATGCACTAGACAGCCTGGCTGACAAATATAAAGAGCAAGGTAAAAAGCTTCATATTAGACATATAAGCCCAGAGTGCCAAACCTTGTTGAGAAAGGCAGGTGAATACGTTGAAATTAATGTTAACGAAGACCCGCGCTATCGCATCGTGTCTGATGAGCTAGGGTAAACAAACCTGCGAATGCAGAGCCATAAAAAAGGGCGATAACTAAACGTTATCGCCCTTTTTTTGTTTTCACAAATTAGCTTTGTTGGCTTAACCACACAATCAAATTAATCATATCGTCAGCGCTCATATCACGTGAAAATGTCGCTTGATACTTACCATTTACAATAAAACTAGGCACGCCAGTAATATGCTCACGGAATTTAGTCACTTTATTGTTGTTGCGCGCAACGGCACTGTTTGTGCTAAAGCTTTTTGCTTGCTTATCAAACGCTTCTGGGTCAACGCCATTGGCAATAAACACGCTACGTAGGTCATCTAAATTAGCCACAACCTGTCTGTCGCGGTGAATATAGTTAAAGATTGCACCTGTTAACTCATCACCTCTGTCTAGACTGCGAGCAATCATCATCGCTTTTGTGGCAGCGTCTTGGGTTTCAGCGCCAGCAAATCGCATGAAATTAACATGTACTTTATCAAACTCGACATCATCAGGAAGTTGTATTTTCATTTGTGCCACTAAAGGCTCAAAACTAAAACACGCCGGACACCAAAAAGAAAAATACTCAGTAACCACAGGCGTTGCAGTGGCTTCATCAGCGATAATGTTGTAATGCTTACCTTCTTGCCAAAGCGTTACTTGCGATAATGCTTGAAAGGGTATCAATACGGCCAATACAACGGCAAAAAACATCTTCTTCATTTTTTATTTCCTATACTGTGCGCGACTTTGAAGGTGTGACACGCGCATATTAAAATCGATTCCGTTAAAAATAGTATCATACTATGTACGATGTGTTGACGAGATTAGCTTTATATCCCATCAAAATTGATAGTCTAAGGCTGCTAAAACTCGTCTAGATTCACCACTAAACCCAACGACATCTTCAAATCCCGTGTTTAGCGCATTACTCAATCGTAATGAAAGTAGCAATCTATCATTAAGTTTATATCGATAGTTTGCACTTACTAACCAATATGGCTTTAACCCAACAATTTGAGACGGCTGAGGAAAGGGAGGAAAGAATCTATCGAGACGACCACCCGTATAATCAGCTTGCAAGTACCAACTCTGTTTGTCATTGATATCGTAAGCCACCCACGCTGAGCCAGTATGCTTTGCACGACGCAATTCGGTTTGCTCAGCCTCGCTCGCATCTAAATATGCATAGCTAAACGACCACCTCCAATCTTGTAGGGTTTGCGAAAGCTCAAACTCTAGACCCTCTCGTTGGCTATTTAGTTCAGCATTTTGTGCGGTAAACAGGCCCGTATCTGAGTCAAATACAAATCCTAAGATCTCATCACTAAGGGTTGCTCGATACCATGAAAGCGCTATATCGAAATTAGACATCGTCGCGCTGATGCCGACTTCTTGAGATTCAGAGGATTCTGGTACAAGTGCATTATTGCCTAAAAAGGTGCCGGGAAAAAAGCCAAAGCGCTCGGTAAATGTAGGGTTTTTAATCGCCTTACCGGTGCTAATAAACCCGCGTATTGACTCAATGAATTGATAGTTAAGGCCCACGCGATAGCTCGACGCATTATCGAATACTTCGTTGTTGTCGTATCGAGCACTTGCGGTCACCGAAAGGTTATTGTTTAGCCGTTGGTGCATATCTGCAATTAACGATTGGCTATCGTTACTTTGCCGTTGATTGGGGTCGCCAAATAAAATCGGACCGGCTTGTTTAAAGGTTTCTGAAATTGCTTCGATGCCAACGTTTATGTGACCACTACTGAGTTGGAAGTTATGATTATATACTGTACGCAGTTTTTCACCTGTGGTTGAGCCGCTAAAGACGTCGTTGGTGACATTTATGTTTTCTTGTTCGCTATATTGCAAAGATAAGCGCTGTGACCAGATACTCTGGGGGATAGAAAAGTCCCAATTTAGCGCCATCGATAACTGTTCGCCATCGGTTTGGTTGTTTGCGTCACTGAGCAATCCAGTAGAAAAATCAGTGCTGTCGAAGTCATTTTGATAATCGACGATGCGCACATTACTCGATAGCCTATTATATTTTGAAAATTCATAAGCCAACGTGGCGTAAAAAGTATTGTTTCTATAGCCGTCAGCCTCGTTACCTTCGCGAGCAATATTTTCGCCGTTGCTCTGTAAGTGAGAAGCGCTAATACTGTATTGAAGCGCTTCGCTGCGGCCGCTAATCGCGCCTGATAGTTGCGCTGTTGCTTTATTGCCATATCGAACGCCTGCTTGTGCTGTAATGTCACTGTCGGCTTCGTTTTGTTTCGTGGTGATGCTGATGACACCTGAAATTGCTGCACTGCCCCACAAGGCACTTTGTGGGCCACGCAGTACTTCAATACGAGTAATGTTAGACAACAGTAGGTGCGATAGGTCAATAAGGCCGCCTTGGCCTAAATCATTGATTTCTACACCGTCAAGCATGACCAAAACATGGTTGCTCTCACTTCCTCTAAAGCGAATCTCCGTTAGGCTCCCTAACGGTCCTGACGAGGAGATATTTACGCTCGGTACACTTCGTAATAAGTCGGCGAGAGAGACGGCGCCAGAGGCTTGTATTTGCCGTTCATCGATGACGTTAATGCTACCGGCTACAAATTTCTCTGGAAGAGGGCTTCTGGCTGCAGTAATACTTATGGTTTCAATTGCTTGGGACGATTGCGGGTTAGTTTGCGCAACGGCATGTCCCCCCGCGCCAAAACCGAGCGCGAGCGTTAACATTGTGAGTCTCATAATTATCCTTGTGATTGCTCCACCCGAGCAATATCGCAAATTTGGCGCGTACTAATGGCGCGCCGATTTACAAGGCCGGTATCCGGGCTCACAACATTTGTATAAAACCTTCCCATATCCAAAACGCAATACAGTGGCGACGAAGCAGACGTTATTCACGCCGACTTTATTTATTCAAACTGACATTGATGTCGGTTGCTTACCGTTGCGGGGGCAGCACAGGTTTTACACCTGTTTCCCGTTTAACTTGTGCATTACACACAAGCACCTCGATACACGGGACTATACCTTAAGATAAAAAAGGGGCAAGGACGCTTTTGCTATATTGTATATATAATTATTAGTATTGCGGGAGCAGTGAAAGTGGCGGCTCATCGAGTGCTGCAAACTGCTCTTTTAGGGCGAGAATTTGGCCTTCCCAGTACTTATCTTCACCAAACCACGGAAACGCTTGTGGAAAAGCGGGGTCTTGCCATCTGACCGCTAGCCAAGCCATATAATGCACCATACGCATGGCGCGCAAGGGCTCAATTAAGTGCAGTTCTTTTGGATCAAGATCGTGGAATTCTTCATAGGCACTTACCAGTACATCTAACTGCAGCAATTGCTGCTGTCGGTCACCGCTTAACATCATCCAGAGGTCTTGAATGGCTGGGCCATTTCGACAGTCATCAAAGTCAACGAGCATAGGGCCGTCGCGCCACAGAATATTGCCCGGGTGCACGTCGGCATGCAGACGAATGGCGCCGTCGATATTGTTGATGGCCGCTTGGTAATATTCAGTGGTTCGCTCAATCAATTGGTCAAGAATCACATAGAAAGGCTGTTGTAAATGGGCGGGCACAATCTCATAAGCTTGTAGCGTTTTACGAGGCTCACTTAAGTGGGTTTCGATACTGATAGCTAAGCGATGCTCAAACAGGGCAGTGTGCCCCACCCGATGGATACGACCAAGCATGCGACCCACCGACTCCAACTGGTCAAGGTTGTCCACTTCAAATTGACGACCGCCCACGGATTCAAATAAGGTAAAGCGATAGCCGTTTATCTCATGTAAGGTTTTGCCGTTAAGCGACAAAGGGGCCACTACAGATATGTCTTCATCTTTGAGGCGTTGGCTGAATTGATGCTCTTCTAGAATTTGCTCGTCGGTCCATCGCAGCGGGCGGTAAAACTTCACCACGTATCGACGTTGCTCTTCGCTAACAAATTGATACACCCTGTTTTCATAGCTATTTAGGGCGAGCAACCCTGAGGACACTTGGATGCCGAGGCTCTCAATGCCGTCTAAAATGAGCTCTGGGGTAAGTTTAGTAAAATGGAATTCAGACACGTATCAACAAATTTATATTCGCTTGTGGTGCGATACAATAACACGTTACAGGCGGCTTGCAATGCCGCCTGATTCGCTCAAGAGATTAAAATCCAGTAAATATAAAGGTACTGGGTTCTTCGGTTTCGACCACGTTATCAGGATCGTCATTGGTTCTAACGTTGAAGAAGATTTTTTGCGTACCAATCTCCAAATTATTAGGGTCTACGGCAACACTGATAGGTAATGTGAACACTTCACCTCCTTGCACCATGACCTCAGAGTCTCCGATATAGCTTGGGTCGACCAAACCTTTCACATTGATGATATAACTTCTGTCTTGCTGTGATTTATTGAGTATTTTAAGGGTATACACGTTCTCAATAAGCCCTTGATTGGTTTCACGGAACAGAGAGTTTCTATCACGAATTATGTCGACTTCGAGCGGCACTCTGCTCACAATGTCAAAGATCAGCAAGCTAGTCATTACCAACAATACCGCTGCATAGCCGAGTAACTTGGCGCGAAATATCTTCGTAGTGCCGCCTTTGAGCTCATGCTCCGATGTAAAGCTGATCAGGTTTTTTTCATAACCCATTTTCTCCATAACACCGTTACACGCATCTACACATGCGCCACAATTGATACACTCATATTGCAAGCCGTTGCGAATATCAATGCCGGTAGGACATACCTGTACACACAGGTTACAGTCTATGCAGTCGCCTAAGCCTTTCGCCTTCACATCTTCTTGTGTGAGTTTTCGAGCTCTCGGGCCTCGTTGTTCACCACGCTGTGCATCGTAAGCTACGGTGTAAGTATCTTTGTCGAACATCGCAGATTGAAAGCGTGCATAAGGACACATGTGCGTGCACATAACTTCGCGCATATAGCCGGCATTTGCATAGGTACAAAATGTAAAAAACAGTACCCAAAACGCGACCCAGAACCCAGTGTCCAGTGTAAAGAAATTGATAAACAGTTCGTTGATAGGTGTGAAGTAACCCACAAAGGTAAGGGAGGTCAGCAGTGCCACTGCAACCCATGCGAAATGCTTTAAGCTTTTACGAATGAATTTATCGGCGTCCATTTTCCGCTGATCAAGCTTCATACGCTTGTTACGAGCCCCTTCAATTTTTTCTTCAAACCATATATAGATAAAGGTCCAGGTTGTTTGTGGGCACATGAATCCGCACCACACTCTCCCTGCAAAGGTGGTCACAAAAAATAAGCCAAATGCGGCAACGATTAAACTGTATGCAAGAATAGTCAGGTCTTGTGGCCACAATGTGACCATAAATATATTAAAGCGCTGTTCAGCTAAGTTAATTAATACCGCTTGCTGGCCTTGATACTGGAGCCATGGGATAATCGCGAAAACACTTAAAAATATAAGACCGCCAAAACGTCTTATGTTTTCAAACGTTCCTTGTACTGCGCGCACATAAATACGATTGCGCGCTGAGTAGTCTGGCTTAGTCAGCTTATCTTGAGGTGTGACTTTTTGGACCGGGGTCACATCTTTTACTGGAATTTTCTGGTTCATGTTTTGACCTTTACTCATGACAAGGCGTTTGTCCGTTACAACTACATGGTAAAAGTATATCAATCAAAAGATTTGATTTGTTAACCGAGATCAATAAATAATGTGTATGCTTGTAAACTATAAGAACACATAAGTATTAAAACGATGAGACTTAAAACCTTTTGTTATCACGTTTTTGTCAGGAGAACCTATTTTGTTTATGAAATATAGACGTTACGTGTTTGCCGCCATTGGCGTCGTAGCGGTTGTTTTATTGCTTCGACTCGCTATTACCAATAACTTTTTTGGTGGTGTTGCAAATACGGTTTCTGGTTGGGTTAATACTGTGTTAACAGCATCTGAGCGTCGTATGCTAACGTCTTTACAAGATAGTTTCCTGCGCAATAACATGTCGCTGCAGCCTCATCAGACTGATTATGTGTACAAAGTCACCAGCTCTATTGATAGTGTCAAAAACTTTCACTACTTATATTGCGTCAACGACGACAAAAACCCTTACTTATTTGGCAATAACTTGATGAAGTTTTGTAGTGATATTCAAAACAGTAAAATTTTGGACCAGCCCTAGGTCGTTTAAAACAACGTGATTTGGCTTTTTTCACCCCATTGAGTGATTAATCGACCTTGCAGAACTAATACTAGCAACGATGGTCTTAGTTTAAGTATGAATATATTTTTTAATTTTTGCTCATCGTTAACAAGGAAAAGCGTATGAAAACCGCCATCTATGTTTCATTAACAGCGCTAGCATTTTCAAGTTTATTTCTAGTCCCAGCGGCTTCAGCTTATGCGGAGCAAGAGGGGGCAGATGAGCAGACAAAACTAAAGATAGAGTTTATTGAACCTAAGAAATATACCGATATCCGCCCATCTAATCAGTCTAGGAGTCGGTTTACCAAACAAGTGACCAGAGACTTTGAAGCGTATTTTTCAGAGCTAGCCGAACAATTACCAGACGGCCAAAGCTTGAATATAAAAGTCACCGATATCGATCTAGCCGGAGACACATTGAGCGCGCGCTTTCCAATTACCTCATTGTTGAGTGAGGTAAGAGTGATTGAAGATATTTTCTTCCCAAGCATGGATTTTGAATACGAGCTGAAAAATGCCAATGGTGACGTGGTTCAATCTGATATCGTAGAGCTTAAGGATATGAACTTTATGAATAGATCCGGTCGCATACAAGGGCGGGACGCCTTCCCTTACGAAAAGCATATGATAGACAGATGGTTTTCTGAAACATTTTTACAAACGGCTGCGCTTAATCAATAGGGGAAATGCTTATAAAGCGATGCTTCATCAAACAGGTATAGCCTCATTTTGCTTTTTTGTCATACATTTATCACTTATTACGTAACGATGCTTTCCCTGATTCTTTGCGGCAAAAGCAGCGGTGTCTGCTAGACCAACCAATGTTTTGTAATCAACGTCTTGCAAGAGTTCCCCATCATCGAACGCGATAATCCCAATGGAAGTGGCAATGCTTAACTCGTGTTGATTTATAGTGTGCTTTTTACTTAACGCTTTTAAGACTTGCTGTGCTTTATGCTCAGCGACCAAAAGCGTGGATTTTGGCATTAACAAAGCGAATTCATCCCCCCCTAATCGTCCGAGTGTATCAGTATCACGAATATTGTCAGATACAATTTCAACAAACTTCTTCAAGTATTCATCCCCAGTGTTATGACCATACTTGTCATTGATATTCTTAAACTTATCTAAATCGAAATACATAAACGCCAGTGCTTCATTTTGACGCTTGGACGAGGCTATAGCTTGTTTGGCTCTATCGCTAAATAGGTAGCGATTAGTCGCACTGGTGAGCGTATCGTAATGCGCTAGCCTTTTTAAACGCAGGTCTTTACGAAAGTCTCGTCGTAACGTACTTAGCAAGTACTTAAGAATTTGTGGTGTAATGGCGTGCGTTGGGAAAGCATCTAGCGTGAGGTGTCGGTAACCACTTACGTCAAAACTATCGAATGAGTCTGACAAGATAAGGATGGGACAAGGCAATTCTGTCGCAGCATAAGACTTTGATAGTTGTCGGCGCAATCCGGCAAATTGCTCTTGAGTCACGATAATCAATGCAGAAGTAAAGCTTACTTCATCAACCTCAAGCTCATAGCCTTTCTCTAGACAAACGATGGTATCAATTTCACTGCTCATCTCTAGGGCCGCGCTTAGCCACTGTCTTTCGATGGGACTTTCGTTGATCAGGAAAATTTTCATAAAACGCTCTTCGGTTATTTGTTAACAAGCTAAATGACTTTTTTATTTTATAAACCAAAATGCACGTTACAAACTGTACAAAAAATGAACTGCAAAGTCAAAAGTACATGTTTTTTAGATAGTTAAGACCCTTAGATATGACCGCGCTAGCGTGTTGACAATCTGCGCGGTCAAGGGGAGCATTTACTCAATTGTTTACTTATTCTTCTGCCGGCACGCTCGACTCGAACTCTGGGTTCACATAGTCAGGCATGGGCGCATCAAATAAATAATGATCAAACCATTGCGATACGTGAGTCAAAACGCCGCGCAGTGTTTTAGGTGTTCGCGGTCCATGTCCCATACCTTTGTAGAGTAAGAAAGTGGTATCTACCCCCTTATCAATCAAGCCCTGCCTTAGCTCGTATGCATTTGCTAGCGGCACGCGCTGATCGTTTTCTCCATGCTGAATCAGTACCGGTGTTTTTGCGTTGCTTAAGTAGGTCATAGGCGATGTTTTTTCATAAACGGCTTTGTCTTCGTATGGCGTTTTACCAAAGTACTCAACAGTGAACTGGGTGATGTCGGTATTGTAATAATAGGTTTCCCAATTAGAGATACCCGCTCCCATATTTGCAGCAACACATATATCGCTATATGTAGCCAGCATCGCAGATATGTGCCCACCTTGGCTCCAACCAAGACAGCCGACTTTGCTGGTATCAATCATTCCCAAGCTATCAAGATGTTCCACGCCAGAGATAATGTCGGTAGCCGGTCCTATGCCTAGATTGCGCCAGTTCAGACTGCGAAACGCCTCTCCGTAACCAGCGCTGCCTCTGTAGTTTGTGAGTAATACCATAGCGCCATTGCCCGCCCAGGTATCTAGAGGATACCACCGTCCAAGACGGCTTAGATCAGGCCTGTCTGTTGCTGTAGGACCGCCATGCGTCACTACATACAGCGGATATTTTTTGCTGGCGTCATAATCATGGGGCTTAATCAGCACCGCTTCGATTTCGGCCCCGTCAGTCGCTTTCCATTGAATGAGTTCGCGTTTACCTAGGGCATAGCTTTGTATTTGCTCAGACATGTTGGTCACTTGAGAAACGCGTCTTCCTTTTTGCGTAAATATCTCAGACAAAGTCTTATCACTGCTGGCGCGATAAGCAATGGTTTTGCCATCTTCTGAGAGTGAAAAGTTAAAAGCGATAAGCTCATCACCACGACTAACCTTAGAAATATTGCCTGAACTTGGGTTGAGCTTATACAAATAACGATTTGTCTTTTGCGATGCTTCAAAAAATATACCTTCGTCGTTCCACTCGATGATATTGGCATCCTCATCAAAACTTTCGCTTAATAATTGGGCCTGTTCACCCGACGTGGCAACAGTGAATATCTGTGCATTTTTCTGAAAGCCGGTAGAGCGATTAAACGCCAAAGTGTTTCCATCTTTAGAAAAGGTGAGGTTACTTTCAAAGCCATAGCCTTCATTGAGTAAGCTCACTTCTTTGTTTTTCAAATTGACCAAATAAATGTCAATGTTGCCCAAATCTGTGAGTCGGGGTGAGGGCGCGGCTGCTACAGCAACGATAGAATCGCTAGGGGACAATGCCATGTCGAAGATAGAGAAATTATCTGCATCTGTTATTTGCTCAGGCTCAGAAACCGCCGTTAAATCTGAGTTTAATGCAACGTGAAACAAGTGCGTATCGGCCGCTTCTTTATTTACAACGACAAAATCTCCGTAAGTCTCCTTGCGATTCTCTAGCTCCTCTTTTCTATCTTCACTAGAGAGAAATACTAGCGAGGTCATATCTTGAGATAATGCGTAATCACCAATACCTTTATGATCGATGCCTATATCTTTGGGTTCACCGCCATCGGGTCGAATAGCCATGAGTTTTCCATCTCGCTTGAATACAATCCATTTGTTGTCGCTGGACCACTGCATGTCACTGACGCTTTTAGCACTAAATGTGAGTTGACGGTGCTGCTCGCTTTGCGTGTTATACAGCCAAAGCTGCGTCAAATACTGGTCTTCATCAAAATCTAACTCTTGCTTTGTGTAAGCGATTTGAGCACCAGATGGTGCTAGCGCTAGAGAATTAATCGTTTTAAGTGAAAATGCCTCTTCAATGGTTGGTACGTGCTTTTCTTGTGCAGTTGATGATAATGACACGGTGCATATGGCAATGACGAGTACGAGTTTCAGATAGCCTGAATACATGAAAGAGCTCCTTGGACGAGGTGACGGTGAGCGCAGCAATATATGTTTATACCTAATGCTAGCAATCCACGGTTAAGTCCCTAGCATCCTAACCCTCTTAACTACAAGCTGTCTACTTGAACATTGTGCTCATAATGATTGGCAATATATGGGGTAGTGCCACGAAGCGACCTAAGATATGCTATTGTGTATCAATAACAATGACTGCGAAACTAACGCAATCATCATCGTTACTGAAGCTACATACACGAGGATTTTATTACCAATGCAGGCCCTTGAACTCTCAAATATTAGATATCTTGAAGTTAACTATGATGACGCAAATCATGCGAGTGATTTAATAAAGATGCTCCAAATGTATGCCATTGACCCGATGGGGGCAGGAGAGCCTCTGAGCGACCTCATTGTCGGCAAGCTGATTGGCGAAATGCGTAAACGACCTCATGTATTTTCAGTACTTGTTTATGCCGATGTGGCTGACAAAGATGGTTTAGTCAGTGACGTGCCCATAGGCTTTTGCAATTGCATTGAAAGCTTCTCCACTTTTAAAGCGAAAGCTGTGGTCAATATTCATGATTTTGCCATCGACCCAATTGCAAGAGGACACGATATAAGCCAAGGTTTAATTGCTTATGTTGAAGAGCTTTCTAGGAAAAGAGGTGCGTGTAAGCTAACGCTTGAAGTCCTACAAGGTAATATTGGCGCGCAAAACGCGTATCTAAAGGCTGGCTTTAAAGGATATGAGCTTGACCCTGAAATGGGCCAAGCGATGTTTTGGGAAAAGCCGCTTTAAGAGTTATGTGGTTGAATAGGGTTTATTACTCACCCGTTCAAACCCGGCCGCTTCAAACCTTTGGCCGAGTTTTAATTTCTAAATTAAGATAATTCACGATTTTGCATTAAAAATTGTATTGCTAAGTATCGCTACCCACTAGCATCACTGGCTCACCACCTGTAGAAATGCGTGCTGCATCTGCGGCCACTTCCAGCATTTCTGGTGAACTGAGTGCCTGCTCAAGCGCTTCTTGTGATTTAAAGGGCATGCTAAACATGTGGTAGTAAGGTGCAGGATTGTTTGGGTCTGAATGTATCTTTGTGACAGTATACGGTTTTTGATCAGTGGGTAAGCCCATTTTGCTATGAAACAAAGCCAGATGGTCTGCATAGTCTTTCTCAAATTGTTCTACATCGTTTGGCACTGGGTACAGCACCATGAGTTTTAATGTGGTCATACTATTATTTCCTATAATTACTTCTGCGCTAGTCTAATAAATTTAAGCTAATAATCCGCCATCAGGGGTGAGTTCGCTTCCGGTGAAGTAACTGGCTTCGTCGGAGGCAAGCCATAAAATTGCATTTGCGATTTCTTGTGTTGTGGCCATGCGCCCCATTGGCACTCGTGCTAGAAACGGATTTTCAAAACCTTCTGGATGTCCACCCGTGGCGAGTTCAGCAATGTGATCTTGCATTTCAGTAGCAACCAAACCAGGACAAACCGTATTCACTCGTATTTTCATTGGAGCAAGCTCACCGGCCGCTGATTTAGCGAGGCCTAATAGAGCATGTTTTGATGTTGCGTATGCCGCGGCTCCGGGAGCGCCAATAAAGGCATTAACTGACGCAACATTGATAATTGAGCCGCCGTTTTCGGTCATCACACGCGCTTGGGCACGCAGGGAGTAAAAAACGCCATCTAGATTCACCGCTAACAAATTTCGCCAAGCCTCATCGCTCATTTCAATCAAGGGACCGAGCTCACCAATAATCGCAGCATTGTTGACGCCGATATCAAGTTTGCCAAAGGTGTCCACCGTTTGTTTGACCGCTGAGTTTATCGCTTCTGCATTTGAGGCGTCGGCTTGAATAAATAAACCTTCACCGCCTGCGGCTTCTATTTCACATAGGGTTTGTTCCCCTTTATCTTTGCGTCGTGCGATAAAGGCAACTTTCGCTCCTTCTTTTGCAAACAAAATTGCCGTCGCTTTACCGATACCAGAGCTAGCGCCTGTGATAAATGCTACTTTATTTTTGAGTCTAGCCATGAGAGCTCTCCAATTGGTTTAAATCATATATACCCTAAGGTGAGAATACAGCAAATCAGTATTGAAACAATGACTCAGGCATAGTCTATTCCATGAACCTAATGAAGGGTGCTAATATCTCGAATGTTAAGTGCGCACAAGCCGTGACACTATCTACATTAGATTCATAATGAACCTATCGGTTTATAGGTTTTGAAGATGTATTGTTTTTAGGCTTTAGTGTTCCTTAAGAGCAAGCAAGGTATACAAAAACACAGCTTTACTCTCAGCATAACGCATTAAAATTTATAGTGTTAGTTTGCGTGTACATATCAATATTGCTTAGCCTTTGTACTTACTAAAAAAATTTTGTTACCTTACTTTGGAAAGGGATGTAAAGGTTGGAGTAAGAAGTGCAGCATGTTGATACAATAATCATTACATTGAATGTAGTGGAGATGTGAATTAGCGATGATTCATATAGCACATTTTCAAATAAACCCTGACGACCGCTCTGTCAAAAACACCCAATCGGGCGCTATACAAAAGCTAGAACCTAAAACCATGGCCGTTTTGCTCTTACTGATAGAACGAGAGGGGCAGGTCGTTGAACGGGATGAGTTTATGCAGACGGTGTGGAGTGGGAGCTTTACGGTTGAAGAGAGCTTGACTCGCTGTATATCAGAGTTGCGTAAGGTGTTTAATGATGAAGCTAAAAATCCGCAGTTCATAAAGACAATACACGCAAAGGGATATCAACTGCTCGTTGAAGCGACGCTGCATGATACGCCAAGCGTCAAGCGCCGCGTTTTTACTTCTGACACCCAAAAAGGTGCTTACCTGATGTATGCCTGCATCATGGTACTAGTGGTAACCGTGGTTTGGATATTTGTTGCTTGGCTCCCTCTTGATCAACAAGCTCATTCAACAGCAGAGCTTGCAAATAAGGAGGAGCGCTTTGATTCGCAGCAAGTTATAGACGATGTAATGTCACTAAAAAACCTTCCTAGCACGCTCATCATAAATGACAGACTTCGACAAAATAGCTTAAACATTAATGTTCAAGAGGCGCAAGAAACCTCTTTAGACGAGGCTCTTGTTGATATTCAGATTACTGACAATGATGGACTTTTAGTTTGGCGAGGCGTTCGCCGCTTTGATTCGCAAGCACAACGGATGACGACCGCCCAAGACCTTGTAAACATTTTGGTGAAGCTAAAAAGTGCAAGACCGGCCCCTGAAATTAAGGAATTATCACAAGGTTTACAGGCCCAGTATCAACATGCACTTTACCTCATAGATAGGAGAGGAGAAGACAACTTAAACAAGGCCATTGAGATTCTTGAAGGCATAGTTACTCAGCGCTCAGACTTTGTGATGGCCTTTGTTCAACAGGCTTTAGCGGTGAGAAGTTTGAGTTTTTATAAAACTGATATGCAAATGCGTGAGAAACTTTTAATTAGATATGATTTATTGTTGAAACAAGCCCTTGCGATATCACCTGAGCATCCGGTTGTAAGAGCAATCTCCTATCAGTATGACGTTAATAAGACGAATTTTGCCGAGTATGAGCAAGCGCTAAAATCCTCCGTAGAATATGCGCCAGCTTGTACAATCTGCGTGAGAGAATTGGCTGAATTTTATTTGCATCTTGGCTATTTTGATAAGGCCGCGAAACTCGTCGAAAAGCATCTTGAGTATTTTCCGCTGTCGATTCTGATGCATAGCTATTTAGCGATTGTGTATAGTCATCAAGGAGATATTGAAGGTGCTGATTATCAAGCGCAAGTCATCGAGGCCTTAGGAGAAAATCGAGGTTTTGACGCTGCGAGCGTGAAAGTTCAAGTGGCAATGATGAGAGGCGATGCTTCTGCTTATATTGAATTACGCAAAGCCTTGATGGAGCAGCATCCGACTTATCATCAACATGCTCAAGTAATCGACGCGATATTAGAAAACAATTTAGAAGAGGCAAGACGGATGATTAAAACAATGCCTTTTCTGGATTTTAATCTAGCGCTCAGCGCAGGCATGTTTGACGAATTACTGGCTAGAATCAACAACAATCTTGCTGATGGAAGCATTAGAGATTTTAAATTTATTCACGGTTACTTAAACCCAGAATCCTTTCTCCAAAGCGAATACACTCAAAACTCACTGATATTTAAAAACTCAGCCGAGGTAAGTGGTTTATTTGAAGAGCTTGGCATGTTCTCTTACTGGCAAGAAAACAATCAATGGCCGGATTATTGCCGTTTTATTGAATATCAGTCCCATCGACCTAATTTTTGCCCGCAATAAAACATAAGTGACTGAAAGTATTGTTATTTTAGATAGCTAAACAACACTCCTTAGGTTTTCTTTAGCAATTTTTAGTCTTTCTTCAGGATTAAAAAGGCGCTTTTAGCTTTACTTCATATCGACCCGTTATGCGTGCAACAACTGCAATATAAGCAGAGCTCATGAATAGCTGTGGGCTACGTTAAATATAGCCTTTAGCTAAAAAGTCCAGCGCATGACTGCTCACCAATTAACAAAAACAAAAAGCTAGCGTAAGCATCACTGCATATTGCCTTGCGTTACATTTTCGTAAATTCAATTAAGGATTGATATGAAGTACTCAAAATTTTTACTCACAGTTGCACTCACTAGTGCGTACATTGCAAGCTCGCACGCAGACGTAGTACCAGTCAAGTTCGAGTTTACTCAAAGTGGGTTTTATAGTTATGAATTCGACCAAGATAATAATTTGTTGCAAGGTGCATTAACCAACGCCTCTATTACGGGGTCATTTGTTGGAAAGGACATGGATGGAGATGGTCAGATTTACGCGCGTAGTCTTTTAGCGTCGCAGCGAGACCCTTTTCCAGGTCCGTTTGGCAATGAGCTAATCTATGCAGAAGTAACCTTCAACGGTTTTGGCACAACACGCGGTCCGCAAACTGTTGTTTATGACAGCAGGGGGATTGACGACTTTGGTGGTCCAAGTGATATGACGAGCTTATTTAGTGCGTTTATGGGCATTGCTTATAACCTAGATGGAGGGATGCTTGGTGATACCGCTGACGAGGGCTTGAGTCTATCATTATTCGCGCCGAGCACTAACTATAGCGTAGGTTCTGCATTCGCCGACTATTGGGCTAATGATGACTTTCTAAACAGTGAAGTTACTAGCACTTGCGATACTGTTAATGCTTGTGGCTTGGTATTTGAAGCGGTGCGTGCAGATACGATTTCGCGCGCTGCTGCAATAACGCCATTTTTCTTAAGCACTGAAACTTTTCAAATGAGACAAGTTGCGGTACCAACACCCACTATTTTTGGTCTATTCTCCGGCGTTTTGGGTGGCTTGTTTATGCTACGCAAACTAAGAAAAGGCTAAGACGTGCAAAGCGTTAGTGTAATGTAACTCCCTAGTTAATACGGCGTCAGCGAGTAGCTGCGCCGTATATTTTTAACCCGCATAGCCATAAACAGCGCCTTTACCTAGATTAAGTACTGTAGCCCACCCTCTAGTGCTGCTACTTGAGCGAGATTACATTGCTGTGGTGTCGCTTTTGGACTATCAGGATAGACTTCGGTGGTTGTTACATATGGCGCATCGGTAAAGCCTCCGCATAAAAAAAGCGAGTTCTTGTCGTAGTTAATCACGCCCGGTTGCAACATATCGCTACCGATAAGTTTGCCGTGCTGGTCAGCTGGCGCAATATGCGTCACTTTTCTTACGCTATCGATAATCGCTTTTTGGAATCCGCTTTGTTCGCGTGCGGTATCCCCAACTGTGTAAAACCCATCAGGAACTTCCCAGTTATCATGCACAAGCGCATCTCTTGCCGCCAGTGCAGGCCTAAACTCTGTATTGTCGGTATCGGTCGTTTCATGCAGGTCAAAATGCGCTATCAATGACACTTGCTGCGAACTCATATAACGCATAAGTGCATTTGCTTCAGGTGATGGACCGTTTTCAAAGAACGAACGGTTTGGGTCAACCGCTAATGGATTCCAGCGATTGATGGATTCATATCCCCAAGGGCTTACGCAAGGCGCAACGATAAAATTAAAGTGTTTTAAATAATCTTTAATACGAGTTTGTAAAAACAGGATAGCGCCTTGTACGCCGCTTGTTTCATATCCATGTACACCACCGGTAATTAAGACAGTGGGCAAGCCATATTGCCATGTACGATTTTTGACTAAAAAAAGCGGATAACGCTGTTCGTTGTATGGCAGAGCTCCATAATTAATTAGGTTTAAATCATTATCTAGGCCATTTAGTTTGCTAAGCACTTCTTCTCGGTATGAGCGCTTAATAGTTTGTAGCGCTCGCCACTGCTGCTTTTCTGCATCGCCCCAAGGCTTGCCTGCGGTGCCAATGGCATAAGGTAAATTCATTCTTCACATCCTTTTAGATATTTGTTCGAGCATCATCTCATTATAGTGGCTCGAAAAAGCCGATAAATCCAGTGTTGTCACTTGGCTATTGTTTTACTCTACCGGTCAAGTTGTGGCAAGACATGCGAACGCTTGACAGTACCATAAGCGAAGCTCGTATCAATAGATGCAATATTGCCCATTGCATGAAGGTGTTTTCTGACAAAATGTTCGTAGTCGTGCAAATCTTTTACCACTACTTTTAGTAAGTAATCAGAGCGACCGGTCATCACAAAGCATTCAAGTACTTGCTCGGCTAGCTTGATTGCATTCTCAAACTCGGTCACCACTTGTGCACTATGACGTTCTAATTGAATGCTCACAAACACCGTGATAGGTAAACCATAAGCCTCGTAGTCTACATCGAGGGTATAGCCTTTGATAATGCCTTTTGTTTCGAGTTGCTTGACGCGCCGCAGGCAAGGGCTTGGTGACAAGTTTATTTTGTCAGCAAGTTCCTGATTTGTGATGCGCCCGTTAATCTGAAGCTCACGCAAAATTTTTCGATCGATTTTGTCCATTTCAAATGCGTCTTTTGGCAGTTAATGCCAATAAATATACAACAAAGGCTATAAATTGAAAGCTATTGCTGTGTTTTTAGGCGTATATTTAACCTGACTCGTTCTTTTTGGAATATCACCATGGAAAAAAATAATCGTACTTATGACGGCTTGGGCTTTGCGACACAAGCGATTCACTATGCATATGCCGCAAAAGATGAACAAGGTGCGCTCAACCCACCTATGCATCTGAGTTCTACATTTACGTTTGAAAATGCGCAGCATGGCTCTGAGATGTTTGCCGGCGAGAGACCGGGGCATTTTTATAGCCGGATCTCTAATCCCACGTTGGATATTCTAGAAAAACGCATCGCTTGTTTAGAGCAAGCAGAAGCCGCACTGAGCACCGCTTCTGGCATGGGGGCTATCAGCGCGACTTTATGGACGCTGTTACAAGCGGGTGATGAAGTGTTGGTTGATGAGACCTTATATGGTTGTACTTATGCATTTATGCACCACGGCTTAGCTAAATTTGGTGTGACCATTAAGCATGTTGATATGACAGATATTGAGGCAGTGAAAAAAGGGTTTAACGCTCGCACCAAGGTCATGTATTTTGAAACGCCTGCTAACCCTAACATGCGCCTTATCGATATCGAGGCAGTATGCGCCTTGGCCAAAGCAGCCAAGGTCATTAGTGTAGTTGATAACACCTATGCAACGCCGTTAATTACACAACCGATATGCCTTGGCGCTGATCTTGTTATTCACTCGGCGACAAAGTATCTAGGTGGCCATGGCGACCTGGTTGCTGGGTTAGTTGTAGGTGGGCATGAACTTATCCAACGCATACGTCTAGAAGGGCTCAAAGATATGACCGGTGCTTGTATGTCGCCGTTCACCGCAATGCTCATTATGCGTGGATTAAAGACCTTAGAGATAAGAATGCAGCGTCACAGTCAAAGCGCTTATACTATCGCGCGCTTTTTAGAGCAAAGAAGCGAAGTAAAATGGGTGTCGTATCCTGGCTTAGAAAGTCATCCACAACAACGCTTGGCTAACAAACAAATGCGTTATTTTGGCGGTATGATTGCGTTTGAACTACATGGTGGCAGCGCCGAAGGGATCGCCTTTATGGATGCATTAAACCTAGTACAAAGAGCAGTATCGTTAGGTGACGCAGAAACCCTTATTCAACATCCTGCCAGTATGACCCACTCTGCATACACTGAAGAAGAGCGCGCTCATCATGGGATAAGTGAAAGCCTACTGAGGTTATCCGTAGGATTAGAGTGCGAGGCAGATATCACTGAGGACCTTTTACAGGCATTTGATGCGATTAAAGGAAGTAGGGTCGCTTAGTCACACTTCGGTGATGAGTCTAGATAATAAAAAGCAGCTCTTTAAGAGCTGCTTTTTTGATGGTTGCTTAGTGATTTATAAGCGTACTAGATATAGTCAAACTCTTGGTCATTAAGAGCGAGTAAATCGTCGGCCGATGCAAGGAGCACAGACTTATGCATCTCCTTGCGCGGTAACAATCGCTTCATATAGAAATCACAAGTCTTTGGCTTACCTTGAGCAATAAAGCTGTTAGAAGACTGTTTTGCGCTATCTGCCATATCTAGCCACAAGATCCCGATGATCACATAAGAGCTGTAGAACATGTAATCGGTAGCGGCTCCTGCTACATCAACGGCGTTTGCACCTAGCAAGCTTAATGATAACTCATTAAATTCAGTTAAAAGTGCTTTTGCTTGGCTTTGCAAAGTCGCATCTTGCATCGCATCTATTCTTTGAGCGAGCATCTCGACGGTTGCACCGAGCATTTTTCCGCCATCACGCGTAAGTTTACGACCAATCAAATCTGCCGCCTGGATACCGTTAGTACCTTCATAAAGCTGTGCGATGCGTGTATCTCTAACCAACTGCTCCATTCCCCATTCGCGAATGTAGCCATGACCGCCAAATACCTGAACTCCTAGGTTGGTGATTTCAGTGGCAATGTCGGTCATAAAGCCTTTCGTGATGGGTGTTAAAAATGCAATGACTTGTTTAGCTTTTTCACGACGCTCGTCATCGGCATACTTTTCAATATCCATTTGCTGGGCATAGAGCATGGAAAGCGCTCGGCAGCCTTCGGTAAATGCTTTTTGGGTTAATAGCATTTTACGCACGTCTGGTTGATGCATGATGGAGTCAGCTTTTGCTTCTGGTTGTTTAGGTCCTTCTGGCGCACGAGATTGCAAGCGTTCGCGAGCATAGGTTAGTGCGCCTTGATATGAGGCTTCACTTGTCCCTAGACCCTGCATACCTACTTGAAAGCGTGCGTCATTCATCATGGTAAACATGCAGGCTAAGCCATTGTTTTCTTCACCTACAAGCCAGCCTATAGCGCCGTCGTAGTTCATCACGCAGGTTGGACTACCTTTGATACCCATTTTCTTTTCAATGCTACCTACACCGAGCTTGTTCGCTTCACCGGGCTCACCTGCTTCATCTAGCAAAAATTTAGGCACGAGGAATAAACTGATCCCTTTGACGCCTTTCGGTGCATCGGGTAAGCGTGCAAGCACTAAGTGAATAATATTAGTCGTCCAATCTTGGTCGCCACCGGTAATAAATATTTTATTGCCGGTGATGGAATAGGAGCCGTCACCATTTGGCTCTGCTTTAGTATTAAGCAGCGCTAGGTCAGTACCTGCATGAGGTTCGGTAAGGTTCATGGTGCCAGTCCACTCACCGCTAATAAGCTTGGCCAAGTAGCTTTGCTTTAACTCATCGGTAGCGTGCTTGTTTACCGCTAGTACTGCGCTTTCGGTCAGCATAGTAGTGAGACGCCAGCTTAAATTAGCTGCATTGAGCATTTCATGCACAGGGACCGCTGCTGAATAAGGTAAGTCTTGCCCATCAAAGTCAGGGTTGCCGAGCATCGCGTTCCATCCGTTTGCAATATACTCTTGATAGGCTTGGGCAAATCCATGCGGCGTGGTGACCTTGCCATCAACAAGTTTGCAGCCTTCTTCGTCGCCTTCGCGATTTAATGGGGCGATGACTTCTTCAGCGAACTTTGCGCCTTGATTGAGTATTTCGGTGACCAGCTCGCTATCCATGCCCTGTGCACCCACAGATTCGTAATGTTTATCAATTTTTAACCAGTCATTGAGTAAAAACTGAAAGTCTGCCATTGGGGCTTTATATTGCGGCATTGTGTCTCCTGATATTTAATTTTTAATAACAACTGCTATATCTTACGCGAAACATTAAAAAACGCTCAATCACTTGTATTTATCGCATCTATTTTGTCAGCTTCTTTATACAAGATAAATGCATCCTTCACGGCCACAAACTGGTCTGGACCATGCCATTGATGCAGGTCGATGTCGAAAGGATAGATAAACTGCAATGCATCTACTTTGCTTGGTCGCCAAGGCGGTGGGGGAAGGTCAGCTTCAGTACCATCAAATCCGGCTTGCAAATGACAGGCGAAAAGCGCGACGCCATTGCGTTGTGTGGTAAGTTGTTCGCCTACTTCAACATTAAAACCGGTTTCAATCCATGTGCCGTAATGCGCGGCACATTGTGCACTTTGATCTGAAAGATTTTGCTGAAAAGGCAGGTCATATTGATCATCTGAGCGTTGAATGACCAATAGTTTGCTATTTATTTTTATAACGCAAGCGCCTTCGCCGGCCTGTGATGATTGAGCATGGTTGGCTACTCTGCAAGACGGTGGTGCGATCTCGGCCGGATGACAGGCACTTAAAAGTAGACTAATTGCAAAAACTTTAAACCGTTTCAATTTGATTGTCCTATAATACGTTCATTCAAGGTTTAAATACCTCAAAGTATAGTTTGCACGAAAAGTACTTAGTATCGTCGCAAATGTTTCACATTGCGCTGTTTTAAAGTAGACAATAGCTGTCAGGAGAAGTATGTCAAAGTTTATTAAACTTTCCCCGTTATTCGTAGGGGTAGTTGCCCTTGCTGCCTTCCTTATTTATATCAACATGCCTGCTCAAGAAGCGCAGGGGGGACCGCAAGGTGGCGGTGATACGCCTGTAGTGGTCAGTGAAGCGAGTAATCAAGCGTTTCCGGTCATAGTGGAGGCTTTAGGCACAGCGGTTGCCAACGAGTCGGTAAATATCACGGCGCAGCAAGCAGAGACGGTTATCGCTTTAGCATTTGACGATGGCGATGTTGTTGAGCAAAACCAAGTACTTGTTGAACTTAACAATCGCGCTGAACGAGCTCGATTAAATGAGTTAAACATCAATATTAATGAAGCTAGACGCCAACTTGCGCGAATTAAAGACTTAGCCAATCAAAGCGCTGCCTCTCAGCAGCTTCTAGACGAGCAAGAATCAAGAGTTGAGACCTTAATTGCGCAAAAAGATGTGGCGCAAGCTGATCTTGAAGAGTTAGTCATTCGGGCTCCTTTCAGCGGCCGTTTAGGTACGCGCATGGTAAGTGTTGGCAGCCTTGTCCGTCCAGGCGATGTCATTACAACCTTAGATGACTTGAGCGTTGTGAAGGTAGATTTCAGTATCTCTGAACTGCATCTTGCCAGCGTAGCGAATGGGCAAACCATTTATGCGACGTCGGTCGCTTACCCTGGCGAGCAATTCATCGGAGAAATTAGCAATATCGACTCGCGTATCGACCCGATTACACGCTCTATTCAAATCAGAGCGGAGTTGCCTAATCCAGACTTAAAAATGCGGCCGGGTATGCTATTGCAAATCAATATCGAAAAGCGTGTATTGAATGCGTTGGTGATCCCCGAAACGGCCTTAGTGCCAGAAGGTGATTCGCAATTTGTGTTTTTGATTAACGGCGACAACAAAGCCAAGAAGACATTAGTAACAGTGGGTGAGCGAAAGCCCGGTTTGGTGCAAATCCTTAGCGGATTGAGCGAAGGTGATAAGGTGATCACCGAAGGTACACTAAGGGTCCGCGATGGTTCTGCGGTTCGCGTTGTGAAAGGATAGGGGCGAAGCGATGTTAATTTCAGATTTATCGGTTAAACGCCCGGTTTTTGCCAGCGTTGTAAACTTACTTCTCATCGTCTTTGGGATTGTGGCCATCACATTTTTATCCTTAAGAGAATATCCCGATATCGACCCACCGATTGTATCTGTTTCGACCAGTTACCCCGGCGCGTCGGCAGAAATCATTGAAACGCGTATTACGCAGTTAATCGAAGATAGAATCAGCGGTATTGAAGGGATAAAAAACATTTCCTCGTCGAGTCGAAATGGCAGCTCTAACATTACGATCGAATTTAATTTAAGTCGTGATATCGACGCAGCTTCTAACGATGTCAGAGAGCGTGTATCTCGTGTGTCGAATAATCTGCCAGACCAAGCCTTTCCGCCAGAAGTCGCAAAGTCTAACTCTGATGAAGACGTTGTGGTTTGGTACAACCTTCGCAGTGACAATCTAAATGTCATGGAGTTAACCGACTACGCAGACCGCTTTGTGGTGGATAGATTATCGATTGCCGATGGTGTCGCCCGCGTGCAAATTGGTGGGGGGCGCACGTATGCAATGAAGGTGTGGCTAGACCGTAATGCAATGGCAGCTCGTGGCATAACAGTGAGTGATATCGAACGAGTCATTCGCGCAGAAAATGTGGAGCTACCCGCGGGTAGAGTAGAATCTGACAATCGCGACTTTGACGTGCGCGTTGCCCGCAGCTTCTTAACACCAACAGATTTTGCCAACTTAACCGTTGCCGCCGGTGCCGATGGTTACTTAGTGCGTTTAGGAGAAGTTGCCCAGGTTGAACTGACCGCAGAGGATGATGAGACCGATTTTAGGGGCGATGGCGTCAATATGATTGGCTTAGGTATTGTTAAGCAGTCAAAGGCGAATACGCTTGAGGTCGCGCGCGCTGCCAAAGCAGCGATTACCCAAATTGAGCAGACCTTACCTGACAATATTTTTATTGTGCCGAGCTACGACTCGTCAGTGTTTATTGAAGAGTCTATTAGCGAAGTTTACAACACCCTAGCCATTGCGATGGTGATGGTGATCATTGTTATCTATATCTTTTTGGGCAACGTTCGAGCGACGCTTATCCCAGCAGTGACGGTTCCGGTATCTCTTGTCGCGGCCTTTATTGTAATGTTTGCTTTGGGTTTTTCTATCAACCTACTTACGCTGCTGGCACTGGTGTTGGCAATTGGGCTGGTGGTGGACGATGCGATTGTTGTGCTTGAAAACATCTATCGTCGTATCGAAATGGGCGAGCCGCCATTACTGGCATCTTATCGAGGGGCAAGAGAGGTCGCGTTTGCGGTTATTGCCACAACCTTGGTATTGATATCGGTGTTTGTGCCGCTGGTATTCTTAGAAGGGAATATAGGTCGATTGTTTACTGAGTTTGCGCTAGCCATTGCCGCTGCGGTTGCATTTTCTAGCTTTACGGCACTGACGCTATCGCCCATGTTGGCCTCAAAAATTCTGAAGAATCGCTCACGCAGTTCTGGTTTTGGAATGTGGGTCGATGCCAAGTTTAAAAGCCTAGAAGGGCGCTATTTCAATAGTTTGCGCGTGACCATGAAACAGCCTGTATTAATGGTGCTCATGGTGCTAGTCAGCATGACGCTAATTTTTCAGCTGCAAAGTAAAATTCCTGAAGAGTTTGTACCTCGTGAAGACCGAGGTAACTTTTTCATTCTCATGCAGGCACAAGAGGGCGCAAGTTATGAGAGTAATGCGCGTAACCTTAAAAAGATTGAAGACATATTGTTACCCTATAGGGAAAGTGGGCAGGTTAACAGAGTCTTGGTAAGAACCCCTGGTTTTGGTGGTCAGGCTGGTATTGCTATCGTCGGAATGCCTCCTTGGGAGGAGCGTGAAGGTTCAACCTTCGACTTTATGAATCAGGTGAGCGCTCAGCTTGCTGATATTCCAGACGTGCGCGCATTTGCCATTATGCGCTCTGCCTTGGGTGGCCGTGGTTTGGGGCGTCCAATAGAGTTTGTTTTGCAGGGCAACACCTACGAAGAGCTCGTCCAGTGGCGTGATATCGTTATTGATAAAGCCAGAGAAAACCCGAAGTTGCTGCGCATCGATTCGGACTACAAAGAAACCTCGCCACAGCTGTTGATTGATATAGACAAAGATCGAGCGGCAGATTTGGGTGTCTCGATAACCGAAATTGGCCGAACGCTAGAAACCATGCTCGGTCAACGCAGAGTCTCGACCTTCTTAGAGCGCGGTCAAGAGTACGATGTGGTCTTAGAAGGGAATAAAGCCGATTATCGTTCACCTAACAGTATCGATAATATCTATGTGCGCTCTGATCGCACAGGGCAGTTGATTCCAATGGACAACTTGCTCAACATCAGAGAGCAGGCAACCTCTAACACCTTAAATCGTTACAATCGCATGCGTGCGGTCACCATCAGTGCCAACTTGGCAGATGACTATACCATTGGTGAGGCACTTGCCTTTTTAGAAAATATCGTTGCCACAGAACTTCCAGAAGAAGTATCAATAGATTACAAAGGCGAGTCGCAGCTGTATCAAGAATCGGGCTCGTCATTTATATTTATTTTCATGCTGGCGCTAGCGGTAACGTATTTGGTCCTCGCCGCACAGTTTGAGAGTTGGATACACCCGTTAGTGATTATGTTTACCGTACCGTTGGCACTCGTTGGCGCTTATGTAGGTTTGTACTTATCTAACATGACTATCAATATTTATTCTCAGATTGGGCTGGTGATGTTGATAGGTCTGGCCGCTAAAAATGGTATTTTGATTGTCGAGTTTGCCAATCAATTACGCGACGCGGGTATGGAATTTGAAGAAGCCGTGAGACGAGCGGCAACCCAGCGTTTGCGTCCCATTGTGATGACGGGCTTTACCACACTCTTTAGTGCCTTACCTCTTGTGCTTGCTTCGGGCCCTGGTGCTGAGTCAAGGTCGGTGATTGGTATGGTGATCTTCTCGGGCGTGTTGTTTTCAGCGTTCATGACCTTGTTTATTGTGCCAACCGCATATGCGTATCTCGCGAGAGGCACAGGCTCGCCAGAAAAACGCAGTCGTAAGTTGGATGAGCTTATTGATGAAGTGCCCTATGTTAAGGGCGAGTGAATGCGAGTTTAAATTGCTTTAAGACACAAAAAGGCCAACATAATGTTGGCCTTTTTAATGCGTTAAAAACGTTTAGGTTTACTCGTCTAAAAAGCTTTTCAGTTGTTCAGAGCGGCTAGGATGGCGAAGCTTACGCAATGCCTTTGCTTCAATTTGACGAATCCGTTCACGAGTTACATCAAACTGTTTTCCTACCTCTTCAAGCGTATGATCGGTGTTCATATCAATACCAAAGCGCATACGAAGCACCTTGGCTTCTCGTGCGGTCAACCCTGCTAACACTTCTTGCGTTGCGTCTTTTAAGCTTCCGCCAGTGGCAGAATCAAGTGGTTGAGTGATTGACGTATCTTCGATGAAATCCCCTAAGTGCGAATCTTCATCATCACCGATAGGCGTTTCCATTGAGATTGGCTCTTTTGCGATTTTCAACACTTTACGAATTTTATCTTCAGGCATAATCATGCGTTCAGATAACTCTTCTGGCGTTGGCTCTCTGCCCATCTCTTGCAGCATTTGACGTGAAATGCGATTCAGTTTGTTGATGGTCTCAATCATGTGCACTGGAATACGAATGGTGCGTGCTTGGTCGGCGATTGAACGCGTAATTGCCTGACGAATCCACCATGTCGCATAGGTTGAAAACTTATATCCACGACGATATTCAAACTTATCAACTGCTTTCATCAAACCAATGTTACCTTCTTGAATTAAATCAAGGAATTGGAGTCCACGGTTGGTGTATTTCTTAGCGATTGAAATAACAAGACGAAGGTTTGCTTCGACCATTTCTTTCTTCGCACGGCGAGCTTTTGCTTCGCCAATAGACATGCGTCGGTTGATGTCTTTGATGTCTGGAATAATAAGCCCAGTTTCTTGCTCAACTGCGTTCATTTTGCTTACGCAGCGCTCAATTTCTTCTTTATATTCAAGTAGCTTAGGTACAAAGGCTTGGTCAGTCTTCAGTACTTCATAAAGCCAAGCTGTCGAGGTTTCATTGCCCGCAAACAGTCTAATAAAGTCTTTCTTCGGCATTTTTGCGTGCATCACGCAAAACTTCATGACCAAACGCTCTTGAATACGCACTCTGTCCATCATGTCGCGCATATTGCGCACCATGCGATCAAATTGCTTTGGTACTAATCTAAATTCTTTAAAGACATCGCTTAATGCTGCAATTTCTTTTTTCGCTGACTTGTGCGCGCGACCTTTACTCTCTATCACTTTACGGGCTTTATTGTACTGCTTGCGTAAGTCTGAGAATTTCTCGCGTGCTACTTCAGGGTCAACGCTGTTGTCGTCCTCTTCTTCATCGTCGTCTTCTGCATCATCATCTTCATCTTCAAGCTCATCATCAGATAGCTCAGACCCAACATGGGTTGCAGTAGGTGCAACATCATCTTCATTAGGGTCGACAAACCCAATGATGATATCGCTTAAGCGAATTTCTTCAGCTTCGTAGAGGTCCCATTGATCTAGTAAATACGTGATGGCTTCAGGGTATTCGGCCACTGAGCACTGAACTTGGTTAATACCTTCTTCAATGCGCTTGGCGATTTCGATTTCACCTTCACGGGTTAACAATTCAACAGTACCCATTTCACGCATGTACATGCGCACAGGATCAGTCGTTCTGCCTATCTCACTCTCAACGGTGGCCAAAGCCTGTGCTGCTGCTTCAGCAACCTCTTCGTCGGTTGTGGTTTCCTGCATCAATAATTCATCGGAATCAGGTGCCGATTCAAACACCTGAATCCCCATGTCATTTATCATGCGGATAATGTCTTCTATTTGGTCAGAATCAACTATGTCGGCTGGGAGGTGGTCGTTTACCTCTGCGAAAGTTAAGTAACCTTGCTCTTTGCCTTTGGCAATAAGGAGTTTTATCTGGGACTGCTTACTCTGCACAATATACCTTACACGTTAGACGGCACGTTTAGTTGCATTCAGATATGGCGACGAAAACGAGAAATTCAATCCGTCATTGTCATACTTTACGCGACGCGCTAAAGCTCAATCTAATGAGCTCATAAAAATAGATAACTGTATGAAACTACAATCATATTATTTGTTGCACTGGGTAACGCTACAACAAGTGTTCAATCAAGTTATGGCGAACTTGCTAGTATAGCATATAAAACAAACAAAATTCCACCTCAAATATAGGGCTTTATTGGGGCGAGGAAGTTCAATTTAAGATAATCCAGCAAGGGGATTTATCCATTATTTCTATTAGCGCTTTTGAAGCAAAAGTTGTAATTCTTTTTGTTCGTTATCTGTAAGCCCCTGAGGCAGGTTAGCGCGCGCTGTCAGCTCATCCAAACGGGCATCGAAATGCCAACGTAACAGCTTCTTGAAACAAGCAATATATTCTGCGGCGAGATTCAAGTTTTCTTCCAAAGGACTGCCCAATAATTTACCCAAATTCTGAAAGTGCGGATGGTCTCTAAATGCTTCAATTAAAGAGGCAGTATTTGCGTTGGGATGGGCAACACAATAACTATGAACATCGCTGAGCACATCAATGCCATTGATGCCGGAGCCGAGCAGTTTCGTGATTTGTACTCGTGGATACTCATTGGCCAGGGAGGGTTCGTCGAGTAACAAGCGTAACATCATTCTCACAGGAGATTGTTTTATGTGGCTAGGAGCCTGATATTCGGTGTGTCTAGGGCGTTTTTGACTGTTGGCGTCTTTGACATTTTTTTCGTGATCGTAGTTGCGATTCCCGCAATAACGATGAAGCTGTGATAGCATCATCTCACGCTGATTATCACCGACAATTTTTTCAATGAGCGGCTGCGCTTCAGTTTTAAACGCCGCTTTCCCCTCTATACTGCCAAGCGAGTGACGCCCTAATAGGTTGTCAAAAAAGAAGGTAGATACGGGCACGGCTTTTTCCAGCTGTTGCTCAAACTCGTCTTTCCCTACTTTTCTGATCATGGTATCTGGGTCTTCGCCGTCTGGAAGGAAGAGAAATTTAAGCGCATAGCCATCTTTTAAGTATGGCAAAGCATTTTCTAGGGCACGCCAGGCAGCCTCTCTTCCGGCCCGGTCTCCGTCATAACAGCACACAATTTCATTACACGATTTGAACATCATTTGAATATGCTCAGGGGTTGTCGCTGTGCCAAGCGCAGCGACTGCGTAGCTGATCCCAAATTGGGATAATGCGACAACGTCCATGTACCCTTCAACCACCAAAATTCGCGCGAGCTTGCGATTTTCCTTTCGGGCTTGGTGTAAGCCGTAAAGTTCGTAGCCTTTATGGAAAATAGGGGTTTCGGGGGAGTTTAAATATTTCGGGCCATCGCCTTCAATGATGCGTCCGCCGAACGCTACGACGCGCCCGCGTTTATCCCTGATAGGAAACATCACGCGGTCACGGAAGAAGTCGTAACGACGTTGATTGTCATTTTCATTGACTAATTTAAGCGTCATCAAACGCTTAAGCTTTGCTTTATCCTTACCGCCATCGGCGAAAGTAGACAGTACGCCATCCCATTGGTCGGGCGCGTAGCCAATGTCCCAAAACTTGACCACATCACCGCTTAACCCGCGAGATTTTAGATATTCTATGACCTTAGGTGCGTTAGTCGCATGTTTAAGCTGGTGTTGGAAATATCGAGTGACCTCTTCCATAAGCTGATAGTCTTTTTCACGCTCGCTTTTTTGTTGAGGAGATTGTGAAGGCGCATTGCTAGCCGTGCGAGGCACGGTCATACCGCATTCTTTAGCGAGTTCTTCTACCGCCTCAACAAATTCAAGCCGGTCGTATTCCATCAAAAAACTAATGACATTGCCTTTTGCGCCGCAACCAAAACAGTAATAAAACTGCTTTTCTTGGCTAACAGAAAAAGAGGGGGTTTTTTCATTATGAAACGGGCAGCAGGCCTGATGATTGCGACCTGCTTTTTTTAATTTCACTCGGCTATCAATGATGTCGACAATGTCAGCACGCGTAATGAGATCTTCAATAAAATCTTGTGGAATGCGGCCTGCCATAATCGTTTGCTTACCTTACGCGAGTTTTGATTTGATGAGCTTACTAACGTTACCCATATCGGCACGCCCTTGCACTTGAGGTTTGAGAATACCCATAACCTTGCCCATGTCCTTTATGTCGCTTGCGCCAGTTTTTTGAATAGCATCTTCAACGAGCGAGGCAATTTCTGCGTCATCTAAAGGTTGTGGTAAGAAGCGTTTAATGACTTCAATTTCTGCTTCTTCTTTATCGGCCAAGTCCTGACGATTACCATTGACAAACTGCGCTGCTGCTTCTTGTCTTTGCTTGACCATTTTGGTCAATATTTGTAATACATCAGTGTCGTTGAGCTCAATGCGCTCGTCTACTTCACGTTGCTTTACGGCGGCCAAAGCCATTCTTATGGTACCAAGACTGAGCTTGTCTTTGCTTCGCATGGCGTCTTTTTGAGCGTCTTTTAATTGTAGTAATAATGACATTCGTTGGTCCTTTTTTCGGATAATCTTGCTAGAACTAAATGCAATTGTGCATTTGTCCAAGTAGTGTCTCTAATAATAGGGTGATTTAATTAAAAACAAAGCGATAATTTGCATGACGTTACTATCACTTAGGTGCCGTGCAAATGCTCAGGGCTAAATGGTGTGCACAAAAAAAGGCGCTACTATAGCGCCTTTCTTGAAAACGATTGCTTGTTAAGCTTAGTACAACTTAACGCGGCGAGCGTTTTCACGCGCCAATTTTTTCATGTGACGTTTTTTGGCAGCAGCTTTTTTACGCTTGCGTTCCCAAGTCGGCTTTTCAAAAAACTCACGACGACGAACTTCTGACAATACGCCGGCTTTTTCACATGAACGCTTGAATCGTCTAAGTGCGATGTCAAACGGTTCGTTATCTCTTACTTTAACTATTGGCATTTAAATACTCACCTCAGGATATAAATCAACCGGGTATATCTGGATGCATAAGTCATTAACCATGCGTTAATTTACTTACCCGGGCTAAAAAATGGTGCGAAATAGTACTCTTTCCACGATGGCATGTAAAGGGAGTAAGCTAAATAATTAGGCGATTGTCGCAAAAAATTCATATATTTGACCCATCCACTCAATTGACCTGTATAATTTCGCGGATTTTTCCTAAAAATGAAGCAAAACGAGTAGCAGTGTTTGAGAAATCTAATGCTACGGCAATAATCAATAGTGCATTAAAAGAGAATGACATGAAAGTATTGGGAATTGAAACAAGTTGTGATGAAACCGGCATTGCTATTTATGATAGTGAGCAAGGTTTATTGGCGCATGAATTATATAGCCAAGTAAAATTGCACGCTGATTACGGTGGCGTGGTGCCAGAGTTAGCTTCTCGTGACCATGTACGCAAAATCATCCCTCTTGTCCAGCGAACCCTTGCTTCAGCGTCTTTATCAAAAGACGACATAGATGGTATCGCCTACACACGCGGACCTGGTTTAATTGGGGCGCTGCTAGTGGGCTCTTCTATGGCGCGTGCACTAGCATATGCGTGGCAAGTTCCTAGTATTGGTGTTCATCATATGGAAGGGCACCTATTAGCGCCTATGTTAGATGACAATGCGCCGGAGTTTCCATTTGTTGCTTTGCTAGTATCGGGTGGACACAGCATGATGGTCGATGTGCGAGGCATTGGTCAGTACACGGTACTTGGTGAATCGGTGGATGATGCAGCGGGCGAAGCCTTCGATAAAACCGCCAAGTTACTCGGCCTAGATTATCCTGGTGGTCCATTATTAGCTAAATTGGCCCAACAAGGTGAAAGCGGACATTATCAATTTCCCCGTCCCATGACCGACCGTCCTGGTTTAGATTTTAGTTTTAGCGGCTTAAAAACGTTTGCAGCTAACACAATAAGAAGCAGTGACGGTGAGCTGCAAACCCGAGCGAATATTGCAAAAGCGTTTGAAGAGGCAGTCGTTGATACGCTGCTGATAAAATGTAAGAGAGCGCTAAAGCAAACAGGATTGAAGCGTTTGGTCATGGCCGGTGGTGTAGCCGCCAATCAGCATTTGCGCGCATCGTTTGAGCAGGCCAGCAAGCATTCTGGTTTTGAAGTGTATTACCCGTCGTTTGAATATTGCACAGACAATGGAGCGATGATCGCATACGCAGGTTGTCAGCGGCTAAATGCAGGAGAAACCACCGCGCTTGATGAAAAAGCAATGCCGCGTTGGCCGCTGGAGTCGCTTAGCGCCATTTAATCTGCCTTAGCCTGCATATTTATACAACAAGCAGCAAAGAGTGAAGCTGACGTAAAACTGCACTGCAAGGATATACTTAAGCAAGTGATTCACGTTACACTAACGCCACACGACTAAAACGCACCAAAGTAACGCGCTAAAAACGTGTTGTGGTGTCAAACACACAAGCTATTTTCATGGATAAAGTCAAGATACAAGGGTTGACCCTGTATTCTCTTATTGGCGTTTACGATTTTGAACGCCTGCAAAAGCAACGCGTCACCGCAGACCTTGTGATGTATACCGATTTAAGCAAAGCGGGGTTAAGTGATGATGTCGGCGATACCCTCGACTATGGCAAGGTCGCTCAGCGCATGGTAGACATTGCAGATGCATCTTCTTTCAAACTGTTAGAGGCGCTCGCCAATGCCATGGTTATCAGTATTTTTGACGAGTTTCCTGTGGAAAAACTACGTTTGAGTTTATACAAACCTGACATTTTGGATAATGCAGACAACGTGGGGATCAGTATTACTCGAGAGCGTCCTCACTCGTGCATGTAACTATGAATGCTTCTCAACAACACTGCATTTTGATTAGTTCTGGCTCCAACATTGATAAGGAAGCCAATACGATAAAGGGGCTCGATGCTCTGCATCACGCCTTTGGTGAACTGACACTCTCTCCTGTTTATGAAAGCCAATCTGTTGGATTTAAAGGAGATAACTTCTTTAATCTAGTGATCATGGCATATACAACGAAAAGCGTTAAACAAGTGTGTGCCATTCTCAAGAAAATTGAAGATGATTGTGGGCGACTGCGCCAGTCTGAAAAATTTTCGCCGCGCACACTCGATTTAGATTTACTGACTTTTGATGACCTTGTGTGTGAACAGCCCGTTAGCCTGCCGCGAGATGAAATTACTCATAATGCTTTTGTCTTGCAGCCTATGGCAGATATCGCACCAGATCACGTGCATCCGTCTACGGGTAAAACGTACGCACAAATGTGGCAACAATTTGATAAATCGAAACAGCGCCTTTGGGCTGTACCCTTTGCATGGAGCAACATGCCGTTATGACATTATACGAAATCATTATTCTGGCAATCATTCAGGGATTGACAGAGTTTTTACCCATATCCAGTTCAGCCCATCTCATTTTGCCTGAACAGCTTTTGGGTTGGCGCAGTCAAGGACTGGCTTTTGATGTTGCCGTGCACGTAGGTAGCTTGTTGGCGGTCATTATTTATTTTCGCCATGACGTATGGCGCCTTGCACTTGCATGGCTAAGCCATGGCTTTAGCAAACAACAAAGCTCCGATAGCCGTTTAGCATGGTGGGTGGTGATAGGCACTATACCTGCTGGCCTATTTGGATTTTTGATGAAAGATTGGATTGAGTTGAATGCTAGATCAGCGTTGATTATTGCAATAACGACGATTGTGTTTGGGTTGTTACTTTGGTACGCCGACGCAAAAGCGACACAACGCAAGACAATCGATAAAATAACCTTCAAAGATTCATTATTTATTGGTCTTGCGCAAGCCATGGCTATTATTCCCGGCACTTCCCGCTCAGGTGTTACGATGACCGCCGGTTTGATGCTAGGGCTTGATAGGCAGAGCGCTGCGCGTTTTTCGTTTTTATTATCTATGCCTATTATTCTTGCGGCAGGCTTGTTCTCCGCACTTGATTTACTCGAAGCAAAAACAGCGGTGGATTGGTCAGCATTGCTCTATGGCGCTGGTTTCTCGTTTGTCGCTGCGTACTTGTGCATCCATCTATTTCTAAGCTGGATTTCAAGAATTGGGATGTTGCCATTTGTTATCTATCGCTTGATTTTAGGTGTGGTACTGCTCATTTTTGTGTTTTATTAAACGCATATAAAATTTGCGCATAGAGCCTTAGCAAAACTATGCTTGATACAGTGTATTGCTAAGTGCCATATTAAAGCGCTTACCAGAGCAGATTTTCTACCTTACAAATAGGAATAAAAATGTCTGAAACAATCTTCACAAAAATTATAAAAAAAGAAATTCCTGCCGATATCCTGTTTGAGGATGACAGAGTGCTAGCGTTTAACGATATAAATGCACAAGCACCCATTCATTTTTTGGTAATCCCGAAAAAGCCCATTGCCACTACCAACGACATCGCGCCAGAGGATGAAGCAGTTGTAGGGTACATGCATCGAGTTGCGGCAAAAGTCGCATCAGATTTAGGTGTAGCAACGCAGGGTTATCGAACGGTTATGAACTGTAATCAACATGGCGGACAGACCGTTTACCACATACACTTACACGTGCTTGCCGGTAAACCGTTAGGATGGCCGCCATATACAGAAAAACTCAAAGTTGAGTAATTGATACAGCATTATTTGTAGAGTAAGGGACTTACGCTCATCTATTGATGCTGGTACTCACAGGATTTGATACTTATTTATCTTTAGGAAATTAAGGCTTTTTCATGTCAACACAAAACGCTCTGCTGACCATCTTGGTTGAAAAAATTAATAATGACACGCTGGTCCTTCCGACGTTGCCTGCTATTGCGATTAAAGTGCGCAGAGCAGCAGATGATCCCGATGTTAACCTCAATACTATGGCTGAAGTGGTAGGGCAAGACCCGTCACTCAGTGCGCGTATGATTAAAATTTCAAACTCAGCGTACCTTGGTAGGGAAGTCAAAGTGGTTTCTACAAGCCAAGCGGTAACGCGTATTGGTTTGTTTCAGGTAAAAAACATTGCCACCGCGCTTGCTATGGAGCAGCTATTCGTATCAAAAAACGAAGTTGTGAAACAGTACATGGCGAAAAAGTGGGGAGATATTACCAACATCGTGGGTAATGCAATGGCGGCGATGGTAATTTATCAACGCGCGAAAAAAGATAAGAGTTTAAGTTTAGACACAATGACTTTATCAGCACTCGTAGCCGATATAGGTGCGTTACCGGTACTCACAGAGGCCGAGCGTCATGATAGCGTGTTTGCTAACCCTGCCTTTTTAGATGTTGCTATCAATAAACTAGCAAGTCGTATTGGTGGCAGTATCATGCGTGAATGGAAGTTTAATGAAGTATTTATCGAGTGCGCAGAACATTGGAGAAATTTTGATTATGTTCCCCATGAGGTCAGCTATATTGATTTTGTGCGAGTAGGCGCAGCGTTAGCAAACCTATGCGATACGCCCGATGAAGTGTTAACGCAAGCGCAAAAACGCGGATTGTTTAACGATATAGACGAGCTACAAACTGACGAGTTTATTGAACTAAGAGACAACGCGAAGGCATTGTTCTCCTAACAAAAGAGCTCGAGGCTATGGCAAGTGCCGTAAACGTAAATATAAAAAACCCAATCTTATGATTGGGTTTTTGCATATTAGGCCTCTTGTAAATCAAACATTGTCTTTAGGTCACGCACAAAAGCATCAATTTCAGCACTGAACAAACTAAAATCGGCATCTAAGCGTGCCTGAAGTTCATCTTTGCCAATATCTTCGTTTTGCTGTTTGACGATGTCGGTGAATTTTAGGCGTTTAATTGATAAGTCTTCTGCAATAATGCAGGTCAATTTATCTTGATACGCGATAGCAAGTTTTTGTACCCACATGCCCGCTTGGATGTGCGCGAGAATTTCATCAGCATCTAAGTTATGTTGCTTACAACGAATAATGCCGCCGTCTTGTGCTGGAGATTTAAATTCTGCTTCATCTAACAGTTCAATACCTTGTGGTGCGTCTTTTAAGAGCCACGAGGTTAATACTTCTTGTTGTTGCGACTTCGCTAAAGGCACTACTGGCAGCGAGCCTAGGCATTTTCTTAGGCAGGCTAAGAAAACTTCAGCTGCGCCATCGGAGCTTGCATCAACCACAACGATTTGCTCATCTAAACTCACATAGCCGTTAATAAAGCCATGCTTATTGAACGCACGCGGCAACAACCTTTGCACAACTTCTTCCTTTAAGTCTTTTTGCGCTTTTTTCCCTACCGGTGAACCGGTTTCATTTTCAATCTGTGAGACCTTTTCGGCCAGCTCTGCGTTAACCACGCTTGCAGGTAAGATTTTGTCCTCGCGCTTTAAGGTAAACCAATAAGCGTTCGAAGATTGAAGGTAAAGCGCTTCCCCTTTAGGTACAGGGGAAACAAAGCCCATGCTCGATATCTCTTGAGCGGAGCAATGACGAAACGGCATGCTTTCAAGCATGTTGTCTAATTGCGCATTGTCGAAAGTGAAATCTTGGGTAAAACGATATATTTTTAAATTTTTAAACCACATGATGCTAGGGAGCTTCCTGTAAAAAACGACGCGAGAGGTTAACAAGACGATGCCGACGGGTCAAAAGCAAATCGACATATTGTCATCAAAAAGACATTTAATTGCACTGAATGCGTACATAAGTGCACATAATCGGTCTATTACTTGACATCTTTATCGCTTTGTTTCATAAAACTGTCACAGATGACTCTAATAATACGGACAAATTTTTGATGACACGAGTGAAAAAAATGTCGCGTAAAATACTTTTAGTCGAAGATGAAGCGCCGATTAGGGACATGTTAAGCTTTGTTTTAGAGCAGGCGGGATTTGCTGTAGACGAGGCTGAAGACTATGACATTGGACTTGAAAAAATTAAAGAACCTTATCCAGACCTTATTTTACTTGACTGGATGTTGCCTGGCGGCAGTGGTGTGCAGTTAGCAAAAAAGCTCAAAACTCATGAGTATGCAAAGGACATCCCTATCATTATGCTCACCGCGCGAAGCGAAGAAGATGATAAAATCCGTGGACTCGAGTCAGGTGCTGACGATTATATAACTAAGCCATTTTCACCAAAAGAGTTGGTTGCGCGAATTAAAGCGGTAATGCGTCGCGTAACGCCTACGTCGAAAGAAGAACCCATCGAATTTAACGGACTTGTGCTAGAGCCTGTTTCCCATCGTGTTACTAGTAATGATGAAGCGGTGGACATGGGGCCCACTGAGTTTAAATTGTTACACTTTTTCATGAGTCACCCAGAGCGTGTCTACAGCCGCGAGCTGCTGCTTGATAATGTCTGGGGAACGAATGTGTATGTCGAAGATCGCACCGTGGATGTGCATATCAGGCGCTTACGTAAAGCGATTTCAAAACACGGACACGATTCAATGATCCAAACAGTGAGAGGATCAGGTTATCGTTTTTCTGTCAAAATTTAGTTTCTGTCTGAGCTCGGCTTAGGTTCGAAACAGTATGTATTACCATCAATCGTGGTCAAAGACCTTTATTCGTTTTGCGCTCTTAGTTGGTGCCAGCATCGCTGTGGGCTTGTATCTTGGCGAGCTACTGTTGGTCATGCTTATCTTCGCCGGTGCTTTACTGCTTTATAATTATATTCATTTGTATCGTTTGACTAAATGGTTGTGGCATAGCCGGACCATGTCGCCTCCTAGTGCTCCTGGCATATGGCACCATATCTACGAAGGCATATATTTTCTTCAACGCCGCAATCGTAACAAGCGTAAAAACTTAGGTGAGCTAGTCAAGCGTTTCAGAGAAGGCTCTGAAGCGCTGCCAGACGCGGTCGTTGTCATAGATAAGCAGGCTAGAATAATGTGGTGTAATCGCAACGCACGCATTGAACTTGGCCTTCGCTGGCCAGACGATAATGGCCGTCGTATTGATAATTTGATTCGCCACCCTCGATTTATTGAGTTTATGGAAAGCGATGATTATCAATATCCGGTGGAAATTCCCGCGCCTACCAACCCACACAAAACATTCGAATTTAGGATGATGGAGTATGGTGAAGACCAGTTTTTGTTGATTGTACGTGACGTCTCTCGAGTGTCTCATTTAGAGGAGATGCGCAAAGACTTTGTCGCTAACGTGTCTCATGAACTCAAAACGCCGTTAACTGTTATCAATGGGTACTTGGAGGTACTAGCCTCTAGCACAGAAGATGCCCCGCCGATTGTAAATAAAGCATTGTCAGAAATGGGCACCCAAACAAAGCGTATGCAAAATTTGATTGAAGACTTGTTGGTGTTATCACGCATTGAATCAAGCGGTGAGCGTATCTTCGAAAAAGTGATTGATATGCACGCAATGCTTAAACAAATTCAAATGGAAGCGGCAGCGCTTAACAAAGAAAAACACCATGAGATTATCTTTAAGGTTGACCCAGATTTAAAAGTATTCGGCGTTGAGACTGAAATGCGCAGCGCATGCTCTAACCTGATTTTCAATGCAATACACTACACGCCGCCAAAAGGCAAAATTGAGGTGATCTTTAAACGGCGCTCAAATGGTGCATATTTTGGTGTGAAAGATAACGGTGATGGTATTGATGAAAAACATCTTCGCCGACTGACTGAACGCTTTTATCGCGTCGATAAAGCCAGATCTAGGAAGACCGGTGGTTCAGGATTGGGCTTATCTATTGTGAAACATGTCCTACACCATCATAATACACTTTTGGAAGTCGAGAGTAAGGTAGGCAAAGGGAGTGAATTTTCTTTTCTGTTACCCGCTGAATTGGTTGCGTTGGAAGAAACCGATTAATATCAAACGGTACGCTCATCAATTGGCCTCGGTGTGCATCTTGGCGCTTATGATGGTAGCACCAACTGGGGCGCAATCACCTTCGACTGAGCAAGAGAATAATGAACGTCTCTCATTAGAAATAGCTGATGTGCAAGACGCAAACAACCTAGTCTTTGATTATCGTTCTACGCCAGGTGTGTATGGCAGCATTACTTCCATAGGTTCAGATACACTAGCAAATTTAGTTTCGCTTTGGGCTGAGCAGTTTCAGCGTTTATACCCTCATGTAAAGTTTCAAATTCAAGCGTCTGGTTCTGCGACCGCTTCACAAGCCCTCACACAGGGAACTGCGAGTATTGGCCCTATGTCGCGAGCACTTACGTTAACCGAAATCCAGCGTTTTACGCGCCAGTATGGCTATCCGCCCACCAGCTTAATTGTCGCGATTGATGCGATGGCGATTTACGTTGAGAAAAATAATCCTCTGCAACAACTTAGCTTAGAGCAGATAGACGCAATCTTCTCAATGACCCGCTTCTGCGGTGGGGCTCGTGAAATTCGTACTTGGCAAGCGTTGAATATAGGTAAGTTTGGACAAACACGCACTATCCAGGTGTTTGGTCGTAACTCAGCGTCGGGTACCTATGATTTGTTTAAGAGTCTTGCACTGTGTGATGGTGACTACTATACCGCTGTCAATGAGATGCCAAGTTCGTCATCGGTCGTGCAATCCGTTGCCTCGAGTATTGGTGGAATAGGGTATGCAGCTCTAGGGCATGGTAATACCGATGTAAAAGCATTGGCAATTGGTCAAGCAAACGGCGCATATTACGCACCTAATGCGCAGAATATTACCGCAGGTAAATATCCTTTTACGCGCTACCTTTACATTGTTGTCAACAAGCCCCCCAATGAACCGCTTCCAACCCTCGAAAGAAGTTTCTTAGCCTTTATACTTTCTGAGGAAGGGCAAAGTATTGTGCAAGAGGGAAACTATTACCCCGTAACCGGATTGTTGCTCAATCAGCAAAGACGATTAATAAACAATAATCAATAAAAACAAAGATTTAAACTATTGTGAAGGTTTTGTGAAACTGTGTTTATGTAACAAAACTGTCACCTAACTGAGATAATCTCGTTCGCGTTTCCTTATACTTACTCATCTATTGATTGGAGAGCTCGAATGAAATTAAATGGATTATTTAAATCCTCAGTAATCGCAGCGGCTGTTATGCTCGCCGCTTGTGGTGGGGATATTAATATTTCTGAAGGTGACGTGGACAACAGCAGCGTTGTCAACAATCCGCCTGCACCAACTACACCAACGACACCAACGACACCAGATCCAGGCACTCCTTCTGGTCCTGAGTCAGCATTTGCGCAAGGTTTAGCGGTAGACGCGTCAGCAGACTTTCCAACAATCACAGATAAACCGGTTTACAGACTAGCAGAAAACACCACCTTTACCGAAGATGTAACGCTAACAAGCGATGCGCATTGGGTGTTGAATGGTCGCACTGCAGTAGGTGGCGATAACGTTGATTCAGCTACTCTATTTATTGATGCAGGCACCACGATTTTTGGTGAAGCTGGTGAAGACTTTTTAGTTGTTCGTCGCGGCTCTCAAATTGATGCGCAAGGTACAGCAAGCGCACCAATTGTATTTACTTCCGTGCAAGACGTTACGGGTCAAGAGACTGATATTGGTCAATGGGGCGGTTTAGTCTTACTAGGTCGCGCACCCGCAAACTCTTGTGGTGACCAAATTGGTGATACAACGGCTAATGAGCTAGATAACTGTGGCGTAAGCGCAGAAGGCGATGCTGGTCAGTTCGGCGGCACCATAGAAGATGATAACTCTGGTACCCTACGTTATGTAGTTGTTAAACACGCTGGCCGTACTTTAGGTAATGGTGATGAGTTAAACGGTATTTCATTTGCAGGTGTTGGTTCTGATACCACGGTTGAATATATCCAAGTGCATCAAAACCTCGACGACGGTATCGAGTTTTTTGGTGGCACGGTTGATGTTAAATATGTTGTGTTAACCGATATTGGTGATGACAGCTTAGACTGGTCATTCGGTTGGACCGGTAAGGCGCAGTTTGTTTATATTCAACAAAGCGCATCTGATGGCGACAACGCCATTGAAGCAGATAACAGCGAATTTGACGCAGCTGCACGCCCACTGACCAAGCCGGCGATTGCTAACGTAACCATTGTTGGTGCAAATGAAACTAACGGCGTACGTTTAAGAGCGGGTACTGCTGGTAACTTAGCTAACGTTTTGGTGACAGGCCCTGCAGGTTATGCAAATTGCCTTCGCGTAAACGGCGACGAGTCTGCAGCAAACGCTGCTTCTGGCGAGCTAACAATTACAGGTTCGATTATTGCTTGTGAAGACCCAAGCGATAACTTCAATTCTCAAGCCATCGGCTCGGGTGATACTGCTTCGTGGTTTGCAGGTCAAGCAGGTAACCAAGTGCTTACCCCTAATGAGCTTGGTCTTAATGCAGATGGATATACGCCGCAAGTAGGATCTATTCTACTCACTAGCGGAACTAACCCTAGAGACATTCGCACAAGTTTTGATGATGCCCAATATGTAGGTGCGTTTGACGGACAAACAAACTGGACAACGGGCTGGACCGTCGCTGTTAATGGCGGCTTCCCTGGTGACGTGCAAAACGCGTTCGAACAAGGTTTGGCGACAGACGTGTCATCTGAGTTCCCAGAAATTACGGATAAGCCGGTATATCGTTTAGATGAAAACACTACCTTTACTGCAGACGTTACATTCACCAATGACGCACATTGGGCGTTAAATGGACGCACCGCGGTAGGTGGTGACAACGTTGATAACGCTGTTCTATTCATTGAGAACGGAACGATTGTGTTTGGTGAAGAAGGTGAAGATTTCTTAGTGGCTCGCCGCGGTTCAAGAATTGAAGCGCTAGGTACTGCTTCATCGCCAATTACCATGACCTCAGTACAAGACGTAACTGGTCAAGAGACTGACATCGGTCAGTGGGGTGGCTTGGTGTTGCTAGGTAGAGCACCTGCGAACTCATGTGGTGACCAAATTGGTGAAACCACTGCAGCAGAACTTGAAAACTGTGGTGTGAGCGCTGAAGGTGACGCCGGTCAATTTGGCGGTACAGACCCTGAAGATAACTCTGGTACGCTAAACTACGTTGTAGTCAAGCACGCAGGCCGTACCTTAGGTAATGGTGATGAACTCAACGGTATCTCGTTTGCCGGTGTTGGTTCAGGTACAAACGTAAATTACATTCAAGTGCATCAAAACCTTGATGACGGTATTGAGTTCTTTGGTGGTACGGTAAATGTGCGCCACGTAGTATTAACGGATATCGGTGATGACTCGTTTGATTGGTCGTTTGGCTGGACGGGTAACGCTCAGTTCGTTTACATCGTTCAAGACGCATCTAACGGCGATAATGCCTTTGAGTCTGATAACAGTGAATTCGATGCTTCTGCAACGCCACTGACTAACCCAACCGTTGCTAACGTAACAATTCAAGGTGCAGCAGCAACTAACGGCGTGAGATTGCGCGCAGGTACTGCCGGTACTTTGAAAAACTTCCTCATTGTTGGACCTGCTGGATACAGTAACTGTCTGCGCATCAACGATGCCGAAGCACAAGCGAATGCAACTGCTGGACTGTTAAGCGTTACAAATACATTTGTTGCATGTGATGCTGCAGAGAACTTTGGTAACGATTTCACTGAGACACTCTTTACCGGTGAGGCAACTAACCGTGTATTTGCTTCTCCAAGCGACCTAAACCTTGCACCAGACGGCAGAACGCCAGAAGCAACATCGCCAGTGTTTGGCGCAGGTGCTGACTTATCACAAGATAACAGTTACTTCGTCGCAACTGACTATGTAGGTGCGTTTGACGGTACTAACGATTGGACTGCAGGATGGGCATTCGGACTTGACGGCGGTATTCCTAGCGATGTGCAAAATGCATTAGAGCAAGGTATCGCGACTGACGTGTCTGCATCATTCCCAACTATCACTGACAAGCCTGTGTATCAATTAGGGGCTGACACAACGTTTACCGCAGACGTAAGCTTTACCAATGACGCCCATTGGGTATTGAACGGAAGAACGGCTGTGGGTGGCGATAACGTAGACTCTGCGACCTTATACATTCAAGAAGGAACAACGATTTTTGGTCAAGAAGGTGAAGACTTCCTAGTGGCTCGTCGCGGCTCTAAGATTGAAGCGCTCGGTTCGGCAGATGCGCCGATTGTAATGACCTCAGTTCAAGACGTACTAGGTGATGAAACCGCTCAAGGTCAGTGGGGTGGTCTGGTACTGCTAGGACGTGCCCCTGCGAACTCTTGTGGCGACCAGATTGGTGAAACCACTGAGACTGAGTTAAACAACTGTGGCGTTAGCGCTGAAGGTGATGCTGGTCAATTTGGTGGTAATTTGTCAAATGATGACTCAGGTACATTGCGTTATGTTGTGGTTAAGCATGCTGGTCGTACATTGGGCAATGGTGATGAGCTTAACGGTATCTCATTTGCGGGTGTAGGTTCAGGTACGGTCGTAGAGTACATTCATGTTCATCAGAACCTTGATGATGGTATTGAGTTCTTTGGCGGTACAGTGAGTGTTAAATACGTTGTACTTACCGACATAGGTGATGACTCTTTTGACTGGTCATTCGGCTGGACAGGTAACGCACAGTTTGTACTGATTAAGCAAGACGGTACAGGTGATAATGCATTTGAAGCAGATAACAGCGAGTTTGATGCTGCCGCTACACCACTTACTAATCCAAACATTGCAAATGTCACGGTCATTGGTGAAAACGGTGCAAATGGTGTTCGCTTAAGAGCGGGTACTGCGGGTTCACTTTGGAATTTTGTTGTGACAGGTGCTGCAGGATATGCAAATTGTCTTCGCGTAAACGATGCTGAAGCTCAGGCGAATGCAACTGCTGGCTTGTTATTCGTGCGCAACTCGATAATAGCGTGTGAGACATCAAATAACTTCGGCAACGATTTTACTGAAACCTTTTTTACCGACGAGACAACCAACGCGGTACTTGCAGCAGATGCGCTTGGCTTTGCGACAAATGGGTATCAACCTACGTCAAGCTCTACGCTGTTAACCGGTGGTGCTGACCCTTCAACGGTTGACACCTTCTTTGACAGTGTTGACTTTGTTGGTGCAATGGATGCAAATAACGATTGGACTCAAGGTTGGGTGACGGTAGGACTAGATGACTAAGCGTCAACTTCGTCCAACTTATACAAAGTAAATGAGTAAAGTTAGGGCGCTTCGATAGCGCCTTAACTGTTTTAAACAAAAGATGTGTTCTAGGTAGTGGCATGAAGCAATGCACAGAACGCAGCATGGAGTGTTAAAAAAGATGGGTCTCAATCAAAACACCTTGTTGTCTGAAGCAAAAGTAAAAAAATCGCTCATATGCTTGGCGGTCATGTCTTCTTTGATGCTAGGGAACAGCGCTCTTGCACAAACTGAAGAAGACGAAGCCATTGAAGAAGTGGTTACGACTGGTACGCGCTTAAAAGGCAGCGCGACGGCCGTTTTGCAAGAACGTCAAAATCAAGCATTCGTCGCAGATATTTTAGGCGCAGACCAAATATCTCGCACAGGTGACAGTGACGCCGCTGGCGCCCTGCGTCGTGTTACAGGTTTGACTTTGGTAGATGGTAAATTCATTTATGTACGGGGGCTAGGTGAGCGGTATTCAAGTACACAGCTCAATGGTATGGGCGTGCCCAGTCCAGACCCTACTCGCTCAGTTGTACCGCTAGATTTGTTTCCTGCCGATATTATTGAAAGCTTAAGTGTTCAAAAGTCATTCTCTCCTGATATGCCGGCACATTTTGGTGGTGGTAACGTAAACATTCGTACCAAATCTGTACCTAATGGCTTGGTATTTAAACTTTCAGGCAGTGTAGGCAGCAATACTAACAACAGTGATGATGGATTTTTTTACAGCGGCGGCGGCAGTGATTGGAGCGGTCGTGATGACGGCACTCGAGGCTTACCAAGCATCATTTATAATAATTTAGAGCAGGCCCAATCCGATGATGGTATTGAGGGCTCAAGCAGCTTTCCGCTGGATTTAGCGCAGCGTCAAGAGCTGGTCAATTCTATGTTTTGGGATATCGGTCCAGATCCTAAATCTATGGATCCTGATTTTGGTCTTGGCGTAACCTTTGGAAACGTTTACGACATCAGTAACGAAAGCGAGATTGGCTTTCTATCAACCGTGTCATACGACAACAGTTGGAAAGTTGAAGAGCAGTTTAACGGCACCACCTTAGGCACGGTTGGCTGTGGACAGTTACCTGAAAACCGCGTTGCCGATGGTAAATGTTTTGCGCAAAGCTTTGAAGGCACTGCCACTGAGCAAAATGTAAATTGGAGCGGCATGTTCAACATTGGTTATAAGTTTAACAATAACCACCGATTTGATATTACGAATGTATTGCTTCATGACATGCGAGACAGAGTGCGAGTAAGAGACTTTGTCGACGCTAACGAAACGGAATTTGGAACGCGCGAACTAAGCCGCGTAGATATGTTGTTTGAAGAGCGCCGCATGTCATCTAACCAGCTCAAAGGTACCCATAATTTGCCTGAGTTAGATAACTCATATTTTGACTGGTACGTAGGCACTAGCCGCGCAAGCAGACAGCAGCCAGGCAGTTTAGATGTGGTATATCAAATTAATCTCGATGACGGTCAATTTGTTAGTCAGCAGTTACAAGACGTTTCTGCTACAAGTGTTACGCGCGACTGGCAAACCTTGCGCGATACATCTAACTCAGCAGGTTGGAACTTTGGATACCCTATTTTTAAACAAGGTTTAGAGCTTGAATTTAAAGTAGGGGCGGATTTCTTTGAAAAAGCGCGTACAGCCGATAATTTGTCAATTGGCGTGCCGCATCGAGCAATCGCTGACGACTCAACATTTGGCGATCGTATCAATGAAATTTTCTCAAGTGAGAATTTGTTAAGCGATACTTTTTACAATAGCTCTACCGGTGCCGGCATTTTAGAATCTAACGTGGCTGATGGCGATAAGTTTGCTGCGGCGACTAAAATTGATGCTTACTATGCAATGGCGGACGCTTTCATTGATAACACTTGGCGCATAAGCGGCGGTGTTCGTTATGAAGACTTTAGGCAGATTTCTGTTCCGTTTACCGCGCATGCTAATACCTTTTCCATAGAAGGAGAAGAGATTACAGATATTGCGTTCCAAGAAGATGATTTCTTCCCTTCTTTAGCGATCACCTATCTCAAAGGTCAGGATATGCAGTTTAGGTTTAACATTAGCCAAACTGCTATTCGCCCAGATTTACGTGATATCAGCACTACCTTCTTTATTGACCCGTTAACAGAGTTTTTGGTGAGAGGTTCGCCTTTGCTCCAAAGCTCCAAGCTCGACAATGTTGATTTTCGCTGGGAGTGGTACAAAGCGAACGGAAACAACGTCTCAGTTGCGCTTTTCTATAAAGATATTGAAACACCGATTGAGTTAGTTGAATTGGCCACGGTAGGTGGCGCTGCGCCCAACTTGCTGACAGCAAATGGTGAAGAAGGTGAGTTGTATGGTGTGGAAATGGAGTTTCTGCAAGACTTGCAGTTTATCGACGACAACCTATCTAACTTCTACATGACTGGTAACTTAACGCTTTCTGATTCAGAAGTGACCCTTGGCGCCGTGGATGATGACGAGATATCGCTGTTTGAGCTGCAAGTTTTAGATGCTTTGGATGCGACCAGTGCATCTAACATTGTGACAAACAATAAAAGACGTTTAGTCGGTCACTCAGAGTGGGTTGCTAATCTTCAATTGGGTTGGGATTCGTTAAACGGTGAGCATACAGCGACTGTGGTATATAACGCTTTTGGTCCTCGTATAATCGTACCAGGTACTCGTGGAAATCAGGATGCAGAAGAAGAAACGTTTCACTCTCTTGACGTGATTTACACTTATTATCCAAACTTTTCTTCATCGGTTAAGTTAAGTATTAAAAACTTGCTTAACCAAGACAAAGAAATTACCCAAGAAGGTCTTGATTTGTTATTTGAAGAAGAAGGGATCTCATTTGGACTCAGCTACTCTTACGAGTTCTAACATATTGCGATGTGCCGAAGGTAATTACACCTTCGGCCAATGTTTCTGCATATCTGCAAGTAAGCTCATAAAGGGCTTAGGATTTACCCCTTCAACGACTCTGAGCGTTTCGGCTAATGCCTCAAGTGTACTCAAACTATTATTATCTGGCGCTTTGCGAATATGGTACGCAGATGTTTGCTCTGGCTCTATTGCGCATGCCGTTAGGTTGTGTAGCCACGGATTGTTAAGCCATAGCTTCTTCGCTTTTCTCCAGGTAGCATCAAGTAGGATGAGATGATCGCACTGTTTGACGTTTTGCACCTCTGTAAGCTTTGTTGCTTGATCACTCGGATAGATTAAGAGTGTTTTTTTGCTGTGCTTAACTAAGTTTTGAACATCGGTAAAATCATCCGGTGTTAAACCTACATACACCGTTGCATTTTCTAGCATCAGCAAAGCTAAGCGTGCCGTGTTTTTTGCATGCTTACTTTCAATAGGATCTTGCAAAATGCTTATTTTAATGCGAGTTTCGACGCGACTTAATCCGCTGCAAATGCAGGTTTTGAGGGGATATTTGCAACGTTCACAGTAATGACGCTTACCGGTGCTCGAAAAATCGGACATATTGATAATAAGAAAAGAATTTGATGCGCAAGTCTATCACGTGCAGAAGGGCCTTGTAGTTGCTTGTTTTATAGCCACTACAAGGCTTGATGATTAAAAGGATTTGTCGAACCGCAAACCAAAGTTGTGATCGCGCGTACCATTGGTCACGCCAGCTAAATATCTAAATTCATATTTGAAACCGGCAATCGTACCGCCGACCATAGGGCCTATTTGATGGCTCTGGTTATTAAACGAACCAAACTCACCTAATTCGCCATATTCGTTAAACATCTCAACGCCCACCCTTAAACCATTATCTAGCTTCTTACTGATGCTAGCGCGAGTTTCGATTTCTGTGCCACTTGCCGCTCGGTCGCTACCAAACTGCCAAGCGCCAATCAATATTCCTCGAATACGTATGCCGTTGGACAATGACCATTGGTTGGTCCAATTGATGGCAAACTCTTCAGGGTTATCGCTACGGCGTTGGCGAATATCAAAACGCACACCGCTTGACCAAATGCCATCATCGGCTTGCTTTTTAAAGTTGTATAACAGTTCAGCTCTTAAGTACTCGTACTGAAAAGAGCCTCTGTCGCGATATTGCAAAATACCTCGTACGCGAATGCGGTCATTCAGCGCATGTTGATAATGAAAGCGATAGCCCCAGTTGTCGGTATCGCCATCTTCGTCACCGGGTGATAGCGCCAAACGAAGCTGTGCGCTGCGGTCATCGGCGTCTACATTTGGACCATGCACGCCTGATGTATTGGCGGCCAATAATTGAGATGAAAACAAACTGAGCGTTGTTAACGCGATGAGCATTACATTAAATTTTAACTTCAAAATGTATATCCCTTAATTGTGTATAACGAGTAATGTATTGGGGCGTAAAGACTGCATAAACGATGTAAGTTGTCATGAAAGCTACTGTCGTTCTTCTAAAGTGTAGAACTTAAATGGATATTGTGCCTTGCGCTTGAACGGAAATTGTCACGTGACTCTTTCCAGCCAATTGTTACATATTTATGAAAGGATTTCGTTTGAGCTATTCTGTAATAAAACTGTCACAGACTCACCCTATCCTCTGCTCCAATAAATTGCGGAGATTAAGATTATTATTCTCCAAAACCGACCACTTAGATCAGTAGGATTTTGTATGAAGGTGTTTATCCCGATTGCGCTTATGATGTCTATATCATTTGCATTTACGGCGCAAGCTCAAGAAGACCAGTATCTCGAAGGTGCTAAGCAAACTGCCGAGCAAATCAATGAGTCAGCGTCTCAATCACAAGACCGCATTGATGGCATCGCCGGGCAAATTGACAGCAAGTTGCAACAATACAAAACCTTGCTTAAAGAGATTGAAGGTCTTGAGGTATATAACGGTCAGTTAAGAAAACAAATCCAAAATCAACAAGACGAAATGCTCTCTTTAAATGACGCTATAGATGAAGTAAGCGTTATCGAACGTCAAATCACGCCATTGATGATTAATATGATTGATGGCTTAGAGCAGTTCGTTGCCTTAGATATTCCTTTCTTAGAGCAAGAGCGAGCAGACCGCATTGCAGACTTAAAACTAATGATGGACCGCGCTGATGTTGCACCATCTGAGAAGTTTCGTCGGGTGATGGAAGCATTTCAAGTAGAAATGGACTATGGCCGCACAATTGAAGCGTACTCCGGTCTGCATTCTATTGAAGGGCAGCAGCGCGATGTAGAGTTTTTGCGTATTGGGCGTACAGCGCTCCTCTATCAAACGCGCGATGCATCTTTCCAAGGTGTTTGGAATAAACAGACTCGTCAGTGGGAAGAGCTCGACTCGAGTTATCGTACGCAGGTTACTAAAGGCCTTCGCATCGCTAAGAAACAACTTGCACCAGATCTATTAATGGTGCCAGTAGCAATTACTGACTAAGGGATAATACACATGAAATCGTTTTTACATTCATTGGTCAGCAAGGCCGCCATCGTTGCGTTAGTCAGTGTGTTTGCACTTGGTGCTCAAGCGCAAGAAAACGAGCGTGCGATAGATTTAGACGCATTGCTTAAACAGTTAGAAGAAGGCCGCTTTGCGCAGTCTCAACAAAACGAAGCACGCGAGCGGGAATTTATGGCTCAGCGCGCAGAGCAAGACCGCATCTTGCGCGAAACAATTCAAAGACGCGATGCGCTTCTAGCCCAGTCAGAGCAGCTTGAAACGAATTTTGAAGAAAATGAATTTAAGCTTGCAGATTTAAGCGGTGCACTTGACACGCGTCTAGGCTCTCTTAAAGAGTTATTTGGTGTGTTACAGCAAGTAGCGGGAGATACCAAAAACAAATTCTATAATTCAGTTATCTCAGCGCAGATTCCAGACAGAGCAGTCTTTTTAGATGAGATGGCGCAATCTATGGGGTCGTCATCCAAACTGGCGTCTATTGAAGAAATAGAGCGCGTTTGGTTCGAAATTCAGCGTGAAATGACCGAATCAGGCAAAGTCACTCGCTTCACTACCGACGTGGTAGAAGCTGGCGGTCAAAAAGTATCAAAAGAAGTTGTAAGAGTAGGACCGTTTGCGTTGGTTGCTGATGGCAAATACTTAGAATTTAATGGTGTTACAGGCACGGTGTCAGAGCTAATTCGCCAGCCTCAAGGCCGTTTCCTTGATACCGTCGAAGCGGTTGAAGCATCAGACGGTGGCATCGTACGTTTTGGGTTGGACCCTACCGGGGGGTCCATCCTAGGTTTGTTAGTACAAGCACCGAGTTTAAAAGAGCGTGTTGAGCAAGGTGGCTTAGTAGGTTACATCATCTTAATTGTTGGTGCGATTGGTTTAGCACTGGCACTCGAAAGGTTCTTTAGTCTTGCTGTGATTCGCGCAAAAGTGAACCGTCAGCTCAAGTCAGATACGTTTAAAGACAACAACCCTCTTGGCCGCATAATGATGGTCAAAGATAAGTACCCTAATGCCGACACTGAATCGTTAGAGCTGCATTTAACCGAGGCCATTTTGGGTGAAGTGCCAAAGTTGAGCCGCTTCTTGACCATTATTAAAATCATTTCGGTGGTTGCACCGCTAATGGGTCTATTAGGAACGGTTACCGGTATGATTAATACCTTCCAAGCAATCACCTTGTTTGGTACGGGTGACCCGAAATTGATGGCCGGCGGTATCTCTCAAGCCTTGGTAACCACAGTGCTAGGATTGGTTGTCGCCATCCCTACCACCTTATTGTATGCGATGCTAAATACGCGCAGTAAAAACATTGTTTATATTCTTCAAGAGCAAGCATCTGGCGTGATTGCAGAGCGTGCTGAAAAAACCACTCAAGCAAGCGCAGTAAAGTCATAGCCGACGTTTTGGGCAAATTGGAGAGCTAAATGATTGAGTTTTTTGAAGCGATACGCGATTTTACAGAAACGGGTGGCCAAGTTCTCTTGGTCATCGGTGTCCTGATTTTTGCGATGTGGCTTTTGATCCTTGAGCGGGTTTTTTATATTAATTTTACCCATAAAAAGCTCAGGAAAGAGGTTGCTCAGCAGTGGATGGCGCGCACCGACCGCTCGTCTTGGTTCGCAGAACAAATTAGACAAGCTCATGTGTCACGGTTATCTATAAAGTTAAACGGCACTATTCCTATCATTCAAGCGCTCGTTGCGTTATGTCCTTTATTAGGATTGATGGGCACAGTGACGGGGATGATTGAAGTGTTTGACGTAATGGCAATATCTGGCTCAGGCAATGCTCGCTCTATGGCGTCTGGTGTATCTAAGGCAACCATTCCTACTATGGCTGGGATGGTAGGAGCGTTATCGGGTGTATTTGCATCGGCTTATCTTACTCGGACATCAAAAGCAGAGCGAACGCACCTTGAAGAGGCCTTGCCGCTCAAGCGTGATATTCAATAATTTATTTATTGTGTGATGAAGGTCCACCGGCCTCTCATTGTGCAAATTAGGATGAGAAAGACATGAAACAGCATTTTCAAAACTTGGTAGACGAAGAAGAAGCAAATATCGATATGACGCCGATGCTTGACGTCGTATTTATCATGTTGATTTTCTTCATTGTGACAGCCTCTTTTGTAAAAGAAGCGGGTATTGATGTGAATCGTCCAGATGCTTCCACGGCGGTAAATAAAGATCGTGCGAGCATTTTAGTCGCTATTAGCGAAAACGACGAAATTTGGATAAACAAACGCCGCGTAGATGTACGCGCAGTTCAAGCAAACATTGAGCGCCTGCATGCTGAAAACCCACAAGGCACCGTAGTGATTCAAGCAGACAAGAAAGCGACCACCGACGCATTGATTAAAGTCATGGATGCATCACGCGCTGCGGGCATTATGGATGTATCAATCGCAGCCCAAGAGCCATAAATCATGTTTAGAATTGTTGTTGCCTTTGTACTTGCGGGTATCATCACTTTAGGACTGTTCTTTTTAATGCAGTCGCTAATTCAAAGTGGTGGTAGTGCGTTGACTGAACCTCCTCGCGGCAGCGTCCTTGATTTTGTGCGCGTTAAGCAAGACGAGCAAATTGAACAAAAAGAGCGCAAGCCCGAAAAGCCACCTAAACCTCAAGAGCCACCCCCGCAAATGGAAGCGCCTCCCATGGAAGCGTCTACCCCTGACGGTCAAGCCGGCGGAATGGATTTTAGTGCCGATGTAGGCGCTGATGTTGCACTTGATGGTGGTTTAGCATTGCAATCGGGTGATGGCGAGTATGTGCCCATTACTAAAGTAGCCGCGGTCTATCCAAGAAGAGCGCTACAACGCGGTATTCAAGGCTATGTGATCGTTGAGTTTACGGTGACCAAAACAGGTGGGGTAAGAGACCCATTTGTGGTGGAATCTGAGCCAGAAGGCATATTTGAGCAAGCCGCGATGGATGCGGTACTAAAGTTTAAATATAAACCACGGGTTATCAACGGTGAACCGACAGAAGTGGCAGGCGTCCAAAACCGTGTAACGTTTGAAATTGATGGGTAATGTCGATGCGTAATGTTCAATTTTTATCCTCAAAACTGATGTCGGCATGTTGCCTGTCGCTAAGTATTTTAGTGGCTGGCATTACAAGCTCCAGCGCAGTAATAGCCACAGGCTTATTTGCTTCTTCTGCGGTCCAAGCACAAACTCAGGGGACCTTAGGTGAACGTCAAACCCGTCGTACTCCTGCCTTAAGAGCAAACGTTTACGACCAACTTGCCCGAGCGCAGGAACAAGGCGATGCGGGAAATGTTGAAGAAGCCATTGCGATTCTAGATGTAGTGCAATCTAAAGCGGATAGTATGAATAGCTATGAGCGCGCCATGATGCACAATTTCTACGGCTTTATTTATTATAATGAAGAGCGTTATGACGAGACCATCGCTGCCTTTGAACGCGCCATTGCAGAACAACCCATACCTGAAAGCTTTGAAAAAACGACCGTATTTAGTTTAGCGCAACTTGCGATGATGCAGTCACAGTACGACAAAGTGATTAATTATCTTGAGCGCTGGGAGTCATTAAATGATGGTCGCATCCCCCCCAGAAATTATGTGTTAAAAGCACAAGCGTCTTATCAAAATAAAGCCTATGAAGATGCCGCGCAGTATATCGAAGCAGCCATCGTTGGCCATGAAGAAGATGGCTATTTGCCTGACGAAAACTGGTTGGTATTACAGCGCGCAATTTACTTTGAGTTAAAGCAACCTGAGAAAGTCAAAGACATCATTGCAAAGCTTATTCGCCTTTACGACGAACCTAAGTATTGGATCCAGCTTGCGGGCATGTATGGCGAGCTTGAAATGGAAAAGCAGCAACTTGCCACCATGGAAATTGCTTATCAACGCGGGTTTATTACCTCAGCGTCAGATACGTTTAATTTGGCCCAGCTTTATTTTTATCATGGCGTTCCCTACAAAGGCGCGAAGCTGATGGAAGATGCCCTTGCCTCTGGCGTACTTGTAGAAAACTTGCGTAATTTGAAGTTTTTAGGGCAATCCTGGCAAGCGGCTAAAGAAGATGAGAAAGCGGTGCCGGTCATGCAGCAGGCGGCTACGTTATCGGATGATGGTGAGATTGATGCACAGCTAGCACTTTTGTACTTTAACTTAGATGACTTTGATAACGCCATTGAATCGGCAAACACTGCTATTGAGAAAGGGGATTTAGACAACCCCGGCAATACGCATATGGTGTTAGGCCTAGCGTTATACAACAAGCGTCAATTTGCCTTGGCATTAAATGAACTGGCTAAAGCTGAAGAGTTCTCGAGTAGCAGAGGCGCTGCGCGTCAGTGGGCGAGATTCGTTGAGCGCGAAAAGACTAACTTTGAAGCAATGCAGGCGATTGAAACCGCGTCAGAGTAAACAGTAAAATAGTAGAAAGCCTAGTGAGCAAACCTTGATTGTTCGCTAGGCTTTTTGCGTTTATTCGGGGCGAGTCGACTCATACCGCTTATGCATTTTCGATATTGTTGATTGGAGCATATCCACCTGATTGTAATCACAATGCCCAACACCGCGTTTCCAAGTAAATTCTGCATCCGATACCGGCTCTTGGCGCGCATTTAACATCTCTTCGTAGAGATACATGGCATTGTTTAGATAGAAGTTATCCATATCGCCCATCCAAATATGCAGCTTTCCTTGAAGTTTAGGCCCAAGGGTCTGCCAGTTGTCTTCAGTGTATTTGCGTAAATCAAATTTTTGCCATTGCTCGGCGACTTCTTTGTCAATCTTTCCTGTTACTGGATCCCAAATAGTCGAAGGGCTTCCATCCGCATTGCGTGGCCCATACACCGCATTCCAACCGCCCCATTGGCCGCCAGAATAGGCAAAGCTGTTGTGCTTGCCCATGACGTTTTCCATCATGATTTCGTGCTTTATAGAAAAAATAATTTCCCCATCTTTGGCTCGATAAGAAGGTCTTTGTGAGCCATGCTCGTTTACATAGGCATTCTCATCTTCATATATGTCTACCAGTTGAAAATAGCGAAAATCTACGCCATCGGCGCTAAATGACCAAGCACCGTTAAATGTGTCTGGATAATATAACTGCATAGCTAAGCTTACCCAACCGCCAGTTGAGCAACCGCTAACGAAACGGCCTTCCATTTGTGGGTATAGGTTAAACTTTTGCTCTAAAAATGGGATAAGTTCATTGATGGTCGCTTCGCCATAGGGGCCGTTATTAGCAGAGTCCATTTGATACGAATCACCAAACGGCGCTTGTGAATCTAGAAAAACAATCACCATTTGCGGCGTGTCATCGGCAAACCAATACTCTTTAAAGGCATCATTTTCCATCAACGACAATGCTCTAGTATATTTTGAATGGTATCCGCCCACGCTATAAAATACAGGGAACTTTTTCAGAGGATTTGCTGAGTATTGTGCCGGTAACAACACCGCTGCTCGTATATGCATATCTTGTTGCCAATGCGCGGATACTAAGTCACTTTTCATTTTCACGAAGCGCAAATGCTCGGTATCTTCCGGTAGTGTTTCAGCAGGTATTTGTTCGGTGAGTTCAAATGCTAGTTGAATAGGCTCACCTGCGTTAACAACGATGCTTTGGACTTTTGAGAAATAGTTAAGCGGTGAATTCATTCTTCCGTCAAGAAAGTCGGTGTCGTAGAGTGCCTGCACACTGTAAGTTCCCGCAGGTAAGTCTGAGAGTGCATGTTCAAATCCAAGCACCTCATCGGCAACATTGACAATGGTATTATCAAGCTGTTGCAAATCAGTGGCGAACATTGGCTCCACGCCTTGTGTCGGCCAAGCAGAATAAAAGCGAGGTTCGTCGGTATCATCTTGATTAAACACAATATACAGACGACCGGATTTATTAATAGCCGTTGGCGCACTGACTTTTAATTCATGAGCCGGCGTTTGTGCAACAGCGTTAGACATCATGAAGATGAATGATATATAGAGCAAAGCATTAATACTTATAAAAACATATCGCCCCCAAGTTGTGACTGATGTATTGGTATTGAGTGAATAAAGCCTATCCATAACATTCCCTTAACGTATTGTTCTTAATAGATAATAAATTGCTTCAATTTGGACTAAAGGATTAGTGCCAGATCAATGTATTGATTGAAAATTGTTGGTAATCTAAGGTTAAGCGTAAGGCACAATATAGGCAAACACAATGCAATCCGTAAAATCGCAATTTACCAATACCGTAGATTGGGATGCGTTAATCAAATCAGGCAACAGGCTTTTTATTGGCTCCAATGCTGCGGTGCCAAATGCACTAATTGATAGTTTGATTGTTGATGGTAAAGAGATTAAAGATCTTGAGCTATGCCATATCGTGACAATTTCGGACAATAAATGGGCATTAGAAGAATATAAACGGCGCTTTAAGGTCAATACATTCTTCATACATGGTGAGGCCATTCGCCGTGCGGTGGACGAGGGGCGAGCTGACTATACACCGTGCTTTTTATCTGAGATTTCAAGCCTGTTTACCAACGAAACGCTACCCCTTGATGCCGCCCTTATTATGGTGTCACCCCCTGACTCTCTTGGATATTGCTCCCTTGGCGTGTCAGTCGATATTGTCATGTCTGCTGCTCGCAGCGCAAAGCATGTGATTGCGCAAATTAACCCAAAGATGCCGCGCACCGCAGGCCATTCATTCTTGCACATGAGTGAGTTTAGTGCGTGCGTAGAACATGCCCAAGACATTCCAGAAGTCAAAGTTGCCGGCACGTCTTCGATTACCGATCGTATAGGTCAGTATGTAGCCATGTTGGTTGAAGACGGGGCTACTCTTCAATTAGGCATTGGCAAAGTGCCAGATGCGGTCACGCGGTATCTGCATAATCATAAAAACCTTGGGATTCACTCAGAGATGATCAGCGATGGGGTGATGGAGTTAATGCAAAAAGGCGTAGCGACTAATCGTGCTAAAACCTTCCATCCTAGTAAAACTGTCACGAGTTTTTGTGTGGGCAGCAAACGACTTTATGAGTTTGTACACAATAATCCGCATGTTGAATTTTACCCCAGCAGTTATGTGAACAAGCCTGAAAATATCGCTAAAAATGACAAAATGGTATCCATTAATAGTGCGTTGGAAGTGGATTTAAGCGGCCAGGTTGTCGCAGACTCTATTGGCTACAAGTTTTATAGCGGTATTGGTGGTCAGGTTGATTTTGTGATGGGGGCGTCAAAGAGTGCGGGTGGGAAATCGATTATTGCCTTGCCCTCAACGGCGAGAAATGGCGAGGTCTCGCGTATTGTAGCGAATATAACCCAAGGCGCTGGAGTAGTGACTTCAAGAGGAAATGTGCATTACGTCGTGACTGAATTTGGTATAGCAAGTTTAAAAGGCAAAAGTGTACGAGAGCGAGCTCTTGAACTTATTCGTGTTGCTCACCCTAAGTTTAGAGACGGTTTGTTAAACAGCATCAGGGAGCATGCATGGGCTCCAGACTATCAAAAACCATTTTCAACGGATATTCCAGAACTCGGTGATGTTCAATTAAGGCGACTGAAGATTCAAGGAGAAACTTTTTACTTACGTGCGCTTAACCCCGCCGATGAGCGACGTTTGCAAGAATTTTTCTATTCTCATACCAAAGAAACCGTGCGTATGCGGTACAACTACATTCCCCAAGCCATGACCCGTGAAAAATCGTGTGATTTAGTTAGCGTTGACCAAAGTAAAGATTTGGCCCTAACTATTGTTCGTCAAGATGGGTCGCGCCACATCATTGAAGCGGTAGGGCGTTACTACTTGTATCCTGAAAACAACAGCTGCGAAGTTGCCTTTGTTACTCGTGAAAACCACCAGGGCAAGGGAATGGCGAAAATTTTGCTGTCTCAAATGATTGAAATAGCAACAGCGAGAGGATTGAGTAAGATGTTTGCCATGGTGAAACCTAACAATCAAGCCATGATTGCGGTGTTTGAACACTTCGAATTCAAGCGTGTATTTAATCCCGACCCAGGTGAAATTGAGTTGATTCGTCACCTTAAGGAAAAACCATGACCATTACGATTGTAGGCAGTCCTGCTTGTGCTTTACATAATGCAGACCCAGAGCACCCTGAACATCCAGCGAGAATGCATTCGATTAATGATCAGATTGTCTCTTCGGGGCTTGAGTTGGTGGTGCGATTTGCAGATGCTCATCCTGCACATTTTGATGATCTCTTACTTGCACATGATAAAGCGTTTGTACAACGGGTATTTGACCTTGCGCCGAGTGAAAAGGGCGATCGCGTGTGGATTGATGATGACACCATTATGATGGAGCATACGCTCAAAGCTGCTTTACATAGCGCGGGAGCGGGCATTACCGCGGTAGATATGGTGATGGCTAACGAGACGCAAAGTGCATTTTGTTTGGTGCGTCCGCCGGGGCATCACGCAGGGCGTTCAACGTCCGCAGGATTTTGTCTGTTCAACAATATTGCAATTGCGGCCTTGCACGCACTAGAACATAGAGGATTGGAGCGCGTTGTGATCTTGGACTTTGATGTGCACCACGGCGATGGCACAGAAAATATTTTTCAAGACGATGAGCGCGTATTGTTTTGCTCATCATTCCAACATCCTTTTTACCCGTTCAATGGAGACCAGCCAACCCGCGATGGCATTCTTAATGTTCCAATTCCCGCTGGTACCAAAGGAAGTGAATATAGGGAGTTAGTGAATCACTGGTGGCAGGCAATCGATGACTTTAAACCACAATTGATATTTGTCTCCGCCGGGTTTGATGCCCATGCCCAAGACGACTTGGCGCATTTACGTTTAGTTGAAAACGATTATGTTTGGTTAACTGAACATATAAAGGCCGCCGCAGATAAGCATTGCAACGGGCATATTATCTCTATGCTAGAAGGAGGTTATGAACTGAAATCGCTAAGCCGCAGCGCTGTGGCGCATGTGAAGGCCTTGTTAGGATAATATTTAGTACTTTTTAGCTTCTATTGCGTATTACCAAGCCATAAATTTATTTGCAAAGTGGCGCTGCCTTGCTCAGACTTACGGGCAGTGGGATTTTGGTGCAAAGTGAAAGGAAAAATATGCGATTTTCGCCTTTAGGCCGTTCCGGTTTATCTGTTTCAAGAGTGTGTTTGGGTAGCATGACTTGGGGAATTCAAAATACCCAAGCCGATGCTGACGAACAAATTGCTTACGCTATCGAGCGGGGCGTAAATTTCATCGATACTGCTGAAATGTATCCGGTCCCACCAAACAAAGAAACTTATGGTGACACCGAGCGCGTCATTGGGGATTGGTTATCGCGACATCCTCGGATGCGAGAAAAACTGATCATCGCCACTAAAATCGTCGGCCCTGGCTTTGGCTATATTCGCGACGGCTCGATGATTTCTGAAGAAACGATTCCTGTTGCCATTGATGCGTCGCTTGCTCGCTTGCAAACCGATTACATCGATGTGTATCAGCTGCATTGGCCGAATCGTTTGTCTCCCCATTTTGGGAAACACTGGCCTAACAGTGTTAAACCTAGTAAAACCGATGTGGCAAAAGAGCGAGCTCGCATGCGCAAAATTGTCATCGCGCTAGGAGAGGCCATCAGTGCTGGTAAAATAAGACATTGGGGTCTTTCAGACGATACTCCGTGGGGCATTCATACCTACCTTTCGTTATGCGATGAGCTAGGCGTGCCGCGTCCTGTATCGATTCAAAATGAGTTTAACCTCGTTCATTTAAAAGACTGGCCATTTTTGATTGAAACCTGTTCCTTTGAAGATGTGGCCTATTTACCATGGTCGCCACTTGCGAGTGGCATGTTATCGGGTAAATATCGTAATGGTGCTCGCCCTGATGGCAGTCGCTGGACGTTAGTGCAACGACAGGGCTTGTTTAGAGATACCGAGCTATCAAGACAGGCAGTTGAAGATTATTGCCAAATTGCGGATAAATACGATGTCACGCCAAGCCAGTTGGCGTTAGCATGGTGCGATCAGGTTGATGGCGTTAGCTCCACCATTATTGGTGCAACAACCATGGCGCAGTTAAAAGAAAATATGGACGCGTTTGACCTGACGCTACCAAAAGCATGTCTTGATGACGTCGCCAACGTAATAAAGCGTTACCCTGCACCCTTTTAAGGTATATTATTGCACTTTAATAATATCGTCATAATTGATGTGTAAAACAAAGTCTGATTGGATGTAGGTAGTATTGGATGAATGAAGATTTTCAGTCGCCGGAGCCTTTAAAAGGTTTGTCGACGTGGCCTAAACCTTTACGATGGTTGCTATTAGTTGTATTAATTTTTGCGATGCTAACGGCGGTAGGCCTGATAGGTGGTGGATTTAAAACCGCTACCGAAGAGCACGCAAGATCACTTTTTGAGTTTGCCTCCAATCCTGTGATGGGTCTGATTATTGGAATGGTAGCCACTGCCCTTATTCAATCATCGAGCACCGTATCTTCAATTATTGTGGCAATGGTGGCGGGCGGATTACCCATCACTATCGCTATCCCAATGATGATGGGAGCGAATATTGGTACAAGTATTACCAATACTATTGTGAGTCTTGGGCATATCAAAGATAAGCAAGAGTTCCAAAGAGCTTTTAACGCAGCCACTATCCATGACTTTTTCAACATATTTGCGGTATTGATTTTCTTACCTTTAGAAATCATGTTTGGCTTCTTAGAGTATCTCAGTGGTGCGCTAGTATCACTTTTTGCACTCGGTAGCGCAGCAGATGTGGGCTCGTTTAACCCTATCAAAGCCGTGACCGGTCCGCTTATCGATAGCGTCGAATTAGCTACAGCAGGACTTCCAGAGGTATATGCAGGGATAGTACAAATCGTTCTTGGTTTGATGTTGATTATCTTATCCATTACCGGGATGGGTAAAATAATGAAGTCCCTCATGGTAGGGAGGGCTCGTTTGATACTCGAAAGAAGTATTGGTGGGGGCTCAGTTTCTGGTATCGCCTCAGGCACTATAGTGACTGTGCTCGTGCAATCAAGTTCAACCACGACTTCCTTAATGGTGCCACTAGTCGGAAATGGTATCCTCACAGCGAGAGGAATTTACCCATTTACGCTCGGTGCAAACATAGGCACGTGTATCACCGCATTGATTGCCGCATTAGCCGTAGACGGGCCTAACGCTGTGTTAGCTCTGCAAGTCGCAATCGTGCATTTTTGCTACAACGCGTTGGCGGTCTTGGTCATTTATGGTTTGGCGTTTTTGCGAGAGTGGCCCCCAACGATATCGTATCAACTCAGCCTTAAAGTAGCCGAGCAAAAATTATATGGTGTTGCTTACATTGTGGGCGTGTTTTTCGTTTTACCTTTACTGGCGATTTTGTTTTTAAGTTAGAGGCAAAAAAAAGCTGGCCGAAGCCAGCTAAATGGTCGAGAGAAGTAAACTTAGAATACGTACTTCAGTGAGAACTGTAAGCGGTTCATGTCACCATTAGCACCCGACTCAAGCTCACGTTTGGCAAAGGTGTACTCACCACCAACAGTGATTTTTGCTGTTGGTTGATACAACAGGTTAGCGCGCATACTGTAAGTGCTTTCTGTTGAGTTAATGCTCATCAGGTCAAGGTTGTTATCCGCCGTGAACGAAGAATAAACAAAGCTACTGCGATACTTGCTGTTCCAGACATGTCTGTAGGCAATACTGTATGCAGTCGAATCAATAGCTTCTAGCTCATTGTTATCATCAACCACCGCTCCGTTTGCCGCATTAAGTGCCATGTATCTACCTACACCAGAACCTGTGCTAAATGAAAGTCTAAGGTCATTGGTTTCGCCGATTTTAATCTTACTGGTAACACTTACACCCACCGAGGTTTCCGTGCTGTCGATAAGTAAGCCATCATCGTAGGAAATTTGTCTTAGTAGACCAGCTACTGCAACATGTCCCCAGTCTGCTTTGTGCGTATAACGGGTCACAAAATCAGGTAGTGGGTTGTCATCCGCTGTTATGCGACCAGCGCCGCTATTCGGTGTCACCGTGGTTTCAGGGTTTTCTAGGGCAAATTCCCAAGCACCTGACTTGTACTTAACAAGCGGTTGTCTTTCAAAGATAATGCCGTCTGCATTACCTATAAAATCAAGAGTTTCGGGCAATATGGATACATCCATAAAGGTCGACCATGTTTGTCCAACCGTCCAGTTTTTGTAGGTTAGAAATGCATGACGAATACGCGGTGTGTAAGAGTTACTGATACGATCATCGCCGTTTGGTGTGGCTAGCATATCAAACTCAAGCACGCCAGTAATGGTGTCGCCTTCATCTGTAGGTGTGGTAGTGGTGAAGCGAAAACGAGATTGACGTATATGAGCGTCAAACTGTGATCCTTCATCATTTTGGCCTACAGGCGTTAAAGTGGGTATATAAAAATCTCTGCCAATGTTACCTGAGGGAAGTGTGCCATCAGAGTAATTGCTCATTATTGCATCCGCTTTTATATAACCAGAGAACTTGACGGTCGTGTCACCAATCGTGGCAGCCTGAGTTATTAAGGGAAATGCACCTAAGCATAAGCCTATTGCAATTGCCTGTGCAGTTTTAGTCTTTATTGTCTTCATAGGTGTGTCCATTTTCGTTAATTGAGTGTAAAAGCTTCGTTAAGCTGTGTGCATTTTTATGTAAAACTTCGACTTTTCAAATTAGCAGATGGTCTATGAGACTATGGTGGCATTTGTTGAGTAAATACAGGGGATTCGGAGCAGTTATTCCAAGTGGGAACAGGTGTTATTCTGCGGTAATACCAAAGTCTCATTTTTGTTTGCGCTAAGAAGGCTATTGTTAACAGCGTAATCAAACAAGCATTTGACGGAGGCAGAACCATGAATGCCAAGACATACCCAGTGCCTGATGCACTATTAAAAGGTCCACACTTCAGCGATGAAGATTATCAAGCTATGTATAAAGCGTCGGTGGAGAACCCAGATGAATTTTGGCGTTCACAACTAGGCGAGCTAGATTGGTATAAGACCCCCACTATTATCAAAAACACTTCTTTTAGCCAAGATAACTGCGACATTAAGTGGTTTGAAGATGGGCAGCTTAATGCTAGCTACAACTGTATTGATCGCCATTTAGAAAAGAACGCCAAGAAAACCGCTATCTTTTGGGAAGGTGACTCGCCAGAAGATTCAGAGAATGTCACCTATCAGCAGCTTCACTATGAAGTATGTAAGTTAGCCAATGGCCTTAAAAAGCTAGGTGTTAACAAAGGCGATAGAGTGGCTATTTATATGCCAATGGTGCCTCATGCAGCATATGCTATGTTAGCTTGCGCACGCATTGGCGCGGTGCATTCTGTTATTTTCGGTGGTTTCTCGCCAAACGCGATTGCAGATCGCATCAACAACAGTGATGCCAAAGTAGTAATCACTGCCGACCAAGGCCGTCGAGCCGGGCGTTCGGTGCCATTAAAAGCCAATGTTGACGAAGCGATTGCTAATGGCGCATGCCCTAGCATAAAAGCGGTTGTTACCCAAAAGTTGACTGGCGGTGATATCGCTTGGAACGACGATGTTGACGTTTGGTGGCATGACCTGATTGACGATTGTTCAGCACAATGTGAGCCAGAAGTGATGGACGCTGAAGACCCATTATTCATCTTGTACACTTCAGGCTCAACCGGCCAGCCTAAGGGTGTTGTGCATACCACTGGCGGTTATCTATTGTATACATCATTAACGTTCCGCTATGCGTTTGATTACAAAGAAGACGATATTTACTGGTGTACTGCTGATGTGGGCTGGATCACAGGTCATAGTTATATGACGTATGGACCGCTTGCAAACGGTGCGTCGCAAGTATTCTTCGAAGGTGTACCCACTTACCCAGATGTGAGAAGAATTGCACAAGTTGTTGAGAAATATAAAGTAAACAGTCTTTATACCGCGCCAACAGCCATTCGTGCGCTGATGGCTCACGGTGAGAAGCCTGTTGAAGGTTGTGATCTCTCCTCACTACGCGTGCTTGGTTCAGTAGGTGAGCCAATCAACCCTGAAGCGTGGGAGTGGTATCACCGCGTGATTGGTCAAGGTCGTTGTCCGATTATCGATTCTTGGTGGCAAACAGAGACAGGTGGAATGATGATCGCGCCACTTCCTGCTGCCACAGAGCTTAAGCCTGGTTCAGCCACGCGTCCACTTTTTGGTGTTCAGCCTGCATTATTTGATGCGGATGGCAACGAATTGGAAGGCGCGAATGAAGGCAACTTGGTTATTAAAGACAGCTGGCCTTCACAGGCGCGTACGGTTTATGGTGACCATAAACGCTTCATCGAAACCTACTTTAGTGCCTACCCTGACGTATATTTCACGGGAGACGGAGCACGTCGAGACGAAGATGGCTTTTATTGGATTACCGGTCGTGTAGATGATGTATTGAATGTATCGGGTCACAGGCTTGGCACGGCTGAAATTGAGTCTGCGCTGGTCGCTCATGCGCTTATTGCAGAAGCAGCTGTAGTAGGGTATCCGCACGATATTAAAGGCCAAGGTATCTATGTTTATATTACGCCAAATGAAGGCGTAGAGGCTGACGATAACCTGACTGCCGAGATTCGTACTTGGGTACGTAAAGAACTCAGCCCCATTGCAACGCCTGATATTATTCAGTGGACTACTGGTCTTCCGAAAACACGTTCAGGTAAAATTATGCGCAGAATTTTGCGTAAAATTGCCGCGAATGAGCATGAGCAGTTAGGTGATACATCTACCTTGGCAGATCCATCTGTTGTTACCTCTTTAATTGACAAGAGATTGAACCGCTAATTACTGCTTGCAGTGACGTAAAGGAGGCTTTTTAGCCTCCTTTTCTTTTATATCACATTGCCTCTTCCTTCCTTGTTAACATCTTGTTAAACTCAAAAATATTCAAGCTACATGTTTTAAGGGTACCTTTCATGATTTCATTGCTAATTGCCGACGACCATCCGTTGTATAGGGATGCCCTAAAAGGCGCTTTGTCAATGGGTTTTGAAGACCTAACCATTTTAGAGTCTGGCGATTTAAATGAAACGGTATCTACTTTAGAAAAGTCAGAGGTTGACTTGTTATTGCTTGACTTGCATATGCCAGGCAGTAGCGATTTGTTTGGTTTTTTACATATTCAAAAATTACATCCTGATTTACCTATTGCGGTAGTCTCAGGAACTGAAGATGCGTCCTTAATCTCTAAGATTGTCGGGTTAGGTGCGATGGGTTTTATCCCTAAAACCGCAAGTGCACAAGACATTAAAGATGCCGTAAGCAATATGCTTGAAGGTGATGTTTGGGTGCCAGAGGCAGTACGTCAACAAATACAAGATGTAGATGAAACCTTCTCAGAACTAGCAGAAAATGTGGCCAGTTTGACGCCCTCTCAATACAAAGTGTTGTGTTATATGCGCGATGGTTTGCTCAATAAACAGATAGGATACAACTTAGACATTGCTGAAGCGACGGTTAAGGCGCACGTTACCGCGATATTCCGCAAGCTTGGTATCAACAATCGAACTCAAGCCGTTTTGATCGCGTCTCAGTTGCAGCTAGAGCCACCAGTAAAAGAAGAAGTGTAAACATCTTATTACTCTGGACAAATTGAATGCTAAACGGACTTCTCCTTTAGCGTTTTAACGTGTTTTGTTTCAACCATACCAACAAATATTGATGCTTTACTTATGCGTTAAGCATTATCCTGCAGCCATGCTTTAACCATCCTTTAGCGAACTTTTAGCCAGCAACTGCTCATTGTGCGCCTCTGTCTTTTTTATCTTCCACTTCTACATGTTTTATAAACTTCGCCATACTCTGGATAAGCGTACGAAGTTTGGCTGGTTTTAAGGGCTTTGCAAGATAATTGACCCCTTGTTCACTACAGGCTTGCATTAAGGCGTCGCCACGTTGTGCGGTCACCAAACAAGCTGGAAGGATGGTATTTTGCTGGTGCCTAATTATATCTATAATCTCAAGCCCATCAGGCCCGCGACCTAGCTGATAATCCACCAGTAGAATATGTGGAGAAAAATCTGCAGCAATCACCTTTGCTTGTTCAAAGTTTTGCGCAGTTTGAACATCAATGCCCCATTTGCTCAACAAAGTGTACATCGCATCGAGGTTTTCTCTTTGATCATCGATACATAAAATCTTCAACTTATTAAAGATAGACTTAGACGGTGAACGCACCACTTTGGGCACTTCTGGCGCAGAGACCTGCTGAAATTGAACAGAGAAGCAAGAGCCTTTGTTTTCGACCGAGTGCACACGGACTTTACAATTTAACTGCTGGGTAAGACGCTTGACCACTCCAAGGCCTAATCCAATGCCTTGCACCTCGGTGTTTTCAACACGATAGAAGTCGCTAAAGATGGCTGCTTGCTGTATTTCCGGAATGCCAATCCCCGTGTCGCGTAGCTCAATGCGAACTTGTTCTTTAACGACTCTAACGGTTAATAAGACCTTTCCTTTTTCGGTATATTTAACCGCATTAGAAGCAAGGTTCTGAACAATACGGTAAAGGTAGGTTTTGTCAGCACTGATATAGCAGTCTTGGATGCGGCTTCGAAACGCCAGTCCGCGCTCTTTCGCTTTCATGCCCATTTCGTTGATAATGGGCGTAACTAGCTCTCTGACATTTACCGTTTCAATAAAGGGTTTCAGTTCGCCTTGGTCTAGGCGGGATATATCTAAAATTGTGCTGATTAGCGTTTCACTAGACACCACCGAATCGGTTAGCTTACGGATCGTATTGGTTAAATCAGGATCTAAATCCGCTTCTTCTAATACAGTCAGGTAGAGCTTTGCGGCATTCAAAGGTTGCAATACATCATGACTCGCAAGTGCTAAAAACCTCGTTTTACTGGCATTTGCATCTTCAGCCTCTTGTCGTGCGCGTATTAGTTTGGTTTCTAAACGATTTCTGCGCTCTATTTCTAAACGAAGTTCAGCATTGATTGAATGCACTTCCTCGGTACGCTTTGCCACGCGAGCAGCAAGATTGATATTCGATTCTTTTAATGCTTGCTGAATTTCTACATGTCCGGTGATGTCGTTAAAACTGGTGACAAAACCGCCCCCTGGTAACGGATTCCCGACCATTTCAATGACATGTCCATCATCACGTTGGCGGGTAAACCGATGAGGTGTGCCGTTGCGTAAATGTTCCATCCGCTTTTCAACTTGTAATTCCATCTCTCCTGGACCACAGTCACCTCTGAGCACGTTATGCCGTATCAATTGTTCAACGGACACACCTACCTGCACGAGTTCTTGTGGGTATGAAAACAAGTCTAAATAGCGTTTATTCCAAGCGACCAGGTTTAGGTTTTTATCCACCACACTGATACCCTGCTCAATATTCTCCAATGATGTCAACAATGCACTCATGTTAAATTGCATGGCTTGCGTGGTATCGTCAAAGAAGTTGACAACGTCGGTGATATCTAATTTTTTACCGCGCACCACGCTGTCAATTAATGCTTTTGCGCTAGATGATCCTACTACACCGCCAAGTGCACGCTCCACAAATTCGAGAAGTGACTCACTCGCTTTTTCGCTTTTTTGCAACTGAACATCGTTTTGGGCTTCAAAATGCTTGAACAACTGTTCGCAGCGCTTTTCTCCGGTAAACCTACTCAATAGTGTTTGTAAGTCGGTCACAGTGACTTCGAAGATGGCATCATTTGTAAATGCAGAGCTATAGGTAGCTGGCGCAACGAATGCTTTTGCTTGAATACGGTCAATCAAGCGCGGTTTTGACATAAGCGAAAAGCCAACATATGCAATGATATTGGCAAAGAGGCTCAAGATTGCACCTTTGCTGACGATTTCGCCTTGGTAAATGGATGTATCAGGCTCGATAAGTGGGAACAGCAAAAACATCAGCCAAACAATAAAGCCTGAAACTAAACCCGCGTAGACCCCGTGAGCATGTCCTCGTTCCCAATACAGCCCACCGACGATCGCCGGTAGTAGCTGAATCACAAGTGAGAATGCTAGCAGGCCAATGGACGCCAACGGCGCGTGATATGCCATTTGCTGCTGATAAGTGAAAGCAAGTAGTAGGATAAAAAATATCACAACCCGACGCGTCATTTTAATTCGTCTGACGCGGTCAATACCACCAGACATATTGCGTTCCATAAACTTCGGCAAAATGACGTCGTTGGTGATCATAGTACTTAGAGTAAGAGTTGCGACAATAATCATTGCCGTGGCGGCAGAAAGACCGCCAATGAATACAATCATTTGTAACATCAAACTATCGGAAAATTGTGCAATGCCCATTACGTATCGGTCTGCATTGATGGGATTGTCAGCAAAGATTGCATTCCCCGCAGAAGCAATAATAGGGATGGTTAGTGCAATTAATGCTAGATAAAGCGGAAACACCCAGCGAGCTTTGCGTATATGTTCAATGTGTAAGTTGTCTACGACGGTGACGTGAAACTGTCGAGGCAAGCATATAATGGCAGCCGCTGCCATGAGTGTCTGTGCCCAAAATGTGAACGAGGTAAAGTCACTTAAAGCATCTGCAGTAACATATTCGCTCAGCAAATCGTGAGTATGATAGGTTTGCCAGTATCGATATCCCACAAAGGCGACGAGTATTAGCGCAAGAAGTTTAATGCATGACTCAAAGGACATCGCCAACATCAACCCTCGTCGATACTGGGTAACGTCGGTGTTACGGGTACCAAAATACATGGCAAAAACCGCAATAAACGCAGTAGCAATGATAACAATTAGTTGACTATCTTTTTGCTCAGAAACCATTTGAAAGGTTGAACCTACTGCTTTTAACTGAAGTGCTATATAGGGGATGGTGGCGAGTAGTGCGATTATTGTTACCATCAAAGCCACGACTTGGCGTTTACCGTAACGAGAGCTGATAAAGTCAGATATGGTGCTGATGTGCTGTTTTTTACTAACGTGTGTGAGCTTGTATATAAAGGAATTAAATATTAAATACACGATGATTGGGCCGAGCAAAATCGGCAAGAACATCCACTGTTCGCTGCTCGATTGCCCAACTGCTCCAAAAAATGTCCAGGCAGTACAATAGATGCCTAATGCTAAACAGTAGACTAAAGGATGAGATGTGATCCAGCGTGCTGTAGGACTGTTTCTATCCCCCCATTTTGCAATCCAAAATAATAGTAGTAAATACGCTAGAGCAAGCGCCAGCCATCCGATTGACATGTAAATTCCTATACAAGCATTTAACAATTGGTACTTTATCACAGAACCGTCTAATACTAACACCGTAAGACCAAGGTCTCATTTTCGCATGGTGTCAACAAAACTAGAGTTACCACTATCCCTGTGACGATAGGTTTTGCAGGGGCTTGAGGTGAATTCTAAAGCATCAGAATTTAAAGTGTTAACCACGCAAAACCTATGGTTACAAGTATGTAAATATCAACACACTTAGTTAACCTAGTAGAGGATTTCAAGATGAGTTTTAAAAATGAAAATGACCAAAAAGCCTATTGGAAAGAGAATCTCTCTATCCTATTTAAGCTTTTGGCAGTATGGTTCGTCGTCTCTTTTGGCGCCGGTATTCTTTTTGTGGAGCAACTTAACAACATCCAATTCTTTGGCTTTAAGCTAGGGTTTTGGTTCGCTCAGCAAGGAGCAATTTATGTGTTTGTTGCATTAATCTTCATTTATATGAAGTTAATGAATTCACTCGACAGAAAATATGGCGTTGAAGAGGAGTAAATCATGAGCGTTCAACTATTAACATTTTTAATTGTAGGGGCTTCATTCCTACTTTATATCGCAATCGCCATTTGGGCGCGCGCGGGTTCAACCACAGATTTTTACGTTGCTGGTGGCGGTGTACCGCCTGTACTTAACGGTATGGCAACGGCAGCCGACTGGATGTCAGCCGCATCATTTATTTCAATGGCCGGTCTTATTTCATTCATGGGATATGACGGCGCGGTATACCTAATGGGCTGGACAGGCGGCTACGTATTGTTAGCACTGTGTTTAGCACCTTACCTTCGTAAGTTTGGTAAGTTTACTGTACCAGACTTCATTGGTGACCGTTATTACTCGCAAACAGCACGTACCGTTGCGGTAATTTGTGCCATCATCGTGTGTTTTACCTATGTAATTGGCCAAATGCGTGGTGTAGGCGTGGTATTCAGTCGCTTCCTAGAAGTTGACATTACTACGGGTGTAATCATCGGTATGGGTATCGTATTCTTCTACACTGTACTTGGTGGTATGAAAGGCATTACGTATACACAGGTTGCACAATTCTGTGTTCTTATCTTTGCTTACTTAGTACCTGCGGTATTCATCTCTATGATGGTCACTGGCCATATTCTTCCTATGACAGGATTTGGCGCAACCATCGCTGATGGTTCAGGCGTATTCCTGCTAGATAAGCTAGATGGATTATCAACATCCTTAGGCTTTAATGAATATACCTCTGGCTCTAAGAGCATGATTGACGTATTCGCAATAACCTTTGCATTAATGGTAGGTACTGCCGGTCTTCCACACGTAATTGTACGCTTCTTCACCGTGCCAAAAGTAGCCGATGCTCGTAAGAGTGCTGGTTGGGCGCTAGCTTTCATTGCATTGCTTTATACCACTGCTCCTGCGCTTGCTGCATTTGCACGTGTAAACATGATTGAAACTATCAACGGTGTTGATGATAAAGGTACGTTACTTACTGAAACCCCTGGATGGATTCAAACGTGGAAAGAAACAGGTCTTATCTCACACGAAGATAAAAACGGTGACGGCAGAATGTATTACTCAGGCGATGATCGCAATGAGATGAAGATTGACCGTGACATTATGGTGTTGGCAAACCCTGAAATTGCAGGTTTACCAGCTTGGGTTATCGCGCTTGTAGCAGCAGGGGGAGTCGCAGCAGCACTATCGACATCCGCAGGTCTGTTATTGGTAATATCGACATCGGTCTCCCATGACTTGCTCAAGAAAACCTTCGCCCCGAATATAAGCGACAAAAAGGAGCTCTTAAGTGCCCGAATTGCCGCAGCGGTGGCGATATGTATTGCCGGTTACTTTGGGGTGCATCCGCCAGGATATGTCGCAGCGGTGGTCGCCTTCGCGTTCGGATTGGCAGCATCGAGTTTCTTCCCAGTTATCATTATGGGTATATTCTCCAAGCGTATGAACAACTTAGGTGCGGTATCCGGTATGATTTCAGGTATTGTGTTCACAATGGCGTACATTATTTACTTCAAGTTCGTCAACCCAGAGCTCAATACATCTGAAAACTGGTTATTCGGTATTTCACCAGAAGGTATTGGTTCTATCGGTATGCTTATAAACTTCTTAGTCGCATTCGTTGTGTTTAAGATGACGAAAGAAGCGCCGAAAGAAATCCAAGATCTTGTAGAAAGTATTCGTTTCCCTAAAGGAGCGGGTGAAGCTTCGGCTCACTAAGCTTTTAATTAAAGGTCCGATACTAGGAGCATAAATAGGCCCGGCATATGCTGGGCCTGTTTTTTTTAACAACGTGCAGTTTAAGGAATGCAAACATGAGCGCAACCGCCCAACAAATTATCGAGTTTTTGCAACAAGAGGGGCCTTTTGACGAGCTTGAATCTGAGCTACATGAAGAAATTGCGCAGCATAGCCAACTCATTTATTTGGCACAAGAAAACAAAGACGAACTCCTAACACAGCACAAGGACGCGTTTTTTATCATTCAAAGTGGGCAATTTTGCGTCAAAGATTGTGACGGCCCCATTAAACATTTAAGTGATGGCGACTATTTTGGTTTTGCTCGCCTTCTCGATAAAGTCGACTATAAAATTACCCTTACCGTTGACAGTCCCGGAATAGTCTTATGTATTCCAAAAGAATATTTCTTTCAAGCCATGGAGACTCCGGCATTCGCCCAGTTTTTTAGAGCCTCAAAAAACGATTCATTGCAAAACAAAGCCGTAGAAGATTCCAATTCAATGTGGTTGTACAAGCCCCTTCACGAGGTGGTGCAATACGCCCCTATTGCGGTTAAACCTGGCGATTCAATACAAAGTGCGGCAAAACTGATGAGCGAGCATCGCGTATCGTCTGTGCTAGTAACCGAAGATGACGTGTTATTAGGGATTGCGACAGACAGAGACTTGCGCAACCGCGTTGTTGCGGTAGGCCTCAATCCGCAGTTGCCTATTAAACAGATCATGACCGAAAACCCTGCTTATTTGACCAAAAACAAAACCTTATTTGATGCCATATGCACTATGAGCCAATACGGCATCAACCACTTACCGGTAGTTGATGCGGTCACTAAGCTACCTGTAGGAATGGTGACTAATACAGATGTGTCTAAGCAACAGCGCACGAATGTATTGTTTGTGATCAGCGACCTGACTAATTCGCAAGATATTGAGCAGTTAGTTTCTAAAGCTTGGCAAATTCCCCAGTATTTAGCGTCGTCGGCCAAGCGCGCAGGCGATTTTGATATCGCCGGTAAAGTGTTGTCACAGGCAACAGACATCATGACGCGCAAGCTCATTACGTTCTTTCAGCAAGAGCATGGTCAAGCGCCAATGCGCTACTGTTGGCTCGTATATGGCTCGCAAGCCCGCGAAGACCAAACCATGGGTTCTGACCAAGACAATGCTCTTTTGTATGAGCGCGACCCTACTGAGCAAGAGTCTGAATATTTTGAGGCCATGTCGGAATATGTATGTTTAGGCCTTGCAAAGTGTGGCATTAAATTATGTGATGGCAACATTATGGCTAGTAACCCTAAGTTGAGGTTATCGGTTGATGCCGCTGTTAAAGAAGCAAAGAGATGGGTTAATAGCCCAACCAATCAGGCTATTTTAGATTTTAATATTTTTCTGGATGCGCGAGCGGCCGCAGGCGACAGTAAGTTGTTTGAACAGTTACAGTCGCAGCGCAAGCCACTTCTCAAGCAACCGATGTTTTTGGCGGCCCTAGCAAGAAATGCAAATGAGAACAGCGTGCCATTATCGATGTTCCAAAAGTTTGTGTTTGCGAAAAAGGCCGAGTTTAAAGACAGTATCGACTTAAAAGTCTCTGCGGTAGCCATTATTAATAACCTGGTGCGTCTATATGCACTAAGCATGGGGCTGACCATGCCCGCGACTGTGGCGAGGCTGAATAACCTTGACGTTAAATCAGGCTTATCTGATAAAGACAGAAAAAATCTCATCGATATTTGGTTGTTTCTAAATCGCCTGCGTTGGCGCCATCAACTTGCAAATAATGTTAAGGATAACTTTGTGAGAATGAGCGATTTGTCTTCTATCGAGAAACATCAGTTGAAGGCAGCATTTCAAGCCATTCATCGTGCACAACAAGCCGCTGTGTTGAAGTTTTCAGGTGGCATTGGCTAATGCTCGATTTACTGCGGAAAATCTTTTTAGGACAGTATCCCATTGCCGAGCAGTTTAAATATGCTCGGTATCCTGAGTTACCTTTGCTTTCGCTGGATTTAGAGTTGACTGGTCTAGATACCGATATTGCAAAGGTAACCTCAATTGGCTGGGTACAAGGCCTTAATTTTCAGGTCGATTTGGCAAGCGCGGAGTATGATGTGGTGCGCGCGAAAGGCGATTTGGCACAAAGTCCAGTCATCCATGGGCTTACCGCTAAGGATATTGCCCTAGGTCGACACATTAGAGAGAAGCTACAAGCGCTCGAAGCGTTTGCCTTATCCCATGTGTGGGTATTGCACAACGCCGCGCTGGACATGCGAGTGCTAAATCGTTTGTGGCTGCAGTTGGAGTTACCTGCCGCAAAAATCACCACGATTGACACCATGCTGCTGGAGGTTTATATGTGTGAGAAGGCTCACGGATTTGTGCCTAAGGGAGCCGTTGCCTTAGGTAACGCCCGCAAGCGCTACGAGCTTAATCACACGCCTTTACATAACTCGCTTGATGATGCCCTTGCCACGCTTACTTTGCTGTTTGCTCAGCTCTATGCGCTGAATAAGCAGGGGCACATGAACTTGCTTGAGCTGTCACATACCCGCGCGATCAAAACGTATTGTCTAGGTTAAACTCTTAATCTTTTGAAAAACTCTCGACCTTGCTCAAGGCTTGATTCATTTTCGTATATTTTTCAGCTAACTCGGCATGCTCATTTAAAAGGGCTGCGGTGATTTTTTGAAACTCAGCAAACTCTTCTATAAGCGCTTTTTGTAGCTGAGGGTTTTGCTGGATAAGCGCTGCTTGGCTTAAGTCGCCACTAAATGCTAATTCACGCTGCGTTTCTCTAAACGTCAGGGTACTGATAAAACGTGGTTCACAGACTCTTTTTTTCACTCGACTGCCGGTTTGAGCTCTAGATTCACACACCACTTCCATTTCGCTATCATTTACTAAATCGTTGAACATTCTTACGAAGTCTGTTTGGTTTTTGCGAAACTCGCTCAAGTAGTATCCTTTAGGGCGACTGCCTTGAACTTCTATTCTCTCTACTTCTTTTTTTGTTGGTTGTGCCTCTTGTCCTTCGCTTGCATGCGGGGCACTTATCAGTGTTGTTAGTGCTAATACACTTATTGATAACGCTTTAAATATTGTCATACCTCATTCCTTTACACTGTGCTCAATTAACGTAATCGAATCATATCTATCACTAAAAACTGTAGCAAGTGAACAAAAGATCAGTTTTCACGGCTTTTAGCGCTGAATTACCGAGACGGAAATTGCCGTCTAACCATATGCTGTGTATATTAATTAAAGCACAGAACGCTGCTGTTTCGTGTGCACTCGCGAACTTAACTGTGTCAATGTCTCAAAAGATATAATACTCAGCCGATAACGCCTTAAACAAAGCTATGCTCACACTACTCGCTTACAGGAGTTCTCATGGAACACAAAAACGTCAGCTCACGCTCTACTTCTCAAAAAGCCTTACGTCTAAACCTAGACGATAAAAAATACGGCACAATCGTAGAGATTGGAGCAGGGCAGGAAGTGGCTAGACAGTTTTTTCTAGCAGGCGCAGCTGCCGGTACCATAGCAAAAACCATGTCGGCTTATGATATGAAGTTTTCTGATGCGATTTATGGTGTGCAAAACGACGGTCGATATGTGAGTAAGGCCCGCGTAAAGGCAATGATGGAGCAAGAGCTAAACCTAGTGCTTGAGCGGGTGAGTGAAGGTCGCTCAAAGGCTTCTCGATATTTTGCCTATGCCGCGACGGTTGCTGCAAAGAGCTTCAACCGAGACAATGAGTGCCATGCGTGGTGTGGGATCCGCATCCAAATGTATCCAGGCGCAGAGCCTTCGAACATAAAAGTACATGTACGCATGCATGATGATAATGCTGAGGCGCAACAACAAGCACTCGGTGTATTAGGCGTGAACCTCATTTACGCGGCATATTATTATTTTGAAGACCCTAAGATGATGATTGACTCGCTTACCGACAGCATTAAACCTGGGCGTATCGAAATTGACTCTATTGAATTTGTAGGGCCGTATTTTGAGGATATCGACAATCGCGCGATTAATTTGCACCTCATCCGCAGCTGGAAAACCCGAGCAATTATGTTTAGACCCGATGGCACAATTGGCGTGCCAGCTGAAATGCTCTACAAAAAGAATGTAATTACCATTCGTGGGTCATTTAGACCTGTCACTAATTTGAACGTCGATATGATAGAGCAGGGTAAAAAAGCTTTTTATGCTCAAAAAGGAATAAGCGAAGCAAATACCATTGCTATTGCTGAGATTTCTCTTAACGATGCGAAAGGAAATGATAACCATGTGCCTGAAGAAGATTTGGTGCAGCGAGTTCAGCTACTAAATGCCCTAGGGTATAACGTGATGATATCAGATTATACGCGCTACTTTTCTTTGCGTGCTTACTTCCGTCAGTATACCAAGATGCACATTGGAATTGTGGTCGGTATGATAAACCTCAAACAAATCTTTGATGAAGAATCTTACCGAGGTGTAGAAGGCGGCATGCTCGAAGGTTTTGGAAAGTTATTCCCCGACAATACGCGGATGTTTATCTACCCAGAGCTAAATGCTGAAGGCGAGTTACGCGAGTTTTCAGACTTAAAGGTTCAAGAGCATTTGCGCTTTCTATATCGTCATTTACTTGAAAACGACTTTTTAACCGGCTTGGATACCAGCGATATCAACCTTTTCAAAATATTCTCAAGAGATATTTTAAAGCAACTCAAAAGCGGCGGTGGCGATTGGGAAAACAGCGTGCCTAAATTGGTTGCCGAACAAATCATTGATAACGGCTTTTTTGGTTTTAAGCAAAAACGTCGTTAACGGTGCTGAAGCAGTCTTTTTGAGTTTTGAAAGATAGTTAGACGTTTTCCGTTGTTGTAATCATAGTTAGTAGCAATATCCACATTGTTACAGCGATTACACCACGGAGAACCCATTATATCATTTACCAATAAAGGCTTTAGATGTGTAATCGTAAAAAACGATTACACGAATTGCTTTTAATCGCTTTAAGCATTTTGATTTCTCATTTATCTTTATGTCTACCGAAACAACCTTACCCAACGTACTATCTGACTGAGGCTATAAATATGAAATATTTACAACAAGCATTAAAGCAGCTTAACCAAAATAAACCCGCGCAACTGCATTTTGATCAAACGTACTGTAACTACAGCAATAATTACTATGGCGACCAGCGTTGCATTACCTCTACGTTTGAACCTAGAGTGATTGCAAGCGGGTCACATCACAAATAAGCAATGCAGATTACTAAACCAATATTTTGCGAACACAAAAAGGCGTTTTGCGGCCTTATGACAGCTAGTGTCGTTATAGCGCCGCTCTCTAAACTATTTACCAACAACCTTGCCTAACATGGGCAAAATGCAATTTATACTACCTTATCGAGTTGTCGCTTTAAGTTGTCATGCGTTATAAGCCATTCACTTAACTGCGCTACCCCTGACATATGCGGATAATGCTTTCTGCAGGCCAGTACAACCTTGCGCTGTTGGTTTGGAAAAATCGGCAGATAAGCAATTCCAGTTCTTTTGCTGCAGGCTAATTTGGGTACAAACGTCACACCGTCGTTTATTGCGACTAATGCAAGTAGGGTTTCTATACTGTTGCCTTTGTATTGGTTAGAAACTTCAACGCCAGCAGAAAAGCAAAACTGCTGGGCTTGGTCTTTAAAACAATGACCATCGCTTAGCATTAATAAGTCACAACCTTCTAGATCGCTTATTGCTACCTTATTGTGCTTACAAAGCGCATGTTGTGTTGAGAGTGCGACTAAAAAGTCTTCCTTATATAAGACCACTGTATTGAAGTTTGCTAGTTCAGGCACATCTGCCAAAATCGCAAAATCTAGCTCTCCATTTTCCAGTGCGCTCAACATAGTGATGGTTTGCATTTCGATGAATGAAAATTGAGTATCAACAAATGCTTCTTTCATCGACGTCAGTAGTACCGGAAGCAGATAAGGTGCAATAGTAGGGATAATGCCCACCTTGAGTTTACCTTTTAATGGCTCGTTGGAAGTCGCCGCCATTTCTTTTAAAACCCGCGTATTTTCCAAAATCAACTCAATTTGCGCCAATAATCGCCTACCATCACTTGTTAGGCTGACCTGCTTGGTTGAACGGTCAAATAACACCACATCCAGCGCTTGCTCTAATTTTTTGATTTGACCGCTTAATGTTGGCTGACTCACAAAACAAGCGTCTGCTGCTTTGCGAAAATGTTTAAATTGTGCGACCGCTTTGACGTATTCGAAATCTCTTAAATTCATTTGCACGCTTATAATAGGTTATATCTATCAGCTTAATATAATCAAACGATTTTATCTATTTATTGTTATGCGCGATACTCCTTATCAACTTAACGAGAGGAACAAAACAATGCTTAACCAAACCACACTAAACAACATAGAAGGTCAAACCGTCCCAAGCGTAACATTTGCAACGCGTCAGAACGACGAATGGAAAGCCGTTACAACAGATGAGATTTTTAAAGGTAAAACCGTCGTTGTATTTTCACTGCCTGGCGCGTTTACGCCAACGTGTTCATCGACTCACTTACCGCGCTATAACGAGCTGGCAAATGTCTTTAAACAAAATGGTGTAGATGAAATCGTTTGCTTATCGGTGAACGACACCTTTGTTATGAATGCATGGGCAGAAAGTCAAGAAGCCCAGAATATTACAGTACTTCCTGATGGAAACGGTGAGTTTACCGAAGGCATGGGCATGCTGGTAGACAAGGGCGACTTAGGCTTTGGTAAACGCAGCTGGAGATATTCAATGTTAGTGAAAGATGGCGTGATTGACAAAATGTTTATCGAAGAAGATGTGCCCGGCGACCCATTTGAGGTTTCTGACGCAGACACCATGCTGACCTACATCAATCCAGACCAAGCTAAACCGGAGCCCGTCAGCATATTTACTAAACCGGGCTGTCCATTTTGTGTTAAAGCCAAAACCTTATTAACTGAAAAAGGCTTAGCATTTGAAGAGATCACAATGGGGGCTAACGCATCATTGACCAGCCTCAAAGCGATAAGTGGGCGTGAAACTGTGCCGCAGATATTTATTGGTGGCCGTCACGTTGGTGGTTCTGAAGAGTTAGAAAACTATTTTGCCTAAGTCATGAACCCAAATAGGGGCGCCTGCCCCTATGAATCAACAGGAGTAAATATTATGCAACAAATACAAACTGATGTGGTTGTGATAGGAGCAGGTACGGCTGGTTTAAGCGCATATCGAAATGCGAAAACCTATACGCAAAACGTACTGATGATTGAAGCTGGACCTTACGGAACGACCTGCGCCCGCGTTGGTTGTATGCCAAGTAAGCTATTGATAGCAGCGGCGGAAGCGGCCCATGCTATTGAGATGGCGCCCGCGTTTGGCGTGAATAGCTCAACCCCCACTATTGATGGCAAGGCAGTGATGGCCAGAGTTAAGCGCGAACGAGACAGATTTGCCGGGTTTGTGGTTGAGGCCGTCGATGAGATACCTGAGCAAGATAAAATCAAAGGGTATGCTAAATTTTTAGATGCTAACCGCATACAAATAGATGATCACACGATTATTACCGCTGAGCGTTTTGTGATTGCCACGGGTTCACGGCCATCTTACCCAGGTGTTTTTAATAATTTTGGCGACAAACTGATCATAAACGACGATGTGTTTGATTGGGACGACTTACCGGAGTCAGTCGCGGTGTTTGGTCCCGGTGTAATAGGTCTCGAAATTGGTCAAGCGCTGAGTCGGTTGGGCGTAAAAGTAAAATTGTTTGGTGTGGGTGGCGCAATAGGTCCACTTACCGATCCGGTAATACGCGATTATGCAAATAAGGTATTTGCCGAAGAGTTTTATGTAGATACCAACTCATCGGTGTCTGACATGATGCAAGTGGGTGATAAAGCGCAGCTAACTTATGTAGACAAAGAGGGCGTTAAACAAACCGAGCAATTTGACTATGTTCTGGCTGCTACAGGGAGAGTGCCAAACATAGACAAGCTAGGGCTTGAAAATACAGGTATTGAACTTGATGAGCGTGGTGTACCTGTTGCCGACCCGCATACTATGCAATGTTCAGCATCAAACATTTTTATCGCAGGAGATGCTAGCAATATGATCCCACTGCTACATGAGGCGGCAGATCAAGGCACCATTGCTGGCACAAACGCCGGGCGCTTTCCCGATGTGCGTGTAGGGCTTCGCAGAGCGACAATTGCAGCGGTATTTAGCGATCCTCAAATTGCAATGGTAGGTGAAACTTACAAACAAATTACGCAGCGTTTAGGGGAGTGTGGTTGTTTTGAAGTGGGTGAAGTTAGCTTTGAAAACCAGGGGCGTAGCAGGGTAATGCTTAAAAACAAAGGGCACATGCGCTTGTACGCAGAGCAAGGCACCGGTTTATTTATAGGGGCAGAGTTTATGGGTCCACAAGCAGAGCATATAGCGCATTTGCTGGCGTGGGCGGTACAAAATAAAATGACCGTTCCACAAATGCTTGAGATGCCATTTTACCATCCGGTTATTGAAGAAGGCTTACGTACCGCATTACGTGATTTAAACGCCAAACTCAAGTTTGGGCCAGACATAGTCAATATGTGCATGGAATGCGGCCCAGGCGCGTAGCGCTTTCTCTATTGGTATTTATCTTGTCACGACTTACATAAACCGCTTTATTCACGTTAAGCGGTTTATGTTTTTTGAAGTCTAGAGAGTGTTGTGATGCGCTACTATCATTAACGGGTGTATCTGGTGAACAACCACACGGTGCACCATAACACGTTAATTTTACGTGACTTTCAGGGAGTTACGTCTAAATTTAACAAGTATTGTGCGTTCAACTGAGCTTTAGCTACTTTGGTTATACTACGCCCAGCTCGCGCAATCTCTCTTTTAGGTAGCTATCGGCCGTATATTTATCTGAGAGCACTACATCAGGACGAGGATGTAAGAACAGCGGCAACGAAATACGCGCCTTTGTTGTGTCGGTACCTTGCGGGTTGATCACTCTGTGAGTGGTTGACGGAAAGTGATGCCCAGAGGCTTCTTGTAGCATGTCACCAATATTCACAATCAAATAGCCAAAGTCGCTTGGAACGTCTAGCCAACTGCCATCTTTAAGTTTTACCTGAAGGCCAGGCTCATTCGCCGCTGGTAAGATCGTAATTAGATTAATATCTTCATGTGCCGCTGCTCGAATTGCGTCAGGCTCTTCGTCACCCACTAATGGTGGGTAATGCAAGATTCTAAGCAGCGTCTGCCCACTATCTTTGATCATATTCGATAACGGTTCGCGATAGTGCTTGCTGACCGAGTCGGGCGACTCTGCTTCAATCCAATTGAGTAATTCGCTGGCAAGCGCAAGCGAACTCTCGTAATAAGCGTGAATCTCTTGTTTTAAACCCTCAGGACACTGTCCCCAAGGGTAGTAGTGATAATACTCTTTGATATCTTTCTTTTTATGGCCCTTTGCAACTTCAGAAACGCTTTTAGGGAAAAAGCCGTCTTGCGTTTCTTTATGGTAGACAAAGTTTTCTTTTTCAGGGGAGTTAAAAAAGGCTTCCCAATTTTGATAAATATCGCTTACGCTCCGTTGTGCGATGGGGTGGTTTTTTAACACGCCAAACCCTGTTTGACGCAATGATTCAACAAAGTCTTGTGCGGCTGTAGGGGATTGATAATCTACTGCTTCTAATTTCATGTATTTTACTTCCAAATATTCTTTTGTTTATGCGAGTGAGAGAAAAATGCCTGCAAGGGCCGCACTCATTAAGTTTGCCAAAGTGGCTGCAAAGACTGCCTTTAGGCCCAGCCGCGCGATATCTTTGCGGCGATTTGGGGCAATCGCGCCTATTCCACCCATTAAAATGGCGATGGAGCTTAAGTTAGCAAAGCCGCACAGCGCAAAGGTCACTATAGCCTGACTTTGCGGTGATAGTTGGTCAGTGGCTAAAACAAAATTGCTGTAGGCAACAAACTCATTTACCACGACTTTTTGACCGATAAAGCTTCCTGCCAATTGAGCTTCTTCCCAAGGCACGCCAATCAACCATGCAATAGGTTGAAATAAAATGCCCAAGATAAACTCTATTGTTAGCCCGTCGACACCTACGTATCCGCCAAGGCCACCTAAAATCCCATTTAACATTGCTATTAATGCAATAAACGCAAGCAGCATTGCACCCACGTTAACCGCTAACTTCATACCCGATGCAGCACCACTTGCAGCAGCGTCGAGCACATTAGCATAATCTTCATTATCTGATTTGACCTCGGTCAATGATTGATTTGGTGTTTCGGTCTCTGGCTCAATTAATTTCGCCATTAACAGGCCACCGGGCGCTGCCATGAAGCTTGCTGCTAAGAGGTATTTGAGTTCAACACCCAATCCTGCATATCCAGCCATAATGGAGCCGGCGATGGACGCTAGCCCACCTACCATCACAGCAAACAGCTCTGAACGCGTCATTTGAGGGATAAAAGGCTTGATGATCAATGGTGCTTCCGTTTGGCCAACAAAAATATTGGCCGCTGCCGACATCGATTCTGGGCGGCTAGTGCCGAGAAGCTTCCGTAAAGCGCCGCCGATCAGTTTGATCACGAAGCTCATTACGCCTAAATGGTAAAGAACAGCAATTAGCGACGAGAAGAAAATGATAACGGGCAGTACATTAAAAGCAAAGATAAAGCCAAGAGATAAATTACCAATGGGGCCAAATAAAAACTCGATACCTTCGCGCGAGTAGCCGATGATGTTACCAACAAACTCTGTGAGTGCGAGTAAAAAATCAATTCCTATGGTGGAATACAAGATGAACGCGCCAATGGCGACCTGAAGAAAAAATGCGCCCCCTACGGTGCGCCAGTTTATTTTGTTTCTTGCTTTACTAAATAAAATCGCAATGCCCAGCAAGAACACAACACCTAACAAACTAACCATTAACTGTACTTCCATTTTGTGGATTAAATAAGTAGGCGCTTAGCACATCTACCGCTAAAAGGTTTTCACCGCCATGAGGGACGATTAAGTCTGCAAAGGTTTTCGACGGCTCAATAAATTTGTGATACATCGGCTTTACGGTATTTTCATACTGCGCGGCTACCGATACCATAGAGCGTCCACGCTCTTGCGTGTCGCGCAACATTCTGCGCATCAAACAAACATCTAAAGCGGTATCGACAAATACCTTAACATTAAAATGATCGAACAAGTGAATTTGCGTCAGCAGCATTATTCCTTCAATAATAATGATAGGAGCGGGGGATATGGTTTGTGTTTCTTGCAAGCGAGTATGTGTTTTATAGCAATATGCCGGATACTCTACCGTCTCACCATCTCTAAGAAGCTGAAGGTGCGCGCTTAGCAAATCGTGCTCAAAGGCATCTGGATGGTCGTAGTTAGTGCTGACTCGTTGCTCGAGTGGAATGTGATCTTGCGACTTATAATAATGGTCTTCTTGCAGTACAAGTACATGTTTGTCTTGTTGCTGCAGTTTAAGGGCCAAATTCTGGGTAAATAATGACTTGCCCGAACCCGAAGCGCCAGAAATAGCAATAATCGTTGGCTGATTCATATTTGGTGATTACTTTTAAAATTTGCGCAACTTTACAACGTGTCCTCACACCATTCAATAACAACTATGATTTATATGCGTTTTTGGCGAAAGTTGGGCATTTTTGCGGGTTAATAACAGGTTTTCATCTGAATTTTCGAATATTAAACATTGATGAAAATTACAAACTGTAATAAAAGTGTAATGTTTGAAATAGACAATTCACGCGGTAAAAATACTTATACAAAAAAACACATAGGGAAAAACAATGTTTGCAAAGACTAAACTGAATAAAATTGCAGTTGCAGTCGCTTTGTCTGTCGGTCTATCGACTGCAGCCATGGCACAGGAAACTTCTTCAACCATCCGTGGTACGATCGTAACTGAATCTGGTCAAACAGTGACAGGCGCGAAAATTACGGTAATCGACACACGTACCAACTCAGTACGTGAGTTCACATCGACTAACACTGGTACTTTCACCATCCGTGGTTTGCGTATCGGTGGTCCATACACGTTGATCGTTGAAGATGAATTAGGTTCACGTACCGTAGAAGGCGTTTTCGCTAACTTGGGTGAAGATGCTAACGTAACTATCGACCTTGTTGCAGCGAGCGACATCGAGCGTATTACGGTAACAGGTGCGGCAAGCGGCCTAATCACCGAAACTTTAGGGCCAAGCTCTAACTTTGGTTTCGATGACCTTCAATATCAACCGTCTATCGACCGTGATATTAAAGACGTACTGCAAACTGACCCACGTATCTCTATTGATGCAACTAATAACAACGCCATTCAGTGTGCGGGTGTAAACAACCGCTCTAACAGCCTAACGGTTGATGGTGTTCCACAGAATGATAACTTCGGTCTTAACGGTAACGGTTACCCAACTGAGCGTTTGCCTTTCCCGTTCGACGCGATTGACCAAGTAGACGTGCAGCTTGCACCGTACGATGTAACCTATGGTGGTTTCACAGGCTGTAATATCAACGCGGTATTCCGTTCTGGTACCAACGATGTATTCGGTTCAGTATTCTACGATTACACAAGCGATGCTCTTCAAGGTGATGAGACATCTGAAGGCCAGTTCGATATTCCTGATTTTGACGAAAGCCGCTACGGATTTACCGTTGGTGCACCTATCATCAAAGATAAGCTTTTCATCTTTGCAGCGTTTGAAAAACATGAACCAATTGAAATTTATGAGCGTGGTCCAGAAGGCGCTGGTTTTGCACAGCCTATCGGTGGCCTAACCACTCAAGTACTTGAAGAAGTTCGCTCAATCGCAAGAGATGTATATGGTTACGAAGTAGGTAACACAATCAGCTCTGCTGACGAGAAAGAAGAAAAAGTGCTTGTTAAAATCGATTGGCAGATTAACGATGACCATCGTGCGGCACTTACCTATCAGAACACCGACGGTAACAACCAAACATCAACAGGTTTGAGCTCAGGCTCTTATGCGTTTGACGACCGTTACTACGAGCGTGCAAATGAGCTAACGACTACTGCACTTTCAATTTACTCAGATTGGACTAGCAACTTCTTTACCGAAGTTCGTTATGCAGTAGCTGAAGTTAAAAATGGCCAAATCCCTGGTACTTCTGATACAGATTTTGGTGATATTCGTATAGAAGATGCGGTTCCAAATGTTGATATCTTGCTAGGTGCAGATACCTTCCGTCAAGCGAACGTATTAAACTACGATACAACTAACTTCAAACTAGCCGGTACATATCTAACAGGTGACCATGAGATTACTGCTGGTATTGAATTCCAGAACGTAGAAGTATTTAACTTGTTTGTACCTGGAAGCCAAGGCGTATTTACTTTCTCTGGTCTTGATGACTTTAGAAATCAAATTGCCAACGAAATTGAATATTCAATTCCAGGATCACTTAACCCAGCTGACGGTGCTGCTGAATTTGAATTCCGCAATACTACTATGTATATCCAAGACCGTTGGATGGTGACTGACGACTTAACCGTTACTTACGGTTTACGTTACGACACTTGGGATGCTGATAGAGATCCAGTAGCAAATGCTAACTTCCAACAGCGCTATGGCTTCACAAATGCCGCTGGTCCTGACTTTGAACTACTTCAACCACGTCTAGGTTTCAACTATACCTTTGACGATGTTACGTTCTTGTATGGTGGTTTAGGTATCTTCTCTGGTGGTAACCCGAATGTATGGTTGTCTAACAACTATTCAAACAACGGTGTTACTATTCTATCTTCACAACTTGATGGAACAGATGCAGGCCTAGACGGTTCAACAACTCCAGGGTTTGGTTTTAATCTACCTCAAGAGTCTATTGATGGACTAGTTGGTGGTGACGGTGCTGTAAACGCGTTAGACCCAGACTTTGATATTCCATCAATTCTTAAGTTGAACATAGGTATTCAGCGTGAATTTGGTGACGGCTATGTAGTGGGTGCAGAAGTTATTCACTCTAAAAACCGTGACTTTGCTAAGACTATTCCGCTTAACACTGTACAGGTTGGTACAGCACCTGATGGTCGTCCAATCTATGAAGATGTAGACTTACTAGACCCAGATTGTGTTACTAATCCAACTTCTAGCGATTGTAGCGGACGTAGCGGAACAGACTACTTCTTGACTAACTCTGACGAGAACGGTGATAGCACTATCTTCACTACTACATTACGTAAGCGCTGGGATACTGGCTTTAGCGTAAATGCAGGTTACTCGTACAGCGACATCAACGACGGTAGCCCAATGAACAGCTCTACTGCTTCATCTAACTTCGGTAACCTTTCAGTTAGCGATTTAAATGAGCCAGGTATTGCTACAAGTAACTACGAAGTTCAACATCGTTTCACTATGAACGTTGGATATCGTTATGAGTTCTTTGAAGATTACGATACTCGTTTCAACTTGTTCTTCGTACGCCAGAAAGGTCGTCCGTTTAGCTACAACTTTGACAACGACCCAGGTTTTGGTGATGAGCGTGGTTTCGAAGATCGTAACTTGCTTTACATCCCGTTAGAAAACGATCCAATCGTACAATACGGTCCTGGTTTCGACCAAGCCGCATTTAACGAACTGATTGCTGCTGAAGGTCTTGAGCAATATCGTGGTCAGATTCTTCCACGTAACACTCAAAACAGTGCTTGGTTTGGACGTGTTGACTTACGCGTTTCACAAGAGCTTCCAGGATTTATGCCAAATCACCGTGGTGAAGTATTCTTCGCAATACGTAACCTAGGTAACTTGCTAAACCCAGATTGGGGCAACTTGCGCCAAGTTAACTTTGAGTTTAACAACCCAATTGTTGACGCAACCATTCAAGATGACGGTACTTACTTGTACACCAACTTTGATGGCGACCGTGGTCAAGACTTGAACATCAATGCTTCAACTTGGTCTATGCGTGTTGGTGTTAAATATACTTTCTAAGTATTAGCAACACATTGTTTTGAGGCATGCCCTCAAAACATTCTAAAATAAAAACCCGACACTAATTTAGTGTCGGGTTTTTTTATGACAAATTCGAGTGCAGTATTTTGAGCCCCGCGACATACGGCATCTAAGATATTGGTCGAATTAGATTGCTTTTCCTTTAAAAAATCATGCACTATAGGAGTGCAATGAGCCTGATCTTGGTGCATTTATGTTTGTTACCTTCGATAAACATAAGAGTTGATGCATCAATAATCCTTAAATTTGTTATGCAAAGCATAGTCTTAGCTTAGCTATCTTCGCAAAAATCAAATGGAATGTTTATTGCAAATCTCTGTTGAAACAACACACATGTAGGACTGCTAATGAACATAATAAAACCAAAGTTTACACGCACTAGCCTAAGTATCGCATTGACATGCGCGCTCAGCGCAACGTCAGTGACTGCCTTAGCGCAAGAAAATAATGAAGAAGAAGTTGTCGAAAAGATTCAGGTAACCGGTTCACGCCTGTCTCAAGACTATACACTTGATGCCGAAAGTCCCGTTATTTCCATAGGCGGCGACAGCATTAAGACATCGGGTCAAATCGACTTGGGTGCCTTACTTCGTGAATCGCCGCAATTACAAGCCTCATTGCCTGGCTCGTTTTCTGCGTTTAACGGCACACCTCTTGGCGCTAGCCAATTAAACCTTCGTAACCTCGGCACGGTGAGAACGCTCGTACTTGAAGACGGTAGACGTCACGTATCGGGTATTGAAGGTTCAGGTTCAGTAGACGTAAACACTATTTCAACCGCCTTGTTACGCAACGTAGAGCTATTAACTGGTGGTGCCTCTGCTGTATACGGTGCTGACGCGGTAACAGGTGTTGTGAACTTTAACATGCGTGATGGCGCATCTTTTGATGGTCTAGAACTTCGTACACAAGCGGGTTTGACTGACAAAGGCGATGCTAACGAATTCTTTATTTCATTGGCTAATGGCTTTTCAAGTGCTGATGGTAAAGGCGATTTGGTGTTTGCCATTGAGCATCAAAAAACCAGCCCGGTATTTGCGCGTGATCGAGATTTTGCCGGTTCAGGCCTAGCAGGTCGCGAAGCAAATACACAAGCAACTCAAGATGCCTTTGGTGTAGATCCAAGATTTGCAAATACTTACATTACCGACGGTAGACTGCCTATTTCAAGTGACGCTGGTGTAATTTCACTTGCTGGTAGTGCCTTTGTGAGTGTGGTTAACTCAGGCGGCGTGCCAGGCTGTAATTTCTTAGGTGCTGCTCAAATAGCAGAGTGCCAGGTAGTGGGCAGAGATGGCACATTACGCCCATATAACGTAGGTGATGTGTACATTAACGGCTTTGCCGCCAGTGGCGGTGACGGTGTACCAAGTAGCCCTGACAGTGAATTAATTTTACCGGAAACGTCTCGTACGCTATTTCAAGCGAAAGGAACCTACGACCTGACCGACTATGCAACCTTCTTTATAGATGCAAAGTACGTTCAAAGTGAAACTTTAGAAACCAACCAAGTAAATGGTTTTAACGACGATATTCCTATCGCCTTAGACAACCCATTTGTTCCTGCCGCGTTGCTTAGCCAAATTAATACGCTTGAAGCAGAGGGTGTAGGTGTTGATTTAGTGATGTCGCGAGATGTGCTTGATGTTACCGCTAATTCAAACCCAGAAGCCGACCGTAAAACGATGCGTGTTGTATTTGGCTTTGAAGGCGTTATTCCAGGCACTGAGCTAGATTACGAAATAGCGTATAACTACGGCAAGACCGATGCGAATATTACGTCAAGAGCACGACTTGAAGACCGCTACTTCGCTGCTATTGATGCTGTTGTCGACCCATCCACCGGTGATATTGTTTGTCGCTCAACGCTTGATCCAAGCGCTGTTCCTCCATCATCACCTTTCCCAAGCGCAAACTCTAACTTTGGCTTCCTGACCTTTTTGCCAGGCTCTGATAGTAGCTGTGTGCCAATCAACCTATTTGGCATAGACTCTATCAGTCAAGAAGGCGCAAACTGGGTATTCCAACCGGTAACTTCTCAAAATGATATCAAACAAGAGAACATCTTGGCGGTTGTATCTGGCGACAGTGCAGACTTGTTTAGCCTACCTGCAGGACCAGTAAGCTTTGCCCTTGGTTACGAATGGCGTCGTGAGACCAGTGAGTTTACACCAGATAACTTCAGTGTTGCTGGATTAACGTTCGGTACGCAAGACAGTAATAGTGGACCAACTAACCCGTCGTTTGGTGTGTATGATGTATCTGAATACTTCCTTGAAGCAAGAATACCAATCGTCGAAGACGTTGCATTTGCTGAGCGTATAGAGATTAGAACTGCTTATCGTTACTCTGACTATGACCCATACGGCAGTACAGATGCATGGACGTTAGGTGGCGTATGGTCTCCTATCAGCACGCTAACACTTCGTGCTACCTTGTCTGAGGCGGTACGTGTTCCGAATATTGGCGAAGCATTTTCACCAACGTTTGCAGCCACCATTGGTGCAAGCCAAGACCCATGTAACGCAAACTTTATCAATGCAGGTTCTGAGTTTAGGGTAGCAAACTGTACAACCTTAATTGGCTCTGGCATTACTGATGGTACCTATGACTCGACTAACTTCTTGTCAGCCTTTGTATCAGGTACGTCCGGTGGTAATCCAGATCTTGAGCCGGAAGAGGCAGAAACATTGACGCTAGGTCTTGTTTGGAGACCTTCAAATGAGTTTGGTGGTGCGCTGGACGGTTTAGTTGTGACCATGGATTACTATGACATCCAAATCACTAACCTGATTGACAGCTTAAGTGGTTTTGATATTGCTCAAAACTGTGTGGATGCAGCTGATACAAACAACCAGTTCTGTCAAGCGGTAGACCGTGATCCAACGAATGGCTTTATCACCGATTTCCGCTCAGGCTTTATCAACTTAGCCGAAGTAGAGACAACCGGTATCGACTTTAGAGTAGATTACGGCTTTGATCTAACCGATGATAGTGAACTAGCCTTTACTATTAACGGCACAAACTTCTTGAAGAACGACGAAGTGCGTGACGTAACCTTCCCTGATGAAGTTACCGACGTGTTAGGTACATTTACTCGCCCAGAGTGGATTGTTAACTTAAGCGCTGATTACATCATTGGTGATTTGGTACTTGGTTGGAGAGGACGTTATGAGTCAGATCAGCTTCTACCTGGTATCGGGATTGAGGATGTTGCAAACGACCCTGACTTCTCTGATGTCACCAGCACAGGTACTGCATTTGTGCATGACTTCTCAGTATCGTATTCGTTTGCAGAAAACTTAGAAGTATATGGCGGTGTGAATAACGCGCTAGATGAAGAACCGTTCTTAGCGACACTGTCGCGTCCAGCTGGACCAAGAGGTCGTTTCTTGTTCTTAGGTGTGAACTACACAATGTAGTCATAAATGCATAAAAAAACCTCGCTTCGGCGAGGTTTTTTATTTTTAGATGTGGCTTTAACTTAAGCGGCCTTTAAAATCTTCGTAAGTAAACTCACGAATCATCTCAAATTCCCCATTTTTACGCAAAATGCCAATACCCGGATGCTGAACACCATTAAAGAAGGTTGTTTTTACCATAGTGTAATGCAACATATCTTCAAAAATAAGCCTAGAGCCGACCTCTAGAGGCTCATCAAAGCTGTATGCCTCCATCACATCACCTGCCAAACAAGAGTTGCCACCAAGCTTATAGGTAAACCCTTTTTCATCGGGTAAACCTGCTCCGGTGATCGTTGGTCGATATGGCATTTCTAACACATCTGGCATGTGCGCTGTGGCAGAAATATCTAAGATCAGCACCTTGTGCTCATTCTCAACAATATCCACCACCTCTGCGATCAACGGCCCGCATTGCCATGCAACAGCCGAACCCGGCTCTAGCACAATCTCTAAGTTGGGGTATTTTGCCTTGAATGCTTTAAGTGTCTCAATCAAATGCTCTACGTTATATCCTTGGCGCGTCATTAGGTGACCACCTCCAAGGTTTAGCCATTTCAATTGAGGGAGATACTGTCCAAATTTGTCTTCAATAGCGTTAAGTGTGCGCTCAGCCGCGTAAGAGTCGCATTCACATAAGTTATGACAATGAAAACCTTCAATGCCGCTTAAGTCGGCCTGATTAATATCTTTTGCCAAAATGCCTAAACGAGAGCCTGGCGCACAGGGGTCATATAGCGGTGTGTCTGCTTCTTGATTTTCTGGATTGATTCTTAGACCTGGCGAGACATTGCTGGCAAGCACTTGGTCTTTGTATCGATTCCACTGAGCAATGCTATTAAATGAGATATGATTAACCAGTCCTAGCAGCTGCTCAATGTCCTTTGGCTTATAGGCGGGTGAAAATACATGTACATCACCGCCTATATGTTCTCTGGCGAGTTTAGCTTCCCAAACGCCACTTGAGGTTGCGCCTTTTAGGTATTGACGCACAAGAGGGAAGGTCGACCACATCGAAAAGCCTTTTAACGCTAAGATAATGTCAATTCCAGCTCTTTCTTGCACGTCTCGCATGAGCGCTAGATTTTGCTCAAGCTTTTCTTCATCGCAAACATAGCAAGGGCTCGGAATATCGGCACGATGAAAGTTCTTACTCATCACTCTGACTCACTGTTAGCGTTTAAAGGGACTTTCGTCACACTCAACTACCTGCCATGGCAAGCCGTGCTCGTTTAGCATCTCCATGAATGGGTCTGGGTCAAATTGCTCCATGTTCCAAACGCCCGCTTTGTGCCATTTTTTGTTTAGCATTAACGCCGCACCAATCATTGCCGGTACACCCGTGGTGTATGACACCGCTTGCGCACCCACTTCTTCAAAGCACTTGCCGTGTTCACAGTTGTTATATATGAAAATAGTTTTTTCTTTACCATCTTTGATGCCGGTAATATAGGTGCCAATGCAGGTCATCCCCGTGTATCCGTCAGCCAACGAACCAGGGTTAGGTAACACAGCCTTTAAAAACTCCAAGGGCACAATTTTTTGACCTTGGAAGTCAATCGGTTCAATGCTTGTCATGCCAATGCCTTCTAACACTCTAAGGTGGGTCAGGTAGGCATCGCCGAAGGTCATCCAAAAACGAGCACGCTTAAGCGTTGGGAAATGTTTGACTAACGACTCTAACTCTTCATGAAACATCAAATAAGATGCTCTCACGCCGATGTTTTGATAATCCAAATCTTCACGTACGCTTAGTGGATCGGTTTCCTTCCACTGGCCGTCTTCCCAAAAGCGTCCGCGCTGGGTAATTTCACGAATATTGATTTCGGGATTAAAGTTAGTTGCAAACGCTTGCCCGTGGTCGCCGCCATTACAATCAACGATATCGAGGTAATGGATTTCATCAAAGTAATGCTTAGCGGCGTAAGCGGTATATACATTGGTTACACCCGGGTCAAAGCCACTGCCTAGTAATGCCATGATCCCCGCATCTTGAAATTTCTGCTGATATGCCCATTGCCATGAATACTCAAATTTCGCTTCATCTTTAGGCTCATAATTGGCGGTATCAAGATAATCGGTATTAGTAGCTAAACATGCGTCCATGATCGGTAGGTCTTGATAAGGTAATGCAAGGTTGATAACCAAGTCGGGTTGAACTTGCACAATCAGTGCTTCAACCTCATCTGCACTATCAGCATCAATAGCAAACACAGCTTTCACACGGTCACTGCCGACTTCGTTTTGCAATGCTTCGCACTTTGATAATGTGCGGCTTGCAAGATAAATTTCATCAAAAAATTGTGGGAGGCGGGCGCACTTTTTAACCGTTACAGAAGCGACGCCACCAGCGCCAATAATTAACACTCGAGACATGGGATGTTCCTTATTAAATTTGCCGGAATAATAGCAGTGTTGTGGATGATCACAACTTTTTATGTAGGAATTTTGCCCAAGAAGATCTTGGGCAGATATACAGGTTGTTAGTCAGAGAAGTCGCACGTAAATGGTGCGCCTAATTTGATGCACTCTTGCTCGTGAAAATAAGGGTAAAGCGTCACCGTATTCTCACCGTTTGAGTCTGTAATATTGAAAATGATTGCATCACTGTGCTCACCCATCGGAGTACTGACGGTTGCTGCGTACACTAACAAACTAATAGTGTTTTCAGTATACATGCGGCGTTCAGCCAGCTGGAGTTGCAAGTTTTCAATCATGCCGCCCTGAGCCTGGTCGTCCATGTCCAAAGGGAATACGCTTTGAATGTCATTTTCTATAGACATCACCGCAAAGGGATAAAGCGTTTGGGAACGTGTTAGCATGACTTCGCACAAATCCAATGCTGAATAGATAAGTGCAGCATACGGAATATTTTGTTTGAGAATCATATTGGGCTTCAAAATACCAACCTTAAATTTTGTTTATGTTATTTACTTAACGGCAAAAACTGATAAAAAGTTCAGTAAAAATTGTGTGCTTTATGTACGCTCTCCCTGCATTCCACCTGTATGCACAATTAAATTACGCTGCTGTTTTTTTAGCTCACCACTTTCAAGTAGTTGATGTGCCGCGAAAAATGCCTTTGTGTTGTAGACCGTGTCTAGAGCAATTTGGTGCTCTAAAAAAAATTGTGATTGGAAGGATTTTTGTTGAATTGAGCTCTTTGCGTACCCCCCACAATGAAAGTTAGCGCGATGGAGAATCTTCCAGTTTCCGGCAGATGCTGTTGTGCCAACATCGTTGGATTGTTCTAGCAATGTTTGGACTTTGTCTTCTAAGTACCCCTCTCCCTTCAGCACAGCGATACCAATAATACGCGTGGGTAGTTTATGGCGTTTAACGTGTTGTATTAATCCCGCCATGGTGCCGCCGCTTGCTACCGGCAGTATGATATTGTCAAACGGCAATGACGCCTGTGTCGCTAGCTCCGTCATAATAGTGGCGACGCCAGCCATACTGTCGCGATGTGAGCCACCTTCGGGAACAAGTGTGTCGATCGAATGGGTGGTGCATATGTCTTTGAGCCACAGCTCGTGTTCGCGTTTGCGATAATCTTCTCGACTTAGGTACTCTATGTTTGTTCCCCAGCGAATAATATCTGCAAGGGTGGGCGTAAGGGGGCTTTCAGGATGCGCACGAACAAATGCAGTAAATGCGATATTCAGCCGATAACACGCATATGCCATGGCGTGTAAGTGGTTTGAATATGCACCACCAAAGCTTCCCATATGCTGAATATTATTCGTCACGCTGTTAGCGAGTATGATTTGTAGTTTACGCCATTTGTTACCGCTGATAACCGGATGGAGCAAATCATCACGCTTGCACCATAGCGTGACAGGCGATTTGTTAACGCGCACAGATAACGCCTGTAAAGGAGACGGGGTAGCGATTTCAAGGCTATTCGCTATGTTATCGATGTAAGTGGTTACCAACCTTTTAACCTTTTATTTTGTTGCAAAAATGTAAATTTACATCCGAATAAGTAAGAAACGTTTTGGTTTGTCCATGTTTACCCGCTAAGTACTCTGGCATTACGAAATCTTAATGATCTAAAAGCCTGTATGTGTGCGTTAATACATACATGATTACGAGGAAAAAATTATGCAAGTTAAGTATCTCCTAGCCCTCGCTGTATGGGTATCTTTTATTATAGACGCTAAAGCAGTGTCAACCTACATCGAAAATCCCAAGCCAGTCGGCGAAGCACGCCTAGAAGTGATGTTTTGGGATATTTATGATGCGCAACTCATTGCGCCCGATGGTAAGTTTGACCCACAGAAGCCATTCGCGCTCTCATTAACTTATTTGCGTGACTTCAAGGGAAAGAGTATAGCGAGCAGAAGCATTGACGAAATGCGCAAGCAAGGTATGACCGACGAGGTGAAACTCGCGAAATGGTACGAAAAAATGGAGCAGGTGTTTCCTAACGTCAACGAAGGCGAAAACCTCACCGGCGTAGTCGATTCGGCCGCCAATAGCCACTTCTATTTTAACGATCAGAAAGTCGGCACCATTACTGATCCGGAGTTTAGTCAGTGGTTTTTCAATATTTGGTTGTCTGAAAAAACGTCAGAGCCCGAAATACGCGAGCAGTTGCTTGGCTCAGCACGATAAGATTAGAAGGTAGGGATATGAAGAAGTCATTAAGCGCTGTGCGCAAATTTATTGCCGCTGGTGCTGCTGTGCTTGCACTGTCAGCGTGTTCGGTATCTATCGACGGTGAGTCTTATGAGAACGTCGAGCCCGCGTTCGAGTTAGAGTCATTCTTTGATGGCAAAGTCACTGCATGGGGAATTGTACAAGATAGGTCTGGTAATGTTGTGCAACGATTCATCGTTGATATCGACGGTTATAAAGAAGATGACAAACTCATTCTTGATGAGACATTTCAATACGGTGTAGGGGATGGACCTTTAAAGCGTGTATGGACCTTAACCAAAAACGCTGACGGCACTTATACCGGCAACGCAGGTGACATCGCCGGCCCCGCAACAGGCACCTCTTATGGCAATGCATTTAGTTTTGCTTACGAGATGGATTTGGACGTTGATGGCACCACGTACCGTGTCAACTTTGACGATTGGTTTTGGGCGTTTGATGAAAACACAATGATGAATCGCTCTTACATTAAAAAGTTCGGTATCGTAATGGCCGAAGTGACTATCTTTATGCAAAAACAATAATCATTTGGCGCTGCCCTCTACCGGTAGCGTGAATGTGCAGCACAAGCCTGACGGCGTATCTATATGCGTTTTTGAGAACACTATTTCGCCGTTGTGGAGGCTAACAATAGCCGAGACCAAACTGAGCCCTAGCCCATTGCCGCTCGCTGTGCGGCTCTTATCTTCTCTATAGAAGCGTTCTGTTAGCTTATCAATGACTTCTTCGTTAACACCTATACCGCTATCATCCACGCTAAACTTATAGGCGTTTAAATGTTTGTCTTGTGTGATGCTAATGTTTATAGTGCCGTTAGCGGGCGTAAATTTCACCGCGTTATCCAGCACATTCGCAAAGGCCTGAAAAAGAAGGTTTTTGTCGCTATGTAACATTAAGTTGGGTTCGATTGTAGTGCCTAGTTTAATGGCTTTGTCTTCGATAATCGGCTGATACAGGTCGATGACGTCCTCAACTACCATACTGATGTCGGTTTGCTCAAAACCTGAGCGTTTGGCGCTAGATTCAATGTCCGTTATTCTTAATAGTGAATTAAAGATATCTAGCAGTTTGTCACACTCTTCGATGAGGGCGTACTTATCGTCTTGATTCGGAAGTTGCTCAATGTGTGACTTTAAGCGAGTAAGAGGGGTTCTAAGGTCGTGTGCAATGCTGTCGGAGACACTTTGAATATTGTTCACAGACTGCTGTATTTTCTCGAGCATACGATTTAGGGCGAGGGTAAGCTTACTTAAATCATCCCAACTACTATCTACATACAATCGATCATTTAAGTTACCTGTTGAAATGATTTCATCTGCGGTTTCAGATATTAAATTAATTCGGCTTACCACATAGTAGGCAACCACAATACTCAATATAGAAATGATACACACGATAACAATCAATATAGACGATGAGGTTCGCGCAAGTTTTACGGCAAATTCAATGTCTTGTACACTACGCGCGATAAGTAAAGTGTCTTTGTTGCCAAATTCCATGACCATCGCAATGGCTGTTTCTTGCTGTCCGCGACTGGCGAATCGTCCTTGATCGGGACGCATATCTACTTCGATTTCCAGTAATCCATTTTTAATGGGGACTACGTCTGAGTCGGGCCAAGTGGCAAGGTTGCCAGCAATATAGCGGCCATTGTTATCTTTGAGGTAGTACAAAAAGCCGTTGTTGATGCTGTTTATGCGATCTTCTAAAGCTTGAATAACCGCACTTCTTCCCGCTGCCGTATACAAACTTCGAAAGCCGCCGATATCAGCTGAGATTGCCGCTTGGGTTTCGCTTATCAGTAGATCATCGTTAGCGACGGTAAGCACATAGGTGTTAAATCCAACGCCAAGCAAAAGCAGTGAGGTAAAAATAAAACTAACAATAAAGCTGGAGCTTTTTGTATATGCCTGGATTGCGCGCATGGACTAATAAACTCGCTTAAGATTGGCTACTAATTTTGTAACCGGCACCGCGAATTGTCTCAATCATGGGGTAAGAAAACCCTTTATCAATTTTGTTGCGTAAGCGGCTAATGTGAACATCAATGACGTTTGTTTGCGGGTCAAAGTTATATTCCCATACTTTTTCTAACAGCATCGTGCGCGTTACTATTTTATCTTCATTTTGCATGAGATACTCAAGGAGCTTGAACTCTTTAGATTGAAGATCAATTTCTTGACCCTCTCTTACGACCTTGCGGTTTATGAGGTCTAGCTTGAGCTCACCCATCGTCATTTCTGTTTGCGAGGCAGACGACGTACTTGCACGGCTACCTAAAATTTCAATACGCGCTAACAACTCTTCAAATGCAAAGGGTTTGGTTAAATAATCATCTGCACCCGCTCTCAACCCTGTCACTTTATCTTCTACTTTGTTTTTTGCACTTAAAAATAAAACAGGTGTAGTAACGTCGTTTTCTCTGAGCTGCTTTAATACGTCTAGACCGTCGATTTTTGGAAGCATGCGATCTAATATAATGACCGAATATGTGTCTTGTGCAGCGCCATCTAGCGCTAGCTGCAGGCCTGTTTTGCCGTCACGTGCAAGTTCACAAGTATAACCCGCCTGGGTCAAGCCTAGCTCGATAAAGTTTGCAACGGTAGGTTCGTCTTCAACAATGAGTAATTTCATAGCCATAAAATAACTGTTAACCTTGAATTTCTATTAGATAAGATACAGCTTTTAACCATAAAAGGAACATAATGTGTTTGTTATCATCATATGTATGGCGTTAGTCGTGTTTATGCCTCTGGTGGCAAAAATCCCTTTAGTTGTGATGATGCATAAAGAAGGTAAATACGACAATCGACATCCACGCAGCCAGCAAAATCGCTTAGAAGGCTTAGGTGCCAGAGCAAGTGCAGCGCAGCAAAACAGTTTTGAAGCGATATGTTTTTTTGCGCCAACGGTGTTGCTAGTATTAGCCCTCGATTCACACAATTTGTATACCGTGCAGTTATGTATTGCCTTTGTGTTACTCAGGTTCATCTATTTGATATGCTACTGGGGTAACTGGCACATTGCTAGAAGTGTTATTTGGGTGTTAGCAATGGCAACGGTTGTTGCACACTACGTGCTTCTTTTTTAATCTTGCCTAAAGCGAATATGAGGCGGGTAGGGCGTAAAGTTTTGAATGACGCCTTTACTCGCAATGCTTTGTACCTGACGCCAATATTGCGGGCTAAAAAGTTCACTATGATATTCACGCAATAAGTCTTTTAGGTGTTTCTTACCGACGATAAAATGCTCAAATTGTTCTGGGAAAACATCATTTGGCGCCACAGAGAGAGTATCTAAGGCATAAGGGTCGTCAGATTTTGGAATTTCTCTAAAGTTCGGCTGGTCCATGTAGCATATCTCGTCATAATCATAGAATATGACGCGACCAGTTTTGGTTATGCCAAAATTTTTGTGCAGCATATCGCCTGGAAATATGTTCGCATAGGCAATCTGTTTGATACATAAACCCAAATCGTTAATGGCGCTTTTTACCTTTTCTTCATCGGTTTCATGCTGTAAGTACAGGTTTAGCGGCGTCATTCGTCTTTCTATGTACATATGTTTGATGATCACTTCATCTTCTTTTACTTCAATGCTCGTTGCACAAGTATCTTGTAGGTGAGTGAGCAAGGTTTCGTCGAAGCGCGCCCTTGGCAAAGAAAAGTTCACATACTCGTGCGTATCAGCCATGCGTCCCACGCGGTCGGTCATTTTAACGAGTCGATAGCAGTCTTTTACATGCTCACGAGTGATTTTTTTACTTTCTGCAAATTCATCACGAATAATTTTAAATACTACGCCATAAGAAGGCAGATGAAATACCGCCATCACCAAGCCTTTAATTCCTGGTGCCAGTTCAAAGTTGTCGTCGCTATTGTCTAAATGCTGCAAAAAATTACGATAAAACACAGTTTTCCCGTGTTTATAAAAGCCTAGGGACATGTAAAGCTCAAAGTGCTTTTTATGAGGAAGGAGCTCTTGCAGAAAAGCGACCACTTCAGCAGGGTTTTGGGTTTGCGCCATAAAATACGAACGCGCAAATCCGAAAATAACGCTCATATGTGCACGCTCTGTCAGTAGTGCGTCGACCATCAAGGTGTTCATTTCGGTCATCTGCAGGGCAATGACAAAAGGAAGTGTTTCGTCGGGCATGCAAATTCTGCCCACTAGGTATGCGGCTTTGCCGCGATAGAATACCGGTTTGAGTACTTCTACGGTGTGAACCGAGGCCAATTGCGCTTTGTTTAACCTCTTTCTCAACGCTGTTTCGAGATTCTCTAAATCCAGTGCAAAGTCATCAAAGGGGACTTTAAAGCGATAGGTATCAAATATCGCTTCATACATCCCTCTTACGGTTGTTGATGTGTCAAAGCTATTGACGACCTTGTGGCGGCCGGGGCCTGGCAGGTAGCATCGACTTGGCAAAACAAACATCACTTTGTCATCAATTTTTTGATGTCGATAAATGCGTCCAATAACCGAGTTATAGAAGGTCTCTGCTAGCTCAAACTGCGGATGGTCGCTTAATAGCTTGCTGTAGTGCGTTTTAGTCGCAATCCAAAATGAGTCGGGCAATTGATGCGGCGGTATGGTTTGATAAACATCGGTCACCACTTCCGAGAGGCTTTGATGATAGATGGTGATACGTTCTTTTATCGCTTGTTGCGACTGCGTCCATTGGCAACGTTCAAAACGCTCTTGAGCACCCGCGGTAATGCGGCTATACCAACGATAGGATTTGTCGAAGCCGCTTAATATTTGATACGCGAGCTTTTTTGCCGTTTCTTCTTCTGTTTGAACCTGGTCTAACAACATGGATGCCGATGTAAAAATTGTCTTGAGCCGTTTGTACCTGATTTTCACTCATCTCGCCAGTATGAGCTGGCAAATTACGACTAAAGTGAGATTAACAAACTCGTGCGTGCACCCACAAATGTATTAAGGATTGATAGTTGCACAAGGAACATTACATTGAACTAACACGCCATCCTTTAGCAAATATTGGGCAGTTAAACATATCGCAATCTGTTGGAGCCGAAAAACACAGCCGAACCAAAGCGAGTAGCCAGTTCACTTGAGCAAGCCTTAGTGGTCAGAAATTGTGGGTCAAATATTTTGTTTCAATAAAAACCTACCATTTACCCCACACAATTTCATTTTCCTAGTTGACATTTAGACGTCTATACGGCAAATTGACGGCATGAACATAAGATCAATTACTAACGACATGATGCGTATTATGACCATTACCACCTTTTTTGAGGGCGGTCGTTAGCTTGTGTCACAAGTTTAGTTAACGAAAGCCCGCACAATGCGGGCTTTTTTGTTGGTGTAAAGTGTAAATTAATTCAAATGGTTAGCGGTATAACGAGTAATTAAAGAGCGAGGAGTCTCTAATGAAGGTGTTAAAGTTTGGTGGTTCGTCTTTGGCTGACGCACAACGTTACCTGCGGGTATATGAAATTAGCCAATCGACCCACAAGACAGAAGGGGCCGCAGTTGTTCTATCTGCGCCAAAGGGCGTGACAAATGCACTTTCTTTGTTATGTGAGCAAGCCCAAAGCGGCAAGGATTATGGCGAGCTATTAGCCAAACTCAATATGACCCTCACAAGTATTGCCACCGAACTTCATACCCTCTTGCCTAACTTAAACTACGATGACCTTTCAGCGTTTATTGAACAAAAACTAAGCTTGCTGTCGCAACAATTACAAGGCATTAAGTTGCTTGCATCTTGTCCAGACCAAGTCACCGCAAGCATTTTGAGTATGGGGGAGTATGTGAGCGTGCGCATCTTTAGCGAGATACTGCATGCACACAACATTGATAACATTATTTTAGACCCAGTGGATTACGTGCAAGCGAGCGGTGATTACTTAGATAGCTTGGCGCAGTTAGACATTAGCCGCGCTAAATTCAGTGATGTTGATGCAAGTGGCAGTCATTTATTAATTATGCCTGGGTTTGTTGCGGCTAATGAAGATGGCGAAAAAGTTACCCTAGGACGCAACGGCTCTGATTATTCCGCGGCTATTCTTGCCGCATGCATTAACGCTAGCTGCTGCGAAATTTGGACAGACGTTGACGGTGTTTATAATGCCGATCCTAATCAGGTAGATGGCGCGGTGTTGCTCGATAAGCTGACGTATCAAGAAGCCATGGAGCTGTCTTATTTTGGCGCCAAAGTACTTCATCCTAAAACCATCGGTCCGATAGCTCAATTTGGTATTCCTTGCTTAATTCGAAACACACTCAACCCCGCAGCTCCAGGCACGCTCATCAGCCACGAAAAGAGTACGCTTTGGACCAGTGTGAAAGGCATATCGCATCTTGAAGATATTGTGATGTTTAATATTTCAGGCCCGGGCATGAAGGGCATGGTGGGCATGGCAAGTCGCATTTTTGATGTCATTTCAAAAGGGAATATCTCGATTTCTCTGATCACGCAGTCATCATCAGAATACAGCATCAGCTTTTGTGTTGCCCATAAAGACTCTCATAAGGCACTGGAGCTGCTTGAGGAGAACTTCGCATTAGAGTTGAGCAACCATCTACTTGAGCCAATTGAAGTACGCGAAAACCTGGCGATTGTGACCTTAGTAGGTGACGGCATGCGTCATTCAAAGGGACTTGCTGCAAAATTCTTTAATGCGCTAGCCCAAGCTCGGGTGAACAACGTCGCGATTGCACAAGGCTCATCAGAGCGTTCAATATCTACCGTAATCGATAACGATAAAGCTAAAAAAGCGGTGAAAGTTATTCATCAAAACTTTTTTGCCCAGCTCAATACCATCGACGCGTTCTTTATTGGTTGTGGCTTGGTCGGAAAAGAGCTGTTGGCGCAAATTGCTCAACAACAGAGCAAGCTTCTTGAAAAGAATATAAAACTGACCGTGTATGGCATAGCAAACAGTAAAGCCTGCTTGTTAGACGCAAACGGTATTGGCATGAACAACGAGTGGCCACACAAGCTCGCTCAAGCCGATAAACCTTTATCGCTAGAGCGTTTGACTGACTTTGTTGTAGCCCATAGTTTAACCAACCCAGTGATTGTCGATTGTACGAGCAGCCAAGAGATAGCCGATATGTATCTTGCTATGATGGATGCTGGGTTTCATGTAGTCACCCCCAATAAGAAAGCCAATACATCTTCGTTTGAGCGTTACTTGGCGCTCCATCAAACCGCGCTTGATAATAAGCGCCAGTATTTGTACGAAACAACCGTTGGTGCCGGACTGCCGGTGATTGATAATTTACAGAAGTTGGTGATTGCAGGTGATGAGCTGCGCAAATTTGAAGGGATTTTGTCAGGGTCGTTGTCTTTTGTATTTGGCAAGTTAGACGAAGGCTTAAGTTTGTCTGAAGCGACTAACATTGCCAAGCAAAACGGCTTTACAGAGCCTGATCCGCGCGACGACTTGTCAGGTATGGATGTGGCTCGTAAGCTGCTTATTATGGCGCGCGAGTCGGGCATGTGTCTTGAGCTTAGCGATATTGAAATTGAGTCGGTGCTGCCGGATGATTTTGATGCCACAGGCGACATTGACACCTTTATGGCAAACTTACCTAAGCTTGATGCGCAGCTACAAAAAAGAATTGAACACGCCAAAGCAAACAACCAAGTGTTGCGATATGTTGGCGCGATAGAAGGCGGCAAGTGCACGGTGAGCATTCAAGCTGTCGACTTAAGTCATCCATTAGCGGCAGTCAAAGATGGGGAGAATGCGCTGGCGATACACTCGCGCTATTATCAGCCAATCCCATATGTGATTCGTGGCTACGGTGCAGGCGCGGTAGTTACCGCTGCAGGTGTATTTGCTGACTTGTTGCGCACCACGCCTACCCAACAGGAGTATCGCTAATGGCCAGAACGCGAGCGTTTGCTCCGGCCTCTATCGGCAACGTCAGTTTAGGCTTTGATTTACTCGGAGCTGCACTCTCGCCGGTAGATGGCGAGCAGATGGGCGATTGGGTTGAAGTAAAAAATGCAGAAAGTTTTGCACTAAGCGTTGATGGCCGGTTTGCTTCACGCTTGCCCAGTGGCGCGAGTAATAACATCGTGACCCGCTGCTATGATTTTTTTCAACAAGCTTTAGCGAGTCACAACAAACCTTTACTAAAGGTGGCTATGCATTTACACAAAGCATTGCCTATTGGCAGTGGTTTAGGTTCAAGCGCGTCTTCTATTGTTGCCGCATTCTATGCGCTAAACGAACATGCGGGTAAGCCCTTTGACGAAGATACGCTGCTAGTAATGATGGGTGAGTTAGAGGGGCAAATTAGCGGCAGTATCCACTATGACAACGTGGCCCCAAGTTATGTTGGCGGGATGACTTTGATGACCGGGCAAGACAATCCAGTATGCAGCAAACTGCCGGTGTTTGATGACTGGTACTGGGTGGTTTGTTATTCAGGGCTCAGCGTATCAACCGCAGCCGCCCGAGACATCTTACCAAGACAATACGAACTCGGTACGACACTCACGTTTGGTCGGCAAATTGGTGTGTTTGTGCATGCGCTTCACAGCGGTGAAAAGGCCCTTGCAGCGAGCGTCATGCAGGATGTTATTGCTGAAAAGCATAGAAAAACGCTGCTTCCGAAATTTGATGAAGCGCGCGAATATTGCATGGCGCAAAACGGTATAGCCTTTGGCATTTCTGGCTCTGGCCCAACGGTGTTTGCCGTTGCTAACAATTTAGATGATGCTAAACGCATGCAAACTTGGTTAAATATACATTACATTCAAAATGACGATGGCTTTAGCCATATATGTCACATCGACACCATTGGTGCTCGTCATATTTCAGCGTAACGCTAAGGTAAAGGACAAAACAGGTGCAATTAGAAAATTTAAAAGATGCTACAGACAAGGTTTCATTTTCCCAAGCAGTTAAAAAGGGCTTAGGAAAGCATCAAGGCTTGTACTTTCCCACCGACTTACAGCCGATGAGTAATATCGATGGCTTATTAGACATGCCTTTGATAGAGCGCTCGCAGCAGATATTAAAGCACCTAATTGGCGATGAACTAGCACCAGATTTGGTGGACGAGTTGATATCCCAAGCATTTAACTTTGATGCGCCTTTAGTCAATGTAACAGGCAATATATTCAGTTTAGAGCTGTTTCATGGGCCTACTTTAGCTTTCAAAGACTTTGGCGGTCGCTTTATGGCGCAAACGCTGTCAAATATCAGCAAAGGTCAGCCCATCACGATCTTAACTGCTACCTCAGGTGATACGGGCGCAGCTGTTGCCCATGCGTTTCATGGTATTGAGAATATTGACGTTGTGATATTGTTCCCAAAAGGTAAAATCAGTCCGCTACAAGAAAAGCTCTTTACTACCTTAGGTGGCAATATTCATACGGTGGCTATTGAGGGTGACTTTGACGCCTGCCAGCAATTGGTAAAAACCGCATTTGACGATCCAGATGTACGCGACGGCCTGCATTTAAACTCTGCCAATTCGATTAACATTAGCCGCCTATTGGCTCAGGTATGTTATTACTTTGAAGCTATTTCCCAACTACCAAAAGATAAGCGCACACAGGCGGTGTTTGCGGTGCCAAGCGGAAACTTTGGTAACTTAACAGCCGGTATCATCGCAAAAACGCTTGGCTTACCCATCAAGCGCTTTATTGCCGCAACCAACGCTAACGATACGGTGCCGCGTTATTTAGTCAATGGAAAGTGGGATCCAAAGCCAACGGTTCCTACCATTTCCAATGCGATGGATGTCAGCCAGCCCAATAACTGGCCACGCATCGAGGCATTGGTAGAGAAGGGCTATTTTGACAAGGCTTTGCTAACGGGTGAGTCTGTCGATGAGGACTATACGCAAGTGGCAATGAAACAGTTGCAAGCGCTTGGTTACATTACTGAGCCACATGCTGCTATCGCCTATCGCGCATTGAGCAGACAATTGCATGACGACGAAGTAGGCATCTTCCTTGGCACTGCGCATCCCGCAAAATTCCGAGAAACAGTGGAGAACGTTTTAGGACAGCCCATCGCGTTACCGCAAGCTTTGGTAGATTGCGCAAGTAAAGCTTCATTGGCTGGTCAGTTAGGTCCTCAATACGATGATTTAAAAGCCTATATGTTTGAAACCTTAGGGAATAAGTAGGAAGGCCGGTGAGCGTAACTTGGCAAGCATTAATCGGTGAAGAAAAAGAGCAGGCCTACTTCACTGAGTTACTTGCTTTTGTTGAAAAAGAGCGCAATGACGGCAAAATCGTATATCCGCCTAGCGCCGATGTTTTTAATGCTTTTAAACTTTGTAGCGCCGATAACTGCAAGGTCGTGATCTTGGGGCAAGACCCTTACCATGGGCCCAATCAAGCTCATGGCTTGAGCTTTTCGGTAAAAAAAGGCAATAAAATCCCGCCTTCACTTCGCAATATTTATAAGGAGCTTAGCCAAGACATCGATGGCTTTGTGATGCCATCGCATGGTGAGTTAACCGGCTGGGCGCAGCAAGGCGTACTTTTACTCAATACTGTTTTGACCGTTAGGGATTCAGAAGCACACTCGCATAAAAACAAGGGATGGGAACGCTTTACCGATCGTGTTATTCAAGCGCTAAGCGAACACGCTGACGCACTGGTATTTTTGCTATGGGGGGCGCCTGCCCAGAAGAAAAGCACGCTGATTGATACCAACAAGCACTTTATTCTAAATGCACCACATCCCTCACCGTTATCGGCTCACAGAGGTTTTTTAGGTTGTAGGCACTTCAGTCAGACAAACGAGTTGCTCATTAGCGCTGGTAAAGTGCCTATTAACTGGCAAATAGAGCCTTAAAAAGGCGCGTTATCTTGCGAGTTGTTCTAGCTCTAGCTCAAGACCAACATCCATTTCTGTTAGTTCGCGCTTGAGGCGATATTTGTCTTTAATGGCTTCAATTTCACGCCATTTTCTTTTTTTAGATTTACCTTTGTTAGGACGAGTTTCGTTGTTAATCACGGAAAGAATTTCTACTGAATCCATTGAGGATGCTCCTATCAGCTACATCGAACTGTTGGTAGATTGTTGCACGTTTGCATCGTTCTACACTGTCTATTTTGTACCACAAAAGTCTAATAAAATAAATAAAATACGTTAAGTATTTGTTAACCTTTTATGACAAGGCGATGCTGAAAGGAGCTTTAACTTATGCTCTAGCCCCTTTTATAAAGAGGATGAGCCTAACGCTAGCGTTTGTTAATAAATTGTTTAATTAGTTGTGCTGTTGATGCATCAATATTGTCTAGGCTCATTTCACCCTCAATCATATCGAACACATCGTTGCCTAGTACTTTACCTAGCTCAACACCCCATTGATCAAACGAATTTAAACCCCAAACGCATCCTTGCACCAAGACCTTGTGTTCATACAAAGCAATAAGTGAGCCAAGCGTATGAGGATTCACTTCATCGAATAACAGCATATTGCTCGGATGGTTGCCAGGCATGGTTTTGTGGGCTGCAAGACTTAATTTTTCAGCTTCAGAAAGGTTTGATGTACTGATGTCATCAAGGCATTCTTCGAAGGTTTTGCCCTGCATTAGTGCTTGTGCCTGCCCAAAACAGTTCGAAGCGAGCATATTATGGTGCGTTTCGTCTTGATTGTGCACCTTTAATGGAAACATAAAATCGACCGGTATTGGCAAATTACTTTGATGGATTAGTTGGTAAAACGAATGTTGACCATTGGTTCCCTCGCTCCCCCAAATAATAGGCCCCGTTCCATAGTCGACGGTGCGTCCATCGAGCGTGGTTGATTTGCCATTACTCTCCATATCTAGTTGCTGAACGTAAGCGGGAAAGCCTCGCATGTAGTGATAATACGGGAGAAGGGCATGAGACTGTGCGCCCATAAAGTTACGATACCAAACTCCAAGCATTGCGAGTATTACCGGCAGGTTTTGCTCAAAAGGAGCATCTTGTAAGTGACAATCCATTTCGTATGCACCCTTTAAGAGCGCCTCAAAATGTTTAAAGCCAACCGCAAGACTAATGGGTAAGCCAATAGCAGACCACAATGAATATCGTCCGCCTACCCAGTCGGCCATAGGAAAGACGTTCTCTTTTGCCATGCCGAAATCAAGGGCCGCTGCAACATTTGACGATACCGCAACAAAGTGCTTTGCGATATCGGATTGCTGAGCGCCTTGGGCTAAAAACCATGCCTTAGCGGTAAGGGTATTTTGCAGCGTTTCTTGAGTAGAAAAGGACTTAGAAGACATGACAAACAGGGTGCGTTCGACATTTATGCTGTTAAGTACATCTTGAATGTGACAACCGTCTACATTGGCGACAAAGTGAGTTTTGATGCCCTTTTTCCAATAAGGTTTTAGGGTTTCAGTCACAATTTTGGGCCCTAAGAAGGAACCGCCGATACCAATACTGACAATAGTATTAATGGACTTGCCGGTGTAGCCAGTGTGTTCGCCGCTGTGCACCTTTTTGGTGAACGTTTGGACACGCTTTAAGGTGTTGTGTACATCCGCCATGACGTTTTCGCCGTCAACGTACACCGGCTTGTCTGAAAAGTTACGTAGCGCGGTATGCAGTACAGCGCGCTTTTCCGTAGTGTTAATTTGTTGCCCAGCAAACATATTGGTAATTTTTTGTTTAACGTTGCACTGTTCAGCAAGCGCGAGAAGGGTATCGAGCACCTCTTGTGTGACTCGGTTTTTAGAATAATCTAAGGTGATGCCGCCAACCTTTAATGTGTATTTTTTCGCTCTATCGGGGTCTTTTTCAAACATGTCGCGCATATGGTGACGTTTAACCAATGGCGCTAAATTTTCGAGTGTTGACCATGCCTCAGTTTTGCGAAGCTTGTGCATATAGCAAATCCTTACCGTTTTGATTGAAAGGTTAACGATGTAAGTCTAGTTGAATTTAAAAACGAGCGAGCAATAATTCTTCCAGTTTTACTTGGTCTGCCGCGAAGTTACGAATGCCCTCTGACAGTTTTTCGGTTGCCATTGCGTCTTGATTCATGTCCCATCGAAACGCTGCTTCAGATAGTCTTTCGCTTGGCGTTTTAGTTGCGCCATTATCGACTAGCATAGGCGTTAGCTCTCCAGAAGTTTGTCCGAGTTCTTCAAGTAGCTGTGGACTGATGGTTAAACGGTCACAACCTGCAAGGGAAATTATTTCTCCGGTATTTCTAAAGCTTGCGCCCATCACAACAGTTTTATAACCATGTTCTTTGTAGTACTGATAAATGTTGCTTACCGACTGCACGCCCGGGTCGTTTGAACCGCTAAAGTCTTGATCTGGAGATTTACTTTTGTACCAGTCTAAAATTCGGCCAACAAATGGAGAGATAAGAAACACGCCGGCTTCTGCGCAGGCTCTTGCTTGGGCAAAGCTAAACAATAATGTGAGGTTGCAGTTAATACCTTCTTTTTCGAGTACTTCTGCGGCTTTTATGCCCTCCCACGTTGATGCCACTTTAATCAATATGCGCGACTTATCCACGCCAGCATCTTTATATAACGCAATTAATTCATGCGCTTTGTCGATAGTTGCCTGCGTATCAAATGATAAACGTGCGTCTACCTCGGTAGAGATGCGCCCAGGGATAACATCAACAATTTCTTTGCCGATGGCAACCGCAAGATAATCACAGGTTTTCTTGATTTGCTGGGCCGATTCATATGCTTGGCTTTTACCGTATTCAATAGCCGCAGTAATGAGGTTTTCGTATTGCGGGAGCGCAGCGGCTTTTAATAGCAAAGACGGGTTGGTAGTTGCATCAACCGGTTGATACTTTTTAATGGCTTCAATATCACCAGTATCTGCTACTACGGTTGTAAGGGCGCGCAAGGATTCCAATTGGTTTGACATAACATTCCTGAACAAAGATTAATAACGAGTATGTAACAAGGATAGCAAGTTATTCAGGGTAATGACTATGATAAATATTGAATTTATGTGGTAACGTTCACAGCCATGAAAACTTATCTGCTAACTGGGCCATGCATCAGTATGCTCTAATGACTATTTTGTTGAATGAATCCATCTATTAAAGCGGCCTTGTGGATGCTGGGCGCAATCTTCAGCTTAAGCGCTATGGCAGTATCTGGACGTGAGCTAAGTGACGGTTTTGATACCTTTGAAATTATGCTGCATCGCTCAGCGATTGCGCTGGTGATTATATTGGTCATTATTTACCTAACGGGCGCGTACCGAAATATCGGTTTAAAGGCCTGGCGAAGCCATTTTTTGAGAAACATCTTTCATTTTACCGGTCAAAACTTATGGTTTTATGCTTTGTCGGTTGTGCCGCTCGCTCAAGTATTTGCGTTGGAATTTACCACCCCGTTGTGGGTACTGCTGTTATCACCATTGCTACTAGGTGAGCACCTTACGCGCATGCGCATGATCGCTGGCGCAATGGGATTTACAGGTATATTGATAGTCGCGAGGCCCGGTGTAGATAATTTGCACCCTGGGATTATTGCTGCCGCCGCATGCGCTTTTTTCTTTGCGTTAACTTACGTGTTTACTAAGCGCTTAACCAAAACCGAGAGTATCTCGGCCATATTACTGTATTTGTGCGCTATGCAGTTGGTGTTTGGTCTTGTTTGCGCAGGATATGATGGTGATGTTGCGCTGCCTCACTTAAGTGACATGCCGCTTTTAATGCTGCTTGCGTGTTGTGGCCTATTGGCGCACTTTTGTATCACTAAGGCGTTAACCTTAGCGCCGGCCACGATTGTAGCGCCATTAGATTTTGTCCGTCTGCCGCTTATTGCGCTGGTCGGCATGATGTTCTACAACGAGGCGCTGGATGCTTGGGTGTTTGTCGGTGCCTTGATCATATTTGCTGGGAATTACTTGAATATATGGGCCGACACTAAAAATCGCTAGTTTGCGAGGCATTGGCAAGACATAAACGACTTTGTTTGAACAATGATTGCATTGTCTTTTTTGCTTGGTCATAATCTTAATATCTCGCGTACTTATGTATATTCATTCACAAAGCCCCAAAGGTAACGACATATGCTGTTAGTGGTTTCTCCTGCTAAGAATCTTGACTACAAATCTAGCTTTCCAGAAGTAAAAAGCACGCAACCTCGATTTGAGTCGCACATTAAAACTTTGCTTGAGACGTGCCGAACATTATCTCCAGCCGACCTTAGCTCGTTAATGGGTATTAGCGATAAATTAGCCGTGCTTAACGCCGAGCGCTTTAACAGTTTTTCTATGCCATTTGATTCAAGCAACGCTCGCCCTGCTATGTTTGCTTTTAACGGAGACGTTTACACGGGCTTAGATGCCCTTACCCTTGATGAAAAGGCGATTTCCTTTGCACAATCACATTTGCGTATATTATCTGGCCTTTATGGCGTGCTGCGTCCACTTGATTTAATGCAGCCGTACCGTTTAGAAATGGGCATCAAGCTCGCAACCCCGGGGGCGAAGTCGCTATACGAGTTTTGGGATCACGACATCACAAATATGCTGAACGACGATATCGCAGCGCAAGGGGATAATGTGTTGGTCAACCTTGCGTCAAATGAATACTTTTCAGCTGTGAAGAAAAAAGCGTTAGATGCCATGGTGATTACGCCGGTGTTTAAAGATGAAAAGAACGGCAAATACAAAATCATCAGCTTTTATGCGAAAAAAGCTCGCGGCATGATGGCACGTTACGTGATTGAAAATCAGCTTAACGACGCTGCGCAACTAAAAGGGTTCGATACCGCTGGATATCGTTTTGATGAGGCGAGTAGCTCAGAAACTGAGTATGTATTTTTGCGCCCAGAGCAATAGCTCATCATCTGAACGAAATGCGGGCAGCTAACCGCGTGTGAGTTTAAAATACTGTGAAAATGTAATGAAGATATTGTGTCTTGCCAATCGAGACTTAGCGAGCAACTTCGCACTCAATCAACTGTTGCCTGAACTTTCAAAAAGCCATGAAACGCATTTGTGGCTATCAGCAAAGGTCGGAGGAAATACCCAGCGGCCCAAACAGCTGCAAAACCTTAAGTTTTTCGAACAAGACTTGTTTAACACCCTTGTTCATCGCGCATTGAGCAGTACGCAAGGCTTTTTGGGTTTTGATGGCCTTGGCCAGTTTTTATGCTCTGAGGTTAAAGAAGTCAATCAGATAAACAGCCCTCAGGCTGTAGCAGAGCTTAAAGTGTTGTCTCCCGATATCATCGTATCCATTCGCTACGGCGCAATCTTAAAAAACGACGCTATCAATATTCCTTCAAAATGCGTGTTAAACCTTCATTCTGGCATTCTGCCCAAATACAAAGGCGTAATGGCGACATTTTGGGCGCTCAAAAACGCGGATTCTGAGATTGGTACAACGCTTCATTTAATAGAGGACGGTAGCATTGATACCGGCAAAATAATCAAGGTGTCAACCATACAGACTAACGCGAGCAAGTCGTATTTATGGCATGTACTAGCGTTGTATGAGCAGGGAGTAAAAACTATATTGGAGGCGGTTAATACGCTTAATCAAGGCGACGTTTTAGAATGCTCTGAACAATCCCCAAGTGACACATATTTTACTTTACCTACGCAACAGCAGTGTGAAGAATTTGAGGCCTGTGGCGGGCGTTTTGTGGACGAACAAGAATATATCGAGTTCATCCAAACGCATTACCTGCCTGTTGACGCGCCTCGTTCAACTACGTAAAACGGATTACTCCGAATACATCTTTTGTTGAAAGCGCAGCACTTGCGTTGTGTTGCCTTGCTGTAAGTCGATTTCAAAGCGCAATACTTCTTTGTCATCAAAAGCTACGGTTGCTAGGTGATATATAGCGTCGCCTTCTTTTACCATTTTAAACGTTAATGGCTTTGTGGTGCCCAATAGGTTTCGGGCACTGCCAGTCACAGTGGCTTCAAGGGCTTCTTTGGTTTTACTGCTAAGTACGGAGATGTTAACTAAGGCATTGGTATCTGAGCGTCTGATGTCATTTGCGCGAGCGACTTCGGGCGTTAAAAATGTGCTGGGAATAACGATATAGTGAACATCCCATTCACCTAACACCTTCTTTTGTTCCGCCTGCGCAACGTTACTTGCACCCACAAGCAGCAGTAACACACTTGCTAAGATATATAGTTTGTTTAGCGAATTTGCCATGAGTCGTCTCCTTGAGGGTTACGTTTAGATAAATGGACCAAAGATGTCGCCTAACAATAAGCGAATAAATTGAATGGCCAAAATAGCCACTAATACCGAGAGGTCCAAACCTCCCATTGCCGGTAAAACTTTTCTGATTGGCGCAAGCAGTGGCTCGGTTAATTGATGCATCACAAACTCGATAGGGTTATTGCCTTGGCTTACCCAGCTTAATATGGCCCTAATGACTAACAACCAAAATACCAAGCTCAACACTTGCCCAATAAAAATGCCAACAGAGGCAAAAACTAGCGGTACGATGGGAGGGAAGCCACCACCAAAAATGATATTTAGCGTAATGACTTTAAGCGCTGCAATAACAATAGCAAACAGCAGTGTGGCAGTATCAAGCGCACCTATGGAGGGTATTGCTCTGCGCAACGGGCCGACAACCGGTTGGGTGGCTTTTACAACGAATTGGCTAAAAGGGTTATAAAAATCTGCTCGGGCCAATTGCAACCACAAACGAAGAATGATGACCATTAAATACAGGTCAAACAGGGTGCTGATTAAAAAATTAGTTGCCGTCATGCTACTTAAGTTCCATTAAAATTCTTGAGTCATTTGCGATGCGCGTTTTACCGCTGAGCGCATTGCGTCACTTAATATGTGCGCTATATTGTTTTTTTGCAAGCTTGCCACGGCTTCTGCGGTAGTACCGCCCTTTGACGTTACGTTTTTGCGTAGTGTTTCAAGCGATACATCTGGGTTGGCCACCATCATTTGCGCGCTACCGAGCATGGCTTGTTGCACAAGAAGGCGTGCATCATCTGCGGTGAGGCCCATTTTTATCGCTTCTTCCTGCATACACTGTGCAATTAAGAAAAAGTATGCTGGAGAGCTACCTGCTGCCGCAATCACCGTATCAATATCGTCTTCTTGAGCAACAATAAGGGTTTTACCAACATGGTCCATGATATAGGCGGTGAATTCGGCATCTTGCTGAGTCACGTTTGATGGTGCGTAGATTCCGCTCATACCTTGGCCTAACGATGAAGGCGTGTTTGGCATTACTCTGACAACGCGCTCATGCCCGCCGAGCATTTCACTGAAACGTTTGGCGCTAATGCCTGCGGCGATAGAAATGACCAGTTTGTCATCAACAGTTGCGCGAGATAGCATGTCTTTGCATACCGTCTCCATCAGTTGCGGTTTTACAGCCATAATCACTACATCAGCAAAAGCAATCGCCTCTGCATTGTCTTGGGTAATATGAATGTTCAGTTCGTTGGCTAATATATCAAGTTTTGGCCGACTAGGGTTACTGGCCATAATATGCTCGGCCTTATAACCGTTGGCTACTAAGCCCTCAATAATGGCTTTGGTCATGTTGCCTGCACCAATAAAACTGATTTTCTTAACGCTCATGTGACTCCTATTTTATTACATCGATGGAAGGTGACTTTTGCGCATTAGTTTATTTATCTCGCGCGCCAAAAATACCTGTGCCTACCCTTACCATGGTGCTGCCATGCTCAATTGCAAGGGCTAAGTCGTTACTCATGCCCATTGAGAGTGTATCGAATTCAGGATAAATAGCCTTGCATTGGTTAAATAATGCCTGCATTTGTGCAAAGCTTTGTCGCTGATGGTCAATGTCGTTACTCGCCTCAGGGATGGTCATAAGGCCTCGGCATTTGATGCGGTCAAGGGAACTGACTTCCTTTAATAGCGGTAAAACCTCTGACGGGGCCACGCCAGATTTGCTTAACTCATCATCAATATTCACTTGAATACAGATATTTAGTGGCTTTTGGTATACTGAGCGCTGATCATTCAGGCGTTTTGCTATTTTAAAACGGTCGACTGAATGCATCCAATCAAAATATTCAGCAACAAATTTACTCTTGTTTGATTGTAATGGGCCGATAAAGTGCCAAAGGATGTCTGAATATTGTTTAAGCTGTTGGATTTTTTCAACGCCTTCTTGCACGTAGTTTTCACCGAAATCACGGTGTCCATTTTCATACGCAAGCAGAATATCTGATACTGGTTTGGTTTTACTTACCGCCAGTAAATGAATATCTTTAGGGTTGCGCGAGCACGCAGTTGCAGCTGCATCGATTAATACGCGAACCTGATGTAAATTGTCAGCAATTGGTGAAGTTGATGCTGTCATTGTAACGAATAAAACCTCTTAAACTCTTGGAGAATACAGTTTTGGATATTAACGAACTACTCGCCTTCAGTGTACAAAACGGCGCCTCAGATTTACATTTAACATCCGGTTTGCCACCCATCATTCGTGTAGACGGCGAAATGCGTCGACTCAATGTCGATGAATTAGGTCATAAAGACGTGCACAGCCTTATATATGACATCATGAATGATAGCCAACGTAAAGAATACGAAGAAAACCTCGAAGTAGACTTTTCTTTTGAAATTCCAGAGCTGTCTCGCTTCAGGGTAAATGCATTTAACCAAAACCGAGGTGCTGCCGCGGTTTTAAGGACGATCCCCAGTAAGATTCTTTCGTTAGATGACTTAGGCGCGCCTGAAATTTTCAAAAAGATCATCAACCAGCCTACAGGCATTATCTTGGTAACCGGAGCCACTGGTTCGGGTAAAAGTACCACCCTTGCGGCGATGATTGATTACATCAATTCACACAAACGTGAACATATTTTGACTATCGAAGACCCCATAGAATTCGTTCATCAAAACAAGATGTGCGTGATTAACCAACGCGAAGTGCATCGTGATACCCACAGCTTTAATAACGCGCTGCGTAGCGCATTGAGGGAAGACCCTGATGTTATTCTGGTAGGTGAGCTGCGTGACTTAGAAACGATTCGCTTAGCGATATCGGCTGCAGAAACTGGGCATTTGGTATTTGGTACGCTACATACAAACTCCGCACCTAAAACCATTGACCGTATCATTGACGTGTTCCCAGCAGCGGAAAAATCTATGATACGCTCTATGTTATCTGAATCTTTGCGAGCGGTTATCTCGCAATCACTATTGAAAAAAGTGGGGGGTGGTCGTGTTGCCGCGCATGAGATTATGTTGGGTATTCCGGCAATTCGTAACTTGATCCGTGAAGACAAAGTGCCGCAGATGTATTCTGTGATCCAGACTGGGCAGGCTCACGGCATGCAAACCATGGATCAGTGTTTACAAAGGTTGGTTGCACAAGGCATTATTTCACAGCAAGATGCAGCAGCGAAATCAATTGATAAAAACACCTAATAGACGCTTAGCAAGGAAACTTGAGTAAAAGTTATGATTACATTAGACGAATGCTTAAAAGAAATGGTCAACCGAGGTGCATCAGACTTATTCGTTACCGCGGGTATGCCGGTGAGCGTAAAAGTAAATGGTAAACTAGAACCACTTTCTGAAGACCGCTTAAATAAAGAAGATGCACTGTCGATAGTGCATCAAGCCATGAACGATGAGCAGCAAGAAGACTTTAAACACGAAAAGGAATGTAACTTTGCAGTCAGCCTTTTTGATGTAGGCCGTTTTCGTTGTTCTGCTTTTTGGCAGCGTGATGCTGCGGGCATGGTCGTAAGACGGATCGTGATGGAAATTCCAAAAGCGAGCAGTTTAGGACTACCGCCTATTTTGAATGACATCATAATGGCGAAAAAGGGGCTTGTGTTGTTTGTTGGCGGCACCGGCACGGGTAAATCAACCTCGCTAGCCGCTTTAATCGGCCATCGAAACGAAAATTCATTTGGGCATATTCTCACCATTGAAGACCCCATCGAATTCTTGCACTCTCACCGTAACTGTATCGTCACGCAGCGTGAAGTGGGGATTGACACTCTATCGTTTGATGAAGCGCTTAAAAGCTCGCTTCGACAAGCGCCTGACGTTATTTTGATTGGTGAGATTCGTTCTATGGAAACCATGGAATATGCAATGTCATTTGCAGATACGGGGCATTTATGTGTGGCTACACTGCACGCGAACAATGCTAACCAGGCGATTGAACGTATCATGCACTTGGCGCCTTCTGAACTTCATCCAAAACTACGTTATGACTTGAGTCAAAACATTCGTGCCATCGTTGCTCAGCAATTGGTGCCGACGATTGATGGTAAGGGGCGTGTTGCGGCGATAGAGATTTTATTAAACTCTCCGCTCATCTCAGATCTCATTCAACGCAATGAAATGGGCGCGCTTAAAGAAGCGATGATGAAGGGACGTGAATTAGGCATGCAGACCTTCGATATGGCGCTTTACGACTTGTACAAGAAAGGCAAGATTAACGAAGAGCAAGCACTGCATCACGCTGATTCACCTAATGACTTGCGCTTGATGATAAAACTCGATAGTAAATCTTTTGGAAGCCCGCTTGGTTCTCTAAGCAATGTGTCTATTGATTTAGATTAGGTCTGTCAAGATATTCAAAAAAAGGCAGTGAAGCAATTCACTGCCTTTTTTTGTTTTTATAGCGTATTGGTGAAATCCAGGTACCTGCAAGTTGGTCTATTATTAGTGCTTGTTTGAATATGACTTAAGCGTACACTTGCTCAAGCGCTGACTTGTCAGGTGCATAAGATAATCAAGATCTGAAAAAGAGAGGGTGTATGAAGCGATTTTACAAAGACTTTAACCAATTCAAAGTACGCCAAATTTATACTCTATTGGATGAAGCCGGTATTCCGTGCACCATCAAAAATGAATTTATTGCCGGTGCTAGCGGAGAAATCCCGCATCATGAAGCGCTACCTGAAGTGTGGCTGCTAGATTCAGAGTGGGAGCCAAAAGCAAAGGCGCTGATGGCAGAGTTTGAGCAAGATGTGGAAGCTAAGGATGTGCAGCCCATTGATTGGACTTGTGGCTCTTGCGAACAAACGAACGAACCACAGTTTAGAATTTGTTGGAATTGCGAAAGCCCAAGAGCGGTTTAGCTATTTAATAGCCAGCTTTGATAGATCAGACACGCCGAAACGCTATCGACTTTATCCTTACTCAGCTTTTTATATCCACCTAACTCAAACAGCCTTGCTTTCGCCTCAACGGTAGAAAGTCGCTCATCTTGAAAATGCACCGGTAGATTGTATTTGTGCGCGAGGCGTCGGCCAAATTTTTTAGCATTATTGGTAATGTCTTGAGGCGTACCGTCCATATTAAGCGGAAGCCCTACGATAAGCACCTGCGGCTGCCATTCTCCAATCGTTTTAGCCACCACATCCCAGTTTGGAATGCCGTCTTGCGCTTTTAATGCAGCAAGGGGAGAAGCGGTGCTCGTTATCCTTTGACCAAGGGCAACGCCAATGCTTTTCATGCCAAAGTCAAATGCCAAGGCGGTCTGATTTTCCACTCAGGCATGTCCTGCTTGTTGCGTGAGCTGCCAAACATCCACGCCAAGTTTGTTAACCGCTGCTTGCCATTTTTTATGAATAGGCGTGTTGAAGAGAATCTCTTGGTCGGCTTCTAAGGTTAGCCAAGCATTGCTTTGAATTTCTTGCTCAAGTTGACCGGCGTCCCAACCGGCATAGCCAAGTGCAAGCATAGACTGGCGTGGGCCATGCTCATTACCGATAGCAGAGAGAATATCTTTTGACGTTGTCACCATAATCTCGCTGCTTAGCTTGGCGCTTGAATTCCACCCTGATTGAATACTATGTAGAACAAATCCTCTGTCTTGGTTGACCGGGCCACCAAACACCACAATCTGTTCACGCTTATGCTCATCAACCTCTGCATTTGCATCGGTTTGTTTGATCACATCAAACAGCGTCATGGGGGAAGGTTGGTTAATAACGATCCCCATCGCACCTTGATCATTATGTTCTAAAATGTAGGTTACCGAGCGCGCGAAATATTCATCATCTAGTGCCGGCATTGCGACCAAAAAATGGTTTTGCAAACTCGTCATTTGTGGGATATCGGCCACGATGTATGGTTTCCTCTATAGACGTTTTTCTACGGCATCAAATATTTTGCCACAGATGTTGATAGGATATGCTGCTTCGATTTCTCGGACACAAGTGGGCGAGGTAATATTAATCTCGGTCACCTTATTGCCAATCATATCTAAGCCTACCAGTAAAATACCTCTAGCGGGCATGTCTTTCGCAATTGCAGTAGCAACTTTCATATCTTCATTGCTGACTTCTTGGGCCACTCCCGAGCCACCTGCTGCAAGATTCCCTCGAGTTTCGTTAGCTGCCGGTAAACGCGCTAAGCAATAAGGAATGACCTCTCCATCAATAAGTAGGATTCGTTTGTCTCCCGCTTTGATTTCAGGCATGTAGCGCTGCACCATCGCGTGGCGGGTGCCGTTTTCGGTCAGCACTTCGGCAATCACACCTAAGTTAGTGCCATCTTCGGTGACTCTGAAAATAGATGTACCGCCCATTCCATCAAGGGGCTTACAAATAATATCTTTATGCTTTTGATGAAACGCTCTAAAGTCAGATTTTTGTGTGGTGACCAAGGTGTCGGGAATGAACTGCGGATATAAAGCTGTGAAAAGCTTTTCATTAAAATCGCGCAGTGCCTGTGGTTTGTTGACCACCAAAGCGCCTGCACGTTCGGCCAACTCTAGAATGTGGGTTGCGTATAAAAACTCGCTGTCAAATGGCGGGTCTTTGCGCATCAGGATCACGTCGAGCTCGCCTAAGTTAATCTGTTGCTCGCTTTGCACGTTATAGTAATTATCAGGCGAGTCTGTCACCGTGATGATTTGAGACCGAGCAAGGGGTTGCCCATTGTCGATGCTCATGTCTTTTTGCTGGATGTAATACAGCGTATAACCTCTGCGCTGTGCTTCAAGCATTAGGGCAAAGCTAGTGTCCTTTTTTGTGTTTATGGCGGTAATGGGGTCCATTACCATTCCCAACTTTCTTGATGACATTGACGGCTCTTTCTCTGACGTTTTGGTTGTTTAGTTATATTATAGTGTGGTGCTTAAGCTCGAAAATACAAGTTAAAGGTCACCATGTAGCGCTTGTAGTATCGATATACAGGTCACGGCGGCCGTTTCAGTACGCAAGATTCTTGGGCCTAGATTCACCGATGTATAACCGATTTGTTGAGCGGTATACACCTCTTGTTCAGAAAACCCGCCTTCAGGGCCTATCAACAGTTGAAAGCCAATAGGGTGCCTTGGGGTTCCCGACAAATAGGTGTCGCTTCCTGGCGACAGTATTATGCGCTTAAGGTTGGTGTTTAGGCCAATATATTGACTAAAACTGGTAACAGGATGCAATGTAGGCACACAGTTGCGCTGGCTTTGCTCACATGCAGAGATAATGACCTTTTGCCATTGAGCATGCTTTTTTTCCCATCTTTCTTCATTTAGCTTAACGTTACAAAACTCTGTGTTAATCGGAGTGATTTCGGTTACGCCCAGTTCAACGGCCTTTTGCAAGGCATAATCCATACGGTCGCCCTTTGATATTCCTTGAGCGAGATGAATATGCAGCGGCGACTCAACATTTAGACTGATTTGTGCATTGATGACCACTTTTGTATGCTTTTTGTGGGGGCTGACAATGTCGGCTGTGTAGTCAGCGCCATTGCCATTAAACAGGACAATGGGCGCGTTTTCTTTGAGGCGCAATACTGTTGAGATATAGTGAGATACTGATTCTTCAAGGGTTATCTCGTCATCAGCCTGTAGGCTCTGAGCCGTGTAAAATCGTGGAATTCGCATATTTGCTAGATGTTAGTTAAGGCGCCGATAGTATGGCAGATATTGTTAGCAAATCGCAAAGGTTTAGATGATTAAATACAGGGTGTAAGTATGCGAGGCAAAAAAACGGAGGCTAAGCCGCCTCCGTTTGGTTTTTTTGAATGTTGTAAGCTACATCTTTTGATTGCGAAATTGGGTCTTGTTTAAGACCTACATTTTTGTCTATGTCGACTGTATTGGTATTGCTTCTTTTGCGAGCGTGTATCGTGTTTTTACCCCGAGGCTCTGTCAAACAATACGCAAATAATGCGAAAACCATCATAAATAAAAATGCTAATATGAACGTCGAGAATTCCATACTCGTATATCTCCTGTGCTTCAATGATTAAAATTTATACACGGTTATAAATTACAATGCAAGAAAAAGTGTTGCTAATTTGCTACACAATTTATAAGTGTGTGAATTTTTTACAAAAAAGATTGCTTAATTTAACGTGTCCTTGATAATGGTTTTCAAACTAGACGTGCAAAAAAAAGCATGCGTGGTAGGGTTTTAAACTAGATATTAATTTCACAAAGGAAATGTCAACATGTTCGACTTCACAACAGAAGATGCTTCAAAATATCTTGACGATTACATCGTCCCATTCGCTATACAGTTAGCCGTTGCGATAATTATCTTCATTATCGGTAAGTTCGTTGTGAACATACTGGTAAATCTTGTAGGTAAATTGCTGGGCCGAGCTAATTACGATCCGATGCTAGTAGATTTCTTGAAGTCTATTGTTAAAGCAATACTGATGCTATTTGTTATCGTTGCTGCTCTAGATCAGCTAGGCGTTAATACCACATCATTGGTTGCTATCTTAGGTGCCGCAGGTTTGGCTATTGGCTTATCGCTACAAGGGTCGCTGCAGAACTTTGCAGCAGGGGTCATGCTATTGGTCTTTAAGCCGTTCAAATCAGGCGACTTTGTAGATGCTGGTGGCGCGATGGGCACCATCAAAAGTATTGGCATCTTCACCACCATTATGAATACACCGGATAACAAAGAAATCATTGTGCCAAATGGTGCAATCTACGGTGGCAATATTACCAATTTCTCGGCAAAAGATACGCGCCGTGTTGATATGGTGTTTGGTATCGGTTATGGCGATGACCTCAAAAAAGCCAAGTCTGTCCTTCAAGAGATGGTCGAAGCCGATGAGCGCATCTTAAAAGATCCAGCGCCACAGGTTGCGGTTTCTGAACTAGGTGACAGCAGCGTTAACTTTGTGGTTCGCCCATGGGTGAATTCAGGGGATTACTGGAACGTGATGTTTGAGTTTACCGAAGAAGTGAAACTGCGCTTCGACAAAGAAGGTATTTCAATTCCGTTCCCACAAATGGATGTGCATGTGCACAAAGATGCATAATAGAAGGTTAGTTAGCCTAAATTAACTATTTTATTGCAGTAAAACGCATAAAAGAAGAAGTCCAACTTCCCAGTTGGACTTTTTTTTGCGCAAATATTTGTTAGGTACTCAGAATGATAAGCGCGGTGCTATTCGCACTTAGGCTTATTTAATACTGCATTATAGGTGGTAAGCGCTGGACCCATATTCGCTCGCAAGTTTGCGATACGAGTATCTGGAGCAGGGTGAGTAGATAGCATTTCAAGAGGACGGTTGCCACCGCTCGCTTTATTCATGTTTTGCCACAGATTAATAGATTGACGAGGGTCAAACCCTGCGCGCGCCATCAAGTCTAAACCGATAATATCTGCCTCGGTTTCGTGTGCGCGGCTAAATGGCAGGGTAACGCCGAGCTGTGCACCGAGGCCAAACGCTGACATTATTGCACCCGACTGAGCAACATTATTCGACTGTAAAGCCACACTGACTGCTTCTTGACTAATACCAATCAAAGTTGACTGACTCATGCGCTCGTTACCATGTTGTGCAAGTACATGACCCACTTCATGGCCAATGACGGCGGCGACTTGGTCTTGATTCTGTGCGACTTTCAACAAACCCGTATACACACCAATTTTCTTGCCCGGTAATGCAAATGCATTCACTTGGTCTGAGTCGAACACCACCACTTCCCAATCGTCTGGTGAAGCGCTTGGGCCGAGCTGCTGTATAATGTTGTTAGCTATACACTGTACAAAGTTGTTGGTAACTGCGGTGCTTGAAATTGGGATTTCTTGTTTCATGCCAGCAAAGGCTTGAGCGCCAGATTGCGCCAGCTGAGCATCAGAATATAGTAGTACTTGACTGCGGCCTGTTGGGGAGGTGGTGCAAGCGCTTAGCATCATTGCGGCTGAAAGTGCTATTAATGCCGTGGTCAGTTTTTTTCTCATGTCAGTGTCCTGTGATGTATGTGGTCGCCATCAACAAGCGACCACTTCCATCCTCAATTATATCTGAGCATCCTCTTTCAATATAGAGGCACGGTCTGTTTTCTCCCAAGGAAACTCTTCACGACCAAAGTGACCATATGCCGCAGTGGGTTGATAGATTGGGTGCTCTAGGTCGAGCATTTGAATAAGACCATAAGGACGTAAATCGAAATGGCGCTTAATGAGCTCGACTAGTGCATCGTCATCAATCACGCCTGTTCCAAAAGTATCGACACTAATGGAGGTGGGCAGAGCCACTCCAATGGCATAAGAAACCTGAATTTCACAACGTTTAGCCAAACCCGCTGCGACAATGTTTTTAGCCACATATCGACACGCGTATGCAGCGCTTCTGTCTACTTTTGATGGATCTTTACCAGAGAATGCGCCGCCGCCATGACGCGCCATGCCGCCATAGGTATCGACAATGATTTTTCTTCCAGTTAAGCCGCAATCACCCATTGGCCCGCCAATAACAAAGCGCCCGGTAGGATTAATATGATACTGAGTATTGCTGGTAAGCCAATTGGCAGGCACTACCGGTTTAATGATTTCTTCCATCACCGCTTCGCGGATTGTGGCGTTATCCACACTGTCGCAATGTTGGGTTGATAATACAATAGCGTCTATCGCAACAGGTTTACCGTTTTCATAGACAAACGTGACCTGACTTTTTGCATCTGGGCGTAACCAAGGCAATTGACCGTTCTTGCGCAGCTTGGCTTGTTGTTGCACTAGTCGATGTGAATAGGTAATAGGAGCTGGCATTAATACGTCGGTCTCGTCGCTTGCGTAGCCAAACATCAGACCTTGATCACCCGCGCCTTGCTCTTCAGGATGCTCTCGATCCACACCTTGATTAATGTCGCCAGATTGTTTCCCAATGGCGTTTAAGACCGCGCATGATTCGCCATCAAAACCCATATCAGAATGCGTATAGCCGATTTCTTTTACCGTTTTGCGGGCAAGCTCTTCGATGTCTACCCACGCTGTGGTGTTAATCTCACCGCCCACTAATACCATGCCGGTTTTAACAAAGGTCTCACATGCAACCCTTGCTTTTGGGTCTTCTTTTAAAATAGCGTCGAGGACGGCGTCGGAGATTTGGTCTGCAATTTTATCTGGGTGACCCTCGGAAACTGACTCCGAAGTAAATAAACGTGATGTCATTAAATATCCTGAAAATTAATATTAAAAATGGCCTACGTGCATTGCCGTAAGCAAGCAGGCGTAAAATTTCTTATCGCTCTGCTTCATAATGGGTGCCATTGTAATCTATTTCCGTCTAGACGTCTAAAAGTCTATTCGATTTACATAAGGATTCGTAAATAAAAGAGAAAAAGATCACAAATGCACAAATTTCAAACCTAACCGACGGTTGTAATTGAGTGTGTTTTTATGCGGATAGAAAATGGGGGTTGTCGTTTTGGCTATTTAGGTATTATTCACAAGGCGGTGCATAAATCGGACGATTCATATGGACTAGTCCTCTTCTCTACCGCGTTAAACTAGCAATTATAGGCGTTTCCGCCAAGTCATATTTTCCACTATAAACCGCTACGGCTCAAAAAATGCTTTACCGAAGATGATTAATAAGTCATCTCTACTAACAACTTGACTTAAAAGTGTGTAGTTAGCTAAGCTTTTAATTAACAACTGACCCTTTTTCCACGCGTGGCATCATGACCCATGGAAATTGGGAGGAAAAGCCGGCGAAAGTCGGTTTTTTCATTTTAGGAAAGGATATATGAGAAAACGGATATATGTTGATGGCAATAAATAGGCTTAAAATTTGTGCTTTATATAATCAAGACAACGCCCAATCAGTGTTTTTTCGATTAGGATGTATAATGGCAATTAATGACTTACTATTGTAAAATTATAACATCAAGGGGGGATTATGACTGCTACAGTTTCTAAATCTAGCGATGAACGCAAGACTAGGTTTAAGCCAAATATGGATAACTTTAAGGTCAGTCTGAGTTATGAAGGCCTTTCACTCAAAAAAGGAAGTGAAGGAAAGAGTATTGACGAATTGAAGCGCAAGTATGCGAGATAAATACGGGGTAGCTTACGATAAATACTGCTACCCTGGTTCTGATGTATTAATCAACCTTTTAGATATACAAGACACAGATGCACTGCAAGAAGCTGAAGCTCAGTTTTCAGCCGAACGCTATAGAACCTACAAACCTGCACTATTGTCACTCTCTGATTTTTCATTTGAACATTTAAAGCACCTTCATCATCATTTATTTCAAGACTTATACGAATGGGCGGGACAAACGCGTGATGTTGATATTTCTAAAGGCGATACCCGTTTTTGTACTTGGACACGAATAGAGCCAGAAGCAAATAAATTATTTCAAACGATTCCTGCCCTTGCAGATTGCGATGATTTTAATGAGTTGATTGATAACGTAGCAGACTTGTTTTGTGAGCTTAATTTGCTACACCCCTTTCGCGAAGGTAACGGAAGAGTATTACGTTTCTTTTTTGAAGAGCTTCTATATACCATTGGTTATGATGTGACATGGCCTAAAATTTCCCAGCAAGACTGGATAGATGCAAACATTGCTGGTGTTAACTTGAACCTAGATTTGCTCAAAGTGATCTTCAAGAAAGCGATTTCTAAGTGTCAATAATCTACTAAAAAGGGTTTTGTTGATGATAGAAACAACAAAACTTCGATAGGATCCTTCGGCAAGCTAGCCATAGAGTCAAAACGTCACCACCGGACACTGCCCGACGTATTAAGGTGTCGAGATATCATGCTTGTATGAGCTACGCATTTATATTTTATTGACCGTTTTCAAACGTAGTTGCTTTTTAGGAAAAAAAGAACTTGGTTGAACAGGCTATGATTGCTAGTTTAAAGCGGTAGAGAGGACGACTTGTCCATATGAATAATCGCTCTTAAAACCCTTTCAACAACCCAACTCTTTGCTTATGTAATCAGCCCATCTAGTAGAGATAGGCCAAAAATAAAGCATTAATACGAATTAATGATTGAAGTGATTATGGGGACGGGCGACAATACGCGCCTTAAAAATACACAACACCCTCATTTTGATTCATCAAGGAGTAATCATGTCATCACGCCGCCATCTCGCAAACGCTGTTCGAGCTTTAAGTATGGACGCTGTCCAACAAGCTAATTCTGGTCATCCAGGAGCGCCAATGGGCATGGCCGATATCGCTCAAGTTTTATGGTGTGATTACTTATCGCATAACCCCAAAAATCCCAATTGGGCTAACCGCGACCGTTTCATCTTGTCCAATGGTCATGGCTCTATGTTGCTGTATTCTCTGTTGCATCTTACAGGTTACGAATTACCCCTTGAGGAACTAAAGAATTTCCGTCAGCTTCACTCTAAAACACCTGGTCACCCAGAGTATGGTTATGCGCCAGGCGTTGAAACTACCACAGGTCCGTTAGGGCAGGGTATTTCTAACGCCGTAGGTATGGCATTAGCTGAAAAGGTACTTGCCGCCCAGTTTAACCGCGACAACCTTGATATTGTTGACCACTACACGTACGCATTTTTAGGTGATGGCTGCTTAATGGAAGGGATTTCCCATGAAACCTGTTCTCTTGCCGGCACCTTAGGCCTTGGCAAACTCATCGCGTTTTGGGATGACAACGGTATTTCGATTGATGGTGAAGTAGAGGGTTGGTTTAGTGATGATACCCCTAAGCGTTTTGAAGCATATGGTTGGCACGTAATCGCAGACGTTGATGGACATAGCCCAGAGCAGTTAATTGCGGCTATTGATCAAGCACAAAAAGAAACGGGTAAACCTACGTTGATTTGCTGTAAAACCACCATTGGTTTTGGCTCTCCTAACAAGCAAGGGAAAGAAGATTGCCACGGTGCGCCCCTTGGCGTTGATGAAATCGCGCTTACGCGTGAAGCATTAGGCTGGTCTCATGGACCATTCGAAGTGCCAGAAGATGTTTACTCGCAGTGGAACGCTGTGGACAAAGGTGCACAAGCGGAAGCGAAATGGCAAGAAACCTTTGCTGCATATCAACAAGCGCACCCAGAGCTTGCAAAAGAGTTTATACGTCGTAAAACAAACGTGTTGCCAGAGAACTGGCACAAAGACGTAACCAAATACATTCAGGCCTTACAGGCGAACCCGCAAAATATCGCTACGCGTAAAGCATCGCAAAATGCACTTAACGCTTATGGGCCGATGCTTCCTGAGCTACTAGGTGGCTCTGCTGACTTAGCAGGCTCTAATCTTACCATTTGGAGCGACTCTAAAGGCGTCACCAAAGAAGATGCAAACGGCAACTATATATATTACGGCGTACGCGAGTTTGGCATGTCGGCTATGATGAACGGTATTAGCTTGTATGGCGGTTTTAAAGCCTACGGTGCCACCTTCTTAATGTTCATGGAATACGCCCGCAATGCCGTAAGAATGGCGGCTATTATGAAGCAGCCTGCCATCTTTGTTTACACGCATGATTCAATTGGTTTAGGTGAAGACGGTCCTACTCATCAGCCGGTAGAGCAGCTTGTGGCCCTGCGCTCAACCCCTAATTTAGATAACTGGCGCCCGTGTGACCAAGTGGAATCTGCTATTGCATGGAAAGCAGCTATTGAGCGCACCGATGGCCCCACAACACTTATTTTTACTCGCCAAGGTTTACCGCAACAAGCGCGCGAGCCGCAACAGCTTATAGATGCTGAGCGCGGTGGATATGTATTGGTCGATAGCGATACCGCACCTGAAATCATCTTGATTGCCACTGGCTCTGAAGTACAACTGGCCGTTGAAGCGGCAGCAACGCTTACCGCTCAAGGTAAAGCCGTTCGCGTGGTATCGATGCCAAGTACCGATGTATTTGACAGACAATCAGCTAGCTATAAAGAGCAAGTACTACCGGCGGGCGTGACGAAGCGTGTTGCAGTGGAAGCGTTAGCAAAAGACACTTGGTATAAGTATGTTGGCCTAAATGGCGCTGTTATTGGCATGGACACCTTTGGTGAATCTGCACCTGCAGGTGATTTGTTCAAGCACTTTAACATTACTAGCCAAGCCGTGATTGATGCAGCATTGGCGCTTTAAGTGCGCATTTTCTCTTTAAAAAAAGGGCAATAAAACGTGCTTCGTATTGGTATTAACGGGTTTGGCCGCATAGGCCGCAGCGTCGTTCGAGCACTATATGAAAACGGTTTTCGAGATCGTATCCAGGTGGTTGCAATCAACGAAGTGGCCGAGCCTGAGGGTATTGCTCATTTACTGCAATATGACAGTGCTCATGGTCGTTTTAGATATAAGGTGACCTATGAGCAAGGTGCCCGTGGTAGCAGATTACTGCTCAACCAAGACGAGATTGCCCTGTTTCATGAAAAGCGCATAGACAATATTAATTGGGCGGCGCACAAAGTAGATATAGTGCTTGAGTGTACTGGCATTTATTCAAGTGCCGAAGATGCTAAAGACCATATGCGAAGCGGAGCAAAAAAAGTCCTGTTTTCTCAGCCTTGTGGTCAAGATATGGATGCAACCATTATTTATGGTGTGAATCATGAGAGCCTAAAGCCTGATGATGTTGTGGTGTCGAACGGCTCATGCACCACAAACTGTATCATCCCCGTCATTCAAGCCCTTGATAATGCTTTTGGCGTAGAAAGCGGCACTATCACCACTATTCACTCTTCGATGCATGACCAACAGGTTATTGATGCCTATCATCCCGATTTACGCAGAACTCGGGCGGCTAGCCAATCGATTATTCCAGTGGATACGAAACTCGCTCGCGGTATTGAAAGAATTTTACCAAAATTTGCGGGTAAATTTGAAGCCATCGCAGTAAGAGTACCGACGATTAATGTTACCGCGATGGATTTAAGTGTCACGCTGCGCGATAAGGTCGACGTTAAGCAAGTTAATAGTGTGCTATCGAGTGCGTCGGTGGATTTTCCGCCTAATATCATTGACTATACTGAAGCGCCTCTGGTATCTGTGGATTTTAATCATGATCCACACTCATGCGTAGTAGATGGCACGCAAACGCGCGTGAGCCACAAACAGCTGGTAAAAACCTTATTGTGGTGTGATAACGAATGGGGTTTTGCAAACAGAATGATTGATACTGCACTTCATATGCACAAAGTAGGCTATAACTAAAAGAATACACAAGGAAATTTACATGCCAATTAAAACGATGTCAGACATTGATTTACGTAACAAGCGTGTGCTTATTAGGCAAGATCTTAACGTGCCGGTAAAAAACGGTGTTATTAGTTCAGATGCGCGTCTTAAAGCATCTATTCCTACTATCGAGCAAGCGCTTGCGCAGGGCGCTGCCGTGATGGTGATGTCGCATCTTGGTAGACCTACCGAAGGTCAGCCAGAAGCTGAATTTTCTCTCGCACCTATTGCGGATTACTTGTCAGAACATTTATCGGTGAAAGTAAATTTTGCCACCCAATATTTAGGTAACGACGCCTTTGATGCGCCAGTAGGCGAAGTAACATTACTTGAAAATGTACGCTTCAATGCTGGCGAAAAAGGCAACGATGAGACGCTTTCAAAAAATTATGCTGATTTGTGCGACGTATTTGTGATGGATGCCTTTGGCACAGCCCACAGAGCGCAGGCGAGCACTCATGGTGTGGCCAAGTATGCAAAAGAAGCCTGTGCTGGACCACTGCTAGACGCAGAGCTCAAAGCACTATCGAAAGCCTTAGACAATCCCAAGCGCCCACTGGTAGCAATCGTAGGTGGCTCAAAAGTGTCGACTAAGCTAACGGTATTATCGAGCTTAGCCAACAAAGTTGATCAGCTAATTGTGGGCGGTGGCATTGCAAATACATTTATTGCTGCGCAAGGCCATAGCGTCGGTAAATCATTGGTTGAAGAAAGCCTACAAGATGAAGCAAAACGACTAACTGACTTAGCAAAAGCCAACGGTGGTGAAATTCCAATCCCAACCGACGTTGTGGTCGGTAAAGCTTTCGCGGAAGACAGGCTTGCCACCATTAAAGCGGTAGACAGTGTAGATAGCGACGATATGATTTTTGACATAGGCCCAGATACCGCCGCTTACCTTGCAGATATATTGAAAAATGCAGGTACCATTGTGTGGAATGGACCGGTGGGCGTATTTGAATTTGACCAGTTTGGCGAAGGCACCAAAGCCATTGGCGAAGCGATTGCACAAAGCTCAGCTTTTTCTATTGCTGGTGGAGGCGATACCCTTGCTGCGGTAGATAAATATGGCATTGCTGACAAAGTGTCTTATATTTCAACCGGTGGCGGAGCATTTTTAGAGTTTTTAGAGGGCAAAGAGCTCCCTGCTGTGGCAATATTAGAAAGAGACTAGAACATAACATCGAACTATCGGAACAAAACACGAGGACCAAACCCAATGACAACTCAAGCGCAACAAGACATGCTAAGTAAAGTGCAGCAAGAAATTGGCTTCATCGCCGCATTAGATCAAAGCGGTGGCAGCACGCCAAAAGCACTTAAGCTCTATGGCGTTGATGAAACGGCATATTCATCGGATGAAGAAATGTTTGCATGTGTGCACGCGATGCGTACTCGCATTATTACTAGTCCAGCATTTGACGGGAAACGTGTTCTAGGCGCTATTTTGTTTGAAAACACCCTTGATAGAGACATTGAAGGTAAATCGAGTGCCCGTTTTTTGTGGGAAAATAAAAATGTTGTGCCATTTTTAAAAGTCGACAAGGGTTTGGCTGACGAAGAAAACGGCGCACAAGTGATGAAGCCTATGCCCGATTTAGATGCCTTGCTTGCAAAAGCGAATGCGCAAGATGTTTTTGGCACTAAAATGCGCTCGGTCATCAAACTTGCTAACAAAGCGGGCGTTGATGCCGTTGTTTCTCAACAGTTTGAGGTAGGTAAGCAAATTTTGGCAGCCGGTTTAGTGCCCATTATTGAGCCAGAAGTTGACATTAACAGCCCCGAGAAAGCTCAGGCAGAGGCGCTCTTAAAAGCTGCGTTACTGGCAGAGCTCGACAAATTAGACCCCTCGCAAAAAGTGATGCTTAAATTAACCCTGCCTGAGCAATCGAACTTTTATCAGGCGTGTATTGAGCATGCGAATGTACTCAAAGTAGTGGCGTTATCGGGCGGATATGCAAGAGATGAAGCAAATAAACGTTTAACTGATAACGTAGGCATGATTGCAAGCTTCTCGCGTGCTTTAACCGAAGGACTCAGCGCGCAGCAGTCTGACGATGATTTTAACGCAACCTTAGATGCAACCATCCAAGACATTTATAACGCATCAGCGACTTAAATCACCTAGCAGTAGATAAATGCGCGTTGGCGGTCTCACCTAGACTGCGGCGCGCCACTTCCCTTACAACGCCCATTGGTTTAAAAGCACTCATAATTGCGCTTACTGCGCTTTGCTATCATAATTGCACCTATCGTTAATTAGGCATGAAGTAATGACGTTGCAAATTAAGCGTAAACAAGGTTTCACGTTTGTCGAACTAGTACTAGTGATTGTTGTGCTTGGCGTATTAGCGCTCGTTGCATTGCCGCGTTTGCTAGACGTAACCACCGATGCCCGCATCGCAAAAATTACCGACATTGCGTCACAAATGAAATCGACGATTACGCTGGTACAAAACAAAGCGAGAGTTTCAGGGCTTCGTCCTGTTGCCACTAACCCTGGTGGCTCAGCGCAAGTCGCGTTTGCTGTGGATTTTGGCTTTGGCATCAGTGAAGTGGACTTTCGTAACCTTTGCCCTGAAAGCCAAGCAGAGATTGGTGATCGCCTCAACTTTTTAGAATTTATGAACCTGTCTTTGTCTGATGATATTAGTACGCGCGTAAATAATCAGTACACGCTTATAGGCTACGATGTACCAAGCTCTGGTGTACCTACCAACCAAGGTTGCTATGTGATTTATGATTCCTTTGGTTCACCTAATTGCACCGTAACTGAGGTGACGGTGGATTGTTAATTAAGATGAAATGTTAGATACGTTGATAAGTAAAACTTACGCATGTGTTAGCAAGCTCACCTCATGATAACCACTTTCATTTATCCTTGAAGCTTGGCGCTTAAACTCGATATTTCCGACTTCATTAGGTTTATTTAGCTAAGAGGGCAGGGTACCTCTCCACATGCCATTGCTGTGCGCTTCACCAACTTGGGTTTTTATGAGTGTGATGACCTTCTCAATGTGAGATTTTTTAGACGAGGAACTTGCGCTCATTGCGAGAACATCGCGTTTAATGTCGGGCTCTGTAATTTCTAAACTATGGACTATCCCTCGTTGTTCAAGGTGGTAGAAGGCGGAAGAGGGCAGCACAATTAGGCCCCGTCCTTGTGCAACGTAGCGCATATTAGTGGCTAGCTGACCAGAGTAGGGGAGAGAAAAGTTGAGTGAAATGCCGGCTTTGCTAGCTACCTCATTGAGCAGTTCGAATGAGCTATCGCGGGAATTAAGAGTGATCAGATCGTAGTTAACTAAACGCCAAAACTCGATGCTCTTACGGTTGAGTAAATCAGTTTGTATAGTGCTCGCGTTTTCTTTACTCATGACTAAAAATAAAGATTCTTTCATAAGCGTCTCGACATTTACGTCACGATTTATATCTAGCTGCTTATATGTCAAAGCTATATCAATTTTGCCTTTATGTAACCATTTGTTGAGACGATAGGTGGGTGCTGTCCTTAGATCTAAGGTGATGCCCGGTAGCGCTTGGGAAATTGCATCAATTAGAGGCATAGAAAGCACATTGCCAATTCCTTCGTTCATGCCAATTGAAATAACGCCATTTAAAGTATCGCTATAATCAAGCAAGTCACGTTTGGCAAACTCAATTTTTTGCATTAACTGCTGTGCATGAGCAAAAAATCGATGGCCAGAGGGCGTTAGGCTGACGCCTTTGTAGTCACGAATAAAAAGTGTGGCTTTTAACTCATGCTCCAAACTACCTAGTTGATGGCTAATTGCAGGTGCAGCAATATCGAGCGCTTTCGCGGCGCCCGCGATACTTTTTTTCTCCGCCGTCACGATAAAATAGTGCAATTGCTTCGTGTTCAACTTAGATAGCCTCCTCGTCAGCAAAATGATGCAAGACCTACATATCTCATCTTGCGAACGATACTGAATTATATAACCTTACACCTCGTACTTTTCATGTAGGAGCAAGTTACATACCAGTAAGGCCTATACCGATATTCCACTGTAATTTATTTGTTAAACTTACATCTAAAACTATCGTTGCTAAAAAACATTTTAGTGACTAAAAGGCAGTAAAAACCTACCTTTTAGCCGGTATAGATATTTTTTATTGCGCCGCTCTATATTTTTTATTCTTGTGTCAGATAAGCAAGCTCCCATAAGGTACTTTAAGCGTGCAACGAATGTGATGCACGCAAAATGCATCATAAAAGCGCACCTACATCAAAATAAATCACAAATGGTGCGCTTCGCTGAAAGTGTTGGCTGTATTTACATCAAACCTCTCGGGCTCACGTGATGACAATAAATATAATATAGGGACAATTAAGCTTTGTTTTCGCCGATATCAACGCCTTTGATTGCAGCGCAATGCAAATTTCAACAGGTTCACCTCAAACAATTGCGGATGGCTAAATGAGTGCTGACATCATCATGTTTGTCATTACTTTGTGTTGCGCGGGCGCAATTGCGGGGATAATGGCGGGTTTGTTTGGCATCGGTGGTGGTTTTGTCGTTGTACCTGCATTGCTGGCCGTTCTACCCTTTTTTACACCCGCAACCGAAGACTTAATGAAAGTTGCGATTGGCACTTCGTTAGCGTCAATTGTGGTATCTAGCGCTCGCTCTGTGCAAGCACACAACAAAAAGAACGCAGTAGACTTTGATGTATTAAAATCGTGGTCCACTTGGCTGGTGTTAGGCGTGCTTGGAGGGCTAGTTATTGCATCAGTAGTGAGCGCCGAAAGCTTAATGGTAGTATTTGCAACGGGTGTACTGGCGTTTGCTTGTTATTTTTTGTGTCCCCGCTGCTTTTCGTTTTCTCACAAAACAGAATCTCTGAGTATGCCAAAGGGGCCTTTTAAGGTGGCTTTGGCTTCATTTTTAGGTGGCTTCTCTGCTTTATTAGGCATTGGGGGAGGCACTATTACCGTTATTACCATGGTGACCTGCAATCGTTCAGCCCACCAAGCGGTTGCTACTGCCGCTGGCGTTGGATTTATTATTGGTTTGCCAGGCGCTCTCGGTTTTTTGATGATGAGCCATGGGGATTCAGTAATGCCTTACGGCACCGTTGGTTTTATTAATCTTCCTGCACTTGCCGCCATATCTCTAGGCGCAATGTTTACTGCGCCACTTGGAGCAAAGCTAGCTCACATGACAAGCGAAACGTTGTTAAAAAGGCTTTTCGGCGTCTATCTTCTCTCAGTATCGGCGGGCATGTATTTAAAAACGATTTAACTCAAAACAGAGGGCATAAAATGTCTAGCACTAACTTGAACAGACGTTCTTTTTTAACCAGAGCATTTACAGGCACAGCGGCCGGTGCGTTAGCGAGTATTGCACCATTTAGCCTGGCAAGTACCGCCAGCGTTTCTCCTATTAAATTGAACTATGGGCCTGCTCCTGGGATAGCGAAGCTCAATGCCAACGAAAATCCATATGGGCCAAGCGCTGGTGCCCTTGAAGCGATTATGCAGGCCAGTAAAACGGGCGGCGCTTACTATGCAGACGCGGCAGGAACGGTCTTAATTGATATGATTGCTGAGAAGTACTCACTGGCGCCGGAAAATGTGACTCTCAGCGCAGGCTCAAGCGGTGTCTTGTCTTCAACCGCGTTAATGGCGTCTACCAAGGGACGAATTTTGGGTCCTGACCTATTTTGGGATACAACAGCACGAGCGCCAGAGCATCAAGGGAAAGACGGGATCTTAAGGCTCCCTAAAACAGCCGACTTAAGCATTGATTTAGACGCTTTTTACAGTGCGATAACGGACGATGTGGCGATGGTGCAGGTCACTAACCCAAATAATCCAACGGGTACAACGGTAGATCCCAAAGCGCTCGAAGCGTTTTGTATTAAGGCATCTAAAAAGTGTTTGGTGTTGGTTGACGAGGCCTATAACGAACTCACCGACTCACCCGAAAAGCATTCGATGATCCACCTGATTAACAAAGGGCATAACGTTGTTGTTGCGAGAACCTTTTCAAAAATTTATGGGTTGGCTGGTTTAAGAGTAGGATATTTGCTATCAACCCCAGAAAACATTGACGCAATCAGTCGGTTTGGTATGGGTGGCTATTCGATGAATCAAGCGGGTTTGGCGGCGGCCATAGCGTCTTTCAATGATGAGGCTTTTTTAACTTATTCTAAAGAGAAAATTATCGAGGGTCGCTCCATGGTGTTTGATGCCGTTAAAGCAAATGGTTTAACGGCTTTACCGTCAACCACGAGTTTTGTGTTTGTGAACTTAGGAAACGGAAACGCAGAGGTGTTTCGTCAAAAAATGGCAGAGCAAAATGTCATGATCAGAGGTATTTATCAAGACTATACTAACTGGTCTCGGGTCAGTATGGGGCGCATAGAAGACGTACAAAAATATGTTAACGCCATGCCCATTGCGCTAGAGGCGATGTATCAGTCAGTGGTGTAACCGCTACTTAACGTTTCGCCTCTGTTAGCTCCCTCCTTCGTAGTGGGGCTTTTGTAGAGCGCTTTTTATAGATTTTGTTTGCGTTTATTATATTTTTTCAAAATAAAAATGGTATTGTGGCAGATGTAAATAAAACGAAAATCTAAAGGCAACATTATCGATTATAGTAACTATATACAGTGGTTAGCGGTTGTCATTGAACTTATTGGCTTAGTCTTAATAGCTGTAGAACTTTATTTTCCTAGGGTATCAGAGGGCCTAAAAGTTTTTTTTTGAAGAAACTAAGCCTAAATTCATGAGAAACCCAAAGGCATGGATAGGTAGTTATATTCTCATTTGGGTTATTGCTGTAGTCGGCCTGTCGGTTTGGGATCAGTCAATGCTGCTAATCTCAAATGTGTTTTTCACGGTGGTTACTGTGTTAACGCTGCTGGTGTTGAGTATAAGTAAGTTGTTAGTAAAAATCGGAGTTGTTATTGGGCGCGGCAACTCTGTAGGTGGTGTTGGTTTAGTGCTTGCACTGATTGGCTTTACTATGGAAGTTTCTCAATTAGTTTGAAGGTTAAGCGTATCAATTAACTTGCAATACATTGATCATGGGCCGGAGCTAAATAGGAATTTCAAGAGTGCCAATAAAACCACATGCTAGTCTTGCGTTTATCAGTTCGATACCTGTCATTTATTAATGATATCTTTTCAAGGTTTTTACTAGGCTCGTCATCCCACGTATTGAGCTTACCCGAAACTCCCAAATCCACAATAGGCGCAGGGTCGGTATAAGGTAACTTAACGCTATAGAATACTCCATGTAAAAGCCGCACCTAGCGGTAAGTCATGTTGATTAATTAGCTTGAGCTTTTTACTTTGCGCTCAATGCCGTTTAGATGTTCAAATACCTCCACGCTCGCTTTTTCCATAAGATTCAGCATTTCAATCATTTGCGTGTCATCCCCCTTGTCTCTTGCCTGCAGAGCGAGCTTTCCGGCTTCATGAACTTCCCGATGCGGTTTTTCTAGCTTCTGATAGTCATGAAAGTTAGAGTACATCGATTTTCCGTCGCCTTGATAAAACCATTTACCCAAGCGACACTGTGTATGATCTGCAAAATCATTTTCAGCTTTATCTGAATCGCCTTGCACAGCTTTATACACCTCTATTTTCCACACCAAGTGATCAAGTTTCACTGTTTGAATGAAGGTGCTTAAGCTAGACAACGAAATTACTTCTGACATGTCAGATGCCATATTAGAAATACCGTTAATTGATTTGTTAATATCTTTTGCCGACTCTGCAACTTTTGCAGTTTCATCGTTATTTTGTTTGATAAAGTTTGAGGCTCTAGCGGTCTGCTCTGAGGTTTCAGAGGTAAGCTGAGAGATTTTATCTGAAGCGCTTGCAGAATGCCCAGCTAATGTCCTCACTTCGTCTGCTACAACTGCAAAACCGCGTCCCTGTTCTCCTGCTCTAGCTGCTTCAATGGCGGCATTTAATGCAAGTAAATTCGTTTGCGCAGATAAACCTTGTATTTGAGTCACAAAGGATTCGATTTCTTGAGCTGACGTGGATAACTGGTCGATTGACGAGGTGATATCCCCTGACTTACTCGTTAGATCAACAAGTACCGAGACAATCCCATTTAATATTTCACTAATATTTGTAAAGTCTTGTAATGAGCCTGATAGTCTTTGTTTTTCGTTGTAAATATCTTGTGCAGAACCAGCAACGTCGTGTCTGATAGCGTCTAGCATATCTATTGAGCTAAAAAATGACTTTATAACCCTACGCTCTACATCGACCTTTGCAGCAAGAGATTCCGCATCCAAATATGACTTATGTAGGGCTTTTTCCATTTGGTCAATTTTTTCTTCGTTTGCGCTTTGCTCGCGAAGTAGCTTATTTATTGTGTTTTCTAACTCTATAATTTTTTGACGACTACCAAACATGGTCATCCTTTTGTGATACCAAAGAACATTAATACTATGTAATCGGACACTGACAGGAAATCTGTACTATTTTTACATTAGTTTAGCGCTTTATGACAATTATCTACCTGGGGAAAATAAGTAGAAATGCTCGTTTTGACGTTTGCCTATGTCAGAGGCTGACCACAAGGAGTACGGAGTGCTGGTAAAACTACAAAGGCTAAACCCCGATGTCCTCATTCCATAGGGATGGGTTATTCCGAATAAAGTCTGTCATCATCTTAATGCATGTTGCGTCGTTGAGTACTTCTACGTCAATTCCCTTTTCTTTTAAGCGCGCTTCTTCACCCATAAAAGTTTGGTTTTCTCCCACCACTACTCTAGGAATTTCGTATAGCATGATGGCGCCGCTGCACATTGAGCATGGCGATAAGGTGGTATAAATGGTGCACTCACGATAGGTCGCGGCGCTTTGTCTGCCAGCGTTTTCAAAAGCGTCCATCTCGCCATGGAGTATGGGGCTACCCGATTGTACTCTGCGATTATGACCTCGGCCGATAATCTTATTGTTATGCACAATCACCGAACCAATAGGAATGCCGCCTTCTGCAAGGCCTTTTTGCGCCTCTTCAATAGCCGCTTGCATGAATTTGTCCATATTTACCTCTTCTTTGCGTAATGTAGTGTCTTGTTAACGCGCATTGAGCTGAATGTCTAGTGCGTTTAGGTAAGTACTTTCTTTCTCAAGATCGGCATTGAGCAAGGTGTTGTTTTGCAGAACATCGCTGTCGAACGTGATATTTAATTCATTATCTTTAGCCATGTATGACGCACCTAGGTCAGTCGATGCGTGGCGGTTGATATTCAGCAATATTCCCAGTCTTAAAATCACTAACAAGCGCATGATGCCTTGTTCGCTATGTTCAATACTTTTTGGAAAAAGCGCTGGCTGAATACGCTTTCTATGAAAACGCACCAGCACACTCATCACGCGCTGCTGGTCTTGGTTAAAGCCAGGTAAGTCTGAATTAGAAAGGATGTAACTGCTGTGTTTTTGAATGCCTCTAGAATTTACCTGCAAGCCCACTTCATGCAACAAGGCCGACCAACCTAACATAAAGCGATATTTTGCCTCGCTGATGTCCCAATCCGTTTTAACCGTATTGTAAATTGTCATGCAGGTTTTGAGCACTCTGTGCGCGTATTGGGTGTCTACATCATATCTGGTGGCGAGACTTTGCGCGGTTCTGACTCTTACACTTTGAGAGGTTTGCTTGCCTTGTAGCTCTGCTAGCACGCCTTCACGCAGAGCGGCTTGCGAAATGCCTACCTGAGTTAATTTTAAAGACTGAAAAATTGCCAGCATAATGCATAAACCCGGCACAAATACGGGTTTTCTGTCTTCTGTTAACCCCTCAAAGTCTAAAGCCTCTGCATGACCTTTTTCGATGCACCGTGCGAGTAAAAGTTGCAAGTCGTGTTGATTAAATGGCATTGCTTCGCCATTTTCATTAGGGTGCGCCACTAGGGCTAAGGCTTTTGCAGTACCAGAGCTTCCGATTGCATGCTCCCAGTGGCACTCGCGTAAATTTGCGCTAGCAAGTTCTAAATCTTGTTGTGCCGCGGTAATAGCTTTTTCAACCGCATTACGGGTTATCTTTCCATCGCTAAAAAATCGTTTTTGGTAGCTAACGCACCCCATTTGCACGCTTTTACATAATTGTGGGGCACTGCTTTTACCCACCGCAAACTCAGTTGAGCCGCCACCAATATCGATGATAAGACGGCTGCCTTCGGTATTAGCGTTACTTGCCACACCCACATAAATCAAACGTGCTTCTTCAGCGCCAGAAATGACTTCAATTGGGAAAGGGAATATTTTGCGTGCGCGCCTTAAAAACTCATGGGCGTTTTTTGCTCTACGCAAGGTGTGAGTGGCGACAATACGCACAGAGTCCAAGGGTAGTCCGGCCAAGGGCTCTATCATACCTTCTAGTACATCTAGCCCTCTTTGCATCGCTTCTTCGCTTAAAATAGACTTATTGTCTAGGCCTTCAGCTAAGCGCACCTTGTATTTCACTCGGTTTACAACCTGCACAGCGTCAGCTACTACTCTAGCAATGACGAGATGGAAGCTGTTTGAGCCGATATCTAAGGCTGCTATGGTTTCGGTAGTGCGCTGTTCGGTGTTGTCAAAAATCTGATAAAGATTTTGCAATTAGTTGGCCTCTCGATCAGACAAGTACTGATGGATTTGTATCTGCGATCGTAACTTCTTCCGGTTACCGCGTTTCACGTAGTTATTGGATTGGGTTTGGTCGATCACTCGCGCTTTGAGTGTGTCAGTAAACTGAAGATCTAACAAGTCCAATATCATCTGCCTAGCGTCGGGGTCGTTAACCGGGCAACCTACCTCAATTCGATAGTCCATATTGCGCGTCATCCAATCAGCCGATGAGATGAATATTTTTCTGTCACCGCCATTTTCAAATACCATGATGCGCGGGTGCTCTAAAAAGCGGTCCACAATGCTAATGATTTCAATATTTTCACTTTGCCCAGGTACTCCGGGTATTAATGAGCACATACCGCGTATTATGCCGCGTATCTTCACGCCGGATTGAGATGCGCGATACAAATCATCAATGAGTTCGGAGTCCACTAGGTTATTAATTTTGAAAGTAATCTGAGCAAAGTGACCTTCGGTACTGCGCTGTATCTCTTGGCGTATCAATGACTGAATTTTGCTTCGTGCATTAATAGGGGAGACTTGAAGTTGATTAAAACGCACTTTTTTGTAGGGGTTTTGAATCATATCAAACACCTGAATGGCCTCAGCTGATAGCTCATCGTCACAGGTGAAAAGTGAGAGATCGGTGTATATTTTCGCAGTTTTTTCGTTGAAGTTTCCCGTTCCAAAATGCGCGTAATGCTTAAGTTTACCGCGCTCTTCTCTCGTTACAATGCATAACTTGCTGTGTATTTTTACGCTTGGGTTGCCCAATACTACCTTGATGCCGGCGTCGGTCATGCGTTTTGACCAAGCGATATTGTTCTCTTCGTCAAAGCGGGCGCGAAGCTCAACCACCACTGTGACTTTTTTACCATTGTCTACCGCATCCACTAGTGAACTGATAATTCGAGACTGCGATGCCACGCGATAAATGTTTAGGCGTATATGTTTCACCTGAGGATCAAACGCCGCTTGTCGCACAAACTCGGTAAAGTGCAAAAAGTCATGATAAGGGTAATAAAGTAGGATGTCTTTTTTGGCAATAGCTTCAAAAACAGTGTTGTGCTCCACAAAAGCCTTGCTGCGAAGTCTTGGCAGCTTTTTATTTTCCAGATAGGCTCTGCCCACATTTGGAAAGCCAATAAAGTCTTTGAAGTTTCGATAGTGACCTGCAGATTGAATCGTATCGATATTAGATATTTTTAATCGCTTGCGTAAGTCGTTGATCATCTCGTCAGGCATGCCATTGTCATGAATAATGCGCACAGGCTCTGCGATTAACCTTTGCTTCATGCTTTCTGACATCTTTTCAACGTAGCTTTCGTCAATTTCGTCGTTGATAGAATACTCAGCGTCACGTGTGATTTTAAACGAATATGCGGCTGACGATTCAAAGCGCACAAAACCTTTAAATATCTCATCAATGCAAAGTTTAATAACGTCATCAAGAAGTATGATTTGTTTTACCGTTTTACTTCCATGGCTAGGTAACACCACAAATCGACTGGTCTGCTTGGTAGGGATTTCTACCACCGCATATTTGGTGTTTCTGCCGGGGCGATACAGGGCAACGTCTAAGTAAACCGAGCTATCGTTAAGGCGTTGGATAAGTTCTACTTTATTGTCGAGCAATATGGGAGCCACATGCAGCAACACATGATTTCGAAAATAGGTTTTTACCCACTCTGCTTGTTTTTCATTGAGTAGGGCGTGATCAAGAATGTGTATGTTGTAACGCTTAAGTTCTTTAGTGACCTGCTTATGAATTTCATCAAACTGAGATGACAAGCCTTTCACGCGCTGCTGAATCTTTTGTAAGAGCTGTATGAGTTCATCTGCCGTTTCCATGTCACCATCGTTTTGAGAAATAGTGATCAGTCGTTTTACATCCGCTACACGAACGCGATAAAACTCATCTAGATTGTTACTGTAAATACCCAAAAACCGAATACGCTCAATCAACGGCGTATTTTTATCGGCAGCCTCCTGCAGCACGCGTTCATTAAATGAAAGCCAGCTAAGCTCTTTTGGAAAGTATAACTCTTTGTTCGGCACTTAATCTTCGTCCTTTATCAATTCTACGACCAAGTCGTCGGTAATTTGTTCTAGCGCATCTTGAATATCGTCAAGTTGCAAATCTGGCGCACATGCTAATTGCATTTTTGCAGTAAATAATGGACTGCCCCAATTAGGCGCGCTTTGGCAATGTGTGTTCAACTCTTTGATAGACACCTGCAAATTGGCAAGACAATGACTGATGTCGTTTACAATACCTTGTCGGTCGTTGCCAGTGACGATAAGCGCAAATTCGCGGGTGTTGTTTATATCGTCTATCGCTGCAGGCACCAGCGTAATTTGCAAACTTGAAAGCGTATGACAAGCCTGTATGAGCTGGTTATGGTTGGCAAGGGGAAGCATCACCTCAACAAAGCCCGCGAAATGCCCAGATAAATGACAGAAGCTACTTTTTAGCCAATTTCCATCTGCCTGCTTCACTGCTTTTGCTATTTGTTCAATCAAACCGGGTTTATCTTTGCCCACGACGGTTAAGACCATTGCTTGCATATTCGGTACCTTTTTCATTGATTCGACTATCATTATAGCCAACAATATTGCATCCTTATGAATCATAAACCAAAACAGTCCCTATGCAACCAAATCCATCTGCACAATCAGACAAAAAGCGATTTATCACTGATGCAATTGCTAGACGTGTTGTGACTGTTTTTGGTTTGATGGTGCTAGTGATGTTTTTGTTGTTGATCATGCACATTCTTAGCAATGCCTATCCGCTTTTAAACAAACCTACTATTTCCTTTGATCAAACACTGGCCATGGAGTCAACCGACAACTTACTGTCGATTCAAGAGTTGGGGGACCAAACTACGCTTTTATCAAAAGGGCAATGTGAGGTTGTTGTGCATAATATCGGCGAGGCTGCATTGGAGCCGCTTGCCACATTCGCGCACCCGTGCTCCTCGGTCATCGTCGAAATGCCAAATAATGGCAGCCATGATTCGCACTATGGATTGATTCGCAGTGATGGTCTGGTGGAGCTATTTGGTTTGTTTCAGACGGGGAGTGATATCAAGCGGCGTTTGGTCTCTTCATTTGTGATCCCAAATTACAAAGATTTACTCGAAACACATGGGCGCGAAAACTTACATTGGAAGTTAGATAAATATCGCAACAAAGTAGTGCTGTATTCGGTCATTGATAACTCCCATTACTTATCCATTTGGACACAATTAAATACTTTATCGAACGTGCAAACGTTGCGCGTTGAGCAAACTTCTATGTTTGTGCCTGTGGTAAGGTTTGATCGCGTCATTATTGAGCGAGATGGACAAGCTCAGCTAATCAATCAACAGGGAAGTGTTGTACAAATTTTCACCAGCGAAGAGACCAATGTTGAACAGGTGCTGTTATCGCCCAATCAGCGGACGGTATATGTAAGCACAAATAAAGGGCAAACCTTAGTCTGGCGAAATGCAAATATTGACGGTAAGTTTGCCTATGTAAACGCAGGATTATTGGTTGGGTTAAAAGAAGACCCCTTAATATCCGTGCAGTTTGATCGCCAAACATTGATTGGTATCGCTGCAGATGCAGGTGATCGCTTATATATCTTTAACAGTGCGACAAATGAGGTTGTTACTACGCGTAATATCGGCATTTCGTCTCAAGCGCTGCATTGGTATAACAATACTCTGTACTTAGTAAGCAAGGACAAACTACACGTTTATAACGTTGCTAATACCGTAGGCGTCACAACGTGGAGTAGCTTGTTTTCACCGGTGCAATACACAGGCTATACGCAAGCGGAATATATCTGGCAAACCAGTCAGTCGGCAGTATTTGCTGAACCTAAATTCTCTCTTGTTCCGCTCATTATCGGAAGCCTCAAAGCAAGTATCTTAGCGCTGTTTGTCGCTATTCCGCTTGCGTTAGGTGCCGCGATATACACTGCTTATTTTTCCTCTAGTAAAGTCCGCAATTGGGTTAAGCCAAGTATTGAAATGGTTGAAGCTATTCCTTCTGTAATCATAGGCTTTGTAGCCGCAGTGTGGCTGGCACCTTTTGCCGAACGCTCATTGCTTGCTTTACTCATCCTCTTAGTTTGTACACCGTTAATAGTGATCACGCTAGCGGTTGTGCATGGAGTATTTACTCAAACAGCCATCTATCATACTGTGCGCCGATATTATTTATTCATTGTATCTGTCACGGTGCTGCTGCTGGTGGTGGGCATTTTCCAAGGCAGTATGTTGCTGCAAACCTTTGCGATGCAAAGTGCAGATTCTTGGTTAGGCAATTGGTTAGCGCAAATCACTATTACTAAAACAACAATCGTCGTCGCATTGGCGTTAGGCATTGCTGTGGCACCCACCATCTACTCACTGGTCGATGATGCCTTGTTTGAAGTGCCCGAGGGGGTTAAACAAGCATCTTTTGCATTAGGAGCCACTGAGTTACAAACACTTACTAGAGTCGTGCTGGTGGTTGCGCTACCTAGCATTATTTCAGCTATTATGTTGGGTTTAGGGCGCGCGTTCGGTGAGACGATGATAGTACTGATGGTAACCGGCAATACGCCTATTGCTGACTGGGATCTGCTTTCTGGTTTGCGCGCTTTAACGTCTAATTTAGCCATAGAGCTACAAGAGTCGAGCATAGGCACTGCGCATTATCATATCTTGTTTTTAACCGCGGCTATTTTGTTTGCATTCACCTTTGTTATCAATACTATCGCTGCGGTGCTTAAACGCCGCCTGCAAGCGGGTGATCAGCATGCTTAGGCAGTTTCAACTTAACTATCGGCAAGCCTTATCAGAGACAGCGAGTTTGCTATGTGCGTCCATCATGCTGATATTTTTGGTGTCCATGGTTATTTTTATCGCCTTCCAAGGTAGCCAATATTTTGTACCTAAATCCGCATACAAAGTGTCTATCACCTTTGCAGATGCCCGTGAAGAAGTCTTTTATCAAACCAGTGCGCTTAGTCTTGAAAATGTCAAAGCACAGTTTGACAGTCGCTACCTAGGACAGTTTTTGGCTGAGCCTGAAAATACCCCAGAGGTAAGTGTGCAGTTAGCAGAAGAGGTGTATCAAGTCGTACTGGATTCTGGGCGTGTACATTTTGGTCAGTTTTATGCCCTATCGTCGATGGACGAGCCTGCCCTTCCTTTAAGTGAGCTCGATAATCTGCGAGATACCGTTGCGTTGTTACAAATTAGCCTTCAAGAAGCACAGGAGGGGCGTTTAAAAGACCTTCACGAGCGCATTGCGCAGTTAGATAGGAGTGGCGTAGCCACAGACGCGCCAGCAAGAGACGCGCTTATGCTTAACTTCAATCGTTGGCAAGCCCACGTATTTGAGTTAGATCGCCAAATTCAAAAGTATCGCATGCAATTTAAACAAGCCGATGGCGATTTGATCAGTATCGCATTGAATGATTTAGATTATCTTTATCAGCCTAATCAACTCACGCTGACAGATAAGATTGGCTTTACATTCTCAAAAATATGGCAGTTTGTATCCGATAAGCCTAAGCAAGCCTCAACAACCGGAGGTGTCTTCCCGGCTATTTTTGGCACCATTCTTATGGTGATTTTGATGGCAGTTGCGGTAGCGCCCTTTGGAATCGTGTCGGCAATATACTTACATGAATATGCACCAGACAACCGTTTAACCGGCCTTATCCGAATTGGCATCAGTAATATGGCTGCGGTACCGTCAGTCGTTTATGGGGTGTTTGGTTTGGGCTTTTTTGTCTATACCTTGGGGGGCTCCATCGATGAGCTACTTTACTCAAATACCTTACCTTCACCGACTTTTGGTACGCCTGGACTACTGTGGGCAAGTTTGACTATGGGTTTGTTAACATTGCCCGTGGTGATTGTGTCGGCGGAGGAGGGGCTTAAGCGTGTGCCAACTGGTCTGCGAGCGGGCAGTTATGCCCTAGGTGCAACCAAGTTCGAAACAATTATGCGTGTCGTCGTGCCGATGGCAAGCCCAGGTATGCTCACAGGGGTGATTTTGGCGATTGCGCGCGCAGCAGGAGAGGTGGCACCTTTAATTTTGGTAGGTGCGGTGAAGTTTGCACCTAACCTTCCCATTGATGGTGAGTTTCCGTTTGTGCATTTAGAAAGGCAGTTTATGCATTTAGGGGTATTTATTTATGACGGTGCATTTCATAATCAAACCGAAACTCAGTCCTCATCCTTAATGTTTGCGACTTGTATGTTATTACTAATCATCGTATTTTTACTGAATATTTCCGCGATTATGTTTCGCCATCGTTTACGAGATAAATATGAACGAGTGTAAGCAAGGAACCGACACAGGCATGAAAGCAGCATGTTAAAACTATTTGAACGAGAAATACTCTCGGTTGATGAGATTTCAAAGGCGCAAACGGGCATTGATGTGCGCGATCTGTGTGTGCATCTCAATGGTAAGCTCGTTTTAAATAACATCAACATCCGCATCCCTAAAAACAAAATTACGGCGTTAATTGGGCAAAGCGGTTGCGGTAAAACTACGCTGCTCAACAGTTTTAATCGCATGAACGAGCTCAACCGCAACCATCAGTGTTCTGGTGAAGTATGGATTAACGACCGGGATATTTATAATCGCAAAGAGCGCATCTCGCGCTTGCGTACTCAAATTGGCATGGTGTTTCAGCGTCCCAACCCCTTTCCTATGAGTATTTACGAAAATGTGTGCTTTGGGTTGCGCATTCAGGGCGAAACGAACCGCCGTAAGCTAGATGATAGCGTTGAGCGAGCATTGAAAAACGCCGCGCTTTGGGAAGAGGTGAGAGACCGTTTATTTGACTCCGCTATGATTCTGTCTGGCGGACAGCAGCAACGCTTAATGATTGCCAGGGCACTAGCCTTAGAGCCAGAAATTTTACTGCTGGATGAGCCCACTTCTGCGCTCGATCCATTGACAACTTTGTATATTGAAGAGCTCATTAATGAGCTTAAAAAACAGTGTACCTTGGTGGTGGTGACACACAATATGCAACAAGCAGCGCGTGTTTCTGACTATGCGGCGTTTATGCACAACGGTGAGTTAATTGAGTTTTCTGACAGTGACTCGCTTTTTACCATGCCAGCAAAACAACAAACCGAAGATTATATTACCGGCCGTTACGGCTAAAGAGCGAATAATGGCGATGCGTAGGCAACTTCAACTTAATACTCATATTTCAGCCAAGTTTAACCAAGAGCTTGAAAATCTTAAGCATTCGGTTTTGACCATGGGCGGGGTGATTGAGCAGCAATTGGTCAACACATTAGTCGCTTTGCAGGAAAAGGCGCCGTCACTTGCTGAGCGCGTGTCGCTTAACGACAGCAAAGTCGATGTCATGGAAACACAAGTTGAGCAAGAGTGTATGCGCATTATCGCCAAGCGCAACCCAACTGCTGGTGATTTACGTTTGATTATGACAGTGTCTAAAACTGCCACTGACTTAGAGCGCATTGGTGATGAAATTGCCAGAGTCGCGCGCTTAGTTACTTTAAATAAGATCCCTGATTCAGAGTTAGTGTTTGGCGGCATGTTGGATATTGGCAACCGCAACGTAGCGATGATGCGGGCGACCTTTGATGCTTTTGCTCGGCAAGACGATAAAGCAGCAATTTTAGCTCATCAGCAAGATAAAGATATCGACCGGGTGTACAAAAAGGTGCTCGAGCAAACGGCAGCTGAAATCCAACTGAATCCGGGGGATATTAATCAGTGGATGGATGTGCTTTGGGCAATACGCGCCTTTGAGCGTATTGGCGACCGCTGCAAAAACATTTGTGAATATGTTATTTATTTAACCTATGGCAGAGACATGAATAGCTCTTCGATGAAGAAAACGGTAAAAAAGTTACTGAAATAAATACTTAAAATAGAGTTACTTACTCTTTTTACTGAGATTATAGTCGGATTATTCGATGTATCTGGTTGCGCAACCTTCCAATAGCGTTTATATTTTTGCGCGTCATAGTCTGACTGACGAATTCTTCGAGATAGGCAACCTCCCTGATGGATATTTTTCAAAGCTATAGCCTAATATTGGTTATATTGGCAGCTAGCTTCGGTTTTTTTATGGCATGGGGAATCGGTGCCAATGACGTCGCCAACGCTATGGGCACGTCGGTAGGCGCAAAAGCTATTACGCTCAAACAAGCCATCCTCATTGCTATGGTATTTGAATTCGCTGGCGCATACTTAGCCGGCGGTGAAGTGACCAGCACCATCCGCAAAGGCATTATTGATGCCGGATACTTCCAAGGCGTTCCTGAATTACTCGTGCTAGGCATGATAGCTTCATTACTTGCGGCAGGTACTTGGCTGTTAATCGCCTCTTATTATGGTTGGCCTGTTTCGACGACGCATTCCATCGTTGGCGCAATTGTTGGGTTTACCGCGGTTGGCGTGAGTACCGAAGCGGTAGAATGGTCCAAAATTGGAGGTATTGTTGCGAGCTGGGTGGTAACACCTGCTATTTCTGCAATGATTGCTATTGGTATTTTCTTGAGCGCAAAACGCCTTATATTTGATCGCGACCACCCTCTTGTTTACGCGGTGAGATACGTACCTATTTATATGGGCCTAGCTGGTTTTATCATGTCTTTGGTCACCATTAAGAAGGGATTGCAACACGTTGGTCTTGGCTTGCCGACCGCTCAAGGCTACCTACTGGCCGTAAGCATTGGTCTTGCAGTCGCTTTCATTGGCGCAATCGTTATCCGTAAAGTGAACAAAAAGAACGATGTTTATAAGTCGGAGCACGACCAACTTACCGCAGAGCAGCAACAAGTCAAAGTAGAGCGTGTGTTCGCTGTTTTGATGGTGCTTACCGCATGCTGTATGGCATTTGCGCATGGTTCAAACGATGTTGCTAATGCAATCGGCCCACTTGCTGCTGTAGTGAGTGTAGTGTCTAACGACGGTTTAATTTTAGATAACTCTCCTCTGGCTTGGTGGATACTTCCGTTAGGCGGCTTTGGCATTGTCTTGGGCTTGGCTATATTCGGTCACAGAGTAATGAAAACCATCGGCTCTGGCATTACGCACCTTACGCCTAGTAAAGGCTTTGCTGCTGAGCTTGCGGCAGCCACAACGGTCTTAGTTGCGTCTGGCACAGGCTTACCTATATCCACCACGCAAACGCTCGTAGGCGCTGTTTTGGGTGTGGGGATTGTGCAGGGCGTTGCTGCGCTTAATGCAAAAATCATTCGTAGCATCGTGGTGTCTTGGGTCGTGACCCTTCCGGCAGGTGCTGGCTTTTCGATTATTTTCTTCTTTGCGCTGACCTTTATCTTTGGCGTCAACACGCTGTAATGCGCAGGGCAGGATGCCTTTTCGTATATGGTTATGTTATAAAACTCACCAACCTAATTTAGATTGACCACTTTGCAAACAAGGAATGTTATGAAAATCACTCTATGCTCCATATTAATGCTTTTTTCCACGTTAGCTCTGGCCGACGATGATTTCAGCTGGCTATTGGAAGATGGCTCACCCGCACCGAGTACTGACAGTCAAAAAAGCATTGGTGGGTTTGGTGCTTGGCTACTAGTCACTCCCGACAAAGACTGGGAAGCAAAATGGAATACGCCCGCGGAGCACGTTCCATACTTCAGCTCAGCAGACGAAGTCAGAATTGGCGATGACTTAACTATCCTCCCGTTTTTTGCCAACCCTAAGCTTAATGATGAAGCCTATTTTGAAATTGTGTGTGATATCCGGGTTGAACGGCCAGACGGAACGATGTCGTTAGACCAAAGCAATATTCCCTGTGCAAATGGCATCATTACGGTTGACCCTAAAACAATATTCCTTAGCCAGATGGTGGTTAAATACATAGGTGAAGAAGGCGACCCGTTCGGCAAATGGACCGTGTATGTTGATTTTACCGATACCCTAAGAGGCGTGACGGTGCCGCTAAAGGCTTCATTTAATTTAATTGAGTAAACTCACAATGGCCGCGTGTGCCATCAATCCGTTCTGATGCCCCACTTCAGGCACGGTGGTTAGTTGCCAGTTAAATGGTATGTTGTGTTTTTCTGCCAGTTGTTTTGCCTGCGCGTAAAAATAGTAACCTCGGGCCAGACGATGCGGCCCCTGCGCCATTGCCGGCGCCGCTCGCCTCAAGCTAGGATGCTCAGGATCGTTATCTGCTTCTCCTAACAAAACCACTACAGGTTTTTGCAAGGCTGCCAGTAAATCATTTTCAGTAACCGGTGTATTGTTGAGGCCATATGGAAAATCAATCGTAAAATCGGGACGTGTATACCACCCGGCATTAGCGGTCACAATTTTTGATACCCGCGCCTGAGGCACAAAAAAGATAAAACGATGCACAAACTGCGAGCCAGCAGAATGCCCGTACAGCAAATAGTCAGTGGATTGATTAGAATACTTGGTTTTTACATAGTCAAACAGTGGCTCGATGGCTGAGAAAGCCCATTTTTCTTTGGGGTTTACTTGTTTGAATTCTGTTGTGGCAAAGACATTTCCAAGATTATAAGCGAGGGAGCGAGGAAAGTTCTCTTTGGTAAATTGAGCGGCAATGAGCAATAAGTTGTGTTGCTCGGCAAGGGCAGTCCACTCGTCTCTATACCTATCTGCATCACGGTTTGTTCCGTGCATCACGAACAAGACTTTACTGTTGTTGTTATATTCAGAGGGTGTGTAAGCCCAAACTTCAAGTGGAGTAACCGCCCATTGTGAAAAGGTGAACTGGTGTTTTCCTTTAGGGAGCGATGACTCCACTGTGTTGTTAGCTATGGCCTGTGCTGACACCAAGCATAATAAAAAAATGCAAAAACGAAACGAAGTAAAAGAGCGCATAATCTCTCCTAAAGGCACCCACCAACTTGTTTGAATGTAATCGCTTTGTTTATTGGTGTCTATAAAAATACCAAGCTAAACCTTTACATGCAAAGCTGTGTGATCAGTGGGTAATGATTGACACACAAACAAATTGCGATAACACTATTTAGAAGTTCAGACGCTAATACTGTTGGCGTATTGTGGAGTAGATAAATGAAAGTGTGGAGCATTTTAGCCATTGCTTTGTTAGGGCTTTGTGGATGTACGATTGTCCCAGACGAAATACAAGTGCATAACCCCGATGCCTTGGTCTCGTTCGAGGAGCTTATCAGCAAACCCATTGACCCGAGTCATGTAGGCGCTGAAGCCCGATGGGGCGGGATGATTGTCGATATTCAAAGACAAGACGGTGTAGCGATTCTCGATGTGCTGTATCTTGACCAGAGTAAAAGTGGGCGCCCAGTTATCAGCGAATACGGAAAAGGTCGATTTAAAGCCATCATCGCGACCAATGAAGATACTTCCATATTTGAGCATGACCGATTAATCACCATTGTAGGTGAAGTTGGTGAAGCGCGAGCTGGGCTCATTGATGGGCGTGTATATACTTATCCAACCATCAATGCGCAGCGTTTGCACGTATGGAGCGCCCCTGAGTACAACGAAGATTACATGGTCTTTATGGAAGTGATGCCGGATATATCAAGTCGTGAAGCGATCTGGGACCCTTGGTATGGGCCGCGTTCGCGGGCTGGCCAAAAAAATCAGAAATGAGTTAGACGGTTTGCTTATCACTCGTTTCAAAAACGTTTGTTGGCGCAAAGGCAGTCTTAAAATTCATGTAACGTTCGTTTTGGTATTGCAATAAGCCACAAAACAAACCTACAAAATATTTGCTACACAGACGTTGTTTAATTCAATAAAATGCGTGCATGTTGTAATTTTGAGTGCTGTTTGAATGCATCTTTGAAGTAAGTGCTGGATGATAGGTCTGGATGTTATTTTCATAAGAAATGAAAACTATATGTCTATCGTTATAGTGTTCAAAAAGCTTCTTTAACATTCATGTAGGAAAGTGATAATCTATTTTTAAGTTGATAATCATGAACTTTGATTCAAAAAGCTGTGAGGCGTAATGCAAAAACTGCTCGTAACAAAATTTGTCCTTATTTTTTCTTCCCTTGTAACAGCTAACACGCACGCTGACACTCCGGAAGCCTGCTCGCTAATAAGCGATCCCATGCAACGCCTAGCTTGTTATGATGGAATTTTTTTATCTTCTGCGGCTAAAAAAGTAGTACCCAAACCAAGGCAAAACGTGGTGAGCGTTCACCCAATAGCACCTGATAATATAGATGTAGTCACAAATAAAGTATTTGAACAAGATACGCAGCATCCTTCCGCCAATTCAGGCAATAGTGGCGTTATTAAATCGGCTGACGAAGCGCTAGCAGCAATCTCCATTCCGCTAAATGCTGAAGTAGTAAGCAATATAAAGTCTGTGCCTGAAGAGAGCGTAAAAAGTGCCATTAACAGCGTACCTAGTCCAGAAGACTTATTTGGTGCGGAACAACTCAAAGGTCAGTCAACGTCAACGCCCGACGAGGTAGCGTTTACCGTTACCAATATATCGGAAAATCGTAACAAGATTCGCACCTTTACCTTTAGTAATGGCCAAACATGGCGAGAATCTTCCAATACAGGACTTCGCGTAAAACTAGGTGATACGGTCATTATCTCAAAGGGTGCATTCACGTCTTACTTTTTATCAAAAGAGGGCATAAATAGAAAAACGCAGGTAAGGCGGATTCGTTAATATTAGTGTCAACATTTATAATGTGCAATACACTAAACAACACTAGGTGGGCACTAATTCAGTGGCCTAGCCATATTAGTCAAGTAAAGCGAGTTTTCCCTGATAACGACTTTTCCAGTCATCAAATTTAACTGTACGTTCGGCTTTTTGAAGAAAACGCCTAGTGTTCGTAAAGTCGCCCATTTCGGCGTACGCGGTGGCTAGGCCGAAGTAAAACTCATGCTTGTCATCATCCAGCGCAACGGCTTCCCGAAAATGCTTAATAGCTTGTTGAAACTTCCTTTTATCATTGGCTTGTTGCCCTAAGTTGAAATGATAGTATGGATTCAGTTTTCTTTTTTCCTCAACCTTTTCTAGCAATTTGCGATGTTCAGCAAAACGCCCCTGAGACGCATAGAGATATGCGAGGTTCTCCTGCAGTTGCAGGTAGTCTCGATTAATGCGGATTGCTGTTTTATAGGTAGTTTCAGCTTGCACAAAATTTCCGATAATTCGATATAAAATCCCAAGGTTATTTAAACTAGATACAAACCTATCGTCGGTTCGTAGTGAAGCATTTAAATAGGCAAACGCTCGCACATAATTCTTGTCAACCAATGCTTCAGCGGCTTTGTTGTTATAAAACATAGCAATAACTCGTGCCTTGTCGATTTTGCGAGCTGGAAAGTGCTCTTTTGGTGACAAGGGGTCAAAATCAACTTCGATGCTTGGACTTGCGACGGTAAATTTGCCTAGTTTATTTTTTTGATAAAACTTTAAATTGATATGACCATTCAGAACACTATATCCATCTTGACGTGTCCAGTACTCAGGGATAACAACTTCCTGAAAGTTCACTGACAGTTCTGCCGACGATGCTAGCGCATAGGTCATAATGGTAAGCGATAGACAATTAGCGGCCCTGTTTTCAAAGGTCTCACTTGCAACGGTGTTGGCGTGCGTCTTGTATAGCAGATTAAAGTCAGTTCGGTCAAAGATGTATTGCACTAGCGCCTGCATACGTTCACTCTGATCATCAATAGGCATTAATTGTTTAGTTACAAAGGTTTCGGCAGCCGCATTCAGAGCAAAAATTTGTGAAGGTGTTTCGATCACAACCTCTTTGTAGCCAGAAAATGGCTCTTCAAGCAGTAATGTATTGATGTCAATAATAACGGGCGATTGATGAATATTCTGGCAAGCGCTCAGGCAAAGCACAGCAAAAGCAGTGATGAATACGTCAAACAATCTCAGCATTAAAAACTCCGCCTTTAAATTTTTTTACCATCTTAAACACTCGTAAACATGTGTCGGAAGAGCACATATTTCCAATAAATGTGGACAGGTAGGCTCATGAATACCCGTAAACTTATAAGTACACGCTATCACAGATTTACTTAAATTTAAGCCGATAATTAAGTTTCGTCATATCTGCTTTCCCTTAAATGCTTTATTTATATGAAATTTAGATGTACCAGGGTGCATTTTTACTAGTTTAGCTACATTACGACTCCTTCACTTTAAATAGCGTAATGTGTACAAGAATAGACAACAAAGTAAACTTTTGTATCCATATCTTGCACCTTATGTTAGGAAGGATTATCATCAGAAATGAATAAAGATAAGTGTGTATATTTACTTATACTTAAATAGGGAAATAGAACACACAAAAAACGATCACCAAAACGTTCTAGGGAGAACATAATGTTAATAAACACAAAACTAGCGAAGTCAATTCGTTTAGCGTTGGTTTGTGGTGTTGCTGTATCAGCCGCTACAACCAATGTTTCATTCGCACAAAGTGCCTCAGCTGACGATGAGGCGGCCGTAGAGAAAATATCGATTACGGGTAGTCGTATTACGGCAGCAGAACTGGCATCTTCATCACCCATTACAACGATTGATGAGGCTGCAATAGAATTTTTACAAGAACCAGAATTTGAAAGAATAATGCGTTTGCAGCCAGGTATTGTCCCAGCAGACGGTGGTAACGTTAATAACGGTACGGCCGGTGCAGCGACGATTTCACTGCGTGGTTTGGGTGCGCAGCGTAGTTTGGTGCTACTAGATGGCAAACGTATGACACCTTTCAACGTGAATGGACAGGTAGATACTGCTGCTATACCCTCTGCACTTATCAAGCGTATTGACATCGTTACCGGTGGTGCATCAGCGGTTTATGGTTCAGACGCTATTGCCGGTGCGGTAAACGTTATATTAAAAGACGATTTTGAAGGCGTCGAAATAGAGTCTAACTACCAACAAACGAACGAGTCAGACGGTGATAGATTCAACCTTAACCTGACCGTAGGTAGCAACTTTGCCGATGGTAAAGGTAACGCGGTTATTTCTTTTGGGTATTTAGATCGTAAACCGGTTTTACTCGGAGACCGTCCTCTTGGTCTAATTGGGATTGACTCTGGCAGCGGTGCAGGTTTTAACGAGTTCTTAGCTGGTGAGCCAGCAGTGTTACCCCCAACAGACTGCCAAGCACCTGGAGCAGTAGATTTTGTTCAGGGTAGTGGTTCCACAACTTCTATTCCTACCCGCTTTGAAATTTTGGGTGCAGGTTCTGCAGGTTCATTCCAATTTAGAAATGACGGTACTTTAGGCACTGAATGTAGCCGCTTTAACTTTAACCCTTTCAACTATTATCAAACGCCTTCGGAAAAGTATTCAGTTACAGCTAAAGCAAATTATGAAATTAACGAACATGCTGAAGTGTTCTCATCATTTAACTTTACCAATACTACCGTTAGGCAACAAATCGCACCTTCAGGTACATTTGGTGCTAGCTTTAACTTGCCACTGTATAACCCATTAATTGGTGCATCTGCATTAAATACGGTTATCGACACTGCTAATGAACAACGCATTGCAGGGGTATTACTAGATTCAGAAAACGGCGGTCGTTGGATTGACACTAACGCTAACGGCGTTGTAGACACTGAGGATACATTAGGTGTTCGTTTGAGACGTCGTACGCTTGAGTTAGGCCCTCGGTCAACTAGTATCGATGCTGATTTATGGCAGATGAATTTGGGTGTAAGAGGAGCAATCACAGATAACTTAGATTACGAATTGTCTTATCAATATGGTGAATCTAACCGTCTGAACGTTGACGCGGGCTACACTAACCTCACTAACGTTCAAAACGCACTCGATACACGTGATGGAATTAACTGTGCTAATGGTGATTCGGCGTGTGTACCTATCGATTTATTTGGTGGCTTCGGCACCATCACACCAGAGATGGCGGCTTACGCGGGTGCAACGGCCTTCCAACAAGACTCCTACGAGCAAGAAATTATGACTGCATTCGTATCGGGTACGGTTGAAGAGTTCGTTATGCCCACTGCTAGCAGCCCATTTGCATTCAGTGCCGGTTTTGAGAAACGTGAGGAAACGTCTTTCATTAACCCTGATGAGTGTTTGAAACTGGCTCCAGCAAGTTGCTTGGGTGGTGCAGGTGGCAACGTGTTGCCAATCAGCGGCGGTTACTCAGTGGATGAATTCTTTGTGGAAGGTTTATTACCACTTGTAGAAGATATGGATTTTATTGATAGCTTGAATCTTGAGTTTGGTTACAGAACGTCAGATTACTCAAGTTTTGGTAGCACTGATTCATGGAAGCTAGGGGTTAACTGGAGACCCGTTGAGGAGCTTCTGGTTCGTGTGATGGCACAAAAAGCGAACCGCGCACCTAACGTTGGCGAGCTAAGCTCACCGGTAGTCCGCGGATTAGGTGATGCAACGATCGATCCTTGCTCAGTTGCAAACTCTAACATTTCAGCAGAACTCGCAGCATTATGTATCTCTACTGGTATGACAGCAGGCTTGGTAGGTAATGTTCCAGATATAATCTCTGGTCAGGTCAACACCTTCTCTGGTAGTGATCCAAATACTCCGCCTAACCCAGAAGAAGCTGATACATTTACGGCTGGTTTTGTATATTCACCAAGAGTTGATTTTGCAGAAAGCTTGACCATATCTGTTGATTACTACGATATTGAAATTACTGATGTTATCGGTTCATTCAGCCCTCAAGAAGTATTAGACGGCTGTTATGTGCTAGGGGATGCTGCAGAGTGTGCGAAAATTAAACGTCAAGGTGGTGACTTAACAGGTGACTTGGCGGGTATCGATACATTCACAACTAACTTAGATTACTTGCAAGCCGAAGGTATTGAAATTGGTTACAACGCAGTATTCTCCTTGGGCGAAATGGGTGATATTTCGGTTCAAGGTAACATTAACAAGTACCTCACTCAAGAGTCTCAAAGCTCAGCTGCAACGCCAGTATTGGACTGTAGTGGTTTTTACGGTACTAGCTGTGACCCAATTTCAGATTTCCGTTTGAATCAGCGTGTAACATGGAACTACCAAGATTTAAGCGTGTCGTTATTCTTGCGTCATATCGGTTCGGTTGAGTTGTTGCCAAGCGAACAACCAAGTGTATTTGAACCTTTCAGATCTATTGATGCTTATAACTACATTGATGTGTTTGCAAGCTATGCTGTAACTGATTATCTTACTGTATCTGCAGGTATTGATAATCTTACTGACGAAGAGCCGCCAGTAGTGGGTGGGGAAGTAGGCGATACTTCTTCTAACGGTGGTAACACGTTCCCAAGTAACTACGATGTGCTCGGCACTATGTATAAAGTGGGTGTTAGATTTAGATTCTAAGTCTGCTTCATAGTTAGCTAAATTAATGCCCTACTGATATCAGTAGGGCATTTTTTTTCTATACTGAATTCCTTTTCCAGAAAATATCACCTCGTAAAGTTTTGTCTTTGCAATTATTACCTAAAGTTTGGTTTATCGTCACATTGTCTTGCGGGTATGGTTGGGTGTTTACATCCAGCATTACATATGCGATATTTCACATATGTAAAAAATCGAATGTGAAAAATGAACCCTTGTACTTTTTTTAAATGCCTAGCCGATGACACTCGATTGAAATCACTTTTGTTGATTGCAAAGACGGGTGAAGCTTGTGTTTGCGACCTGATGGAAGCGCTCGAGCTAGATCAGCCAAAGACCTCTCGACACCTTGCCCAGCTTCGTAAATGTGGCATTTTGCTGGATGAAAGACGTGGTAAATGGGTATTTTACAGACTTCATCCTGAGCTCCCACCCTGGGCGCGAAATGTGATTGTCGAAGCTGCTGAAAACAATTCTTTATATTTTAGTGATGCATTAAATAAGTTAATGGCATCACAATCATCCACTCTCAACTGCTGTTAATTAAGAGCACCAATATGAAAATATTATATATCTGCACTCATAATAGATGTAGAAGCATCTTGTCTGAAGCAATCACAAATCAATTAGCCAACAGTTCAATTACGGCCAAAAGTGCTGGCAGTCAGCCTGCTGGCGTGGTGCATCCTTTATCGTTGAAGTACCTTGCCGAATCTGGTTATTCCACCGAAGGCTTAATAAGCCAATCATGGGATGATTTTGAAAGTTTCCAGCCAGATCTAGTGGTAACCGTTTGCGATTCGGCAGCGGGTGAAGCCTGCCCGCTATATTTTGGAAATAGCTTGAAAGTGCATTGGGGTTTAAGCGACCCATCAAAGATAGAAGGTGACGAAACTCACATTCGACAAGCATTCCTAGCGTGTATTAAAGAGATTGCTGAGCGCGTCCAAAAGCTCGAGAGCATAGCGAAACAGAACTTAAATACACCTGCTCTTAAGATGGCACTTGCTAAAGCGGGAGCCCAGTAATGCCAATCACAGAACACAACCTACCCAATATAGATGAAGAGAGCGTAAGCGTTCCAAGTACTCATAATATGAGGCTTGGAGGCGCTAAACATGCGCCTAAAATCTTACTTCTATATGGTTCACTGAGAGAGCGCTCGTTCAGTCGTTTAGTGATAGAAGAAAGTGCGCGATTGCTCAATGCTTTTGGCGCTCAAACGCGTATTTACAACCCAGAAGGCTTGCCTCAACCGGACACTGAAGACGAAACGCATCCAAAAGTAAAAGAGTTGCGTGAACTGATGATATGGTCTGAAGGGCAGGTATGGTGTTCGCCAGAACGCCATGGTTCTATGACGGGTATTTTTAAAAGCCAGATAGACTGGGTGCCTTTGAGTCTGGGCGGTGTGCGTCCCACGCAAGGAAAAACCTTGGCGGTTATGCAGGTTTGCGGCGGCTCTCAATCGTTTAACGCGGTCAATCAGATGCGTATTTTAGGGCGATGGATGCGAATGGTCACCATACCCAATCAATCATCCGTCGCAAAAGCATTTTTAGAATTTAGTGAAGATGGTCGCATGAAGCCCTCTCCTTATTACAACCGCATAGTTGATGTGATGGAAGAGTTAATGAAATTCACATTACTGCTTCGAGATAACAAAGAATATTTTGTAGACCGTTACTCCGAGCGCGTTGAGACCGCAGAGCAAGTGAGTCAGCGCGTAAATCAAAAGTCACTTTAAGGAGCTGTTATGGGCTTGTTTGAAAGATATTTATCGGTGTGGGTAGGGCTTGCCATTGTGGTAGGTATTATTGCAGGTTCGATAATACCCGATATGTTTACCGTCATTTCTACCCTTGAATTTGCGCACGTCAACATCGTGGTGGCGGTGCTTATTTGGTTAATGATTTATCCGATGATGGTGCAAATTGATTTTTCATCAATCAAAGATGTGGGTAAAAAGCCGAAGGGTTTAGTGCTTACGTTAGTGGTTAATTGGTTGATTAAACCTTTCACGATGGCATTTCTTGGTTGGTTGTTTTTTAAAGTACTATTTGCAGACTGGGTTGACCCACAAACGGCGACTGAATACATCGCAGGGATGATTCTACTGGGTGTAGCACCTTGTACAGCAATGGTATTTGTTTGGAGCCAGATGACAAAAGGCGATGCAAACTACACGCTAGTGCAAGTGTCGATTAATGACATTATTATGATTTTTGCTTTTGCACCCATCGCAGGTTTGTTGCTTGGTGTTACTGATATTACTGTGCCGTGGGACACGCTATTGTTATCTGTCGTTTTATACGTGCTAGTACCTTTAGTCGCTGGTGCACTTACCCGTAAAAAGTTAGATCGTGGGGCAGACCACTCAAAAATAGATAGATTCCTTGCCAAGATGAAGCCTTGGTCAGTATTGGGTTTGTTGGCAACAGTTACCTTGTTGTTTGGGTTTCAAGCCGACACCATTTTATCTAAACCTGAGGCAATAGTGCTCATTGCTATTCCTTTACTTATTCAAACCTATGGTATTTTTGCACTTGCTTATTACATGGCAAAGCGCATGAAACTGCCACACAATGTGGCTGCACCAGCCTGCATGATTGGTACATCTAACTTTTTTGAACTTGCAGTGGCTGTGGCTATTTCTCTTTTCGGCCTGCATTCTGGCGCGGCCTTAGCGACGGTGGTGGGGGTATTGGTTGAAGTGCCGGTTATGCTCTCTTTAGTATGGTTTGCTAATCGCACCCGGCATTGGTTTGCATAAGCCCTCACCAACATTGGTTGGAAATGACGCTTCTAGGGTAAATCAGAGCGAGGGAATTTAAAAAGTGTCTACCTTGCGCAATGCATGGCACCCATGCATTGCGAAGCGCCATGACTATTTGCGCGTACTCACACCAATAATTTTATAAATAGGACAGAAGTTAATTAATGCCGTGGCAATAAGAATAACTCCCACATAGCCCCAAGGTGTTTGTGGACCAATAAATACCAAACTGACTAATGCCAACCCTAGTACTAGTCTCGCAATTCGGTCAAACGAATGAAGGTTTGCTGCAAACATGATATTTCCTTTTATTATTCTGTTGATTCGTCGTTATTTAAGCTGCGCTTTTTTTAAGTATTCGCCGGATGCTGACCATGTTGTTTATTAATGATTAGCGTCAAATAATCTCTCTTTCGGACCGCAGCATAAAAGTGCATCATCACGCGGATGACTTACATCTACGTTACCATACTGTGCAATGCGTGAACATTCATACTATGTTCAAACAACCGACTCACCTATCTACCTATATGTTTGCGAGTAGAGGGCCATTGCCATGCATTCACCATCGCCTGTATTGACCATAGTGAGGGAGCAACATGTTCATTGTTGAGGCATAGCTTTTGTGATAATTTCAGTCTTGTATTAGCAAAGGGCGCTGACATGTTTATCTCTACATTATCTCGTTCGTTATTTATCTTAGTTTGTTTTCTATTTACCTTTGCAAATGTGCAAGCGAGCAACTTTGAAAATGCAGAAGCCGCGGGCTTACAGTATGTTACAGCCATTCAAAATAAAGACCTTCAAGCGCTTACCGATTTGTTTGACTCAACGGACTTCCCTACAAGAGTGGCGAACAATGGCGGGTTTGATCGCAAGCTGACACGTGAATACATCAACGTATATAAAAACGAAAAACAAAAGCTCGATATTGTGTCCAATATGTTCGTCAGTTTAAATACCGAGCAAGCTGATGTTCAGCTCGTGCGCATCATGCCCTTCAAAGAAGTGGAATATTCATCTGTAGTTCGCATGATTGCAAATGACGGTAGCATGGAATACTACTTTTTGAAGGTAAACGACGACGCCAAAATTGCAGACATTTTTCAAATCTCTAGAGGCACGTGGCTAAGTAATACAGTCGGACAAATGACCTCGCTTATGTTGGGAAATACCGAGGGCTTACTCAAACAGTTAACGCGCACACTCAACTCACAAAAGTCCGCCCTAGAGAGCTATCAACCGCTAATAGACGCGTATATTAAGGGAGACTATGCAACGGCATATAAGGTTTTTTTGAGTTTACCAGATGATTTACGCAACGTTCAGCAAGTGCAAGAAATGGCGGTTCTTACGGCAACGCATTTAGGCGATGATATTTACGCATCGGCGCTGACGAGTCTTAATGAAACTCACGGAGATAACCCAGACCTATCTTTTATGCTCATGGATTTGCATGCGCTAAACGGTGATTATAATTCGGTGATCAATAGCCTAACGATGGCTATGGAACTCACCGGCCCAGACGCACATTTACTTGATTTGCGCGGCGTATATTACTCATTGGTGAATAATTATGATGCGGCTTATCAGGATTATAAGGCCGCTATCATAGCTGAACCAAACTACATGGAAAGCTACTGGAGCCTTGTGGATTACCACAATGCACAAGCAGACTATCAAGCCTTGGCGCAAGTATTACAAACCATTATTCAAAGGTTTGATTGGCAAATCTCTGCCCAAGATCTTAAAGAGGCAGAGGGTTTCGAACAATTTGTACAATCTCAGGCATTCAAGGTTTTGTTCCCCGCAGATTCTGAGTGACCCTGGGGGGGACCGGCAAGCTTTTGCATCATCGCGTGATGTGCTCTATTCTTATTACTATCCATGTCGATGTAGCCGTTGTATATGCCTAAAATTTATCGCGCGATAGCATTATTCACGCTTTGTTGTATTGTCGCTTTAAGCGGCTGTCAAAAAGCCGATGATCCTGATAATTTCACCATTACACTAAGACTAAGCCATGTCTTTAACGTTAACGAAGAGTTAGCAAAATCCATTGAGTTAGTGGCCAAGCGCATCGAGAATAAAACCGATGGCGCAGTGCGAGTGTTGACGTACCCAGGCGCACAAATTGCTGCCTATAAAGATGGCGTGGAAATGGTGGTGCGGGGAGCGCATTTCATTTCTGTAGAAGATCCTTCCTACATCGGCGACTATATGCCCGAATTCACCGCATTGGTCGGACCAATGTTGTACAACAATTATGACGAGTACATGGCCTTGGTGCGAACGCCGATGGTACAGGGCTGGGTTAAGCAACTTGAAGAAAAAGGCATTAAAGTTTTATCGTTAGAATACATCTTTGGTTTTAGAAATCTCATCACCGACAAAGTCATTGTCAGCCCTGAAGACTTAGAAGGCGTTAAGCTTAGAACGCCAGGCAGCAAGCTTTTCATTGAAACGCTTAACGCCATGGGAGCAAGTGCAACACCCTTACCGTGGGGCGAAACATTCAGCGCCTTGCAACAGGGCGTTGTGGATGGGCTTGAAGGCTCAGAGTTTACAAATCTTGGTGCAAAAGTATATGAAACAGGCAAAAAAAACGTCGCGTTTACCAATCATTTTTTAGGCACATGCGGCGTATACATATCCACGGAAGTATGGGCAATAATACCGCCTAAGTATCAAAGTATTATCGAACAAGAATTTGCGTATGAAGCGCAGCAAATGATTGAACGCTTAAAACAAAACCATGCTCAGGTAATTAAAGACTTAGAGGCGCAAGGCGTGCAGTTTAACGATATTGACAGAGGTGCATTCGAAGCGCGGACCATCCGCCTGTACGATGGAGGGCTGCCAGGCGTGACCATTGAAATGTATGAACAAATTCAAGAGCAATTGCAGATCATTCGCGCCGAGGTGGAGTCGTGAAGAGTCGCTTGCGGTACTTGTTAACACACTTTGAAGAAATCATTTGCAGTGCTTTGATAGTGACCATGGTCACCTTGGTTATCATCAATGTATTTTTACGTTACTTATTTGCCTACTCCATTTCATGGGCCGAAGAGGTGGCCACAATTTGCTTTGTTTGGTCGGTATTTGTAGGTGCGAGCGCCGCTTATAAGCACAAAATGGATATGGGAATTGATTTTTTGGTGACAAAAGCACCGCCTAATATTGAAAAAGCAATACGCCTGATCACCCTAGTAATTCTGTTGCTCATTAATGGGTATATATTTTATATGTCCATTATCTTTACCAAGATAGCTTGGGCAAAACCTACCGCCGTATTAGGTATCAGTTCGGCATCGATGAACATGGCTTTAGTGGTTGGGTTTGGTTTGATTACCTTTTATACCCTCAAGTTTCTTTATCAAAACCTTATGCAGTATCGTAAAGAGGTGCACAGCTGATGATTTATCTACCGGTTCTCTTGCTCTTTGTGCTTTATTTTTTAGGTATTCCAATTGCCTATGCCTTGCTCGGCTCTGCGATTTTTTATTTCACATTTTTCGATGCGGGAATGCCTCCCGATTTGGTACTGCAAAAGTTTATCAGCTCCGCCGCCTCTTTCCCTTTGCTTGCAATCCCCTTTTTTGTCATGGCCGGCTCAGTGATGAATTACTCAGGTATCAGTAAGCGGCTGATGCAAATGGCTGAGGTGCTCACCGGACATTTTGTAGGTGGTCTTGCCCAGGTGAACGTGCTGCTGAGTACATTCATGGGCGGTATTTCAGGCTCTGCGAATGCAGACGCGGCGATGCAAAGTAAAATTTTAGTGCCACAAATGGTCAAGCAGGGCTACAGTAAGTCGTTTTCCGCTGCAATCACTGCCGCATCTTCTGCTATTTCTCCAGTCATTCCGCCTGGGATTGTCATGATTATATATGCCCTTATCGCTCAAGTATCGGTGGCTGATTTATTTGTCGCAGGTTATGTGCCAGGGATTTTAATGGCAGGCGCGTTAATGATTACCGTCACGCTTATTTCAGTCAAACGTCAGTACAAGCCTTCAAGAGATAAGCGCGCTAGTGCAAGAGAAATTGGACGACAGCTAGTTGACTCTATTTGGTCTTTGTCTCTGCCGTTCGGCATTATTTTAGGCTTACGTTTTGGCCTTTTCACTCCAACAGAAGCAGGCGCAATGGCGGTGTTAGCGTCAGTGTTGATAGGTGTGTTTGTTTACAAAGAGTTAAAGCTATCTCACATTAAATCCATATTGCTCGATACTATCTACGGAACCGCAACGGTGGTATTGATTGTTGTTTCTGCCTCGGTATTTGGCTATTACCTAACGTGGGAGCGAATTCCTCAAGACCTGACCGCGATGCTATTAGACTTCACATCTAACAAGTATCTGATGTTAGGGATTATCAACATATTTTTGTTACTCACCGGTATGATTCTAGAAGGTGGTGCAGCATTGATTATTATTGCACCGCTACTGGTGCCTGTGGTCATGGCACTTGGGATTGACCCTGTGCATTTTGGTATGATTATTATCGTCAATATTATGATTGGTGGCATTACCCCGCCGTTTGGCACCATGATGTTTACCACATGCTCGGTGACCAAGGTACCAGTGGTTGAATTTATGCGAGAAATCTGGCCCTTTATTGTTGCGTTGTTACTTGTACTGATAGTGATTACTTACGTGCCGGCCATTGTTTTGTTTTTGCCAAGCCTGTTTTAATGCCCTAGCTATAAGGCCCTATAAATAGCCGTATGAAGAACTTAATTCGGTTAAAGTGAAAGCACTTTGCAGTCGATACCAAGCCTATTACAAGTTTATCTGGGTGGGTATGCGTTTTTTTTTCGTTGCACTTCTTTTATTATCGTCTCATGCACACGCTTCTACCTCTGTGAGAGTCGTCGATCAGCATGGCGTGGCGGTTGTTGATGCCGTTGTCTCTTTCCCCAGCCAGCCAGATACTGCAATAACGCCACATAACATGCCTGTGGCGGTCATGGACCAAGTCAATATGCAGTTTCAGCCGCATGTGTTAATCGTGTCTAAAGACCAAAAAGTCAGTTTCCCAAACAGTGACGACACGCGACATCACGTCTACAGCTTTAGCGAACCCAAAGTGTTTGAGTTAAAGCTTTTTAAGGGAACGTCTTCTGAGCCAGTACAAATGCAAACGCCTGGTATTGTTGAGCTTGGTTGTAACATTCACGACCAAATGCTTGGATTTATCTACGTTGATGCATCTGGGAGTGCAACGAAAACAAATTCATCGGGGCTTGCAACACTTAATGGGGAGCAGCAAAACACCATCATGGTATGGCATCCGCGACTGCAACATGCAAAAGGACAGCTCTTAGCCTACCCGATTAACATTGACTCCACGTCAGAATACATTACGGTTGTTATTGATTTAAAACCCCTCCCTGTATTAGAGCAGAAAAATCGCTTTAGAAGCCGTTTTACAAATCAACCTGCAGGGCCAGCGATGTGATGAAAAGTGCAAAGCCTCTTCGCGTCCATGTTCTTAAGCTAGTCTTAGGGGTATTGGCGTTCTCGTCTTTTGCAACCTTAGTAAATGTGTGGTTTACAACCACAAGTGCAGGGCAAAAGCAGATTGTTGAGGCTTTAGACATAGGTCAGGGAGTGCTTCGCCAAGTTTTTAATAACAGAGAATCTCAGTTGATAAGCTCTGCGCAGGTCTTGACTGACGATTTTGGTTTCAAACAAGCGGTAGCAACTAATGATAAAGCGACTATTGGCAGCGTATTGGACAATCACGGAGCGCGCATAAATGCCGACTTGATGGCATTGGTGAGCCTTGAGGGTGAACTTATCGCGGCAAACGTAGCTATGCCATCAGATGGGTCGACTGCATTGATGACGAAACAACAACTAGCAGAAGTCACCCAACTTGGAGGCAGCACTCTTTGGACAGTGATTGACAACGAACTCTACCAGGCGATCATACTGACGGTTGATGCACCAACCCCTATCGCAGTTGCTGTAGTAGGCTTTAAGGTCGATGAATATTTACTAGAAAACTTCGATGAGATCACTCAACTTAATACAACGGTTGTTTACACGGATACTCAAAGAAAGGAAAAAAGGCTATCTACGTTGCCAGAGAGTCACGTTGAGTATGCGATTGATAAGCTTGAATCGAGTATGTCATGGTTGGCATTTTATTCATCGAAAGAAGCTTTTGTATCGCGCACATTTCCCCTTACACAATCACTAAACTCTCCGGTTGATGTAGTTTTAAGCGCCAACATAGAGGTCATCTTCTCGTCGTTTAATCAGTTGCAAAGAAACATTTTTGGTATTGCAGTTGGCTCTCTGATTTTGGCGTTTTTGCTCAGCGTTATGTTGTCTAAAAAGCTTACTCGGCCACTCGGTAAACTCGCCAAAGTCTCACAACGAATAGCCAATGGTGCATATGATGAGTTGAGTACAGAGCAACATGTGATAAGTGAAGTTGAGCAGCTTACTTCATCCTTTTCTACAATGCAGACCAATATTCAACATCGGGAAAAACAAATCACCTTTCAGGCTGAGCATGATGCGGTTACGCAGTTATACAACCGTGCTTACATTGGTGGTGCCTTAGCGCAGAAGCTTAAAGCCGGCGCCGCATTGCAGATTGTCGGCATTAATATTAAAGCGTTTAGGGCATTAAATGACACGTATGGACATCAAAATATAGATAGCTGCTTACAAGAGTTTGCTAAGCGTTTAGCGGCTTTAGGTGGCTTGTGCGCGCGCATTTCCAGTAGTGAATTCTTGTGGTTACCCGATGAGCCAAGAGCTGAACAAGACTTAGTGCATATTCACAATGACTTAGAAAAAAGTATCGTTGTTAATGCTCTCACTATTTCTATCAAGCTAGCGATCGTGACATTAGATTGTCCTTGTGATGCAACCGATACGATCAGTGTGTTTCGTCGCTTGAATATTGTCTTTGACGAAGCCAGCAAATCTGGGCAAGACATACTGCCATTTCATCATTCGCATGAAGATAAGTACCTGCGGCGCTTGAGTATTATCCAGCACCTGAAAATTGCGCTTCGTGACAGTGAGTCAGAACTCACTATGGTCTATCAACCAAAGCTTTCGCTGGTAAACAAGCAAGTGAACAAAGTCGAAGGCTTAATAAGATGGAACAGTAAAACCCTCGGTTTTGTGCCCCCTGATGAATTCATTGAAATTGCCGAACAAGCCAATTTGATCTTTGAAATTACGAAGTGGGTTATTCAACAGGTCATGGATGATGTAAGGTGCATGCATGAAAGTGGATACCATATTTGTGCGGCAATTAACTTATCTGCAAAAGATATTATGGTACCTGAACTATTGCCTTGGATTCTCGCCGAGTTAAGGTCAAGGGCATTACCTATTAACGCACTATCTTTTGAATTAACTGAAAGCGATCTTGTCGGCGACGCACAAGCAGCTGCGCAACGGCTCAGTGAATTTAGAGAGGCTGGTTTTGAGGTTGCAATTGATGATTTTGGTACTGGGTATTCATCGCTAGCATATCTGCAACTGTTGCCTGTATCAGATCTTAAAATTGACAAAAGCTTTGTACTTAATCTAGCCAAAAGTAGCGCCGATCAAAAAATCGTTCAGAGTATTATCGCTCTTGCTAAGAGCTTTGATCTCAAGACTATCGCAGAAGGCATTGAAGATGAGCAATCATTAGCATTGCTCACACAGTACGGTTGCGACCTAGTGCAAGGGTATCATGTATGTCGCCCGCAACCGCTAGCGCAATTATTCGAGTTCTTGGCTCAACATTCAAGTCAATTCAAGGAGGTGCAAGAATGATTCGCTTCGCCTTGATACTGTTATATCTATCATTAGCGTGGGCTTGTGACTCGAATGCTGCAGATGGCAAGCTAATAGGCACTGCTGGACTGATGCAGCTAGAAGGAGCCGGTGGCGGTGGCATAGTGCCTTGGGCAACACTTAGTGGTTACGATAGTCGTGATGAAATATCCGTAAATGCAATGGCCACACGTGTTGAGGTGAACGATTTTAGGTTAAATGTCTTAGGTGCCTCTGTATCTATATATGACAAGTTGGAAGTATCTGTGGCGCAACATCTGTTTGACGTTCCCGCCCTGAACACTCAAATTGAGCAGCAAATCGTTGGTGTGAAATATCGTGTGTACGGTGATGCAGTATACAGTCGCTTTGGGCAAGTGAGTGCAGGGTGGATGCATAAACGGCTCAAAGATGGCGATGTGGCAGATCTGCTTGGCGCGCAAAACGCCGAGCGCGGTAATGATTTTTATATCGCGGCGACTAAAATTCATTTGGGCGCATTAGCAGGGTATAACATCGTACACAACATCACCGCAAGAGCTACTAAAGCAAATCAACTCGGGCTATTGGGGTTTGGCGGACTGAACAATGAATCGTATAAAATCATGTTTGAAGGATCGTTTGGTGTGCTGCTGAGCCGGCATCTGGCTATCGGCGCTGAATTTCGACAAAAGCCAGATAGTCTTGGCTTGGGTGAGGAGCATTGGCGCGATGTATTTGTTGCCTATATCCCTAACAAAAATTTTAATGTCACCGTAGCTTGGGCCGATTTAGGAAGCATCGCCGGTGGGCCGCAACAGCAGGGTATCTACTTATCGTTAAGCGGGAGTTTGCAATGATTCAAAGATGTCTACTCATAATGCTCATGTTGTGCATGACATCTTGCGCATCTACGACTGATAGGAAGGCTGAGTCGCTTTATCAGCAAATCGGTGGCGCAGATACGGTAGCGGACATTGTGGATAACTTTATAACCGAGATTGAATATAGCAAAGAAATTTTCCCTTATTTTGTGCACAGCGATGTTGTGCGGTTTCGAACGAAGCTAATAGAGCACCTTTGCATGCTTACTGATGGTCCATGTGAGTATACAGGCGATACAATGAAACAAGTTCATGGTGGCATGAACATTACGGAACATGATTTTAATCTAGGGGTGGATTTGTTTATCAATGCGATGACGAAGGCAGGCGTTAAACACCGTTTGCAAAACAAGGTATTAGCAAAAATGGTACCCACGCGTAGCGACATTATTTACCAGTAGTAGCGCTTTGTCCCATCATGATCATCCAAATCCTGTACGCACCAAACTTTGTGGGCTATGTCCTACAGGCTATGTACTCAAGCACTAATAAAATCCGGTGCGACCGTTTTCATATGAACGGGTTATATTGACATTTAACCTACTGACTTTATACATATTTATGCTAGGATTTATGCACACAACTAAGGAGTACTTTTACTTTTGCGTTTCCCAAACTTAAAGCATTTACACTATTTAACAGTGCTCCATAAAGAGCAGCACTTTGCGCGCGCAGCTGAGAAGTGTAATGTCAGCCAGTCTACATTAAGCACTGCCATTCAAACATTGGAGGACAACATTGGCCAACAGTTGCTCGAGCGTGAGCATAAAGCCTTTGTATTTACTGACTTTGGCGAGGCCTTAGTAGAGAGATCTAAACAGTTGCTGAGCAACGCCCAAGATTGGAATAGCTTTGCAGAATCTTCTGGTGATTGGCAATCTGGCGTGCTCAAGTTGGGCGTTATCCCAACCATTGCGCCGTTTATGTTTGAATCTATTATTCGTACCGTGGGAAGTGGATTGCCGCGCTTGCAATTACAACTCGCTGAAGACACCACCGATAACTTACTGGCCCGTTTGTCAGAGGGTGAACTCGACCTGTTGTTGCTTGCGCTGCCTATGAAAACACCGGGGTGCAAACAATTAAATTTAGGGCAGGATCCTTTTCACTTAGTCGCGCACCAAACGCGGGTGACAGAGCTAGCCGCGCAGTTTGATATCGACAGCTTGCCAAACGACAGTATTTTCTTGCTGCAAAAAGAACATTGTTTGACTGAGCATGCTGTGAGCGCCTGTGGGCTCGCACACAAGGCGCAAGTAAGTTCACTCACCGCAAGCTCACTGCATACTTTAGTATCTTTGGTAAATAGCAAAATGGGCTTTACGTTTATACCAGAAATGGCCTTGCACAAAGGTATTTTGGAGGGCACCGAGGTAACTGCAATGCCCGCTGAGCACAATGCATATCGCGAAATCGGTTTGGTATGGCGAGTCGGAACAACACGGATGCAGCTTTTTAGAAAAGTGGCTCAACTCATCGCACCACTGCTGCCAATACCAAACAAGGCGCTTTAATACATCAAGCGCCTGATAAGTTATTGAAGTATCATCATTCTCACCTTAGTATTGGAGCATATGCTCAATACAGCACTTAGGACACAACATGCAAAATCAGGTGGTATTAAGCGGCGTCGGTTTATGGACCCCGCCCAACACTATTACAAATGAAGAGCTCATTGGCGCGTACAACGCATATGCCGATCACTTTAATGCACAACACAAAGATGAAATCAGTGAGGGTACAGTCGAGGCCAAGCCTCATTCTAGTGCGGAGTTTGTAGAAAAAGCGTCAGGCATAAAAAGCCGTTACATCTATTGTAAAGATGGAGTCTTAGACGTTGAACGTATGCGTCCTATTATTGAGGAACGCGCTGATGATGAGCTGTCGCAGCAGGCTGAAATCGCCGTTGAAGCCGCTAAACTAGCGCTTAAATCGGCAAATAAAAGCGCTCAAGATATAGATGCGGTCATTGTTTCTTGTGCCTATACTCAGCGCTCTTACCCGGCCATAGCCATTGAAGTGCAAGAAGCATTAGGCATAGACGGTTTTGGTTTTGATATGCTGGTAGCATGCTCTGCGGCTACCTTTGGCATGCATCGCGCTTATGAGATGGTAGCGGCGGGCACTGCTAAAGCGGTGTTAGTGATTAATCCAGAATTGGTCTCCCCACAAGTCAATTATAAAGACCGCGACAGCCATTTTATCTTTGGCGATGTTGCAACTGCTACGATTATTGAGCGAAGCGATACAGCAAAAGCTGAGCATGTCTTTAACCTCTTAAGCACCAAGGCAGTCACCAAGTTCTCTAACAATATCCGTTCCAATTTTGGCTACATGACCCACGCGACCGACAAAGACCCCTATGCTGCCGATAAATTATTTCATCAAGAAGGTCGCAAAGTGTTCAAAGAAGTGTGCCCAATGGCTGCTGAGCATATTACCGAGCACCTTGCATCTCATGAGCTCAAGCCCACAGATTTGAAGCGCTGGTGGTTGCACCAAGCGAATATCAATATGAATACGCTTATCAGCAAGAAACTGTTAGGAAGAGAAGCGAGCAGAGAAGAAGCGCCTATAGTGTTAGATACTTATGCTAATACGGCGTCAGCCGGTTCGGTGATTGCCTTTGCTTTGCATCACGAAGACCTGCAAAGTGGTGATTATGGGCTGTTATGTTCATTTGGCGCAGGTTATTCCATTGGCAGTTTACTCGTGCAGAAAAGGTAATCTCACTTGTTGTTTAATGTCGGCTATGGCCTAGTTGCAGCTTCGTATACGTTGTTGCTGCTTATGCTGTTTGCAGTACGCAATGCCGGCATGGCTAAAAACTTACTTTCTTTTGCAACGCTAACCATTATCTTATGGGCACTTACTCATCTTGGTTACCTTAAATTAGAATTAGGCCAAGAAAACTTGCTGATTTATGACAGCATTCGGCAATGGGTATGGATGCTATTTATCGCCGCATGCCTGCGCAACCATTTTGATGGCTTTCTCACCTTTGTCACCCGGCCAATTACACTTGCTATTATGGTGTTGCCAACACTGACCTTTATCACGGCGGTGCTAGACGTAATACCCAGTACGTGGCAGTTTAGTCTGCATACGGTATTAGCCCTTCAAGCACTTGTTATGCTTGAGGTGGTTTATCGACAAGCCGATGATCAAAAGTGGGCATTTAAACCCCTTATTTTGTACCTAGGGGCGTTAAGCCTGTTTGATTTTGTTACCTATGCAAATGCCACCATGGTTGATCAGCTAAATTGGGCTTTCTTTGCTGCGCGTGGATATGTGTATGTAGCATTGTTGCCCCTGTTAGTGTTGGCAATTCGCCGCATCAAACATTGGGGTATTGATATTTTTGTTAGTCGTGAAGTGGTGCTTCATTCTACTCTTCTCATGGTGGCAGGTGTTTATCTGCTAGTCATGGCGATGTTTGGCTATATTGTGCAGTTCTTTGGAGGAAGTTGGGGACTGCCGGTTCAATTGGTGCTTGTAGCTGTTTCGTTAGTGTTATTGATGAGTCTTTTCATGTCTCATCAGTTTCGTAACTCACTGAAGATTTTCATTACCAAGCACTTTTACGCTAACCAGTACGACTACAGGGTAGAGTGGGTAAAGCTCACTAAACGTTTATCACAAAGTGGTGACAGCCTTGAAGAAGTCTATCAAACCGCGCTAAGCGCTTATCTAGAAGGTGTCGGCTATTCTCAAGGGTGCCTTGTAAAGAGCAATGGGAATGCGCTTAGTATTGTGGCTCGCTCTTCTGGTGATGCCAAAATAAAAGAAGATGAATTCATCGCGTCATTGCCTTCGATTGTCGATTTTTGTGAGCAAAAACATTGGGTGATTGACTTCAACGAGCTTCAGGTAAAGCCTGATTTATATGATACTTTGAAAAATCGCAATGATTTTATGGCAGGATTTGTTTATCAATTGGCAGTACCGATATATCAAAATGACCAGCTCTGGGGTTTGGTTTTTATGCGCGCATTGGCGCCCGATACTAAAAGCTTGAATTGGGAACTTCGAGATTACATAAATGCATTAACCGACCAAATAGCGAATTTCATTTTCAACGCAGAGAGTTCTAATGCATTGGCAGAAAATGCCCAGTTTGCGGCCTTCAACAGAATGTCGGCCTTTGTCGTGCACGACCTAAAAAATGTGTTGGCACAAATTAATCTGATTTTATCAAACGCCGAACAACACAGAGATAACCCAGAATTTATCGACGATACTTTTGAAACGCTGCACCACACGCAGCAGCGTATGGATAAAATGCTCAAGCAACTCACCAACAAAAAGGTAGAAGCAAAACAAAGCAATGTAAGGGTGGATCTTGTAGCGCTTGTTGATGAGTTAATTCATAATAAGTGCCGCGCAAATCGCCCTCTTCCAACCCTTTCAGCGAATGGGGCGATTGAAGTAAAAATAGATGCCGAAAAATTCAGCAATGTCATGTATCATCTTATTCACAATGCGCAACAAGCGACCGCAGATGATGGAATGGTCACGGTGTCTATGACTGAAGATGGGCATTATATTTCAATCAGCATATCTGATGATGGCGTAGGTATGAGCGAAGCATTTATCAAGCATCGTTTATTTAAACCGTTTGATACAACAAAGGGGAACGCAGGGATGGGTATAGGAGCATATGATGCTAGGCAGTTTGTACAAGAGTCGGGCGGTAACATTGAAGTAAACAGTGTAGAATCCCAAGGAACGGAGTTTATAGTGCGACTACCTTTGGCAAGAGAAGAGTGAATTACATGGAAAAGATACTTGTCGTTGATGATGATTTAGGCATCCAAAAACAGCTAAAATGGGCCCTTACCGGCGCTGAAATTGTATTTGCGGACGATCGCGAGTCTGCAATCAGTCAGCTTAGACGCCATGAGCCTAATGTTGTTACCCTAGATCTTGGACTTCCCCCAGACCCAGCGAATGCCTCGGAAGGTTTGCTTGCCCTTAAAGAAATACTCACCTTAGCGCCAAGCACAAAAGTGATTGTTGTCACCGGCAATGACGATAAAGAGAATGCGCTTAAAGCAATTGCCTTAGGTGCTTACGATTATTATCAAAAACCCATTGATACCGATACCATCAATTTGATTATTCAACGGGCAATGAATTTAGCTAACCTCGAGAAAGAAAACATTCTTTTGTCGAGGACCAATACGGCGATGGGAAAAATCATCGGTAATAGTGCTTCCATCCAAGGTGCGAGCCGTAAGGCCGAGAAGATTGCGCAAACCGACATTAGTGCCTTGCTGTTAGGCGAAAGTGGTACCGGTAAGGAAGTGTTTGCACGCAGTATTCATGAACATAGCAACAGAAGTAAAAAGCCTTTTGTTGCAATTAACTGCGCCTCGATCCCTGAGAATTTGCTTGAAAGTGAATTGTTTGGATATGAAAAAGGAGCTTTTACAGGCGCAAATAAAACCACTCTGGGCAAAATAGAAACCGCTCAAGGCGGCACGTTATTTTTAGATGAAATTGGCGACATGCCACTTGGACTGCAAGCAAAAATGCTGCGCTTTTTACAAGAGCGGGTAATTGAAAGAGTAGGCGGAAGAAGCGAAATCCCGGTAGATGTGCGCGTTATTTGTGCCACTCACAGAGATTTGCAAGATATGGTAGAACAAGAAAGTTTTAGGGAAGACTTGTACTATCGTATAGGTGAAATCAGTATTTTGATCCCGCCGCTTAGGGAGCGAGATGATGATGTTGTGTTATTGGCGAAAACCTTCTTAAATCAATATCGAGAAGAGTATTCAGCTAAAGTAAAAGGCTTTAGTGAAGATGCCATACAGGCGATGCTCGCACATCGGTGGCCGGGCAATATCCGTGAGCTACAAAACAAATTGAAGTCGGCGGTGGTATTGGCTGAAGGTCAACTGATTCAAGTGGATGACTTGAGCTTAACGAGCGTAAATGAAGCGAGCGAGCGGATATTTAACTTGCGCGAAGTGAGAGAAATTGCAGAAAGTAAGGCTATTCGCCAAGCGTATCACCAAGCCGAACAAAATATTTCAAAAGCGGCTGAGTTACTGGGCGTTACCCGTCCAACCTTGTATTCATTAATTGATAAATATCGTCTTGATGATCTAAAAAGTCAGGCATAGTGCCTGACTTTTATGACTATTTGATTGCTTGACCATACAACCACTGGTCGTCGCTATAGAATTGGTCATGCACTAGCAATCGTAACAACCTCGATTTACAAATTCCGGTACGTTTACTAATTGACATCAACTCATCTAGACTCTCTGGCGTCAAAGAAAAGGTCGCATTCTTTGTTTTGCTATCCTTGTTCGCGCGAGGCTCGCGCTTACTATCAAGGCCAAATGCGTATGTTTGCGCACCGTCAATAAAGCTCTCTAAATCAACGGGTGCATCACTTGTATTATTTGACTGCGTAGACTTTTTGAGATCTCGTAGGCTCATTAGCTTTTGCTCCCGCTGATATGATTAGTTCGTTAAATACGCCACGTAATTCATTAGCAGCTTTCCCAGTCGGATCTCGCTCAATTACCGACAACCCATCTTCTTCGCTATCATCATAGATGTTGCGCGCATAGGTCACGTGATCAAGGGTGTGGATCCCAAACGAATTGCACACTTCTTTTGCTTCAAGTATGCGATAAGCCTGGTTGGGTAGGGAGGGGCATTGTGTGATAACAAATGTCGCATGCATTTTGGGGTTGACCATGCGGCAAGTGCTAAGCAGATCTTCCATGTGTACGACGGTTTTCAAGTCTCGTCTTTTCGGGCGCAACGGCAGTAAAGCCAAGTCTGCAACCGACAGCGATGAACGCAAGGCTAGATTGTCTTGTCCACCACAATCGATAATCACATAGTCATAGTGTTGCTCAAAGCTAAGCAGTTCGTTACGTATCTTGCCATAAAGCTGTACGCAATTTATGCTTGCGAGTTGAGGTTGACTGTTGCGCTCTTGTATCCAATCTGACGTGGTGCGCTGCGGATCGCAGTCGACCATCAGCAAAGATGCTTTTTGCTCAGTAACTAAATGCACGGCTAGATTTTGTGCGAGGCAGCTTTTTCCGCTTCCTCCCTTTTCTCCGCCAACTAAAATGATCATAAGTACTCCTCAGATCTAGTTTGCTACAACATGGTAAAGCTGAGCAAAGCTGTGACTTTTGGTTAAATTTTTATTCCAAGTGAAAGATAACAAAAAATCTAAACCTGACTAGCTTATCTGTTCATACCTATTAATATGTACGTATAACCAAATCAAACAAGGATTCATTATGAGTGAAGCAACATCGTTAGAAAGTATGGAAGGAAAACGCATTCCAGACGTATCTTGGCCAGTCAGAGTGGGTGAACAGTGGCAGACACTCACCAGCAAAGAGATATTTGAAAACAAAAAGGTAATTGTATTTTCATTACCAGGTGCATTTACGCCCACTTGCTCATCCACCCATCTTCCCTGATTTAACCAATTGGCAGGTGTGTTTAAGCAAAAGGGTGTAGACCAAATTTGTTGTGTATCGGTTAACGACACTTTTGTTATGAACGCATGGCTAGCAGATCAGGAAGCTGACAATATCACTGTTGTACCTGACGGTAATGGCGAATTCACCGGAGCCATGGGCATGTTAGTCGACAAAAAAGACCTCGGCTTTGGCAAACGTTCGTGGCGCTATTCGATGTTAGTGAACAACGGTGTGATTGAGAAAATGTTTATTGAACCTAATGTACCTGGTGACCCATTTGAAGTCTCTGATGCCGATACTATGCTTGCCTACCTCGACCCTGACGCTGCTGCGCCGCAAGACGTGTCTTTATTTACTAAGCCTGGGTGCCCGTTTTGTACTAAAGCAAAAGCATTGCTCACTGACAAAGGCATCAATTACGAAGAAATTGTGTTAGGTAGAGATGCCAGTTTAGCGTCACTTAAAGCAGTCTGTGGACGTGATAGTGTGCCGCAAGTGTTTATTGGTGGTCAGCATATTGGTGGCAGTGAAGATTTAGAGGCATTTTTCAAGTAAACTATTGGCTTGAAAAAAACGGGGTAGTTACATGAATAAAAGTATGCGCTTGAAGTTACATCATATAAATAGATGGATAGGTGCTTTTGGTGTTGGTTTGGCGCTATGCATTACAAGTGTGGTGCATGCTCAATCAATGTCCGCAACTGACCTTCGAGCCCCGTTTGCGAATATCTACCAGAATGAACTCGGTAGCGTTGTGCCGTGTCAAACACAGCTAGAACACGAAGTAAAGGTCTGCTCTCAAACATTAAGGAATGAGGGCAACGCACCTTATATTTATGTGCCGCAGTCGCCAAAAGCGACGGTAGTATTGTTTCATGGTTTGAGTGACTCACCGTTTTATCTGAGGTCTATCGCTGATGAACTGTATCGTCAAGGTTATATCGTTATTGTGCCCCTCACACCGGGTCATGGAAAACGAGAAGCCGACGCCGATATGCAAGACCCAACCCTGCAAGCGCGCTGGTATCAGCATGTAGAGTCTGTAATGGCCTTAGCGCATCAAAGCCATGAACAGGTTTTTGTGGGTGGATTTTCCACTGGCGGCACGTTTGCCACCCGATATATGCTGTTAAACCCAGAGAAGGTGCAAGGATTGCTGCTGTTTTCAGGTGCTTTTCAGCTTTCTTCTACCGCAGAGTCGATGGCCAATATTTGGGGTATTGAAACTGTGGCGGCTTGGTTAGACGGAGAGTATGAAACCGATGGTCCAAATCCATATAAATATCCCTCAGTCGCTAGCTATTCAGCTCTACAGTTGATTAAGGTGATAGAAGATGTGAGAGAACGCCTGGTGGATAACGAAGTCTCAAAACCCATATTTGCGGCACACTCGATGTCTGATAAAACAACCCTGTATGAAGGTGTGGCAGACCTTTTGTCAAAAGTGCCTGGCGACCATACAGAATTTAAGATTGATGAGAGCTTTGAGGTGTGTCATGGCGACATCACCTTGAGCGCTGCACAGTTGATTAGCATGGAGTTTGATAAGTCGCGAGTGAACCCAAAAGAAAAGTGTAAAACACCGGAGCCTAATCCTTTGCATCGCAGCATGATGCAAGTTCTGGTTCACTTCATAAATGAGCATACCAAAGTGAGTGATAGCCCCAAACAACTGACAGGGGCATCGTCGCTTAACTAGAGCGGCTAGCTTTTAGCCGCCACCTCCTCAACTTTACGCCATACTCGCAACACGTTTTCATTTAGAATTTTCTTCACGTCTGCTTCTGAATAACCTCTTTGTAGCAAACCTTGCACTAGATTTGGAAAGGTAGAAACGTCTTTTAAGCCAGTAGGCAATGAATCCCCAACGCCGTCATAGTCTGAGCCTATTCCAATATAGTCGATGCCGACTAAGTCTCTTACATAATCGATATGGTCTAGTACTAAGTCAAGGTCGGCAAAGGGGTAGGGGTTTTGCTCAATATATTTGGCATTGAAGTTACGCACTTGCTCACTATCGCTCCCGTGAGCGTCTATCAATGCTTGGCGTTGCTCACCAAGACGGTCGCGCCAAGTTCTGGCCACAGGGCTAACAAAACCTGAACCGAAGTTAATCATGATCACGCCTTCGTTTTCAGCCAGCTTTTTGATCATATCGTCACTCATATTGCGCTCAAAACCTGGGGTAAAACGTCTCAATGATGAGTGAGACGCAATCACTGGCGCTTGGCTTAACGCAACGGTTTGGTAAAACGCCGCATCTGATACATGAGAAATATCTACGATAATTCCAAGTTTGTTCATTTCAGCGACCATTTCTTTACCGAAGGGGCTTAAGCCGTTCCATTGTCGGCGCAGATCGTAAGATGAGTCGCTAATATGATTAGATTGAGAATGCGCTAAGGTAATGTAGCGAATGCCGCGCTCGTAAAATATTCTTAGAGTATCTAAACTACCTTGCACGGGAGAGCCATTTTCCATCCCCATGGGTAACGAAATAAGCCCATTTTGGAAATTTCTTTCAACATCTTCCACGCTATAAGCAAGCGCAAATTTATCCGGGGCACGCCCCACAATCGCTTCCACGGAGTCAATTAAACGATGCGCGAGTTTGGTGGATGCGTCGGAGTTATCAAAACTTGCAGGAATGTATATTGACATAAAGGGTGCATCCAGACCGCCCTCAACCGCACGAGGGTAGTCAAAGTCACCCCCTTGTGTGGCAACGGTGACATCGACCCAGTTGCTTTCGACGCGATATGGCACATCGATATGACCGTCTACGATAATATTCTCTTTTACAATGCGTTTTGCCGCTTGCTCATAAGGTTCAGCGTTTTGCTCTGCGCTAGCATGAGATGCGATGACTGAGAGGATGATAAGTGCAATCATCTTTGGGTGCTTAAAAGACATAGTGTTTCCTTTTTATTAAGCGCAGTGAATCGTTACGATGGTGGTATAGGATATGAGATGTTGTGAGCCGTATCGTATACATTCGTCTGCTAAGTATCTGTAATTTATCACTATACGACAGTGTTAAGAAATTGTCTGCGTTAACGCATAAAAATAAAGCGCTGTATCACCCCGAAATGGGAGGTAAACGGGTGACAATGTGTGCAAATTCCGACATAATAAGCGCGTTTTTTTACAATGGTATGCTAGAGACATAAGTCAACCATATAGCGCTTTGCGCTCATTAAATCCGTCATCCGATGAGCATGGCAACTCAATACAAATATAAAAAGAGAAGTAATCAATGGCAATAAACTACGTTCCGTTAAATAACGAAAAGCACCGTGATTTAAAATTCGCTATGGGTAGCGATTTTTCTTATGCAGCAAATACGCATTTGGCGGCAGCTACTATCAGAGAGTTCGCACAACTTGCAGGCTCTATGCCTTTAGTATTCATCCAAGACCCTAACACTAAGAACATTCACAGCGTGGCAATGTTAGGACTTGAGCAAGGTGTTAACTTATATTTTTCTGATAACAAATGGCAAGCACCGCACGTGCCATTAAATATTCAGCGTTACCCTTTCGATATTCGTCCAGATGGCGAAAAACTAGGTGTATTCATTGATGACGAAAGCGAGCATTTTGTCAAAGAGGGTGAGGGTGAAGCATTATTTAACGATAAAGGTGAACCCACCGAGTTTTTACAACGTCGTCAGCAGTTCCTTGTTGAGCTTGCTAATAGCGAAGTGCAAAACCAGCGTTTCATCAAGCAGCTTCAAGAGCTTGAGTTATTAGAAGATATTGAGTTGCGTGTGAACTATAAAGACGGTGCTTCGCGTAACGTGACGGGTATGCTGTCTATCAATGAGAAGAAGCTACTAGACTTAGACGACGACAAAGTGCTTGCGCTACACAAAGCTGGCTACCTTGGCGCTATTTACTCTATGATGCTGTCTCTAGGACAACTGAATCGTTTGGTTGAACTATCTAACAAAACGAAGAACCCGATTCAGTCTATGCAGATTTCACAAGCATCAGCACAGCAAGCATCAGGACAACAAGCAGAAGCACAACCTTCTGCCTAACTGATTGAATTAAAATATAAAGCTGCACCGGATGCTTTCGGTGCAGCTTTTTTTATGCCTGTATAAGCGTACAGGCCTTGAATTTACTGGCTTAAAAACATGGCTTTTATTTGTATAAAAGCTTGACAGGTGGGGTATAAGCTACCTAAACTGTCAAAAAGTGGGTAAAAGTGGCGAAAAAGGGTTTTTATCAGGTGTAACCAGCTAATAAAAAAAACAATAAGCTACTAACAAGAAAAATAGGCTAGGGGAATATGTTCCGCGGCGCTAACGCAATCAATCTTGACAGTAAAGGCAGACTAACGATACCGACGAAGTATCGAGATGCGCTCATGCTTGATTGCCAGGGACAACTGGTCTGCACCATTGATATTTCACAAAACTGCTTGCTGCTTTACCCACTTCCCGAATGGGAAGAAATTGAACTTAAACTCCGCAAACTCTCTTCTACCAACCCACACGAACGTCGTTTACTTCGTCTGCTTCTAGGTTATGCCAGCGAAGGTGAAATGGATAAGAGCGGTCGAATTTTACTAGCCCCAACTCTGCGTCAGCACGCTGCACTCGACAAGCAGATCATGCTAGTGGGCCAATTAAACAAATTCGAAATTTGGAGTGACCAAGCTTGGAATCAACAAATTTCTGAAGATATCGCTATTGAAAAACAGGGTGAGTTTGAACTCACTGAGCGTCTTCAGGAATTTTCTTTATGAATGCGTTTTTATCTCCTCACACTTCGGTTCTCCTCAAAGAAAGTATTGATGCATTAGATATCAAACCTAACGGTATTTATGTGGACGCGACGTTTGGTCGAGGCGGTCACAGTCGCGCAATTCTTCAGTGCCTAGGTAATCAAGGGCGACTCATCGCCTTAGACAGAGACACTGCTGCCATTGAAGCGGCCCAGTCGCTGCTTGCTGATAAACGCTTTAGTATTCATCACCGTCCGTTTGCTGAGCTTGCATCGCTGATGAAACGATTAGGCTTAGAAGGGCATATCGACGGAATACTCATGGATATCGGTGTTTCGTCTCCCCAGATTGACGAAGCCGAGCGTGGTTTTAGCTTTCAGCAAGACGGCCCGCTTGACATGCGCATGGATACCACCAGTGGTCAAAGTGCTGCGCAGTGGCTGAATACCGCATCCCTTGACGACATTACTTTTGTACTAAAACGCTACGGTGAAGAGAAGTTTGGCAAGCGTATTGCGCATGCTGTCGTTGAATATCGTGAAGACAAACCACTGGCGACTACGGCAGAGTTCGCCAAATTAATCGACCAAGCGGTTCCGGTAAAGGACAAGTACAAGCACCCTGCTACTCGCAGCTTTCAAGGAGTTAGAATTTTTATTAACGGTGAGCTCGATCAGCTTGAAGAGGGACTTCAAGGGGCTACCGAGGTCTTAAAGCCAGGCGGCCGGTTGGCGGTTATCAGTTTTCATTCTCTTGAAGACAGAATGGTAAAGCGTTTTATTAAACAGCAAAGCAGCGGGAAGGTCTACCCTAGCAAGTTACCTGTGTTGCAGAGTGAACTGGATAAAGGAAAAGTACTCGAACCTATAGGCAGGGCAATTAAACCTAGTGATAAAGAGATAAGTGCAAACAAACGCTCACGGAGCTCGGTGTTGAGGGTGGCGCAAAAGTTATGACAAAGCCAACAGCGAACTTTAACTTGTTGATAATAATAGCGACCGATTTAGGTCGTCATTTGTTTATAATCGTTCTGTATTTAAGTGTGCTAGGTAGCGCGCTGGCGGTTGTGTTAAGTAGCCACAATAATCGACAATTGCTGATTACGCACGAGCAGCTTATTCAAGAAAAAGACGCTTTAGATATTGAGTGGCGCCACTTAATTATCGAACAAACTGCACTTACGGAGCACAATCGTATCGAGCGCTTAGTAGCAGATAAACTTAACATGCGCCGTCCAACACAAGCAGATGAGAAATTAGTAAGGGTGAATCCACAATGACCCTTGCAGCGACATTACAAAAGCCGCGTAAAACGCCTAAACAAAACAGACGTAAGTCTGCTAGTGCAAAAACCAAAGCTATGCCGGGTATGGTGCAATGGCGTTTTTGGGTGGTAATGAGCGGCGTGGTGTTGGTGTTTGCCTGTTTGGCCTTAAGAGCCGCGTATATTCAGGTGATTAAGCCCGACCTTTTGATTGAACAGGGCGATAACCGCACGATTCGAGTACGTGACAATGCCAGCTATCGAGGCCTGATCACCGATAGACATGGGCAACAGCTAGCGGTTTCTGTGCCAGCCCAAGCCATCTATGCTGATCCAAAAGTCATCAATGATAAATCGGCGCTATCAGATATGCCGCGCTGGAGAGCCCTTGCGGAAGTGTTAGATACCGACGTGAACAGGCTAATTGACCGCGTTGATAATCCCGCTCAGCGCTTTGTTTACCTGCAGCGGCAGATTACACCTGCCATGGCAACCTTCGTGAAGAAACTCAACATTCCCGGTGTATATTTGCGTGAAGAGTCTAAGCGCTACTATCCGTCTGGTGAGGTTTCGGCGCATATTGTTGGCTTTACCGACGTTGATGACAATGGTCTAGAAGGTATTGAACGCCTCTACAACGACTGGTTAACATCTACGCCAGATAAACGAAAAATCCGTCGCGACGCCCAAGGCCGCCAAATTGAGATCATCGAACAAGAGCAAGGAAAACAAGCGGAAGATTTGGTGTTGACGATTGACCAACGCATTCAAGCGTTGGCATTTAAAGAGATAAAAGAAGCAACTTTACTTTACAAAGCGACTTCTGCTTCGGTGATTGTTGTAGACGTTCATTCCGGCGAAGTATTAGCCATGGCCAATACGCCCTCATACAACCCAAACAATCGTGAAACGGTTAAAAGTTTCCGCGTTCGTAACCGTGCGGTGACTGACGCATTTGAACCAGGCTCTGCGGTGAAACCTCTAGCGGTGCTTGCGGCATTAGAATTTGGCTCAGTTGAAGCCGATAGCTTAATTGATACTTCTCCAGGCTGGATGCGCATGGGCGGAAGTCGCATTGAAGATCCCCGAAATTTTGGCGAAATCTCCCTGACTGAAATTATTCAGCGTTCATCCAATATGGGCACGTCAAAACTCGCACTGTCGGTCCGCAGAGAGTTTTTAATGGATATTTATTACAACATGGGGCTGATGTCTGATACCGGCAGCAACATGATAGGTGAATCGAGCGGGATATTTCATGAGCGTCAGCGCTGGTCGAATTTTGAGTTATCAACATTATCCTTTGGATACGGCATATCAGTGACCACCGCGCAGCTAGCAAGAATGTACGCCACTATTGGTAACGGTGGTGTAAAAATGCCTTTAACCATCATTAAAGGAATGGAAAGCTTTGAGCAACCTGAGCGCGTGCTGGCTGAAGAAAACGCATACGCGGTGTTAGAGATGATGGAAACGGTCACGCAAGAGGGCGGCTCTGGTGTTAAGGCGGCAGTGCCGGGCTATCGTGTTGCGGGTAAAACCGGTACAAGCCGTAAAGCAGTCGCAGGCGGATACGGTGAAGAGTATGTGAATATTTTTGCAGGCATCGCGCCGGTTTCCAATCCTCAAATTGCCGTCGTGGTGCTAATTAATGAGCCTGGCGGCGACAAATACTACGCAGGGGATACTGCCGCTCCTACTTTTTCTGCGATTGTTTCAGGTTCGTTGCAAATGCTAAACATCGCTCCTGATGCAATCAATGCTGCTGACGTGGTGCCGCTAGATGCGGAAGGTGGGTTGCATGCAGCTCGCTAATGTTCGCTTTACTGATGAGCAGCTCTTTAATGCCCTTAAGGGCGCTGGCATGCAATGCAACTTGGCAAGTGTGCGGGGTATTTCTGATATTACGCTAGACAGTCGCGCGGCCAATGCATCAACCATGTTTGTTGCCCTAAAAGGCAGTGAGGCCGATGGTAATGACTATGTAGGCGATGCTATTTCGCGCGGATGTAAACTTGTTTTGTGTGAACGCAAAGAAGTTGCACGGGTCAATGCGGCGGTGATTGAAGAGCCAGCGCTAAAAGACCGATTGCCACAGCTATTAACGTCTTTATACGTTGGCCAAAGTTCTCCCAAACATATCGCTGCGGTTACCGGTACAAACGGAAAAACATCTGTCGCCTACCTGTATTCGCAGTTAGCCCTTGCCCATGCACCTAAAAGTGCAAGTCTTGGCACATTAGGGTTAACACAAGCGGTTGCCAGTAATGACAGTATTGAATTGCACGTGACTCAGCAAAGCATTAACACAACGCCAGATATTATCAGCCAGTTTAAAATTTTGCGTTTGTTAGGCGAGCAAAACATTCAGGATTACTGTTTAGAAGCATCCTCTCACGGTATTGAGCAGCAGCGCTTAGCCGGTATGCCAATAGACTGCGCTATTTTCACTAATCTGAGTCAAGACCATTTGGATTATCATGGTGATATGAGTCGCTATGGTGAGGCGAAGCGGGGATTATTGCACCTTCATGAAGTCAAATATGTGGTGCTTAATGCCGACGACCCAGAATCCAAGCATTGGTCTAGCAATGCAAGTGAGCACGCTCAAGTGGCGTTTTACTCACTTAATCAAGCTACGATACCTGAAAGTGCTAAGCATTTTGCTTATGCATCTAGTATTCAAGCGACCGCGAAAGGTATGCTCTTTGAGCTTCACTGCTCATGGGGACAAAGCACTGTACAACTTCCTTTATTAGGAAGATTTAATGTCGCAAATTATTTAGCTGCGTTGACTGCACAACTCATGCGGGGCGTAGCGTTTGCTAAATTGATGAGTGTTACGCCAAAGTTAAAAGGCGTTGCCGGACGCATGGAGCTATTCGTATCTCGCTCACAAAAAGGCAGTTTAATAGTGGATTATGCTCATACGCCAGATGCCTTAGCCCAGGCCCTGCAGGCCGCGCGAATTCATACCGTTGGCAATTTATACTGCGTATTTGGTTGTGGCGGAAATCGCGACAAAAGCAAGCGCGCACTGATGGGCGCTGCAGCAGAGAGCTTTAGCGACATGATCGTGCTTACGCAAGACAACAGTCGAGACGAAGCGCCTGAATCCATCATTGCCGATATCAAAACCGGATTGTCAAAAGACGCTTCTGTCCATGTTGAATTTGACCGTAAGCAGGCCATTAATTGGGCGTATAAAACCTCTAAAGCCGATGATCTGATTTTGCTAGCGGGCAAAGGGCATGAAGATTATCTTGAAATAAAACAACAGCGCATCGCATACAGCGAGCGTGATTATGCACAGCATTTATGCATGCAGGAGGCCATATGATCAAGGTCTCATTAGCGTGGGTGGCAAACGCGGTGAACGGCACGTTAAGTACGCAAAGTGTACAAGACATGACGATAAACTCAGTGAGCACCGATACGCGCACCCTCAAACCTGGCGACCTTTTTATTGCCCTGACGGGCGAAAACTTCAACGGTCATGAGTACATTCTCAAAGCACTAGAAAAAGGTGCAAGTGCTGTAATTGTGAGTCAGTTGGTTGATTGTCCATTGCCCACCATAAAAGTGAAAGACACACGTCAGGCATTAGGAATGCTCGGTGGTGCAGTGCGAGACAAAGTCAATCCTAAAACTATCGGCATTACCGGTAGTAGTGGTAAAACCACGGTCAAAGAAATGGTGGCGTCGATACTGTCCCAAAAAGGGAAAGTGCTGGCGACCCAAGGCAATTTTAACAACGATATTGGCGTGCCGCTTACCCTGCTGGCCTTGAACGAAAGCCATGAATATGCGGTGATAGAAATGGGGGCTAATCATCAGGGCGAGATTGATTATACCACTATGTTGGCCAAGCCAGATGTAGCCACCATCGTCAATGCCGCACCGTCTCATCTGCAGGGATTTGGTAGCTTGTTTGGCGTGGCGCGTGCAAAAAGTGAAATTTTTAAAGGATTAGACGATGCTGGCGTGGCTATTTTAAATGCCGACAGTCAGTTTTATGAATTTTGGCAGGGCAAAACGGGCTCGCACAAGGTTTTTAGTTATGCTCCGGTTGCCGAAACGGGCGACTATCACGCTATCAACAAAAGTCTAAACGCAGAAGGTTGCGGCGAATTTGAGTTGGTCACGCCAGAATCAAAAGTAGCTATTCGATTACGTGTGCCAGGTGAACATAACATCGGCAATGCGGTGCTTGCAGCCGCTTTATCTATGCAGGTTGGTGCCAGCCAAGAAGATGTGCAAAAAGGCCTTTTTGCAATGCGCAATGTTGCAGGGCGACTGAATCAAAAATCTATCAATCGAAACTTGCAGGTGATTGATGATACCTACAATGCCAATGTCGCTTCAGTTAAAGCGGCGATTGATTTGTTGGTTAACTTTAGCGGGCCAAGAATCTTTGTGTTTGGTGATATGGGCGAGTTAGGCGATCAGACCTTAGATTATCATCAACAAATAGGCCAATACGCCAAGGAAAAAGGCGTTGATGCGATGTTAACTCTCGGCCAATTCAGCGAGGCGGCAAGTGCGGTAATGGCTGAAACGGGCAAACACTGTGTTGATGTAGAAGATGCAATGAACCAGGTATCCAGTTTGATTGATGCCGCAGTACAAGCGAATAGGGTGCCTGTTACCGTGTTAGTAAAAGGTTCGCGTAGCGCAAAAATGGAACGCGTCGTTGCAGCAATTGAACATCATTATTCACACCAAAGCACGCAGGAGTCAGGACAATGTTAATTTGGTTAGCGCAATGGCTTGAGCAATATGAAAGTGCATTTAACGTTTTTTCATATTTGACACTTCGTGCGATTTTAAGCACCTTGACGGCTTTGTTGATTGCGATCCTCATCGGACCGAGAATGATAGCGTGGTTACAGCGCATGCAAATCGGTCAGACCGTTAGAAACGACGGCCCGCAGACCCACCTATCAAAATCAGGTACTCCCACCATGGGCGGGGTTCTGATCCTAGCGGCAATTCTAACAAGTTGCTTATTGTGGGCAGATTTAGCAAATCGCTATGTACAGGTTACGCTATTTGTCGTGGTCACCTTTGGTATTTTGGGTTTTGTAGATGACTATCGAAAAGTCGTCCGAAAGGACCCTAAAGGTTTGATTGCTCGCTGGAAGTACTTTTGGCAATCGGCCATTGCCATCGTTGTAGCGTTTTACTTATACAGCACCGCTACGTTGCCTCAAGAAACCTCTTTGATTGTGCCATTTTTTAAAGACGTGCTGCCGCAGTTAGGCATCTTCTATATTGTCTTGGCATATTTTGCGATTGTTGGCACTAGCAACGCGGTTAACCTTACCGATGGCCTAGATGGACTGGCCATTGTACCGACCATATTGGTTGCCGGTGCATTTGCGATTTTCGCGTATGTGACGGGTAACGCAAACTTTTCAGACTACCTCAATATTCCTTTTATCCCGCTTACTGGCGAACTGGTGATTGTGTGTACCGCGATTGTCGGTGCTGGATTAGGCTTTTTGTGGTTTAACACCTACCCCGCACAAGTGTTTATGGGTGATGTTGGCTCGCTCGCATTAGGCGCCACCTTAGGAGTGCTAGCCGTATTAGTGCGACAAGAGATTGTCCTGATTATTATGGGGGGCATTTTCGTTGCCGAAACACTATCGGTCATTTTACAGGTGGGCAGTTTCAAAATGCGAGGCAAACGTATATTCCGCATGGCGCCCATCCATCATCACTATGAATTAAAAGGCTGGCCTGAGCCTCGCGTTATCGTGAGATTTTGGATCATCTCTTTGATACTCGTGTTGGTGGGCTTAGCAACCCTTAAATTGAGATAAACGTAATGAGTCGCGCAACCTCTCCCCGCTATCAACAATACCGCAACATGCCTGTTGCGGTGATTGGTTTGGGCGTAACTGGGCGAGCTTGCTTAAAGTTTTTACTCGACAATGGCGCAAGGGTAACCGGCTTTGACCGAGCCGCGATAGAGCGTAAAGACGTGTTGGCCCAAATTGCTTATGAAGATACATCATCGTTTAACCTGTCTCGCTTAGAAAACAGCAGTGTTTTTGATGAATTTGAACTAGTGATTTTAAGCCCAGGCGTCAATCCTTCACATGAAGCAATTGCCCCGCTGATTGGGCAGGTAAAACTAATTAGCGACCTTGACCTGTTTACTCGTCACAACAAAGTGAAGTGTATTGGCGTAACAGGCTCTAATGGAAAAAGTACCGTGGTAGATATGTTGCACAAGGCTTTGCAGGCATGCTCAAAGACGGCGTTGTTAGGCGGTAATTTTGGAACATGCGCGATTGATTTGCTCGATATAGAAGCGGATTACATCATATTGGAGCTGTCGAGTTTTCAGCTACAAATCAGTCAGAATATTCCCCTTGAAATTGCGTGTATTCTCAATGTAACCGAAGACCATATTGACCGTCACGGAAGCTTTGCTAACTATGCATTGGCAAAACAATATATTTTTAAGCACGCGCATGCCGCTATTATCAATAGAGACGATGCCGCGACACTACCGCTGCCCAGTATCAATAAAAACGTCACGGTTTTTGCCAGCGTGGGGCAGAGCGCTGCGGCAAATGAAAACGATTTTTGGCAAGATGAGCGCGGCGTGCATCAACGCAACCTCTGTTTAATAGAAGCGTCAGATTTGCCATTGCCGCTTACTCATATGATGTTAAATATGCAGTTTGTGTTGGCAATGCTAAACGCTTTGCACATTGAGCTTGCGCCAGCCATCGATGCCTTAATAAGCTATCAAGGCTTAGCACACCGTTTTGAAGTTGTGCTCGAAAGCGACAACATGACCTTTGTGAATGATTCTAAGGCAACCAATCCAGGGGCATGCGCCGCAGCAATTAACTGTGCAACTCGCCTGCAAGGCAACATCATACTTATTGCAGGGGGCGATGCTAAAGGGGCAGACGTAAGTGCGTTAAAACCCATTATTGATGAAAATGTTAGCCTTACCATCGTTTACGGCAAAGACGCAAAGCTATTTGCAGACTTACTTAACAACGTGAAATCAGTGAGCAACCTTGATGAGGCCGTCGATATTGCTATTCATATTGCAAAAGAAACTGCTGATAAAGTCCTTATTTTGCTCTCTCCAGCTTGCTCTAGTACCGATATGTTTGCAAACTATCAAGCACGAGGTAATGCATTCAAACAGGCAGTGATGAGGGTAGCAGCATGACCAGTGTTCAGCTATCACTTGCAGACCTGTTTTCTGCCAAACACGATAATCAGGCGCCGCGCGCTTACAACCTGCCGCTTGTATTAATTGCTATTGCCTTATTTTCCATTGGTTTTGTCATTGTGTGCTCGGCCTCGATGCCCATCGCTGAGCGCTTACACGACAATCCATTTCATTTTGCTATACGCCATGCAATCTATATTGTGATTGCGCTGGTGTGCTCGATGGTTGTGCTTAACATACCCATGCAGTTTTGGCGATTTGCCAATCCTTACTTATTGTTACTTGCCGCTGCTTTGTTAGTGGCCGTTTTGTTAGTCGGGAATACCGTAAACGGCGCGACTCGATGGCTAGTAGTGGGCCCCATTACCGTGCAAGCCGCAGAGCCAGCAAAGCTATTCTTCTTTTGCTATTTAGCCGGATATTTAGTGCGCCGGCACGAGCAAGTTACCGAAAATGTAAAAGGCTTCATTAAACCGCTTGCCGTATTCTTTGTGTTAGCAACACTTCTGCTTTTTCAGCCTGATTTAGGCACTGTGATTGTGATGTTCGCTACCACCATGGCTTTATTATTTTTAGCCGGTGCAAAATTATGGCAGTTTTTCGCGGTCGCCTTTGCGGGTCTATCGGCGGTTGTCACGCTCATTGTATTTTCTGAATATCGTATGCGCCGCATTACCGCATTTCTTGACCCTTGGGCAGACCCCTTTGGCACTGGGTATCAACTTACCCAATCATTAATGGCCTACGGGCGAGGCTCTTGGTTTGGTCAGGGGCTTGGCAACAGTGTGCAAAAACTTGAATTTCTACCTGAGGCCCATACCGATTTCATCGTTGCTATTTTGGCAGAGGAGCTCGGCTTTGTTGGCGTGATGACGGTATTGATGTTGATTTTGTTTATGGTGGTAATCGCCTTGCAAATTGGTGGTAAAGCGATTGCTAATGGCAGACCCTTTGATGGCTTTGTGGCCTACGGCATTGGCGTGTGGTTTAGCTTTCAGACTGCCGTGAATATTGGCGCGAGCTCGGGCGTCCTTCCTACTAAAGGTTTAACCTTGCCCTTGGTCAGTTTTGGTGGTTCTTCATTGATTATCATGAGTATTGCGGTTGCACTACTGGTACGTATCGATTTTGAAATGCGTGTTGAAGGGGTGCAAGCTATCTCGCGTAAACGCCGCTCAAAAGCGAGTAAAGCCAGCATAAAGAAACGCGCAAAGGCAAAGCCCTCTGAAGAGGAGCTCGAAGATGTCTAAGATTGTGATCATGGCAGGTGGTACCGGCGGGCATGTTTTCCCAGGTTTAGCTGTGGCAGAGATACTGGCATCGAAAGGTTGGTCCGTAGATTGGTTCGGCACCGCTGAAAAAATGGAAGCGCAACTGGTTCCCAAGCACGGCTTTGATATTCATTTTATTGATATTGCAGGGCTACGTAACAAGGGCTGGCTGCGAAAATTAACCATGCCTGTAGTGCTTTTCAAAGCGCTTTTGCAAGCCAGAAAAAAACTCAAACAACTACGTCCAGACGTTGTCTTAGGTATGGGTGGATATGCCAGCGGTCCAGGTGGCTTAGCGGCTTACACACTCGGTATTCCACTTGTGGTTCATGAACAAAACGCCGTGTTTGGTTTAACTAATCGATACTTAGCAAAAGTGGCAGACAAAGTCTTATGCGGCTTTGATGTGTCTCTTAACAAAGCGAGAAGTAAGGCGCCTAGCAATACTATTTTCGTGGGTAATCCCATCCGCAAAGGCTTTGCGCACATTCCTGCAATCACATCTCATCAATCTGAAAATACCAATATATTAATTGTGGGTGGAAGTCTCGGTGCATTAGCGCTCAATGAGATTGTACCGTCGATCTTGTTAGACCTGCGCAAGCAGCATGCCATTAGTATTTGGCACCAAACCGGTAAAGACAAACTTGCACCGGTGGAGCTCGCTTACAAAGACCAAGATGATGTCATCACCACTGAATTTATCGAAGACGTTGAGTCGGCCTATGCTTGGGCAGATATCGTAATATGCCGAGCGGGCGCTTTGACCGTTTCAGAGGTGTCTAGTGCAGGACGCGTTGCAGTATTTGTCCCTTTGCCAATTGCTGTGGATGATCATCAAACGCAAAATGCTGAGAACCTCGCTCGTCAAAACGCAGCGGTTTTGATTCGTCAAAGTGAACTTAAACATAACTTACCTGACACCTTGGCTCGATTGCTCAATGATAAAGTGGGTGTGCAGGAAATGGGCGCTAGAGCCAAGCAGCTTAGCTTATCTGATGCAGGTGATGCTGTAGCAGAGCATTGTATTTCGTTAGTAAGTGCTCACAAGGATTCGCAAAATGGTCATTAGCACAACATCCATCGAAGCGGCGCAGCATAAAATGCGCTCAGTAGATAAAATTCATTTTATTGGTATTGGCGGCGCCGGTATGGGCGGCATCGCCGAAGTTATGTTAAACCTTGGGTATCAAGTCAGTGGCTCTGATGCACAAAGCAGTGACATGACAAACAGGCTAACAAGCTTGGGCGCGCAGGTATATTTTGGTCATCATCAAGACAACTTGGTCGACGTAGATTTAGTGGTGGTTTCAAGCGCGATTGATGCAAGTAATCCAGAAATACTTTTCGCACAGAACCTTCGCGTGCCCGTTATCCGCCGTGCACAAATGCTCGCTGAACTTATGCGCTTTAGATATGGGATCGCTGTTGCCGGTACACATGGTAAAACTACGACCACAAGTTTACTGGCTACAATTTATTCCCAAGCGAATTTAGATCCTACGTTTGTTATTGGAGGCTTGCTAAATAGTGCAGGTACAAATGCTAAATTAGGATCAAGTAAATACTTGATTGCTGAGGCAGATGAATCAGATGCATCTTTTTTGCACCTTCAGCCAACGGTATCCATTGTGACTAACATCGAAGCGGACCATTTAGACGCTTACGACGGTGACTTTGCAAAAATGCAGCAGGCATATGTTGAGTTTTTACACAATCTACCATTTTATGGCCTAGCGGTTGTATGTGGTGATGACCCTGTTATCACTGCGTTGTTACCGCAAATAGAACGTAAATATCTTACCTATGGCTTACAAGCTCACAACGATTTTGTGATTTCGAACATTAGCTATGGCGTTAATTGCAGCGAGTTCACGGTGACTAGGCCGGATTCAACTGAACTGAAGGTTCGCTTAAATATCACTGGCGTACACAATGTGCTAAATGCCACGGCGGCTATTGCGGTGGCCACCGACGAAGGCATTGATGACAACAGCATTTTAACCGCACTCAATGCGTTTGGCGGCATTGGCAGACGATTCCAACATTTAGGGGATTTTGTGTTTAACCCAGACCATCGCGATAACATTGTTACGTTGATGGATGACTATGGACATCACCCCACTGAAGTTGCCATGACCATTGCGGCCGCTCGCAGTAACTGGCCAGATAGACGTTTAGTGATGGTGTATCAGCCCCATAGATACACGCGAACACGAGACTTATACGAAGAGTTTGTAGAGGTACTTTCTGGGCTCGACTGTTTGTTGTTGCTCGATGTATATGCCGCCAGTGAGTCAGCTATCGACGGGGTGGATAGCAAAGCATTATGCCGCTCCATTCGACAGCGCGGCAAAGTTGACCCTATTTATGTGGGCGCACCAGAGCAGTTGTTTGATGTGCTCCCGGATATTTTGCAGCCTAACGATGTCTTATTTATGCAAGGCGCAGGTAATGTTGGAAACCTAGCGCAGCAGCTTGTATCTATGCAGTGCAACATCTCGCTTATGCAAGCGAAGCAAAAGGATGATGTATGAGCCTAATGACCAAATCACCATATGCGTATGGAAAAGTAGCCGTTTTGATGGGCGGAGACTCTGCTGAGCGAGAGGTGAGTCTTGCTTCAGGAGGGTGCGTGCTGAAAGCCTTAGTCAGCGCAGGCGTTGATGCTCATCCATTTGACCCTTCACAGCGTTCCATTTATGAATTAGTAAGCGAAGGTTTTGACCGCGCTTTTATCATTTTACATGGACGTGGCGGCGAAGATGGGGTGATGCAAGGCGCATTGGAGCAACTTAAAATTCCCTACACAGGCACAGGCGTGCTCGGTTCAGCGTTAGCTATGGACAAAGTACTCAGCAAGTTAGTTTGGTCAGCGCGGGATTTGCCTACGGCGGATTATCGAGTGCTTGAGAAATCGACCTATAATGTCAGTGAATGCAGTCAAATCCTTGCTGATTTAGGTGGCACCGTTATGGTCAAGCCCTCTCATGAGGGCTCCAGTATTGGCATGGCGCGCGCGCAAACCGAAGCCGAATTGGTAAAAGCGGTTGAGCAAGCCTTCGTTTATGACGACAACGTGCTCGTTGAAACTTACATAGACGGTCCTGAATACACCGTTGCTATTTTAAATGGGCAAGCGCTTCCGTCTATTCGCATGACATCTCCTAATGTCTTTTATGACTATGAAGCCAAATATAAAACCGATACCACAGAGTATTTTTGTCCGAGTGGCCTGCCGATGGCGCAAGAGAAGCAGTTAGCGCGCTTGGCGCTTACCGCATTTGAAAGCTTGTCTGGAAAAGGCTGGGGCAGGGTTGATGCTATGCGCGACCACGACGGGACGTTTTATTTGTTGGAGTCAAATACCGTACCGGGTATGACAGAAAAAAGCTTAGTGCCAAAGGCGGCAAAACAAGCAGGAATGAGTTTTACCGACTTGGTCATTAATATTTTAAGCGAGACCCTAGACGAACATGAGTAAAGCACTTGTCACCACAACAAGCACCCCTGACCCCGACAAGGTCTCCTTGCCGGTAGGGTTGAGTGTGTTTGCATTGGTGATTATGGCTTTAATGTTTGGTGCATATAAGAGCTACAGCTGGCTTCAAGACGAACAACGTCTGCCTGTGCAAAGCATTGTATTGAGCGGTGACATCAAGATGTTGAACCCTGAGCATTTAGAGCGCCTCATTCGTCAGCAAAATACCGGCAGTTTTTTTGCCATTGATGTGAACGAAGTGCATCAGCTAGTGGAGCAACAGGCATGGGTGTATTCAGCTTCGATTCGCAAGCGCTGGCCGAGCAGTTTGTATATTCACGTGGTTGAGCAACAAGCGGTGGCCAGATGGAATGATGACCTGCTATTAAACAAATATGGTGATAGCTTTGATGGTATGGGCGTGTCTGAGGGCACAAAAAGAGACGAAGCCCAGCAGGCGCTAAACGACCTAGTGAAACTGTTTGGGCCTGGTGGCAGTGAAAAAACAGCCCTTACAGGTTACACCAATATGAGGCGTTTATTGCGCAGTAGCAATGAGTCGGTTGCACAGCTTTCATTGAACGAAAGATTTGCATGGACAGTGCGTCTAAAAAGCGGCATAACGCTGAATATTGGCAGACAGGAATATATAAAACGATTACAGCGATTTATTGATGTATATCCGCTCTTACAAAAAGAAAAAAAAGCGATAAATTACATTGATTTGCGGTATGATACAGGCTTGGCAGTAGGGTGGGCAGATGCCTTCCCAATTGTTCAAGCTGAAACCGATAACAATATTAATAATTAAGGTGGTTATTCAGCGTGTCTAAAGCGTTAGAAAGAGATCTCATTGTTGGCCTAGATATTGGCACAAGCACTGTGAAAGCGGTGGTGGGCGAAGTATTGCCAGACGGCGACATCAGTATTGTTGGTGTAGGTGAACATAAGTCTCGAGGCATGGAAAAAGGCGGTGTTAACGACCTTAATTTAGTCGTGCAGTCTATTCGTAATGCTATTGAGCAAATGGAATTGATGGCAGACTGCCATGTGTCGAGCGTATTTATGTCGATTAGCGGTCGCCATGTTCAATGCCAAAATGAAACTGGCATGGTACCTATCAACAATCAAGAAGTAACGCAGGATGATGTTGATAATGTCATTCATGCCGCTCGCTCTGTGCCCATGGCAGCTGAGCGAAAGTTATTGCACGTATTGCCACAAGAATTTGTGATTGATGTACAAGAAGGGATTAAAAACCCCATTGGCATGTCGGGCGTCAGAATGGTGGCGGCGGCGCATATCATCACTTGCGCTGACGATATGGCAAAAAATATGGTGAAATGCATTGAGAATTGTGATCTCATAGTAGACCAAACCATATTCAGTGCGCTTGCGTCGAGCTATGCGGTGCTCACTGAAGATGAAAAAGAATTAGGCGTATGCGTTGCCGATATTGGCGGCGGTACCATAGATATTGTGATATATACCGACGGTGCGATACGTCACACCGCGGTAATCCCGTTAGGCGGGAATCAAATTACGGGTGATATCGCGAAGATATTTCGCACGCCCATGAACAATGCAGAGCAAATCAAAGTGAATTATGCTTGTGCATTAAAAGATATGGTTAGCATGGAAGAGACCATTGAAGTCCCGAGTGTGGGTGGCCGCCCATCACGGAGAATGTCTCGTCATACCCTTGCCGAAGTAATTGAACCCAGATACCACGAGTTGCTGGAGATTGCTTATGAACAAATTAAAGCCAGCGGATTAGAAGATCAAATCGCCGCTGGATTAGTAATAACCGGTGGTACTGCTAAAATGGAAGGAGCAGTTGAGTTTGCAGAAGAAGTATTCCAAATGCCAGTAAGAGTAGGAAAACCTCATTCTGTTAAAGGGCTTGCTGAATATGTTGATGACTCAACGTATGCAACAGCAGTAGGTCTTTTACAATATGGAAAGCAAAATTCTAATAATAAGAAAACGTCACCTAAAAGTGGCGAAGAGAGCGTGTTAAAACGCATACAAAGTTGGTTTAAAGGTGAGTTTTAGGGGACCTTTAGGCGCTAAATCAATCATTAGTCTGTGCGCACAGACTAGCAAGGTATCGGAGAATTATAATGTTCGAACTGATGGATAATCCAAGTGACGAAGCGGTCATTAAAGTTGTCGGTGTAGGCGGCGGCGGTGGCAATGCGGTTGAGTACATGGTGAAACAAGTCATCGAAGGTGTTGACTTTATCGCTATGAACACTGACGCGCAGGCGTTGAAGAACTCAACGGCAATGGTCAAACTACAAATAGGCACTGAACTCACCAAGGGCCTAGGTGCAGGCGCAGATCCTAATGTAGGACGTGATGCCGCGCAAGAAGACCGTGAAAAGATCAGAGAGTGTCTAGAAGGCGCTGATATGGTGTTCATCACCGCAGGTATGGGCGGTGGTACCGGCACTGGTGCAGCTCCTGAGGTTGCAAAGCTCGCCAAAGATATGGGTATTTTAACGGTTGCGGTCGTGACTAAGCCCTTCCCATTTGAAGGGAAAAAGCGCGCTGAGTTTGCCAATCAAGGTATTGCCGAGTTATCAAAATACGTTGATTCATTGATTACCATTCCTAACGAAAAGTTACTTAAAGTAATGGGTCGAGGCGTGCCTTTACTGCAGGCGTTTAGCGCTGCAAACGACGTATTACGTGGCTCGGTACAAGGTATTGCTGAACTTATTACGCGTACCGGTTTAATCAACGTAGATTTCGCTGACGTTAAAACGGTTATGTCTGAAATGGGCACTGCGATGATGGGCAGTGGCGTAGGCACTGGCGAAGACCGTGCAGAAGAAGCTGCGGAAGCAGCCATTGCATGCCCGCTATTGGAAGATATCGATTTATCCGGTGCACGCGGCATTCTAGTAAACATCACTGCTGGTCTTGATTTTGCTATTGATGAGTATGAAACCATTGGTAATGCAGTAAAAGCCTTCGCCTCGGAAAATGCTACGGTCGTAGTTGGTACGGTCATCGATCCTGAAATGAGTGATGAAATTCGCGTCACTGTGGTTGCGACGGGGATAGGTACTGAACGAAAGCCTGATATCACCTTAGTGAATGATACTAACCGCCCAGTACACAAGGCGACCGGTACCGATAACTTAGGTGGCAGCGTTGAGCAAGGCGGGCAGCAGAAGCTAGAAGAAGAAGCCCCTGCTGGAGAGTTAGAATATCTCGATATTCCTGCATTTTTACGTCGTCAGGCAGATTAACTGGTCCGAACAGACGTTTTTGCAGTAAAAAGTACTTGAAAATCGAAAACCCCTATACATTCAAGGGGTTTTTCGTTACACTTTTACGAATTTTTTGACGATATTTGACTGCACATGCTTAAACAGCGAACCATAAAAACTGCCGTTACGGAAACCGGCATTGGCTTGCACAAAGGAAGAAAAGTGCGTATGACCCTGCGTCCGGCACCCGCCGACACGGGCATAGTATTTCGTCGCGTCGATTTAACTCCCCATGTAGACATTCAGGCTAACGCAAAAGACGTGGCCGACACTACATTATGCACCTGCATTACTAACGCACAAGGCCATTCCATCCATACCGTAGAGCATTTAGCTTCAGCGCTATCCGGCTTAGGTATCGATAATATTATTGTTGAGGTAGATAGCCATGAGTTGCCTATTCTTGACGGCAGTGCTAGCCCTTTTATCTTTTTGTTGCAAAGTGCAGGTGTACAAGAGCTTGATAAACCCAAGAAGTTTATCAAGGTAAATCGCACGATACGTGTCGAAGAAGATGACAAGTGGGCGGAGTTTAGACCTTTCAACGGCTTTAAAGTCGATTTTGCGATTGATTTTAACCATCCTGCTATTTCACGCACTAGGCAACACTGTGTCTTGGATTTTTCGAAAGATTCCTACATTGATGAGGTCAGTCGCGCGAGGACCTTCGGGTTTATGCGAGATTTAGAGATGATGAACGGGATGAACCTAGCCTTAGGTGGCAGCATGGATAACGCCGTTGCGCTAGATGAGTTTAGAGTGTTAAACCCAGAAGGTTTGCGTTATCAAGATGAATTTCTTAAGCATAAGATCCTCGATGCAGTAGGCGATTTGTTCTTAGGCGGACATAACTTAATCGGCGAATTGGTGGCGTACAAAACCGGTCACGGACTCAACAATAAACTACTCAATGCAATTTTGTCGCAGACTGACGCTTGGGAATATGTTGAATTTGAAAGCGAAGCAAGCATGCCTATTAAGTATATAGAATCAGTCGCAAGCTTAGGTACGCGATTCGCATAGTAGACTTAATGCAATAAATTATCTTGCAGTCATTACTGACTGTTGGTATTGTTTTTGCTTTAAAATCTGCAGTAATAAGAAACGCCGTCGGATAAGGCTTACAACATCACCATAACCGCTTCTAAATGAGAGATTTGTACTTTTTAAGTGCACTTTCATGATAAAAAGGTGTGTGTTTTTAGCAACAGCACTATGAAAAGTATCCTGCTGAGCACCACAATAAATGCGAAAGGATCATTGGTTACATGTATATCTAACCATAAGTGAGTGTGTGTTGAAGTCTGTTTATCTGCCGATGTAAACTTTAAGATGAGTAGTATGAAACTGACAAATATGTCAGACCAAAGGCCATTATGAACGTCACAATATTAGTAAAAGGTAAAAATACGAGATTCGCAAAGCGTTTGTCACTCAAGCGCGTGGTAAGCGGATTTGTGCTTTTATCTCTCGTGATGTTGGTTTCAAGTCGGTCTACTGAGTCGGTATACGAAAATCAAATCAGACTTAATATGGTGAAAACCGGTCTGCAAGAGCAAGTCGCACTGGTTGAGCAGCTTCATGAAAATACCGATACTCAAGTGCTCAGCATTGTGCAGCAGCTTGGCAGCATGCAAGCGCAGCTAACCCAATTAGATTCTTTAACCGCCTCCCTTGCACAAAAAAGCGGTTTAACCCCCGAAAATTTTGCCCTACCAGAAGAACTTCAAGCCCCATTACGTAGCGAGCATACCCTCAATGAAAACGTTGAAAAAATGGCGCAAGCGCTAGAATATAAAATTCAACAGCTCGATGCCCTTGAATCTATCCTAATAGGTCTCAATATAGAACAAGAGAGTAAATTAGCGGGGCGACCCGTGGAGAAAGGTTGGTTGTCTTCATATTATGGGATTCGAAAGGACCCATTTAATGGTCGACCTACGATGCACAAGGGCGTAGATTTTGCTGGCAAAGCTGGAACCGGTGTGATTGCAACGGGTGCGGGTATTGTCACTTGGTCAGGTAATCGTTCTGGCTATGGTTATTTGGTTGAAATTGATCACGGCAACGGTTTGAGAACACGTTACGGCCACAACGCTTCGTTAAATGTCGAAGTGGGCGATGTTGTAACAAAAGGGCAAATCATTGCCTTAATGGGCAACACGGGCCGGTCAACCGGTGCACATGTGCATTATGAAGTGCTAAAAAACGGTAAGCAAATAGACCCATTACCGTTTGTATATCGTTAAGTCATCCCCGATACACAGTTGCATTTAAGGTCACGCTCTGACCGCCCTCATTTACCTCAATGAATTCTTTGAGCAAGAAGCTCAAGGATCCTAGTCATAGCCATGCTTTTTTTGCTACTATGACGCGTTTTTTAAATATATGAATTCGGATGTTTCAATAGCATGTTTGCAAGTATCTTCAAGAAAGTCTTTGGCACGCACAACGATCGCCTGCTGAAAAAAATGCGCAAGTCAGTTGACGCGATAAACGCACTGGAATCTGAACTGGAGGCGCTAACGGATGAGCAACTGCGCGCGAAGACAGACGAGTTCAAGCAACGTTTGGCAGATGGCGCAAAGCTCGACAGTCTGATATCAGAAGCCTTTGCTGTGGTAAGAGAAGCCAGTAAACGCGTTTATGGTATGCGTCACTTCGATGTACAGATGCTAGGTGGCTTGGTGTTACACCAAGGAAAAATAGCTGAAATGCGCACTGGTGAAGGTAAAACGCTAACCGCTACTCTCCCTACTTATTTGAACGCTCTTAGCGGTAATGGTGTTCATGTCATCACGGTTAATGACTATCTTGCAAAGCGTGATGCTGATTGGAGCAGAAGCTTATTTGAATTCTTAGGGTTAACCGTAGGCTGTAATATTCCGGGTTTGACTCAGCAAGAAAAGCGCGATGCATACGCTACCGATATTACCTATGGTACCAACAATGAGTTTGGTTTCGATTACTTGCGTGACAACATGGCATTTAGTCCAAACGACCGCGTGCAAAAGCCGCTTAGCTATGCGGTTATCGATGAAGTTGACTCCATCTTAATCGATGAAGCAAGAACACCATTGATTATCTCTGGCGCTGCTGAAGACAGCTCTGAGCTGTACAAGAAAATTAATACCATTATTCCTAACCTGAATAAACAAGACAAAGAAGATGAAGAAGACAATCACGGTGAGGGGCATTACACCGTCGATGAAAAAGGTAAACAGGTACACCTAACCGAAAACGGTCAACTTTTTGTTGAAGAATTACTGCAAAAAGAAGGGCTCTTACCTGAGGGGGAATCCCTTTTTGCTGCCGCCAACATTCCGTTGCTTCACCACGTAAATGCGGCCTTGCGAGCGCACAAGCTGTTTACCAAAGATGTAGACTACATCGTTAAAGACGGTGAAGAGATTGTTATCGTTGACGAACATACTGGTCGTACAATGGAAGGGCGCCGCTGGTCTGAAGGTCTGCATCAAGCAGTTGAAGCGAAAGAAGGCGTGAAGATTCAAAATGAAAACCAAACGCTAGCATCCATTACTTTCCAGAACTATTTTAGATTGTACGACAAATTAGCCGGCATGACCGGTACAGCTGACACAGAAGCCTTCGAATTTAATCATATTTATGGTCTTGAAACCGTCGTTATTCCGACCAACAAGCCAATGGTGCGCGATGACCGCCCTGATAAAATTTATTTAACCGCGCCAGAAAAATACGACGCCATTATCGCTGATATCAAAGATTGCGTGAAGCGAGGCCAACCTGTGCTTGTGGGTACAGTGTCGATTGAGAACTCAGAGTTACTGTCGAGCATCCTGAAAAAAGAAAAAATCAAACACAAAGTATTGAATGCTAAATTCCACGCGCAGGAAGCTGAAATTGTTGCCTTAGCGGGCACAGCAAGCGCCGTTACCATTGCCACTAACATGGCAGGCCGTGGAACCGATATTGTCTTAGGCGGTAACTTACAAGCCGAGATAGATGCGTTAAACAATCCAACTAAAGAACAAATTGCAAAAGTAAAAGCCGATTGGCAAGTTCGTCATGATGCGGTACTAGAAGCCGGCGGTTTGCACATAATTGGTACAGAGCGACATGAGTCACGTCGTATAGATAATCAGTTGCGCGGTCGTTCAGGTCGTCAGGGTGATGCTGGCTCTTCTCGTTTCTATTTGTCATTAGACGATGCCCTAATGCGTATTTTTGCCTCTGACAAAATGGGTTCGATGATGAAGCGCTTAGGCATGGAAAAAGGCGAATCGATAGAACACCCTTGGGTCTCTCGTGCTATTGAGAACGCTCAGCGTAAGGTTGAAGGCAGAAACTTTGATATTCGTAAGCAGTTACTTGAATATGACGATGTAGCTAATGATCAGCGCCGAGTTATCTACGAGCAACGAAATGAATTGCTCGATGAAGGTGAAATCGGCAATACCATCGCTAATATCCGCACCGACGTAATGGACAGCGTGATCAGTCAATACATCCCGCCACAATCGTTAGAAGAAATGTGGGATGTAGAGGGGCTAGAGGACCGTTTGCGTTCAGACTTCTCGCTAGACTTGCCATTGCGTAAAATGTTGGATGACGATGACAAGCTATATGAAGAAAAACTGCGTGAATTTATTCATGAAAAAGCAGATGCTGCATACAACGCTAAAGAAGAAACGGTTGGCCCACAGGTCATTCGTCAATTTGAAAAAGCGGTCATGTTACAAACCCTTGATACGCATTGGAAAGAGCATTTAGCTTCTATGGATTACCTGCGTCAAGGCATACACCTTCGTTCTTTTGCTCAGAAAAATCCAAAACAGGAATATAAGCGCGAATCATTTGAGCTGTTCTCTGACATGCTCGATAACTTGAAAATAGAAGTGATCAGCATTTTGGCCAGAGTGCAGGTGCAAGAACAAAAAGATGTAGAGGCGGTTGAAGCGCAGCGTAAACGTAATGAGGCAGAAAAGACCTTTGAACATAAGTCTGCTACATCGCCTACGCAAGAGCCAGAGCAGCAAGCGGCGCGTCCTCAGCAGCCTATGCAGCGTCAAGGACCAAAAGTAGGGCGTAACGATCCATGTCCTTGTGGTTCGGGCAAGAAATATAAGCAGTGCCACGGTAAGTTAAGCTAGCATGAAGACTGTAAATGTGGCGGTTGGGGTTGTATACCATGACCGCCATTTTTTTATTTGCCGAAGAAGTGCTCAGCAACATCAAGGCAATAAATGGGAGTTTCCTGGCGGCAAAGTCGATGCAGGAGAAACACCCGAGCAAGCCTTAAAGCGTGAGTTAAAAGAAGAAATCGATATCATCACTGAGCATAGTGAGTCGTTAGTTACCATCGAATTTACTTACCCAGAGAAAACGGTATGCCTACATGTATTTCTTGTCGATGGTTTCACCGGCACGGCGAGAGGAGCTGAAGGGCAAGAAGCCATCTGGGCGGATGCTAAAAGCCTATCCACATATACCTTCCCCGATGCAAATGTTGAGATTATTGACGAGCTTAGACGCAGGGGATTGTGTCAGTGACAGAGCTAGCAAATATGAATAGACCAAGTCCTATGAAAACGATTGGTATTCTTGGTGGTATGAGTGATAAAGCCACGATGGAATATTATAAGTTCATCAACAACGCAATCAATGCGCGCTTAGGCGGTTGGGAAATAGGTGAAACGCTGATACAGGGCGTTAACTTCGGCAATATTGAATACTACGTTCGCAATGACGAATGGGAAGAAGCCCGAGTATATCTCGAGCAAAAGGCTAAACTCCTTGAAGCCGGTGGTGCCGACTTAATCGTATGTGTCTCAAACACCATGCACCGTGTATTGGATCGTATGGATCAGATTGTCTCCATTCCATTTATTCCTATTACTACCCCAACAGCAGAAGCGATTGTGCGTAAAGGGTTAAAAAAGGTAGCGCTGTTAGGCACACAGCCGGTTATGAAGGCGCAATATATTAAGCAAGCATATGCAAAATACGGCATCGATATTGTCGTGCCGTCGCCGGAGCAACAGCATCATATTGACCGTATTATTTTTGATGAGCTCGTAAAAGGACTCACACCTGACACGTCCAAACAATATTATCTTGATGTGTGTAAAGAACTCGCGAGTTTAGGCGCTCAAGGTGTGATTTTAGGATGCACTGAGATATTTTTATTGATTAACCAAGCTGATTTGCCCGATATGCATGTGTTTAATACCACCGAGCTACATTGCAATGCAGCTGTGGACATGGCGCTTACGCTGCCATAACTACTTCTTAAATACTGGTTTTGTAGGCGGTTGCAAAGGCCAAATGCAACTTGTTATACGCAGCCTCTCCGATAAAATGTGGATACACGGTATCTTCTTCCCAGATAATGTCTTTGCCGTCAAAATCAATAAAACAGGGTTCACCTTTATTGAGCGCGTTAAAATCGTTGCCGTCTAAGTTAGGATGGATCATCGCCGTGCGCGCGCCGCTCTCATCGAGGGGATAAGATACATCTTTTAGAAATTTATAAGCCTCGACTTCAGATAATGCTGGCATCTCAGTTTGCGTTCGGCCGTGTTCGTTGTATATCTCAATGAAGCTTAAGATGTGCTGCGTCATTTCAACCGTTTGTTGATACACCGTTGCGCGCAGTGTGCCTTGGGCCTGCGCACCCACCTCAATCATCACGCTACGACGCCCGAGCGTACAAAAATAGGGGAGTTGTTCATATGGCAGATGCTCTTCTACCAATATATTTGCACTGGGCATATGGGACTTTACATGCCGCGCTAAACCGACATTAAACGCGTCTTGAGACAACACGATAAGGGTAGGGCCCATTGCACTTGTGGTATTGTGAATATCGATTAAAAAATCAAGTTGCGGCAGCTCTTTAGGACCAAAGCGTTGATTAAGCGTTTGTGCTAAAGCGGCTTCATGGCACAAGCTCTCGCCAGACGACGCATTTTTTTGCAATGTGGTCTTGGCAAATTGGCGGTTAAAATCTTCATCTATAAAGCGCACATTCGCTTCTATGGCAGCTTCGTTGACCAGTAGATAATTGACCTGAGCACTTGTGATGTGTTGTTTGATCACACTATCGTTCTTAAGCCAGTGAGAAACGGCATAAATGCCCGATAGCTCGTTGCCATGGGTGCCACCGCATATCAGAATCTTATTGATGGTATCCATTATTTAAAAAACTCATCGGGGTGGTCTGATAAAAGTGCTTCTATGTCTTCAATATCAATCTGCATGCTAGTTTCGGCATCGTTATTCTTGCCGGCAGGCACGCGATTTTCTTCGTTAGCCCATTGCCCTAAATCGATTAACTGGCAACGCTTAGAACAAAAAGGGCGAAACTCTGAGGCAGCAACCCAAGGCACTGAGGCTTGGCAACTCGGACATTTTACAATAGTAGGCATAGTGTTGAGGCTCTAATTAATAGTCGTATGGCTTAGCAGCTGGCAATTTCAAATGGAATGTCGTCGGTAATGGCTTCGCTGCTACCGTCTTGCTGATCTAATGCCATAAACTTAATTCCATAGCGGTACTTGTTTCCGCTTAGTACAGGGTAAAATCCCTGAGTGTTATCGCATTTTACCCGAATGAGCTCGGTTTTGTCTTCTACGTTTCCTTGATAAAAAGCATTCGTAGCCATCGCTGGGGTAAACCGGCCTCTTTCACGCAAAAAAGACATCAGCATTTGAACCGCATTTTCGACCAAAGACAAATGCGCTCGCCACACCTTCACATTGGCATTTTTAACGTCTATGGGTTGTTTTAACCAACAAAATAGATTGGGTAAATCAAAGCTTGTCGCACCGCCTGGAATAGCAAAACGTTGACGAATATTATTCAGCAACTTTTCTTCTCGTACGCCTGCGCCCATCTTTTTATTACTTTTAATCTCAGCGTTAAGCGCTCGCAAAGTAGTTAGTACTTGTTCAAGTGCAGTGCTGTCGATGTCGGGGTGCTGTGACCAGTGCACGAGGTTTTTTTCTTGAAGATCAAAATCGCGCACAAAATCGCTGCGCAAGTCTAAGCGCTCAATTAAATCAATTAAGTCGAAAAGCACTTCAAAAAAGTATAGGTATTGATACTCAGACTCTGCGGATGCAGCCCCGTCGAGTTGCAGAAAAAGTTGCTCGAGTCGCAAATAGTTTCGCACTTTTTCGCAAAGTGGAAATTCATAAAGTGCGACTGTCATCGTATTCTCCTTGTCTTATTAACATCATATGAGGGCTTCACGCGGTGTTTATATTGATTTTTAGTGCCGCGTTAAAAACATGCTTATGTATTGTGTTGCTGTGCTAAGTCTAAATACTTTTCGTGTAATGCTTGTACTTGCGGTGTTACGTATTCAAAACCATTACTATTGTCGACCACATCGTCGGCAACTGCAAGTCTCTGATCGCGACTACATTGATTTTTCATAATTGCTTTTATCAATGCTTCATCGGCGTTGTCTCGTGCACTGGCCCGTTTCAATTGAACCGTCTCTGGAACATCGACTACTAACACTCGATTCACCAAAGTCTGTAGCTTGTTTTCTACTAGCAGCGGGATTGAAAGAATAGAATAGGGTGTGGATGCCATTTGAGTTTGGCTGATCATTTGTTCGCGAATGAGAGGATGTAGCAGGCTATCGAGCCATTGCTTGTCTTGCGGATGGGAAAACACATGTTCGCGCAATGCGGTGCGGTTTAAATGGCCATCCTGGGTGAGTATGTCATTGCCAAAACGTTTAGTGATGGCAACGAGCCCTTCAGAGTTTGGCGCTACCACTTCTCTGGCAATAACATCGGCATCGACAATGGTAACGCCAAGTTTGGCAAAGGCATCGGTGACGGTTGTTTTGCCTGAACCGATGCCGCCGGTCACGCCCACTACAAAATTGCTCATCTACAACACTCTGATTACATTTTAGAATATCAGTGTACCGCGATTAAATTGCTTGTGCGAGTGTGGGCTTTACATGCCCGTAGTGTTACATCAGCGTCTTTAAATACCAAGTAGCGATATCGTCGCCATAAAGCATGGTCAAAAAGCCTGCTGCGGCCAAATAGGGGCCAAATGGAATAGCTACAGAGCCACCTTTGCGTTGTACAATCATCAGCGCAATACCCACGACTGCGCCAACGACTGACGACAGTAATATCACGATAGGCAAATGTTGCCAGCCAACCCATACACCAATAGCGGCCAAAAGCTTGAAGTCGCCAAAGCCCATGCCTTCTTTGCCGGTAGCCAGTTTAAACGCCCAATACACGATAAATAGCGATAAGTAGCCAGCGGCAGCGCCAAATACTGCGTCTTGCAACTGTTCAACTTGGAATATCGCCGTGACTACCAAGCCAAGCCATAAGAATGACAAGGTAAGTGTGTCGGGAAGTAACATTTCATCTATATCAATAAAGGTCATGGCAACCAATAGCCAAGTGCCAAAAATAAACGCTAGGGTAATGGGCGCATATCCTAATTGCCAGGCCACCAATGCGCTTAGCAAACCGGTGAGCAATTCAATAGAAGGATAGCGCATTGAAATAGACGTTTTGCAGTTGCTGCACTTACCGCCTAAGAATAAATAGCTTAATACTGGGATGTTTTCCCACGCGCGGATTTTATGCTGGCATTTAGGGCAAGATGAATCCGGTTTGATGAGATTGAAGGTATCTCTGACAGGAGGTTCTTTATCTGGATTTTGAAAAGCAAAAATCTCATCTTCCCAACCCCGCTTCATCATAATGGGCAGTCGATAGATAACCACGTTCAAAAAGCTACCTACTAGCAAACTTAATACAAAGGTAAAGGCAATAAAAAAGGTGGGCGAGTTTTCAATCAATGTAAGCATGTATAGGTCCTGCATCGCTTTGCTCTAGCTTAGCACCGTTTAGCGCTTGTGCAGTATCAAATAATACTGATGCGCATTTGTAAGGTGCAAATATTGTAATATGTTACTAGGGTTAACGGCATAAAAAAGGCTTGCATGAATGCAAGCCTTGTATTTTTCGATTCATTGGAGCAGATGTCTTATACCACTGCGCCCATTGCGAATATCGGAAGGTACATCGCAATAATCAAGCCACCAATTACGACGCCTAACACAGCCATAATCATCGGCTCTAGAAGACTAGTCAAACCGTCAACCATATCGTCTACTTCGGCCTCATAGATAGTCGCAATTTTACTGAGCATCTCATCTACCGAGCCTGACTCTTCACCGATGGATACCATTTGTACCACCATAGATGGAAATACTTGCGTTGCGCGCATTGCGGTGTGCATCGGGATACCCGCAGAAACTTCTTTACGCATGTACAAAATAGCGTCTCGATAAACCGCATTACCTGATGCGCCGGCAGATGATTCAAGGGCACCGATTAAGGGAACACCCGCTGCAAAAGTGGTGGACAATGTGCGGCTAAAGCGCGCGATCGAAGCTTTTGTTAATATTTCGCCAATCACAGGAATCTTAAGCGATTTTGCGTCGAGAGAGTCTCTCAATTTTGGGGATGCCCGATAGGCTCTGACAAATAAGAAGCCAGCGATACCCATGCCTATGCCAATAAAAATCCCGTAGTTTTGCACAAACTTCGATATGCCTAGCACCATTTGCGTGAACGCGGGGAGTTCTGCGCCAAATCCAGCGAAGATGGATTCAAACTGTGGTACAACAAATACCAGCAAGATCACCGTTACAATAAAGGCTACGACTAATACCGCAATTGGGTAGAACATCGCCTTTTTGATTTTTGATTTAAGCGCTTCGGCCTTCTCTTTATATACCGCAATACGCTCGTATATGGTTTCTAATGAACCTGATTGCTCACCAGTTTCGACTAAGTCGCAGTACAAGTCGTCAAAATAAAGGGGGTATTTTCTTAGGGATGCACTCAACGGGTTACCGGAGCGCACTTCATTGGTGATTTCGCCCACCATCGTTCTCATACTGGCTTTTGCATGACCTTGGCCAATCATTTCAAGAGATTGTATAAGCGTTACGCCAGCGTTTAGCATGGTCGCTAATTGTCGCGTAAGTAGGGCAATATCTTTTGCGTCTGGCTTTTTGTCGCCAAACGAAAAAAGTGATTTAGATTGCTTCTTTACTGTCTTTGCTGAAATGCCTTGACGCCTAAGAAGGTTTTTGGCTTCCACTGCGGAGCCGGCAGTAATTTCGCCTTTCGTTTTTTTACCGCTACGATCAGCGCCTTGCCAAATAAAGGTTTCTATTACTTTTGCCATAATGTTTCTCTGTTTATATCAACATGGAAGAGTAAAAGCCCAACGCATGGCTGGGCTCTTGGCTAATAGTGGGAATCTACAATCTCCACTACTATATGCTTAATTAACCACAGAGAGTCACTGGGAAACAAGCCTCATCCCAAACGATTACGCCAGTAGCAGGAGTATAATCTGGAGTAAGTGTATATGTTGGAGTATCTTCACCAGCGATTGGATTGTTGGTCTTACCTGTTACAGTAATAACTCCGCCAGCCCCTACAGCCACACCAGCATTGGTGTCAGTTGCAGGTGTTGTTGCCGGTATGCCGTTATCTTCAGGAGTTCCACACTGAGCTTCATCACCATTAATTTGTAAACATACAGTTACTGCAGTCTTTGCAGCACTTGAAGAGCTTACTAGTTCAGAGAACTTAGCGCGGTCTGTGTAAGTTTGATAAGCTGGCAACGCGATAGCAGCCAAAATACCGATGATTGCAACAACAATCATTAGTTCGATTAGGGTAAAACCTTTTTGAGTAGATTTAGTAAAGTTTGACATGGTGTTTAATCCTCAAGTTGCGCTACTAACGCATTCATAGTTACAAATAGTAAGTAAAGTTAAATGTGGCTTCAAAAGACCTGCCTAAACAACACTTCCTTCTCAACCTCGGAACCGATTATAAAACCAGCAATTCAGTTGTGAAGTATGCAGTTGCATACCTAAGTGTTCGGAATTACACACCGAGCGTATTTCTTCACCATTTAATTATTAGTTAAGTCCATGAAACTATTCAATTAAAAGCGATAAATCCAATGCATTAACATGCTTAGTTAACGCGCCAGAAGAAACAAAATCGACACCGGTTTGCGCTAATTCCCGTAGCCTTTCTTCCACAATATTGCCAGATACTTCTAGTTTACAACGCCCATCTGCACATGCTACTGCCTGTAAGATCTGTTCGTTATTGAAATTATCTAGCATTACTATATCGACACTTGCCGAAATAGCTTGATTGAGTTCATCGAGGGATTCTACTTCTACTTCTATGGGTTTATCGGGGGCCATGGTGCGTGCTTTTTCGACTGCCTTTTGAATACTGCCACAAGCTTTGATGTGATTTTCTTTAATCAGAAAAGCATCATATAAGCCAATACGGTGATTTGTACCGCCGCCGCAAACTACCGCATATTTCTGTGCTTGTCTATATCTTGGCAACGTTTTTCGTGTATCAAGTAATTGTGTCTTTACATCGCTTAAAAACTGAGCGTAACGGTGAGTAGTCGTCGCGGTTGCGCTGAGAAACTGTAGAAAGTTCAACGCCGTTCTTTCAGCCGTTAAGATAGCACGAGCATTGCCACTGATACTCAATAGCCGGTCGCTTGGGAGTAATACGTCGCCATCTTCTTTGTGCCATTGCAACTGCACTGCACTGTCGCAGGCATAGAATGCTTCGCTTGCCCATTGCTGACCGCAAAGTATGCCCGCTTCTCTGGTAATAATATGTGCACGTGCGGTTGCATCTTTGTCAATAAGGTTTGCGGTAATGTCGTTCTCACAACGCAGTTCGCCGCCTAAGTCTTCTTGAAGCGCAACGGCAACATCGTCTTTTATAATCTGGGGGAATTCAAATACCATGATAAGTGATTGCTGTGGTCCTGGATTTTTCGTGTGCATAGTGTAATGACTTGCACATCGCTTCGCTAGCAACAAATAAAAACTTGTGCATTTATATTGAACCTGTGCGCGCAACACATATACTCATACTTTACTCCACTGATAGTGAGGTTGACGTGACACTTCTTTCGTTACTTATCGTGATGGCGCTAGAACGCGTTACCAACAAGTCCAAACAGTTCCATATTGCAACGCTTGCAGAATCATACTTCAACATTCTCATTAATAGAGAATATGTAAAAGAACGTCCAAATATGCTTGCCAGCGTGATGCTCGCCCTTATTCCAGCATTGCTGTTATATATAGTACTGTCATGGTTACCGATATTGGCCGTCTTTATTGCTAACGTCTTTGTGCTGTGGGTCTGCTTAGGATGTCCGGTCACACGAAAAACCTATAAACAATATCTTCAGGCTGCGCATCGAGAGGATTTTCAGGCTTGTGCACTGCACAGTATGTCGTTTGGGAATGAAGGCGGCGCATTATCTAATGTAGGTAAACAGCTAGTGCTGGTTAATTACCGTCAGTATGCTTCTGTGATTCTGTTTTTTATTTTACTTGGTGCGCCAGGTGTGGTGTTTTATTCACTGGTAAAAGAATGGGCTGTTCAACAAAAAAAGCGCGCTGAACAAAATGTATTAACAATGAATGACGATACTAGTGATGAGGATGATGCACAGCCCAGCGCACCCACCCAAGAAGAGATAGAAGCAAAGCTCAGTGCCAATAAAGAAGTCACGCCATTAGCACCGAATGATTCAGCCGTTAACAAGTTGCTGTTTATTATTGACTGGATACCGGTTCGCATTACCGCTTTTGGTTTTTTGGTTGTTGGTCATTTCACCAATGCGATGAGCGCTTGGTTTGAGATTTTGCTTAATCCATCTATTTCCACATATGACGCGCTAGCAAAAGTATCTAAAGCCGCTGAGGATGTTAGCACTATGGATGAACATCTCACCGAACCTTTACAATTAGTTAAATTGGTAAAGCGTAATGTGGTCTTTATTCTGATGAGCGTGTCGTTGCTTACAATGGTCGGATTAGTTGCTTAACGCTTTACGCAGAGATAAAAGTTGCTTACAATGCGTTGGTTGATTGGTAATACCATTTAACCAAAGCAATCACATTGCATTCAATGCGATGCAACTTTATTGAGTAAGCTAATGATTAAACAAGCAAAAATCTCAGATATGATCACCGAGCGGCTTGAATCGATGATCCTCGACGGCACATTAATTGCCGGCGAAAAGTTACTGCCTGAGCGATTACTGGCAGAAAAATTTCAAGTTTCTAGACCATCCTTGCGTGAAGCCATCCAAAATTTAACAGCAAAGGGCCTCATTATACGAAAGCAGGGTGGTGGCACTTTTGTGACCAAAAGCCTTAACAAGACGATGACCGATCCTCTAATGGATTTGGTTGCTAGCCGTCCTGAAACGCAATTCGACTTACTGGAATTTAGACATGCCTTAGAAGGTATGGCTGCTTACTACGCAGCATTACGCGGGCAGAGTAAAGATTTCGCGCTACTCCAAGATGCTTTACAAGCGCTAAGTAATCCTGCGCTACAACAAGACAAAGAAGCCGAAGCCGCGGCCTTATCTGAATTTTATATTGCCATGTCGAAAGCTGCTCATAATAATGTGCTGATGCATGTCATGCGCACGATGCAGCCTATGTTGGTTGAAAATATTCGAGGCAACTTAGCGATGTTGAGAAGCGGTGCTGATGTAGAGCAGACCATACAGCAGCAGCGAAAAGAGATTGTCGATGCAATCGTGGCGGGCGACCCAATCCAAGCGCGCAGCGCCAGTCACAAACATCTAGAATTTATTGAACAAACCCTTTTAGACATTAATCAACGTGATGCCACCGTGCAAAGAAGTTTACGTCGAATAACGGCTGAATAGCACCAAGACGGTCACATATAAGAATACAACAGACTAAATAAACGTTGTTCACCTTTAACAAGTGAGCACATGGACATAAGCAAAATTGCAACAGCGATGCTGCTTTCGAACAAGAGAATAGGAAAGAACTATGGCTGATAACGGGCTTACAAACGAACTCCCAGACTTAGATCCGCAAGAAACGACCGAGTGGCTAGACGCATTAGAAGCCGTTTTAGAGCAAGACGGCGTAGACCGCGCGCACTTTTTATTAGAGTCAATGATTGAGAAAGCAAGACGTAACGGCGCGCATTTGCCTTACGATGCAACTACTGCATACATCAATACTATTCCGGCAGGCCAAGAGCCAACCATGCCAGGCGACCAAACCATTGAAACATCGATTCGCAATGCCATTCGATGGAATGCGATCATGATGGTATTGCGCGGTTCCAAAAAAGACTTAGAGCTTGGCGGGCATATTTCAAGTTTTGCCTCTTCAGCCATGCTTTACGATGTAGGTTTCAACCATTTCTTCCGTGCCCCGACCGACGATAACGGTGGCGACTATTTGTTTGTTCAAGGTCATGCTTCACCGGGTATTTATGCTCGCTCTTTCATTGAAGGACGTTTGAGCGAAGACCAGCTTGATATGTTTAGACAAGAAGTGGATGGCAAAGGACTATCTTCGTATCCTCACCCTAAACTCATGCCTGACTTCTGGCAATTCCCAACGGTATCTATGGGCTTAGGTCCTATGCAGGCTATTTACCTAGCACGCTTCTTAAAATACCTCACCAATCGCGGTTTAAAAGACTGCTCTAACCAGCGCGTATGGTGCTTTATGGGAGATGGCGAAGTAGATGAGCCAGAAAGCTTAGGCGCAATCGGTTTAGCTTCTCGCGAAAACCTCGATAACTTAACCTTCGTGATTAACTGTAATCTGCAGCGCTTAGATGGCCCTGTGCGTGGTAACGGTAAAATTATCCAAGAATTAGAAGGCGTTTTTAGAGGCGCTGGTTGGGAAGTGATTAAAGTCATCTGGGGTCGTTATTGGGATTCACTACTTGCCCGTGATACCCATGGCAAACTATTAGATGTGATGAACGAAACCGTTGACGGTGAATATCAAAACTTCAAAGCCAAAGGCGGTAACTACACCCGTGAAAACTTCTTTGGTAAATATCCTGAGCTTAAAGACATGGTTGCGAATATGTCAGACGAAGACATTTGGCGCCTGAATCGGGGTGGACATGACCCTGTAAAAGTATATGCAGCGTATAAACGTGCGACTGAAACTCAAGGTAGACCCCAGGTTATTTTGGCCAAAACCGTAAAAGGTTATGGTTTAGGCTCAGCAGGCGAAGGTAAAAATATTGCGCACAACGTTAAGAAAATGGCCGCAGAATCGATTTTGCAATATCGCGATCGCTTCAACATTCCATTATCTGACGCGCAGTGTGAGTCATTAAGCTACTACAAGTTTGAAGAAGACAGCGCAGAGATGAAGTATCTGCGCCAAAAACGCGAAGCGTTAAACGGTTACATGCCGGTGCGCAGAGCGAAGTCGACAGAAGAGTTGCCAGCACCGCCGTTAAAAGCGTTTGATGCTGTGACGAAAGGCTCTGGTGATCGTGAAATATCCACCACTATGGCATTTGTACGCGTCTTAACGGTCATGCTCAAAGACAAGCAGATGGGTAGTCGCGTGGTACCGATTATTCCAGATGAAGCCCGTACTTTTGGTATGGAAGGCTTGTTCCGTCAGGTAGGTATTTATTCCAACTCTGGCCAAAAATACATTCCTCAAGACAAAGACCAAGTCGCTTATTATCGTGAAGATAAAAAAGGCCAGGTATTGCAAGAAGGTATCAATGAACTTGGTGCGATGTCGTCATTTGTCGCGGCAGGCACGTCATACTCTTTGAACGACCTACCAATGCTTCCTGTGTATATTTATTACTCCATGTTTGGTTTCCAACGTGTAGGTGATATGGCATGGGCTGCCGGTGACTCGCAGTGTCGCGGGTTTTTGGTTGGCGGTACGGCAGGACGCACCACACTAAATGGTGAAGGTTTGCAGCACCAAGATGGGCACAGCCATATTCAAGCCGGTCTTATTCCTAATTGCGTGAGCTACGACCCTACCTATGGCTACGAAGTTGCGGTCATCGTGCAAGACGGTATTCGCCGTATGCTCGAAGACCAAGAAAACGTATTTTTCTACCTCACTGTGATGAATGAAAACTACGTACAACCTGAAATGCCGAAAGGTTGCGAAGAGGGGATCTTAAAAGGCATGTATTTGCTTGATAAGGTCGGTACGGCTAAATCTAAGAAGAAGGTGAAGCTGTTAGGTTGTGGCACCATATTGGTTCAAGTGAGAGAGGCGGCAGCCTTATTACATGATAAATATGGCGTAGCGGCTGAAGTATATAGTGTGACTTCGTTTAACGAACTTGGACGAAATGCGATGGATTGTGACCGAACCAATCTGCGTAACCCTAAAGCGAAAGCTTTGGTGCCATACATTACCGAAGTATTAAATGAAGGTTTTGATGGGCCCACTATTGCGGCAACCGACTACATTAAAGCATACGCCGAGCAGGTACGTGGGCATGTTCCTGGTGCATATCGTGTGCTTGGCACAGACGGATTTGGCCGCTCTGATTCAAGAGCAAACTTACGACGTCATTTTGAAGTAGATGCAAACAATATTGCTTATGCGGCATTGTATGAACTATTCAAGCAAGGTGATTTCTCTGAAAAAGACTTACTAGCAGCACATAAGGATTTAGAGATTGACCCTGACAAAATTAACCCACTTTACGCGTAAGGAGACTTTTCATGGCAAATTTAGTTGATGTAGTTGTACCCGACGTAGGTGAAGATGACGTTGAAATTATTGAGATCTGTGTTGAAGTTGGCCAGACAGTGCAGGCTGAAGACGCTTTTGTTACGGTAGAAAGCGATAAAGCCAGCATGGATATTCCTGTTCCATTTGACGGTGTCATCAAAGAGATTTCCGTCAAAGTGGGTGACAAAATTAAGCAAGGTGATGTGCTTGGTAAGGCTGAAGAAGCTGGCGGTGAGAGCACAGAAGCTCCCGCGCCGAGCGCTCCACCAGCGCAAGCTGAGCCTCAAGTACCCAGTGCTTCACCTGAGCCTTCGGCATCAAGCGCCGGCGGTAGTGAAGTTATTGAAGTTGTGGTGCCCGATATTGGTGATGCAACCGATGTTGAAATCATTGAAATGTTGGTCAGTGAGGGAGATGAAGTTGCCGAAGAAGATGGCCTGATTACCCTAGAAACCGATAAAGCCACTATGGATGTGCCTGCACCAAAGGCGGGTAAAGTCGTGTCTTTGAAAGTGAAAACCGGCGATAAAGTATCTGAGGGTAGTTTGATTTTAACGCTATCTACCGGTGCTTCAGGTAGTGCGCCAGAGGCCGCTCCTGCGCACCAGCCAAGTCAAGCAACAGAGTCAGCAGCACCAGCAAAAGCAGCGGGCACTAGCACTATCGAGGTGACCGTGCCAGATATCGGCGGTGATACCGACGTAGATGTGATTGAAGTACTGGTGGCCGAGGGCGATTCGGTACAAGCTGAAGATGGATTGATTACCTTAGAAACTGATAAAGCAACGATGGATGTGCCAGCACCACAAGCGGGCGTGGTAAAATCGCTGAAGATAAAAGTAGGAGACAAAGTCTCTGAAGGTTCGCTTGTACTCATGTTAGAAGTTGAAGGTGATGGGGATAATGTTGAGGCCGCGTCTGCGCCAAGCGCGCCTGCACCGGCACAAGCGGCTCCTGAGCCAGCAAAACCTGCGCCGGCTGCCAAAGCGCCACCAGTGCCACATCACCCATCTGCGGGTGAAAAAGCGAAAACTGGTGTTGTGCACGCATCTCCTTCTGTACGTCGATTAGCCCGTGAGTTTGGTGTCGATCTTACCTTGGTCCAAGGCTCAGGTCGTAAAAACCGGATTGTTAAAGAAGATGTGCAATCGTATGTTAAGTATGAGCTTTCACGTCCTAAGATAGCCCCGGGTGCTGCGGCTACTCAAGGTGCTGGTGGCTTGCAGGTGATTGCACAACCTAAAGTTGATTTTAGCAAGTTTGGCGAAATTGAAGTCAAGCCTCTAACTCGTATTCAGAAGCTTTCGGGTCCAAATCTGCACCGCAATTGGGTAACCATCCCTCACGTGACCCAATTTGAAGAGGCGGATATTACCGATTTAGAAGACTTTAGAAAGCAACAAAACGCTATTGCTGAAAAGCGTAAGCTTGGGGTCAAAATAACGCCTCTCGTATTTATGATGAAAGCCGTTGCCGATGCCTTAAAGCAATACCCAACGTTCAATACCTCGTTGTCTGAAGACGGTGAGTCTTTGATACACAAAAAGTATTATCATATTGGTATCGCGGTAGACACGCCAGGAGGGCTTGTAGTGCCGGTTGTGCGTGATGTCGATAAGAAAGGCGTGATGGAAATATCTAAAGAGCTGATGGAAATCAGTGTGAAAGCACGTGATGGTAAGTTGAAATCAGCCGATATGCAGGGCAGTTGCTTCACTATTTCAAGTTTGGGCGGCATTGGTGGTACAGCGTTCACACCTATTGTCAATGCACCTGATGTTGCGATTTTGGGTGTATCTAAGAGTGAGATCAAACCAAAGTGGGATGGTAAAGCGTTCCAGCCTCGCTTAATGTTGCCATTATCGTTGTCTTATGACCATCGAGTGATTGATGGCGCATTGGCAGCACGGTTTGCCGTTCACCTTGGTGAGTGCTTAGCTGATATTCGTCGTATCTTGCTATAAATTACGAAAATAGAGCCGTTTTTCGTAAGAGCTTATAAAGAATACGAAAATAATGAAATTTAAGTGAGAATTCTTGTATTTAGGGTTCAAACTTAGGACCGCTTTGCCGTACAATTACGGACAATAAACACGCGGTTAACTTAACACAGTAATTTGAGGTCATAATGAGCGAAATAAAAACGCAGTTAGTGGTACTTGGTGCAGGTCCTGGCGGATATTCAGCCGCTTTTAGAGCTGCTGATTTAGGCATCGATGCAGTAATTGTGGATGCTAGAGAAACCCTAGGTGGCGTATGTCTTAATGTAGGTTGTATCCCTTCTAAAGCGCTTTTGCATGTTGCAAAGGTTATTCAAGAAGCAAAGCACCTGTCTAGCCACGGCGTTACTTTTGGAGAGCCAACCTTTGATCTTGATAAGATTCGCGGTTGGAAAGATTCCGTAGTGAGTCAATTGACCAAGGGTCTTAGCGGCATGTCAAAAATGCGCAAAGTTAAGCATGTGCAGGGTTATGGTAAATTTACAGGCGCAAACACCCTAGAAGTAGATGGACCTGATGGTAAGACAACCATTACCTTTGACAATGCGATTATCGCAGCGGGATCTGAGCCGGTGACCCTACCTTTCATTCCGCATGACGATGAGCGTGTAATGGATTCTACTGGCGCGTTGGAAATGAAAGATATTCCAGAAAAAATGCTAGTACTGGGTGGTGGTATTATCGGCCTTGAAATGGGTACCGTATACCATGCGCTAGGCTCAAACATCGACGTGGTTGAGTTTTTAGACCAACTAATGCCAGCGGCAGACAAAGACATCGTTAAAGTTTACATGAAAACCATTAAAGACAAGTTTAACGTCATGCTTGAAACTAAGGTTACCGCAATAGACGCAAAAGACGATGGCCTGTATGTAACGTTTGAAGGCAAAAATGCCCCAGCTGAGCCCGTGCGCTACGACAGAGTATTAGTTGCGGTTGGACGTAGACCAAATGGTTCTCTTGTTGCGGCCGACAAAGCAGGCGTAAAAGTCGATGAACGTGGCTTTATTAATGTTGATAAGCAAATGCGCACCAACGTAGCGAACATCTACGCCATCGGTGACTTAGTTGGACAGCCGATGCTTGCGCATAAAGCGGTACATGAAGGTCACGTGGCCGCAGAAGTAATTGCTGGCAAGAAGCACTACTTTGATCCGAAAGGTATTCCATCCGTTGCCTATACTGAGCCAGAGGTTGCTTGGGTTGGCTTAACTGAAAAAGAAGCAAAAGAGCAGGGTGTTAATTACGAAGCGGCTGTTTTCCCATGGGCAGCATCGGGTCGTGCGATTGCCTCTGCTGCGACTGACGGCATGACCAAGATGATCTTTGATAAAGACACTGGTCGCGTTATCGGTGGTGCGATTATCGGAACTAACGCTGGCGAAATGCTTGGAGAAATTGGCTTGGCAATTGAGATGGGTGCAGATGCAGAAGATGTTGCACTGACTATCCACGCTCACCCTACTTTGAATGAATCAATCGGTTTAGCCGCTGAAATTTTTGAAGGTAGCATCACAGATATGCCAAACCCGAAAGCAAAGAAAAAGTAGTCATACACAATGTAAGCAAGAAGGGTGAACATTGACGTTCACCTTTTTTTATAGTCGGCGCCCACGTAATCCTCTGGCAGCCATCCTCGGGTTAAAGTGCTTATCAAAATAAGCGTCTCTTACCGTTTTGCCATCTTTTAACAAAATCAGTCGCAGATATTGATTATTCATTTCTGATACTTTTGAAAACAGGCTCACCCGACCATCTGATTGCAACAGTCGAAATTCTGGTGACAAATAAGTATTTTCTATCCAACGTTGTTTAATATGCATTTGAGACGGTTCCAGCCGTTTTTGTTTAAAGTAGTTTGTGCTTTGCATGTGCCCTCCTTGGCGTTGTATGAGTTGCAAAGCATTACTTTAATTTTATGATTTTTAAGCACAACTGCACCTCGGCACAGAACAATAGGGCATGGCTAATGCTGTACAAAAACGCAGGATAGTATTTGTCAGGGCACAGACTATAATAATCGTCCGATTATGACGCTAGGTTAAGTATGCAGCAGCTCGAGTTTTTTGACATTCCCAGTCCTTGCATCGGTGTATGCGAGTCGGGTCCTCGTGGCTACTGCATTGGCTGTTTTCGCAGCCGAGAAGAGCGCACCCATTGGCATAGTATTGACGATGCCACCAAGCGTATCATTGTGCAAGCCTGCACTCGGCGTAAACGTTCACACATTGCCAGGCAGCGACAGCAACAGCAAAGCGATACGCATTTCAATCAAGGGTCTTTGTTTTAGGTCGCCTACCGATTGGGTATCAATCCCGTTTAGTAGGTATCAAAAAGTGAACCCCACACACCCTTAAATTGCAGTAGTATCCTCTCAGTCTAGAAAACAGAGTAAATGCAATGACTGTAGCTCCTATTGTGAAATTCGCATCCAAATCATTCACCCTGCCAAGCACGTGTGTGCGTCTTCGCAGTTTATTGGATGACCCAACCTCTGGCAGTGCAGATATTGCTAAGTTGATGTCACTTGACCCATCACTAAGTGCAAAGGTGCTTAAACTCGCCAATAGTGCCTTGTTCCGTTTTCCGTCTGAAGTGTCGTCGGTACAAAAGGCGCTAAACGTCATTGGCGGTGAGGCTGCGTACAATATTTCAATGGCAGAAACCGCAAACCTTGCGTTTAAGTCTTTTGATTCATCCCTTATCAACTTTGACAAGTTCTGGCACAAAGCGGTACTCAATGGATTGATGGGAAAAGCGCTCGCACAACAAATGCAAATGCGCGGCAGCGAACGCTTTTTTGCCATGGGTATATTGGAAAATCTAAGCGAATTGGTTTGCGCGACCTACCTTCCAGAAAAGTATGCAAACTACGCAGAGCTAAAAACACAGATGTTTGCGCCGCATGCCGAAACTAAAATCTTTGGTAGCACATTTGCTAAATGCAGCGGCATGATCATGAAAACATGGGCGTTACCAGAAATTTTGTGGCAGCCATTATTAGAACTCGAAGATACTAATGGTCGTTTGGGTCTAGATGCCAAGGTGCTTTTCGTTGCAAATGTCATGACCACACTTGAGGAGGGGGGCGATGTGCTGGAACACCCTCATATTGCAAAGTCTATCCTCGAGGAAATTGACCTAACACGGGAAGATTATGATATTATTTATGAGTTCGCGTCGGCTGAATCTCTAAAAATAGCAGCATCATTAAAATAAATCTGGTTTAGTAAAACGCGCGAACGGATTTTCTTCAAACTAAAAAGTTCGCGCTAAATGAAAAACATGTTGATGCTAGCATTGCTCGTCGCTTCAGCCTCGAGTTTTGCAGAAAATAAAATAGATACCCAAGAAAAAGCCTCTGACTTTTTCAAAAATCCTAGTGCCAGTCGAAATCTGATTAAGTTGCTCAATACCACGGTATCTGATGATTGGTCAGATACAGATGAACAGGGCCCTTCTTTTGATTTAGATGGCGAATTTGGGGCACTGGTGACCACTGGCAATACGTCGACGCGCATGCTTAAATTGGCGCTTGACTCCAAACAAGAGCTACAAAGCTGGAGCAATCAATACTTCTTGCAAGTCCTCAGGCGTAAGACCGAGCTTGATGATGATGACGTACAAGATCTAGAGACTAATCGTATCCAAGTGTCGGCGCAATTTGACTATAAACTTACCCATCCTAACAATCGATTATTTGGCTATGCGGAGTATGACGATAATCAATTCTTACGTGTCAGAGATCAGTTTACCGCGGTAGTCGGATGGAGTCAGTTGGCGTGGAAAAAGCGTCATACGGAATTTCGTTACAGTATTGGGCCCGGTTATACGCGCTCTGAGCAGGACGATACTGGACTGAAAGTAAGCGAAGCTATCATCAGGACAACAGCCGATTATCAATATCGTTTTAAAAACGATGCCCGCTTCAGGCAAACCCTTAGCGCTGAGATGGGAGAGGTCAATACGCGGGCGCGCTCAAAAACGTCGGTGTCAGCTAAAATATTCGAGCGCTTGGCAATGAAGTTCTCATTTGAAATGGCCGTTGATGAAAATGTCTCACAAGAAGTAGACACGTTTACGACGCAAACCAGTATTTCTATGGTTTATCAGTTTTTTTAATTGGTTTATAGGGCTGCTTTCTATATTATACGCGCCTCAGCGCTATATGGGTGTGCTGCCCAAGTCGGATATGGCAATTTAGATAACCACACTATACAAATGGATGCGATATGAAAATACAATCCCTCACGCTAGCTCTAGCACTATGTTTAGGCTCGACCGCTGCACTTGCTCAAGACGAGGAAAAGAAAACCTTTACTATGGATGGCGAGTTTGGCTTCATTGTCACCACCGGTAACACACAAACAACCTCAATCTCAGCAGGCATATCGGCGTCACAAGAGTTTGATAAGTGGAGCAATACCTATCTTATCGAAGGACTTTACAAGAGCGATACGGTTGAAGATGACTTGGGTGAAGAGCTTGACCGTACGACTGCTCAGAAGTTCTTCGCGTCAGCCCAAGGTAACTACAAGCTAGAAAACCCTAACCATCGATTATTTGGCTTCGCATCGTTTGAAGACGACCGCTTTAGTAACTTTAAATACCAAGGCACGCTAGCCGGCGGTTGGAACCAAAAAGTATGGGAAAATGAAACCTCTGCTTTTGATTACAGTATCGGTCCTGGTTATTCTTTTGCTGAAACTCAAGATGGCGAGAGCTTTGATAGCCCGATTATCCGTGGCGCATTCTCTTACCTATGGAATGTGTCTGAAACGGCGCGCTTTACGCAAACGTTTTCAACCGAATACGGCTCTGACAACATAAAATCACGAGCAGAAACTGCACTTACTGCACAAATAGCTGGCGGACTGTCGCTTAAGGTATCCATTAAGTTTGATCACAACTCAGAAGTTGCTGATGATTTGGATAACCTAGATACAGAGACCGCGGTTACTTTGGTTTATAACTTCTTTTAACGTTGTTATCTTGAGAATAGGCGCCTGTGTTTTGAAGGCGCCTTTTTTATGCACAAGTAAAGGCTTTGGCAGCGTGCTTTTTTGGGCAAGTTGTGTCTTCACACCCAATAGCATCGAGATCACACACGCTGTAATTAAGGGGCTTGTTGATTGATAATATAGTTACTCTCGAGCGCTTGGATTGAACCGTCGCGTTTTAATTTTGATAGTGTCTCGTTAAATTGTAGCGTCAGCTCCTGGTGATTCTCTAACGTTTTAGAAAAAGCAAAGTAGACATTTTCTGTTTGGACAATTGGCTCTAAGGCGATAACGTCATTTACCTGTGCTGGATGAAATTGCTTGAGTAAAACCTCGATTGTGCTGGTGGAATCGATAATTAAATCTACTCTGTTGGCTAATAGCATTCTCAGGTTATTGCTAGGTTTGATCGCTACGACTTTTTCAAGGTAGCTTGCATTGTCGAACGTTTCGCCATAAGTGTAGTTTCGCACAACGCCCACTTTATACGGTGCTAAAGCGGTCAAATCTCCGTTGAAGACAATGTCGCGATCTTTTCTTTTAAAAAGTGCTAACTCACGGGTAGCGACAGGACTTGAATATATTAAAGACTCTGCTCGTTGCTCTGTGTAGTAAATACCGGCTACGCCATCAGCAGTTCCGTCCATTGTCATCCTTAACGCCCTTGCCCAAGGTGTGAAGTAGACGTTTACCTCATATCCCATTTCTTCCAATACTAAGGTAGAGATTTGGCTGATTAGGCTACCTTTATAATCGCTTACGTCCTTGCCCTCAGACCAATCGACTTCCGAGACTATCTCAATTTTTGGTAATTCTGCGTAAGACAAGGTGCAAAAAAAGAATAGTGTGATGGCGGTTATTGAGCCGCGCACAGCAGATGAATTCATGGCGTTACAACCATCCTAATGACGTTAAACAATTGGCAAGTTAATGGTAATACAATAGGTTTTAAACGGTTCTATAGCAAATTAATTCATCTTGAGGAGCTAAGGGAAGTACTTAAAAAATGAGCAATGCATTCAGTCGTATTAGCGCAAAAGTAGTGCGTATACATGAGAACATTAAGGATGAATGCCATCCTCAATGCACCAAGGCTTTAAAAAATAAGCAACAGCGAGCCCCTTTAGAAACATCTGGAAGCTTCACTTATTGCTATCACAGGTTACCAATGCAACATGCGAGTCTTAATCGTGCCCTCGATTTGCATAAGATGTTCAAATGCCTCATCTGCATTTTTTGCCTCTACATCGACCACTACATACCCTATTTCTTCATTAGTTTGTAGGTATTGTGCGGCTATATTGATGCCTTTATCGGCAAACGCTTGGTTAATTTGCGTCATTACACCTGGGCGATTTTTATGAATATGCAACAAGCGCGAACGGTCAACGTGAGCCGGTAGGGATACTTCAGGGAAGTTAACAGCCGATAATGTTGAGCCGTTGTCGGAGTATTTAATTAGCTTTCCGGCGACTTCAATGCCAATGTTTTGCTGTGCTTCTTGTGTGCTACCGCCAACATGCGGCGTTAAAATAACGTTGTCATATTGCCGCAAAGGTGACTCAAACTCTTCACTGTTTGACTTTGGCTCAATGGGAAAAACATCGATAGCTGCGCCGCTTATCTTGCCAAGTTCTAAAGCCTGACAAAGCGCTGGGATATCGATAACAGTGCCGCGTGCGGCATTAATCAAGATGGCACCGTCTTTCATTTCGCTCAGTTCTTTTTCACCAATCATATTTTGAGTATGGGTGGTTTCAGGTACGTGCAGACTGATGACATCTGAGGTGTTGAGCAGTTTTTTCAGCGACTTCACCTGCATAGAGTTGCCTAATACAAGCTTATCTTCAATATCATAAAACTGTACGCGCATGCCAAGGTGTTCCGCTAAGATACTAAGCTGAGTACCGATATGGCCGTAACCAATAATGCCAAGGGTTTTGCCTCGTGCTTCATAAGAGCCTACTGCGCTTTTTTCCCACTCCCCGCGATGCGCCTTTGCATTTTTGCTAGGGATACCACGAAGTAGAAGGATAATTTGACCAAGCACTAATTCAGCTACAGAGCGGGTATTCGAGAAAGGCGCATTAAACACCGGGATACCGCGAACGAGATTTGCCTTTAGGTCGACCTGATTGGTGCCAATACAAAAACAGCCTACGGCAACGAGCTTCTCAGCATGTGCTATGACGTTTTCGGTAAGCTGGGTGCGTGAACGAATTCCAACAAAATGGGCATCTTTAATTTTGGCAATTAACTCATCTTCGGGTAAGGATGTCTTAAGTGACTCAATATTGTGATAGCCGGCGGCCTGAAAGGTTTCTAATGCACTGTTGTGCAGGCCTTCTAACAAAAGAATTTTGATTTTATCTTTGGCTAATGATTTTTTGCTCATGCTTGGACTCGTTATGGATACGTCACCCGCAGGTGATTTGGTAAAAAGACATCTAGACGTCTATAGGCGATGCAAGATAGCAAACTTTCTGTCAAACGCAAAGCACAAAATAGTGCTTTGCTGATAAAACCAGATGCTACTAGCGGGTGGTGACGCCCTGATCGGTGCCCGTTAAAACAACGTCTGCACCACGATGGGCGAAAATCCCATTGGTGACTACACCAACAATCTGATTGAGCTGGCTTTCTAATTCAGATGGGTTAAGGATAGTTAGGTTGTGCACATCAATGATGACATTGCCATTGTCTGTTACCACGCCTTGTCGATACATGGGGTCGCCGCCTAGCTTTACGATTTGTCTGGCAACATATGAGCGCGCTAAGGGGATCACCTCAACTGGGAGCGGAAAATGACCTAGTACCGGCACAGTCTTTGTGTCATCGATAATGCAAATAAAGCGCTTTGCCACCGCGGCGACAATTTTTTCGCGGGTGAGGGCTGCGCCTCCGCCTTTTATCATTGCTTTGTGCTCAGTGATTTCATCAGCCCCATCTACATAAATATCTAAGCTGCTAACTTCATTGAGGTCGTACACTTCAATGCCGTGCTTTTTTAAACGAGCCGTTGAGGCTTCAGAGCTAGATACTGCGCCTTTAATAAAATCACGTTTATCTGCCAATGCATCAATAAAGTAGTTGACCGTTGAACCGGTGCCAACGCCGACAATCGAACCTTCTTCAACATAGTCAATGGCGGCAATAGCAGCGGCGCGTTTTTTATCATCTTGAGTCACAAAAACTTCCTTAAGTGAATGGGTAAAGTTGTAAGGGCGTCTGTACATAGGATAATGGAATGTCCCATGTTTCAACAGGTAAATTTGCTGACTTTTGACATTCATGCGCGAGTCCGACAATGGCGGGGCGGTCTGCGCCTGAACTTTTTATACCTGCAAGGGTGCGATCGTAAAACCCACCACCCATACCTAGGCGATTGCCATGCACGTCAAAGGCCACTAGGGGAGTGAAAATGATGTCTAATTGCGAGGCCGGGCAAACCGCTGAGCAATCTAGCGTGGGCTCTAATATGCCAAAGCGATTTTTTTTCATGGGTGTGTGGGGCTGGTAGCGTAAAAACAATAAATACCCAGAAGCAAAGGGATGTAATACCGGCAGATAGACTTCAGTTTTGTGTTCCCATAAGTGGTCAATCAGATGCTCAGTGCTCACCTCACCGTCGTTACTTAAATACAATGCGACGCGACGCGCTGACGCATAAATCGAGTGCTGTTTAAACTGTGCGGTGAGTGTTATAGCGGCAGATGATTGCTGGTCTTTAGACAGTGAATTTCGTGCTTTTCGATAAGCTCGGCGCGCATCATTTCGCGCGCTGAGCGGTTCGATGGTATCCCTATTTGCCATAGGTCTCAATGAAGCATCGAGTAAGGCGAGGGTGGTCGACCTTCGTCGCCACGCGTATCAGCGGCATCTTTAGCCAATGCTCACTGGTGGTGGTGCCCACTGGCGCAAAACTTGTCTGTCCTTGATGCAAAGGGTCCGTACCTACGCGTAAGTGCCCTTCGGTCATCTCAAATAAGCTAGGGTCTATTAGATATGCAAGTGGAAAAGCGTCGTGGAAAAAACATTGTGGCTCATCTTTGCCTTGGGAATAAAACTCGGTATAAAAGCGAGCTGCACGCTCTACAAAGCCGCCTAATACTTGGTTTTGTTCACGCAAAGTAGCGGTGAAATTAGGTGGAAACGGCAAGTCGTAGGTGACGTCTAGGCCAAACATATTAATCGGCCACGATGCGCCAAAGACAATTTCGGCCGCATATGCGTCGTTCCAAATATTGGCCTCTGCAACCGGCGTGACATTGCCTGGCACAAAAGCGGCGCCGCCCATTATATTGACCGCTTTTACCAAAGACGGTAGTTGCGGCTCTAATTTCAAAGCTAATGCTAGGTTGCTTAGCGGGCCGACGGCTACGATGGTGATTTCGCCCGGGTATTTACGCGCCATTTCTACAATAAACTCAGCAGAGGTACGCGGGTCAATGTCGCCTGTAGGGGCAGGGTGATTAATATTGCCAAACCCATCGTCACCGTGCACAAAATGCGCATAGGTAGATTCAGGACCAACATGCGGCATGGCCGCCCCAAGGCATACGGGAATATTCTTATTTGCAAGCTCTACCAAACTCAGGCCATTTTTTGCAGCCATCGTTGCAGGCACGTTGCCAAATACGGTCGTTAAACCAAGGACTTCAATTTCAGGTGCTTGAAAGGCAAAAAATATAGCCATTGCATCGTCGATGCCCGGGTCGGTGTCTAATATTATTTTATGTGTCATAGGTGCTTCAATTCTTGTTGTGTTTATTTTGTGTCTTAAGCATGTTTTCTTAAAAACGCATCCACTTCCATAGCGCTTGGAATAGAGGGTACTGCACCTGCCCGCGTTACGCTGATTGCTGATGCTGCACACGCGGTACGCAAGGCGTCTGTAATGGGCTTACCTTGAGCAAAGTTTGCTAAAAAATAACCAATAAAGGTGTCACCGGCAGCGGTGGTATCAACGGCGTCTACGCTAAATGCATCCACCTGAGTCTGCTGGCCTTTATGCATGTAGCACACGCCTTTTTTACCCAATGTAAGTAAGACCTGCGTGTTGTCAGACATCACAAGTAATGCTTCTCTTGCGTCTTTGACATTGTCACAATCTGTCAGTTGCATGGCTTCGACTTCATTGACGATTAACAGCGTTATTTTATCAAGAGGAAGTTGGCGCACACTATCGGTCATCGGCGCAGGATTAAAAGCGACAGGTACGTTAGCCGCAAAGGCGTGCTCGATGATTTTATCGATCGCGTTGGTTTCGTTTTGCAGCAACACCCAGTCTTGTGAAGTGGCGGTGCTAAGTGCCTTATCAATAATCGTTTCGTTAAACAAATGATTGGCGCCTGGAAACAAAAAGATGGCATTTTCGGCTTCTGGATTCACTTGAATAATTGCATGACCTGAAGCGACCTCGGTTTGCGCCGATACGTGGCTCATATCAACACCTGCATCTTTCATGGCACTCAACATAGGCAAGTCGCTTTGATGAATGGCGCCTATGTGAAACGTATCGATACCTGCTTTTGCACTTGCAACCGATTGATTTGCACCCTTGCCCCCTAAGATCGATTGATAATCGCTTGAAGAGAGGGTTTCGCCGGGTGTAACAAAATGGGGTACTTGATAAACATGGTCAATATTGATGGAGCCAAAATTATAAACAGCCATTGAGTGTTCCATTATATAAGGATAGATATATCAGACATAATAAGGTGCCTCCCGAAATGCCGCTATATGCTCGTCGTCCGTGTGCCGAAAAGGACACGGCGGAGGTATTATCGTTACCGTAGGCTTCTCGATACGAGCCGAGCTTGCACAATAGCAACAGAGGCAACCCCCTGGGTTTTAAGCATCGGCCAGGAACATGCAGCATACTGGCAAACATCTCAGGAAGCATTGTAACTTTTCACAGTCATACGACTGTCTGAGCAGTGCATACTAACGCAAAGCGCAAGTACTTAAAAGTGACATTCATCAGGCGTAGCTAAATCACTGTAAATAAAGCTATGTACATTTCATTTATGGGCATGTTTTGCTACGATTACCGTAGGTTTATTAAGAGAAGTCTGCGTGTCAAATAATCAAAATCAAGACCCAACCCGCTACGAATCGTTTAGTAATTTATTAAATCAATATAATGTGATTGTTGATGGCGCAGAGGTGCATGGCATTTTATGTGGCATGCTTGCCGGTGGCATGACCTTAGACGATCAAAATTGGATTGAAGCATTAGCAGATGTCACCAATCAGGGTGAACCGTTTGCTGAGGATTTAAAGCGCATCATCATCGAGACATATAATCAGATTTGCCAACAGTTTATTGAACCTGACTTTGCACTAACGTTGTGTTTACCCGATGACGCATCACCCATCAATGAACGTGGCCAGGCTTTGACGCATTGGGTGCAAGGCTTTCTGTTGGGCTTTGGCTTACATCAGGCCGACCTGACAAAGTGCTCGGAAGATGTCAAAGAAGCGCTTGAAGATTTTTCACAAATAGCGCGTATGGACGAGCAAATGAGCGAAGACGAAGAATCTGAACAGGCATTTTTTGAAGTCGTCGAATATGTGCGTATCAGTGCGATGTTGTGCTTTAATGAGTTAGGCAAATCATTGCTCGATAGCGCACCTCAATCGCAGGTGTTTCATTGATTACGTTGGCTGAGTTTCAAAGGCGCAGGGCGCAATTATTAGCGCAGTGTAAGCCCTCTAGTATTGTTGTTATACCCGCCGCCAGCCAAGTTACTCGTAGCAACGATACCGAGCATCCTTTTAGGCAAAATAGTGACTTTTGGTATTTAACCGGCTTCAACGAAGCAGATGCACTACTTGTGTTATCAAACCAACTTGCCAACGAGGATGGCGATGACTTATCAAGCATGTTGTTTGTGCTGCCAAAAGACCCGCACGCAGAGATTTGGCATGGTCGGCGCATGGGTCCTGAAAAAGCAGTGGAACAATTAGGTATAGATGAGGCGTATGAACTCGATGTCCTAGAAGAGTTACTCCCAGCATTATTAAACGGGCACGAGCATTTGTATTATTCGCTCGACGAAAACCCTCAGGCCGACGAAATTGTGCAATCGGCGCTCGCGCAATGCAAGTCAGCGCCTAAGCAGAGCATGGTTGCCCCCGCTAATATCGTCGATGTTAGCGTGTTGCTACACGCAATGCGTAACATTAAATCTAGCGCAGAGATTGCGCTTATGCGTGAAGCGGCTGTAATTTCTAGCGACGCCCATAAACGCGCAATGCGCTTTGTAGCGCCAGGCGTGTATGAATATCAATTAGAGGCTGAACTTCATCATGAGTTCGCTATGCGCGGTGCTCGATACCCAGCATACGGCACTATCGTAGGCAGCGGTGACAACGCTTGCATCTTACACTACACCGAAAATAGCGACTGCATCAAAGACGGTAATTTAGTACTCATTGACGCAGGTTGTGAGTTGCAAGGCTATGCGGCTGATATCACCCGCACTTTTCCGGCAAATGGCAAATTTAATCCTGAGCAAAGCGCGCTTTATCAGCTTGTGCTCGATTCGCAGTTAGCGGCGTTAGAGGTTTTGAAACCTGGCAATACCATAGCCCAAGCAATGCAGGCCTGCGTTGCAGTAATAGTGAAAGGTTTATGCGAATTAGGCATTTTATCAGGGGAGCCCGATGCGCTTATTGCAGAAGATGCGTGGCGCCCGTATTTTATGCATGGTTTAGGTCACTACCTTGGACTCGATGTGCATGATGTAGGCATTTATAAAAAAGAGGGCGAAGATTTACCCCTTGCCCCGGGCATCGTCTTAACAGTAGAGCCCGGCCTTTATATTGCGCCCGATAGCGATGCGCCAGCCAAATATCGAGGGATAGGTATTCGCATTGAAGATGACATCGTGATCACCGAAAGCGGGCATGAAATACTCACCAGCGGCGTGCCTAAAACCATCAGCGAGATTGAAGCGCTCATGGCGAGTAAGTCGTAACCATGACCGAGCATGTGGATGTTGTCATTGCAGGTGGCGGCGTGGTTGGCTGCGCCACTGCTTTGGCGCTGGTAAATAAAACGGATTTGTCGATTGCCATTATTGAAAGTCATCCGCCTGAAAAATCGAATACCCACCCTAGCTTTGATGCCCGGGTCATCGCTCTAGCCAAATCCTCAGTAGATACCCTAAAAAGTTGGAATTTTGATACCGAGCAAGTCGATGGCGGCGATATCAAGCGCATTCATGTGTCAGATCGAAAGCATATTGGTCAAGCGGTTCTCGATGCTGATCAAGTTGGGGTTTGTGCGTTAGGAAAAGTGGTGCACTTAGAGCAGCTCGGCATCTCGATGTATAAAGACGTACAGCAATCTCGCGCACAATATTACAGTCCAGACAGCATTGTGAGTTTAACTAAGCATCAAGACTATATAGACATTGACACCCAAAGCCGACAGATACGCTGCAAGCTATTGATTATTGCTGAGGGCGGCGTGTCTTCAACCCGAGAGCTTGCGGGCATTGCTGCAGATGAACAGGACTATGATCAAAGCGCCATTGTAACCAACGTTACCACGCAATTGCCCCATAACAACTGCGCATACGAGCGCTTTACTAAACATGGCCCGATTGCATTTTTACCCATGCACACCGATGCAAAAGATAAAGCCAAGCAAGGGCGTTTAATGTCGGTGGTATGGACGACCCATGTCTCTCAGAAAATGCGTATTCAAGCGTTAGACGATGAGGCGTTTTTAGGCGAGTTACAATCCTTGTTTGGCAGCCGCCTAGGAAAATTACAAGCGTGCACGCCTCGCTATCAATATCCTTTAACCCTGCGTACCGCAAATCCTTATGTTTCACACCGCAGCGTATGCGTGGGAAATGCCGCGCAGAGCCTACATCCTATTGCAGGACAAGGCTTTAATTTAGGCATGAGGGATGTGCAAGAATTAGCAGAGCAACTCAAAGACGCAGAAGATATTGGCAGCTTTGAGACGTTAAACGCATATAAAACCGCTCGAAGCACCGACAAATCTCGAGTAATTGGCGCAACCAATTTATTAGTAAGCACCTTTTCCAATCATTTTGAGCCGCTAGTCATTGGCCGCAACAAGGCTTTAGTGGGATTAAATTTATGTTCAGGCTTAAAAAATAAGTTCGCACGCTATGCAATGGGGCAAAGGTAGGCTCACATGAAACAAAGCAATAAGAAGCCAGCAAAAACGCCGTTGATTAAACAAGCCGATATAGTGATTGCAGGCGCAGGTATCGTTGGGCAAACCCTTGCGCTTGAATTGGGCACGACCGGTTTAAGTGTGTTGGTAATCGACGCTCAAAAAAGCCTCGAATGTAAGGTCGAACAGCCATTTTCACCCCGAGTAAGCGCTATAAGCGCTGCCAGTCAGCATCATTTTGAACGTCTTGGCGCATGGGAAAATATTGCCCGCAAACAAGCCTACACACATATGCAAGTGTGGGAGCAAGACGGCTTTGGCAAGATAGATTTTGACAATGCAGATATAGGTCTTGATGCCCTAGGCCACATTATTGAGAATGATCAGCTTGCCGCAGCACTTTATAACACGGCCAAGGCGCATCCTAATATTGAGTATGCCTTAGGCAATACAATTGAGAAGCTGGTTCACACAGGCGATGAGTACCATATTGGGCTTGATGATGGCGCCATTATTATTGCTCGTTTGCTGGTAGGGGCTGATGGCGGTAACTCGTTCGTAAGGCGTTCATTGAGCTTTAAACAAAGCTTTTGGGACTATGATCACACCGCCATTGTTGCCAATGTACAAACCAAATATCCTCATGAACTAACGGCCAGACAGGTATTTACGCCCACAGGTCCCTTGGCCTTTTTGCCGCTCGGCAAGGCAGATGATTCCCGCAGTCAAACATGTTCGATTGTATGGTCGCAAGAAACTGAAGCTGCAAATCGTTTGTTAGGCATGGATGCAGAAGCATTTTGCAAAGCCTTATCTGTTGCAATTGACATGCAGTTAGGCCCGTGTGAACTGATCACCGATAGGTTTAGTTACCCATTAACTATGCGCTATGCGCGCCAGTGGGTAGATGAATCGATAGCCCTAGTAGGGGATGCTGCGCATACCATCCATCCCTTAGCTGGTCAGGGAGCAAACCTGGGCATTGGCGATGCCGTTGCTTTAGCCGCAAACATTCAAACTAGCCTTGACGACGGCAAACCCTTCTTCTCAAAGCAGCGATTAAGGGCTTATGAGCGTGAGCGAAAAGCGCAAGCGCAAAAGGTTATTGCGACCATGGAAGGCTTTAAACGCTTATTTGACGGTGATGATCCATTGAAAAAGCTGATCAGGAACGTAGGTTTAACGGGCGCGAACACGCTCACGCCAATTAAGCAGTTTTTTATTGAGCAAGCGCAGGGTGAATAAAAAATTTAATAGATGTCTAGACGTCTAAATATTTATTGCTATAATGCGCACGCAATATGCATCAAGAGAAAGTCGCCAGACTTCACCAACCTGCTTTATTAAGTAAGGTGGTCTCCACAACCACGTGGGATGTGCCAAAGCATAGGCATAACGACCTATGCATGGAACTGGTTACTTTCTCCTTTATTCATTTTTAGGAGAAATTATGTCAAATCTTTTACCTTTCACGCCCAAACAATCCAAAGCGTTTCGTCCATTTATTTTTGTGGATACCTTATTTGTTCATGATAAAGAGTCATTTTTTGTGATGGGCTTGTGTGAAAACAAACGCACAATCCACATCAGTGATGAGACATTAGCCTTGCCTAAAGCGCAGCAACGTCATGTTATCAGTGAAATGGTCAGAAGCCACTTTAAAGGAAGTGGAGGCACTTTACCTGTATGGAAAGAGATTCATTATTATCGCTTTTTTCATACCGCAAAAAACGCATGGGTCTTTGATGTCTCAGGTACATTTTTATACGAATCACAAGAGGAGCTACCAGCTCGTGCAACAGCGAAGGTAGATGGTAAAGAATTTGAGCTAAATTAAGCGCATTAACGCGCTTTATGAACTAGATTGATGCTCTGCAAGAAGATTTGGCGAGCATCAACGTCGTTTAGAACGGGGTAGTAAGCATAAAAAAGCCCATGTCACTGCTGTGTATGGGCCTTTTGTATTATCGCGGGTGACGACTAGAATTGATATCTAAAACCAACATAAGCCGTTCGCTCAGCAGCCGGTTCAATACCGTCATTTCTGATACGGCTGTAGTAATCATCATCAAACAGATTGTTGACACCGCCTTGCAAAGACCATGAGTCATCGATTTGATACTCAGCGCTTAAATCAAAGACTTCATATGATGGAATAACCCCATCAATTTGCCCAGCACCACTGCCTCTTGATAGATTTGAGTCTTGCCAGAACTGTTGGTCAACAAAAGTCGCGGTTAACGCAACGCTTAAGTTTTCTTGGTTATAGATAAAACCAGCACGAATCAAATAGTCTGGGGCAAAACTTGGCGTGTTGCCCACCAATGATGCGGTGGTACTTTCAGTGATTTCTGCTTCAAGCAGTGAGCCATTCACAAAAACAATAAAATTACTGTCGTCGTTGCGGTTATAAAAGAAGTCATACTCTGCGCTAAACTCGATTCCTTGGTGCTTTGAGTTACCGGTGTTTACGCGCTGAATATCAACGATATTCACTTGTATTTGCTCAACCTTGTCGTTGAAGTCGATTCTGAAGAGACTCACGTCTAGGTTAAAACCTTCAACAATCATTGAGCGAACACCAAACTCCATATTTTCTGCTTTAGAAATATCGGGTCCATTTTCACCGGTTAATTCTGCATTGGGGTTAGCAAGATCATCAAAGCGCTGAGGACGATATGATTCAGAGATATTTGCATAAAGTTCAGTGGTGTCACTTAAGCGATAACTCGCTCCAAGCCCCATCAATAGCTCGTTGTTAGTTTTATCAACATCGATAGCGTCACGTTGCAGGCTTGCACGCTTTAGTGGCTCTGATAAATCATAGTTTACGCGCTCATAACGCGCGGTAGGGACGATGCTCAAGTTACCAAAACGAAATAGGTTTTCTACAAACAGGGCGCTATAAGTCATGACGCGGTCTTGTTCAAACAACAAGTCTTCAGCAAGCTGCACGTTTGAGCGGATATTGTCACTTACATGACGTGTACGCGGGCTATCGTCGGTGTACATGGTTGTGCCAAGCGTAAATATATTGTCGCCTCCCCAGGCTTGGGCAAATCTTACGTCTAGGCCAAAAGTTGTGAACTCTTGCTGGTCGATATTGGTGGTTGAGGGCTCAGCAGCTGGTGCGACGAATGCCGACGAGCGACGGCTAAAGCGGTCTTGGTACGAATACCATACTTTACCGTTTAGGGTTGCATCGTTACTTAACTGCTGGTCGTAGGTAAGCGATGCTATCACGCGCTCAATTTCAATGCGGTTGAACGGGGTTTTCACCAAGTCGCGATTGCTGGCAAACTCACTTGAGCTTAAGCGACCGGCTTCGCCTGAGTCTGATTGATACACGTCTAAATCAAAGCCAATGCGAATATCTTCAAACCCGTTGTAGGCAATGCCGAAGTAGCCAGAGTTCACTTCGGAGTCTTCATTCTCTCTGGGCCCGTCTGATTGACGATGGTCAAAACTGGCCATGAAGCCAAAATCGCCTTGTGCATATTGCACTTCGTTGTAGGTGCTGTAGAACCCATCGCTACCGATGCTGTGCTCTGTGGATGCACTGTTTTCAACGTTTGCACTTGCACGCTTGGTCACAAAATTAATAGTAGGGCCAATTTGAGGACCGTACAGTAAGCCAGCGCCACCGCGAATAAATTCTGCGCGCTCAATGCGCTGAGCAGGTGGTAAATAGTAGATAGTTGCATACCCGAACATGTCTGATGCCAGTGGAATACCATTTTGATAAAAAGCCACAAACTCACTTTCGTGTGGGTTGCCTAAGCCGCGATAGTTCACGTTATAAATACTTGGGATCTTTTGGTCAGATACAAAAAGGCCGGGTAAGCGAGAGAAAACTTGACGAAGATTCGGCTCAACAAAAGTAGGTTGTAGCTCTAAATCAATCACTGATACTTTCTTGCCCGCCAGGATCTTTCCTTCTTCGACAACATTCACATTGAAGGGGAAGGGGTCATTAACGTTGGAATTCCCCTTAATTTCGATGCGCTCGAGGTCTTTTCGTTGAGGATCAGTTTGCGCAGCGTTTAGGTCTGCCAAAGATGAAAATGACGTGATGGTCAACGCAGTCGCGATACAAACAGCGAGAGGTTTACGAGTGAACATTGAGTTTCCTTATAGAGTTGCTTATGCAAATAGTAATAATTCGTATTTAGGGTATTATAGGATCACTGTTCATGCAATATTTTCAGTGTTTTTTGTAAATACGTGCCGGGTCAGCCATTTTCCCGTGTCAGTTCTTTTTACACTTTCTGACCACGTTATTGAGTAAATTGAATGAGAAATTTATAAGATCAAAAAAAACAATAAGTTAAAACTCTACAAAAAGTAGGTACATTTATTGCTGTACGTTTTTTGAACGATTCTGGTGTTGTACACAGTAGTAAGGTTCCGGATTGATCTAACTTACTAACTAAACGCAATAATAAGGAAATATTATGCGAACAATAAAACAACTTACAGCAGTAAAGCAGTTCAAAACACTAAGCGCCGCCTTTTTGGTAGGCATTCTAATGACATTTAACGCAAGCGCCGCCCTGGTTGAGTTTAAAAATATCTCAGGTGTCTGGGTAGATGACGAACCAGATGCAGCGGTTACCGGTGAAGGTACAAGTCAAATTCGTTGGGGTAATTCCACAACACAGAGTGGGTATGATTTTGTTGCAGGTGCTGATACAAGCGTAACTGTTCCACCCAGTCCATCAGCAGCCTTTGCCTTGGGGGATTTTACCCATTTGAACTTCCCAGTGTCACCTCCTTCTTTAGAGTCAGTAACGCTGTCGGTTACCTTAGATATATTGATAGATGGGATTGCAGCTGGGGCCAGTACTTTTCTTTATAACTTTACGCATTTTGAAACGCCCAATAATGGCAACCCTTGTGCAGCTGGCGGAGCGCAACCTTGTCCTGACTTAGTTTCATTTTCTGTGTCTGATGCAAGTGACTCGTTCTTGATTGGTGGGGTTAACTACACAGTGAATATTCTTGGATTTAGCACCGACGGGGGAACTACTATCACAGATAGCTTCCTGACGCTTGAGAATCAGTCAAACACTGCCACTTTGTTTGCTAATGTAACAACATCCAATGTATCAGAGCCAAGTTTACTAGCCTTGATAGGCATTGTATTGGCTGGTGTTGGCTTTCGTAAGCGCATGCAAAGATAAAAAGCTTTAAACGTGCGATAAAAGGCAGTATTTGAGGTTCAAATACTGCTTTTTATTTTCAACGAATGTTGTCTATTGAGCCCTAGCATGTAAGTCATTGAGCTCGTTGCACCGATTATTTTTGAGGATTAATAAAGTACTTATCGCCCGTTTTCTTCGCCACATAGGCAGCTATGTTAGGCAGTTGCAACGCCTCTTCTAACGACAATTCGTTACTAAATTCAAGTCTAAACGTTGTGTTGATTTCATCTGCTACTCGCTTGTGCAGTTTAAGCACATCTTTCACATCTAGCTTGCCTAAAAATCGCATTAACAGCCAGCCGCCAATATTCCACGTCATGCCGTAAGCTCGATTTAGCACTGTAGGGGCAAAGTCTAAGCTACCGTAAATATAGACCTGTTTGTTTTCAGGTGAGCCATAGGTGTTGAAGCCTTTGGCGTCTTTACTGCCAACCATTTCCATGGCGCTTAGAATATCGCTTACTAATTCACCGCCGCCTATGGCGTCAAATGCAAGGGTGGCGCCGGTTTCTTCTATGGCAACGTATAGGTCTTTCTTAAATGTCTCACTGGAAGAGTTAAGTACATACTTAGCACCTAGGCTTTTTAGCAAGTCGACTTGTTCTTGCTTGCGAACAATGTTGACCAAATCGATGCCTTCAGCAATACAGATTTTATTAAGCATGATCCCCAAACTTGAAGCCGCTGCGGTATGCACTAATGCGCTATGACCTTCTAGTCGCATCGTTTCAACCATGCTTAATGCTGTGAGCGGGTTTACGAAAGAAGAGGCCGCTTGTTGAGCGGTGGTACCCTCATGATGAACAATACATGCCTGAATCGGCACGCAGCTGTACTGGGCATAACAAGCGCCGGTTAATACGCCAACGGTTTTGCCTAGTAAAGCTTGGGCTTGAGGGCTGTCTCCAGCCGCAACCACTGTGCCTGCACCCTCGTTACCAATGGGTAGTTTTTGGTCTAAACGAGGTTTTACACGGGAGACCATTCCTTTATACAAGGGGGCGGTGAGTGTATCTCCAGCATCATTCAGACTTGCTTGTGCAAGGTCGGCTGGGCCAAACATAGGCCACATATCCGATGGGTTAATTGGAGAGGCTTCAATTCGAACCACCACTTCATGAGGCTTTGGTGCAGGTACTTGCAGCTCTTCTAATGAGAGTGTGAGGAGGCCTTCGGATGAAATATGGGTAAAAAGTTGCTTGCTAGTTTGCATGGTATTCTCATATTTGTAGACTCAATGTTATACAAAAATACCATGCAAAAAATGCGTTAGCGAGTAAGCTGTTTTGTTAGTTAACTATCACTATTATCGATGATGTCTGCGCTCATTGTTCATCTTTCGCCTGTTCAACAATGGCTCTTACATCTTCAAGTAGGGCTTTAGCGTCGTAGATGATGCCATCTTTAATGGTGTATTTAACACCGCCAACACGCGTAGGCTGGTTGTTATCGTCTAAGCGATAATGGCCAGTGCCGTAAAGTACCTTGAAGTTGTGTAAGGGGTTTTGGTCGACTATTACCAAGTCTGCCAGTTTGCCGATGCTCACCGAGCCAATGTCATCATCCATGCCCAGTGCCTGAGCACCGTTAAGGGTTGCGGCCTGCACCACTTCATAGGGGTTAAAGCCAGCCTCTTGTAAAAGCTCAAGCTCGCTGATGTAGCCAAACCCATAAATTTTATAGATGTAGCCAGAATCAGAGCCGGTGGTCACTCTGCCGCCGTGGTTTTTATAATCGTTTAAAAACGACATCCACAGATTGAAGTTTTCTTTCCACGCAATTTCTTCAGAGGTAGTCCAATCGAACCAATATGAACCATGGGCATAACGGCTGGGTTTAAAAAACTCCCATAAAGTAGGTAAGGTGTATTGCTCATGCCAGTCGGCGTTGCGCTCGCGCATTAAATCACGGCTGGCTTGGTAAATGGTCATGGTTGGGTTAATGGTAAAATCTAATTCAATGAGCTCGTCGCGAACTGCATTCCATTTGTCACTGCCTTTTGGTGCAGCTTGTGCCCAAAGCTTTCCAGCTTCACTGAAGCGGTCTTGTTCATTATTGTAATTGTAGCTTGTAGGGTAATCTTGAATCACTTTTTCGGTGAACATCGCTTCGGGTAAGCCATACCAGTGTTCCATGGTGGTTAACCCGAGTCGTGCAGAGTCCAGGGCGTTCATGCTCATCACATTTAATTGGGCGTGATGCATCATGGTGCCTAAGCCTTGTTTTTGTGCTTCGTCTAACGCCGCTTCCATGACTTTTGGGGTGGCACCAAAAAACTTCACGCCTTTTGCGCCATCTTTAGCGGCTTGTTTAATCCAAGCGCGGGCTTGTTTTGGTGTAAAAATAGGAGATTTTGCACCCATGCCAAAGCCCAAATACGGGATGATGCGGGGAGAGACAATGGTGTTTTTCTCGCTGCGCTTAACATGATCTAACACCCAATCAAGCCCATTAAAGCTGCCAGGCTCACGCACGGTGGTAATGCCGTGAGCAAGCCACAGTTTTAATACGTATTCCGCCGGAATATTATCTGCCGACCCGCCGATATGCCCGTGCATATCAACAAAGCCGGGCAACACATAATGCCCATATAAATCGAGTTCTTTATCGCCTTGATTAGCAATAGGTCGGCCGCCGGTTTTGATAGGAACGCCCGGGTGCCCAACGCTGACAATATTCACAATGCGATTGTCTTCAATCACGATATCGACGGGCCCACGCATAGGCGCGCCTTCACCGTTGATTAAATTGACGCCGCGTAAAATAAGGCGCTCGTATGGACCTTGCCCATCGCCGTCAGCTTTATTTGGAGCCGGCGCGCCCGGCGCGGCAACGGCAAACATGACAAAGGCCATTGCAATCGTTACAACGGCTGTGCAAATGCGCATTAAGCGCGTGATATAAAAGTAGTTTGTTTTCAACATGGATAATTTCATTCTTTTAGTTGAGCAATGATACCACTCGCTCATAGGTCACTCGTAAATAGCAGTGTAATACTTTATGTACGATGTACAAGTCGCTCAGGATATTCGCGCTCGTATATACTCAGAAAGTGTTTTACTGACTTGAGGGTGCTGCGTATCTTGATTGAACAAGCAGATTTTTATTTTGCCAAGTGGCGGCAAGCGCCGGTCTTTTATAATACTTAATTCGTTTGGTAAGCTGCTTTTTGCCAGTGCGGTAATGCCTAGGCCCTGTTTCATTGCTGCCATAAGGCCGTATAGATCTGCATGGGTATAGGTAATCTTCCAAGCGTTAGTTTGCTGCTTCAACTGCGATATAACGCGGCTACGATAAACGCAACCCTCAGGAGCCAATACCAAAGAGAGGCTATCTTTGTTGAGCTTGCGACTAGCATCACCTACCCACACCAGATCGTCCTCAAGCAATATCTCGCCATCACTATCAGGTGCGTCATCTACCAGAGCAAGAATCAAATCGAACTCGCTGCGCTGGTTTTTACTCAGCAATTGACGAGACAGCGAAGAGGTGACATCAAGACTTACGTCTGGGTAGCGCTGGGAGAACTCTCCCACAATGCTGGGCAATAAAGTCGAGGCAAATTCACTAGGGATGCCAAATCGAAGGCGGCCGCGTAGGGTTTGCTGGGCATTTAGCTCTCGAAATATATCATCGTTTATCGACAACATTTGCTTTGCTTGTTGGTAAAGCCACTCGCCATCTTTATTGGCCTGATAGCTCTGCCCAACTTTGCTAAACAACTTACGACCTAACTCACCTTCAAGCTTTTTCATTTGCAAGCTGATGGCAGGTTGCGAGCGCCCTAATACATCACCTGCTTTATGAAAACTGCCAAGCTCAATAATGTGCACAAACGTGCGTAAGTTATCTAGTGATAGTTGTTTCATTAAGGAAGTCCGTGCCTTAAAAATAAAGGTCTTAAATAATTTATTTAAATAAAAAATCAATTATACATTAAAGTTTCTTATGTATAGATTAAAACTTTTAATTTGTCGAGACAGGTCACGCTCCATATACTTACAGCCATTGTTATTTACCCAGAGAACGTCATGAATAAAACGCCACTGCACGCCGCGCACCTTGAGTCAAACGCCAAAATGGTCGACTTTTTTGGATGGGATATGCCCATCAACTACGGTTCGCAAATTGAAGAGCACCACGCAGTGCGTCAAGACGCAGGGATGTTTGACGTATCTCACATGACTATCGTCGATGTTATTGGCGCTGATGCAAAAGCCTATTTACGCTTTTTACTTGCCAACGATGTGGCCAAATTAGAGCAAAAAGGCAAAGCCCTCTACAGCGGCATGATTAACGAAGATGGTGGCGTGGTTGACGACTTAATCGTTTATCACTTTGACCAAACCAATTATCGCCTTGTAGTGAACTCGGCTACTAAAGAGAAAGATTTAAACTGGCTTAATAAAGTCGCAAACGGCTTTGATGTATCCATACAAGAGCGCACAGAATTCGCGATGATTGCGGTGCAGGGCCCAAATGCTAAAGCGAAAGCGGGGAGCTTGTTTTCAGCCGCGCAACAAGAAGCCGTTGCCGACATGAAGCCTTTCTTTGGCGTACAAGCCGAAGACTTATTTATTGCTACCACCGGTTATACCGGCGAAGCTGGCTACGAAATTATGGTGCCAATTGCACGCGCTCACGATTTTTGGAATGAGCTACTACAAGCTGGCGTAAAGCCATGTGGCTTGGGTGCTCGCGATACACTGCGATTAGAAGCAGGCATGAATTTGTATGGTCAGGATATGGACGAAAGTGTATCTCCACTAGCGGCCAACATGGGCTGGACGATAACGTGGGAGCCAAGCGACAGAGACTTCATGGGGCGTTCAGTGCTAGAGCAGCAAAAAGCGCAAGGCACTGAAAAACTAGTAGGCTTGGTGTTTAGAGACAAAGGTGTATTACGAGCGGGCCTTTCTGTTAAGACAGCAGATGGTGAAGGTAAGATTACATCTGGCACATTTTCGCCTACACTAGGTTTTAGCATCGCAATGGCTCGCGTACCTGCAGGTGAGGGAGCAAAGCCTGGTGCAACCGCGCAAGTAGAGATGCGCAAAAAGTGGGTAGAAGTAGAAGTCGTTAAGCCAAGTTTTGTAAGAAACGGCAAGAGCGTCTTATAAGCAGCATCGCGCCCAACTACATATTTAAAACGCAATTAAAAAATAAACTTAGGATAACTTATGAGCAATGTCCCAAATGAATTACGTTACGCAAGCACTCACGAATGGGTTCGCGCAGAAGGCGACGGTATCTACACAGTAGGCATTACCGATCATGCGCAAGACCTATTGGGCGATATGGTATTTGTTGATTTACCTGATGTGGGTGATGCGGTCACTCAAGCTGACGATTGCGCGGTAGCTGAATCGGTAAAAGCAGCGTCAGACATCTACGCACCTATTACTGGCGAAATTGTAGAGATAAATGAACAGCTCGAAGACTCATCTGAACTTGTGAACTCTGATCCGTATGGCGAAGGTTGGCTATTTAAGATAAAGGCTGAAGACGAAGCTGAATTAGAGTCTTTGCTCGACGCAGAAGCTTACACCAACTCTATTGACGAAGACTAAATTACCAACGTCGTTATGGCGTTGATATCTGGCTTGCAATAGCGTGTCAGACTAGATGTTTACCAGCGGTAATCGGCAAGCTTTGCTTGCCGTGCTGTTTTTATGAGTCCAAAACTCATGTTTCTACAAACTTTTTTATAGCAGTTACTAAATAAAGGTTACGTAAAATGAATGTTGCAACGAATCCAAATGTAAGTTTGTCATCGGCGAGCTTATCTGAGCTAGAAAATCAAAATGAGTTTGTTCGTCGTCATATTGGCCCTGGCAAGCAAGAAATTGCAGACATGCTTGCAGAGGTGGGCGCAACTTCACTCGATGATTTAATGCAACAAACCGTGCCTGCGGGCATTCGCTTACCAGAAGGGTTAAACGTAGGCGAAGCGCAGCGCGAAGTCGATGCGCTTAGAGAACTAAAAGCCGTTGCCGCTAAAAACGTGATCAATCGCTCTTACATTGGTATGGGATATAGCAACACCCTTACGCCTAATGTCATTTTACGTAACGTACTAGAAAATCCAGGTTGGTACACGGCTTACACGCCTTATCAGCCAGAGATTGCACAAGGTCGTTTGCAGGCCATTCTTAACTTTCAGCAAGCTACCATTGACCTTACTGGCTTGCCTTTAGCGTCGGCATCATTACTGGATGAAGCCACTGCCGCGGCAGAAGCCATGGGCTTGGCAAAGCGTGTTTCAAAAAACAAAAAAGCGAATGCATTTTTTGCCGCTAACACCGTGCATCCACAAACCCTCGACGTGTTAAAAACCCGTGCGGATATGTTTGGTTTTGAGCTTATTGTTGGCGACATGCAAGACGCTGCAAGCCATGATGTGTTTGGTGCCCTCTTGCAATACCCAACAAGCACCGGTGGCTTGGTGGATATTCGTGAGCTGATTGCAACACTCCAAGAAAACCAAGCAATCGTAGCCGTTGCAACCGACCTACTTGCGCTAACCATGATTACCCCTCCGGGCGAGCTTGGCGCAGATGTCGCTTTTGGTAGTGCCCAGCGCTTTGGTGTGCCGATGGGATACGGCGGCCCTCACGCGGCATTTTTTGCTACCCGCGATGCTTACAAGCGTTCGCTACCTGGTCGTATCATTGGTGTGTCTAAAGACACTCGCGGTCGTCCTGCATTGCGTATGGCATTGCAAACGCGCGAACAGCATATTCGCCGTGAAAAAGCCAACTCGAACATTTGTACTGCCCAGGTACTCCTTGCCAATATGGCCAGTTTTTACGCGGTATATCATGGCCCGCAGGGCTTAGCGGCAATTGCCCATCGTATTCACCGCTTTACCGATATTCTTGCAGCAGGTTTACAAGCAAAAGGCCTTAGCCTTAAGCATGATACATGGTTTGATACCATCACCGTAAATGTAGAAGATAAAGCAAGCATAGTGGCAAACGCTCTAGCAAAAGGCATGAACCTTCGCACCGACATCGAAGGCGCGGTGGGTATCTCTTTAGATGAAACCACTTCTCGCACCGATATCGCAGACTTGTTTGACGTGTTACTCGGTGAAGGCCACGGTCAAGATGTCGCGCAGTTAGACGCGCAAATCATTGAGCAGGGCAGTGAGTCTATTCCGGCTGACTTAGCCCGCACAACTGAATATCTAACTCACCAAGTATTCAACAGCTATCATTCTGAAACAGAAATGCTGCGCTACATTAAGTCACTAGAGAACAAAGACTTAGCTCTTAATCATTCGATGATTTCTTTGGGCTCGTGCACCATGAAGCTAAACGCAGTCGCTGAAATGATTCCCGTTACGTGGCCTGAGTTTGGTCAACTGCACCCCTTTGCACCAGTGAATCAAGCGCAAGGCTATAAAGAAATGATTGATGAGCTAAGCGATTGGCTCATTAACATTACTGGTTATGATGCGCTTTCGATGCAACCAAACTCTGGTGCTCAAGGCGAATACACCGGGTTACTTGCTATTCAGCGTTATCATCAAAGCCGCGGCGAAGGGCACAGAAACGTGTGTTTAATTCCTCAGTCGGCGCATGGCACTAACCCCGCGTCTGCGCAAATGGTTAGTTTGAAAGTGGTAGTGGTGAATTGTGACGCTAAAGGCAACGTAGATTTAGAAGATTTGCGTGCAAAAGCTGAAGAAGTCAAAGATAACTTAAGCTGCGCCATGATCACTTACCCATCGACTCACGGAGTGTATGAAGAAACCGTAAAAGAAATTTGCGAGATCGTGCATAACTATGGCGGCCAAGTGTATATGGATGGCGCGAACATGAATGCCCAAGTTGGCGTAACCTCGCCAGGACTGATTGGCTCAGATGTATCGCACCTTAACTTGCACAAAACCTTTTGTATCCCGCACGGCGGCGGTGGCCCAGGCATGGGACCTATCGGCGTAAAAGCGCATTTGGCGCCGTTCTTACCTAGCCATACCTTAGTGAACTTGCACGCAGCAGGCACGGGCGAAGACCTTCAAGGCAACAGCGCGGTTTCAGCTGCACCTTGGGGCAGTGCTTCAATTTTACCTATTAGCTATATGTACATTAAAATGATGGGTAGCGAAGGCTTACGTAAAGCCACCGAAGTGGCTATTTTAAATGCCAACTACGTTGCCAAAAAACTCGAAGGGCACTACCCCATCTTGTACAAAGGCATGAATGGCCGCATCGCCCACGAATGCATTATCGACCTGCGCCCACTAAAAGAAGCCAGTGGCGTAACTGAAATGGATGTTGCTAAGCGCTTAAATGACTATGGTTTCCATGCACCGACCATGAGCTTCCCGGTTGCTGGCACCTTGATGATTGAGCCAACAGAATCTGAAGCAAAAGCAGAGCTAGACCGCTTTATTGAAGCGATGATTTGCATTCGCCAAGAGATAGACAAAGTCCAATCAGGCGAGTGGGATGCTACCGATAACCCACTGCACAATGCACCTCATACACTTGCCGATATTATCGATGCGAATTGGGACCGAGGCTACACCAGAGAGCTAGCCGCATACCCAGTTGCCGCAGTTGCCAAAGATAAGTTTTGGCCAACGGTGAACCGTATTGATGATGTATTTGGTGATAGGAACTTGGTGTGTTCATGTCCGGATTTGGATAGTTATCGGGATATGTAGGTGTTTGTAGTCTAGTATTTAAAAATTAGACATTTGTATTTAAAAATAGACAAACTTCGGTTTGTCTATTTTTATGCCCCTCTATTCAGAAATCTTATAAATAATGCCGCTAGCAATTTCAATTAACTGCTCGTTATTTTTTACGATTCGAAATGTACAGATGTACTTCCCTTTAAATAAGGGCTAGGTTGAGTCATTAACGCTCTAGTCAGAGTCAAGTTGCTTTAGGAAAGTTAAACCATCCATAAGATCACTTTCTTCTATGTTTTGAAATCGAATTTTAACTAGCGCTAATTTTTCAATATCATCAACATCATAATAGAGGTGATCTTCGCATCGAAAGATAATTTTCTTGCGAATAGCGTTAGGTCTATCCGATGACGGTGCAACTATTTCAGTTCTAATATCTACATGCTTTTTGTGACAAGCGGAGCATTCCGCATTCTGAAAATTAATTGTTCTTGCTGGCATAATAAACTCTCACTTGATTAAGTTAATGAAAAGAACTGATTGAAGACAAGTTCAATTGGGCGATCTGCTCTGGACTGAAGCCGTGGCGAAGTAGCTCGAAGTCTTTCATTTGCACTTTAGCCTTTTGGCCTACACCTATGGCTTGATAACTACTGCCACTCGCTGTTTTGATTAATTGATTGTTAGGTGAGATTTCTACTATTTTTGATGTACTAATGTAATCGTTAGTCGCGAATCGGTATGTCATGTCATCAACACAGATCCCCCACAAAATTTTTCCAATCGGTTCTTCATCGTCAAAAATAGAAACGATGTACCAGTCTTTTACTATTGTGTTCATTGACTGCTCACATGCCTTTGAATTGATGGGGTAATGATAGCTGAACAAAATTTAAAACTTTGGCGAAATCGTGGAGGTAATCCTGAGTTTTTATATTACTTAACCCCAAAAGTGTATAACTAATTGTTTTTGTTTGAGTTGTAAAAAATGAAATTTTTCCGCCACATGGATTACCGCGAACATCTGAGTTGTTAGTTAAAGTTGAGACCGTCCAATGTCGGACGGAAAACATAAGGTGATTAACAATGTCATTAGTAACAGTATCAAATAACTCAAATCAAAACTCTGGTAATGGTCGTGGTCCTTCTTCACATCCGGGACCGGGTGGCAACTGGCCCAGTACAACAGGCGGTAAGTCTGGTGGTGGTCGCGGGAATGCGCCAGCAAAAGGTGGTAAATAAGAAGGAAGCGAGGGCGTGTTAGACGCCCTCTATTTGTTTATGAAAAAATACAGTAGCGATAAAGATATCAATAAATTAGTTACCAGAATGTGTAAAATAGGCTGGCGATTTATTAATAGAAAAAAGCATGGGGCTTTGATAACCCCAAATGGAAAGAAAATAACAGTACCTTCATCACCAAGTGATAGAAGAGCATTTAAAAATTTTTCCAACGACATACAAACCATTATTTGCAGGGAGCGCAACTATGTCTGATTTTCCGTATCCAACTCATATAGAGACTTTGAGAACATTTGCCAAGGTTTTAGGTGTAAAAGCTGGTAATAAATATCTTGATGATAAAGCCAAAGATAAAACCGCTGATTATCGTTTGATAAATGAATTTTCCAAGGAGGTTTTCGATTACTTATCAAAAACATTTGGTAATGATATTGGTGCAATACTCAAACAAGGGTTTCATGCATATTTAACGGAATACATGACTCATGTATCAAATATTTACGCTGACGGACTATCTCGAACAGAAATAGGAATAGCTCTTTGTAAGACGTTACTAAGCAAACACGTCGTAAATACAATCGATAGTGCGTTGGGATTAGTTTCAAGCAAAAAGCCATTAAGCGTAGCCTTCTTTTCATTTCAAGAAACCTGTACATCACAAATACTTGCTTGGTTAGAAGAAAATGAGGGAGGCTGGAAACACTATTACAATTCTCTGGAAAAAGAAAACAAAGCAAAAGTTAAAGCTTGGAAGGATGGTGAACATAAACCAGACATTCAATCATTAGTCTTCCTACAATCATGGTCACAAGGTCCTTGGCCTGAACATATTGACTGGCAAAAAGTGAGAGTACTACTTTTTATTGCGTCAATTATTGATCGTACAGTTAAGGAAGAAGGCAGCTCTTTGTTGATAGATGAGTGCCGATTGTTGTCGTGGGGAGCAAAGCCTACCTATGAATTTAGTCAACTAATTCAATCACATCAACAAGCCTATAAGGATAGGATTAGTTATTTGCTGCCATTGGTCGGAGAAATTCAACAGGGGTTGAAGCGAACTATTGTTAAAAACGAAGGGCAATTTGAATATTTTAAAGCCGCAATAGATAAACTTGAGCAACAACTATCTCCCAAAGAGCATAAATCTCACTTTGCATATTGGGTACAGTGGCACAAAGCTAGGATGTATAGCTTGAATGGTCAGCTTGAAGAAGCTAATGCGCTTTATAGGTTTGGGTTTGATGAGTGTTTATACAGAGCTGGTATTAATCAAAAATATATAATTGAAGAGGCAATAGTTGTCGCGGCAAGCCAAGAAAAGCCGGATAAAGTCTTTTTAAAACACTTAAAGAACGCATTGCTGATGTTCAACTATGATATTCCTTCAGTTCAAAGTTGCGAATCATCGAATAAATTTTCTGACATCATTGAAGATTGGGAAGTACAAATCTGGAGATCTTCGTTTTATAAAGTTTTCCCCAAAGCCGGAATGTTTCCCGAAGCGAATACTCCAGAAATTGCGGCTAAAATTGGAATTAATGTTGTTACAGATATTGATGAGATAAAACCAGATTATCGACACCCGAATAGAAAGCTGAAAATAGGAGAAATTTGGAAGAAAATATATCCTCAATTAGTTTGGTTTACTGAGTTGGAAAAAACGGAAGTAGTTGAAAAGCTTTTAAAGCAAGGTGCCGATGTTAATCTGACTAGCAGCTCTGGAGATACCGCAATTTTAATGGCTTTAGAGACATTAAACTTAAGGGAGGTGCCATTAAGGTCTTTAGACGACACTCTGTTTTATCTACTATCAGAATATCCTCACAGTAAAGAAACTATGAACCGTTGTACTGACAAAAAGCGTCTACAGCCTCTTATATCGGCGGTTCAATCTGGTAGACCTGATATTGTTGATAAAGTTTTAGCTATGGGGGCAAACGTTAATAATAGAGGTTTAACTGACAATCAAACCGCATTGAATGCCTGTATAAAGATGATTGGTATAGCTAAGGACCCAAAGCGTTATTGGGACAGTGTTCTTCAAATGCAGTTAACTCCTGAAGTGTTAGATTCGATTAGAAGGGCGAACTCAGGCATGACGGGTTTCACTCTGGAAGATCAGCTACAGTTTCTGTTAGCTCAAAACTCAGATCCAAGGTTTCGACAAATATCACGCTCGTTAATTAACTTAATGTCCGAGAAGCTAGACCAGAGAATTGACATTGTAAATATGAGATTGATTGCGAGTCAGTTAATTGAAGCTGGTGCAAATGTTAATGCTGAACACATTGCTCATGTCACAGGTTATACCCCACTGATGCTGGCGGCAGAACTGGATGAAGTTGGTTTGTTCAACAAAATGCTTAGCAATGGCGGCGACCCACGAAAAACTTACTTCTGCAAAAACACGAAACAGAGTGTCGATTGCTGGCGTATAGCAGAGTATTTTGGCAGCACTAATGTATTAGCTGCATTAAAAGAGATTGAACATTTTTCCCTGAAAACTCTGGGGTAAGTAATTCCCATTGACTTTGTTATTACTAAAAAATGGCTTAAAACCGCTGTTTTTCCTAAAAAGCTGCCAAGTTTAACTGTTTCGTTACTATGAGATTAATCATTAAAATTAATGGGTTAGTAATATTGAGATTTTGGATGCCCGAAAACGATACGGGAACGAATAACGAACAAACTTATACTGGCCACGTATATGATGAGGAATTTGAACTAAACTATATGCAGGCACGATACTATGATCCAGTCATAGGTCGTTTTTATTCGAATGATCCGGTTGGCTTTACTGTAACCGTAGCCCAAACCCCGTCTACTGCCAAGTGATTTAGCACCGCATAATATTCTCTTTGATAACTCATCGAGGACACCATGCGAAAAAAACGCCGAACCAAAGAAGAATGGAAAGCTACGTTAGAAGCCCAAAAGGCCAGTGGCTTAACAGCGCCCGAATATTGCGCTAAACATAAGATCCATCTGCAAACGTTTTATGCCAGAAAAAGCGACATCCTAAAGCCGTGGCCCAAACCCAATCCTAAGGCATGGGTGAAAGTGAGTAAAGATAAGACAGAGTTGACTGCACTCTCGCCGCAGCTAAGTCTGCACTATCAAGGTGTGGTGATTAACGTGTTGCATTCGCCAGAGCCAGAATGGTTAACGGATGTCATTAAAGGCCTTGCCTCATGAAGATGTTTGTCGAGCCTAACGATATTTATCTGCACACAGGCTTCGTGGATTTCCGCAAAAGCATCAACGGCCTGTTAGTGATCATCGAATGTGAGCTTGAGTTGTCCCCATTTGACGATGCAATGTTTATCTTTTGCAATAAAAAACAAGACAAACTCAAAATCGTCTATTGGGATAAAACGGGCTTTGCCATGTGGTGCAAAGTGCTGCAAAAAAATCGATTTAAGTGGCCTAAATTAAGCGACATGAGTCACCTCAGATTAAGCGAACAACAGCTCACTTGGTTGTTAGGTGGCTATGATGTTATTGGGCACAGCACGCTTCATTACACGTCCATGGGCTTATAACTTAGGATCATAAAAACAATTTATTGATCACGATTTAATCTACATAAAATCAGCTATTTAGGGGTGTGTTGAGGTAAAATATGGGTCATGAAAAAAGCCCAGAACACACTGCCGACCGACGTTGCCGCCTTGCAAGAGATGGTACTTAAGTTGCGTGAGCAAAACCAAGCATTAAACGCTAAGAACCAGCGTTTAACCGAGATGTTTCGCTTGGCGCAGCAAAAACGCTTTGGCAAAAGCAGTGATACTTTCGGTGGGCAAGGTGAGCTATTTAACGAAGCAGAAGAGATTGTTGAGCAAGCAGACGAAGCTGATGCCGATGGCAGCGAAACCATCACCTATACTCGCCGTAAAAAACGTGCTGAGAAGATAGCCGATGATATTCCCCGTGAGCGTGTTATTCATGATATCGCTGATGAAGATAAATTCTGCGACTGCTGTGAGCATCCGCTGCATCAAATTGGCGAAGACACGAACGAGAAGATTGAGTTTATCCCTGCCCAAATCAAAGTGATTGTGAATGTGAGACCGAAATACGCTTGCAAAGCTTGCGAGCAGCAAGGGATTCACAATCGCATTAAACAAGCACCCGTGCCGCCAAGCATTATTCCTAAGGGCTATGCAACTCCCAGCTTAATCTCGCAAATTATTACCAGTAAATATCAATACGGATTGCCGCTTTATCGACTAGAGAGCATGTTCGCCCAGTACGGCATTGAGCTGTGTTGGCAAACCATGTCAAAGTGGATGATAAAAAGCGGTAACATCTTCGAAATCTTATACGACATGATGCGGCGAATATTATTGGAGCAACCGGTTATCTTTAGCGATGACACCACCGTCAAAGTCGTGGGCGATAATAAGGCAAAATCCTACATGTGGTTATATGGCTGCGGGGCAGATTCGCCTGCTGGCAAAATAGTGGATAGTGATATTCCTAATATTGTGCTGTTTGATTATAACAGTGGCCGAGGCGGCCAAGTGATAGTGGATTATTTAGACGGTTACGATGGGTACATGCATGCCGACGGCTATCCTGGCTATCATAAAACACAAGCGACCATTGTCGGCTGCTGGGCACATGCTAGGCGCAAGTTCACTGATGCGCAAAAAGCCATGGGCAAAAACAAAAGTGGCAAAATTAACTGGGCGATTAACCACATTAAAAAGCTATATCGAGTCGAAACGCTCATCAAAGATAAAACCATCGATGAGCGCTATCACATTCGCCAAGAGCAAAGCCTGCCATTGCTTAATGAGTTTAAAACATGGCTCATTCAATCTAAAAGCCAAGTGCTAGGACAAACCGACTTAAGCGATGCCATCCAATATTGTTTAAATCAATGGGAAAAGCTTGAGCGTTATACGCTTGATGGACGCCTCAGCATTGACAATAATCGCGCAGAACGATCAATTAAGCCCTTCGTGAATGGCAGGAAGGCATGGTTGTTCTCACAAACTGCAAAGGGTGCTAAGGCCAGTGCGATACTCTATTCAATCGTAGAGAGCGCAAAAGCCAATGGGCTTGTGCCTTACGATTACATCACCCATTTACTCGAAGCCTTTACGCAGCCTGAGCCTGACATCGAGCAATTACTGCCTTGGAATGTTAAGTTAGGTGACGGTCTTTAGGCGACGGTTACGTTTAATCGTTATTCATATGTAGCGAATAATCCTTATAAATATACAGACCCTAACGGGGAAGAGAAACACACCGTTCAATTTTCTTTCAATATAGCTAAAGGGGTAGGTTTAGGTGGGAGTATTTCCTTTTCATACGATACTACACACAATGAGGTTACTTATGATCGTTCTGTAGCTATTAAATCTGGTGCAGCAGGTAAAGCTTCTGGAGGCTACACTGTGACTGAAAGTCCCAGTAAAGCAACGGGTAACTCGTCTTCTACAACCATTACAGCAAACTTAAATCACAGTGGTGCCGTTCAAGTCGGTGACACAACAGTTGGTGGTGGAGGTAGTACTAATTTAGTTGGTATTAAGATTAGTGAAAATGGTGTAGAAAATATATCTGGGCAACCAAATTCTGCAACTGGAGGTATGTCTTCGACTGGTGAAGGTTCTATTACGAACAATGTGGTTGGTGCTGGTATAGATATATCGGGCGATGTTAAAGTACAACAAAGCACAACAATTTCTATTCCAGAAACGATGAACAAAATTAAAGAAATATTAGACTAGAGAAGCTTTTTTAATTGATTAAAGATTTATTTATTAACTGTTCAAGACATATATTCTCCATCCTTACAAAAGGATGGAGTGTGATGGTATTAGTGTTGCTCGGTATAGCAATTCCTATATATCAAGCCTTATGCTTTGACTTGCAGGTAGATTTGAATTTATTACTACGTGTGATTTTGTCTTTGATTGTCGCTATAGGTTTCTATTCGTGTGCTTTTGGTGTATCAAAGTTCATGTCGCAGTTATCGTTGGCAATGTACAAAAGCAATATCGATAACTTTTTATCAATTCTTCAGGTGCTTATAGTAGCTTCATCTGTCGTATTTTATTGGGAATCAATTACTCTGCCAGATTGGAGCACTTATGATGGAGTGTTTAACTCTCACTTGATTCTATTTGCAACATACTATGGTATTGCGTTTTACTGCTTTCGGAGGAAATTTGTCCCTTCTTTTAAAAATGTTAACGAGGAAGGCGATAGCAAAAACTCAGAGTCTATCGGTAAATCACTTGTAATTCTTAGTGCGATTATTGTTCTTTTATTTGCTATTCAATTGCAAAAAATAGATGGTTTAAAATCAGAGCTTTATCTTAAAAGCGTAAAAGATGTTCAGGTTAACCAAATTGTACTTGATGAATTAGGTAGTAATTTTGAGTTTTCATTTGTTGTAACGGGTAAAATTAGCAACGATTACGGTAGGCTGTTATGTTTTATACATTTATTTGTCCATATATAGGCAGCTTTATTCTTTATTTTCGCCTTCAAAGAGATGGTAGTATTTGCAAATGAGGTGACTGAGTGAATATATATGAAACAGATGTTTTAGCGTTAATCTTATTAGCCATTAGCTTAATGATTGGTTTCGGAAGCCTTTCGTCCTTTAGTGTAAGCGCCGGTTCTGGCGGCATTAACGGTTTTGTAAAGAAAGCTGATCAAGATTCCGTTGAATTTAGTCTCAAAAAACGCAATCAAATGATATTAAGTGCAGCATTGTTTGCTTTGTCGGTGATTCTTTTTGTGTTTTTTAGAAATGGTGACGTAGTTTTTACTTTATAACTAAAAAAGATACATAGGCGACCATAACATCTAACTTGAAAAGAGGGATTGTATGAAAGTAAAAACATAGCATGCGCACCTCACTGAAATGCTCCGTGAAGACCGCCGAGAATAGCTACATATCATCCTGGTTTGCAGCGTACTTGTCTTGGCGATTGCACTTGTAGAGGATTTCGGCCGTTAACAAAGCCGCTAGCGGAAAGCCGTTTTATTGTTAATCAGCAAGACGGCTTTGTAATTTCCCCAAAAAACTAAAGCAGTCATAAGTAGAAAATTCCAGTAAACTAAAACGAAGGAGTTTTCACATGCGAAAGTCAAAATATTCAGACAGTCAGATAATGGCTATTCTCAAACAAAATCAGACGGGTACACATGTACCGTGAGCGTACAGTAGACCACATATTTCCAAGTTAAGTCCAACCCTGCAACATAAGACCTCAACTATCAATTGGAGGTCTTTATGCAAAACAAACGACGAACCAAAGCCCAGTGGCTGCAAATTTTGATGAGCAGCAAAATAGCGGTTTAAACATCAAAGCGTTTTGTGAGCGCCAGGTATCAACCTGCAAACATTCCGCGCTCGAAAAAGTGATTGGAAGCACAGAGATAAAAAGCCAGGCCGAGCTTTAGTTAAGATTGAAACGCCAAAGCCTTCGATTAATGAATCGATATTAAAATACTCACCTGTGCTAATGACATTAATATAGTATTTGAATTAAAGTGAATTCGCCATGGTTATATCTGATACTGCAAAGCGAAATCTTAATGCGTTTGGAGCAAAATTTATCCAAGCAACAAGGATGGATTGAGTACTCACTTTATCCGCTGTTTTCTCCTCAGTCGTTAATTGCTGAGGGTAGTGCCAATTATGGCATCGACGTAGCCTTTCCTGGTGAAAGTCGTATTGAGTTTGAAAAAGAAGTGCTGTTTCCGTTAGCAGGCATCGACCCGGCCCAAGCAGATTTGTACTATGAAATTTTAGCCTTACGCGCAAAGCTCTCTTACGCCCGTAACGAAGTCGCGCGCGCATATATTAATGGCGATGTTGATAGGGAAGGCGGCGCTGCATTGGTGCAAAAGTACCTCTTAATGTCACCAGAGCGAGCTTTGCAGAGTATGAGCTTTATTGATAAGTACCGTAGCTATGTCATCAACTATAACTTAGGCAAAGACTTGGTTGCCGACTTTATTGAGCGAAATGGCGGCACAACAGACAACCCTGAAAGACGATGGGAAGTGTTTACATACTTACTCAGCAACCCTTATACAGCAAGCAGTATGGCTAATAAAACCTTAGAGAAATAGCCTGATACGGCTGCTCTGCTTGGGTTTAGTTTTAATTGCCCATCAACGTATCTTAAAGTTACATAAAAGCGGCCACTGGTCGCTTTTCAAACCACCTTATGCGCTAAAAAGCAGTCACCACTAAATACCCTGTGTAAGCGAAGAATACCCCGAGTAACATTGCCCCTTCCACACGGTTGATGCGCCCTTGTTTCTTGATCCCAATACCCATAAAAAAGAGCGCTGCAGTTAGAGCAAGTGTGAGCGTCCAGTCGCGAGATAAAAATATCGGGTCGATATCAATAGGCTGTATCAATACTGCGATGCCGGTAACCACTAGGGTATTGAACATATTTGAGCCAATCACATTACCTAAGGCAATGTCGTGCTCGCCTTTTTTTATTGCAATCAATGAAGATGCTAATTCAGGTAGAGATGTACCTACAGCAACCACCGTTAGTCCTATGACTAAATCGCTCACTCCTAAGCTTTGGGCAACAAATACCGCGCCATAAACCAGCAGGCGAGAGGCAATAATCATCAAAATCAATCCTACCACTAGCCAGAATATAGCGGCCTTGACCGACAAGCTTTGCGTTTCTTGTGTGCCCACTAATGTATCTTTTGGGTGGTGTGATGCTTGCCAAATGGACCAGACGAGAACGGCGAAAAACGCACCGATTAGGCACCAGCCGTCAAATGTACTTAATCTATGGTCAAATAGTTGCCAGCCAGCAAACAATGTAATTGCGAGCAAAACAGGGAGCTCTTTTTTTACAATTTGTGATTGCACAGCGATAGGGCTGACCAGCGCCACTAAACCAATAATTAGCGCGATGTTAGAGATGTTTGAACCATAAGCATTACCCAGCGCCAGACCTGGGTTACCGTCTAATGCGGCAAGCGCCGAAACCGTCATTTCTGGCGCGGATGTACCAAACCCTACCACAATCATACCCACCAGTAACGGAGGCACTTTCATGTGATGAGCTGCCGATGAAGCGCCTCCTACAAAACGGTCAGCACTAAATACAAGCAGTGCCAAACCAATTACCATTGCTAGAACTGCTATGAGCATAAAATTACCTTCCTAAAAGAGGCTTGATCATGGTGTTTATAAAATATCTCCCTCAATGACTGCATTTAACCTTTCAATGATTTCGACAGGCACAGACTTAGAGCACATCAAATGACGAAGGTTTCCGCTGGGTGAATCCATCAAGGTTGCAAACTTAAGCGCTGCCGCATTTTCAAAATGTGCATTGGTAATATAATGCGTGGCCTCTTCAAAGCTCATCAACATATAGTTGGCGCGCTTTGCGTCAATCATGCGCAACATCCCATAGTTGTCTAGCGTCACAGCAGAGCGATTAGGTTCATATTTATTCAACCATGCATCGATTTGCGAACCATATGAATACTGCGTCTTTACAAGTAGGCTTAACGCTCCATCGGCTATTAGTGTTTCAAGGGACGTGTGCAGATGCACCTTATCGGCATCAATACGGCTGACCACAACAAGCGGACGGTCTTGATAGATTGGCTTGGTAAAACGGGCAACCGCTTGTCTTTGCGCTATGGAAAACCACCCAATACCGCAGGCCATAGATTCGTTATACTTGATAACAGATAGCTGCCTATTGGTAGACACTTCGACGTTTCTCACGGGTATGTTTGCCAATCTAAACGCTGCAGCAGAGGGGGTTGCCGTCAAGCCTGTGATGGTATTGTTGTCCTCAGCAAAAATATAGGGTGCTCGCACATCATACATCAGCAAAATTGGCTCAGACGCTGACGCCAAGCATGTTGCTAAGAATATTGCGATTGTAACTAGCGACTTCACATCACTTCCTTTGCTAGAGTAATGCATCAAAGTATAGTCAGAACTGGCGATATTATGTAGAAAACCTATTTTTAGGCCAAAAAAACAACAAAGGCGCTTGATATGTTGCTTTCACTTATTGGCAATTATTGGTAGTTTGAACGAAGACTTTTCAGCATGAGTGCATTATGAGTACGTTAAAAACCCAAATGAACGATAATTCAGTTGAGCATTTTATTCATAATATAGCGCACCCGGTTCGTCAACAGGATGCTCAAATGCTACTCAATGAATACATGCGTATTACTGATGAGAAGCCTAAAATGTGGGGTGATTCAATAGTAGGCTTTGGTGAGTACCGCTATTTAAACGCTGCTGGAAAAGAGCAGTGTTGGATGAAAAGTGCGTTCTCACCGCGCAAACAATACATAAGCGTGTATTTAATGTCAGGGGTTGGCCAGCATGCTGAACAGTTGAGTAGTCTCGGAAAGTTCAAGCATGGTAGAGCCTGTTTAAATATCAACAAGCTAGCCGATGTGGATATAAATACGCTTTATAAAATGATTCAAGAGGACTGGAATTTAATGGGTAAAAAATATCCTCTTTAGTATCCTCTATACCACCACAAATTATGATGCAAGAAATGCTTAACTTCTTTTGAATCAGGCCGTTAACCCTTACATGAAAGAACACTTTACATTGTTGAATAAGCAAGCTGTTGTGCTGACTACCCTGATATTGTCGGTAGGCGCGGCTGTGTTAAATTTGTTCTTTGTCATTAGTGTGTTTGGTAGTGTTAATTTATTCTTGGGCAGCATGTTTGTATTATTTGCTTTGCTGACCTTGCCGCTTCGCTATGCGCTTGCTGTGCTTATCGCTGCTGTTGCTCCTGTCTTATTGTCATATGGAAACTTATTTGTTGTGGGCGTGCATGTACTTGAGTTTGTATGTGTCGCGACTTTATTACGAAAGAAGTTCAGATTTTTAAGCGCCATATCCTTTTTCTGGTTCTTTGTGGGATTACCCGTCACCAGTTTGTTTTTGTATTTCACGCTTTCTCTAGACTTTCAGTCAGCCGTGTTTGTTGCTTTTGCTTTTGTTCTAAGCGCGTATGCTAGCGCGTTCGTGTCGCTCTTGGCAGTTTGGTTATTGCCTCTGCCAATACAGCGGCGTTTCTCAATGCAAGAAACCCCTGAGTTTTCCAAGCTTGTTTTTGAGTTAAATACAGTAAGCGTTATTTTACCCGTTGTGTTAGTCACCTTGTTTTTTGCCTGGCGTTCAGCGCAGCTCAGTGAAGACAGATTAAACGGCGAAATGAGCCAAGCCGTACAAGAATTAAACCGAAGTCTTCAGGGCATGTTTGAAAGCAAAATCCATACCTTGCGAAGCACCGCCGACATTATAAACGCCGGTGAGTTAAACAAAGATGCTATTAATGAAATGCTCAATGCAATTTCGACCACAAGCGTCAACATTGAAAGCATGGTGTTAACCAACAAAGAGGCAACGGTAATTATTGCCGCGCCACAACGATATGCGGCTATGTTGCCCGACCTGTCAGATATAAATATCAATCATAGAAAATACTTTCACGACACCAAGCGCACATTAGCACCTGTAGTTTCTCGTGCTATTAGAGGGCGCGGGTTAGGGAATTTCGATATTGTTGCTATAACGGCGCCAATACTGTTAAACAATGAATTTAATGGATTGTTGCAGGCGGCAATAAAGCTCGATAAGTTCGTAGATGAAAGTGTACTTAACGCGTTTGAAAACAACCAAATTTCAGTTTTGCTTGTTGATGATGAAGATTCTATTATTTATTCTACACCAGCACTCGGCCTGAACCAGCTCGACACTTTTGTTGAAAACTCCGGCCCACACCCGTTTTCAGCGGACCAACGTGCAATGAAAATTAACGACAGCGATTATTTGTATGTCGCGCTTGAAAACGAGAGGGGTTGGAAGATATACGCGTTTACGCCTCCCATCAGAGTGTTTGAGGAAGTAACAGAGTACTTTTTACTTATCATAATCACGTTGCTCTCGAGCATGTTGTTTATCACCATTTTATCTAAAGGCCTTGCGGCCAAAATCGTTATCCCGCTGTTGAACTTAGAAAAAGTCATGAGTGGTAAAGGGGCAGACAAGCGCATAATTGCCGCCTCCAAAATCAGTAAAGAAATGGAAAATGTGACTAATAACGTCATCAAGTACCAGAAGCTTTCTGAAGATTTTCAGAGTGAACTCAAAGCGCAAGTGGAAGATAAAACCCAATCGTTACAAGACCTCAACGAGGCCCTAGTTACGTTATCTCAAACAGATTCATTAACTGGGCTTTACAATCGTGGCGCCTTCGACAGCTTGGCTAAAAATACTTACAAATATTATCAGAGGCATAAAAAGCCATTTACCCTAGCGATCATCGATATTGACCATTTCAAAGAGATAAATGACACCTTCGGTCATGTTACCGGCGACGCGTGTATCTCTGAAGTGGCGCACCTGATCCAAAGTAAATGTAGAAGAGAGACCGATATTGTCGCGCGCTATGGCGGTGAAGAATACATCATGTTGTTGGCCAGTGATCAATATGAAAATCATGATGAATACGTGAAGAGCATTCACAAGTCTATCGAGGAGGGTACCTTTGTATACAATGGTCTTATGATAGAGATGACCGTGAGCGTGGGAGTGCTAAAGGTAAGCACAGATTTCTCGCAAGATTTTATTACGTTAATTGAGCTTGCTGATGAAAAGCTCTATGAGAGTAAACGTAGCGGGCGCAATCGCGTTAGTGTTGGTGAAATTTAAAAATATAGGAACATCTGCAAAACCTTTTCTTTGTACAACGCCTTGTTAATCATACTTCAATAGTTACCACACTTTTTTGACCAAGGTCAGCGCAAATCATTGGCATGAGAAGTCATCAGCGTGCAGATTGCGTTTGATGATCCATCGAAAAAACAAGTGGATTAATCTTTATTTTCGAAAAAATTGAAATTAAATGGAATTTTTTGTGAATACCTGTGGTCTATTAGGGTGTATGACATAACATTTGCAGAATGTTGTAACGTAAGAGCAATTGAGTTGTTGCTTGAACCAAATTCTTAAGTGTTTTGTGTATTTTTCCCTATAGTGTGTTTTTTTAGGCCTCATTTTTATGAGGCCTTTTTTTATGTCTTGCGTTAACGATAAATAGCGGCTTAAAAATACCCTTCGCGCTTTTTCTTTTCCATTGACCCAGTTTGGTCCTTATCAAGCAGTCTTCCTTCTCGCTCACTGGTTTTGCTGAGCATCATTTCAGTGACGATTTGTTCGCGGGTAGTGGCTCGGCTCAATACCGCGCCTGTTTGCGGGTAACACCCTAAGGTTCTGAATCGAATCCAACGTTTTTGTAAGCTGGCTTTTTCTTTCTCGGTTAAATAGGGCAGCATTCTTTCGTCGTCAAGTGCAAGGAGTTGTCCACTATCTTCATCTACCCAGCTCATGCGCTCATCGGCAAAGTAGAGCGGTACAATGTCGATTTGCTCTTGCAAAATATATAGCCAAATATCTAGTTCAGTCCAATTAGATAAAGGAAATACGCGAACCGACTCGCCTTTGTCGATTTGGGTGTTATATATCGACCAAAGTTCGGGGCGCTGCTGTTTAGGATCCCACTGGTGGTCGCGATTACGCACTGAAAATACGCGTTCTTTGGCTCGCGACTTCTCTTCATCACGACGCGCACCACCCAAGGCTGCATCAAATTGGTAAATATCTAAAGCCTGTTTTAAAGCAATCGTTTTCATGTGGTCGTTATATTTGACCGACCCAGACTCAATAGGGTGGATACCTAAATCGAGGGCTTCTTGATTGATGTGCACTTGAATATCAAGGTCGAGCTTGTCACGCAGTTTATCCCTAAACTCACCCATTTCATGGAATTCCCAAGTGGTATCAACATGTAACAGCGTAAAGGGGACTTTGTCGGGGTAAAAGGCTTTGCGTGCGAGGTGCAGCATTACCGTAGAATCTTTACCAATGGAGTAAAACATGCAGGGCTTATCGAAACTGGCCGCGACTTCACGCATGATGTGTATCGCTTCAGCTTCTAGTAGTTTCAGGTGGTTCATGTGCGCCATGCAAAATCCTTGGATACAAAGTGTCTTAGTAGTTAAGCGCTATAGTTTACGTGTAAGTGAGGTGCTTTTAAAGCAACCTCATTAGAGCCGGATCATCTTTCATATGCCAGCATTGCTTATAAACGCGCTTTTATAGTGGGTCGGCAGCGTTAGGATATTCAATCTGCATGTGAGCCGCGTACGCTACCGCAAAGGCTTGCTCTTGAAAGATTTTCAGACCTGTCTCGCCAAACTCTACCGGTATAGGGTTGCGTTTAATAATGGCCTTTAAGGTGCTTGCGTTCATGGTTTGCACGTCAAGGTCTTCAATAAGCTGCAAAGCCGCTTCCATTTTAAACCCAAGACCGCCGCCCGAAAACTTCCCCGACAAAGGTCTTTCTTTAATCATCACCATTTTGACTTTGTAATCGGTCATCAGTTTGGCAAATGAGCTTTGAAAGTATTGTAAATCAGAAGCACGGTTTTGTTTGCTAAATTCAACTTTGCGCGCTCGACATTCAGGAATAGTAAATAATCCATCGCGATATTCTAAGATACTGATGATTGCTTCAGTGCCTTTTATTTCGACGCCACAAATCCGCATGTTGAGCTCCACTGTTGAGTAATTAATATAGATTTTGCAATATGGCGCTCATAATACCGCAAAAATGCCTTTTGTTTATGCCTATTTTTCGTGACATACATCAGATCTATTGAAGGAATTCATGACCTTAGATTGTATAAAGACGCGAACAACTCTATCATGATTAAAAAACTTTTCTGAGCTAACAAACGGACCAACCATGAGTAAAGATGATACCCGCAAATATTCGCGCAAAATTGTAGATGGCACAGCACAAGCGCCGAGTCGCTCAATGCTCAGAGCAGTTGGGTTTGGCGATGATGATTTTAAAAAGCCACAGGTAGGCATTGCATCAACGTGGAGCATGGTGACGCCGTGTAATATGCACATTAACGACCTAGCACAAGAAGTGGGTAAGGGTGTTGATAGTGCAGGCGCTAAAAGTGTTATCTACAACACCATTACCATCTCTGATGGTATTTCAATGGGCACCGAAGGAATGAAATATTCCTTAGTCTCTAGAGAGGTAATTTGTGACTCAATTGAAGCGGTATCGGCGTGTATGGGTCACGATGGTATTATTGCCATAGGCGGTTGTGATAAAAACATGCCTGGTTGCATCATGGGTTTGGCTCGTCTTAATCGTCCTTCCATCTTTGTGTACGGCGGGACCATTTTACCGGGTAAAAATCATACAGACATCGTGTCGGTGTTTGAAGCGGTGGGCGGCCATGCTAGTGGTGATATCCCCATCACGCAGTTGGAAGAAATTGAAAAGACAGCCATTCCCGGTCCTGGCTCATGCGGCGGGATGTATACGGCAAATACCTTGGCTTCTGCCATCGAAGCGTTGGGCATGAGCCTGCCCAATAGTTCGGCACAAAATGCGGTATCCGATAGCAAAAAGCAAGATTGTATCAATGCCGGTAAGGCCATCGCGTACTTATTAGAGCACGATATTAAACCGTCAGACATTATGACCAAAAAGGCGTTTGAAAATGCCATTACACTTATTATTACCTTAGGTGGCTCCACCAATGCAGTACTGCACCTTATTGCGATGGCTGATGCAATCGGTGTTGAGGTGACGCTCGATGATTTTGTAAGAATTGGGGACAAAACTCCAGTAATTGCGGATTTACGCCCTAGTGGTCGTTATTTAATGAGTGAGCTCATTGAAATTGGCGGCATTCAACCGTTGATGAAGCGACTTCTAGATGCTGGCATGCTGCATGGCGACTGTATGACCGTGACAGGTAAAACGATGGCAGAGAACTTAGCCGACGTTGAAGATTATCCAGAAGGCCAAGATATTATTTTGCCATTTTCAACGCCAATTAAGCCCGACAGTCACTTGGTTATTTTAACCGGTAACCTCGCTACAGAAGGTGCGGTGTCTAAGATTACGGGTAAAGAGGGTTTAAGCTTTACCGGCACTGCTAAAGCCTATGACTCAGAAGAGCAAGCATTTGAAGCGATTATCAGCGGTAAAGTAGTGGCAGGTGATGTCGTGGTTATTCGTTATGAAGGTCCTAAAGGCGGCCCGGGTATGCGAGAAATGCTCAGCCCTACGTCTGCTATTATGGGTAAAGGCCTTGGTAGCGATGTTGCGCTTATTACCGACGGACGCTTTTCGGGTGGTAGCCGCGGCTTTGTTGTTGGGCACGTCACGCCTGAAGCGATTGAAGGTGGTCCCATCGCCTTAATTAAAGATGGCGACAGCATCACCATTGATGCACAAACCCGTGAAATAACGCTAAACGTTGACGCCGCCGAATTGGCTGCGCGTAAGGCCCAGTGGCAACCACCTAAACCTCGTTACACTCGCGGTTTGCTGGCAAAATATGCCAAAACCGTTAGCTCGGCCTCTACCGGTGCGGTGACCGATAAAATCTAAATGACCGTACTTACAATTACGATAAGAAAAATAAAGAGATGACTATGAAAAAATGCACAATATCGGTTTTAATCGCCAGCGCTTTAACCTTAAGTGGCCAAGCACTGTCGCAACAAGCGCCACAGAGCGTTAGCGCGAATGATTTTATTGAACTATTCGCAAAATTAGGCGGTGAGTTTCCTGGGATGCGCAAAGCGCACGCAAGGGGTGTTTGCGCCAGTGGAAGTTTTGAACCCTCAAATGAAGCCGCGCAATATTCAAACTCAACACTCTTTTCTCAGACCAGCGTGCCCGCACAAATACGCTTTTCATTAGGTGGAACTGACCCTTCTGCCGATGAGCGCACCCCGGGTACGCGCGGTGTAGGCATTAAATTAAGCTTACCTGACGGTGGTGTTTATCATGTCACAGGTAACAACACTCCAGTGTTCACGGGTAAAGATCCAGAAACCTTCTTTGGTTTTTTACAAACCCTATTGCCAGATGAAAATGGTGTAGTGGATAGAGCAAAGACCGGCGCATACATCGCGGCCAACCCAAGCGTGCAGGCAGCCCTTGGCTTTGCGCAAAGTAACCCTGCGCCTGCCTCTTTTGCTCGCTCAGATTATTTTGGGATTCACACCTTCTTTTTTGAAAATGATGCCGGTGAGCAAACCAAGTTCAGATGGCATTTGAGCCCTGATTTAGGCCAACAAGGTTTAAGCGCAGATGAAGCAGCGACTTTACCTGCCGGCTTTTTGCAAGAACGCCTTACCCAAGAAGTGGCAAGTACCGATGTAAGCTTTACCTTAATTGCCAGCATTGGCAATGAAGAAGATACGGTGATTGACCCATCACAACAGTGGCCAGCAGATAGACCGACCATTACCATGGGTAAATTGACCTTAAGCGCGGTGGGTGGTGATGCATGTAACAATACAAACTTTGATCCCAACGTTGTGCCTGCCGGCATCAAAACCAGTGACGACCCGGTGCTTAAAATGCGCTCACCAGCGTACGGCATTTCATTTGGCAAGCGCTTGAGTAACCAATAGGCGCATTGCTACATGCAAGTTGCTAATGCTTGCCCATGTGGCTCACAACAAACGTACGCGAAATGTTGTGAGCCATTTATTTTAGGGCAGCAGTTCCCCTCTAACCCGCAAGCACTGATGCGTTCGCGCTACAGCGCTTACTGCAAAAAAGATTACGCGTATATCCTGCACACTTATGCCTCACAACAACAATTAGGTTTGACTGTTGAAAGCTTATCCGAGCATAGCGAAAGCACAACATGGCTTGGCTTAGAGGTGGTGGCCGCCAGTGGCAAGCAAGTAGAGTTTAAGGCATATTACCGTCTTTCGGATGGCGTTTATGTGATGCATGAATTGTCTGATTTTGTGCAAGAGCAAGGCAAATGGCGTTATAGCACCGGCAAAATGCTCTCAGATTCTGGCAAACTATCTATCGGTCGCAATGAGTCATGCGTGTGCGGCAGTGGCAAAAAGTTTAAACGTTGTTGTGGCCGTTGAAATAGCAATGCGGGTCAGTTTATGCGCTGAAAAGCCCACAAAGCCTTCGCATTACATCGTTTTTTGTCTACACTTGAATTGTCATAGTAGTGTCAAAAATAGCCCTTAGGCTTTTGGATTTACGCAATTATTGTGCACTGCTGCAAAATTACTTACGGAAGCTGTCATGCTTAAACACGTTTCATTATTTTTTAAAATCTTCACTGTCTCTTTTCTCTTCCTATCAACACTTGCTAACGCAAATCAAATGACGATCGCATTTGGCTCATGTGCATATGACTCAGAGCCGCAGCCAATATGGAATGACATCGCGGCGATGGAGCCGGACTTATTTTTATTCATTGGTGACAATCAATATGCCGACGTACAGTTTGATGATGAAGGGAACCGCATTCGCGGTCCGGTTACCGATCCTGCGCGATTTAAAGAAGCATATGATGCGGTTTGGGCAAAGCCAGAGTTTGCGGCATTTAGAGCCACAACGCCATTTATGGGCACATGGGATGATCACGATTATGGATTTAATGATGCAGGTAAAGAGTTCCCGCTGAAAAAAGAGAGCCAGCAAGCTTTTTTAGACTTCTTTGAATTTGCAAAAGACGACCCGATCCGCCAGCAAGAGGGCATTTACCATAGCAAAATTATCGAGAGTCATGGTCGCAGCGTGCAAATCATTATGCTCGACACACGCTATCATCGTGATGAGTTAAATAGACGCCCTGGTCCTCGCCCTGAAGGCTTTGGTCCTTACCTACCAACCGGTGATAAAGAGCGCTCAATGTTAGGTGATGCCCAGTGGTTATGGTTAGCTAAGCAGTTGCTAATACCAGCAGATGTGAGAATTATTGTTAGCAGTATTCAGGTGGTTGCCTATGAGCATCGTTGGGAAGCATGGGGAACAATGCCTCGTCAACGGGATTTACTCTATGGCTTGATTGATGCAGCCCAAGCTGAAAACGTATTTTTCTTAAGTGGCGACCGTCATCTCATGGAAATCTCAAAAGATACAGGACAAAAAAATGATCGCATTCCCTATCCTATGTGGGATTTTACCTCTAGCGGCATGACCCAAGCTTATCGCCCAGTCTCGGAGCCAAATACCTTTAGGGTCGGAGAGGTAGTTAGAGACACCCATTACGGCATCGTAGAGCTAAAATGGGCCGACAAGCTAGAAGATACAGAGGTGGTATTTACCGCTTATGGGCTGGGGAATAAGGTGTTTGACCAAGCCTCATTTAAACTAGCCGAGCTTTCGTTTAAATAATCAATTGTGATAACCAGTTAGCCTCACGATTTGAACCTACAAAATATGATTAAGGAATAGCATATGAGCGCACAGCCATCAGTCAGCATCGGGACGCCCTTTTCAAAAAGCGCAAAGCGCGTCCTTTTATGTGGCGGGGGAGAATTGGGTAAAGAAGTGGTGATTGAGCTCAAACGCTTAGGCTGTGAAGTCATCGTGCTGGACCGTTACGAAAACGCTCCGGCGATGCAGGTCGCAGACCGCAGTCACTGCATTTCAATGTTAGATGAGAAGGCGTTACGGGCAGTTGTGTTAGAAGAAAAGCCTGATTTTATTGTGCCTGAAATTGAAGCTATCGCCACCAGTGCCTTAATGGCGCTAGAGCAGCGTGGGTTTAATGTAGTGCCCAGTGCCAAAGCTGCCCACCTGACCATGAACCGTGAAGGGATCCGGCGTTTAGCCGCTGAAGAGCTAAATCTACCCACCTCAAATTATGAATTTGCAGAGACGTGGGAGAGCTTTGAAGATGCCGTAGAAACCATCGGTTATCCGTGCATTGTAAAGCCCATTATGAGCTCTTCTGGCAAAGGGCAATCGTTGCTGAAAAGCTCAGAAGATCTTTCCCTTGCATGGCAATACGCGCAGGAGGGAGGCAGGGCAGGTAAAGGTAAGGTGATTGTTGAATCGTTAGTGGATTTTGATTATGAGATCACGCTTTTGACCATCGTGCACCGCGACGGAACATCATTTTGTGAGCCTATTGGACATAGGCAAGAAGAGGGTGATTACCGTGAGTCTTGGCAGCCACAAGCGATGAGCGGCGAGGCATTAGAGCGAGCAAAAGACGTCGCAAGCAAAGTGACAAACGCACTTGGCGGGCGAGGCTTGTTTGGTGTGGAGTTATTTATCAAAGGACATGATGTGTATTTTAGCGAAGTATCTCCGCGCCCTCACGACACCGGCATGGTAACGCTGATTTCTCAAGATTTATCTGAATTTGCTTTACACGCGCGCGCATTTTTAGGATTACCAATCCCAAACATTCATTTTCATGGGCCGTCAGCTTCTGTTGCGTTGTTGGTCGAGGGTGAGTCTACTGACGTTTCGTTTAGCAATTTAGAGCATGCTTTAAGTCAGCCTAATACCGACCTAAAACTTTTTGGCAAACCAGAGGTAAATGGTCGCAGACGCATGGGGGTCGCACTCGCGCGTGCAGCAAATACCGATGATGCTGTGCAAATCGCGAAAAATGTTACCGACTCAGTCACCATTCACCTTGGCGATTAGCATAAGTAAGAGCGATTCTAGGAGCACAATGATGATAACGCGCATCGTTTTACCCCCCTTTGACTTGCAGACTCTGCTTACTAATACGGCGAGGGGTTAAGGATGAGGCATGTCTAACAAAGAGTTAAAACGTCTAGTGGCAACATTAGAGCGAGATATTACTTTTGCTACCAGTAGCGATGATATTCTTCGCGCTGCACAGAAGGCGAAGAACTTCCGCCGGCCCCTTGTATATAATCACAAACAACCTATCGCAATTGGGGCAGCTGCGAGTCTAATTGCCCTGATATGGATAATGGCGCCCACATTAGGCTGGTCGTTTTTACCGCGTTGGGATGTTAACGGAAATGAGTGGGTTGTGTTCACCAACATTATCTTCATCATCATCGCTATTTTTTGCTTCAGCCGTGTGTTTCTCGATAACCGAAAGGTAGCACAAATCGCCAAGCTGGCTTTTCAAAAAGATGCATTACTAGATAACAATTTGCGCATCAAAGCTCCATTTAATGCTCAAGAAATGCAAATTCGTTTTGCTGAGTTTGATAGAGGAAACTACACACGCTTGTTCAAGCAGGTGATAGGGGGCGAGTATAAAGGTGAATTTCACACCTTTACCTTTGACTACTACCACTTTCATTATGTCGATAAACGCACAGAAACCTACGTGACAAGCTCCAATGGCAGGACCCAAACCAGAACGCGCACGGTGTATGATAAATTTGACCGGTACGGTTTAATCATCCCTTTTAAATATGCTAAAAGCCTGCAAATTTATCGATTTAAACCACCAAGGCTTTATCCGCAGAGCTACTCCACAGGTTCGTTGCGTTTTGACAAACTATTTACGGTAAGAAGTGTGGATGAAATGCAAGCCGCCAAGTTTTTTAAGCCTGCGGTGGTGGTGGCCCTTGAGGAGGTGGCAAACCTATTTCAACACCTCAATATAGAGATAGACGCGACCGGTTTAATGTGTTTTTCTTTTGCAAATAAGAACATGATCATGGGCAACCAACGCTATGATTTTACAAAACCCGTTGAGTTTTATGATGAACTTGCTGGGCAAACTAAGTTACGCTTATTAGATCGCGCGCTTAGAACAATTGAACAAGTGCTCAGGCACTCTGACAGCAATTTTTAAGGAGTTATAATGGATATTTCAAGCATTATCATCATCGCCATTGTGGTGCTAGCGGCTGTATTTGTAGTGGGTATTTATAACGGCATTATTTCTCGTAAGAATGCTGTTGAAAGGGCTTGGGCAGGGGTGATCACGCAAGAGCGTCAAAAGAACAAAATCTTGCCTGACTTAGAGCAAGTGGTCAAAGAGCATAAAGAGTTTGAGTCGAGTATATTAGAAAACATTACTAAGCTTCGCTCAAAAATGAACGACTTAGACGACAAGCAAATTGATACCCAAAGTTTAGGCGAAATAGAGTCATTAATGCAGGCAGTAAAAGGCGGCATTAACGTCACCGTTGAGGCCTACCCCGATTTAAAAACCGCAGGCCTAATGTCTAACCTAATGCGCGAAATGACTGAGCAGCAAGAAAACATTGGCGCCGCCATCCGCATCTTTAACCAAAATGTTGAAGCCTTTAACGAAGGCATTGAGATCTTCCCTAACAGCTTGGTGAACCAAATGCTCAACAAGCAGCAACGCATCGACGTGTTTTCAGATAAACAAGCGAGCGAAGGGTTTGATTACAAGCCTAACTTCTAACCTGTATTATTTTAATACCAGTGCTGGGCTGTGATGATGTAACTTGTGGCCGACTTCGCACAAAGGTGTTTGTAAGTTTGCCCTGATAGTAAATGTCAGAAATTTTTACACCAATTAAGCTGATTGCTTTTAGGTGATTGTTTTTATTTGATTTTTATTTTGGAACGAATTGTGCATAGAGGCTATCAGACGCGGAAATCGCAAGTATGTAAAGGATTAAATTTATGAACATTTTAAAATCATCTTTAGCGGCAACTTTATTGTTGTCTGTCGTTAGTTTGACCCAAGCGGCTGTGATCGTATCGGTAGAGGACGAAGGTGTATTAAAAAGCACTGTGAGTAACGCCACTACAATCGATTTTGAAGGCTTAGGTGTTTTATTTCCAGATTTAACACAAAACTGCCCACTTGAGTATGTATCTTGTGCGGGAGATTACCAAGTACGTGAAAGTAACGGAAATGTGAACCAATCAGCAGCTCCCTTTATGGCAACGGCTGTTGGCGAGAGCTTTTTAACGGTTCCAAATCCATTATCAAATGGTTCAGCAACCTTCACTTTAGATGGTGATTATAACTACTTTGGCCTTTTCTGGGGCTCAGTTGATACATATAATACTATCGAATTTTTAAACGACGGTGTTCTTCAAGCGTCTGTAAACGGTGGAAATATCGACTCATTGCTAGCTAACGGTTCACAGGCAAGCTGGCGGTCAAATCGATTTGTTAACTTCAATTTTTCTAACGGTATGGAGTTCGATAGTGTTCGCTTGGTCAGCACAAGCTTCGCGTTTGAAACCGACAATCATGCGTTTGCTCGCGTATCTGCGCCATCAGTAGTAGGTCTACTAGGCTTAGGCATCTTAGCAATGGGCGCGTTAGGCCGTTTTAAAAAATAAGTGATTTCAAGTTGAAAAAGCTCGTCTCTAAGACGAGCTTTTTTGTGGGCATTACATAAACACCTTCAACTCGGTGTCGTTAATTGACAAAACTTTTCGGACTGCGGTTATACTGTAGCCAGATTATTTATAAGGAAATACCCCATGAAAAAAGTGCTTTGTTTTAGTGCCGCATTATTAGTGTCTACATCAGTAATGGCTGAAGAGAGTTGGTGGAGTTCATTGCTTAATACCTTAGGTTTTGGTGAGCAGGCAGAAGAGGTTGTGGCAAGTGCAGCGGCGCTTAATACCGGCAGTCTCGATGTGCAGGGGCTTATTGGCTACTTGACTAACTCATTAAATATAAGCGAAGAGCAGGCCAGTGGTGGTATCGCTAGCTTGATGAATTATGCAAAACAGAGTCTAGGCGAAGAAAAATTTGCAACGTTGGCAAACCAGTTACCAGGTGCCGAGAGTATTCTTAGCGCCGTGCCCGACGTGAGCAATTTAGAGCAGAACGGTTTAGGTGGCTTATTAGATAAAGCAGCGCAGTTCAGCGATTCTTTGGGCTCTGTGAATGAGTTAAACAAGCAGTTTGAAGCACTCGGGCTTGATACAACGATGATTATGGGCTTTGTTGAGCAAGCTCAAAACTACCTAGATACTCCAGAGGGGCAAGAAGCAAAGCAGTTGTTAATGGAGAGCTTTACCAACTTACAGTTATAATGATGACTGTGTTGAAGGCGGATTCATGGCAAGGCATGTTTTCCTTGTCGCAATAAAAAGTTCTTAGGCTTCTATATGTTTGTTGTTAAGTAAAAAGTGTCAATTGCCGACTTTTGATTTTACTTCTCCAAACGAGTGACTGTCGATTAAGAGTAAATAAATCTGCCTTGCCGCAAAGAACGTCGTTGCACATAGACGTCATTTGAACTAGCTGCTGGTCGCTCATATGCTGGTAGGCTGGAGCAGCAATAAAGGTGTTCCACTGACCACCGCATACATTATCGAGCATAATTCGCTGAAAACAGTGATTTTCAGTTACCGGGGACTTAAGCGCGCCAGTGCGAGCTAACTCTGGAAATTTCTCAGAAGTAAGATACAAATAATGCTGCTGTAGAGTTTGTCTTTGTTTAGGCGAAAGGGGCATTTAGTTACGCTTTTTCTTTTTCCACGTGCCACCATAGAGATACGTGCTGCTAGTGGATTTTAAGGTTTGTTGACAGGCTTGGCATAAAAACTTCCATGGCTGATTAGCGTCGCTACGCACACGAAACAGCGTGCTCGCAGAAACAAAGCAGCATTCACAAGCACGCTCGTTTCGCTCTCTAGAAGAACTTCCCATCTTGCCATCCCTTTTGCGCCCATAAACCTCAGCACACTAATTTATATCCAGAGTTAAGTAAACCTTGGCGAAGCGTTTCTTTTTTATAACGCTTCAAAGCGTCATGTGCATATCAAAATGTTTACACTTTTATGCGTTTAAATAATTGTTCTAGCCCACTCACTATTTACAAAACGTTTAGCTATGCTAATTTTGGCATACTTAAAGCAGATATTGTAAGGAGGTGATCATATGTCGAGTGTTTTGAACAAAGGCGAATCAGCTATGAGTGGGGCGCGAACTTACTAACCATATTTCGTCAACCCTCTGGCTGGCTGATACGCTAGCCAAAGCACGGAAAGCCGCAGTCATTGCGGCTTTTTTTACACTTTCAAAGGCCTAATATTTTATATCAACAAAGGACGATTATGCTTGAGTATATTCAAATACTAATAGTCAGCATTATTTTGGGCGGCATGCTTACTTTTCAGTTTTTATTCGCACCGCTGATATTTATCAAGCTCCCATCCGAAACTGCACGCCCATTCATCAGAAAGTTTTTTCCGTTTTATTACTTATATTTTGGTCTTCTTGCGATCGTCCTCAGCATTCTTTCTTACTATTTAGTAGAGCAGGATTATGGATATTGGTTGTTAGCAGCTTTTAGCTTTACAGCTCTATTATTCTTCGTATCAAGGCAAATATTTATGCCTTTGGCTAACAAGGCCAGCGACGAAGAGCGAAAATCTGATTTTACTCGACACCACCGGACTACCGTGGGCATCAATACCCTACAATTGCTGATTATGCTTGTTGCGCTATGGCTATTGACCTAAAAACTCCCATTGGCAATGTTAGCCTATGCAAATAACAAATAAGTAAGGCAAGGCACAAGAAGGTGCACGTATTCACAGGCTTGCATTAAGGTTAAAGAGTGAAAGTTAAAAGGAGTGTTTCTGATACAAACTGATAGCGAACGAATGTTTGGATGTTTTTCTAACATTCGCGACTGTACCTCATGCTTTACATTGAAAACGAAAGAAAAAAACAACTAACTCATCATTTTGCAAGGTGGTGTGTTCAGTTTTTTAGTTCTATGCTATACGTACACTACCACCAAAAGCATCTCCCAAAGGACCCTCGAATGAAAAGAATAGCAATACTCCTGTGCGTATTTAGTGCGCTTTTTGCATGTACTGAAAATAAACAGCCTACTAATCTAGACAACAAAGCGGATGACACATCGATAACGAGCACTCTATATCATGGCGGCGCAATATTGACTATGGCAGGTGAGCAGCCTAATTATGCTGAAGCTGTGCTGGTAGAGGGCGAGAAGATAGCATTTGTTGGTACAAAGCAAGATGCACTAAAACAGGCAAACGATAGCACTGAAATAGTAGATTTAGAGGGTAAAACGATGATGCCTGGCTTTGTTGACGGGCATGCACACTTCTCAAATTTCGCATCGCAAGCCATATATGCCCTGTTGCTTCCTTCTCCAGACGCACAAATAAATAGTGTTGATGCCGCTGTAACAGCATTGCAGGAATGGAATACAGCTGAGAACAGAGCATTCACTGGATGGATTGTAGGAACCGGCTTTGACGACAGTGTTATAGAAGAAAAACGTTTTTTAACCAAACATGACCTTGATAGGGTGTCAACCGAGCATCCCGTCATGGTGATGCATATTTCTGGACACTTTGCGATGGTTAACTCTGTGGCCCTCGAACAATTAAATATAATGGCAGATACACCCGATCCAGAGGGAGGCTTAATTCGCCGAGAAGAAGGCTCAAACGAACCCAATGGTGTGTTAGAAGAACTTGCTGCAATTCCGCATATGATGGTTGCACTTAGTCCAACTAGCCCCGAGGCAATCGCTAAGTTTTTCGCTGCAGGACAAGAAATGGCCCTCTCTTATGGCTATACCACCGCTCAGGAAGGAAGAGCAATGGAGAATCATGAATTGCTTGCGTCTTTAGCCGAACAAGAACTGCTTAAAATAGATGTTGTGTCGTATATTGATTATTTGTTTGTAGACAAATACATGCAGTCTAAGTGGAAAAGTGAGCAATACACTAACCATTACAGAATTGGCGGTATGAAAGTCACATTAGATGGTTCACCTCAAGGGCGCACTGCATGGCGAACAAGCCCTTATTTAATTCCACCAGATGGCGCTGCTAAAGACTATTCAGGCTACCCAGCATTCCCGAATGATGACGATCTAATCGCGATTTACAGAAAAGGCTTTGAAAACAATTGGCAGACACTTACCCATGCCAATGGCGATGCGGCAATGGATCAAATGATACGAACTATGAAGCCACTTGTAGAGGAACTCGGTGTGGGCGACCGTCGAAATGTGCTCATTCATGGTCAGTATGTAAGAGACGACCAACTTGATGAATTTAAGAAACTTGACGTTATCGCGAGTCTATTTCCATTGCATACATACTATTGGGGAGATTGGCATTCGCAAATTATTGGTACTGACCTTGGTAAACGCATAAGCCCGACCAGAACAGCACTGAATAAAGGCCTTAAAATCTCGATTCATACCGATGCGCCGGTTGCTTTGCCCAACCTAATGCGTGTCGTTTGGACAGCGGTAAATAGAACCTCACGTAGCGGAGAAATAATAGGCGAGGGTGAACGATTAACGCCTTATGAGGCCTTACAAGCCATAACGATTTGGGGCGCGTATCAACACTTTGAAGAGAGTGAAAAAGGGACAATAGAAGTTGGAAAGCTGGCTGATTTAGTTGTGCTAGATGCAAACCCCGTTGAAGTTGAACCTGATGCCATACAAGACATATTGGTGCTACAGACAATTAAGAATGGCAATGTGTTATACACTCGTCCGAGCGCCTAATAACATTATCAATTATTGATTACACGGCTAGCTAGGTTGCTAGCCGTATAATCACTATTGAGCCGTATCTACGAGTAAGCTGTGCAGCCAACTCATCAGCTCAATCGATGTGAAAATAAGCACTAGACTATTTTCTGTTATGTCTGGAAATGAGCTTCTTGAAGACTGGAGCATGCAAATTGTTCTTACACCTATGAGCTTACGGCGTTACTTTAAAAGCTAAAAGTTCACCACCACATTCATAGATACATTGCGTCCCGCTGATGAAAACCGTGCCAAGTTTTCACCCTCTGTGCGACCTCTTACCTCAGAAGCTAAATAGTACTCCTCATCTGTTATATTGAACAATCCTAGGTTAATGCGCACGTCTTCATTCACTTGATAGTGGCCAATCAGGTCAACAAGTGTGTGTGAAGGTGCTTGGAAGAATGGGATATCAGCCTCCGTGCTTGGTGTGACGGTTGCTCGGTCGGTGTAGGTTATCGCAAGCTCGGCTCGCCACTTCGAATCATAATCACCGTAGCTAAAGCCTACAACGCTTTGGGCAGGCAGCAGGGAATCTAATGGTAGGCCCGTACTTTTATCTTCACTATCTTGATAGCTATGAGATGCACGAATTAAGTAGTTTTGCAGGGCGTCGAACTGCTCACCTAAGAACCATGTTGCCTGCAGGTCAAAGCCAGTGATTTCTAGCTCATCAATATTGCGCGCTTGAAATTCTAATAATCTAGTTTCTGGGTTGAAGCCCACAACGGCTAGCGATTCAATAAAATCATCATACTGATTTACATATGCGCTCACCGACCACTCAAAAGCTTGTGAGTATCCCCTTAGACCGAGTTCGTGACTCACCACACTTTCGGCTTCTAGTTCAGGGTTGGCAAGTGAGGTGTAGCCGCCCGCAAAATTAGTAAAGCCAACGTTTACGTCGTCCATAGGTGGAATACGAAAGCCCTCGGCATATTGATACCACAGAGAATATTGGTCTGAAAGTCGATACACGGCCCCAAGCTTTGCAGAAACCTGATTATCTTTATAATCCTCAACTGAAACGCCAGGATTTGCTGATGAAAAGATTGGGTCGTTAGACACGTTTAAACTAAATCGGTCGTATCGCAGGCCAGGGCTGAGGGTTAAGCTGCCATCTAAAAGCGTGATTTCATCTTGAATAAACACCGACCATTCTGTCAGCTCCGACGGCGGGAAATCCCGCGCGGGAAACACTGAAAATTCTGGTAGCACCGTGCCCGTTTCGCTCAGTGTTTGTCCTTCTCGCAATGAAATAGAGTCGGTATTTTCATAGCTACTCCCATAAATTAAATAATGACTGCCAAAGAAGTCAAAACGATGGTCGAACTGCAGGTAGAGGCCAGAAATATCCTGTTCAAACTCACTAAAGCGTGTGCGCGTGCTTAATGCTTGTGTCGCCAAAGTGTTGCGAGAGGTTTGCGTATCTTGGGCAGAGCGAGTTTTTTGGTAAAAGCCAAGCGCATGAATGCGTTGAAGATGCGCATTACTATTAGAGGCTTGGTAGGTATATTGTCCAGAAATTCTAGCGCGCTCTTGCGAGTCTATGCCTTGGCTGGCGGTGGTCATGACACCGCGGGATACTTCGCCGCTTTCAGACAAGAGGTTAGTGGTTGAGTGCTGGTCTACACCATCGATTGTTAACTCAAATCGATGCTCATCTGATGCGCTGTAGATAAGTTTTGCTAGACCGTTAGTACCATCGTTATCTTGCGGATCTGCGCTTTTGCGCTCGCTACCTTGTTGATTGTCGTTGGTAAAAAAGGACTCAAATTCGTCGCTTTGCTGGTGGCTAACGCTGATCAGCCATTGCCAGTTATTAACGCTACCCGCAAGCAAGGCATTGCCTAAATACTGGTTGGACTCACTAGCAAAACCCAGTTTAGCGCGGGCAGTAAACGACTCTCCTGTATCAAGAAGATCACTTGGGTCTTTACTTTTAAAGGCGACCACACCGCCGATGGCGTCGCTGCCATATAATGTAGATGCAGGGCCGCGCACGATATCTACGGAGCCAATAAGATCAATGTCTACAAAGTCTCTGCGAGCAGATAAGTTTGGTCCAAAGCTAAACTCATCGGCAATGGGCACACCGTCTAATAATATCAAAACGCGATCGCCATTGATGCCACGAATATTAAAGCTAGATAGGCCGTAACGCCCGTTACCCTCGACGCTAATACCTGGCTCATAGCGCAGCATGTCGCGAATATTTGTGGCGCTTATGGCATCTATTTTTTCGCTGCTGATTCGAGTAACGCTGGCAGCAATTTCGTTTATTTCTCTGCTGGTACGAGTGCCGCTTACGCTAATGGTTTCAATACTTTCCATAGAAAGCTCAGCATTGTCTTCTAAGGTTTTGCTAAGTACAGGCGCGCTTAATAAGGTTAATACAGCGAATGCAGATGCAGCGCACTTATGTGGAAGTTTGTTATGTAACTTGGGTATTGGGTCTTGATGATTCATTGAATTAAACATTTTTACTCTTTAACAAGATTGGGTATTTACATAAATGCTAATAAGAACTATTATCATTTGCAATACGTTTTTGAAATTAATTGAGATAATGTTTATGAACATGTTGTTAAAAATTGTCATTGCCGCCGGTTTGCTCTTTGTTTCGCACTCGCAAGCATCAGCCAATCAAGACATGCGGATTGTGAGCGCAGGTGGCAGTGTGACCGAAATTTTGTTTGCTCTTGGCATGGGGTCAAATATTGTGGCAAGTGATACCAGCAGCGCATACCCAGAGGCGGCGAGTGCATTGCCAAAAATTGGATATTATCGTCAGCTGAGCACTGAAGGCGTTTTAAAAATGCTGCCCACGCACATCTTTGCAATCAAGGGCGCAGGGCCTGAGGCGGTGTTACAACAACTTGAAGCGCTGGGCGTGAACGTTTTTTATTTTGAACAAGAGCGAAGCGAGCAAGGACTCTATACCCTCATTAGTAATATTGGTCAGCGTGTTGGTCGCACCACTGAGGCTGACGCGTTGAATGCACAAATTCGTAATCAAATTAGCGCCTTGCCAAAAGTAGAGCACAACGTCTCACCTATATTTTTAATGTCGGCAAATGAGCGCGGCCTTATGGCGGCCGGCAGCAATACTGTACCCGACCTTTTGCTGGACGTATTGTCTCTAGAAAATCCTTTTGCATCCCTAGATGGTTTTAAACCAATATCCAGTGAGTCCCTATTGGCAAGTGGGGCCAATCTAATCTTTTTGCCTGAACATCAAACGCGAGGTTTGGGCACCGACGCAATATGTAAGACACCAGCGCTTTCAAGCTGGGCAAGCCTACATGGATGCAATATACAGGTGGTCGACTCTCTATTGTTTTTAGGACTAACGCCACGCTTACCTAGTGCTGCAAAGCAAATGGCACAAGCAATCAATGCAGCCCCATAAGTGAACCGTAAAGCAGAACAAAGGTATAGATGATGTTGGCCAGCAACCCATACAACACTGACATTAAACAGCTCGCACGGCGCAACATGTTTAAACAAAAGCGGTTTATGCTTTTGTGCGGGTTTACCCTACCTGTGGTGGTTTTATGGGCCGCGAGCAGTGGCGCATTGGATATCCGACTTTACGATACCTTAAGTGCTTGGCTGTTTGATCTGTCACACACCCCACAAAGCATGCTTGCACAGCAGGTGCTTTGGGAAATTCGCTTACCGCGCATTGGTATGACTTTAGTTACCGGAGCTGGTTTGGCACTTTGTGGCGTGGTACTGCAATCGCTTTGTCGCAATCCATTGGCAGATCCTGGGTTGATTGGCGTATCGTCGGGCGCAGCGTTGTTTGCGGCGTTGGGATTTTTGTTCATCAGCACATCAGCATTGCCTCCATGGTTACCGAGTTTTTTAGCAACAGGGTTCATTCCGTTTCTAGCGGCTATTGGTGCGTCGCTATCACTATTTTTACTGCTCAAAATTGCCAGTGGTCAAGGCGGGCTTAATACGCTTATGCTGATACTTGCCGGTGTTGCCATCAATGCTGGCGCGATGACCTTGTTAGGCTTTATTACATACTTGGTGGATGATGCAACGCTGCGACAAATTACCTTTTGGAGCATGGGGAGCTACGCCGGTATCGACCATGGTATTTTTGTGCTCAGCGCATTCGTCGTTGGCTTTGCAGTGATGTTCTTCATCAGGCGCGTGCACACCTTAATGCTCATCAGCACTGGCGAAAAACAAGCTAAGTTTCAAGGCGTAGATGTGGGCAAAGTAAAAGTACAATCATTGATGGTAGTCGCCCTTGTGGTGGCAGTTTGCGTAAGCTTTACCGGCATAGTTGGCTTTGTTGGTTTGGTGGTACCGCATATTTGTCGCATGTTGGTTGGGGCGCATTTACGCGTGCTTTTACCCACCAGTGTGCTCTGTGGTGCACTCATTGTCACCATCGCAGATACCCTTGCACGCACGGTGATTATTCCTGCTGAACTACCTATCGGCTTACTTACTTCGTTAATTGGCGTGCCGTTTTTCTTGTATTTAATCGTTCGTGAAAAAAGGAAGCTTTCTCATGTTTGAATGTCGTGATTTGCACTATCGAGTGGGCAACAAAGCCCTGCTTAAAGATATTAATGTGAGTTTTGAAGTCAATACCATAACCGCCATCATCGGCGCGAATGGAGCAGGCAAATCCACTTTGTTTAATGCCTTGTTAGGTGAGTTACCAGTAGAGTCAGAGCACATCTTGTTTTGCCACAAGCCACTAAGCCACTATAGCCTAAACGAATTAGCCAAGCAGCGCGCCTTCGTTGCGCAGCATCATCGACTTGCGTTTAGCCTACCTGTTTTTGAATACTTATTACTTGCTCGCGAACATCTTTGTGAGTCCGAATCAGATGCCTTCGCTGCACTTCAGCAAGCATGCAGTGATTTTCAAATACTGCACTTGCTTGAACAAGATATGGCGCGTTTGTCGGGCGGCGAAGCGCAGTTGATTGAGTTCACGCGGGCGTATTTACAGCTTTACCCAAGCAATGCTGGCTCGTTATCCGCTCCGCTGCAAGATAAGTGTTTATTATTAGATGAGCCAGCTAGTGCCTTGGATATCAAACAAACCAAACGCTTGTATCAGTTTTTATTAGCTTTTAAAGCGCAAGGCGGCACGGTAGTTTTGATTGATCATGATATCAATGCCATGGCCAGCATCGCAGACAACATGGTGCTTTTAAAAGAAGGCAGTGTGCTTGCAGCCGGCTCAACTGAGCAAGTATTTGTCGAACCCATGCTCAATACGTGTTTCGATGTACACGGTAATTTGTATCAGCCACATGCAAACTTAATTGAGCCTTCAACTGCATCCACAAAGCAGAATAAGCGGCGTACGTTGCTGCAAAAGAAACCTCATTCACAATCCATTTTTCACGTTGATATTTGCTATTAAGGAGTCTATTTATGAGCGATAAATCCCAACATATTCATCAGGCGCGCACGTTAATGCGCGAGCAACACAGCGGCGTACTTGCTACACAGAGCCTATCGGTAAAAGGGTTTCCTTTCGGTTCGGTAACGCCATATTTGATGACCGAAGAGGGCGATATTGTTATTTATGCGTCAGACATTGCGCAACATTCGCGAAACATGAAAGCCAACTCTCATGTTAGTTTATGTGTGTACGACGGTGCGAAAGCCGACAGCCAAGCCAGTGCCCGGGTCACAATATTGGCCCATGCCATGGCCGACGAAGTAAGTGAAGCGCTACAGGAGCGTTACTTTGCTTTGTTTGAACAAGCGAGAGCCTACGTAAAAGCCCACGACTTTCGTTTTTATCTCTTGCGCACAGAGCGTGTGCGTTACATCGGTGGTTTTGGCGAAATTTACTGGTTTAGTCAGTCCGACTGGCAAGAGAATATCCCGCAAATGGGCAAACAGGCTGCTGGCGTGATTGAACATATGCATGATGACCACAGTGATGCACTGGCCGAAATTTTTAATCATGTTACCGCGTCTCACGCGAAAGATGGCGAAGTGAAAATGTTAAGCTGCACCGCAGAAGGCTTTCATGTTAATTACCAGCATCATGTGCGTTTCATAAAGTTTATCAAGCCGCTTGGGCGCCAGTATGATGTGCGCAAGGCGATGGTGGATTTAACCAAGGCGGCCAGAGCCGAGCAGCTAGAACCTGCTTAGTCGCTGATGCATTTGACCTAGGATCGGCAAAGTGGCATGCTCCATCTCCCGTGTTACTTTGCTTTGAATCCTATGTCACGTTTTACACATCTTTTTGTTTTATTCTCTTTATTAGCGCTTTTAGGCGGTTGTACCGCACTGCAAAAAGACGCTCATTTACTCAACAATGTGACCTACTCATCTGTGTTAGAGGTGCCCTTTACCGCGCCCACCGAGGTGTTAGCCTATGGTGAAGATACGCAACAAAAGGTGTGGTATTGGCAGGCAAACCCCTCTCAATCGATGCAAGGGGTGGTGGTGATGGTGCATGGTGGATGTTGGCTATCACAGTTTGATATTACGCATACCCAAGGGATGGCGTCTGCGCTGGCAGATGAAGGGTATGCTGTATGGAACATCGAGTATCGCCGCAGCGGAAATGGTGGCCAGTGGCCCGTCGCACTTGAAGATATTCGCTTAGGGATTGCTGCGCTCAATCAGCAAAAAGGCAACGAAATCGACTTGTCGAATATTAGCATTCTCGGGCACAGTGCTGGTGGGCATCTTGGCATGCTGGCGGCTGGTGATATAAATGCGTTAAGGTTGCCTTCAAACAGTCGTATTCAAGTATTGGGCTTAGCCCCTATTGTTGATATTTCTGCTTACGCTATGGGTAATAATTCATGTCAAAGCGCAGCACCAGCCTTTATGGGAGGCACGGTAAGTGAGCAAGCAGCAAAGTATGAAGCGGCAAACGTGCTGAATGTATCTTTTGATGAAAAGCTTATGGTGTATAGCTTAGCCGGTGGCCAAGACACTATTGTACCGCCAAATTTTACGTTTCACCCACAGGCACAATCAAGGGTAATTGAGCAAGCAGGGCATTTTGATTGGATCCATCCTGACACTCATGCGTTTAAGTTAGTCTTATCTCTTTTGGAACAATAGATGTTATGGCTAATACTGATTTAGCAAAGCGTGCACAAGCGCTCGACGCACAAGACCCGTTATCACATCTCATTAAAGAGTTTGCGTTACCACATGACTGTATTTATTTAGACGGTAACTCGCTAGGTCCTTTGCCCATCAAAGCAAAGCACAGGGCGCGAGAAGTGGTTGAGCAGCAGTGGGGAGAGGATTTAATTACCAGCTGGAATAAGCATCAGTGGATTGATTTGCCCTCGCGAGTGGGGGCAAAAATCGCACCGCTAATTGGTGCCCAGCCCTCTGAGGTGATTGCGTGTGATTCTATCTCTGTAAATTTAACGAAGGTGCTTTGCGCTGCCTTGCAAATCCAGCAACAAAAAAGCCAATCTAGGCGCCTCGTGATTTCGCAAAAAGATAACTTTCCTACTGACTTGTATATGGTTCAGGGCCTAAGCGATATATTGGGTCAGTCGCGATGTGAGCTTGTGAGTGTAGAGCCGGAGGCGATTTTAGAGAGCATTGAAGAGTTTGGCGACAGCGCGGCGGTTTTGCTGCTTACCCACGTTAACTTTCGGTCTGGGTTTATCCACGATATGCAATTGATTACCCAAGCCGCCCACGAGAAAGGCGTATTAGTCATATGGGATTTGGCGCACAGTGCTGGCGCCTTAGACTTGCACCTTGACGCATGTGAAGTCGATTTTGCTGTTGGCTGCACATATAAATACTTAAATGGTGGCCCCGGTGCGCCTGCGTTCATTTATGCGGCACAAAAGCATATTGGCAATATTAAGCAACCGGTATCTGGCTGGATGGGGCATAAACGGCCCTTTGAATTTACTCACGATTATGAAGCGGGTGATGGTATGCAAAGCTTTTTAGCCGGCACGCCTGCGGTTATATCTATGAGTATTTTAGATGCTGCGTTAGACATATTCTCAGGCATCAAGCCCGCACAAATTAGACAAAAATCGATAAGTTTGACGCAGTTTTTTCAAGACGCGTTTTCACAGTATCTAAGCGAGCAAGACTTTACCTTAGTCAGTCCAACCGATACGGCGATTAGAGGCAGTCAGCTAGCGTATGCGCACGATCAATCCTACGCGATCTGCCAAACGCTAATTGATAATAAGGTGATTGCAGATTTTAGGGCGCCGAATATTCTGCGAATTGGCTTTTCGCCCTTATTCCTAAGCCATGTCGATTTGCTCGATGCGGTGACAAGGATAAAACAAGTGATGGAAGATAAAACCTACATGCAAGCTCAGTATCAAGTCAAACATGCCGTGACTTGATACCGATTGCATAGGTTTACGCGTTTTTATACAAAACGGGTGAGCTGGTGCTCTAGTGAGACGATTTCATCTTTTAATGCGGTGAACGTGCGCTCGGTCGCTTCAGAGTTTTCCGACAAAGACTGTGAGGTATTATCTAACAAGCCCGTGGATTTGGCGATTTCGGTCGCCGCGATGGATTGCTCTTTAATGGCGCTAGAGACAGAATCAATGTTTTGCGTGACTGAGGTGATATGCTCAACAACCGTATCAATCATCTCTTTTGCAGCATTTGACGAGCTCGATACATTTTGCGATTTAGATACGCACTGCTGCATATTTTCAACCGATTGCTTAGATTCAGTAATCAAGGTCGCGGTGATATCGCTGATTTGTTCGGTGTTTTCTTTTGTGCGCATAGCTAGTTGCCTAACTTCATCCGCCACCACGGCAAAACCTCTACCATGCTCTCCTGCCCGCGCTGACTCAATCGCTGCATTAAGTGCAAGCAGGTTGGTTTGTTCAGAAATAGCCTTAATTGACGCCATGACGCTTTCGATTTGAAAACACTTTTCAGCAAGATTGCCAATTGCACCCGACGTTTGCGCTAAGTCACCTTGCAATATGGATAATTCATTATTTGACTCTTCAACGGCCACTTTGGCTTTGTCAGTGGCGCCTTTGGCTTTTTTGGATAAATCAGCAACACCGAGTGCACTTTCAGCAACTGCTGTATTGTTCACTGTCATTTCTTCTGTGGCTGCGGCAATCGTGGTTACCTGTCCGCTAGTATCAAAGCTTGCCTGTTTTACATTCCTCGCAAGCGCTTCAACTTCATCTGACATGTCTGAGATGGAACTGGTGACTTGTTTGGTCTGCCCTATAAAGTCAGAGAAGGCTGCAATGAGACTTGAAAACTCTTGTAAACTCTGTGTTTTATTTGACGTTTTTACATTGATATTGAATTTGCCTTCGTCTTTCATGATGGTACTAATTGCTTCAGAAAGCTCTTGCGCAGCATCGCCATCATTACGTGCCTGGACTGCCATAAAGCCAAGAATAATGCCTTCTGCGATGGCAAACAGGGCATGTATGACCAACACTGAGAATTGTAAATCGCCGCTTTCAAAAACAATGGTAGGCGCGCCGCTCAATTGCATAAAGAAGAAGCCGATGTGGTGAATTGCCACTACCAAAACGCTTGAGAGCACAACCTTCCAGTCGCGATACACAGTTGTCACTGCCATCACCGCGAAAATTTCAAAATGCATATAAGTTGCGCCCATACTTTGTTGTATGTGCAGCGCCGCAAATAACTGCGTGGCGATGACGGCAACGTGGCGGGTATATGCTGCGTGCTTGTCAAATGCAAAAAGTGCTAGCGGCAAGGCCAATATGACCGCACCGACTATGCCGCCTAACAGCAACGAGTCTGTTAGAAAACCGATAACAAGCGTTAGTATAAATTGAAATATCAACACGCCGCGGTAAATTTGATTGCCTTTGTCAATCCAAGGTAAATTCATATATTTTCCACCATTGTTTTATAGGGAAGGTATTAAAATATCTTATATGAAGGTATCGGCTTACTTTTTTTGTGGTTAATAGTTAGATGGGCTAGCGCTTGTAAGTTCATGAATAAAAAGCTAATTTAGATGCAAACCTAGATGTCTATTGACTTACAGAGGTATTTTTAGTGCCCTTTTTGTATACTAAAGTTTAAGCCGCTATGGATAATCCACACTACCTAGCCATATTTAAGGTGGTTAATCTTATTCCTAAAGGCAAAGTGGCAAGCTACGGTCAAGTCGCCGACTTAGCCGGTTTACCCGGTAGAGCACGTCTCACTGGAAAAGCACTTGGGCATGTACCTGAAAGCATGCAGGTGAATTGGCATCGGGTGCTTAGAAGTAACGGCCAGATAGCCTTTGCAAAAGGGAGTGACTTGGCGCAGCTTCAAATCGGAAAATTGCAAGAAGAGAACGTGGCGGTGATCAACCATCGGGTTAAGCTAAAAGCGTTTCAATGGCAACCTGATATGCTCACCTTACTGCAAGATTTGGAGTTTTAAGCAGCGCATCTGCCTATGCAAGCGAGCGTGTCGGTATGTCCATAAAAGGGCTAATGACTTTAATTCGAATACTCAAGGCGCAGGCGCTGATAATCCTCACTACCTTTGAGTTTGTCTAATGATGCTTGCATTTGCTCAACAACAGCCTCAGAGATGTTTGCTGATAGGCCCAAATAGCCCTCATTTTTGTAAATGACAATTCCCGTGCGTCTCAATCTTTCAAAACCGTCGTAGTTTAAGGATAGGAGGTTCTCGCTGGCTGGTAATAATGAGACTCTGCCGTGCAAAAGTAGCTTGGCGCACTGCGCATAGGAGTTCGCCAAGACTAAGTTATCAAACCCCATTTTAAGCAAGTGTGAATGCTGAACGTTGCCGGAGAGTACGCATATACGGTCGACATTTTTAGCATCCTCTAAAGATGTTATGCCCGTTGGGCGCTCTACCGACTCATAAAAGAATGAGCGGTAGCTATCGAGCGGACCAACCCACTGCATAGTACGTTGTCGCTCTTCGGTTTTTAATACATTGAAAAGCACAATGTTATCCTCGGTCTGTACTTCTCGCAAACCACGCCTAAACGGCACAACTTGCATATTGTTTGCAATGCCTAAGTCGTTCATTATCCATCTAACAATCTCTACATCGAGAGCTCGCCTGCCACCATTTTCCACACCAACAAGCTCGCCGTCGTCATTTTCGACCACAGCGTTACGAACTGAATGTGTATAGAATTGCAGTTCGGAGCTTTCCACTGCTGGGTTGGATGCAAAACTAAATGCAGAGCCCAACAAAAGCAGATAAGCAAAGCAAACACGTTGGGTGACAGAAAGGTTCATGGAACTCAAATATAAATAACGGCTTTAGTGGTCTATAGTCAGCTATTGTTCAACATAATTCAACCTAACTTATCGATTCAGCAGTTTTCAACGCGTCACTATGAAAGTGTAGGTATGGCGCTTCAATTACTTTGCGTATTGTTTAGCTACCTATTGCTTACAAACGTTTATATTTTTCAGCTGTGTAAGCAATATTGCTCATTTCGCTTGTATTGCCGCGTTTTGTGGTCTTAGCGGTAACATGATCAACTTAATATTTAAAACATAAGTCAACAGCTATGCACACTATGCCCTTGTTGAACTGACATAGTGTGCGCAAACCGATTTATTTCGTGTCTATCTGACCCTTAATGAAGCGGTATAGCTGCGTTGCTGACACCAGTTTAAAGTTTTGAGGCTCAAGTGGCATGACGTTCCTGCCGTCTTGCACCACCAGCAAGCCCATTGGGTAGTTGTTTCCCAATGGCGTGCTTATCACTTCAAGCCCGTCGGTTTCAGATACTGCGTCTATGCCCAATTCGTAATTAACGCCTATGTCGAACACGCCAATCAGCTGGTTGTTGCGTTCAATCGCATATACCGCAAAACGATTGTTGCCTTGGCTAGATACGATGAGAAACTTTTCACCATCGACCATGTAAATACCCATCCCTTCAATATCAGCATTAACGCGTTCGTTTACCGTTGCAATTAATACGGCAGGTAATTTAGGCTGGGCTAATGATTTTTCCCAAACGCCTGTAGACTCCTCACCAAAGTAAAGCGTTTGAGTGGCGTCATCAACAATGCATCCCTCGGGCTGACTATCTGAGTTAAATGTATCTAATAAACGAGCGCTTATCTCACCTTGCGACTGCTCAACAGCGTAGTGCTCAAAGCGACCATCAGTGTCGTTAATAAAAACTTCTAATTGCTCGTCGTTTTGATATAAGCAAAGGCCATATACGTCATTTAGCTGGGTTGGCACATTTGCTAATTCAGACGCCAGACCAGAACTTTCGTCGATATTAAAAAACGTCATTGACTGGTAGGTGCGATTACTCGCAACCGCCATATTACCTCGAATATCGATATTGTTGATACGCCCAGAGGCGAGGCTTTGAACGAGCTTTCCTGATAAGTCATATACGTTCAATCCGTATTTTTTATCGGTGCCAAATACGAGGCTTTTCTCAGGGGCCGCGTTGTTTAACCAAATTGCTGGATCGTCCGCGGCATCACCAAATCGATTTACTGGGTGGGTTTGTGCGTTTGCATAAAAGGTGGCATCTGCTGGCAGTTTTGGGTTGGTTATCTGGCTAGAATGTTCGGGTGACATGTCGAAACTAACGCGATAAAGGCGTGATTGTGATTCATCATAGCCGCCTAAAACAATATTGTTATCGGTACTTGCCATGGCAATATTTGCAAGGCTTATGGCGTTATCCAAGCCGATCGCGCTGTGCTCAACCTTATCGAGCGCGCGAATGTCAGAGAGCCAAATCTGGTTTTCATCTGGACTAACACTTATGACTAACTGGTCATGAAAAACTGAAAAGCTTTCAATTTCAGCCTGGCTTGCAAATGGAATAAAAGTGCGCTCATTTTCAGCTTCTGGATGGGCATCGTACATCCATATACCCGTTTCTTCCTCACCCACATACAGTCGGTTACTCTCATCGTTGACATAGCAATGCGAAAGATTTGGACCTACGTTTAAGCGCCGAATTGGTATGGTGGAGGCGCCGTTAAGCGGGCTTTCTTGCCTAAGTATAATCGCGCTTTGCTCAACAACGCCAAGACTATCTGCCGTAAATAGGGTGAGTTGGTTTGCATGATTGGCCAAGCACACCGTTTCAATATCTGCTAAGACCGCCGGTATTTCGAGCATCTGTGTAAACGTGCCACTTTTTGTATCAAGGTGAAGCAAGTGCACGCTTGTTGTTTGATAATCTAGCGCCGCTATCAAGATGTCTTGATTGCTAGTGCCTATATAACGCCAATCCAAGGTTACAGAACTGATGTCTAATGAGCTAATTGTATCGGTTTTATTATCTAGCCATTTTAGCCCGTCTGATGCGCTCGCAACTAACCAATGAATGCCATTGTCAGTATTGACAGGGTAGGCAGCCTCTCCCGTAACCTGCATCTCAGTTATGTTGGCTTGTACCTGCGCATCTTCGATTGGCGATGTTGCACTCGAACAAGCGCTTAGGCTTATTGCGAGCAATGCGCATAACAAGTAGAAAGTGAGTGTAGAATGAGTTTTCATATTATTGTGTAAACCTTTGTATAGTGTGTGAGCATGGCAAATGCATGCTCAATGAATTCAGTGCGGCTACAAAAGCATTAAAACGCTTTTGCAGCCATTTTGTGCATTATGGCTAGCGAACGAACCACTCAAGCGTCGTTATAGCTGCCAACGGAACCCTACTTCAAAGGTGCGTCCATACTCTTCAAATTGCGCGTTTGCATTGCGTTGATTAAAGTAAGTGTAAAAAGGTTCGTCACTGATATTGATGATGTTGAAGTAAACATTGAGATCCTCGTTGAAAAAGTATTTCCCTGAGAAATCGATTTGCAAGTGATCATCTTCAAACAACAAGAAGTCACCGTCGAGTTCCTCAAAGTTTTCGCTTTTGTATGCGCCGGTTAAGCGCAGTGACCAGTTTTTATCTTCATATCCGACTGTGAGATTACCGATGGTGTCAGACTGATTAGGCAAATCGGTGTCAAAACGCTCTCCGTCGAGCAGTGTTGACGCATCTGACGAACTAAAGGTACCGTTGGCCGATATTAAAAGCCCGTTGTCAAAGGTCTTGACCCATGATAATTCCACGCCCGTCAATGTGGCTTGCTCACCATTAATGGGCTGCACAACCTCATCAAATCCTTCGAATTGACCAATGCCAGCGACATCTGCAAAGACCACAAAGTTGTCAATCTCTTTGTAAAATAGCCCCGCAGACAAGACGCCAATTTCGCCTGGGTAGTATTCAACGCTGATATCAAAGTTATTAGACTCAAGCGGTTCAAGATTTGGATTGCCCACTTCTGCCTCGCGCTCGGTTACAAATTCTCCGTCATCCTCTTGCGTCACCGACTCAATAATTTGAAATGCGGCAGATTGCTCAAAAATAGGTCTTGATATTGTTTGTGAGAAGGCACCTCTAAGCACAATCTTGTCGCTGTAGTCATAACGAAGGTTGGCGCTAAATAAAAGGTTGTCATAGTCTTTTTCTATTTGAATGGGTGTGCTGACAAGCTCTTCAACGTCGTTTTGTTCATCTTCGATGAGCTCTATACGCACGCCAGAGGTACTAAAATCAGTTTGTTCGTAGCGCACACCAGCCACAAGGGTGAGTTTGTCCCATGTGAATTCACTTAATACGTAGGCAGCAAATATGTCCTCGTTGTTTTCATACGAAGCACCTTGAGATGCAATTTGTGAGTCGAACTCTTCTAATTCAAAAGCACTTCGTTGGTCGTTAAAATCAGAGCGTAAAAGGTCTTTGTTTAGACCTGGCCCAAAATCACCAAGCCCGTAGTCAGGTGTTTGCGTTGCGTAACGTGTTGGGTCAATATCATCAAAATCACCACCAAAAATATTAGCAAGCACATTGGCCTCTTTGGTGCGGTCACGATATTTGAAACCGGTTTTTAGCATGCTCAAACCCGAAGAATTGTTAAACAGACGGCTTACGTTAAGCTGGAAGCTGCTCTCTGTGTCTTCTGCTAAGCTATTTTCAAACTCAATCTCATCAAGTTCAAAAGCGCCTAAATCGTTAACGTCGGCATTGGCCGTAATCGTGGGTATGACTTCCAATAGGTTCGCGTCGATACTGTCGTTGTCTGAGGCAAACAAATGCGTTAGCGCTGCTGGCTGGTCTTCATCAGATTTTGCATAGCCAAGCTGATAATCAAATAACCATTGGTCACGCTGATGCTCGCCACCGGCTGAGATAGTAAAGATGGTTTGGGTTTCTTCTCTGTCTCTCGCTTCGCGTTCTATTGATGAGTCTTCGCCATCTAGGGTATATACATTTGCTAGGCGCAGTTCATCATCTGCAAACTCACTGAACAAAGAGCGCAGGTAGTATTCATCATTGAAGTTCGGTCTATAATCTAGGTTTATTGCCGCGCCTAAACGCTCTCTGGTAATGGTGTAATGACGCTGCTCAACTTCATCTTCGCCATTGGATTCAATATTGTCTGAACCAAAGTCACGCTTGAAATAGGATGCGGCAGCAGCAATGCCCAGTGTATCGCTAAGTAAACGAGTAATCGTAAACGACGCTTTTGGAGACAACTCGTCTCGCAAATCATTTTGACTCAGTTGCGCAGAAATAATGGTTGTGTCTTGCGTTCTATCAAAGGCGCTAATGCTTTTTACGTTAATTGCGCCGCCCACTGCGTCACCATCCATATCTGCAGAGGTCGATTTTGACACCTCTAAGCTTTGAATTAATTCAGAGGGAATAACGTCTAGAGCGACCGAGCGAACGCCTGCTTCGGGTGAAGGAATACTTAATCCGTTAATGGTAACGCTGTTAAGGTTCGGGTCAATACCGCGGATGCCAACAAATCGGCCTTCTCCTTGGTCGCGCTCAATTGAAACACCAGGTAATCGCTGAAGTGATTCAGCTGCGTTTTGATCAGGAAAGTCACCGATTGCGTCGGACGATACAACCGACACGATATTGCTAGCATTTCGCTGCTGGTTAATCGCACTAGCTTTACCGCTTCTCTGTCCGCGTGTAATGACTTCTTCCATTGCCTCAACGGAAGCGAGCAGCACAATGTCGGGCAAGATGTTTTCGCCTTGCTTGACCAATATGCGCTGCGTTATTGCTTGAGCGCCCACGTAGGTAATGGTCAGTTCGTATTCTCCCTCAGGCAGATTTGGGAACCTGAAGGTGCCGTCTGAGCGAGTCATAGACGTGCGGTTTAACGACTTTATTTCTACCTTTGCGCCACTGAACACTCGTTCGTTTTCTTTATCAACGAGTTTTCCAAAAATAGTGCCGGTTTCTTGAGCAATACTGGTCATGGGCGATATCGCCAAACATGCTGCTAAGGCTATCGATAATTTATTGAATGGGAAGCGCATAAAAATGTCCTAAAAGTGAGTTGCATATATGTTGAGGTGAGCAAACTTAAGTGTTGAATATGACATTTCATTGACAGATTTTTGACATGATGACGACACGCAAGCTCAACATGATTTAATCTGCTATGTTCAGCTTGCAATGAGCTATTTTGACCCCCTTGCTTAGGCAGGATGACCCCGAGAGATACGCGTCTATTGGTAAAAATACGAGCTTCTAATTCATCATTTTGTCATATCCTTGAGCCAATATGACCCTTCAACGAAAGACTGTCGCGCGTCAAAGTGGGGTGAATATAAGCTTGGAAACACACAATGAATTTTGAGTTAATAAAGCAACATTGGATGCTTGCAGCGACCTCTATCACTATGTTCATTTCAGCGGTGCTCGTGAGTGTATTGGGCAGTGAGTCAACATCGCTTTTGAATGTTGAGTGGTCTGACGCCGTTGGTGAAGGCAGCGTGGTTATGCTCACTGTGGTTTGGACGGTTGCTGTTCTTATCTCGCGCCCTGCGGGAAAGGTCACGAGTCTATTAGTGCTTGGACTGAATCTGTTTACCTTTTCTGCGTTGCTAGATTTTTTTGACGAATTTACAGAGCCAGGCGTTTTAGGTGAATGGATAAGCGTCTTTGAATCGCTTCCTGCGGCTATGGGCATGGTAATAATGAGTTTTGCACTTTACGGTTGGCACAAAGAGCAAGTTGCGTTAAACGGGCAACTGCGACGACGAGAGCTCAATTACCGACAACATCAAGATATCGACACCATTACCTTGTTGTATCGGGCAAACTATTTTCAACAGCGAGCACAGCAGCTAATCGATGAGCAAAAAGAGGCGGCGCTGATTGTCGTTGATGTGGTCAAGTTTACAAGGGTAAATCGTCAATTTGGTCTAGAGGAAGGCGACCGTGTTTTGCGCGAAATTGCACAACTGCTCTTGATGAATATTAGAAATACAGATTTGGCATGTCGCTATGCAGGAGACCGGTTCATTTTGCTATTGCCCGGCATGTCCATCGTACAAGCTGATGTGCTAGCAAAGCAGATTCAACATAGCATTGAAAGCGTTGTGTTTAAGCCCAACGGCAACGCGCTTTTAGTGAACAGGGTTAGGTGCGCACTTGGTACCTTGACCGATGCGAGTTCACTGGAACAAACCTTGCGCATTCTCAACCAATCGCTTGATAAGCAAAGCGAAAGAGCTGCCTAAATGAAGCCTTCAAATTCAAAAAGTCCCTGTTATACCACAAGAAGATGCAAGGATTATGATGCCAAACATATCGGCAAGAGTTTATATGCACTGGCGGTTGCTCGAGGTTTACATGCACAAAAAGTGCTTCATGGCACAGGTATTTTTTTGAATGATTTGGAAGGTGATACCCGCATCAGCGTCAGGCAGTTGTTGGCACTTTCAAGCAACGTGCAAAAGCAGTCAAATGGCCATGACATATCTTTTTTGCTAGGGCGCTATTTGGTTGAAACGCTAGATCCCGACGTGCTGATCAGCTTAAAAAGCGCACGCAACATTGAGCAGTGTTTACGTTTAATTTCTATATTTAACGCGCAATATTTTCCTTTTATGTCAGCGCACAAATTTGGTGATGAAAAAACGGTACACTTGCTGCTGCAAGAGGCGCATTCACTAGAAAAACAAAAGCAGTTTTATACGGAGGCCGCCTGTTCAGCAATGATGGCGCTGTTAACCGAATGCTTTGGCAGACGGCTCAAATGTTCCTTCTGTTTTCCTTTTTCAAAACCGCGTCATATCTATGAATATGAAGAAAGTCTTGGATATCGATTGTCTTTTTCTCATGCTTATTTGAGTATTGAAATCTCCAAGGCTGAAATGCGAGCGCCTTGTGAGCAAGCAAATCCGCGTTTGATGAGATATGCCCTTGCAAAAGCACTGCCTCAAAAAAGATGTTCGGCGAGTATTGTTGATAAAGTCAGATCGCACTTACGAAGCCAGCCGCAGGCAACACTGCCAGAGGTTGCTCAACGTTTTGATGTTAGCGCGGCTACTTTGAAACGGATACTGCATGAGCAAGGGTTTAGCTTTCAACACATTCGCGATGAATTGCGACGCCAAGAAGCGTTGTATTATTTACAAGTGAAGAAGCTTAAAAATGAACAAAGCGCCCAAAAAATGCACTTTAATGACGTGACAAACTTTCGCAGGGCCGTCAAACGGTGGACAGGCCTCACGCCCAGTCAGTTGCGAGGCGCATAAGCACTCGAAGCACTATATAGTATGTCCTATCGCTTCCTATCCGACATATACTCATCAAACGTACCACTGAAAAAGTGGAGCTTTTTGTCTTTAATCTCAATGATGCTGGTGGCAAGAGTCGATACAAACTCTCGGTCATGGCTGACAAAAATCAGTGTGCCGTCGAAGGCCTTTAACGCTTTATTAAGCGCTTCAATCGCTTCCATATCCATGTGGTTGGTGGGCTCGTCCATAATCAGCACGTTGATATCCTGCATCATCAACTTGCCAAACATTAAGCGGTTTTTTTCACCTCCAGAACAGACCTTTACATCTTTATTAATATCGTCTGAGGTAAACAACAAACGGCCCAAAATGGCGCGTACCGCCAAATCGTCGTGTTTGGGTGTGCGCCACTGACTCATCCAATCAAACAAGTTCATGCTCACGGCAAAGTCGTTACTCACATCTTGAGGGCAATAGCCAATGGTGGCGTTTTCAGACCATTTCATGGTGCCGCCGCTGGCGCTTAATTCTTGCATTAGGCAGCGTAAGAAAGTAGTTTTGCCGGCGCCGTTTTCACCAATAACGGCCAGTTTTGAGCCCGCTTCTAGGAGTATGTCGCCGCCTTTAAATAGCGTTTCGCCGTCAAACCCATGCTCTAAGTTGTGCATTTCTAAGGCGAGGCGATGCAGTTTTTTATGTTGTTTGTAGGTGATAAATGGAGATTGTCTTGACGAAGCAACGACCTCTTCTAACTCTATTTTTTCCATTCGTCTGGCACGTGAAGTGGCTTGCTTGGCTTTTGATGCGTTGGCCGAGAAGCGATTGACAAAGCTCTGCAACTCTGCAATTTCAGCCGTTTTCTTGGCATTTTCACTGTGCAGTTGCTCTTGCACTAGCGAAGAGGCCGCCATGTAGGCTTCGTAGTTACCTGGATAAATACGCAGCTCGCCATAATCGATATCTGCCATATGCGTGCACACTTCGTTAAGAAAGTGGCGGTCGTGCGAAATAATCACCATGGTGCATTTGCGCTGGTTGAGCACATCTTCTAGCCATTTAATGGTGTATATGTCGAGGTTGTTGGTAGGTTCGTCGAGCAGTAAAATGTCAGGCTCTGAAAACAACGCTTGGGCGATAAGCACACGCAGTTTTAAACCCGGAGCGACTTGAGACATCAAACCAAAATGATATTGTTCGTCTATGCCTGCTTCTACTAATAATTCGATGGCGCGGGTTTCGGCGGTGTAACCGTCAAGCTCTGCAAATTCCGACTCAAGGTCGGCCACTTTCATGCCTTCTTCTTCCGACATCTCAGGCAGGCTATAAATACGGTCGCGCTCTTGTTTGATTTCCCACAAGTGAGCATCGCCGCAAATAACCGCATCTACTACGCTTAGCGCTTCAAATGCAAACTGGTTTTGACTGAGTGTGCCAATGCGTTCGCCTGGCGTAATCGATATATTGCCAGAAGTAGGGGCAAGCTCACCGCTCATGATTTTCATTAGGGTTGATTTACCGCAGCCGTTAGCGCCAATTAGGCCATAGCGATTGCCATTACCAAATTTTGCATTGATGTTTTCAAATAAAGGGGCGGCACCAAACTGCATGGTGATATTAGCGGCGGTAATCAAAGTTACTTTCCTATACTGGTGGTTTTGGCGAAATAGCGGGTGGAGCGTGTATCTATAGAGGCATTAGCAGAAATTATCTCAATGCCGTAATAAAGCGCGCGCACTATACCTTATTGTCGTTATTATGAACACCCGTAGCGCACATTTCATAGTAAAATTGCTGCGGCGCAACATAGAATGCACGCATAGAATTAACTCTCGTAGATATGCATAAAAGCTTGTAGGGAGCATTCATTTTCTCGTATGGTAGCTATAGGTACACATTGTGCTGTGTTTTGAATGGGAAAATAGTGGTCGGGCATCGATTGATGTGCAGGTTTACCCGCTGTGTTAACGCGCTGCATTACACTCAATAAAACCAATAATCATGGAATAGACCGATGCCTGAATTCTTGCAAAATTTCGACATAAACCAATACATGCCCGCCGCAATCGCGTGGGCGACCAATATTTTACTTGCAGCCATCATACTGATTGTTGGCTTTTGGATAAGCGGGAGAGCGTACAAAGCCGTGTTTGCTATTGGCAAAAAGTACGAACGCCTCGACGACACCTTGTTTCGTTTCTTCGGCAGTATCGCCCGATATGTCATTCTTGCATTTGTGTTCATCGCCGTACTTAACCGTTTTGGTGTTGAAACGACCTCTATTGTTGCCTTAATCGGTGCTGCCGGTTTAGCGATTGGTTTAGCATTACAAGGTGCCATGTCTAATTTAGCCGCTGGCGTTATGCTGATGATTTTCCGTCCGTATAAAGTGGATGAATTTATTGAAGCGGCAGGGCAGTTTGGCAAAGTCACCGAAATTGACCTGTTCACTACAGTGATGCAAACCTTTGACAACCAAAGGATCATCATCCCCAACAGTCAAATATGGGGTCAGCAAATTACTAATCATTCGTTTCATGAAATACGTGGCGTAGACCTAACTTTTGGCGTGGCGTATAACGAAGACATCGATAAAACCCGTTCTGTGATCAACAACGTGCTTGCTGCCCATCCTCACATATTAAAAGACCCTGCACCTTTTGTTGAGGTCAGTGAGCTAAACAACAGTTCGGTGGATTTTATCGTGAGACCGTTTTGTAAAGGCGAGCACTATTTTGACATTCGCTACTCGTTGCCAGAGCTCATGAAAAAGGCGCTAGATGAAGCGAAAATCGAAATTCCGTTCCCGCATCGTAAAGTTATTTTGGTGAAAGAAGAGTAAAGTAATCACACAAGCAAGCCAGTGAGGGCGCCGTGTTTAACATTGATGCCGCGCCCTTTTATGTGAGTGAATTGACGATGATTTGCTGAAATAAGGGTATTTTTTTAATCGGAGTTGAAAGCTTTTTAAATTCCCTCAGGTCTTATATGTGACTGTTACATGAAACCACTTTAACCTGAACGAAACAACGGAGCTTTACCATGCCATCTAAACTACTCACTATCTTTGCAGTTGTTATTGCATTTACGCTTACATCTTGTGGGCTGATTCCTACTCAAGCAACGTCTGCGATTGAAGCGGTAAACGTAGATCAAAATCGCTTAGCCATTAAAGGGTATGATCCAGTTGCCTATTTTACGCAGGCAGATGCGGTGCAGGGCAATCAGCAGTTCACCGCTGAATATAACGGAGCAGTCTACTACTTTGCGAGTGCAGAGAATCAAGCACTGTTTAACGGCACACCGGCAAAATATGCACCTCAGTACGGCGGTTACTGCGCGTTTGGTGTGACACAAGAGAAAAAATACGATATTGACCCAACCGCCTGGGCTGTTGTAGATGGTAAGCTATACTTAAACCTCAATGCCGGAGCACAGCGTGTATGGGACAAAGATCGCGCTGGAAACATTGAAAGCGGTGACTCAATCTGGTTGAATATTGAAGATAAGTCAGTATCTGAGCTATAAGTTTTAAGACAATCGTAAAAAAAGTGTAAAAAATAACTACTATGGTGAAAGAAAAATATATTTTCACCGGTTTAATTAAATACCCAAGTCATTGGGACTGAATAATCAAAAGAGGATTTATTATGAAAACGAATATCGCTGTTGCCGCTGCTCTAGCTACTGTTATGACCCTTGGTGTTGCCGACGCTGTTGAAGCGGCAAGCAAGAAGAAAGAAAAATGTTACGGCATTTCGCCTGCTGGACAAAACGATTGTGGAAACCTTGCGGGTACACATAGCTGCGCTGGCCAATCTACCGTAGATAACGATATCGGCGAATGGCGCTTAGTACCAGGCGGCACTTGTAAAGACCTCGGTGGTTACAGCCGCAAAGAAGCAAAAGAAATCTTTGACAAAATGCAGGCTAAGAAAAACGGTTAATTTAGCCGCCTCAAAGTAAAGTTAAGATAATTTTGAATACTTCATCGTTATCCTCAAAGCCCGACGCCTGCATAGGTGTCGGGCTTCGTCATTTACATTACGACGAAGCGTTAGCACATAACCAAAGCCAAACCCCCATCGATTTTGTAGAGATTCACGCTGAGAACTTTTTTGCCAAAGGCGGTATTACACAGGCTCTTTTAAGCGACGTATGTGAGCACTATCAACTCAGTGTGCATGGTACATCGTTGGGTTTAGGTTCAAATTTACCGCTGCCACAACAGACTTTGAGTCAGTTTGCCGAGCTGGTGAAAAGCACGCAGCCTAAGCTAGTATCTGAGCACTTGTGTTTTAACCGAGCGATGATTGACGACAAAATCTATCACTCTGGTGATTTGCTCCCCATTGCCTTTAACGAAGCGAGCTTGGCACAAACCGTGAGCAATATCCAACAAGTGCAAGAGGCCATTGGCAGAGCGTTATTAATTGAGAATTTGTCGGCGTACTTAGATGTCAGTGAGATGGATCCATACAGCCGCGATAGCATGACCGAAACTGAGTTTTTGTTGCGCCTTTGCGACGCGGCAGGGTGCACCATGTTGCTCGATTTGAATAATTTGATTGTTAATGCTCTTAATCAAAAGCATGCAGACCCCATCGAGGCGGTCATGCGCCACGTGAAGCAACTGCCCCAGCATCTGGTGGGCGAAATTCACCTCGCAGGCTTTAGCGAGCAGAAGGTGGCAGGCTTTATCGTTGATGACCACGGCCAAGCGGTATCGCAGCAATGTTGGGAGGTTTATAAGCAAACCATTAAGTGCTTTCCCAGTGTACCCACCTTGATTGAGTGGGATACTAATTTGCCGCCGTGGGCAACGCTTGTGGAGCAAGCGAATAAAGCCAGAGACATAGCGCTGCAGCAAAAATAGCCAGAGACATAGCGCCGCAGCAAAGATAGCGCCGCAGCAAAAATAGCGCCGCAGCAAAAATAGCCTTATCACCATTCCATCAGCGCGAGGAGCGTCTTGTGAGTTACCAAACACGCATTATTCAAGAGATATTCGACGCCGAATCGAGCCGCCACTCCTTGCCTGGCATGAAGGTGTATCACAACAACTTTATTGAAAATGGCATTCGCGCTTTAAGCATCACCTTTTCAAGTGTATTTGCGCTAATGGACGAAGGTGACTTTCGCGCTCTAGCACGCGCCTATCTTTTAGCCGAACCCAAAACTCATTTTGATTGGGCAGATTACGGGGAAAGCTTTTCAGACTTTATTATGACCCACCCAAATTTAAGCGAAGTACCTTACCTGAGTGAGGTGGCAGAACTAGACTGGTTGTTGCAAGGTATTCAGCGCGCTGAAGATAAAACATTTGATGGTGAGTCTTTTGGGCTGCTGAATGAGCGTGACCCCAATGAGTTGGTATTTGAGACAGCCCCGGGTTTTGCCCTCGCACGCTTTGTCTTCCCCGTGGATAAACTCTATCAATTAGCCCATGAACCTCAACTGCAAGTGGAGGGAGAAACCCGGTCCATTTTTATGGGCGATTTAAATAAATCTATGCGAGATGCAATAAATTCCGAACAAGCTCGGTCTATTGTGGTGTGGCGTCCTGATTATAAAGCTGAAATGCTAAACGTAAGTGACGACGTGAAAGAAGTGTTTCAGCACTTACATAACCAAGATAGCATCGCTAATATTTTTGCAGCGTTTGCCGAGCAACCCGAACAATTATCACCGTGGTTAACCGAGCAAATCTCACAAAAACGACTTTACGGCGTGCGATCAACACATTAATCGCAGCAGCATATGGCTGCTAAACTACGGAATTTTATTGAAATGAAAAAGTTAATTGAGTTGTACAATCGCATCTTTGGCCTATTGAGTCACTTAGATATCCCGGCCCTTTTTGCTGCGCGTCTTTATGTAGCTTGGGTGTTCTTTAAGTCTGGATTAACCAAGCTAAACGACTGGGAATCAACGCTCTTACTCTTTGAATATGAGTATGCCGTGCCTGTATTAGATTTTACTACCGCAGCCTATTTAGCCACGATTGGCGAGTTGGTTTTGCCGGTGTTACTGGCAATAGGTTTGTTTACTCGTAAAGCAGCTATTGGTTTGTTCATCGTTAACTACGTAGCAGTATTAAGCCTTGAAGATATCGCGCCTGCCGCCCTTAACTTGCATTACATTTGGGGATTAATGTTGCTAGCGAATATTGTATGGGGTGCTGGTAAATTAAGCGCTGACCATTTCGCAAAGATTAAGTAGTCTTTGTAAAGGTAGCAGCCTAAAAGGTGCATGCCATAAAGACGCTTATCACAAATATCTGTGCCATCAAATGCCGCTTTAATGCGGCATTTGCTTTTTTACACTATCGCTCAATATTCAATCCAAGCTACACTGCCTTTCAACGTAAACATACAAGTAGAGACAAAGCATGAGTCTATTAGGGTCTGTCGCAATATTTCTGGGTGCGACACTCATCGCGGTTCCGTTGTTTAAAAAGCTCAAACTTGGGGGCATTCTCGGATATTTGATTGCGGGCATTATCATTGGCCCCTCAGCACTCAATTTTATTGACGACCCTTACACTATTTTGCACTTTGCTGAACTTGGCGTGGTGTTACTGTTGTTTGTAATTGGTTTAGAGCTGCAACCCCAAACCCTTTGGCGCATGCGCAATCAAATTATGTTCAGTGGTGGTAGTCAGCTGTTTGTAAGCGCTGGGATGATTGCTGCATTATGTCATTTTGCGTTTTACTTAAGCATACCTGTGAGTGTGACCATTGGTCTTGCCCTCGCGCTATCTTCCACCGCCTTTGCTATTCAGCTGATGACCGAGCAGCGCATTCTCAAAACGCCTCCCGGTCAACAGGGATTTTCTATTTTATTGATGCAGGACGTTGCCGTTATCCCTATTCTACTGCTAGTGGCTTCCTTTTCACCTTCTCAGGGTGATGCAGGCCCCGCATGGTACATAAGCCTTAGCGCAGTGGTGGCTGTGTTGGTGATTGGTCGCTTCTTAATTAATCCGTTTTTGCGCATTGTTGCTCGCTACGGCAGCTCAGAGGTGATGACAGCCGCCGCCTTGTTTATTGTGTTAGTGACCGCCTTGGGTATGTCAGCGTCGGGGCTTTCGATGGGTATGGGCGCATTTATCGCAGGAATTTTGCTAGCGGATAGCAGTTTTAAACATCAGCTAGAAACCGAAATTGAGCCTTTCAAAGGGCTATTGTTGGGCCTGTTTTTCATTGCCATTGGCATGAATTTAGATTTAAGCCTGCTCGTTGCAGAGCCTGTGTTTATTGTTGGCATGAGCCTTTTGTTGGTGCTGGTTAAGGCACTCATAATCTATGCTATTTTGCGCGCAGCTAAACAATCAAACACCGACTCTACACGTGTGGCACTAATGCTTTCACAAGGGGGGGAGTTTGCCTTTGTGGTGATGACCCTTGCGGTGAGCAGCGCAGTTTTAGGCAATGACTTAGCCGGGCAGGTTAACTTGGTTGTTGGATTGTCGATGGCTCTAACATCGCCCGTGGTAATTTTACATTCGTTATTTTACAACACCAAGAACTGCCCCGCGGTGTACGACACTCAACGAGACAGTGAAGAGCCTCAGGTCATTATTGCTGGCTTTGGGCGATTTGGGCAAATTACCGCCCGCGTTTTATCTGCAAACAACATCGCTTTTACCGCTATGGATAAAGATGCAGAGCACATTGCCTTTGTCCAACAGTTTGGGAATCGCGTGTTTTATGGGGATGCAACGCGTTTAGACTTGCTTAAAAAGTCAGGTATTGACCAGGCGAGAGTGTTGTTAATTGCCATTGACGACCCACAGCAGATCACGGCGCTTGCCAAGTTGGTAAAGCGAGAATACCCAGAGGTTAAAATTATCGCAAGAGCACGGGATCGCATTCATGCCACTGAGTTAGGAAAGCTTGGTATTGAGTTTTTTGTGCGCGAGATGTTCGATGGGGGGTTGAACGCTTGTAAAGGAGTGCTAAATGCATATGGCTATACTCTTGGCCAAGCTGACAATATGGTAGAGATATTTAACCAACACGATCGCGAAATGTTAAACAAAGTCATTACCGAAGATTTAGCCTTTGATGAGTTGGTAAAAACTGCCAAGCAAGGCAGAGAAGAGCTGCAGGAATTGTTTGTGAATGACAGAAAGCAATAATCAATGCTTTGGGTAGCATCTAGCATCTAGCATCGTAGCTTAGTAAAAATGTAGGTATAGCATCAAACGCTCGCAAGCGATTACTGCAAACACTTGCTACTCTCGCTCACAACACCATTGCCAGCAATTTCACTGGCAATGGTCGGTACACAATTTTGGCCTACTGCTTTATAAAATGCATATCCCGCCACTCATGAGACGTAAGTTCACGAGTAGTGAAAGGATGTAATGTTGCGCTAAGCACCTCGCGTTTCACATTGATGTCGAAATGAATAAACGCGTCGGACGCTGCGTTTTCATTGTCCCAGTCTATTTTGTAACTGGTATCTTGAAAGGCGCTTAAAGTGCCTTTGAGGTTTTCCATGCGCGATGACACTATCCTAAGCTCATCGCCTTGTTTTGAGATGGTGAAATCTCCAAACCATTGGTCTGAATACACGCCAACAATCTGCTCATCATTAAGTGATGAGGGTGCTAGGCTTTCGGGGGTGTCGTCTCTGGCAAGGAAAATCGCCTCGCGCTCTGCTTGATAATCAACATATTGTTCTACCCAATTATCTTTGGTATCGCCCGTGAACATTTTTAAAATGCTCTGCATCACCGCCCCGCGGGCACCATAGTTAGAGCCATTGTTTAATACCACTACGCCTAACTCTAATTGCGGCATCACCACTACAAAGGCCTGATAACCCGACAGCGTGCCGGTATGGGAAATGTGCAGATAACCGTCGTAATTACTTAAACGCCAGCCCAAACCGTAGTTTCTAAAGTAAGTGTTGTCCCATTCGGTATCGACATCTGACACGCCTAAAATGGTGTGAGGTTGCCACATTTTCTCAAGTTGCTCTTCAGAAAATGGCAGTTGACTGGGTTGTAGCAGGGCCTTAATCCATTTACTCATTTCGCTTGCGCTACACACCATGCCGCCGGCTGCCGCTGACATCAATGCATCACCATGAATGGCATTGCGAGGTATTTCGTATACGCCAAGGCGGTCGTTGTGACCATATGCCATAGCGCTATTTTGTAATGTGGCCTTTGGCATATCGCCGGCGTAGCATTGCATGCCAAGCGGTTTAAAAATATATTGGTCTACAAAGTCTTCAAAAGGTTTACCTGAGACCGCTTCAACCACCTCGCCAGCGGTGATGTACATCACGTTACTATAAGCATATTGCTCACGAAATTGTGAGCCTGGTGTGAGGTACTTTACATTGCTGACTACCTCTTCTCGGCTAAAACCACTGGGCTCAGGCCAAATCATGCTGTCGCCAGCACCGCCTACTAAACCGCTCTTGTGGGTCAGCAAGTCTTCTATTGTAAAATGCTCGGTGGCGTAGCTGTCGTGTAATCTAAAGTGCGGTAAATAGTCGATAACAAGGTCTTGCCAGTCTAACTTTTCTTGGTCGACTAAAAGGGCGAGTGATGCTGCGGTAAAGGCTTTGCTGGTGGAGGCAAGGCGAAAATAGGTATCTGGACGAACATCTTGATGCTCTGCAATATTGGCTTTACCAAATCCTTTCTCATAAATGACTTGCTGTTGATAAACAATCGAGACACTCATGCCGGGTGTGTGAAAGGTACTAAGCGCATCTTCAATGACGGCATCGAGCGCTTTTGAGTCTAACTGCGCAGCAAGATTAGACGAGCTAAATATCAGGATTAAAACAACAAAATATTTCATCTAAGCGCATCATCTCTTTGGTTTTTAACAAACTTAAGTGTGCGCAAATTTGTGCAACAATTCAATGATTATTGATATTGCAAGCGCGCGCCTTGTCGCCATTTAAAGGCAATGACGGCAAGAATCAGCAGCGAACCGATACTCAAAGTGAAACTGTAGCTACCGCCGATTAAAAAGCCAATGGAGTAGGCGGGGGTGCATATTGCTAAGGTCCAAAAGTACATAGACTTTGCGTTTTTAAGGAGCAGGTACAGCGGAAAGACCAAGCTATAAAAGAACAAAAAGCTCTTATAGATGGTTTCTTCAAGGGGGAGATTCACTAATGGGATGGTGGTGTCTTTAAACAGCGTTAATATGCCAAGGGCCGCCATTGATATACCGCCGATGAGGGTAGCAAGGCCACGAGACTGCATAATGTTTTGTTCGCGTAACTCACCACAATGGGCAGCAACGGTAAAGGCTGTTTGCAGCACAAGAAAGCCTACAATAGGGTAAATGATGGCAGCGGGTATGGCGTTGAAGAAAAATACATCGCCTAAAGCGGCCGAATATAAAAACACAAATCCGATAAGGCTTAAAAACAACACGCAAAACCCAATCACAAAACTTGCTTTAGGTTTGTCGCTTTGTCGATAAGCGCGATGAAAGGTGATGTCTAAATAAGGAGAAAATATAAATCCGATAGCCAGCGGTAACAAAGCATGCGGCCAGTATCCTCTTGCACTAAAATCCACCGGCGGCCAATCGCTACCAATAAAGGCGATAAACAGACCGAAAGAAATGGCGTAAAGCACCCAAGCCCATTGGGTGATCATGTTTTTGCTAAGGTAAATGGCTAAGGCAATGACAAGCACTGCGCCAATTAATAGAGGATGCCCGATAACGCTACCCAGCCATGCGATGAAAAACAGCTGATAGGCAAGAGTGACGTAAGAGAAGCTTGTGATTGCGGTTTTATGTTCAGATACAAAGCGCTTTTGGTGCTCGCGGTTTTTTAAGTAAAACCCCATGGCGGTTGCGCCGCCCACATTAAACACTGTGAAGGCAAGTAACGCAGGCCATCCATAATCGCGATTGAGAATTAACGGAAAAAAGCCACCCAAACACCACAGCCACGAGCAGGCAAGATAAAAGCTGTACTGTAGATAAGTTGGCAAATTAGCTACCTACTGGCCACATGTGAAAGCTGATCGTGCCAGAGCCAATGCGTCGGCCTGCTTTGTCGTTGTTGATTCTGAATACTTTGAGGGTCATGTCGATATTGAATTTACCACCGGCTTTTATTTTTTCGGCGAGTTCTTCTAAGTCTACATATGCCTTGTACATAATGGAATCTAGGCTTGGCAGCAAAAATCGATAGTTTAGGCGAGTACAAATCATGCGATATTCGCCTTTGCTCAGCATAAACAAGTACGAACCTGCTGCAAGCTCCGAATTACCTAATATCGCACCGCCGGCCATGGTGCCGTACCAGTTGGTATTAATGCGGCGTTTAGGCAAAATGGCATAATAGTCATCTTCGACAAAGTTCATTTTTAACCCGCTTTTGTGCACAAAAGGCATAAAAAAGAAGCTAAGCACTCTATTAAAAAAGCGGCTCTTTATCGACAAACGATTAAAATATTTCTCTAATTTTGGTGGTAACGGAATAGCCATGATTAACCTAAAAACCTGAAACAATACTGCAAATCAAACATCGTACTAAAAAATACGCGGCTATATTAACAGGCACAGCCAAAGATGTTTAGTTTTTAACGGAGTTAGGTGTGATTTTATTTAAAATTCGCATTATTTACTGATTAATCACCGCATTTATGCTGATGATATCAGCTAGGGCGCTCACCTAAATGCTGGCGGCGTAACATTACTAATACAAAGGCGCCAAAATACATAATTACGCCGTAAACGCCAGCTGCGACAGCATACGCAGGCTGCTCTATGAAACTCACCGCGATGAGTATGGCAAGGGTTGCGTTTTGTGTACCAATCTCAATACCTAAGGTTACGCCATCGCGCCCATCAAGCTTGGTGAGGTGGGCTAATACCACGCCCAATAATGTCGCACCTGCGTTAAGAGCAATCACGATTAAAAAGACCGATGGGAAGGCTTCCATCATCATCTCTTGCTCTTGATAAGAAATAATGACAATGAGCATCAACATAAAAATGGTCGATAATGCACGGAATTTGGGCTCTGCTCGTCTGGCTGCTTTGGAAAAAAACTTGCGAACAATCATGCCTAATATCACCGGAATAATAGAAATTACCAGTAAGCCTAGAGACGTATTTAATAACGAAAACGACGCTAACGCCGACTCTGAGAAAAAGCCTATGCTAAATTGAATCAATAACGGCGTGGTAAAAACACAAATTAAGGTGGTTACACCGGTAAGAGAAACAGACAAAGCTAGGTTTGCTTTTGCGATATGACTGATCAGGTTAGAGGTAGTGCCACCTGGGCACGCAGCGAGTATCATCAAGCCCACCGCAATTTCAGGCGATGCATTAAGTGCTAATGCAATAAAAAAGGCTAGCAACGGCAGCAACACAAGCTGACCTACTAAGCCAACTAGCACTGGCTTTGGCATTTTGACTAAGCGTGTAAAGTCATCTTTGGTCAGGCTTAAACCCATACCAAACATGATCATGGCCAAAACGCCAGGTAAAATCGCCTGAGTGAAAATGGTTGCCTGCATGCTTAGCTCATTTTCTTAAGCCAAGACAGCGGCGCAATGCGCATGACTAGCTGCAAAAACGCCCACGGCCAAGTGGGTACGTAGCTATTTGCCCCCTCTTTTTCAATGGCTTTGATAATGGCTTTGCATCCTGTTTCGGTGTCGACCATAAACGGGACCTTTTCAACCTTTTCGTTAATTTCGCTGCGAATAAACCCAGGATGAACCGTGCTGACTTTTATCGGAGAGTTAAGTAAATCAACGCGTATGCCTTCACTTAATGCGGTAATCGCTGCTTTAGTCGCGGCATAAACAGTTAGCGCACGCCTAAAGCCACGCACCGCGCTAATCGATGAAATAGTCACAAGATGCCCGCTGTTTTGCGCTCTAAAAATACCCATCGCTGCTTCGCACTGGGCGAGGGCCGACACAAAGTTGGTGACAGCCGTTTCTTTATTTGCATGAAAATACCCAGTGCCAACAGAAGCCCCTTTACCCATACCCGCGTTTACGATGACGCGGTCGAGTTGCCCCATTTCTTGGTTGAACTCGTCAAACACTGTAAACACTGCGTCGTGATCGTTTACGTCGAGTGACTTGATCAGCACTTGAATATCGGGGTTGATGGCAAGTAGCTCAGTCTTTAGTTCTTCGAGTCGTTCAACGCGACGTGCACATAAAGCTAAGTTACGGCCCATCTTCGCATATTCAATGGCCATGCCTTTGCCTAAGCCGGAGCTGGCACCTGTGATTAATATGTTTTTGCGCACGGGGTCTACCTTCTTTTCATTATTTTTTTACAACGGTACAGCAAATAATGCACAAACACCCACATATTCTTATACGCCGGATTGCGCGTTTGTTTATGGTGATATCGATAGTAAATTTGCTGCACAATCGCGGCGAGTCTGAACAAGCCATACACTTCATAAAAATCGAAGTCGCGTGGCTCTAAACCTTGTTTGGCGCAGTAGTAGTTGATCACTTCTTGGCGCGTCATCATACCGGGGATGTCGGTAGGCTGGCGCTGAGTGTTTTTGGCCATAAAGTCATCGTCGGCCTGCACCCAATAAGCGAGGGTGTTGCCAAGATCCATAAGCGGGTCGCCCAGAGTCGCTAGCTCCCAATCCAATACGCCAATAATTTTGGTTGGGTCGTCGGCCGCGAGCACTAGGTTGTCAAAGCGATAATCGTTGTGGGTAATGCAGATAGTTTCTTTTTCCGGCAAGTGCGCCTCTAGCCAGTGCATGACTTTTTTGCCGCTGGGCACATTCCACGTTTTAGCTTTATTGTAGCGATTGATCCAGCCGCTGATTTGGCGCTCGGTATACCCTTCGCCTTTACCGATATGGTCAAGCCCTGCGCCTTTATAATCAACATTGTGCAGTTTAATTAATTCGTCTAGCGCCACTTCGCAAAGCTTATTGGCTTGCTCGGCGCTAATCTCTAAGCCTCTTGGAAAATGTTTGCGAGGAATAATGCCGTCGAGCTTTTCCATCACATAAAACTCAGCGCCCATCACACTTTCATCATCGGTGTAACCGAGCATGGTAGGCACTTTGTCGTAAACCGGAGCAAGTGATTTTTGCAAGCGATATTCACGGCCCATGTCGTGAGCGCCTTTGGCTTTTGTGCCTTTAGGTGGGCGCCTTAAAATCACCGAGCGGTTGTCAAATTGCAAGCAATACGTCCAATTTGACGCGCCGCCAGAGTATTGGGTGATGTGCATATCACCCTCTAAACCACCTATGTTAGCGTCTAACCACTGGCGTAACGCTTCTATGGGAAGCTCTTCTCCTGGTCTAACCGAAGAGGCTTTATCGATAATAGAGCTACTCATATTAACGATACTTTTTCAGTTCAAGGCGCGACACCATGGCCATGTGCACTTCATCTGGGCCATCGGCGAGTCGAAGGGCGCGAGCACCTGCGGCTAAGCGGGCGAGCGGGTAGTCGTTACACATGCCGCCACCGCCGTGCAGTTGAACCGCCATATCAACGACTTCTTGTAGCATATTGGGCACTACCACCTTGATGGCAGAGATATCGACCATCGCATTTTTTACGCCTAAATTATCAATTTTCCATGCCGCTTGAAGCGTTAGCAAACGCGACTGTTCAATCGCCATACGTGCCTGTGCTAAACGTTCTTTGTTGCCGCCTAATTCAATGATTGGACGCCCAAAGGCCACTCGTGACAGGCCTCGTTTAATGCCAAGCTCGAGGGCTTTTTCAGCCATACCAATGGCGCGCATGCAGTGATGAATGCGGCCAGGGCCTAAGCGCCCTTGGGCAATGGCAAAGCCTTTACCCATGCCAACAAGTAAGTTTTCTTTGGGTACACGTACGTTGTCAAAATGCACTTCGCCATGACCAAAGGGCGCGTCGTAGTCGCCATAAGCGGTAAGCATGCGCTTAATGTGTAGCCCTGGCGTGTCCAGCGGTACAATGACCATGCTGTGTTGACTGTGCTTATCGTTTTCTGGGTTTGACAGGCCCATAAAAATCATGACTTTTGCGTTGGGGTGACCTAAACCTGTAGACCACCACTTTTTACCGTTAATCACCAACTCATCGCCATCGGCTTCAATGGTAGCAGCCATATTGGTTGCATCTGAAGAGGCCACATCAGGCTCTGTCATGCCAAATACCGAGCGAATTTCACCGTTTAGTAAAGGCGTTAACCATTTGGCTTTTTGCGCATCGTTACCAAAGTGATATAGCACTTCCATATTGCCGGTGTCGGGGGCGTTACAGTTAAATATTTCAGGAGAGAAGGGAATGCGGCCCATTTCTTCAGCAAGGGGAGCATATTCGGTACACGTGAGGCCTTGGGCTAAATCGGCATCGGGCAAAAACAAATTCCATAAACCGGCTTCTTTCGCTTTCGCTTTTAGTGGCTCAATAGCAGGGTGCACCGACCAAGACTTCCAATCGCCGGTAGGGTTGAGCTCTTCTAAATCCTCATACACTTGCTGTTCGATTGGCGCTACATGCTCTGCCATAAAGGCTTTAAGGCGTGTTAAATAATCTTGGGTTGTGCTGTTATAAGAAAAATCCATGGTTGCATCTCCACACTGAAATTACCTTTATTCTAGAGTATACGCGTTATAAGAAATAATTGGTTTGATGATGATAAAAGTATCACTCAAACTGATGCGAAAACTTAAATAGGGTGATGGATATTTTAGACAGGCTGCGTTTGCGGTCTTTGTTATTGTCTAAATGCTTTGCCTTATAAAGCGTTAGCAGCAGCTTAGATTTGCAAATAGGGCTTATTGATTAAACCCTGTTTTTTCGCAAAAGTGCTTTCTGCAAAGCGATACATATTTGTCATTGCCGCCAATTTCAATTTGGTCACCATCTTTAATTACCTCACCGTGAGCATTTAAACGCGCAACGAAGTTCGCTTTACGGCCGCAATGACAAACGGTTTTAAGCTCTGAGAGTTTGTCTGCCCAAGCTAATAGATGCAGGCTACCTTCAAAGGTTTCACCCTGAAAATCGGTGCGAAGACCGTAGGCGAGTACTGGTACGTCAAGCTCATCGACGATTTTTAAGCATTGCTGAACTTGTGCTTTATTTAAAAATTGTGCTTCATCTATAAACACGCAACCAAGCGCGCTGGATTCGTGCAGTGCTTTAATCTCTTCAAACATATTGGTGTGCTGGCCAAATAAATGCGCAGGGGAGGATAGGCCAATACGAGAGGCTATTTTGCCTTCACCAAAACGATCGTCAAAGGCAACCGTGTAAAGCGCGACATTCATACCCCTTTCTTTGTAGTTGTACGCAGATTGAAGTAAGGATGTAGATTTACCTGCGTTCATCGCAGAGTAATAAAAGTAAAGTTGGGCCATAGTAGGTAAATTACCGCAGGTGTTTATTGTTATTGTTAGTGCAGTGAATACTACCTTTTCAAAGACCGCTTGCAAAGCAATCAGGCCTCAAAAATCTATAGTGTTTTCGCCAATATCTACCAACAGTGTTTTATTCCCACACGCGAGAAACCATAACTTTTTAAAGTGACTAAAGGTGCAGGAATACAAACGCAAAGCATCATCACTGAACCTAATGGCTATTTGTACTGATTGATACCCGCATCAATTAGGTTCTTTGCAAGCAAATCGACAAAGGCCGGCACTTCAAAATACGAGGTATGGATCAGCTCTTGCCAATTAAGGCTCTCGCTGAGTTCAGTTCGCAAGTCTGGTGAGCGACTGGCGTTCTCAGTCATGCCCAGCACCATCCGCACTTTGTGCAGGGTTTTTATTGCATTTTTTTCACTGTGCTCCCGTAACGGACTAGCAATGGTTTCACATAAAAAATCGCATGTATGCGCAAACTCTGGTGGCTGTGAGCTAACGCTGTGCACGTCTTCTTTGAGCAGGTCGTCTCCCCATGCGCGCTGCTTGATAGACGCCCAAACGACATTGTTCAATAAAAACGCCAGCGGACGACCTAAGGCCAATGCCAGCACACTCAGGCCTTTGATTAACACCCAAAATGCTAAAATATACACGGCTATCATGAAGGTTGTCATATAAGTCAGCCAGCCTAAGCCTCCCTCGGTATCTTCCAGAAAAAACTCAGCCAATTTGCCTATTTGTTCGCCTTCAAAAAACGCAAGATCCGCGGCGTAATACACGCCAATTATGATAACCACAGCAAATTGGATTGACGAGATGATTTGTTGCAAAAACGTGTGAGGGATAATTGGAGCGTTAATCGCTTTTACATTGCTCAGTGCACTGATGGCTTCGTCTTCTTGATGCCACAAACCACACCAGCGGTCTTTATATATTTGTTCTACTTCTTTTTTTTGGGCCCGTGTAAACCATGTTTTTTTGCGCCGCTCGTAAACCCACAAGATTGAATAGATGATGGCGCCATATATCAACATAGCATGGCCCATTTCTATCACCGATTGATTAACCGACTCACGGGTAATGGTCATCAGCATGATCCACAGACCGAGCACAAAAGACACAATACCTGATGTACAAAATGTCAGGCCTATACTTTTCAAGCGTTGAAACAGGAAGGTATTAGGTCGATAGTCAAGAAATGGAGTGCCGACAGTACACCACGTTTTAAGGCCTGCAAACGGCATTTTGTCCGCAACCGATTGAAGCAAAGAATGATAAATAACCGAGCCCCCATGACTATGGCCTACTAAGTAATAGTCATCACCCGCCTTGTCATAGCTGTGCAATAAGTCTTTGAGTTTGTTGCCGGCAGCGCGGCGTTTTTCTTCACTGTTAGGGCCCACATCCCACTGGAAGGGCACAATTTCTACTCGCTTTGGGTCAAGCTCAAGACGTGTTTGCAAGTCGGTTAAAAATACACTTCCCAACTGCCACCACTTATCTCCAGAGCTAGTCACATCTCCAGCACCAGTGCCGTGCACAGTGACTAGCTTTGCTTTTTTATTGCCAGGAGTGAGCACTTGCTCTTGGGTACTGGCGGCCTGAGCATCATTCGACATGGGGTAATCTTCCTTTTACATTTATTGTTGTTATTTGCGCCGATGCGACACTGGTAATCGAATTGTGATGATAGCTTGAAACCAAGGGCCCACGCGCTCTTTTAAAAAGCAACTGCGAGGCTTAGTATGTAACGAAAAGGCGTGTAGACGCAATGTTTAAAAAGTGCTCAATATGCGTTTGTTTGGGGGGCTAAGCCTAAGCTGAGATTTTGCTAGGTGTTTGCACGTGAGAAACAAAAAATGCCAGTCAGCTTAGCTGACTGGCATTCTACTTTTAGGCTTTTAGCAGATGGCGGCTTACGCTGCGTCTGCATCCTTTTCAGGGCTTTGCTCGAGTGTGTTAACGTCGACCATATCAAACGTAAACTCATCCACTCGTACCGCTAACTTGCGTTTTTCGTTGTAACTTAGCAAGGTTTCAACCTCTTGCTCAGTTAAATCGCCATTCTCATGTAGCTTATTAACGGCATTTTCAAACGAGATAAACGGTACAACCGGCGCTTTACGCAAGGCCTTTTGTACTTTAGACAATAACGGCATTGCAGCATGTTTTGCTTTAAATGCTTGTTCGTTAATGTCGTTACCATCACCTGCAATTGGCTTAACAAGGTGCGTTAGCTGCGCTTTAATGCTGGTGTCTTGCAGTGCCGCATTCGATAGCTCTCTGATCAAGTCATCGCTGATGCCGCTAACAGAAGACGTGTAAGTGTTAGTTAAACCGCGCATTAACAAGCGAGTAGGCATATTCGGGAAGTTGTTTACAAAATCCACAATCGCTTTTTCGCCTTGTTGCAATGACCATTCCATCGCATATTTAAAGAATGGAAGGGCTTGCTGACGGTCTTGTACACGCTGCTCGTAAAAACGAACCGCAGCCATACCAGCATAGACATAGCTGATTACGTCACCTAAGCGAGCAGATAAAAGCTCTGCTTTTTTCAGGTCGCCGCCAAGTACTAATAGCGACAAATCGGCAAGTGGTGCAAGTTTTGCCGACAATGCATTCAAACGTTTTTCGTATGGACGCACTTCTACCAAGCTAGACTCTGCATTGCGCATAAACGGCAAGTAGCTGTTTACTTTACTGCGGAAGGCATTTTTAACACTAAAGGCAACGGTTTTGCCTAGTACTTTGTTAAACGCACCGTCTGCACTGCTGTCGTTGCTATGAATAAGGTCAACCATCTCTTTCAAATGTGGGTGACAACGCATTGCACCTTGACCAAAGATCATGAGGTTACGAGTAAGGATATTCGCGCCTTCTACCGTAATGGCAATAGGAAGGGCAGCATAGCCATTAGCAAGGGTGTTTTGTGGCCCGCGTTGAATCGCTTTACCTGCTTGTACGTCCATCGCTGAGTTCATCACGTCGCGACCAAGTTCGGTCATGTGATACTTTGCAATTGCGGTCACAACCGATGGCTTAATGCCTTCGCCGAGGCCTTCAGTGGTTAATACGCGCATCGCTTCTAGCAAGAATGTTTTACCGGCAATATCGGCAAGCTTGTCTTGAATGCCTTCAAAGCGGCCAATGGGCACGCCAAATTGCTCACGTACAAATGAATATTCAGCGGTAGATTTAAACGCAGCTTGTGCCGTTGCTACGCCCATTGCTGGAAGTGAGATACCGCGGCCTGCGCCTAAGCAGCTCACTAGCATCTGCCAACCTTTACCGATGTTCTTTTGGCCACCAATGATAAAGTCCATTGGAATAAATACATCGTTACCGCGTGTTGTGCCGTTATAAAAACGCACGCCCATTGGGTCGTGACGGTTACCAAGCTCAACACCCGGGTGAGATTTTGGAAGCAGTGCACAAGTAATACCGAGCTCAAGCTTCTCGCCTAAAAGTTGGTCTGGGTCGAATACTTTAAACGCTAGGCCTAATACCGTTGCGATAGGTGCAAGGGTGATGTAGCGCTTGTCCCAAGATACGCGAAGGCCAATGACTTCTTCGCCTTCCCATTGGCCTTTGGTCACAATGGCTGCATCTGGGATAGAGCCGGCGTCTGAGCCTGCTTCTGGGCTGGTTAATGCAAAACATGGAATGTCTTGGCCAACGGCTAGGCGTGGCAACCAGTAATTTTGCTGATCTTCAGTTCCGTAGTGCATTAACAACTCGCCTGGGCCTAAGCTGTTAGGGACCATTACAGTAACAGCAATTGCGCCGCTGCGCGCAGCGATAGTCGCTACGATGGTTGAGTTTGCGTACGGGCTAAACTCTAGACCGCCAAATTTCTTCGGAATGATCATCGAGAAAAACTTCTCTTTGCCCAAGAAATCTAACATTTCCTGAGGAATGTGCTCAGAGTTTTGCAGCTCGAAATCGTCGATCATTTCTAAAAGGGTCTGTACTGGACCATCCATAAATGCTTGCTCGTCGGCGCTAAGCTTAGCTTGCGGTAATTGACGCAATGCATGCATGTCAGGCTTGCCTTGGTAAATTGACGATTCAATCCAAACGTCGCCCGCATCGAGTGCTTCCTGCTCTGTGACTGAAATAGGAGGTAATACTTTTTTAAGGCTAGTTCTAATACTCATAATTAACTTATCCGCTCATCTGACCAGTTGGTTTGGTGTATGAAAACATAAAACAATTAAAAGGTCAATTGTTTGATATTTGCACAATGTAATGTACACATTCCACGTGAAAGTAGGGCTTGTTGTTCTATACTGATGTATGGCGCGCACATTCTCGCGGTAACTATGTCTGCTGATTTGGCAAAATATTTAGAACAGAAGTTGGCAAAGATTTTGCTTTAAGTTTTAGAAGCACAAAAAAGTACAAAATATTTAATAAAGTACACAAGCGTGCAAAGAAAAAAGCATCGAAAAGCCGCTAAAAAGCACGAAAAGGTATGAAACGTGCGTAAAAAATACACAAACGAACGCAGATTTCTTCATATTCAGAAAAAGACGGGTTTTTGGCGTAAATAAAGATATAGCAGAGCGCAACCTCACTAAAATGGCGTTAACGCACCGCGCCGTAGTAGTGAAGACTGGGTTCAAAGGATAATTTACATATTTTACTCAACACTTAAAGAGAGCTATTGCCACATGATCAAACAAACTTTTACATCTTACGCACTACTCATTGCGCTAGTCGCGTTTTGTTCCAGCGCCTTTGCACAGCAAAATATGTATGGTGTTGTTTCATTGGGGTATGCAAACAACGATATCGACACCTTTGAAACAGAAGGCTTAAGCTACAAGCTCGGTGTGGGCTATGAACTCACTGAACAATGGTATGTAGAAGGTACCTTTCAAGGCCTAGGTAACGAGGACTCTGGCACGTTTCCAGAATTTGGTTCAAGTACGTCAGACTTTTACGCATTGTCGGTGTCGGCGCTTGGAAAAGCACGTAATCAGTATGGTGAACTTTTTTATCGAGTCGGCGTGGCGCATGTTAATGCGCAAGTTGAAAGCGTTGGTCAGCTAGTATGTGAGCCAAATATCGTTACCCCAGGTTTGTGTGAAATTGATGAAGGTATTATCGCAGGTGTCATTGGACTGGGTTTTGATTTTCATGTGTTTCGAAGTGCAATGGTTCGCTTTGAGGTGGAGTATATTAATGGCGAACAAGGCTACAATGCTAACGCGGCCCATATTGGCGTGCGCCTTAACTTTTAAGTGATCTATGCCGGCACTGACAACGAACAAGTTAGTGTGTAAGGTCATCATGTTGCGAGCGTTTTTGCGATAGATAACCCCTACATCAATAGGAGCAAACGTGAAAAACGAGCTAGATTCAAAACTACTATTGCGCGTGTTTGACAAAATTCGTCAGCACGGCGACCACATGGGTGAGGCTTATACGTTGCAAGGCGTAAAGGCCTATACCGATTTTGACGGATATACCGTGTACCTCGAAGATGCATTGGTAAAATTGAGCTTTGGATTTCATAACCAATACCACTTCGATTACGAGTCGAGCAGTCACTACGAGGCGTTCGAAAAAAAGCTTAAATCTATCGACAGCGCTTTTTAAGCATTTGTGCTAATCTATGACGCTAAACGATTGGCATTCATAGGTTTATCTTGTCTCAACATTCTATCAAAGCCCCTCAATTTGAGGCGCGTTTTTTACTTCCTCATTTTTGGCACGTGTGGCTTGGCGCCGGTGTGTTGTATCTCATTACGTGGCTGCCTTATCGCGTTATCTTATTGCTAGGTAAAGGGTTTGGGCGTCTGCTAGGCGTGTTAGCGCCCAAACGTGTTGCCATCGCGCGGCGCAATATTGCCTTGACCTTCCCCGAGTGGTCACCCCAAGAAGTTGACCGAGTTTTTCAAATGAACATCGATCGCACCGGCATGGCCTTGTTTGAAACCGCCATGGGTTGGTGGTGGCCCGATTGGCGAGTGAAAAAACATATTACCTTTCAAGGCTTTGAGCATATCGACAATATCTTGGCCACAGGCAAAGGGGTGTTTGGGCTGGCGCTGCATAACGTCAATTTAGAGTTTGCATGCAGAGCAATAGGCTACAGTCATCCGAGCATTGCGTTTTATCGCAAGCATAACAATCCGTTGATGGATTATTTCCAATATCATGGCCGCAATCGCGCTAACAAATATATGATCCACAAGCGCAACGCTAAAGCCCTTATTGAGGCGTTAAACGAAGGTGAAATTGGCCTATATTTGCCTGATCAAGACTACGGCGCGGCGCAAAGTATTTTTGTCCCGTTTGGCGGCGTTGAACAAACCGCGACCACTACCGGAACGCTTATGTTTGCTGAGCGCGCAAACTGCGAGCCGGTATTAATCAGCTCTCAATACACCAAGTCTGGCTATACCATCAAATGCTATCCAGTAAATAATTATTTGGTCGATAAAGATAAAGAGCGTGCATTAACTCGGTTAAACGAAGACTTATTAACCCTCATCAAAGAGCAACCGGAAAGTTATCTTTGGATGCACAAAAGGTTTAAAACGCGGCCTGAGTCAGCACCGCAATCACTTTATGAGTAAACATGGGTTTTTGGGCAAAACGAATCTTAATCATTGTATTTGTGGTGATAGGCGCTTTTTTGGTGATCAAATTTATGCCGGAGCCTGCGCTTGACGAAAACGGCATGCCCATTGAAAAGCGCTCTATCGAAACCAACATGGCAAGCTTTTATGAAGAGTTTGGCATGGTGTCAGATAAAAAAATAGACGAGAAATTTGGTGAAAACGTCATTTTACTGCCCCCTCCAGAAACATCTCTAGATCAACAAATTATAGCCGCAACGCGACCCAACCCAAACCCAGGCCGCGCGTTTAATTGGCGTGGCACCTACAAAGTTCGTTCGTTTAGTGTAGATAGCACGCTAAAAGAAAACACAATTGCACACGTGCAAGCAGAAGGTATGGATTTGGTATGGCACTTAAGCCAAGATTTTATTATCTCAGGCCGTTTTTTATCTGAAAACACCGTAGTGGGAATGCTGAACGAACTAGCCGGGGCAATAGACTCTAACTTTTTAGGCGCAGTGAAAGTCTACTACTGTGAAGGCCAGCGCGTTATGGTCATTACCGACCAACAAGACCCCGCCCTCGACAGGTTATGCAAACGCGTTAGACGCTTTTAGTATGCTGCACAGCGCTTTGCTGCTCAAACACCTGATGGTATATCTGCGCTACCGCAGAGAGTTTTGTCATTAGCTTTTCATCACTATACGCAAAGTTACGCTGAGACAATTGAATACGATGCGCGACATGGCGCAGCGCAAGGTAATGTTTTGCAAGCACCGCAGCATCTTGAGCATGCCCGGGCACTTCACGCTCAATAATTTCAAGTAACCTAAGGTTATCTGACCATTCAAGCAGTGCTGAATGCTCACATGAGTAAGCTAATACCCAAAACTGCACAATAAACTCAATATCGACAATGCCGCCGCTACACTGTTTGACATCAAGCTCGTCGCCTTTGGTTTTGTTCAAGTGCTCGCGCATTTTTTCGCGCATTTCAAACACTCGCTTACGTAGCTCAGGAATGTCTCGCTCTCGTGCAAGGGTGTGTTTGCGTATTTCATCAAACCGGGTTTGTAAATCGCTACCGCCAATCACATACCGAGCGCGCACCAAGGCCTGATGCTCCCAAGTCCATGCAGTGTCGCTTTGATACTCTGCAAAGCTATCGACATGACTGATTAAGAGGCCAGAATTACCCGATGGCCGCAGTCGCAAATCTATTTCATACAAAATACCGTGGTAGCACTTGGTGATGCAAAGGTGGGTAAGGCGCTGTACAAGCTTTATGTAAAAGTCTTGCGTGGAGAGCTTTTTCAACGAGCCAAGGCCGTCGGTTTCGCCCTGCCTATCTGCATCATACAAACATACGATGTCTAAGTCAGAGCCGTAGCTTAGCTCTATGCCGCCAAACTTACCGTAAGCGGCAATGCCAAAGCCTTTATTTTCAAAAGACTGGCCTTGGGGTGTGCCATACTTTTGCGTGGTGTGTTGCCATGCATAATCGAGCACTCGCTCAAGAATCACTTCTGCCAGCAAGGTCAGTTTATCGCTCACCTGATTAATCGCCAGCGTGCCGCTTAAATCGGCCGCGGCAATACGAAGCTGCGCAGCATTTTTAAACTGACGCAGGCCATCCATGACCGCTTCGATGTCCTGTGGGTCGATGCGCAGCATGTCTCGCCTGAGCTCATCTTGGCACTGGCTTTTCCACTGGGCGAGGCTGAGTTGGTCAGATTGCAAGTATACCGGTTGAAGTAGCTCGTCGAGCAGCATAGGGTGTAAGGCTATTTGCTCGGCCACCCAGTGACTCTTTATGCTCAAATCGTATAACCGCTTTCTTACCATTGGGTTTTCGAGCAATAAATCCACATAGGTTGTGCGGCCAGTAATGGCCAGTAAAATACCAAAAACACCGCGCACTTGCGCTTGGCTGAGCGCCTTTTCATCGATGCTTAGCTCATTTAATATAACCGGCAGTAGGCGATTGATGGAGCGCAAGCCTCGTTCGCTCACCGCGTTGACCTCTAGCTTTTGTTTAAACTCATGGATGTGGGTGCGTAAAAACACAATGTCATCATGTTCAAGCGCTTCATCAAAAAGCGCAATGGCCTCTTGTTCGCTTAAATCAAGATCCCAAAGGTCGTCAAACGTATGGCCCGAAGCTGTGTTGTCGTCTATCTGAATGGTTTCATTGGTGTCGGCAATTAACGCCATAAAGATATCGTTGATACCCAGCATGGTGGTTTCAATTTTTGCCAGCACAGCCTCAAAATTAGGCAGCGAGAGGAGCGTACATAAACGCTGCTGGTCTTTGTCATTATCCGGGAGTACTTGAGTTTGCTGGTCGTTGAACATTTGTAGGTAGTGCTCAACGGTGCGCAAATAGCAATAATGACTTTCAAGCGTACTGGCCTCTTTTGGGTCAATAAACTGGTGCTCAGTTAAGGCTTTTAATGCACCTAGCGTACTGACTAACTGGCATTGTGGCTCGCGCCCCGCATGAATCAGCTGTAGCGCCTGCACATAAAACTCCACTTCGCGAATGCCGCCTTTACCGAGCTTGATATTTTGCTTGAGCTGGCGCCGTCTGACCTCTTTTTCGATGAGGTGCTTCATTTCTCGAATAGCGTCTAGGGTCGTGAAATCGACATAACGTCGATAGACAAAGGGTTGTACTAAGCCGTGAAGTTCGTCGCTATGGTGATCGGGGTTGATGATTCGCATCTTTTGCATGGCAAAGCGCTCCCATGCCCGGCCTTGCTCTTGATAATAGCTTTCAAAGGCGGCAAAGCTCATCACCAAGGGGCCAGACTCGCCAAGAGGGCGCAGGCGCATGTCTACTCGGTAGCAGCGTCCGTGCTCGGTAATATGATCAAGGGCATAAATGAGCTTTTGTGCGACACGCGTAAAAAATACTTGATGCTCTAAGGGTTTGCTTTTACCCGAAAGTGAATGCCCGGTGGTAGTGCCGGCCTGCTGATATGCAAAAATAAGATCGATATCTGATGAGAAGTTAAGTTCGTGTCCGCCGAGTTTACCCATGGCCATAATTTGCAAATGCTGCATGGGTTGGGGCAAGCCATGTTTGTTTACCGCTTGTTGAAATAGCCACATATAGGTTTGCGACACAAGCTCATCGGCCAGTGCTGAGACCGCGTGCATCGACTGCACAATATCTTGCTTGTGCAGTAAATCTAAGTAACCGATACGTGCCATTTGCAGGTGACGGTAATGGCGAATCGCTTCCATCATCGCCGCTTCGGTGTCACAGGCTTCTAATGCGCTTTTGAGTTCGGATTGATATCGTGTTTTAAACTGCTGTAAGGTCTGGTGCGATGCATCTTCGATAGACTCAAAAATCGCTAACATACCCGCAGGATAGCGCTCACAAGTGCGACAAACAAAGTCACTGGAATGAAGAACGTGAACAAGGTCTTCGTCAAATGTCGCTTCAGTGTGCTGTAGCGTTTCATTATCATCGCTAGCGTCGTTATTGAGCGCGCGCATGGCATTGTTCAAACTGAGTAAGGCAGATTTAACGTGAGCAGAAGGCATGATATATAAACACCACAAGTTGCATGAGGCTTTGCGAAATAAGTGTATCCATCATATTATATTCAGCGTTATGAATACACAGTCTTCGCGCTAATGTTAACCTTCGGATGTATATGGAACAATTAGTTACACTCAACTCGCTTTCATCAGATTTACCCTTATATCTCGCTATCGATATCGGCATAGCAGTCGTACTGCTGTTAGCGATACGCGCTTTGGCTGCGGTGTTTTCAAAAATCAGCGTGCGAGATGAGCTAGGCGAGCGTGATAATTTTGCCTTTGGCATTAGTATCGCCGGGCGCATGTTGTCACTGACCATTGTGTTGTCGGCGGTAGTAGGGCGGCATGTTGGAATGGGGTATGACGTGGCTGCAATGGGCATGCTCATGTTTGGTACCTTAGGCATCTTCTTGGTAAAAGTAGGGCGCTGGGGTCACGACAAAATTGTGCTCAATCGCTTTGACAAAGACAAAATGATTAGCGAGAAAAATGTGTCTGTCGCACTAGTCGACGCGGCAAGCGCCGTTTCTTGCGCCATTATCACCAAGAGCATTATAGAGTGGGCACAAGGTAGCGACATGAATGCCATTGTGGCAATCGTATCTGGCACCGCGGTAGTGCTTTTGGTCTTACTTATGGTCACGCGCCTGTACGAATATCGTTATGCCGAATACAATCAAGACAACTCCTTTCAGCGCACATTGTGTAAGGGGCAGCTTGCCCTTGCTGTGCAACACAGCGGTAACTTAATCGGCACGGCCATTGCCGTATCGGCCGCCGGTAACATTTTACAATACGACGCAACGGCCTATGTGAGCAATATCACCGGGTGGTTAATTGTTGGCTTGAGTATGGCCTTGTTATTAATGCTTTTGAGTTCACTGACCAAGCGTGTAGTGCTATATGGAGTTAACTTTCGTAGAGAGGTAGCTCTGCAACACAATGTAGGTGTGGCAAGCATAGAGGCGGTGTTAGCGATGGGTATTGCCTTGTTATTTAGCAATATCTTGGTGGTTGGGTAAAGGTAGTTTTTGCACAATATGGTCAAAAGGCAAGGCTTGGGCGCCTGCAATCAGCGCTAGCTTGGTTTTTTTCGGTTGTTTTTTTACCCATATTTCAGCGCGCAGGGCATCGCCATGACTTTGCAGTTGCGCCGCATACATCAAGCGCAAAGGAGCTTTGCCTTTTAGCGCCTTAGCGGTTTTAGTAGATTGCGCTTGATGTTCAGCAAAGCGTCTTGCAACGTCGAGGGTGATGCCTGTGTATAGGCTGTTTTGTACGTTTTGCACAAGATACAAAAACCACGGTTTTACTTGCGTTGAATTGGCCAATAATTTACTCGGTTTAAGCGGTTGGTTTACGTTGATAAAGCCTCATCATACCCTGCGTTTTAGTAAAATCGAGCTTTTTGCCGTTTTGCAGTAGCCAAACATCCAAAAATCCTCTCTTACAATTGCCTTTTATTCGCACAATTGGTGTATAATCCTGCGCATCTTAAAGCAAGGAAGCTTGCCAAGTAGCCAGTTTGTATCAGGTATTGGAAATTAAATATGTACGAAAGTTATTACGGCCTCAACTCTAAACCATTCCAGCTCACCCCCGATCCTAAGTTCTTTTTTGCCAGTAAACTGCATAAAAGAGCGATGTCTTATTTGCAATATGGGTTGTCGCAAGCCGAAGGGTTTATCGTTATCACCGGCGATATAGGTACCGGCAAAACCACCATTGCCAATAGCTTACTCAGTAACATAGAAGAAGACATTTACGCCGCCCAAATTGTGACACCAAAGCTCTCGCCCGACGAGTTGGTAAAAATGGTGGCATCTAAATTTAACTTGCCCGCCGAAGATAAATCAAAATCAGATTTACTCGAGAGTATTCAAAAGTTTTTGCAGCAACTTAACCGCAACGGCAAGCGAGCCCTGTTACTAGTGGACGAAGCACAAAACCTCCCGCTTGAGACAATTGAAGAGCTGCGTATGCTGTCTAACTTTCAGCTAAATGGCAAACCTCTACTACAAAGCTTTTTACTCGGACAAGCAGAGCTGCAGCCCATATTGCGTGCGCCGAATATGGAGCAGTTTAGACAGCGCATTGTGGCGTCGTGCCACCTTACGCCTCTTAACCGTGAAGAAATGCAGGAGTATATTGAGCACCGCTTGCACTTTGCAGGTTGTGAAAGAGAGGACTTGATCACGCAAGAATCGTTCGACGCAATTTATCAATTTACCAACGGCGTGCCGCGCAAAGTGAATACGCTTATGGATCGTATTTTGTTGTTTGGCTTTTTAGAAGAGCTCGAAACGTTTGAGCTTGAACCGGTTAAGCAAGTGATTGAAGAAGTCAAAGCCGAGATGTTTATTTCAAAAGCAGGCTTTGTGGATGAGCGCCAACAAACCCATGCTGCCCCAGCCGAGCGCCCCGAAACAGCGTTTATTACCCCTAATGGCAACACCATTCAAGACGCAAAGTACTACAAAGAGATGCTTGGCGAGTTGGTAGATGCATTAGACGACGCAATTAAGCATAAGATAAAGCTGACGCAGTATATCGATAAGATGTTGAAGCAGAAGTACCAAGCTTATGTGCGGTTGAAAAAAGACGACTAGGGGGAGTTTGCAGGTTATGTGCGAGCAACCAAGCTGCAGGTGACTGGCTCATATACGATTCGCCATTTACAAATAAGCCATATACAAAAAGAGCATCATAATCGATGCTCTTTTTTGTTTAGCGACTAGAGTCGAACTCGTAGCGTATTTCAGCTGAAATGCGTCGGTCGGTGAACGGGCCATTGATGCCGAATAGTTGCGCACCGCCTCCGACTCCGCCAAACACGTTTTGTATAAATCCATCTCTATCTAAATAACGAAAGCCTACTGACGCAAATAGTCGGCGCGAGAATTGGCGCTCAAACTCAAGCTCAAATTCTTTGGTAATGGAGTCTGAAAGCTCGCCTTCAAATTCTTGCTCAACGTCAAAGTACTGGGCATTTAGCTTAATGCTAGAGCGTGGGCTGATCTTAACGACGGCGCCCAAGCGGCCGGAGAGCGTATTGGCGTTGCGTTGAATTTCCACTTCTTCGTCATCGCTGGCAGTTACCGATGCGGTGATGGTAGTGCGACGGCGGTCAAACGAGGTTTGCGCCGTCCAGTTTTTACGAATGATGACGCGGTCGTTCAAATCTAACGACGACGTTACCACAGGCAATAAAAAGTCACCGGGTGCTAAGTTGTCGGGGTTGATATTTTCAGATAATGAGCAGTCTGATATATCTGTGCTGCCGTTGGCGCAGACCAACACGCCAGGTTGCTGGTTTAAAAACAATTGAGAGTTGGTATTTACATCTTCGCGGTAGGTAATGCTGCTTCGCCAGTTTCGTAACGAATGAGAAAAGTCTAGCTGTGCTGAGTCACCAAAAAAACGCCGCGCATAGTTGGCGCTTAGGTTTGTACGCCCAGAAAATGCCCAGTTCATGTCTAGGCTTAAAAAGTCGTTTTCTTCATCTGGCTGGGGCTCTTCGTCGGTGAAGCTTTGGCTAGAGGTTGTGGAGCGATTGAAGCCCAGCTCAATAAATCGGTTTTCGCTAGGTTGCCAGGCTATGCCTACGCCATAGGAGTAAAACTCGCGAAGTATTTGGCTTTGCTCTTCGCCTACGTTGTCATCTGATACTTCGTTGTTTTCAACAAAACCTAACAAGCGGATGCTGAAATCTGAGAATATGTTTGTACCTAGTGTTAAATCGACTGACTCTGTTTGAAAATCACTCTGACGCTCTCGTTTACTTTCTGCGGCCTGTAGGTCGAGGCGGTAAAGAAAAGGGCGTAAATCTCGTCCGCTCGTAAAGCCAACATTTGCACTGTAAGTATCACTGTCTAAGTTGCCAATGAAACTAGGGTCAACCTCGGGGTTTTCTGGTGTGGAACGTAACGAATTCATGGCCAAACTTGAGCGAATACCCACAATCTCGCCCGCAGGGAGAATAAAATCTAATGACGCCCGATTGGTGGTGTTTTTACTTAAGTTACCTTCATTAAACAAAAAGTCATCGACCAAAAATGAGTTTTCCCGAAGCGAGCGGTACGATTGGCCACCGCTAACATTCAAACTTAAAAGGTTCGACAGCATTCTATACTGCGTGCGATACCTAAAGTCTGTAAAGTTGTTTGTGACGTCTTCGCTTTCAAGAGAGCGCCTAACGTGATTATGCTCAATACTGATGAAGGCATCTATATCTCGCGCGCCATAGGCTAGGCTCAAAAATGGCTGAACAATGATGTTGTCAGAATCCAAGGTGACGGCGCGGTCTACATCGTCTACCGTTTGCTTCACAAATTCAGTGCTTACGCCTGCGTTGATATTCACGTCGGCATGAGTATGGAGCGCATAGGCGCACAGCAGTGGCAAAAGAGCTAACTTATAGCCCAATTTGTTGCCTAACCCTTCCTTGAGGTTTGCTTGCATGACTAGCTGTCTCGCTCGGCGCCGTAGCTGCCATAGCCATAATAGCCGCCAGATTCTGATTCGGCGATAGACTTGTTGACCACAAAGCCAATGGCCATGTCGGGGTTTAAGCGTCTCACCGCTTCATGAATGTCTTGTAGCTTTGAGCGGCCTTCTTCAACCACCATAACCGCCTGGCCTGCAAAGCTTGCCAGTATGGCCGACTCGTTGATTCCGATAATCGGTGGGGTATCAATAATGACCACGCGGTCGGAGTAGCGAGTCGAAAACTCATTCACAATGTCATTCATGCTGCCACTGGCTAATAACTCGGTAGACAAGTGATGCTCACAGCCAGCGGGTATTACGCGTAGTTTAGGTATGTTGGTTTTATAAATCACATCGCTTAAGGCTGTTACGTTGCCAAGCAAATAGTCCATCAAGCCTTTTTGTTCGTCAACGCCCAGCGTTCTGAGCACATTAGATTTGAGCACGTCTGCATCGACTAAGAGTACTGTTTTGTCTTGTTCGGCAGCGATGCTCATTGCAAGGTTTACGGCGGTAAATGTTTTCCCTTCCGAGGGCCTTGGGCTGCTCACCATGATGATATTGCTATTAGGCAAGGTTTTTGAAAGTGGGCCAAACGCGTTCGACAGTAACTTGCGTTTTATTTCGCGGTACTCTTCGTTAATTTGGCGCCTTGCATTGCTAAGGGTTACAAAGCCCTGCTTTTCTAGGGCTTCAACATCTATTGTCAATGACTTTGAAGACACGCCATTAGGCGCAGCCTTGTCAGCCCCCGCTTGATTAGCTTGACCGTCTGTGGCGTTGTTTGCAATTTGTTCATGAGCTGATGACTGTTGCATGCTGACGGCTTTTTCAAGTGATGTATCTTGACTTGAAGAGGCGCCCACATCATCGGTCATCGGTTGCGACGTTGAGGTATTGTCTTCGGCCTGCTCGCCTGCGGCTTGTTTGCGCGCAGCTTCTTGTTCACGCTGGCGTTGCAAGGCCTTCTCTATAGTACTTTTCATGGCAAGATCTCGCTTAGCAGGTTAATGTTTAGCAGGTCGGTGACCACAAACGTGAGGTAGATAAGAAAAATAGTGCCTGAGGAGAGAGCGAATACCACCATACGCCAGCGATTCCTGCGCTTAATATCGTCTATTTGTAGATGCGTTACTGCGCCTAAAATAGGAAAGTTGCTCACGGTGCTTAGTTGCGTGCCGCGAACTAACACAGGGGTAATCTGGCTAAGTAAAAACGCGACACCTCCGCCAACACCAAAACCTACAATTAGAACCACCGTATAAAAAATCATGCGATTAGGTCCGGTAGCCTCCTGCGGTGCTAATGGCGGTTGTATGATCCTAAACTGCAAATCGTTAGAAGAGGCGTCTGCGCGTTGGGTTAAATCTGCCGACTCTTTGCGCGCAAGCAGTTCTTCGTATTTGTCTTTTATAATATCGTAGTTACGATTACGCGATTGGCCTTCAGCTTCAATTTGCGGTACCAAATCTATCTTGCTTTGCAGGTCTTCTATTTTACTGACGTAGTCTGCCTCACGCACTTTGAGTGAAGCAATTGTGCCTTCTAGTTTGCTAATTTCTAGCGTGATTTCTTGGTTAAGCGTATTGAGAGGAATATCGTCACCATCTTCTTGGTTCAAAAAGGCTTGTATTTCTCTTTCGCGCGCCGCCTTTAAAGAGTCTATAAGCTGAATGGTTTCAATCACGTCTGGGTGCTTGTCGGTAAAACGTAGCTGTAAAAAGTCTAAGTTTGCTTCTAGGGCAATAATGCGTTCATCAAAGCGAGAGGTAATGGCAGGTTCGGCGCCATCTTCGCGCACTGAAAAACTATCGGAGGTTGCGCGTTTGCCAGTGAGCCTTGCTTTCAACGACTCTGCTTGTTGTTCGCCTTCTCTAATGCTTAGGCGAGTTTGCGCAAGCTGCTCCCTCATATTTTGTAGATTGCTATGAAAGGTACCCGACAGTGGCAATATATCGGCATACTGGCGTCTAAAGTCTGCGCGGTCTCGTTCTGCTGTAGCCAAGCGAGACTCATAATCGGCAATTTGCTCATCTAAAAAGCGATTTGCCGTGTCGGTGTCGCGCCTATTGTTTACGAGTGAGCCTTCAACAAACAAATCAAGGGTTTCTTGCACCACTGTGCGAGCCAATATAGCGTCATTTGCTGTATATGAAATCGTAAAAACGTTATCTCGTCCAACTGGTCTAAGCTGAATGTCTTGGGTTAAATCTATGATGAGTTGCTCATATTCACGCTCTGTTTGAGCGGTAATATCTAAATCAGACTCACGTGCGATGATTTCAACATTGGTGCGGCTTAGTAGCGTTTGAGTCATCATTTGCACTTCAAGCTCAGGGTCGCTAGATATCGAAATACCCTGGAGTAAGGGTGCGAGCATGGAGCGTGTATCTACAAATACTTGCGCTCTCGATTCGTATGTATTTGGTAAGTTAGCCACAAACACAAAGCCTATAGGGCATAACAACCAAGAGGAAATAATAAGATACCGCTTACGTATCCAAATGCCTCTAAAATAATCGAGGATCAGTTGGATGGTTTCTTGTAAATCTTGCATTTAATCTCTCAATAGTGTCTAGAACCAAGCTTCAGGAATGATGATGATGTCGCCGGGTAAAATGTCGACATTTTTTGAAATATCACCCTCGGTGATTAAATCTTCAATATCCAGCTCAAATGAACGCTGCTCACCGTTTACCACTCTTACAAGCTTTGCGTTGTTTCCGTTAGCAAATTCGGTAAGCCCGCCAACCGCTATCATAAGGTCGAGCAGGGTCATATGTTGAATGTAGTTGATGGCTTGTGGGTTGGTTGCCTCTCCAATCACGCGCACCTGCTCGCTGAAAGGACCAACAAAGCGTTGAACTGATACTGTTACTCGGGGATTATTGATATATGTAGATAGTTGCTCTTCGAGCTGGCGCGCCAGCATAGTGGGGGTGCGCCCGGCTACCTCAACATCTTCTACTAACGACGTGGTGACCTTGCCGTCGGGGCGAACCGTGAAGTTGCCTGAAATCTCTGGGTTACGCCATACAAAAATAGTTAGGGTGTCGCCAGGACCAATTAGGTACTGGTAGTTGTTCACGTCGGTAGTGAGAGATGCTCTTGAAGTGGCGCTAGGTAATGCCGTATTGCTACTGCAACCTCCCAATACTAAACTACCGACTATTAACGATATAGCAGTTAACAATTGACGCGAGTGTTTCATGTTATTTTCCTTAATGCATGAGCATCGCCATTTGCGTTGGCGCAAACCCGATGAATTATTATCCTGCAAAGTATGCACGAAAAAAAAGCGAATTTCACTACATGTGAATCAAAATTGAGTGTTTACCAATCACTTATTTTCACTATAATGCACAGCGCATAGAATTTTACTGTTACTGTAACATTAATTTTATACCATAAAGATTATTGCCTCTTAGGTTAGGCTCGCCGTTAATCAGCACCAATAGGGAAGCTATGGCTAAATCAAAGCAAGTAAAGAGTCGGCGTTTATACAAGTTAGTTGTGTGTGAAGCCGCGATTATCGCCTATGTTGCTTATTTTACCGCGCTTGGCCTTAAATGGCTCGATATCATTTATAGCGCTCATAGTGCGGTTACATTTTTTAATGTCACCATATTTACGCTTTCGATTGTCATCATCAATTTGTCGGTTGGCCTTTACGAAGGGCGCTTACGTGAGCCGTTTCGTGGCATTATGCGCCGGATATTTGTAAGTGTTACCTTAAGCTTTTTCGCACTCGCGATTATTTCTAATGTGCTAGTGAGTGATTTAGCGCCCCACCCATTATATGCACCAATGGCAGTGCCATTAATCATTTTGGCCCTAGTCATCTTCCGTTACTTTATTCACAACACGGAAGCTTTCTACAGCCGCCCTAAGTTACTAGTACTTGGCACAGGAGTGAGAGCGTCGGTCATAGAAAGAAGAATGCGCCGCGATGTAGACCGTGCAAACTTTTCCTTAGTAGGGTTTATACCCGTAGCGGGCGACGATAAGAACGACGGCATTCAGAACGAGAAGATATTAAATGTCGCACTCGACGACACGTTTATTGATTACATAGCAGAGAATGAAATTGCCGAAATTGTGATTGCATGCGATCAACGACGCGGCACGTTACCCATTAGAGACCTCTTTACCGCTCGCTTAAAAGGCGTGCAAGTAAGTGATTTGCTCGACTTTATGGAGCGCGAGACGGGGCAAATTGTTGTGGACTTGATGTACCCAAGTTGGGTGATTAATTCTAACGGCTTTGAGTCACAAAATTATTTTAGACAAACCATGGATTACTGGTTAAACGTAACGCTCGCCTTTATCTTGCTGTTTTTTACCTGGCCCATCATGCTTATTACAGCACTTGTTATTTATCTTGACGACGGCAGGCGCACCGGCGCCTCGGTGCTCTACAAGCAAGAGCGTGTGGGTAAAGACGGAGAGCCATTCAACATTCTTAAGTTTAGAAGTATGCGGCCCGACGCTGAAAAAGACGGGGCAAAGTGGGCCTCTAAAGAAGATAGCCGAGTTACGTCCATAGGTGCATTTATTCGCAAATATCGAATAGATGAGTTGCCACAGCTGATTAACGTTATACGCGGCGATATGTCATTTATTGGGCCACGACCAGAGCGCCCAGAGTTTGTCGAGACGCTAATGAAAGAGGTGCCGTATTACGCTCAGCGCCATAATGTAAAGCCTGGGCTAGCAGGGTGGGCGCAGCTTAATTACCCCTATGGCGCGAGTGTTGCTGATTCACTCGAAAAACTTAAATTTGATTTATACTACGTAAAGCATCAGAGTCTACTGCTCGATATATTAATTTTAATACGCACCGTTGAAGTGGTGTTGTTTGGTAAAGGAAGATAAGCGTGAAAGACGCAAAGACGCAGACAAGAATTCACGCAATGACTGTGGATGTTGAAGATTACTTTCACGTTTCGGCATTCGACGGGGTTATTTCTACCGATGAATGGTCGGGTATTGAACCCCGCGTAGGTAAAAACACTCACCGTTTAATCGACCTGTTTAATGAACATGGTGTAAAAGCCACCTTTTTTACCCTCGGATGGGTTGCTAAGCATTGCCCCGACGTGGTTAAGCGCATAGTAGATGAAGGTCACGAGCTGGCCAGCCATGGCACAAACCATCGACGCAACACCACCATGACGCGCGAGCAGGTGTTTGCAGACATTAAAGAAAGCAAAGATTTGCTTGAGCAAGCAGCAGGGAAGGCCATTAAGGGGTATAGAGCACCGAGTTTCTCGGTCAATACCAGTAATGAGTGGGTGTATGAGATACTCAAAGAGCTTGGTTTTACATATTCGTCTAGCACGTACCCAATTGAACACGATTTGTATGGCGTGCCTGAGTGGCCGCGTTTTGCTTATACGCGAAAAGAGGGCATCGTTGAAATCCCCATACCCACTATGCGCAACAACGATAAAAATAAGGGCATAGGCGGCGGAGGTTACTTTCGACTGTATCCATACTGGTTATCAAAGCGCCGTATAGAAGCGTATTTGCGCAGCAACGACCAACCTTATAACTTTTACTTTCACCCTTGGGAAATTGATGCCGATCAGCCTCGCGTGCAAAACGCGCCGTTTAAGTCTAAATTACGGCACTACGTTAACTTGCACGTAATGGAAAAAAAGCTCACCAAGTTAATGCAAGATTATCGGTGGTCGAGCATGGAAGAGGTATATGCCGACGTACTCGCTGGTAAATAGCCTACCCTATGGCATTGCAGGTTGAAATAGCGGGCTTACAAGAGTTGCAAACACTCAAAGCCCTATGGCAATCGTTAGAGCAGCAAGCAAACGCCAGCCCTTTTATTAGTTGGCACTGGATAGGGCCTTGGCTTGAACAAATAGCACTGCCTCACTTAAACACCTCCCTTGTAAAGATTACCGACAACCATCAACTCATCGCCCTAGGTTTGCTGCACAGCACCACGCTAACTCGTCGTATGTTTTTTAAAAGAACCATTGTATACCTCAACGAGTTGCCCATTTCACACAACAATATGGTAATTGAATACAACGGCTTACTTGTTTTAAAAGGCCATGAAGCGCAAGCGTGGAGCGCCTTTTTGAACGCTCTTGATGCTCAACAATGGGATGAAGTGCATTTTAATGCGCTGCCCGAGACCTCTAGCGGCTGGGTAAAGGCGTCTGTGAATGAGCAAAGTGACATCTACACCTATCAACAAGACGCCGTGCACCAAATATGCACTGCCGATTTTACCGCGCAAACCCAATGGCAAGATGCTCAGCAGGCCTTGCTGAGTAAAAACAAACGCGGGCAAATAAACCGAAGCATTCGTGCATACGAAGCTAAATACGGCGGCAAGATTATATGCACTGCGGCCACAAGCAACGACCAGGCACTGGCGTATTTTACTGAGTTAGAGGCCCTGCACACCAGCTATTGGGCTGGCAAAGGAGCACCCGGCGCGTTTGCCAACAAGCAATGGGTAGCGTTTAACAAAAAGCTGATTGAAAATAGCTTTGATGCAGGCATAGCCCAACTTTATTGTATTTCGGTTGGAGAGCATGCTATTGGCTATCTATACAACCTCAGCTACAAAGGCGTTGTTTATAATATACAGTCGGGGTTTTGTTACGAAAGTGACAACAAGCTAAAGCCAGGTTATGTGAGCCACTGGCTGATAATGGCAGAGTATTTTTCGCTCAACGTTCGCCAATATAACTTTTTAGCCGGCACCACACACTACAAACAAAGTTTAAGTAACAAAGTAGAGTGGATGGAGAACTTGGTAGTTAGGAGGCGTTGTGATAAGTACAAGTTTTGGTTGGAAGATACGTTAGTGTTGGGGGTTAGATATTTAAGAAGGCTCACCCAAAGGTGAGCCTTTTGTTTTTAAAGAATGGTTCTCACTGGGTCTGAAATTGGGCTTTCTAAATCGTTGTGGTCTACCGCAGAGATTGAAATAAAGTATACACCGCGGTTTAAATCCTCAATATCGGTAGTGGTGATATCAGATTGGTTGACGGTGGCTACTACATCCATATTTTCATCGTCGCTACCCATATACACTTTGTAGGCAGTAATGTCGTTTACATCTAACGGTGCGCCGTCTTGCCTAAACTCTGGTGGTGTCCAATCGAGTCTGATGGTAAATACTGGTACTGGCTCCACAATCAGGGTACGTGCAACGCTAGTGAAATTGCCCGACGAATCGATGGCGGTGTAAAGCACCTCGTATTCCCCAAGCTGGTCGGCATTTATCTGTGTTAAATCAACATCTACTTCTATGGTGTCGTCAAAGTTGTCGGTGGCTGTTGCACCGTCATCAAAATATGTTTCGCCCAGCTCAATGGTAATAGACGCAGCGCCCACGATGGTAATAGCGGGTGGCGTTGTATCTTGAATAACAAGCTCTCTTGATAGTGTAGCGGCGTTGCCGTTAGCGTCGGTTGCTTCATACACAATCACCTGAGCGCCAAGTTGCTCTAGATTAGGGGATGTTGCCGTGACCTCTATAGCACCATTTGCTAAGTCGGTAGCAGTGGCGCCTGGGTCGGTAAACGTATCGCCGTATTCCAAGGTCATACTTTGAGCGCCCATCAACGTGATTACCGGTGGCGTGGTATCAACAATTGTGAGTTCTCGCGCTAACGTGGCGGCGTTACCGGCAGCGTCTATTGCTTGATATACAATTAACTGAACACCAAGTTGCTCAAGGTTGGGTTGCGTTACTGTGACCTCTAAAACTCCGTCTACGTTGTCTGTAGCTGTGGCGCCTGGGTCGGTAAAGGTATCACCATATTCTAACGTTATACTCGGGCTTCCTAATAAAAGAAGAGACGGCGGTGTAGTGTCTGGCACGGGCGTAGGCGCTGGCGCAGGAGCCGGATTTGGTGAAGGCGCAGGCGAAGGCGGTGGTGTAGGCGCAGGTTCCGGTGCTGGGTCTGGCGTGGGCGCTGGATCTGGTGTAGGAGTAGGCGCAGGTGTCGGTGCCGGAGTAGGTGCCGGTGTCGGTGCTGGCGTAGGCGCTGGTGTCGGTGCTGGCGCAGGCGCTGGTGCCGGAGCAGGTGTTGGCGCTGGAGCAGCAGGTGCGCTCGACTCCTCGCCTCCACCACCGCCACATGCAGAAATCGTAAAGGTACACACCAAGATACATAATAATCGATTCATTGCCTTCATCTGTTTTACCACCACTTCAAATCACTGCGCTGTGTTGCAAAAAGCGCTACTTCTCGATGAGGTGTAAGCTAAACGAATTTCGTTTGATAGTGGTTATTATGTCGGCGGGAATGGTATAAGTTTGAATATGTTTGGTAAGAGAGTTTTCAGCTTTCTCAAAGCTATAAATTGGTAGGTAAAGAGCATAACGTGCGGCAGTACTCCGTGTTTGCGTCGGCTTTTGCTATAACTGAATTCTAGTAGGGTCAGATTGGGGGCTTTCTAGCTCGTTTATATCGACTGTAGATATTGATATGTAATAAACGCCGCTGAGTAAATCAGGGATTACCGTTGAAGTGGTGCTTGCTTCGTCTATCGACTTTAACAAGCTCATGTCATTCTCGCTTTGGCCCATGTAGATATTGTATTGTGCAATGTCGTTAGGTGTAATCGGTGCGCCATCTAGTCTGAATTGTGGTTTAGTCCACTCAAGTTTAACACTGTACTTTAACGGTAGTGTTGGTGCCGATACTGGTTCATCAAAATCTTCGCTACCTCCGCAACCTGCTAATATTAGAAGCACTACAAAAGTTAAAAACTTGTTCAAGAAAACATTCACCCGCTTACGTTACATTACACATTCGTGGCATATTGAGAGATTGATATGGTAATTGAGAGAAGGAGTGTTGTCACTTTGTTTTGCGGTATTTATCACCGATTGGCTGGTTTAGTATTTGTGCAAACGATGATAGTTGCGAAAATTAGCTAAAGGGCAAGTTTGGTTTAACCATGTCTAGTGTTACAGATGTAAAAAAACCTGACATGCGCCAGGTTTTTTAATAACTTTATTATATTTTTGTGTTTAAGCGCGCTTACGAAGTGCGATTAAACCAAGAATAGAAAGAGACAGCAACAATATTGTGTGAGGAGCAGAAACTGTTCCAAGAGTTACGTTATCGATACCGAAGCCATCATTGTTGTCCGAGCCGTTGTCAAACGTTAAGGTTGCGCCAATGATGTTGTCTAGTGGGTTACCCACATAACGAACGTAAGCTAAGTTACCATTGCCCAAATTTGCATTTAGACTTGCTGATACAGTAGTTCCGTTATCCAAGGTTAATGTAAGCACTGCGCCTTGGTCATTAGCATCCGATAAGAAGAACCCAAAGGCATTTACTCTAAAGCCTGCGTCAATGTCCCACACGATTTGATCAGAATCGTTTGAATCTAACCAGTTGCTAGCAAATGGCGTTTCACGTCCGAACTCACCAGAACCACCATTTTCAATTTGAAGCTGATCTAACTGGCCTGCTGGTTCAGAACCTGTGCCATCTGCTTGGACTTGAGTGAACGTGCCTACTTTTGTGTCAAAAGCAGGAGCTGCAAGCACAAAATCGGCGCTTGCTGGGCTACAAGACGCCACACATGTGATATCCCCAATGGTGTCGAAGTCTTCAGTAATGAACGTATTCATTAATGTTTGAAGATTCGCTTCATCAGCTAATGTCGCGTTGTGTGTTACGGTTATAATGCCGGCATTTGCAACAGTTGCAGCAAACAAGCTTCCAGCGAGTGCTCCTATCTTTAATATGTTTTTCATGGTGATTTCCTTAATTGTCAGATTTATCATCTACGCACTCTAAGCAAGTTAAGTGCCAGTTCAATAAAAGCTATAAATTTCAATTATTTATTCGTTTTTCTATTCTCGCTTTCTGGCTTTGTGTAAAATATATTGACAATTATTTTGGACGCTCGTACGTTTTGAGTGTAGACGCTTGTAGGCTTATTAAATGTGTTTATGTTGCGCTTATAGAGGCAGAACAGGTGTGTAGCGTTAATAGCTCTTGTTTAAAACATTCTTTAATATAATTATATCTCATCATTTTTGCTATGTTCCTTAGCGCAACACACTTTTGTGTAATAACTGACATCGGTATGACACTACGTGGTTTTGTTGTTTGACTGTTACTTATGTATTATTAGTGCAGATACAAGTGCTAACAAATTAAATAAAACATTGGCAGGAAGGCGAATTGAAAAAAGGAAGCAACGTATTGTGCATATTTACGAGGATTTTAGGGGGTAAAACCTTTTCAAAAGAGCTCGAAAATTATATCGCGTCAACAAACTTTGCGAAGGTTAGTTATGTAAATTACGACAACACCATCTTCAAAAAGTATAAGCCTCCTTTTTACTGTCGATTTAGTGATTCTCTTCAATCAGGCTGGCGCATTAAACAAAAATATAAAGACGAAGTTTCGAATATAAATGAGTTTGACACGGTGTTTTTTCAAAGTTATCACCTAACGCTTTTCTTTTTAACGCTGATCGAAAAAAAGTATACAGTCCTAGCACTTGATTCGACGCCAGTAAATGCCATGCAACACAATTTAAAAGCGCGAAGTGTGGTTCCTTATTCCCTCGTCAACGTAATGTTAACCCAAGCTTTAAATATTCTGTTTTTTAAGCGCATTTTTAAGCACGTTGATGTGTTTCTTGCCAGAACCGAACTGGTTAAAAAGTCGCTAGTGCGTGATTATGGCATTGCCGAGAGTAAAATATTGGTCACCTATTTGCCCTCAAACAATATTATCATCCAAGAACCTAAAAAAACCGACTCTCGTTTAAAGCTAATCTTTGCTGGTAACGATTGGGAAAGAAAAGGTGGGCCGTTTTTATTAGATGTGTTTAATGATGCATGCGCAGAGGTTGCTGATCTAATGATAGTGTCGACCGACCCTAAAGTGAATAACCTACCTAAACGCAAAGGCGTTACAGTAATTAATGGCATGCCTAATTCTGAACTGCTCTCTTTGATGGCCCAGTCAGATATTTTTCTATTTCCGAGTTGGAAAGATGAGCTTGGGCTCGTATTGTGTGAGGCTGCTTCTCTAGGATTAGCTATTATTGCGCGAGAGTCAGGCGCGCAAGGTGAATTTGTACAAAACGGTATTAATGGATATTTGCTCGATTTTGCAAGTACTGTATACGAGTGGCAGGAGACGATTTTAAACCTTACTCACGACTCAGAGCGTTTACATTTGTATAAGCAAAATAGCCTTGAGTTGGCCAGACAAAAACTAAACCGTGAGAGGTTTGAAATGCAATTAAGTTTAGCACTATTAAGTTAGCGGGGTAGAGCAGAGTCTAAGCTCGTTAATCAAAACGTTAAGTTATTCTTTAAAGTATTGAAATCAAATGTATGCATTCAAAAAATAACATACTACTTTTTTATGCTGCAAAGTTATCTGCCCGTTTTTTTAAGCATTAACAAATAATTTTATGTAAAATTGCCGCCTTGCCGGAAGCAAATGTGGCGAGATTTCGGCATCTAAAGTTGGTGGTCAACTTTAGGCATACTTTTTTATCATAGGCATATACACGCTTAGCTTCTTGCCAAACGTAAATAGTGTAGCGGAGAATTAAACGAAGTTAATGTCGGATACTGGTGATTATACGCACTACCTCATGTATGAAAGGGCGCCGATTAAAAAGGCAGATAGAGAACCATTAATAAATTAATACTTATTGAGTGATTGATTTTCTAAAGAGTACAAGTGACTATAGCCTGATATAGAGCCAAAATAATTTGACGCAAAACATTGAAAAACTAATGTTGAGCTACTCAAAGCTTGACCAAATGTAATGAAGCATGTGAGATGTGCATGGAAGAAAAAACGTTCAGAACTGAGGCAGTAGTCGTCTTCTTTGAAATTTATTTTTGCACTCTTTGCTTATGCAGCCCTAGATAGTCCATGGGAGTATCTTTTGGTATGATAAAACTAACTTAGACTTAATTGAATGAAACAAAAAATCTTATTTATTTCTTACTTCTATCCCCCTGTTGCTGGGCAAGGTTTACCTGGGACTAACAGGAGTGTAAAATTTATTAGGAATATAGAACGTCTAGAAAAAGTGGTTCTAACTGTCAAGCCAGAAGATTATGTAGACTATGTGTCCTTGGATTATCCATCTCCCCTCCCCATAAATAATGAAGTTATTTATCGAACTAGCACATTTGATATCTTTAAGTTTCTTCTTTCAGTTAAAAACGTTTTCAAGAGCCGACAGAAAATAGCAGGAGACACACAACATAAAGATTCAACAAGGTTGAATGAAGGCTCGAATAATAAAACCTCTCAAAATAAAAGTATTTATCAAAAAGGGAAGGACTTGATATCTGATGTTTTGAGATATCCCGATTTGGAAAGTGCTTGGATCATTCCAGCATTTAGGAAAGGTAGAGCTATTTTAAAGAAAGAGCGGATTGATTTTATTTTTGCAACTGGCAAACCGTGGTCATCATTAATAATTGCTTTATTGCTGAAAGGTGAAGATACCAAATTAATTATTGATTTCCGTGACCCTTGGGTAGGTAATCCATTTGATTCTAAAGATTCACTCATAAGACGCAAGCTAGATCCATTTTTTGAGAAAAAGGTCGTGCACGCAGCTGATTTTGTATTTTTAAATACAGAGCACTTGCGCGAAGAATTTGTTGCGCGCTATCCCAATAAGAATTCAAATCAATTCGTTACCGTTACAAATGGTTTTGATAGTTCTGAGCTTGCGGAGCATCTTAATTTTGATACAAAGTCTTTAGATAAGGCGTACAGCGAGGATACGTTGGTAGTCTCTCATGCGGGATTATTATATGGATTACGAGATCCGAGCTCAGTCCTTGAAGCACTTTCAAATGGAATTAAAGAGTATGACTCAAATGTAATGGACAAGGTAATGCTGCAGCAAATAGGTGGTTTTAGTCTAGGGTACGATTTAGATAAAAAAGTGAGAGATTTGGGAGTCGTCGGTAAGTTTAAAAATCTTGGGAGCGTTCCTTATGACAAATGTTTACAACTATTATCAGCCTCCGACATTCTGTTAATTATACAACCAGAAACAAAAACACAAATACCGTCTAAATTATATGAGTATATCTACTTAGATAAGCCTATTTTAACAATTGCTCCTTTAGACGGGGCTTTGGGGCAACTTGTAAAGAGGTATTCGTTTGGCGACATTTTTTCTCCCGAAGATATTGAATCTATATCTAAATACCTTTTCGAAAAAGCGAAAGAAAAACAAGAACTAGGATATTTGAAGTGTAATTATCAACATAAAAGCCAGTTTGATATAAAGAATATTTCTAAAAAAATAGAACATTTACTACTGGATTAACTGTTTTTCATTAACTTATGTTTAGTATTTGTACTTTTGGCCATATTACACGAGTGGCCCAGCATAAAATAAACCGATAGAACTCAAAGAATGACCTACATCAACACCGCGAAGAGCCTAGTAAAAAGAAAGATTTCTGTTAGTGAATTAGAGGTTGACCTTTCAAAACAAGAGCGAGAAGAAATCGAGCTGTTAGTTGTTGCATCCCAAAAATGCTTAAAGAACATAAAATTTAAAATAAAAGAAAAGTCAAAAATAACCCAAAAATTTAAAAATCAACTCTCAGAACAAGAGCGTGCGGGTCTTAAAATTCAAGTGGCTGAAATATCGGGTGAGATAAAGCACACAGAGTCCGAGCTAAAAGAGAGAGAGTTTAGGCTATGCGAAATATTGTCAGCATCAAAAGCTCAACAATTACCAATCCAGTTTACTGTCAGCAAAACTGAGCAGTTCCGTACCGCCCCACTTACTTTTGCTGTTCTTCAATTGCAAGATGAGTGGGAAGTACAGTGGAGTCAGTTTCTCTCTGAAATTGAGCAACATAGCGCTTATCACAGACCTCAGTGGTTGCAAGTTCTAAGCGATTACTCAGGGTTTGAGGTCTTTCTTTTTGTGCTTAAACTAGACGATAAGATAGTCGCAGGCGTTCCCATGCTCTTTATGAAGAGTTTTCTGTTTGGTAAAAGTATGGTGTCAGTGCCATATGTGAACTATGGTGGAATGGTCTCATACTCGAGCGAACTTACTACCAAATTGTTTGCCCATATGAAAAATTGGGCCACGGAGCAAAACATTGATTACTTTGAATTTAGAACAACATCTCCTGAGCTTAACTTACCTGTAAAATCTGAAAAGTCCTCAATGGTTCTTCGATTGCCAAGCACCAATGCACAATTAGAAGAGCAGCTTACTGCAAAAGTAAGAGCCCAGTACAAGAAAGCAAATGCATATAAGCCGCAAGTCGTATTCGGTGGATTAGAATTATTGAACGACTTTTACAAAGTATTTGCCAGAAACATGCGAGATTTAGGTACGCCGGTTTATAGCAAAGCGCTGTTCATGAAAATTTTGCAAAACGAAGACATTAGCTCGTTTTTATGTGTAGTCAAAATAAATAATGAACCTGTGTCCGTAGCATTTTTAACTGGGTATAGAGATATGTTGGAAATCCCGTGGGCATCTACTGTAAAGTCTGCCAACAAATACGATGCGAATATGTGGATGTACCGCATGATTTTACAAAAAGCGATCGATTTAGGTTATGAGTACTTCGACTTCGGGCGCTCAACCATAGATGCTAGTACCTACAAATTCAAGAAACAGTGGCGGGCCCAACCAATCGCGCATCATTGGTATTATTTGCTTAAATCGGGTGAGCTACCACAAACTAACCCAAACAACCCAAAGTATCGTTTTTTAATTGCTGTATGGAAGCGTTTACCCGTATGGTTGGCAAATATTATTGGCCCGCACATAGTTAAAAGTATACCGTAGTACTAATCCGCATCATGTTGATTTATGATGCATGTAGATATTGTATATGTCGTCTTAAGACCGAAACTAATCAGCACGGAATGAAAGCCTTTGATTAAGAAAGCATTTATAAACGCATTAGCTTTGCAGCCACTCGTTTCTTTGGGTAGCAAGCTGTATCAGCATAAAGTCCCTGTTTTTATGTTGCATAGAATGGCATGTGCTGACTTAGGCATAAGCGGGCATTCACCTGAGCTATTGCGCCAGTCTCTATCGTTTTTACGAACCCATAATTTTAATTTTGTCACGATAGATGATGTGGCCCGTGCTATAAGCACACAATCCACGCTTCCGCCGAAGTCGGTGGCGTTTACAATAGATGACGGGTACCTAGAGCAAGTTGAAATTGCCACCAATATTTTTGCTGAATTTGATTGCCCAGCTACATTTTATGTATGTACGGGCTTTGTGGAGGGTGACTTATGGTTTTGGGCCGATAAGGTTCATTTTTTACTAAATAATTGCAATGACGCTGAGTTAAATAAGGTAATGGCAGTATTTTCAGATGTTGTATCAAAAAGTGCAGAAAAGTCTGTATGTTTAAGCCACATTATAGAATATTTGAAAACTTGCCCACTTGATAGAATTAATAATGTGATCAGCGCTGCCGCGGCTGAAATTAACCTTTCCCTTCCAGTGCGTGCTCCCAATGGGTTTCAGGCAACTTCTTGGGAAAGTTTAAGGGCAAGTGAAAAACGCGGTATGATGGTAGGGGCTCACACATACAGCCATCCTATATTAAGTAACGAGAGCGAGAATGTATCAGAATTTGAGATTAAGCAATCTACGATTCATATCAATGAGCAGCTGCACAATCCGTCAAAGGTGTTTTGTTATCCGGTAGGGCGACAGCAAGACTTTTCAAAGCGTGAAGTCGCTTTTGTGAAAAGGTTGGGTTATACAGGCGCAATAAGCTCCGAGCCCGGTGCAGCCAATATAGGAGATTCTAGGAGCCTTTTCTCTATTCCACGCTTTAGTTACCCTGATACGAAAGAAGATTTCATTCAGTATGCAACGTGGATAGAATCATTTAAAAGCCAATTTAGGCCAACTTGACTTAGGTGCTCTTAACCAGACAACACCTAATAAGAACCGAGTAGTTATTGCAGTGGATGATTTTAAAAACAAACTGGTTAAAGGCTTTGCATGGCAGGCCTCAACAAAACTGTTTGTACAGATATTTTCATGGGTATCTACGATTTGGGTAGCGCGTTTATTAGTGCCGGAAGACTATGGATTGGTTGCTATGTCGGGCTTACTTACCGGTATTTTTATAATGCTGGCTACTACTGGGTTTGCTGCCGGAGTAGTCAATAGAGTTAATATTAGCAAAGCAGAGTTAGATACGGTTTTTTGGCTTTCATTTGTATTAGGTGGTGCTTTGTACGGCATTTTGTTTTTGCTAGCAGATGTGGCCGCCGAATTTTACGAAGAGGAAAAGCTTGCAAACGCAATTAAAGTAGCTGGACTCATGGTGTTGCTATGTGCCCTAAAAGTAGTGCCGTCAGCTATCGCGCTAAGAGCGTTAGATTATAAGCTAATATCGTTAAATGGGATGTTCGGCGCTTTTACAGGAATAGTAGTTACCTTAATTATGGCAATTATGGGTTACAAATACTGGAGCTTAATAGTCGGGACACTGGCTGCCGAACTATTTATGACAGTAACGTATTTTGTTTTTTACAAATACATTCCTAACTTTGTTTTTAGGTTAAAGTCAATAATAGACCTGCTGAGCTTTGGTATAACTTTGCTATTTGCAAGTGGATTAAAATATATCTCGGGTAACATCCCTTTATTACTACTTAGCCTCTATACAAGCACTACTAACACGGGTCATTATCAAATGGCACACACATTTGGTTCATTGCCTTCTAATAAAGTGGGTACATTATTTAGTAATCTTATTTTTCCTGCAATATCTCGGATTAAAACTGACAAAGAGCTAGCTAAGAAGACGTTCATACAAATGCACACTTCTTTGCTATTTGTGACTACGCCCATTTTTATAGGTTTAGCCTTGGTAGCAGAGCCACTTGTTCATGTGGTATTGACTTCTTCATGGCTCCCAATCATATTGCCTTTTCAAATTATTTGTATTATCGCTTTGTTTCAAATGAGCTCTTTGTTTATAACTCGTGCAATCGAAGGTCTTGGAGATGCACGCGTGACTTTTAATTATCATGTATATGCGATTATTATTTGCGGTGCTAGCATGTGGTTTGGTGTATACAATTGGGGGCTATATGGTATGCTCATTTGCTGGTTAGTGTCGTCACCCATTGTATACGTTTATGTTTTAGGCAAAATAACGAAAAAGCTTAAAATCCAGTTAAGTGAAGTAGTTCAAATGTATCTACCACTCGGCGCATGTCTAATATTTATGTGCACTACAGTCTATGGATTGTCGGAGCTTGCTTTTAAAGACCTCAGCAAAATTCAGCAATTAATTTTAATGTCGATATCAGGCATGATAGTGTTTTTTACCGCGACTTATGCATTTGCTAGATCTTATATGACTGATGTTAAGAGAATAATGGTTAGTACTTTTAAAAAAACATAAGTCCAAATGCACAGACTAACGCGGAACACAGAGTTTTAGCTTTGAGTAAAAAATTAATACCGAATGAACAGTCTCCCATACCGAAATATGTCGTCTTCTTGGCATACGCATATTTGTTTGTGTATTACACAAGAATTCAGGATAACATTCCTGGATTAAGTGTAATTCCTTGGGTTGGCGTGCTATTTCTAGTAATTAGCATTGTTGGCATTGTATTGTTGCTCACAATCAAAACAAATTTTTTTAAGATGCACGTTAGCCTTATTTTTTGGTTAGGCATTTTGTTTGGTATATCAGGCATTGGAGCGATCAGTGTAGTTGCATATAGAATGAGTATAGAATGGGTATTCGAGATATTTCCGCAATGCGTGGTGTTGGTAGTTGCATTTTCGTCGGTTACCCAGTTTAAAAAGTTACATCATTATTGGGTAGTTATATATTTTGTTATGGCGATATTTACGCTCAAGAATGCTCCGTCTGGCCCTGGTGATTTCACAAATGATGCCAACGATGCCTGTTTAGCACTGGGTATGGGTATACCATTTGCTTTTTATGCCCTGCACACAAAAAACTTGAGTATCAAACGTCGTATCTTTTATTGTACGGTGCTTACTCTATTATTTTTAGGGATAATTGCAACTAGCTCCCGCGGGGGGTTTTTAGGTTTGATTGCTGGCTTAATGGCTATTTGGTGGATGAGTAAAAGTCGATTAAAAGTCGCATTGTTTACGCTTTTAGGTGCGCTGATCGCTGGTGGTGCATTTTTATCATTCATTCCACAAGACTATGTAGAAGACATGCAAAGCATTAGCGATACACAAAATAGCACGCGTATTGAGAGGTTAAGAACTTGGGAGATTAGTTGGGAGATGTTTAAAGCTAATCCAATTTTAGGTGTTGGAGCTCGCAACTTTCCAAACAATGTTCACTTATATCAACACAAAACTTCTTGGTGGACAGGTGCTGAAAGGTCGCTAAGTGGTCGAGAATCTCACTCACTTTATTTCCAAGTTCTGCCTGATCTAGGGCTGGTTGGTGTTTTAATATATTTTTATATTATGTGTATATTGCCACTAAAGTTATTACGTATCTCCAAGAGAATGGATAACTCGGATCCTGAGCAGCTTCAGATAAAGTTGTTCTGCCAAGCACTCATCGCTTCTATGGCAGTTTATGCGGTAGCAGGTTTGTTTATATCAGTAGCTTATTATCCGCATGTGTTCATCTGGCTGACTATGTATACAATTACGATTAGCGTTATAAAGAAGACATGTAACGGAGTATTGCCGTAAACCTATGGAAATTTAACTAGGAACTAAACAGAGGCACTGTCTTGGTAAATATGATAGCTCTATGCTTTTTGATGGTCTTAGATACTTAGTCATAATCCTGTATACGATATGTGTCAATGATATAATGTATTATCGTGAAGTTATTATAGTTTTAGGCTGAAGGTTTCAATATTATGGAAAGGCGATTTTTTCTTAAACTTATAGTTGCTTCTATTGCAGCAACAAATCTATACAAGCTACCTGATTTACACGCTCAAACAGTTGGCAGTCAGAATTTGATTTTATCTCTTAGACTCAGCCTCTCTGGTGCTGGTAGGTTGGGCTTTTACATAGACTACTCAGAGCTAAATACTATTGGCACACACACGTTTTATGCGACAAGAACTCATGGCTCACAAGGTGCAGTGAGTTGTACTTGGACAGCATATGACAGTGCCGATGGCACTCAACTCGCAACAGGTGATTTAAGTTGGGCAAACGACTCGCTAGATATCAAATCGTTTGAGGTAAACGTGCCCAGCAAACCCGATGGCGAACACCGTATCTATGTTATGCTATCCAATCCAACTGGCGGCGCTGTGCTTCATCACGGAGACAGCACGGTAGCTTATGGCATTATTGATGATGATACCATTGCAACATCTAACGCTATTTTTATAGACGCAGACGCAACGACAGATGGCGATGGAAGTCAGAGTAATCCTTACAATAATTGGTATTCTGCCAGGGACGCTGTGCTTACTACTACGCGGGTCATTTACATCAAGGGCTTGATGATACCTGATGATACGGACGGTAGCGTGCAATCAGCGAGAGTAAATCAAAAACACTTTGCTTTAAAGACAACTTTTGACGGGCGAAACACTGAATCGCAAAGGCTCGTCATTAGAAATTGGCCTACATTTACAGGGGGTATTACTGGTAATGGGGCTAACGATACTACCGGGTTTGTGTTGGATGGCGCTTCAACCGATACTCACTCTATAAAATACGTTACGTTCAAGGGTTTATCAATAATCAATTTAGATAACACAGTCGGGCCTAATCCTGAGCTTTCAATTGGGTTTGGTATTCTTTTATTCGGTGGTGAAACTGATGTTATATCTCACATTACAGCAGAAAATATTACGGTGGATGGTATTCTATCAGGCCAAAGCTCCGCAACAGCAGTTTTTAAATGCAACTCTGCTAGCAATATAAAAATGTGGCGTTGGCACATACAAAATGCGGAGTACCTATCGCTAAATGATAGGTCTTTATTCGCTTTTCAATGTTACAACACAGATAATGTCTCAATACAAAGATGCTCTTTCACTGAAACAAGCGGTGGAATTTATGAGAAAGAGGGTCTTGATGGCAACAAGGTCGGAATGAGTGTCCGCTTCAATATATTTGATACGAGTCAAGTCCTTTACGCAACCCAAGACGGGCTAAACGCGCTGGATTTCCAAATAGTACAAAGCAATGTTTTTAATAGCCCTTCTCAGAGAAGCTTTACACCACCAATTCGTTTTACTTCAAGCTCCACGGTAATATCTAGTTCGAAGCAGTTGATATCCAACAATGTATTTTATAATCATGAAACAGGTTCTTCGGACGCTGTTATCTCTGTGGATAGAGAAGGGTGGGAAGGACTTATAATATACAACAATATTTTTCAAGATGTAGTGAGAGGATGGCGTTTTAGCAATGGTGTTAGTGCACCAGAATATATAAATTATAATCTTTATCACAATGAAGCTTTTACAAAACAGCCTAACTTCTTTCTTTCTAGCCCCCTTGCGGGCTTGCAAGCGGTTAAAGATGAAACTGCATTTGAAGCTAATAGCTTGGCGATTGCCCCTCAGTTTTTAAACACGTCTAATGATAACTTTAAACTTAAAAGTAACTCGCCAGCCATAGGGAATGGGGTAGATGGGACAAATATGGGGGTTTATTTAAGTGGTATAGAAAGAATAGGTGCTGATAACTCACCCTACTTAGCTCCTGCAAAGATGGATTCACCAGAAGTGACGGTAATTTCGTGACTCATAACTTAAGGGTAATATTTCATATGAAATAGTGTTGACCTTTCTGGCATAAAGCGTCAATACTATTAAACCGATGGCGCGTGAGGTGCACGGCAAAGAGATTTAAAATCAGTAAGCGTTTAGATTAATTGAACGGCAGCGCGAATCAAATATAATCACCTCACCCCGTCAATTGAAGACAAAAGGGCTGATTAACTATGATATCGTTGGCGTATGTTTGAATATACATGATATCGTGTCTGTATATGCCACTATAAGTGTCTACTAATGCTGTTGCTTCACTCAGCTAGGCTCGTTGTTCAATTTTAAAGCCACCACAAAGGGCTTAATATGAAAGTACTATTTATAAGCGTAGGATTAGTTACATCACTATCCGGAGTAAATTCAACAAAAGGCCGTTACTTATCAAGACACTTTTTTAGTGATATGACCCATACTGTCAATGATAGGCAGCTTCATCAAGTAGATGTGCAGGGGGGCACTCTGTTAGGATGTTATGTGCCGAAGTTTTTGCGTAGAGTAAAGTTATTAGCTTACCCGTGGATAATATCCAATATGTTGTTTCGTGCAGTCAAAAGACACCGCTCTATTGGAGGCTACGATGCCATAGTTGCAAGAGAGCCCATTGTCGCGGGAGTCATTGCGGTTTTCGTTAGTCGGCTATTAAGATTACCCCTTTTGGTTGAGATGAACGGAAATTATAGCAGTAAGGTTGTTTGGGGAGAGGAAAACTATAATCTAGTCTCTGCAGTTAAGAGAGCATTAGTGATGCGGCTGATACCCTTTGTATTAAATCGAGCTGGAGCTATTAGAGTCCTTTACCCATGGCAACTTCAGCCTTATTCTGGATTAAAAGACTTGTCGAGAAAAACTTTTTGTTTTCATGAGTTTACCCAAGTAGAAAACATTATGCCTTCTAACAACTGTAAGCCTTATTTACTAGCATTGGGTTCCCCATGGTTTATTAAAGGATTTGATTTGTTGATAAAAGCGTTTGTGATGATTGCTGAGCACCATAAAGATATAACTCTCAAAGTGGTTGGCTATTTTCCTCGCGGAGGGCATAAATATCTAGAAAGTTTGGCAAACGGCAATAAGAATATTCAGATATGCAAACCCGTTAAACATAGCGATGCACAGCTTCTTATTAGTGAATGTAAATGTTTCATTCTCCCATCGAGAACCGAGGCGATGGGTAGGGTTTTGTTAGAGTCGATGGCTCATCGTAAAGCAATTATTGCATCAGACGCTGATGGTATTCCTCATTATGTAAAAAATGAAATTAATGGATTAATATTCGAGTCGGGTGATGCGGGTGCTTTAGCTAAATGTATTTCGCGCATTTTAGAAGATGATAAGCTCAGATTGAACATTGCTTCTAATGGGGAGAGAATGGTGCGTAGCGAATACACAGAAAAACAATATGCAGACAGGTATGCAGCAATGTTGAAGTCTGTGCTGTAAAGAGGGGTAGACGTTGATTACTCGACAAATTAGTCTGTTGAAATTCAAAGTGTACGATTTTACGCGTCGGCACCTTATGGTTTTTGCAAGTGCCTTAATGTTGTTCCTCTATTATATTTTGAATTTTTTTGGCTCAAAATTGGCCTATAAATATTTAATGTCCGCTCATCGATATTATAGGACGAGCTTTTTAGATGAGTTAGTCAAAAAAAACCTCGACAATATTTCATGGTCGTGTGAAAGGTTTTTTAGCTATGAAAACCCAAATGATAAGGACTGGACCGAACTACGTTCATTGGTGTTAAAAAACCCTATTGTCAACAATGGAAAAATTGAAAAAGGAGTTTTTTTAGTTAAGTTCAGTACCACTCTACCATTCGTAATAAGGGACCTAGATTGTGATGCCCTTCTTCAATGGTTTTGGCTAGTTATTGAACCAAGCTCATCTAATTACTGCGCACCAGAACTGTTACATTGGGCGCGGTATAAAAATAGTCCGATTATCATTCAGTCATCGGAAGTAGCTGATCTAACTTTCATAAATTCAATGAATAGCAATCTTAAACCGGTTAGTTATGGCTCAAGCGATTGGGTAGATGAACGAATTTTCTCACCCACTGATTCAAAAAAGGATTACGATGCTATTTTTGTCGCAAGTTACAACGTAGTCAAAAGGCATCATCGTTTTTTCAAAGCTGTGAGGCATCTGAAGAAGCATGGCTTTAGAGCCGCAATGGTTTGTACTCCATATGGTGAATGGAAGAACGATGTTTACAACCTACTCAAATATTATGGCGTAATTAAACATGTAGACGTATATGAAGGACTCTCCCCAACTGCATTAGCTAGGTTGATGGAACGCTCAAAAGTTAATGTTTTACTTTCTTTAAAAGAGGGTAGTAACAGAGCAATTTTTGAAGGTTTCTTCTCTGGTACACCTGGAATAGTTCTTCGTGAAAACATTGGTGTCAACAAGAGCTATATAAACCGCGAAACGGGACGATTGATTTATGATTACGAGTTAGAGTCTACGTTACTCGAGTTTATGCAAGAAACACATCAATATGTACCTCGTGAATGGGCGTTGCAAAACATATCTCCAAAAGTGACAACTCAAAAACTAAATAGACATCTACAAGCACTTGCAAAAGCTGCTGGTGAAGATTGGACTACCGACATAGCTGTTAAAGTGAATTCTCCAGAAGCCACCTATTATGATAAGTCAGATAGTGAACGCTTGTTAACAGTATCAAGAGTAAAATTAGCTTTCTCACGAACAAGTTTACTGACGGATGATAGACGTTCTGATATTCTTCGTTTAAGTTGACGATTTTAATTTCGATATAAGAAACATTTTGCAGCCGATGTTGTTTAGAGTGTTTGGTTCAGCATAGTATGAAAAATCTCATCCGTGGATTGGTACTAATCTCGGGGATAGGTCACACCTTTTGCAGTTTGTGAGAACAGCCAAGCTTCTCTGCCATTCACGAAGGGTTTGATTGAGCGCTCTGCGCGATTATTGTCAATACTGAGCCTGCCATCAAGCGTATAACGCTCAAGCTTTTCCCATTGATTTAAACAATATTGAATGGCAAAGTCTGGTCGATTTGGTTTGCTAAGGGCTAGGTAGGATAGCTAGGCGCTCACGATGCAATCGTAAGGCGCAGCCCATTGGTTTTCCCTGCCGTTTTCATAGCGTCTCGTGCTCGACACTTCATTCATTCAGCGATCTAAACATATTAATTAAATAACCAAACTTCTTAATTTGGTGTTTATGTAGCAACATTGCAATTCTAACTCTAAAGGGACTGAAACATTTTTTAAATAATGCTGTTTTCTTAAAGTTATCGTATATGTCCATATCCTTTTGTATATTTGGACTTTTATGTTGATTATCCCACTGATATGAATAATCTTTAGCAACCTTGATAGGGCATTTTTCATGACCAGGGTAAGTTTGCCAAGGTGTAGATCTAGCAGCAGTAGGAAAGCGTTGAAACCATTTCATATAAAGTTTATGAAAAAGTAGCTCTTTTACTGGAAAGGCATAAAGATTATCCATAAAGTCCGAGTCAAAAAAAGGCAGTTTTAGATCAATTCTATGACTGTGGATTGTTTCAAAATGACGATCAAGATGACGTTTTTGATCATTTTTTATAAGGAAATCATAAAACGCTTTATCTTTTTCGTTATGATCTATACTTAAATTTTCAAGAACCTGCTTCTTGAATTGACTGTTCGCGATTTGTCGGAGCTCGGAACTCAAAAACTTGATGGGTAATATTATTTTTTGATTTTCAAAAAATATGTCTAATGCTTTTTCAAGATTATTTTCTTGGACAGCGTTTTGTATCTCTGTATTTAAATAAACAGCGCCAGCACAAACGCTGCCGCCATCGCCAGACCATACTGGTTTACCATTAATAGTATCATCATACTCAAACTCGTTCTCTTTCATCGTGTCCGAGATCAACTGCGACCAATTCGGGAAATTTAACTCTTTGAGTAAGGTTGGAAAGTAATTCAAATTCAGTTTTGAGGCGAATATTCTCGCAAACTCATTATCTTGTGATTTTTTTGTACCAAAATTAAAAGCTGAGACTTCTAACTTTTCATAAACTAATTGACTTACTATCACTCTTGAATCTAAACCGCCGCTTAGAAAAGCCACTGCCTTATTCGTTTCAGTTATTCTTTTTTTTACTGCACGCGTAAATGAATCATATAAATCATCAAAGTGAGACTTATCTACGTCTTTAATTAAACGTATGTTTTTTCTATTCCAGTAATTAAAAGTTTCAGAACCAGAGGGCCCGAAAATAAGACATTGTGCACTATCTAGTCTCTTGACGTCGCTTAAGACAGTTCTATTAGATAATGAATAACCAAGAGCAATTTGTTCTAAAATAGCCTGAGGATCAAACTCTAAAGATCTTCGATTTAATAACATAAAAAATTGGAAGTTTGTTGAAAAAAACACACGGTCCTTTATTTTTTGATAGAACAGTGGACGTATCCCAGATTTATCAGTAAATAAAAGTAACTGTTGTTTATCTCCAAAATATTTAAAACCAGAAAAATCACCAGAAGAATTCGCCAGCAACTCGAATAAACGCTCTTTTTCATCTAACTCATCGACTAAATTGTATTCATTTTCAGAATTACTTAATAACAATTGCCCACTTATTGCAGAATTGCTCGATGAATAGTGAGGGGGTTGCTCGGTATAAAAAACGAAGTTGTCATTTATATTGGTTTTAGTAAGCTTTAATCCCATTTTGCTATTAAATAATGAAATTATTGCTCCCATCTTCTCAGACGGATTATTTATTTTCTTTAAACTAAATACACCTGCAAAAATATTCATATTTTTTCTCTTTGACTTTGCATAATATTCTCAGCATTTTTTAGATTGGACTGCCATCGCTGTCATTGACAATCGTACAAGTCCATCACAAGAGCTGAATAAAGCCAGCTGCCGCCTGTTGTTAGGTAACTCATGTCTCCAATCCGCACTTGATTCGGTGCAACCGAGTTGAAGCTCATATTCAACGAGTTGACTGCAACGGCATCGCTGTGTTTTCGCTTAGTATTCACTTTATACGCAAAGCGCTGATTCACTAATAAATTCAATCGTTTCATTAGGTTGATGAAGCAATCTCTTGTCATTTCAATCATTTCTTCACGTAGTTTTTTAGGGAGTTCGCGACTGCCCAAAAAAGTTTCTACTGTCTTTAAATAATGCCTTAGCTTTACGAAATAAGCGCAGTGTTTTAACACTGAACACTTTAGTCGGCCGCCTCCACCATTCGCAATAAGCTGAAAGTGCTGACTTGCATCACTTGGTGCGCGATAGAAACTGGGTATTTATCGTCTAAACTCGAGATAAAATATTACGTTACTTCATTTCCATTGCAAAACTTGTGACGCTTTTTTAAGATTTCATTCCCTACCCGTGGACGTTTATTCTCTCTTCGAAGCTTTATCAAATCAGCGCTCTTATCACTTGCTAACACGTCTTCTTGGCTATATCTTATACTCAGCCATCCAGTTGTATAAGAGCTTATCGGCAATCCCTACTGATGCTGCCGCTTCAACAACTGAATAACCCTGTTCGGGTCACTAATGCTATCGTTTCTAGTTTTAAATCGTCGGGATAGCGTTTATACCGTCATTTAGTTATGTCTCACCTCCAGTGCAGGTGTTAATCCTTTTTTGAGGTATCCGGCTCATTCACGCAATACACCGCGTCGAAGAGCATATAATAACTAATGGTAGTTGCACCGAATTTGTTACAGGCTCAATCAGCTCCGTCTATACCCCTCCCAAACCCCTTTCATATCGATGATCTTACCCACTGGTTTGTTTATCACTTTGAACTCTTTGTGATCGACCAGCATGACATGTATGTCGGCTTCAGTTAAAGCTGTATCTAAAGATACAAGGTTGATACCTTCAATTTGCGTATCCAAACTAATGTTTGGCTCCACACAAATACAGTTAATATCCCCTAATGTTGATAAAAGTTTTGCGATAGTGAGCGATGGGCTCTCCCTTAAATCATCTATATCAGGCTTAAATGCTAAGCCATAACAGGCTATTGTGACTTTCGACTTCATAGCTGCTACATTTTCAAGTAACAACTCCCCCGCCGCTTGTTTTACTTTTTGTACCACCCACTTTGGCTTGCTATCGTTTATCTCTCTTGCTGACTTTATTAATCGAGCGGTAACAGGTGACTTACTTACAATGAACCACGGATCAACCGCTATGCAGTGGCCACCAACACCGGGCCCAGGCTGCAGAATGTTTACTCGCGGATGCAAGTTTGCTAGTTCAATCAACTCCCAAACGTTAATTCCAGCTTCGTCACATATCATAGACAACTCATTTGCAAACGCTATACTGACATCTCTTGAGGCATTCTCTGTAAGCTTTGCCATCTCTGCAGTTCTAGCATTTGTAACAATGCAATTACCTTTGACAAATATTTTATATAATTCTACTGAACGTTGAGAACAAAGGGGCGTTATGCCTCCAATGATGCGGTCATTAGAGACTAATTCTTCTATGACCTTACCTGGTAATACACGCTCAGGGCAGTGTGATACGTTTACATCGGCATTTTCTGTTCCGTGTTTAGGGAACACTAATTCGGGTCTTAAATCGGCTAACCATTCGGTGACCTTTTCGGTAGCGCCAACGGGAGATGTAGACTCTAAAATTACTAAATCTCCCTTTTTCAATACCGGCGCAATTGCTATACATGCTTTCATAATATAACTTATGTCGGGCACTGGAACCGACGAGTCTGTTTTCAGGAAAGGCGTAGGCACGGCTATCAAGAAGGCATCTGCAGGCTCTGGAGTAGTAACCGCCTTCAGCGTTCCTGCAGCTACCGCCTTACTTACTATTTCACCTAAACCGGGCTCAACTATATGGATTTCACCACGATTAATGGTGTCAACCGCATGGTGATTAACATCAACACCGATCACGTTTATCCCACTTTCTGCAAACATAGCTGCTGTTGGAAGACCTATATAACCCAATCCAATCACTGATATTGTTTTAAATGACATCTATTTAGTTCCTTTCGAAAGTTGTTCAGCAATTCTTTCGCACGCTTTACCGTCACCATATGGATTATGAGCGAAGCTCATTTGTTTGTACGCTTCGCTATCATTTAGCAACTTATCAATTTCGATACATATTTTATTTGTATCAGTCCCAACTAATTTGACTGTCCCAGCAGCAACCGCTTCTGGTCTCTCTGTTGTATCTCGCATAACTAAAACCGGCTTACCCAAAGAAGGCGCTTCTTCTTGAATGCCGCCAGAATCAGTCAAAATAATTGTCGCAAGATCCATCAAATAGACAAACTCAAGATACTGTTGTGGCTCGATCAACTTAATATTTGAAATATTAGATAAGAGTCTATTTACCGGTTCTGAAACAGCAGGGTTAAGATGAACGGGATACAATATTTCAACATCATTGTACTTGGTCGCAATGCTCGCCAATGCTTTACAAATGTTATCAAAACCGTGACCAAAATTTTCTCGTCTGTGTCCTGTCACCAATATCAATCTTTTTGATTTATCTAAAAATGCAAACTTGGCAGACATTTTTGTTTGTAAATCGAGGTCATTTTTTAACTTATCCCTTACCAATAGCAATGCGTCAATCACGGTATTACCTGTTATTGAAATGGCTTCTTTTGGATAATTTTCACGTAATAGATTGTTGGCAGATTGTGTAGTAGGCGCAAAGTGGTAAGTGGTAATAGCACTTGTAAGTTTGCGGTTAGCTTCCTCTGGCCAAGGAGAATATATGTTTCCAGTCCTGAGTCCTGCTTCAACGTGCCCCACTGCGATTTGTTCGTAGTAAGAGGCCAAACTGGCAGCAAAGGTGGTAGCTGTGTCGCCATGAACAAGTACTACGTCTGGCTCAAAGTCCAATAATACGGGCTTCATTTGCACCAGTATTTTAGCCGTTAGGTCGTTCAAGGTTTGTTTGTGCTTCATCAAGTCTAGGTCGTAATCAGGGGTGATCTCAAATAACTCTAATACCTGATCTAACATTTCTCTGTGCTGCGCGGTAACACACACCTTAGATTCGAATTGCGGGTCTAACTGAAGAAACTTTACTAAGGGCGCCATTTTTATAGCTTCTGGCCGAGTTCCAAATACACAAAGGACTTTTTTCATTTAATACTTAATTCCTACTTGAACTGGGTGAGTTGGAATTCAGAAGATAGATCCTACTCAAAACAATCATAGAGTATAAGAAGAATTACAGCTATTTACTATCCCCGTAGCAGAGAAGCCCGACATATTTCGGTCAACCTAGTTCAGCTACTATTTTAGAGGAGGATTCCACAATATCATTAAGTCTTTCTTGTGAATGTAGAGACAAGTCAGTCAATAGCTTTTTTTACACCTAAAAGCTATAGTTTAAAAATTACACCTTTATACCAATTTGTACATGACACTTAAAAAGACTTCCATGTTTTATTTCGCTGGCGGATTTGTTTTGCTTGTTGCTTTAGCAAGCTTTGCAATCTTACAGACAGACCGCAATACCAAACTGCAGCTGCAATATTATTTTGCCGATCGATTATTAGTTGGTGAGTCACACACTTTGTTTGCTGGCAGCTCAACTATCGCGAGATTTCCTGAACAATTAGCTTATGGGTGCGGTAAGGTCAGTATTCGCGGTTTTGAAAATGGTCTTATTTCACATGTATTATCTTATTTAGAGCAAGCCCCAGTTGGTAAGTGGCAAGCAGCTGTATTTTATGTGGGTGAGAACGATATTGTTTACGGCTCTGATTTGCAAACACTGCTGAGCGATGTACAGGACTTAGTAGCTTTGTCCTATGAAAAAAACATACGCCATATCGCTTTTATGAGCGTAAAAAATTCGCCAGCGAGAGCACAATTTCATTCGAAATTTCAAGCATATAATCAAATGCTTTTAAAAAAAGAGGAAGAGGAACGAACGATATATATTTTGCCGCTGCATAAACTTGTTTCAGCAACAGAGTACGTGAGCGACGGTGTTCACCTCAATGCTACTGGCTACAATCAGCTTGCTAAAAGTGCCAATCGGTTTTGCAATGATGCGCTTTGAGCATCTTGATAATTTACGCGCGATACTCATGATGCTCGGCATTGTGTTGCACAGTGCTGCGGTATTTTCGACCCACGAATATTGGTTGGTGAGTTACGAACGAACATCCATATATTTTGATTGGTTAATATCGACCATCCATACTTTTAGAATGCCTTTATTTTTTATGATTGCAGGCTTTTTTGCGCTAATGCTATTGCAGCGTTATAAAACTCGCAAGTTTATAACTAACCGAACAAACCGAATTGTTGTCCCATTTATTAGTGCATTTTTATTGCTCAACCCATTTCAAAACTTACTAATGAGCATGTATTACCAACAACTAGAAGCACCAAAAAATTATTTTATCGAGTATTCAATATCACACCTTTGGTTTTTAGTTAACTTAATGGGTTATTGTATCCTTTTATGGTTGGGGATAATGGTAATGCGTAGTTTGCGTATTAAAGTCAAAATATTAAGGTTACCAAAGCAAGCCTTTTTAGCCGCAGTATTAATATTTCCAATTTTTAATATTAGCGTTCTTGCCGCAGGTAATTTAGGTGTGCATATTTATGAAGATCTAGTGCTTTTAGGCCAGCCGGTTACATTTATGTATTATTTAGCCTTCTTTTTATTTGGAGCGGTTATATTTTTGTATAAACCTTGGGTAGAGTTGATAGAAACGAATCGTTTTATATATTTAAGCTTAACTATCGCCGCATTATTAGTAATGGGTTCGCTATTCGAAATGATCCCTGCAGAGCCGGAGGGTATTTTTTTAAAAATAGGCCGCGAGTATTTGGAAACAATCAGCATATTGTTAATCTGCTTATTTTTGTGGTCGTTTTTTGCTCGTTTATTAAAGGCGTCTAGCAAGGTTATGAAGTACTTATCCGAAGCATCGTATACAGTTTATTTGTTCCATCACATATTGGTAGTTGCGTTTGTCATTTTAATAAATCTTAATGGCATAAACGCACACCCGGCAATACTGTTCACTTGCTTGGTAGCTTTAGTTTTCATATCCAGCTTAGCAATACATCAGTTTGTTATCATGCGTGTTTCTCGCTTACGCTTCATGTTTAATGGAAGATAGGCTTTTCGTTTAGTATGTATTTTATAGCGAGGGTTTTATGGAGATTGCCCTCTACTACGCCATATTTTCCCTAACTCGAAAACGGATCAGGATACGTCAACCAAACCTAGTCACAATCCGATGTTTATAAGCATCGATTTAATCGTCAAAACTGTTAACATTATGAATTATTGATGTAATTGAGACTCTACACTAATGCGAAAGGTACTACTGTTAAGAACATCTGGGCAACTCCTAGGAGCAGAGAGGGTGATTCTTGAAGTCGCAAAGTACCTTCCTGATCTTAATTATCACCCTATAATTGGTGTGCCCTACGAGCTTAATCATCCAGTGCCGGAGTTTGCCGAAACGGCACAAAAACAAGGGTACGAAGTAGCACTGTTCCCCGTAAAAAGCGCCTTTGACATGGCCGCACTAAAAACCATAAAAACATTTGTGCAAGACAACCATGTTGACATTATTCACTCTCATGGCTACCGCGAAGACTTCTACGCCCTCTTTAGTAAAACACAAGCAAAACTAGTGGCCACTAATCATTTATGGAAGCGTACTACTCTAAAACTCAAACTATATGCCGCCTTAGATGCACATATACTCAAGCGCTTTAACGCTATTGTTGCGGTGTCTGAGCCCGTAAAGCAAGATATGCTCGAAAAAGGCATTGACGAGCAAAAAATAACGGTGATTGCCAATGGAATAGACCCAGCTAACTACCAGCCTGTTGCAAATGCAAACATGCTAAAGGAGGCCCTGAATATACCGAAAGACCATATCGTGATTGGTACCTTAAGCAGTTTAACCGTTGAGAAGGGCATTGCGCATGCTATTGCCGCCTTCGCTAAATCTAAAAAAACTTTACCGAATATCCATTTACTCGTGGTGGGTGCCGGTGAGCAATTAGATAATTTAATCGCGTTAACGGAACAGTATCAGCTTACAAACGCCGTTACCTTTGCAGGCCGGCGTAGCGACATTAACAATGTGCTTAACATTATGGACATATTTGCGTTGCCGTCTTTAAGCGAGGGCCTGCCCATGGCAATGCTTGAGGCCATGGCAGCTCAAAAAGCCGTTATTGCCACCACGGTTGGTGACGTACCAAAGGTAATAAATAAAGACAATGGCCTATTAGTCGCGCCTGGCGATGAAGAAGCCTTAGCCAATGCAATGGTAGAGTTAGCATCAAATAAAAATACTATTACCAGCATGGGTAAAGCCGCCCGCCAACGGGTGGTAGATGCGTTTTCTTCAAGCGCGATGGCAAGTGCAAATGTTGCTATTTATAATCAATTATTTAACGAACAAAGCAGGTAGCTTGTGAGAATTGGACTCATCATCGACACCTTCAATATCGGCGGAGCCGAAACTATGGTTTTTGAAACCGCAAAGCTACTTAAAGGCAATGGCCATAAGCCTATTTTATTGCATTTTGGCAGCGCCTACGTTGAGAGCTTTTGCGCACACGAGCAAATAGAGCAACATGTTATTCCCAATCGCCGTTTTTATAAAAAAACACTTTTACTACCGCTTTTTGCGTTTAAAACGAAAGCGTTTGTTAATGCGCTGAACTTAGATTGTTTGCATGCACATTTGTTTGGGCCTATTGTGGCGTTTGCCCCCTTGGCCTGGATGATAAAACTCCCCTTTATAGGCACACTTCATGATGTTTACATGGTTGAAGGCGCACCCCACCGTGCTGCATTGTTAAAGTTAGCAATGTTCTTTAACGCCAAGCTGGTGACCGTTTCTAACCCAATGAAGCAGTTTTATGTAAAAACACTTAAATGCAAAGAAGACGCGATTACCTATATACCCAATTGTACAAAATTCAATGAGTACCTCAATAACCGCCAAGCTCTCCGAGAGGCGCTTGATTTAGCGCCCCAAGATATTGCGATTATTTCAGTAGGTCGCTTAGTTGAACTCAAGCGATTTGACATTTTGATTGATGCAATCGCAAAGCTACCCAATCACGAGGCAATAAAAGTATTTATTGTTGGAGACGGGCCACAAAAAGATAAGCTTGCTCAACTTATTTCACAGCATCGCCTTACCAACACGGTCACCATGTTGGGAGAGCGTGATGATGTAGAAGAATTGCTTGCAGCATCTGACATATTTTCTCTTACTTCAGAAACCGAAGGAATGTCTAAGAGCATCTTAGAGGCATTGGCCGCAAACTTACCAGTATTGGCCACTAATGTTGGCGGTAACAAAGACTTAGTCATTCACGACCAAAATGGGTATCTGATTGAAGATCATCAGCCATCTTCGTTAACCGATTACATAAAAGTACTGATTCAAAATGCTGAACTTAGGCAGAAAATGGGCGATGAAAGTCGCAACCTAGTAGAGGCGGAATACAATTCAGAGCTATTCTTACAGCGCCATCTCGCCATTTACAAACAAACAAGTGAAAAACGTTAATATGAAAATACTTTGGCTATCGCACCTCGTTCCTTACCCCCCTAAAGCGGGTGTTTTGCTTCGCTCTCACCATTTGGTAAACGAACTAGCAAAACACCACGAGGTGCATTTAATAGCGTTTAATCAAAAGACACTCATTGAGCCTTACTTTGATAGCTATGAACACGGCACTCGAGTTGCCTACGACAAAATGCGTGAGATATGTGAGCGCGTGCATTTTATTGATTGCCCTATGGATAAGTCTTCACTTTCTAAGCCACTTTGTGCACTTAAGAGCCTATTTTCGAAACACCCTTACAACATAAATTGGTTGAGTGATCCAGCCTATGGCGCAATGGTTAAAGAATGGCACCAAGAAGAAAACTACGACCTTATACATTGCGATACGATCAGTTTAGCGCCATATGTTGACGATATTGAAAACTGCCTACTAAGCCTTGATCATCACAACGTAGAATCTCATATGCTAACCAGGCGCGCGCAACTAGACAGCAACTTGCTAAAACGATTTTATTTTTGGCAAGAAGGCGTGAGAGTAAAATCATACGAACAAGAAGTTTGCCCTAAATTTGATACCAACCTTACGTGCTCTGAACTAGATTCTGTTCGCTTTGAAGAGTTTTGCCCCAATGCAAGCTTTACAGAAGTACCAAATGGCGTGGATATCAATGCTTTTACACCCGCAAAGCAAGAGCCTAAACCCGCAAGTTTAATATTTATAGGTACCCTAGACTGGTACCCTAATACTCGAGCAGTGCGATATATCGCCAACGAAATATGGCCAAAACTAAAAGCACAAATTCCTAATATAGAAGTCAATATTATTGGTGCTGGCGCGCCGAGTGACTTAATCAAACTTAGCGAGTCAGAACAAAACTTCAATGTGTTGGGGTTTGTGGATGATTTAAAACCTTATTTTGATAATGCCACAGCATATGTATGCCCTATTGATGATGGTGGCGGTACTAAACTGAAATTACTAGACGCCTTTGCATCTGGCAAAGCGGTTGTTGCACACCAAGTGGCGTGTGAAGGGCTAAGAGTAGAAGATGGCAAGCAAGTGCTTATTGCTAATGACCCAGAGACCTATGTTGAGCAAATCAAAAAAGTAATCAACGATAAAGCGCTGCGACAAGAGCTAGAGATACATGCTCGAGCGCATGCCGAGAATCACTTTTCGTTTAGCTCTATTGGCAAGCAACTCGCAGATCATTTTATGGCGCTAACAAAATCATAAGATATTCGACCCACAGGGTGAAAAAGATGCTTAAAACAAAACAAGCATTTGAAAATACAGTAAGCTTATGAGTACTATGTAGGTTGTTCATTTGGCGTGAAAATGAAAACCCTACCATACGGCTTCAAACTGTAATTATTAGGAAGTAATTACGGCACACCAAACAATTTATGAGGGAGTTATGCAGTTTTTACAGTTGAGCCAAAACCTTACTAAGCAGCAGAAAACTTATACGTTCTGCCTAGTACTTGCATTGGTTATTTTGGCATTCGTTTTATTCGAAACGTTTCAAAGCCTCAATACACTTTGGCAATTTAACAATGAGTCATATTCTCATGGGTATCTAGTCCTCGGTTTAATTTTGTATAGCTTTTATGAAAGGCGCGATCTATTCGTTTTTAAGCCCACTTTGTCTCCAGTGCCGTTAGCACTCGTAGTGGGGCTTGCCTGGACGGCGACAAACAGCGTTAACGTAAAATTGGGCGAATACTTATTACTCCCCGCCATTTTATTTTTATTCATTGTTACTTGTGTAGGTTGGAAGCGTTCATTAACGTTTGCGTTGCCTATCGCGGCATTATTCTGCGCTTTGCCAATCATTAGTTACGTCAACGAGTTCTTACAAGTGCTCACTGTGTTAGTGGTGTCAAACATGATGAAAATGACTGACATCACGGCATTTATCGATGGATTCTTCATCACGCTACCACATGGGATATTGCATGTTGATACAAGCTGTTCAGGCCTAAGTTATTTAAGCGCGGGTATTACCTTTGCGATGATATATTCATTTATGAGTATTCGACGGAAGCGCGTGGTTGCATTTTCTTTGGTGTTTATCGTTATTTTATCGTTGATTGCCAATTGGATAAGAGTGTTTCTTTTAGTGGTAGTCGCTTACGACTCAAAAATGCAAAGCCCGCTTGTTGCTGAGCACGGTTTTATGGGCTGGATCATCTTCGCATTTATCTTCGTGTTTTATCTGTTCGTAATGCGGAAAATTGAAGCTCGGTTTGATAGTAAGCCGTCAGAAAGTGCGGTTAGCGACGAACAAAGCTCTCAACAACTTAATAGCAATGTTAGCTTTGCTAAAAGTACTAGTCCTTTGTTGATAGCAATTGCAATTGCTATTGCGCCTATATACGCAGGTATTGCTAAGCCTGATGAAGCTTCTCTTGCCAGTATGAGCGTTTCATTTCCTGAGAGCTTTGAAGGAGCATTAATCGAAGATTATACAAATCAAGACAGTGTTGTGTTTCTGGGGGCTGATGAAGCACGCAAGGTGTCGGGTGAAAAAGGCGAGCTTGAATACACCGCATATGCTGTTTTGTATAAAACACAAAGCCAAGAAAAAGAAATGATTTATTATAAAAACAAGGTGGGTGAAAACTTAATCGGCCAAAGTACGCTCAATGTTGGCGATGCTCCAATAAATTATGCTATTGAGCAAGGCCAAGAAGACAACCTTGTATTTTGGCTCTACCGTGTAGGCGAATCTGAAGCACTCACGTCAGCTAGCGTAAAAGCAACTCAGGTGAAGTACATGTTTGAAAGTGCCCCAGCACTTGCCTTAATACTCAAGTTACCCTGTGGGTCTGACTGTAATAGCGTTTTAAATGCTGACGAAACCCTAACGCTCCTTGAGCAATTGCGTAGCGTAACAGTAGGGCAATAAAAGCATTAGGGGCATATTTTAAATAGTGCGGAGTTTTTTGCACGTGGCCTACGAGATTGTTTAGTGCTTAAAAATAGTGAGACTGCCAAGCCTTAAACATAGCCAAAGTCCACAACTTATTCCCATGGTCGCGCTTACCCGACTGATGCTCTTGCCATATTCGCGTGATTTCATGCAAATTTAATAGTGCATCATCGCCAGAGCCATCAAAAAACATATCCGCAGCCCATTGTTTAAGTGGCCCTCGCAGCCATTCACTTACAGGCACCGAAAAGCCCATTTTAGGGCGTTCAATCAGCTCTTGTGGCACATAGCGATACAACACCTGCCGCAGCGCCCACTTGCTCATACCTTGTTGAAACTTCATGTTAAGCGGCAAGCGCCATGAGTATTCTACCAAGCGATGGTCTAGCAGCGGCAGCCGCATTTCGAGGCTTGAGGCCATACTTGAGCGGTCGCCCTTTACAAGATTATCGTCGGGTAAATAGCCGAGCTGGTCCCAACACATCGCATCATCTACAAAGCTACCAGAGGATGGTTTAAGGCGATCTAATATCGAAGGGTGTTCTAACTGAGTGTTCACCATGGTTAAAGGGTCGTTCCAATACGACATCAAATACTTATAGGCATCGTGTATAGAAGTAAACTGTAGTAGGTCGGCAATCTTATGAACCTTTAGCCCTACATTGGCCTGTGTGGCTGAGTTTGAACGTAACCGTTGTATGCGAGCATAGGCGCTCGAATACACATTGGGTGATACTGATAACAAAAGCTTAGACATGACTTTACGAAGTGGCAGCCCAAGCTTGTCAATCTTGCCCCACATGCTATTAGTTGCAATGTAGCGGTTGTAACCACAAAAAAGCTCGTCTCCACCATCGCCAGAGAGGCAAACGGTGACTTTTTCTTTTGCAAATTTAGACACCATGTAGCTTGGAATTTGTGAAGAGTCGGCAAATGGCTCATCCCAGTATCGCGCGATATCGTTTGCAACGTCTAAACAATCGTTGGCTGATATATATAGTTCATGATGATTTGTACCTAAATGCGACGAGATCGCTTTTGCGTATGGCGCTTCGTCAAATTCTTTTTCTTTAAAGCCAATGGTGAAGGTGTCTATAGGAGACTGACTTAACGATTGCATAATGGCGGTAACGGTTGTGGAATCTACACCGCCCGATAAAAACGCTCCCGTTGGTACGTCGGCTATTGACTGGTCGCGAATAATATCTTGTAACAACGTTTCGAGGCCATCTACGGCGTTCTCAGCGTTTGTGAATAACTGCTCTTGCCCGCCGGTCATCGACGCTAATACAGACCAGTAGGCGCTAGGAGACAAAGGAGCATCGTCAACAATTGGAGAAAAGTCATCTGTTTGTTCAATAGAAAGGGCAGGGAGTTCAAGCAAGCTTCCTGGCTCTAATTTATAAATGTTTTTGTATATTGAGTACGGGCTTGGTATGTAGCCAAACCGAAAGTAGGCACTTACTGAACCTTCATCTAAATCAGGCTTTGTTTCACACGCCGCGGTAATGGATTTTAACTCAGAGGCAAATACAAAACGTTTGTCTATCCAGCCATAATAAAGCGGCTTCTCTCCCATGCGATCGCGACCGAGTGTGAGGGTTTTGTTTTGCTGGTCAAAGAGTGCAAAAGCAAACATACCAACAAATTTTTTGACCGAGTCGGCAATGCCCCATTGCTCAAACGCCGCTAACATTACCTCAGTATCAGAACCGCCTCGAAATGCATGACCAAGTGCTTCAAGCTCTTTAGTGAGCTGTTTAAAGTTATAAATCTCGCCATTAAACACCATCATGTAGCGCCCACTATTTGACGACATGGGTTGATGTCCAAGTGGCGATAAATCTTGAATCGATAAGCGTCGGTGCACAAATAAAAGAGGAATGTCGTCGCTTTGCCAATAACCGAAATCGTCTGGCCCTCGATGATGTATTGCGTCTCCCATTTTAGGGCCAAGTGCTTGTAATGACTCTCTACTTGCACTGTGATCAATTATTCCGGCAATACCGCACATACAGCAAAGGCTCCATAGGTTATACGAAAAATTTTAAGGTTTAAGTTGGCAACGCTTTCAATAGTATACCGGTTACCCACCATAACAAAATTGATTATTGTATTGAGTTTGCAAGACCCGTTAGTACTTGCTCAATTTTTTTCAAATGCGTGTCGTTTACAAATTCATGCGTTGGCAGGGTAAGTACTCTGCTTGCAAAGTCTTGCGCCATGGCATCGCTTGTATGCAGTGCTGCTTTAGGCTCAACCTGATCAATTTGATACAGCGCCTTCCCATACATAGCACTGGCACCTAAACCGCTTGCAGCCATGGCTTGTAAGCAATCATCTCTAAGCTGAGTATTGGGGAACAATATTGGAAAGCGAAGTTGCTTGGCCTTGCCACTTAAGCCGCATTGAGAGCCAAGGTCTACGATGCCTGCAGCCTTAAGGTTTGGGTTTGCCATAATGGTGCGAAGCTGTTCGCTGCGGTCATATTTAGTTTGATAGTGCTGAATATTGGCGCTTAAAAGCGACTTTGCGGTTGCCTGCATAGGCTCAATATCATCTAATGCTTTGTATTGCGTTTCGCCAATAGACAAAAACGGCAAACGCGAAACAAGCCCGTACACTAGCGGTTGCAAAATGGTGTTAAACACGCGAGCTTTTAGTTTGTATTTCAGTGCTTCTAATGCAGACGCTGATGGCTGCGCTTTTAGCTCGTCAATTGATGGTGATGGGTGAAGTTTGTTTTTGCTTAGTAATAGGCCTCCCCCCATCATGGATACGGGCTTTCCCCTGCCAAAACTTAATATAGCAATCTCGGTATTATATGTTTCTGTGGTTTGGCTAGGGCACCACTGAGCACTGTCTTCAATTAACGCAATATTGCGCTTGCCAATATGCTCTTGTAATAAGGCAATGCGCTCTCGTATGCCAAGAAAGGTAACGGCAACAATGGCAACGGTGTTGTCGTTAATCGCGCTGGCAACTAAATCTAAGTTCATCCAAGGAGTGGAAGGTTGAACATCGATGAGGATGGGCTTTACTTGAGCAAACTCAGCCGCCGCAATAAGATCAGGGCAACCATAGGCTGGTAGCAGGACTTCAGGTTGAGTAACGTTTCGCTCCAAGCGTGCTTGCTCAATGGCTAAGGCCAGTGCTGCTGTGCCCGAAGCGCACGGCGTGACCGTATAGCCTTTAAAGAAGCTTTCTAGCTGTTTGTTAGACGGGGTGAACCTAACTCGATTGCCAGTAGGCGCTAGCGCAGATAAACCCATAGTTATCGTTTCGACGGTGTCCAAGTAACCATTCTACGACCCATTAAAAAATTCACCGTGGAGTGCGCAATGGCAAGATTAACCTGAACAAAGAAAAAGCCTAGTTTTAGCAGGGTGTTTTTTTGTAAGCTGGGTAACTTCCAAGTCAATAAAACTAAAATATAGCCAATAGCTTGAAGGTAGAAGGTAAGTGCGTAAAACCCATTTTCACTGTAAATGCTTAAGTTTGAAAGCAGGGCGAGCAGCATAAACCAAGGCACGGCCCATCTCATTATTTTGTGGCTCCACACTTTAAACGAAAAGACTCCAAATTTAACTGGGTTGAGTACGTCGGGGTTGCGCGATACTGCGGTGATGCCGCGTAGCACAGTGCGAACCTTTCTGGCGTATTCTTTTTGAGGGTCTTTTACGTCTTTGTAGTAACCTAAAACATCGTCGCACGAAATAGCAATGTAGCCTAACCTGCCGCAATTTAGCGCGGTGTTAAAGTCGCTGGGGGACTTTATATCCCAGTGTTGCTGACACACCTCTTTGCGCGCGGCAAAAAAGGAGCCCGAAAGGCCAACTAAGCCGCCTGTTTTAGTCTCTAATGCGCGAAGCCACATTTCATATTTAACATAGGCGCCTTCGCCTGCGATTGTGCCATCGTCACTAATAAACTTATCTTCGCTTGATACTGCGCCAACGCGTGGGTCATGAAACTTATCTGCGACTTTTTTAAGTGCCTCAGTTGGTATTTGTGTGGCAACATCTGAAAATACTAAAAGCTCGCCATCAGCCGCATCGATTGCGAGCTTTTGAGCGTACTCTTTACCATTGTGTACATCGGCGCGCACGAGTTTAACGCCTTGCTGTGCATATGACTTAACAATATCGTCGGTATCATCCGTAGAGCAATCTGACGCGATTATCAGCTCAAGCTTGCCGTCTGGGTACTCAAGCTCAAGTGTGTTTTCTATTTTTTCTTTAATGCGATGCTGTTCATTATGACAGGTGATAATCAAAGATATGGAAGGATAGGCTTTGTTTGACTCGCAAATTAACGGCGCTTGTTGGGCTCTAACAAGTTTTGAGAGGATAAAAAGCAGCACCGGATAAACAAAGTAACTGTATGCAATACCAAATAATGAAACCCAAAAAACACCTTGCAAAGCCTTTCTCCAATTGCAGTCTGCTCAATATCACTATGCGTATGAGCGGTTATGAGTATATCAACGCCAAGTGATATCGCAACCCAATAAATAGCCCTTGTGGACTTAAAAAGCTCGAAGCTAGCCCAAAAACAGGGTGTTCAAACGGTTTCTATCGTTCATTCGCTTTCTCTAAGTGAATTTACATTGTATTATCAATAGGGTGTTAAGATTCACGTTATGGCCCACCGAGTTCTACAATGGAGCGCTAAGTTCACTCAGGTTAATAGGATATATATGAGTAGTTTACAATCAAAGAAAATTGGCATTATTGGTTTAGGTTACGTTGGCTTACCGCTAGCTGTAGAATTTGGGAAAAAATTCGACACAGTAGGGTTTGATATCAACCCGCACAGAATCAAAGAGCTTGAAGCTGGGCGCGATTCTACCTTAGAGGTGAGCTCGCAGGAGCTTAAAGAGGCCTCCCATTTGCGTTATGAGTCGAGCATGAATGGCTTGTTTGATTGTAATGTCTTTATTGTGACAGTACCCACCCCAATTACGAGTAATAACCAGCCTGATTTAACGCCTTTAGAGAAGGCGAGCGTCGCAATCTCCGGCGTATTAAGCGCAGGTGATATTGTTATTTATGAGTCAACGGTGTACCCCGGTGTAACTGAAGAGGTGTGCGTGCCGCTGCTTGAGGCGAACTCTGGTTTGAAGTTTAATGTCGATTTCTTTGTGGGGTATTCGCCAGAGCGCATCAATCCTGGTGATAAAACCAAAAGACTGCCCGATATCAAAAAGGTGACCTCAGGCTCTACTCCTGAAACACTCGACGTGGTCGATGCACTTTACAATTCAATCATAAGAGCGGGCACACACAGAGCGCCGACTATTCGAGTTGCTGAAGCATCGAAGGTTATTGAAAATGTACAAAGAGACGTCAACATCGCGCTTATTAATGAGCTCTTTCATATATTTGAAAAACTCAATATTGATACAAAAGCCGTGATTGATGCCGCGGCCACCAAGTGGAATTTTATGAAGCTATATCCTGGCTTGGTTGGCGGACACTGTATAAGTGTTGACCCATATTATTTGCTACACAAAGCTGAAAGTGTTGGATACATTCCTGACCTTATTCGTTCGGCGAGAGAAATTAACGACACCATGCCGGTGTTTATTGCCCAGCAGTTTGTGAGCGAGCTCATCACCCGAAAAATTAATCCGTGCACTACAAAGGTTGTTATTTTAGGCGTGACGTTTAAAGAAAATTGTCCAGATCTTAGGAACACAAAGGTAATTGATGTTTATAATCAAATTGTCGACCTTGGGATAAGCTGCGATATTTACGACCCACTTGCTCCTCAAGAAGTGGTAGAAGAAGAATTAGGTATAAGCCTTGTTGACGACGTGGGTTCTCATTACGATGTGGCGCTATTGGCCGTTGGGCACGAAACCATTGTCAACAAGCTAAAAAACAATGAATTTACGTTTTCTACGGGCTTTATTTACGACTTCAAGCAAATACTCGATAGCTAGCGCGTTAGTATACAAACATGGATTTTAGCAATTTATGAATAAGGTACGTTGTTATTAGATAGCTTACATCAGATGCTGAGCAACAACTAAAATAAGAGTTTATGAAAATATTAGTTACCGGAGCGGCAGGGTTTATTGGCGCACACACCGCGCGACAACTTCTGAGCCAAGAGCATGATGTTGTTGGGATAGACAATATCAATGACTACTACGATGTGTCATTAAAACAAGCTCGCCTAGACTGGATTGCTGAGCATAGTAATGCTGCCCATTTTGAGTTTATTAAAATGGACATTGCCGACAGACCATCCATGGAAGCGCTTTTTGAAGAGCAAAAGTTTGACCGCGTTATACATCTCGCTGCCCAAGCCGGTGTGCGCTATTCCATCGAAAACCCGCATGCGTATGTTGATGCGAATATTGTGGGTTTCATGAATATCCTAGAAGGGTGCCGTCATAATCAGGTGGAGCATTTGGTTTATGCGTCGAGCAGTTCGGTATACGGCGCAAATGAAAAGATGCCATTTTCAGTAGACGATAATGTAGACCACCCGGTATCACTCTATGCCGCCAGTAAAAAAGCTAATGAGCTAATGGCACATACTTACAGCCATTTATATAAATTACCCACCACAGGTTTGCGCTTTTTCACCGTGTATGGCCCTTGGGGTCGCCCAGATATGGCACCTTTTAAATTTACCAAAGCCATCAGTGAGGGTAAGGCAATAGACGTATACAACTACGGTAATCATAAACGGGACTTCACTTACATTGACGACATTGTGTCAGGCGTCATTCAAAGTACCATGCATATCGCGTGTGGTAATGAAGCTTGGGACGGACAAAGCCCTTCGCCTAGCAGTAGCAAGGCGCCTTGGAAGGTTTATAATATAGGTGCACAAACGCCGGTGCATTTACTCACCTTTATTGAACTAATTGAAAAAGCACTTGGCAAAACCGCTGAAAAGAACATGCTACCCATGCAGCCCGGTGACGTTGAAGCGACTTATGCGGATGTTGAAGCGCTTGCAAGTGACGTAGGTTACAGGCCTGAAACTTCATTGGAGGAAGGTATTAATGCGTTTGTGGATTGGTATAAGGGGTTTTACGGTAAGTAAGCTCCTTGGCTAATAACTGAACATCAACAATCGCAATTGAGAAGCATAAAAAAGCCCGCTGAATTTGCGGGCTTTATTTTTATGATGATATCTATATTTATTTGCGGCTACGGCTAAACGCCAATGCAATCAACCCTAATGCAAAGATAGACAATACACCAGGAGTAGATACTTTTACATTGGCTCTAAAGCTATTACCGCCGCTGTTTCTATCTTCTGCCCAATAAACTTCGATAGTGTTAACACCCGCTGAGAAGTTAATCGTGTCGAGCGTGATAACTGCATTGTTATTCCAGTTTCTAGACCACCAAAGGTTGCTTTCGGTGTTAAACACTTGCGTTCCGTTAACATATACTTCAGCACCGTAACCAGCATCTAAGCCGGCTTGGAAATCAACTTCGCTAGCCTCGGTTTCATCAAAGGTAGCAGTGAGCTTAAAGATGGTGTTGTTGTTGCTAGCACCGTTAAAAATCAAGCCCGTTGGTAAGCCAAACGTGTTTGATGTTGACGGCGTTAATGTGTCCCAATATCCAGCTAAATCAACTAGCAATGCTGTGTCGATGTTAGCATCTAAATCGGCAGTTTCGACTTGAATGGTTGCTGCATTGGCGCCTATCGTTGCCATAAAAAACAATGCGGCTGCTGAAACTATCTTTTTTATCATTTTATTATTCCGTTAGAGTATTGTTGCTAATGTTGTTTAGTACCAATCTAGCAAAAATCGCGCCGAAATAAAAAATATATATAAAACATAAGGTTAGAATTTATTTGAAGGTTATGTGTTTCTAGGTGTAAAAGTATCTGACATAAGCGAAAAGGCCTCATGAATGGGACCTGATGCAATAAGAAGACTTTACGTGAAATTCTTTAACGATCCACATAAAAAAGGCATGTGTCGTTAGTCAAATGCTTTTCAATTTACCAAAGGTATCAGTGACGAAAAGGCTTTAGATGTTTGGAACTCCGAGAATCATAAGCGGTGTTCAATAATACAACGCAGCAATAACCCTAAAAGGTTTATCACTGTCAGTATTTTTTACATGCATTATTTTGTAAGGAAGAATGTTTGTAGAAAATTTAATGTAATCATAACCTTAAAGTTTTGGCGTATAATTTGCTGAGGTGGGTAAGAAGCTTTCTAAGAGAGCTTATGCAAAAGTAACAAAACAAGGACATGAAACATGAAACTTACATCTCTAAAGCACTATGTTGCCGTCGCTGCATTACTGATTGTTGGTGCCAGTGCAAACGCTTCACTATTGAAACTGGATGATGATGGCGCGACGCACAATATTGTTAATAGCAATAATTTTAAGAATAACCTAGGGGCATCTCAGTATGATATCGGAAGCAATGTGCTTTTTGATGTTGCTGGTAACTTCGAGATTACATTTACCGCATTAGCCCAAGAGTCAGGATGGAATAACTTCCTCAGTGCTTATGGTCAAAGTCTTCCAGAAACTCCTATCAACGGTTCAATTACCGTAATGGTGAACTCTGTATCAATTGGCGATCTACTCCAGTTCACTTTTGGTGTGACTAGTCCAACCGGTAAGGGAACGGTCAGCAATGGCGGTAACTTTGGCATTGGTTCTGAGCAATCATTCGCAACTATTTTGAACAGTACATTTAACAACGTAAGCTACGATGCGATTTTATTGTGGGATGATTCTGGTGCGAATCAAGATGACAATCACGATGACATGATAGTGGGTGTTACTATTAGCAGAGTATCTGCTCCCTCTACGTTAATCTTGTTTAGTTTTCTAGCGGTAGTTGGCTTGTTGAGAGCTAGAAAGGTTGCCTGCTAGATTGGATATAGCCGTTATTGGTCTTATTTAGTGTTAGGCGCGTTGAATAACCAATTAATGAAGAGTGTTGAAAAGCCCGCTGAGTTAGCGGGCTTTTTTATTGAGTGAACAATGCGTAATTAACTTCTCTGAAACGCCCGCTCAATCCTATCCACAATAAACCCTTTATGGATTTTACTCGCGTTGTTACCACGGCGATTATCTGCCATATCTAGCACGCGCTTAAGCTCATGCATTGCGGTAGCGCGGGTAATGTTGTCGTACTTGCTGTCGTTTTCTAAGCCAGAGGCCGCAATAAGACGCTCAACATATTCCACTTGTAGGTTTTGACGGTAGGTGTTCACGTCGCCTTTGATGTCTGCGCTGAACATGGCGTTGGTCAAATCGTTCATCATTTGATCAAGCGTGTATTCATTGCCAAAGGTAGCGGTATCGGTTAAGCGCATGGTTACGTTTGGATGCATTAGGTGGTCTAGCACGCGTTTTTGTGCGCCTAGTAGCATGTCGTGCACCTTAGGTGACTCATCTCTTCCGCTGCCGCTAAAGCCTCGACGCTGACGTTGAAGGTAAGCAAACAGTGGCTCCATTTCATCGAGGGCGTCTACAGCAAATAAGTTGTTGGCTAGGGTGCTCATTGCGCGCTTTTGTGTTTCAAGCGGCACTGGTGTAAGCGGTTGTGTATAGCCTTCTTGGCCAACAAAGGCGCGGTTTAGATATACACCGCCTACAAAGCGGCTAACTACGTTTGATTGGCGAGCAAATTCACCAAATAAGATGTTAGTACCTACTACTAGGTCATTGTGGGTGCGGCCATCTACCAATAACTTATCTTTGATGTTGCTGGCAACATGATCAATGAGTTCAAAACGGTCGTTTGCATAAGCAATCGAGTCGCTCGACATATCAAAAATATTGATGCGTGGGTCTACGTGGCGGCCAGGGGCGCGCATATCGTCAGCATCGTTACCAAAGGCTAAATCTGGCTCGGTTGAACGCTGTAATATTTCGGTAAGGCGCGCTTCTTCTGCTTCTGCGTCAGGCAGGGCTTCTGAATAACCATATACAATTACCCAATCGTCGTAAGGGCCTGGCTTGTCGGTATAAAAGTCGCCTTGCTCCTGTCCTACTGGTGCGTAGTTAACAGACGGATAATCCATTACCGAGCCCGCCAAGATCCCTTGGGTAACTTCGATGTTGTGTGCATCTACATGGTCATGCATTTGCGTAGCCATCATGTTGTGGTTCAAACCGAGAGTATGACCAATTTCATGAAGAATTAAGTAGTGCATGGCTTGGCGAAGTAAACGCTCTTTTTCAATATCGCCCATGCCCTGAGACAAACCTGCATATTGAGCAAACTGCATACCCATGTGTAAGCCGTGGCCTAATGAGCAAGCGTGCATTTGGTCATCTAACAGGGTGTTTTCAGGAAGTGCGCTGGTAAGTGCACTGGCACCATCGGTAAACATTTCACCGGCTAACCATCTGCCTTTCATAAAGCTGTATTCGAGCATAACGTCGGCCGCTAGTATTTGGCCCGTTAAAGGGTGCGCAACGCTTGGCCCATAACCACCAAACGGAGGGCGAGGAGATGAGGTCCAGCGCAATACGTTATAGCGTACATCGTCTGCAGACCAATCGGCGTCGTCAGGCTGTTGTTTAACCACTATGGCATTACTAAAGCCTGCTTTTTCAAACGAAGAGTTCCAAGCAAGGGCGGCATTGCGAATGGTGTCTCTCCACTCTACAGGGGTAGTATTTTCAATCCACCATACGATTGGCTCAACTGGGTCTGATACCGCTGCGCTTGGGTCTTTTTTGACTAGGCTCCAGCGGTTGATTACGTCGCGGTAGTTGGCTGTTTGGTCAGACGTTAAGTCGTCAAACTGCTGCGAAAAGTAACCTACGCGAGGGTCGTCGCGGCGCGGCTGAAAGTCGTTTTCAGGGGCTTTTACAAAGGCATGCTGAATGCTTAAAGTGGTGTAGCGCTGGTCTGCAATTTCGCGACCGCCGCTGACTGTGGGCGTGTCGTTTTCATATACATAATCCACCACAATATGGGTGTTTTCAGGGAAGTTATTGATGTCTGCGATGCGAGACTTATCTTTTGAAAACTTACCAGGCTTAAAGCGGTTTTTATCGGCAGCCGGATCGCGAGAAGGCATAGGCGCTACTCTGTGCAGCTTTTCGTTTTTCACTAAATCTTGTAGTGAAAACGCGATTTTACCGTCTTCTTCATGCTTGATTTTGGTCGATACTAATACCGATTCGCTGATGTTTGCATCTTGCGCGCGGCTTACTGCGTTTTCAGGGTCGAAGTAAAAACGCGGGGTTGAAGCAACCACATCAATACGGTCGAAGTAACGTCTAAATTCTAGTAAACGCGACTGACGGTATGCGCCTCTGAAGGTACCGGCTGATACTACGCCGTCTACCGTGCTAACGATGTATAAAAATGGCGTATTTAAGTCTGACTCTTCTATTACAACGAGTCCTTCACCATCTTCCTTGTCGCGATAAACGTCAAAAAAGCCTTCATAGGCATTTTGTTTTTCGAGAATTTCTACGAGGGTTTCTTTTTTATCGTCTTTTTCTGCTTCTTCTTCTGCCACTGCAAAATGTGCAGTACTGGCGAGACTCAGAATTGATAGACCAAGCCACAATCGGCCGATTGTTCTTTTCATTATATGGTTTCTCCGCGGATAAGTTCTGTCGAGGCTAATTGCCTTGTTGCATACTACTACGCGTGAAACCTAAGTTCAGTGCTTTGATAGCGAATTAAATGTTACAGAATTTTACAAGTGAGCCGCAAAGGCTGATACAAACTGAGTACTTAGGTAAAAATGCTTGCTATTGCGTGAGCTGCAAATCGACAAATTCGCGATAGGTGTCGTTGCTTTCATACAGTGACTGGTGCGTTCCTTGAGCAATGCACCGGCCTTTTTCAAGCACCAGTATTTTGTCGGCGTTTAGTACGGTAGACAGTCGATGCGCAATGATAAGTGTGGTGGTAGATTGCATGAGCGAGTCGATGGCTTGTTTCACCAGCTTTTCGCTGCCTGCATCGAGCGCACTTGTGGCTTCATCTAACAATAGGATAGGGCGCTTGGCAAGGATGGCGCGGGCGATGGCAATGCGTTGTTTCTGCCCGCCAGATAGTTTAATGCCGCGTTCGCCTAAATCGGTATCGTAGCCTTGGTTGAGTTCGCGAATGAATTCGTCGGCATGGGCTAATTTAGCCGCCTCAACAATCTCTTCATGGCTTGCGTGTTCTCGCCCAAAGGCGATGTTTTCAGATACGCTGGTGGCAAATATCACAGGGTCTTGAGAGACCAGCGCAAATTGATTTCTTAAGGTCTCAACACCGAGGCTTTTTTGCTCATGGCCTTGCACGCGAATAACCCCGCTGTTGACGTCGTAAAAGCGCATCAGCAAATCGAACAGAGTAGATTTACCGGCGCCGCTGTGACCAACAATGGCGACCTTATCGCCAATGTTTACGTCAAAGCTTATGCCCTTAATGACAGGCGTAGATTCATAGGCAAAGTGAATATCTTCAACCGACATGACCACATCGCTGTTGTTGGCAATAGCATGGGTAGTGCCCAAATCTTCTATCGCAGAGGTTTCAGACATTAAATCGAGAATGCGCTCGCTAGCACCGGCTGCTTTTTGCAGCTCGCCAATCACTTCGCTGATGGTAGCAATGGCACCGCCTGCTAGCACGGCGTAAAACACAAAGGCTACCAGCTGGCCTTGAGAAATGGTGCCTTCTATTACCGCAATTGCCCCTAAGTAACCAATAAAAAAGATGGCGCTTAAGCTAATGAGCATTACGGTGGATATAAGCAATGCGCGGTAGTGAATGCGTTTGCTAGCGGCGTGCATCACTTCATCAATTTTGCTTGAGAAGGTTTGCATAGAGCGCTTTTCGTGGTTAAACGCTTGCAGCATATGTATTTCGTGCAGGCTTTCATCTACCACGCCACCAATATCGGCCACTTTGTCTTGGCTTTCTTTTGAAAAGGCCCTTACCCGAGCGCCAAGCAAGCGAATAGGCGCGAGGATGAACGGCACGGCAATAAACACAAATAAGGTAAGTTTTAAGCTGGTAAAGCCCATTAGCACTAACGCGCCAATAAACATGACTGTGGAGCGAAGGGCCATAGATACGCCAGTGCCCACCACGCTTTGCAATAAGGTGGTGTCGCTAGTAAAGCGGCTGATGATTTCGCCCGTACGGGATTGCGCGTAAAAAGCAGGGGAGAGCGTGACTAAATGATTGAATAAGGCTTTGCGAATATCGGCAGAGACTCTTTCGCCCAACCACACCATGAGATAAAACCGAATGTAGGTGGCAATGCTGCCAATTACCACGACCGCAATCACCACCCAAAGCGCTTGAGTTAGTACAGCTTGGTTGTCGGCCATAAAGCCTTTATCAATAACATAGCGAATACCCTGACCGAGTAACAACCACGTAAGCGCGCCAACACCAAGGGCGGTAAGGGCACCAATCACCTGCCATTTGTAGGGGCGTAAATGATTAAAGAGCCATTTTAGAATATGCGAACTGGTGTATTGGGTTTTGATAATGAGTGCCAACCGTCTTTGTTTGCGTGTATATGGGGGTTACTTAAAGGTTTTCCAATCAATGTCGGTCGATAAGAGCAATTCTCTTAACGAGAGGGCACGTGGAATAGCGCGGCCTTTTGGCGTCCATCTATGACCGCCGCACGCAGCAATTAAAACGGCTTTTGTGGGTTTTAATAATAGATAGCGGGTTTGCTTAGGCACAATTTCAAAGTATTCACCGGTTTTAGAAAACCAGCCAAACTTGTTTAGGTGCATTCGGTCAGACGCCAGCATATCGATGCTGTCGAGCTCAATGTGTTCTTCGCCCAAATGCTCTACATAAATAGCCACCACCGCGCCGTAGCGAGCGTTAGCGCCATACCACTTTAATGTGCTGTCGGTAGATTGTGTGGCAATAGGGCACTTGGCGGCCTGTTTGGCTTGCCAACTGCCGTTGTGAACGTCTACATCGATGGGCGCACCGCCTTCAAGCAGGTGCATTGCGGCATTTTTAACGTGGTGGCTGAGCCCTTTGATTTTGCGTTTTAGTAGTGCTGGATCGGAGATGTTACTGTTCGCTAAATGTGTCAACTCCCTCTCGTAGAGAGCATTGCTGAGTTCGGCAAAATTGGGATATTTAATGCTGAGGTTAAAAATATCCGTTTGGTCGTGAAGTTCTGCGGCCATGAAATGTAAGGCTAGATCCCAGTTAACGAGTCGTAAAAATGCATAGTACCTAAAAGGGGGAGCTTACTCCATTTTTCTTATAAAAAAGCCCAAGTAAATACGTCTACTTGGGCTTATGTTGCATAACGTTGGCGCTTACTGGCCTTTGATTTCGCTTCGTCCGTTGTAAGCGACACTTCCACCAAGCTCTTCTTCTATGCGAAGCAGTTGGTTGTATTTGGCCACACGATCTGAACGGCAAAGTGAGCCAGTCTTAATTTGGCCTGCTGCGGTGCCTACGGCTAAATCGGCAATGGTCGCATCTTCGGTTTCGCCGCTTCTGTGCGATATGACTGCGGTAAAGCCTGCGTCTTTTGCCATTTTTATCGCGTTTAGCGTTTCGGTGAGTGAGCCAATTTGGTTAAACTTGATCAAAATGGAGTTACCTACGCCGTTGTCTATGCCGCGCTTGAGTATTTTGGTATTGGTTACAAACAAATCGTCGCCCACCAGCTGCACTTTGTCGCCTAAAATCTTAGTTAAATACGCCCAGCCGTCCCAGTCTGACTCATCTAAGCCATCTTCAATCGACACGATAGGGTAGTCGCTTGCCAGTTGCGCGAGGTAGTCACTAAAACCGTTTGAATCGAAAGATTTGTTTTCGCCGCCTAGTACATATTTGCCGTCTTTATAAAACTCAGAGGCTGCGCAGTCTAAGGCTAGGGTTACATCTTCATTCATTTTGTAACCGGCATTTTCAACTGCAGTCACAATAACGGCAAGTGCTTCTGCGTTTGATTCTAAGTTTGGCGCAAAGCCGCCTTCGTCACCCACTGCTGTGTTTAAGTCTTTTGCACTTAGTACCTTTTTAAGTGAATGGAATATTTCAGCGCCCATACGAAGGGCTTCTTTGAAGTTTTTCGCGCCCACTGGCTGCACCATAAACTCTTGAATATCGACATTGTTATCAGCATGCTCACCGCCGTTGATGATGTTCATCATGGGCACTGGCATGGAGTATTGCCCTGAGGTACCGTTAAGGTCGGCAATGTGCGCATACAGTGGCTTGCCTAGGCTTATCGCTTGGGCTTTTGCTATGGCTAGCGACACCGCTAAAATAGCGTTGGCGCCTAGGTTTTCTTTGTTTTCAGTACCGTCTAAATCAATCATGATTTGGTCAACAGTTGCTTGCTCTTGAGCTTCTTGACCAATCAGTGCGCCGGCTATTTTATCGTTAATTGCGCTAACTGCTTTTAAAACGCCTTTGCCAAGATAACGAGCTTTATCACCATCACGCAATTCTAGTGCTTCTCTAGAGCCTGTTGATGCGCCTGATGGAGCTACTGCTCTTCCCATGGCACCACACTCTAGGTAAACGTCTGCTTCTACAGTAGGGTTACCGCGTGAGTCTAGTATTTCTCGTCCAACTATTCGGCTTATCTTGGCCATTTCTTGTCCTCTTGGAGTAGTGAATTACCCTGAATATTCAAAGTTCAGGGCAGATAAAATTACGCTTTAATGATGTTTTTTATTGTACTCGCTTGCCGCAGCAATAAACCCGGTAAACAACGGATGACCGTCTCGCGGCGTAGAATTGAACTCTGGGTGAAATTGCCCTGCAACAAACCAAGGGTGGTCTTCTAGCTCAATGACTTCTACTAAGCGTTTGTCGGTAGACAGGCCGCTTACTTTTAGGCCGGCATCTTCAACGGCTTGGCGTAAGTTGTTGTTCACTTCGTAGCGATGGCGATGGCGCTCGTAGATTTCGGTCTTGCCATACATTTTTGCGACTTTGCTGCCTTCTTCTAAATAACAAAGCTGACTGCCAAGACGCATAGTACCACCTAAGTCGGTAGAGACATCTCTGACCTCTGTGCTGCCGTCTGCATCAAGCCATTCTGTAATAAGGCCCACAACCGGGTAAGGTGATTCAGGATTAAATTCGGTGCTGTTGGCATTTTCCATACCAGCGACATTGCGCGCAAACTCAATGTAGGCGACCTGCATACCTAAGCATATGCCTAAGTAAGGTACGTCGTTTTCACGGGCATATTTGGCGGCTGCAATTTTGCCTTCAATGCCTCTTTCGCCAAATCCGCCGGGCACTAAGATGGCATCTAAATGCTCTAAAATATGTATGCCTTTGGTTTCGATATCTTGTGAATCGATGTAGTGGATATTAACCGTTTTACGGTTTTTTAAGCCTGCGTGCTTGAGCGCTTCGTTAACCGATTTATAGGCGTCGGGTAATTCAACATACTTACCGACCATGCCGATGTTGACTTCGCCGGTTGGATTGGATTCTGCGTAGAGTACTTGCTCCCACTCGGTAAGGTCTGCTTCAGGGCAGTCATAACCAAAGCGTTTTACCACTAGCTCATCCATGCCTTGCGCTTTTAAGCCCGCGGGGATGCGATAAATACTGTCGGCGTCTCTTAAGCTAATAACGGCTTTTTCGTTGACGTTGGTAAATAAGGCGATTTTTGCACGCTCGTTGTTTGGCAGCGCGCATTCAGAGCGGCACACCAAAATATCAGGTTGAATACCTACCGAGCGTAATTCTTTTACAGAATGCTGGGTGGGCTTGGTTTTGACTTCGCCAGAGGCGGCTAAAAACGGCACGAGCGTAAGGTGCATATACATGGCGCGTTCACGACCCACTTCGGTACCAAGCTGACGAATCGCTTCAATAAACGGCTGTGATTCAATATCACCTACGGTGCCGCCTATCTCTACGATAGCAACATCATTGCCTTCGGCCCCTGCAATAATGCGGCGTTTAATTTCGTTGGTAATGTGCGGGATAACCTGAATGGTTGCGCCTAAGTAGTCGCCTCTGCGCTCGCGTTTTAACACCTCTTCGTATACACGGCCGGTGGTAAAGTTGTTGCGCTGGGTCATGCGGGTGCGAATGAAACGCTCGTAGTGTCCTAAGTCAAGATCGGTCTCTGCTCCGTCGTCGGTAACAAATACTTCTCCGTGTTGGATAGGACTCATGGTACCAGGGTCCACATTGATGTACGGGTCGAGCTTGAGCATGGTGACCTGAAGGCCGCGGGCTTCTAAAATAGCAGCAAGTGACGCTGCGGCAATACCTTTGCCTAATGATGAAACCACACCACCGGTGACGAATATATAGTTTGTCATGTTGAACCTAGTGTTTAGCGTTTATATTGGCATGCAAACTTAACTCACAGCAAAAACACTTTCATTTCAATGCGATAGGGCGATTGAAATTGAAAGTGGCGTGTAAATCTAAGTTGCAAAAGCGGTGATAAGAACATCACCTTTGTTGGATGCATAGTATACCTAGATTCACCCTGCTGAGTAAATTAGAAATGTGAGTTATTTTGGGGTTGGTCGCCAAAATGAGTACTGAGTTGAGAATCAACCTAGGTCATTCCCAACTCAAAATGTCATTTCAACGCTTTTCGCCATTCATACAATAGTGCCTGTGCTTCGCGGGGGCTTAACTCATCTAAATCAATGGTTTTAAGTTTTTGTGCAAGCCAATGCTCGGTATCTAAATCGATGCTGAGCTGCTCTTCGGTGAAGGGCTCGCGTTTGTTCGGTTTAGATGTAGTTTTGCTTGGGGTTGCTTGTTGTGGTGTGGCTTGCTCAAGCTGCGAGAGTTTTTGTTTAGCCACTTTTAGCACCGCGTTGGGTACGCCGGCCAGTTTTGCCACTTGCAAACCATAGCTTTTACTCGCCGCCCCTTGTTGCACTTGATGCATAAACTTAATGTCGTCGTTATGCTCGATGGCGCTTAAATGTACATTTTGAATGTGAGCGTATTGCTCTGCAAGGGTGGTGAGCTCAAAGTAGTGAGTGGCAAATAAAGTATAGCAGCAGATGTGCTCGGCTAAATATTCAGCGCATGCCCAGGCCAACGATAAACCATCGTAAGTGCTGGTGCCGCGGCCAATTTCGTCCATCAGCACAAGGCTGTTGGCGGTGGCGTTGTTTAATATATTGGCGGTTTCGGTCATCTCCACCATAAAGGTAGAGCGGCCAGAGGCTAAGTCGTCTGATGCACCGATACGGGTAAAGATTCGGTCGATGGGGCCGATGGTGGCGCTGGCAACGGGTACATAACTACCAATGTACGTTAGCAGCACGATCAGCGCGGTTTGACGCATATACGTTGATTTTCCGCCCATGTTTGGGCCGGTGATCATCAGCATTTTGGCGCTATCTGATACATATAGCGGGTTGGCAATAAACGGCGTATTCATAACCGCTTCTACCACCGGGTGCCTACCGGCATCGTATTCTATTACGTTGTCGCTTGAGAGCTCAGGCGCATTTAAGTTTAAGCTGTGGGCTCTTTCGGCAAAGTTGGCCATCACGTCGAGTTTGGCAATGGCCGAAGCGCTTTTCAACAATTGTTGTAACTGCGGCATGATGTCGTCGAACAAGGCTTCATACAAGCGCTTTTCTAAGGCAAGGGCGCGACTTTGACTAGTGAGTACTTTATCTTCATGCTCTTTAAGCTCTGGGATGATGTAGCGTTCATTGTTTTTAAGGGTTTGCCTGCGCACATAATCTGCCGGCACCAAATGACTGTTGGCACGGCTCACCTCAATGTAAAACCCATGTACTTTGTTGTAATTGACCTTTAGCGTCGCAATGCCGGTGCGTTCCCGCTCGCGTATTTCTAACGCATCTAAATAGGCGGTAGCGCCTTGTGCTAAATCTCTTAGCTCGTCTAGCTCTTGGCTATAGCCTGGTGCGATTACGCCGCCATCGCGCAGCACTACCGGTGGGTTTTCAATAATGGCGCGTTGTAATAAGTCTGCAAGGTCGGGATATAGGCTTATTTGCTGCTGATATTCGCCGATCAGGTCGCTAACGTTATCATTTGTGCAAAGTTCGTTGAGCTGCTGGTTAAGCAGAGGAAGTTGATTTAATCCATGACTGAGCCTAGCGAAATCACGTGGCCTTGCACTGCGTAGCGCCACTCTAGCTAAAATACGCTCAATGTCGCCAATTTCTTTAAGGCAATCCTGAATGGCGTCGAAGCTTGCGCCCTGAAGCGCGTTTATCATGTGATGGCGGCGTTTAATTTCTTGCTGGTCGCGAACCGGCTGGTGCAAATAACGCTGTAACAAGCGTGAGCCCATGCTGGTGGAAGTGTTGTCAATCACGCTGAGTAAGGTGTTTTCATTACCACCCGACAGGTTCCGCGTTAGCTCCAAATTGCGCTGGGTGGCTGCGTCCATATACAAAATTTGGCTTTGATTGTCGTGGGTAATGGCGCTGATATGGGCAAGCTGTGTGCGCTGGGTTTCTTGCACGTATTGCAATACGCAGCCGGCACTGCCAATGGCGAGCATGTCTTCATCTACGCCAAATCCTTCAAGGCTTAGGGTGTTAAATTGGGCGTTAAGTTTGGTCAGTGCAGTTTGCTGATCATATTCCCATACTGGGCGACGGCGCTTGCCTTTAAAGCGCTCTAATAAATGCACATGGCTAAATTCTTCGTTATATAAAAGCTCTGCCACTTTTATGCGCTCAAGGGCGGCCATAAACGCATCTTCTCCAACGCAATCGAGTACGTGGAATCTGGCGCTTGCTAGGTCGATATAAGCAATGCCAAAGACATTTTTATGTTCGGTTACCGCGGCAAGCACTGCGTCTTGCCTATCATCAAGTAAGGCTTCATCGGTCACCGTGCCAGGCGTGACTATGCGCACAACTTGGCGATCTACTGGGCCTTTGCTGGTGGCTGGGTCGCCCACTTGTTCGCAAATAGCAACCGACTCGCCCATTTTGACCAGTTTGGCGAGGTAATTTTCAGCGGCATGATAGGGTACACCGGCCATTGGAATAGGTTCGCCTGCGGTTTTGCCTCTGGCGGTCAGTGAGATATTGAGCAGGTTGGCGGCTTTTTTTGCGTCGTCAAAAAACAGTTCGTAAAAATCGCCCATGCGATAAAAAAGCAAAATCTCTGGGTGCTGCGCTTTTATGCCTAAATATTGCGCCATCATAGGGGTATGACCGCTGGTACTAGGTTTAGATGACGCTTTTAAAGCCTCACTTTTTTCAGGCTGAGGGGTGTGCATTATTATTATTTTACTCGCCAGTTAGGATGATAAACATACGACGCGTTGGTGCTCGCGAATTTATCATTATATGCATCGACTCGGGTGCGTACAATTTGATATTGTAGGCGCACTAAACGCTTTCTCTGTTCTATCTCGATAGTGTAAAGCAAAAATACATAATAATAAAAAGGCTTGCATGCTCAATACGCAATTAAAAACGAAATTTCAGCTTGCACAACAACTCGGTGACGCTCTGCTTGCGCAAAATGCCAGCGTTTGTACTGTTGAATCGTGCACGGGCGGCGGTGTGGCCTTCGCAATCACCGATATTGCGGGTTCATCACATTGGATGAATCAGTCGTGGGTGACATACTCCAATGAGGCAAAGTCGCAGTTGGTGGGCGTGGATGCCGAGGTGTTGACGCAGTTTGGGGCGGTGTCACAAGAAGTGGTATCACAAATGGCGCGTGGCGGCAGAGCCCGTGCGAAAGCCGATTATGCCGTTTCAATAAGTGGTATTGCAGGCCCGGGCGGCGGGAGCGAAGACAAACCCGTTGGCTTGGTATGGTTTGCGATTGATTGCGAGGCAGGGCTGAGCACCTTTAGTCGTTGTTTTTCAGGCGATAGGCAGCAAGTGAGAGAGCAAGCAATCGTATTAGCTCTCGAAAAACTGATCCAGCGTGTAGTACAAGCATAAAAGGTGTAGTGACATAATATGTGGCGTTGGGTTTGATTGCGTAACAACAGTAAGTACTGTTTATAAGCGCTACCTTAAATACAATAATTCGGTACCAAACACCTCCAAAAAAATAATTTACATGTAAATTCATACAGTTATAAAAAAGTGCAAATAAATCGTTGAAACTGTATAGCTATACAGTATACTTCCGATATAAATGATTGCATGTTGCTTGGCGTGAATCAGTTTATCGACACAAATTGGTACACAGAATAAAACAAAAACAACGAATTTGATAAGTCTGGACGATGTGGTTTTGCCAGCACGAATAAAGGAAATTAATATGAAAACTGATGCAAATAAAGCGAGCGCACTAGACGCAGCCCTTTCACAAATCGAAAAGCAGTTTGGTAAAGGCTCCATCATGAAACTTGGTGAGAACCGCACCATGGATGTTGAGACCATTTCTACCGGCTCACTTGGTTTAGATATCGCGCTAGGTGCTGGCGGCTTACCCATGGGCAGGATTGTAGAAATATACGGCCCAGAATCTTCTGGTAAAACCACGCTAACCCTCGAAGTAATCGCTCAAGCCCAGCGCGAAGGTAAAACGTGCGCCTTTGTTGACGCAGAGCATGCATTGGATCCCATTTATGCGAAAAAGCTTGGCGTAAACATCAACGAGCTATTGGTTTCTCAACCAGATACCGGCGAGCAGGCATTAGAAATTTGTGACATGTTAACGCGCTCTGGCGCAGTAGATGTGATTGTGGTTGACTCCGTTGCCGCACTTACACCAAAAGCTGAAATTGAAGGTGATATTGGTGACTCACACATGGGTCTTGCTGCACGTATGATGTCGCAAAGCATGCGTAAAATCACAGGTAACCTTAAACGCAGCAACACCATGCTGATATTCATTAACCAAATTCGTATGAAGATTGGTGTAATGTTTGGTAACCCTGAAACCACTACCGGCGGTAACGCACTTAAGTTCTATGCATCGGTAAGATTAGATATTCGCCGCATTGGTGCAATAAAAGAGGGTGACGAAGTTGTAGGTAACGAAACCCGCGTAAAAGTAGTGAAAAACAAAATTGCCCCGCCGTTTAAACAAGCCGAATTCCAAATTATGTATGGCCAAGGCATAAGCAAAGAAGCAGAACTCGTTGATTTAGGCGTGAAGCATAAACTCATCGATAAAGCCGGCGCTTGGTACAGCTGTAACGGCGACCGTATTGGTCAGGGTAAAGCAAATGTTGTGCAGTACCTTAAAGACAATGTTGAGCTTGCAAAAGACATTGAAGATAAGTTACGCGCTGAGCTATTAATGCCTAAAGTGGAAGACAGCGAAACTGCCGACAAAAACGAAACTGAAAAAGCCTAATCCCAAGGCTATTCTTTAAAATCAATTCTCTGATGCATGTTGTTCCATGTATCAGGGAATTGCCCCTGCATTACAAACGAAAACGCAATAAGCTCTGCAATCACATGATAGAGCGTTTCTGGAATTTCTTGTCCTAAATCTAGCTGACTTAAAATCTCGCTCAAATGCGCATCTTGATGAATAAAAATGCCATGTTGCTGGGCCAGCGCAATGATTTCTTCTGCCAAGGTGCCCGTGCCCGTCGCCACGACTTTCGGCGCTTGTTTAGGCGATAAACTATCGTACTTTAATGCCACCGCTTTGGGTGAAGGCTTAGTGTATGTCATGGTTTACCTCATGCATATGCGTGCATTACGTTGAGTTTTGTTTTCAATAGCGTTTCAGACACCTTGCCAATGTCGCAACGCTGTGAATTTATATCTATGCCTAATGATGTTAGGCGGGCGTGAAGCAAGGGAAGGTACTTTTCTACCCTTTGTTTAAGGGCTTCGTCGCTGGCGTATAAATGTAAATCTACTATGTTGTTTTGCAGTTTGGTTTTTGCTAATACCTTGCCGTGTTTGCCAACATCGAGCTTTATGTCGAGCTTCCATATTTGCGACGCTGAATCTTGGTTGTTGTCTCGCTGCTCGTCTTGCTCGCGTTTAACCACCAGTTCGATGTCTTGCCCGTTTTTGTTCAGTAAGTTAGGAATAGCGTAATAATAAGTATCATTACCTTGTAAGGTCGTTTCGGCGCTGCGTAGCTTTTGTGTGTTGTGGGTGCTAAGCAGTTTGCCAATCTCGCTGATAAGGCCGCCTTTTGGATCTGCTCGGCTAATATCTTGCAGCACTTTCATGGGTTGTTGTTTTGTGTTTTGCGCTGTGTTGGGTTTGATAATGCTCGCCACAAAAGCCGGTAGGCTGGTTTGCAGCATGGTTTGTCTTGCCGGAGATTGTGCATCGGCGCGCGAGGCAATGTTGGCCGCCAAGCTGAGCTTTAATAAATTCACCAGTCCTTCAATAAAGCTGTTTGATGCCCCGCGGTTTACTTGTGGCTGGGGGTTGGTAATTTGCGTGACCGCCTCGCTTGCCATGGTTTGCTTGATGATTTCTGTTAGCGCGCTGTTGCCTTCGCTGTTCCCTTCGTTTTGAAGCGTGCCTTGTGTTGCACTTTTTTGTGTAGCTGCAATCGCTGCAGAATTACTAAGGTTTTGTTTGTAATCCGTAAGGCTCTTTAGCTGTTGCAGCAGTGGCGTGAACTGCTGTTTTGTTTCGATAGAGCTCTGCGCTAGCACTTTATCTAGTGTGGCGCTTACCGCATCGATACTTTGGGCCGATGGCGCGCTATGGCTCAGCGTATGCTGCAGTGCGGTTTGTAGTTTGCCAGGCAGCTCGAGTAATTTTTGCGGCGAGGTGTTGAGTTTGATCGCCTGTAATAAGGCGTCTGCCGTTTGCACCTTCGAATTTGCAGATGTCGATACGGATGCCGAAGTAGCAGCAGATGCTGATGCCGATGTTGAATTATTTAGCGAGGATGAAGCTCGCGCTTCTCCGCGTTCATTTTTGAGCATCGTGCTAAGCTCGTCATTGTTGTTTTGAGTTAACGCACTTTGCGCATTTGCCTGCAGCCCTGCGGTATTGATTTTTACCATGACAGGCTTTTCAATCGCAAACAAACTTACCGCGTTACCTGCACGGCCGCTTTTTGCATTATTTATAAGGAGCTGGGCGTCATCTAGCGAATTAGGTGCGATAGCGCGCTTAATTTGTTGAGCAAAACTCTCGGGCAAGGCATTCAGTGCGGCTTTGTTAAGCGCCATGGTATAAACCGCTTGCGTGAAGTTTTGAGACCCGCCCACACCCTTAATCGCTTTATTAGGACTCAATAAAGATTGTTCAATGATGCTGGTGACTTTTTGCTTAAGCGCACTATTGGCTTGGTTAAAGGCCGCAATATCGGCTTTGGATAATGGTGTATTTTGCACAGCGGCCGCAATAATTCCCTTGGATGGCGCATTACCCGAGAGCACAAGCTCTACCGGCGAACCAATCTTGATTTTGGCACGCAGCACCGCGTTTAAAGGCAACGCAAGCTCAATCGCTTTGCCATTGCCTAATGATAAGCTAACCGTTGCATTTGCGTTCACCTGAGAAGAAACTGGCATGGCTTTGATGGTGCCTAAAATAGGCAACTGGATACTGGGTTTGCCAGCACTGCTAGCACTTTGGGTAATTAATTTAGCAAGGGCTATCAAGTTGTTGTCGTTGCCAGCGCTGGTATTACTAATTTGAACTTGCGCGGCAACACTCACCGGTGCTTTGTTAAGCGCACTTAACCCTACATCAGGCCAGCTTTGTGCAAGCGTGCGGGTAAGCTGCACCGGAAGATTTACATTAGCGTTCTGATTTTGGGATTGTTTGAGCAGTCTGAAATTAATGCTCTGGTCGTTTGCGCTCACTAGCACAAGTGTGTCGCCTGCTTTTGGAGATACAGCGCTTTGCAAAGCGCTGGTTGCCAAGGCTATCTTTTGTTTGTTTGCGTTATCTTGCAATAAAATCTGATTGGCGTTGCTCGCCACCACCGTAAAACTCACAGCACTTTTAGCTAAGGTAACTTTTGCCGCACTATCTTGGGCAATGGCTCGCTGCCCCGACGAAGCTGTTTCAGTCAGAGTGGCTAGGGCTTTGAGAGCAGGAATAGTATTTTGTGCCATACTGATTTATCGGCAAAATACCTTTTCCCTTAAGAAAATACCTCGATTTGACTCCAATCAATTAAACGCTTTTTTCGACCAATTAATGGACCAGTAACGGTAGGTTAATACCTTGTTTTTATGGTAATATTTCGCGATTTTTGAAATTTGAGTAAGTAAGTGACCGTTTTATCCGCCCACAACGTTAGCTGTGAAAAACAAGATCGTATTTTGTTTGAACATCTTAGCCTCAGTCTTGAGGAAGGTGAGCTGTTGCTGTTGCGGGGTGAAAACGGGGCTGGAAAAACCAGTTTACTGAGAATTTTAGTGGGCTTGAGTAGTCCGCAAACTGGCAGTGTTACCATCGGCGAATTCGATGCCCACTCGCAAACCAATCAAGCCAGCGAAAAGCTTATCTACTTTGGTCATAAACTTGGCGTGAGTGCACTTCTTAATCCCATTGAAAATCTTCGCTATTGGTGCAAACAGCACAATGTTGCGGCTACCGACGCTGATATCATTGCTGTGCTCGACACTCTCGGTTTAGAAGGGCTCGAATACCTTTCGGTGAAACATCTATCTGCCGGACAGCAGCGCAGGGTTTCGCTGGCGCGCTTGTGGCTAAGTAAAGACGCAACCCTTTGGGTGCTCGATGAACCCATGACAGCCCTTGATGTAAATATGGTCGGTCACTTCGAAGCGCATATTGCGGCATTTTTAAAAAGCGGCGGCAGCGTCATCATGACCTCCCATCAACGTGTATCAATCGACCACCCCTCTCGTGAGTTTGAGCTGGAGTATCGTTGGTGATGAGCATGGTATGGTCTTTTTGTAAGCGAGATATTGCCTTGGCATACCGGCAACGAGCGGAGCTGATGCAGCCCTTAATGTTTTTCATGATGGTGATCACGCTTTTTCCGCTGGCGATTGGCCCGTCTCCTGAAATTTTGCAGCGCGTGAGTGGCGGCGTCATTTGGGTGGCCGCGATTTTGTCGTTGTTGCTAGGTATGGAGCGCATGTTTAGGGATGATTTTAACGACGGAACCCTGGAGCAATATACCCTTTCGCCCACACCGCTGTATATGATTGTGCTTACCAAAGTACTCACACATTGGTTTATCCATATTTTGCCCTTGCTGCTGTTATCGCCGCTGCTAGCATTGTTTTTAAATATGAATATGCCGATGTATAAAGCGCTTATCGCAACATTGGTGTTAGGCACGCCCGTCATTAGCTTGATTGGCGCCATAGGCGTGGCGCTTACGGTTGGCTTGCAGCGTAGTGGGGTATTGGTGGCGTTGTTGTTAATTCCCTTGTTTATTCCGTTACTAATTTTTGCCACTTCGGCAATAGATTCGGCGTCTCTGCAATTACCTTATAGCTTTCAACTTGGTATGATGGCGGCCTTGTTATTATTTGCATTGGCGGCGGCGCCAGCGGCTATTTCATATTCTTTAAGAGTGAGTCAACATTAATGTGGAAGTGGATTAATTCTTACGCAAAACCCGATAAGGCATATGAGCTTTGCAATCAGCTTTTGCCTTGGTTTTTAGTGCTGATGTTTGTCGCATTTCCGGTGGGCATGCTGTGGGGATTGGCATTTGCGCCAACCGATTACCAGCAGTTTGATGTTTACCGCATCATATACATCCATGTGCCTTCGGCCACACAGTCGATGACCACTTACATTGCCATGGCCGTTGCGGCCTTTGTGGGTGTGGTTTGGCAGTGGCGAACCGCGCTTACCACCATGATTGCCATTGCGCCTGTGGGTGCGGTGATTACCTTTATATCGCTATTTACCGGTGCAGTCTGGGGCCAGCCTACATGGGGCACGTGGTGGATTTGGGACGCACGATTAACCTCGCAACTGATTTTACTGTTTTTATATTTAGGGGTGATTGCCCTTTACGTATCATTTGACGACAAGCAGCAAGGCGGCAAAGCAGCCGCGATTATGGCGATGGTGGGCGTCATTAATATCCCCATCATAAAGTACTCGGTGGAGTGGTGGAATACTCTACACCAGCCTGCGAGCATCAGTAAAATTGACAAGCCGTCGATGCCGCCCGATATGGCAATCCCGCTGGTGATTTCTATCTTTGGGATGATTGGGTTTATTGGCGCGATAGTGATCATTCGCCTTAAGTACGAGCTGATTAAACGCGATGCACACCGCCCTTGGGTGGCTGAGCTTTTAGGTGATGCAGGGCACAAATTACATCGCATACCAGGCAGAACTATTGCCTTGGTTTCGGGTCTTATTTTATTTATTGCGGGGGTGTTTTACGCAGCCCAGCAAGGTTTCAAGTTTGATGATATGGCAGCCTTTTGGAACATGGGTAACCGTGGTTTCTATGTATGGCTGTCATTTGGCGTAAGTTTGTTGGCCATGGTTTTACTAGCCGCGCAGAGCTTGTATATGAGCAAAGCGGTAAAAACCTATGTAAGCACACAACAAGCGAGAGCGCAGCGCATCATTGCAGCGCGCGCTAAACGTAAGCAAAAGAATATAGAATCTACTCAGGGCAGCAAAGCATGAATGTAAGACGTAAACAGCGACTTTTTGCGGTATCAGGCATTTTAGTTCTCATATCCGCAGCGATTGGCGTAATGTTGTACACATTAAACGACAGTATTGACGTGTTTTATACCCCTTCAGAAATTCATGAAGGTAAAGACGCAACCGGCGCAATGCCCGTCATAGGTCAACGAATTCGTATTGGCGGACTAGTGGTGCCAGGCAGTGTAAAGCGCGATAGCGAGAGCTTAGCGGTACGTTTTGATTTAATGGATTTAGGACCAACGGTTACGGTTGAATACAACGGCATTTTGCCCGATTTGTTTCGCGAAGGGCAGGGCATTGTTGCTACCGGCACGCTTACCGAATCTACCTTGATTGTTGCACATGAAGTGCTCGCCAAACACGACGAAGAATACATGCCGCCAGAGTTGGCTGAAAAGCTTGGCATCACGCATAAAAAGCCAGAGGAGGCAGGCTACTAATGATCCCCGAACTTGGTAATGTCACCCTCGTTATTGCGCTGGTTTTATCCATACTGCTAGCGGTGTACCCGCTGTATGGTGCACAAACCAATAATCAAACCTTAATGCAGATGGCTCGGCCACTCACCTATGGTCTGTTTGCTTTCACCCTTATTGCCTACATGTGCTTGACATACGCGTTCGTCACCGACGATTTTAGCGTGAACTACGTTGCACAAAACAGCAACAGCATGTTGCCCATTTACTATAAAATCACCGCAGTATGGGGGGGGCATGAGGGCTCATTTTTACTGTGGGTACTGATCTTTGCGATTTGGACATTGGCGGTAGCGCTATTCTCTAAAGGCATACCCGAAGCGATGCTCGCGCGGGTGCTATCGGTATTAGGAATGGTGAGCATTTCGTTTTATTTGTTCATGCTGATTACCTCTAATCCGTTTGACAGCATGCTGCCGTTCTTCCCGGTGGATGGGCGAGACCTGAATCCACTGCTGCAAGATTTTGGCATGATAATTCACCCACCGCTTTTATACATGGGCTATGTTGGCTTTGCGGTGGCCTTTGCATTTGCGATTGCCGCGTTGATTGGCGGCCAGCTTGATTCAACATGGGCAAGATGGTCACGTCCGTGGACCATTGCCGCGTGGGCTTTCTTAACCATGGGAATAGCACTGGGCAGCTGGTGGGCATACTACGAACTCGGTTGGGGCGGCTGGTGGTTCTGGGATCCAGTAGAAAACGCGTCATTTATGCCATGGCTTGTGGGCACCGCATTAATGCATAGCCTAGCGGTGACCGAAAAGCGTAAAGTCTTTAAATCGTGGACCGTGTTACTTGCTATTGCAGCCTTTTCGTTAAGCTTGCTCGGCACGTTCTTAGTGCGCTCAGGCGTATTGGTATCGGTGCATTCGTTTGCAAGCGACCCGTCTCGTGGCTTGTTTATATTAGGTTTGCTGGTAGTCGTTATTGGCGGCTCATTGCTACTGTATGCTGTGCGCGCCTCGCAACTAAAAAGCGTTGGACGTTACGACACATTCTCACGCGAGATGATGCTGATGGGCAACAACGTATTGCTCGTTGCTGCAACCATTGTAGTATTGCTGGGCACGCTTTTCCCGCTTGTGCATAAAGAAATTGGCTTAGGCACGATTTCAATCGGTGCGCCGTTTTTTAATCAGATGTTTACTTTATTGATTGTGCCCTTTGTATTGTTTATGGGCATTGGGCCGTTATCAAGATGGAAGCGTCAGCAGCCTTCGGCCCTACGTAATCAGCTTATTGTTGCCTTTTTGCTAGCGCTTAGCGCTGGGTTCTTAGTGATTGCGTCGTACTCAGAGCAGTCGTACATGGCGATGCTGGGTATGGTAATGAGCTTTTGGATTTTGATTTCTACCGTGCTTGAAGTTAGGCAGCGCGTGGTCTCCCAAACCTCTGAAGAATCGATTACGTCATCCCTTAAAAAGCTAACGCGCAGCCATTGGGGCATGATCTTAGGTCACGTTGGCTTTGCAGTTTCGTTAATTGGCATCACGCTGGTGAGCAACTATGAGCTTGAGAGAGATGTTCGTATGGAGCCTAATCAGCGCGTGCAAATTGCTGATTACGACGTGCTCTTTACTGGCGTAGTTGAGCTACAAGGCCCCAACTATATATCCGACAAAGGCATTTTTGACGTATTTAAAAATGGCGAGCTTGTGTCGCATCTTGAGCCAGAGAAGCGCTTTTACACGGTGCAGCGTATGACCATGACCGAGGCAGGTATTCATACCACCCTTACGCGGGATTTGTTTATTGCACTAGGTGAGCCTCTTGAAAATGGCGCTTGGGCAGTTCGTTTATACTACAAGCCCTTTGTAGTTTGGATTTGGTTAGGTGCGTTTATCATGAGCGTAGGCGGCGTGCTGTCGATTACCGACAAGCGCTACCGCATTACCAAAATTGCTAAAGTGAAAGCCGCCCTTCGTCCTAAGGCAAAGGTTGAGCTAGATGCAGCCGTGCAAACTAAAACCAGCGAGGCGCAAGCATGAGTCGACTCGCGTGGTTTTTATTGCCGCTGATATTGTTTTTGACCATTTGCGTGTTTTTGTTCAAAGGATTGTACTCCGATCCGATGGAGCGCGAGTCTGAAGTGTTAGCAGAGCCTTTCCCTGCGTTTTCACTTCCTGATCTAATGGATGAGACCATCATCTACGACAACAGCATCTTCGACGGCCAAATTACTGTGGTGAATGTGTGGGGCGTATGGTGCATTACCTGCGCTATTGAGTTGCCATACTTGACACAGCTCAGCCAAGAGGGGATTCGTTTTGTGGGGCTTTACTACGACCAAGATATTGACCCTGATTTTGGTATTAAAACCGTCACGCGCGTGCGCACTGAAGTAAACGAAATGCTGAGCCGCACGGGCAACCCCTTCGAGTTTAATATCTTTGATGTGTACCGCGATACCTCACTGGATTTAGGAGTCACTGGCGCGCCTGAAACCTTCTTAGTGGATGAAAATGGCGTTATCCGCGTGCATCATTTAGGCGATGTTAACGAAAGGGTATGGGCGGCTAAATTTAAGCCTGTGCTAGACGAACTGCAGGGTGTTGTAGCGCAGCCTGTGGTGGAGGAGTTGGCCAGTGAGTAAGTATTTTCTAAGTATTTTTGTATGTATAGGTGTGTTGGCTTTTTCATCAGCGCACGCGCAAGAGAACCAAGAATCACCCGCGCCGGCTCAAAGCACTGAACAAAACCGGGTAGTACCAGAAGATTATGCCGAAAACTATGCTTTTACCGACGCTAACGATCGTAAAACCTTTCTAAAGCTGACCGCCGAGCTGCGTTGCCCTAAATGTCAGAATCAGAACATTGCAGATTCTGATGCGCCTATTGCACACGACATGCGCCGTAAGGTGTATCAGTTGATGAAAGAGGGTAACGACGAGGAGCAGGTGATTGGCTGGATGAAGCAGCGTTATGGTGATTTTGTGCATTATCAACCGCCCGTGAACGCAGTGACCATGTGGCTTTGGTTAGCGCCAGTGTTATTTGCGTTTATCATGTTAGCGGTGTTTATCAAGCGCAGAAAAGTCGTTGATGATGACGACATAGAAGCTCGCCTTGCCAGAGCAGAACAGTTGTTAAAGGAAGAATAAGTGACTGATTTTTATTTGTATGCGATCGCTTTGGTCGTAGTGTCTGTATTTTTTGTGCTCGTGCCTTTACTGCGAAAAGCAAAACAAGCAAAGCTACAGATAACCAATGCAAACGTAGTAAAACAGCGCATTACAGAGTTAGAGCGTGAAGTTGAAGAAGGTTTGATCTCTGAAAAAGATAAGCTAACGGCTGTTAAAGAGCTCAAGCTAGCGTTGGTTGAAGAATCGGAGCGTCTTGAAAAAGGTCAGGTAGCGCCGGTTAAAACTGTAAATTGGTTAGTGGTGGGTTTATTGTCTTTGCCTGCAATCGCCGTGGGCGTTTGGGTTTATTTTACATCCAATCAACTTACAGGTTTACAAGAATATGTAATGGCGCAATCTCAAGCAGCAGACCTTACTCAGCGCATTCAAGGTCAAACCGGTGGTGAAGTGACCCCTAATGACTATGCGAAATTTGCTTTGGTCATTCGAAAGCGTCTGCGTGAAACCCCTGAAGACGTTGAAGGTTGGCGTCTATTAGGGCAAGTACAGATGTCTATAGGCAGAATGGATGAATCCATCGCCGCATTTGAAAAAGCCTTAAGGTTAGCTCCAGATGACCTAGAAATACGAGAGCGCTATGCGCAAGCACTTATGGCGGCCGGTACCGAAGAGAGCCTAGGTAACGCAAAGCGTCAAGTGGACTATCTGGTGAGTATTGCACCTGATAATCGCGACTATCGTTTATTACTAACGGTTGTAGCAACGCAATTAGGTGATACCGATGTCGCCGTTGAGAACTTTTTAATGATCCGTGGGCAACTATCGCCCAGTAGTAACTTTTATCAATCGTTAGTGGCACAGCTGATAAACATTGGTGCCCCTGAAAGCTTATTGCGTCCAGATGCCGCCTCCCAACCAGTGGTTGAAGTGCCAGCACCTGAAGTTCAAGGCACAAGCATTGGTGTTGATATCATGCTCGACCCATCCCTTGAAGCGAATCTGCCTGAAGATGGTTACTTAATTGTATTTGCACAAAACGCACAAAGCGAAAGCCGAGTGCCGCTAGCGGTGGCACGTTATCGTTTAGGTGAATTTCCGTTTTCAATGGTATTGTCACAAAGCGATGCGATGATGCCTAGCATGACTTTAGCAACCGCTTCAAGCGTCAGGCTAACGGCACGTATTTCGATGGATGCAGACGTAATGCCAAGCCCCGGTGAGTTGCAAGGTGAAATAAATGAACTAGAGTTAATCCAAGGTGAGCAAGTCTCGGCGGTTATACTCATAAACAAGGAAATTTAGTGAAAGTAAGTAATGCATTATTGTTGTTAATTGCCGTTATGGTATCGGGATGTGCAGCAAACCCTCAAGCACAAGTGGAATCTGCATCAAACGAGTCTGCCCAATACGTGCAGGAAGATGAGGGCGTATCAGATCCGTTTGAGCCGATAAACCGTGTGATGTGGGACTTTAACCGTAATGTACTCGACCGCTTTTTAGTGAAGCCTGCCACCCAGGTATATGTGGCGGTAATGCCCCAGCCGGTCAGAACTGGGCTGCTAAACGCATCTGAAAACATCGCAGAGCCCGCTAATGCTATTAATAATTTATTGCAAGGCAAGCCTACCGAGTCTTTTGCCAGTACAAGTCGTTTTTTAATCAACACGACTGTTGGAGTGTTAGGGATTTTTGATGTGGCTGAATCGATGGGCGTGCCGCGACAAGAAGAAGATTTTAACCAAGTCCTTGGGGTATGGGGTTTTGGCACCGGACCTTATTTAATGTTACCAGCATTAGGCCCAAGTGATGTTAGAGACTTTGTGGGTACTTACGTAGACCGTTTTTATTGGCCTGAAACAGTGCTTGAAGATCCTTACACCATTAGTGCTGCCGTTGTTGGTTTATTAGAAACGCGCGCCACATTGCTTGACCAAGAGGCCAACTTAGAGCGCTCACTCGATGAATACCTGTTTGTCAGAGATGCTTACTTTCAGCGCGTCGCCTTTGAGGTGAGCGATGGTGAAATCACCGAGCGTAGCCAAGAAGAAATTGAGCAAGAAGCCGATGATTTTGAAGATTTTGAGTCTTTGTTTGAAGATATTCCTTAAAACAAAGCTTAACTTCACAATAGCTGTCTGAAGAAATAAAAAAAGGGGCGTGGTATTGGTATTTACCACGCCCCTTTTCATTTTTGTTTGTAGATTAAATCGCTACAATTTTTTCTGCTTGTGGACCTTTGGCGCCGTCAGTTACAGCGAACTGTACTTTTTGACCTTCTGCCAATGTTTTAAATCCATCGCTTACGATTGCGCTAAAATGAGCAAATACGTCTGGACCAGACTGTTGCTCAATAAACCCAAAACCTTTGCTTTCGTTGAACCACTTAACGGTTCCTGTAGTTGTATTAGACATATAATATTATCCTGAAATTTAAATAAAGTTGTGCCTTCAAGAGGCTTGAATAGCTGAAAAATGGAACTAAGACTTAGAAACTGCAGGACGAGGTGTTACGAGTAAAACAACGAAGTGAAGATTGTAAATGTTTGCATCTTTGAAGCTTCTATAACTATAGACTGATTCTACCCCCGCGTCCACTGCTCATTTGATAAACTATCTAAAAGGAGCGCTGTAATCACATTAGGCCTCGAAAATGGCGATGGAGCAAAGCCTTATTGCTCCCAACATACTGCTCCCACGAATTATGCTTTCTTTGGATACCCATCTGGGTTATCACTTTGCCAACGCCAAGAGTCTTCGCACATCTGAGCTAATCCTTTTTGCGCTTTCCAGCCTAATTCACTCTGTGCAAGACTTGGGTCTGCATAACATGCGGCAACATCACCCGTGCGCCGAGGCGTTATCTTGTATGGGACTTTTTTGCCGCTGGCCTTTTCAAAGGCCTTGACCATGTCTAGCACACTGTAACCTTGACCTGTACCAAGATTGCAAATGAAGAGCCCAGCCTTGCTGTCAATTTTACGCAGCGCTTTAAGGTGCCCGTCGGCTAAGTCTTCAACGTGAATATAGTCGCGTACGCCTGTGCCGTCGTGTGTGTCGTAATCATCACCAAACACGCTTAAAAACTCACGCTTGCCAGTGGCGGTTTGCGTGATAAAGGGCATAAGGTTGTTTGGAATACCGTTCGGATCTTCCCCAATACGGCCAGAAGGGTGCGCACCAGCCGGATTAAAGTAACGCAACAGCACCATATTCCAGTTGTTATCGGCTTTATAAATATCGGTAAGCATATGCTCGACCATGAGCTTGGACATCCCATAAGGGTTTGTCGGGGTGCCAGTGGGGAGATTTTCGTGCAAGGGCAGTTCAGTCGGGTCGCCATATACCGTGGCCGATGAGCTAAATACGATATTTTTAACGCCGTGAGCTTGCATCGCCTTACATAAATTTAGCGTGCCGTATACGTTGTTTTCGTAATACATCATGGGTTTTTCAACCGACTCGCCTACTGCTTTAAGGCCAGCAAAATGGATAACGGCGTCAATGTTGTATGTGGTGAAAACACGGTTGAGGCAATCTGAATGGCGGATGTCACCTTCGATGATATCGGCCGTTTTATTAGTGAGTTCAAACACTCTCTCTAAACTGACGGCAGATGAGTTTGAATAATTATCGAGTACAACGACTTTATATCCGCTTTCTAATAGTTGCAAAACAGTGTGGCTACCAATGTAACCGCTGCCGCCGGTGACCAATATTGTGTTCATTCCTCATCCTTATTGACGTTCGATGGTAAGTACTTTGCGCTCAACGAATACTGCAATGGCTTAACAAATAAAGGATACAACAAAAGGATTAAACCTGCCCATGCCAAAGACCACCAACTTTCAACTACGCGCAATAACAGTGCAAATACAGGAACAATGACCAACAGCTTAATGATATTGAGCAAGGTCTTTTCAGGCACAGTCATCTTTTTTGCCGCTTGCTCGAGTATATCCATGCGCTCAGGCAGGGATTTGTTTTCAAGGCCGGGGATGTTTTTGGTAGAGGTGTATATTTTCACGCGTTTTCATACCTTTATTGCTTTGTACGAAAGTGTACAAAAAAGGGCGATTAAAATCGCCCTTTGTTTTAAATTAAGTTTGCCGATCAAGCCTTTTCAGCAAGCTTTTCCCATTTTCCTGTTTTAAATGAAAGCAACAACAGAACAATACCAATAGCCACACTAAAGTAGGTGATTTGTAGATATAGTCCTGGCATTTGATCAACTTGCTCAGGGTCAAATTTACCCGCAAATATACCGGCAATGATGCTTCCCATTGAATAGGTCAATACAAATACGCCCATCATCTGCCCAGCAAACCTCTGAGGAGATAGTTTTGATACAGCGCTCAATGCCACGGGGCTTAACCATAGCTCACCTACAGTATGCAAAAAGTAAGTGGCCACCAACCAGTAGGGCGCTACTTTTAATCCACTTGCGGCTAATTGTGCTGCGAAAAACATAACAATGAACCCACTTGCCATAATGATTAAACCAACCGCACATTTAACGCTATAACTTGGTTCAATTAATCGCTTGCCTAGCGTCATCCACATATAAGCAAAAAATGGAGATAGAATAATAATAAATATTGAGTTTGCAGACTGAAACCACGCCGGTGGAATTTCAAACGTGCCGACCATGCGTTGAGTGTACTCAAGACCAAAAACGTTTAGAGAAGAGCCTGCTTGCTCAAAACCCGCCCAAAAGCAAGTCGATGCTAGGCAGATAAGGAAAAGCGCGCCCATTCTGCGTTTCTCATCGTGATCTAAATTGCCACCAAAAAAGATGTAGGCAAAGTAAATTAAGAAAATTGCCGTAATGGCGACCGCTACATTTTTAGCAACAACAACCGGGTCAAAGGTAATTACGCCTGAATAGATGAGCACCGTAATAACAGCCACTGCTACCACAAATGCAGCGATTGCTGAAATCGCTAGCTGTCGGGCCGCAGGGGTTAGCGGCACCACGGGTTTATCTGACACGCCAGCAATATTGTTTGCTGTTAACTTATACTGCATGAGTCCAATACCCATACCAACGGCTGCTGCGCCAAATGCCCAATGATAACCCATATTTACCTGCAACCATCCACACACGCCATAACCAATAAGCGACCCAATGTTAATACCCATGTAGTAGATGGTGTAGGCACTGTCACGGCGCGCATCTTTAGACTCATATAACTGCCCAACCATAGCGCCGATGTTGGGTTTAAGTAATCCGGTGCCAAGCACGACAAATATCAGGCCGATAAAGAAAGATGATTCGTGGGGAATGGCCAAGATAATATGGCCAATCATAATGATTACGCCGCCATAAAAAACGGCTTTTTGTCCACCAATTAGCCGATCGGCTATCCATCCGCCAGGTAGACCAAAAAAGTACACCGCTCCGGTGTACAATCCGTAAATAGCAGAGGCAACTGCCATCGTCATGCCTAAACCACCTTCTTCTAGGGCGAGGATCATGAATAAAACGAGTAGGGCGCGCATACCGTAATAACTCATGCGCTCCCACATTTCGGTGCCTGCAAGCGTCATTAAGCCCATGGGGTGGCCGAAGAAGCGAGTGTCTTCGGAAAGTTTGGGTTGCATAAAAAATCCTTATTTTTATTGTTGTTATTATTTGACTCGCTCGATTATGCATGCAGTAGCCGCAAAGTTGCAAGCTTGTTAATTTTTGCCGAGCATTTGCTTGAATGTCGGTTTTTTTTACAACTGGGGCTTAATTACATGAATTATCAGTGACTTTGGTCTAACCTTTCGTTAGACTTTAGACTTGCAAGTTTGGTTAATTGATTAACCTATTTCTCAATGGCAAAGGAACCCATAATTCAAAGATGAATCTTCAAGATATGCGATCAATTACCTCTGTTTTTCTTCTAAGCTTATTGCTTGTAGTTGACGGCAGTTATGCCCACGCTCAAAGCGATATGCCGTCGGCTCAACAAATTCAGCAATTTAAAAACTTGCCTCGTGCCCAGCAGGAGCAGTTGGCTCGGCAAATGGGATTTGACATATCAATTCTACAGCAAGGCCAAGGTGGCACGCAGGCCGCTAACAGCACAAACCAAGCTGAACTTGTTGAGCGGGAAATTGACGAGGCGCAAATTTCTGAGCAGCGCGCACGCCAAAGCGTGGTGCAAAACCAAGCCCGTGAGCTAAAGCCTTTTGGTTTTGAGCTATTTCAAAGTAGAGAAGCAGCCGCCGCACCGCTATCTAACATGCCTGTACCGCCAAATTACGTGCTTGGTCCCGGTGATTCAATCAAATTGCAATTATTTGGGAAAGAAACAGGCAGTTTCGAGCTGAGCGTAAACAACGAAGGGAATATCGATGTACCTGATTTAGGCCCCATGCAGGTAGCGGGAGTTGGATTTCAAGAGTTAAAGCAGTTGGTAAACGAAAAGTATAACCAGCAAAAAATTGGCGTGACGCCATTTGTTTCTATGGGGCAGTTGCGCTCCATTCAGGTATTTTTAGTGGGTGAAGTTTTTCGGCCCGGTCCTTTAGTGATCAATAGTTTGTCTACTATTACCACTGCGCTTATCAACAGTGGCGGCGTAAGCGAAATAGGCTCGCTTAGAGAAATTGAACTAAAACGCAGCGGCAAAACTGTTGCAACCTTCGATATGTACGAGCTCATTGTCAATGGTGATACATCAAACGACATACGCCTAGAACAAGGTGATGTGATTTTTGTACCCACCGTTGAACGCATAGTGTCGGTAGACGGCGAAGTACGTCGCCCCGCGCTTTACGAAGTCCTTGAAGGGGACAATTTGGCATCGCTCATGCGTTTAGCAGGCGGAACCTTGCCAAGTGCAGATACCAGCGCCGTTCAGTTAGTGAGTGCTGCGGGCGGCAAAGGCCTTTCCGTAAACTCGGTTAACCTAAATACGAGCGAGGCGCAGCAAATTAGCTTGCGTAATGGTGACTTTGTTCGAGTGCCAAAAGCCACGCTTGAATTCAGCAATGCCATTAAAGTACGAGGCGCAATCAATGTACCTACAATTATGGCTGATACCGGACGCTTGCGTTTATCAGACATACTGTCTTCCCAAACCGTGCTTGCCAATACAGATTTAGACTACGGCATTGTAGCCAGGCGCGGCCGGCTGGACGCAAAAACACAGATACTGCAATTTGTCCCTAACGAGATTATTCAAGGCAGCGCTGATATTAACTTACAAGCCTTTGATGAGGTGTTTTTATTCAATCGCGTTGCCAATAACGAAGAAGACGGAATAGCGCAACAGGTTGCAGATAATAAGTTTGAAGACGTTGGTGAAGATATAGCCGAAGAAGAAAGTGAATTCTTAGAAAATGAAGAGAATTCTCGTTTTTCTCCTGAGGCATTTTCTGCGCCGAGCAGCGTAACCGATTCGAGAAAAACCTTGTTAGCCCCGCTAATTGCTCGGCTAAGGAACGAATCTTCAAACGAGCATTCCATGCGATTGGTGGAAGTCAAAGGGCAAGTAAAGTACCCAGGTGTATATCCTCTCCCCGAGGACGCCAGCCTACAAAATATGATAAGAGCCGCGGGTGGGTTAACCGAAGCTGCGCATTTAGAAATGGCTGAAATAAGCAAGCTTGTTGTGGAAAGCGGGCAATCGCAAACCAAACACGAGCAGATTAGTTTGCTAAATCAGTTAGCAATGCCAGAGGCTCAGCAAGTGCGATTAAAGCCCAGAGATGTGCTAAGTGTGTTGCGCATTCCTAATTGGTACGATAATGAAACCGTTGAGCTCAAAGGTGAGGTCGTATTCCCGGGTGTTTATCAAATCTCTCGAGGGGAAACCTTGGCCTCCATCATTGAGCGTGCGGGTGGCTTAACTCAAGATGCTAGCATTAATGCAGCCATATTTACACGTAACGAATTAAAAGAAAGAGAGCGTGAAAACATCGAGCGCGCCATCGAAGATTTGCGCGAACAATTAGCAAACAATAACCTTTCCAATAGTCAGTTCTCTCGCACTATTGATTATGACAATGCAACCCGAGTGTTGAATGATTTGACAGATGTAGAGCCTGTGGGTCGCATGATTATTAACCTTGAAGATATTGTGGCGGGCGTGAAGTCCGAAGACGTTACCTTGAAAACGGGAGACGTTTTAACCGTTCCTAATGTTACACCAGCAATATCTGTTATTGGTGAAGTATTTGTAAGCAACACATATCGTTTTGATGAGCGTTTGAGTATTGACGATTATATTGAACGCGCGGGTGGGGCGCGGGAATACGCCGACACCTCAAAGATATACATTGTGCGAGCGGATGGTAGCGTAATGGTTCCTCAAAGGACTTACTGGTTTAACTCAGATAGCGAGTCGATGCTCATGCCAGGTGATACGATTGTAGTCCCAAGAGATGTTACAAATTACGACAACATTAGCTTGTGGCAGGGAATTACACAGATTATTTACCAAAGCGCGATTGCGGTAGCAGCGATTGGGAGTTTGTAATGAGTGAGCAAAACGTATCGCGATACAGCAACGATGAAGAGATAGATTTGAGAGAGTTGTTCGTTGCCATTTGGAAGGGCAAGTGGCTCATTATAATTATTACTTTTCTGTTTAGTGTCGTCGCTGTGTTTTATGCAATCAAACAACCTAATGTTTATACATCGCAAGCGTTACTCGCTCCTGTCGAACAAGATCAGTCTTTAGCAGGCTTACAAGGTCAACTAGGAGGCTTAGCGAGCCTTGCAGGGATTAACTTAGGCGGCGGATCAAGTAATAAAACGCAACTTGCTATTGAAATTTTACAGTCGAGAACCTTTGTCAGTGAGTTTATTGAAAAGTACGAAATATTGCCTGACTTAATGGCTGTTGAATCTTGGAATATGGTGTCGAACAAAGTCAATTATGACCCAGAATTGTACGATGAGGTAGCAAAAAAGTGGGTAAGAGACGTTTCTTTACCGCGCAAACCTCAACCTTCATTGCAAGAGGCGTACAGAGTTTTTATGCAACATTTAAGCATTGTTACTGACAAAGAAACCGGAATGGTTTCTCTAAGTATTGAGCATCTATCTCCGTTTGTGGCAAAGCAGTGGGTTGATTGGCTTGTTAAGGAAATTAATGAAACGATGAAAATGAGGGATGTAGAAGAGGCGGGCAAAAGTACATCTTTCCTCTCGAGTCAGTTAGCGGAAACGAAAATTACTGACATTCGAGAGATTTTGTATAGGTTAGTGGAAGAGCAGGCTAAGATAATTATGTTTGCGAATGTACGGGATGAGTACGTATTTAAGACGATTGACCCTGCATTAGTGCCAGAAGAAAAATCTGGTCCAAAGCGCGCAATACTTTGTGTTCTTGGCGCATTTCTTGGAGGTGTATTTGGTATTGCTATAGCATTAATCAAATACTTTCGTAAAAATACTCTGGTAACAAGTCCTGGAAATTAGAAGTAGACTTGGCCCTTTGCGTTATCGGATTAAAGCTCAGTGTTACGATGAGCTTGTTCAGGATTACAGTTGCGAATTTCAGCGATAAGTTGCTGTATTTAACGCGATATGAAGATAACGCGTTTTGAATAAAACAAGGATCGCGTGTTTTGACTTAACAGGTAGAATTTTTGTAGGCTTTCTCAATTTTAACAACACCTTCCGAACTAAGGTTGAAAGAGCCAGCAATATATTAGCTAAATATAATCAGGAATATAAATGGTTTTTACTCAAGAAAATATTAAAATAGGTATTATTGGTTTGGGGTATGTTGGTTTGCCTTTAGCTGTCGAGTTTGGGAAAAAGTACCCAACGCTCGGGTTTGATATAAATCAAAAACGAGTCGACGAGCTTCGAGCTGGTCACGATTCGACGCTTGAAGTCAGTGATAAAGAGCTAACAGACATCAAACAATTGTCGTATTCATACGACAAGTCAGAACTGAAACCCTGTAGTATTTATATCGTGACAGTGCCGACCCCGATTGATGAGGGCAATGTTCCTGATCTAACACCCTTGCAAAAGGCCTCAGAGCTATTGGGCGAAGTTGTTGAAAAAGGTAACATCGTCATTTACGAATCCACTGTTTACCCTGGAGCAACCGAAGAAATATGTTTGCCCATTATTGAGAAAGTATCTGGGTTAACATTCAATAAAGATTTTTATGCTGGTTACTCACCTGAGCGAATTAATCCAGGTGATAAAGTGAACACACTCACAAAAATTGTTAAAATTACTTCTGGTTCAACGCCCGAGGTAGGTCGTTTTGTAAACGAACTTTACAAGTCAATTATTACCGCTGGAACGCACCTTGCGAGCTCACTGAAGGTGGCTGAGGCTGCTAAGGTTATAGAAAATACACAGCGTGATTTAAATATCGCGATAATTAACGAGTTTGCTAAAATATTTAATCGCTTGGGTGTAGATACCCAAGAGGTTCTTGATGCAGCCGGGACAAAATGGAACTTTTTGAAGTTTAAACCAGGCTTGGTGGGGGGGCATTGCATTAGCGTTGACCCTTACTATCTGACTCATAAGGCACAAGAAGTTGGCTACAGGCCTGAGGTGATATTGGCTGGGCGTCGTATCAATGATGGGATGGGTGAGTACGTTGCAACCCAGTTAGTTAAGAAGCTCTCAAGTAGGAAAATCCATATAGATGAAGCAAAAATTCTGATTCTTGGTTTCACTTTTAAAGGTGACTGTCCTGATGTGCGTAATACGAAAATTATAGATATTGTAAATGAATTAAAAGATTTCAATATGTCAGTTGACGTTTATGATGGGTGGGCTGACCATGAAGAGGTAAAGGCTGAGTATGGCTTATTATTAGTAAGTAATTTGATCGAAGGCAATTATGACGGAGTGGTTCTAGCCGTGGATCATAGTGAGTTTAAAGACATGGGCGTTGCTGCCATCCGTAAGTTGGGTAAAGCTAATCATGTGCTATATGACGTGAAGCATGTGTTCGGCACTCACGATTCAGATATTCGCTTATAATGAAGGAGCCTCGAATGAAAAACTTTGCATTAATAGGTGCGTCGGGTTATATCGCGCCTCGTCATTTAAAAGCAATAAAAGAGACAGGGCATAACCTTCTTGTCGCAATGGATATCAATGATTCAGTAGGAATAATGGATAGCTACTTTCCGGAAGCTGAGTTTTTTACGGAGTTTGAAGACTTTACGGCTTTTGTGGAAGATTGTGCAATGCAGGGGCAAAAACTTGATTATATTTCAATTTGCAGTCCAAACTATTTGCATGCTCCGCATATGAAATATGCATTGAAAAATGGTATTGACGTTATCTGTGAAAAACCGTTGGTATTGTATTCAAAAGATATGGATACACTTGAAGAGTACCAGGCAAAGTATGGCGCAAGCGTTAACTCAATTCTGCAGTTAAGATTGCACCCATCAATTATTGCATTAAAAGAAAAAGTAGCAGCTGCACCCGCAGGTACAGTTTTTGATGTGGATTTAACTTACATGACTTCTCGTGGTAAGTGGTATTTGAAATCCTGGAAAGGTTTTGACGCTAAATCTGGCGGTATTGCGACCAATATAGGTGTGCACTTTTACGATATGTTGCATTTTATTTTTGGCAAGCTAAAGCAGAATGAAGTGCATTTTATTGATGACAAGACTGCCAGTGGTTATCTCGAATATGAAAGAGCCCGTGTGAAGTGGTTTTTATCAATAGATGCAACTAACTTGCCTGAAAATGCGGTGGCTGGAGAAAAAGTAACATATCGTAGTATCACTATTAGTGATGACAAAGAGTCAACTGAGCTTGAGTTTTCCGGCGGTTTTACCGACTTACATACTCAAAGCTATCAAAATATATTGGATGGTAATGGTTTCGGTATTGATGAAAACAGAGTGGCTATTGAAACAGTCGAAAAAATACGTGAGATACCAGCAGTAGATGCCGGCTCTCGAGCTCATCCTCTTCTATCAAGAGTTCTAAAAAAATGATAAATCAAGTTCATGAATCTGCGATAGTTGATGATGGAGCCCAAATCGGCGAAAACTCCCGAGTTTGGCATTTTGTGCATGTATGTAGCGGTGCAGAAATAGGTAAAGACTGCTCTTTGGGCCAAAATGTATTTATTGGTAATAAAGTAGTCATTGGGAATAATGTGAAAATTCAAAACAACGTTTCCGTATATGACAACGTTACTATTGAAGATGATGTCTTTTGTGGGCCGAGCATGGTGTTTACAAACGTTTATAACCCTCGCTCATTTATTAATCGTAAAGCAGAGTACCGAGATACGTTGATCAAAAAAGGCGCGACCTTGGGAGCTAATTGCACAATAGTATGTGGAGTAACGATTGGTGAATACTCGTTGGTCGGTGCTGGCGCTGTTGTTAACAAAAATGTACCAGCGTTTGCTTTAATGGTTGGAGTGCCGGCTAAACAAATTGCATGGATAAGTAAATATGGCGAGCAGTTAAAACTTCCGGTTAGCGGTACAGGGACTGAAAAATGTATACATACTAACGACTGTTACCACCTATCTGGCTCTGTACTGACTTTAATTAGCGAGTAGTAGAAAATGCAATTTATCGATTTGGCCGCGCAATATCAACATTTAAAAACAAAGATAGATAAACGAATTCAAACTGTACTCGACCATGGTAACTACATCATGGGGCCAGAAGTGCAGGAGCTTGAGCATGAATTGGCTAAGTACGTAGGAGTCAAACATGCCGTTACATGTGCCAATGGTACTGATGCACTAACACTTGCAATGATGGTGCTCAATATAGAAAAGGGCGATGCTGTTTTTTGCCCAACATTTACTTTTTTTGCTACTGCAGAAGTGATTGCCTACGAGGGCGCAACGCCTGTTTTTGTAGACTCAGACGAAGAAACTTTCAACATTTGCCCTGTCGATTTAGAAAAGCAAATAAAAACAACGATAGCTGAAGGTAAGTTAAACCCAAAAGCGATTATCGCTGTTGATTTGTTTGGCTTGCCGGCTAATTATCTAGAAATAGAGAAAATTGCTGAAAGATACAATCTAAAATTAGTAGAAGATGCAGCCCAGGGGTTTGGTGGTAGCATTAATGGTAAAAAAGCTTGTAGTTTCGGCGATATAGCAACGACCAGTTTTTTTCCTGCTAAACCGTTAGGGTGTTATGGGGACGGCGGCGCAATTTTTACGAACAACGATGAGTACGCAGAGCTACTTAAATCTTATCGTGTTCATGGTAAAGGTAACGATAAATATGACAATGTCCGCATAGGAATGAATTCACGCTTAGATACTATTCAGGCAGCAATACTCCTTGAGAAACTAGCTGAGTTCCCTACAGAACTGGTCAATCGTAACAAGGCCGCTGCAAACTATGAAAAATCGTTAGCTGGTAAATACAAAACGCCACAAGTACCAGAGGGGTACACAAGTTCATGGGCGCAGTACACAATAGTTTCTGAGCGTCGTGATGAGGAAATGGCAAGGTATAAAGAGCATGGCATTCCTACTATGATTTATTATGGTACATGTATGCATCAGCAAACAGCTTTTATTGACACTCAATGTCGTCCCGAGGGGTTTCCTGTTGCTGAAAGATTAGCAAAGTCAGTTTTTAGTTTGCCAATGCATGGATATTTATGAAACATGCGTTTCGACTTTAATTCGCGGTTTGTTAAACAAGTAAGTAAACTTGCAAGCGGAACCGCGCTAGCGCAGATAATAAATATTGTTACATTGCCACTTTTAACAAGGCTTTATTCACCAAGTGACTTTGGCGTTTTTGCTGTCTTTTTAGCGAGCGTCGCAATACTTACTTCAATTTCAACGTTGAAGTATGAAAACTCGATTTTAGATGCAGGTAACAACGAGCTAGCAAAGAAATGTACTCAACTCACCGCTGCATCATGCGTTTTGGTATTAGTGCCACTCATCGTTGTTATGAGTTTTTTGTACAAATACAATGTCAATATATTTGGGTTGGATTTCATAATGTTGTTGTGTGTCGGTCTTGCAATTATCGCCACAAATATATTCACTTCATTGTATTATTGGTGCAATCGAACTGAAAAATATGGATACATGACAAAGGGGAGGATCTATGCGGCCGTTTCTGCCGCATTAGTATCCATATCAATCGGGTTAAGTCCAATCGAAAGCGTGAATGGTTTAGTTATTGGCGCTCTGGTTGGGATGTTTTGCAATGCGTTATATTTAATCATCAAAGTAAACTTTTCAATTGCATCGCTAGCTCAAACATCCATAAAGGATTTAATTTATCTGTCTATTAGTTTGAAGCGTTTCCCTATTTACCTCGTCCCAAGTACCTTGCTTGACAGGGTCGCATCTCAGGTTCACATATTTGTTTTTTCAAACTTTTTTGGTAATTCCGTTGCAGGCGCCATGGGAGTTTACAACCGAGTTATAGGCCTTCCGGTTAGTATAATCGGGAATGCTATAGGCGATGTATTCAAGCGAGAGGCTAGCGAGCTTTTTAGAAAAGAAAAAAGTTGTAGAAAATTATTTATCAAAACTGCCATTACTCTATTTATCATTGGACTTCCAATTACTATTACTTTGTTTTTCTTTGCACCCACAATTTTCGTTTTTGTTTTAGGCAATGAATGGTTGCAAGCTGGAGAGATTGCGAGCTTTCTTGCTATTAATTTTCTATTTGCATTTGTTGTCAGTCCATTAGCTGGGCTTTTATATTTGAAGCAAAATCAAAAGTATGACTTTGCTATTCAAGTTTTACTTATAACGACATTAGGTTCTGGTATGTATTTCGCAGTTCTCAGAAGTAGTTTAGAAATTGCGTTATACTCTTACGCGCTATCGTTTATTCTCAAATACGTTGTTCAATTTTTTGCGTGCTATAGGTTAGCTAAATAAGATTTAAGGGTTTGTAAATATGTTTTCGGAAGTTACCGTGTGTTCGAGTTGTGTTATGGATAGTACAGATCCCAACATCTCATTTGATGCTGATGGGGTTTGCAATCATTGTCATGAAGCTAAAGTAAAGCTTGAACAAGGATGGTTTCCGGGTGACGAAGGTCGCCAGCAACTTGAAGCTATTTCTAATGAAATACGTCAACACGGCAAAGGAAGAGAATATGATTGTATAATTGGAGTTAGCGGAGGAGTTGATAGTTCCTACCTCTTACATGTTGCCAAGCACGAAATGAAACTCAGACCTTTAGTCGTTCATGTTGATGCTGGCTGGAATTCAGAGATAGCCGTTAAGAACATAGAGCAATTGGTCAAGGCTCTTGACTTAGATTTATTCACCTATGTCGTCAATTGGGAAGAGATGCAAGACTTGCAGCTTTCATTTTTGAAAGCCAGTGTTGCCAATCAAGATATACCACAAGACCATTCGTTTTTTGCGAAACTATATGATTATGCTGCGAAAAATGATATCAAATACATAATCAACGGTAGTAACTTGACTAGCGAGTCAATTCTCCCACAAAGCTGGGGCTATGATGCTAGCGACTTAAAACATATATTAGGGATTCACAAGCAGTTTGGTACGAAGAAACTGAAGACATACCCAAAGATGAATTTCTTTATGCACCGAGTTTATTGGCCATACGTGAAAAAGATGAAGATTGTGCGCCCTCTTAATCTCATTGATTTTGATAAAAACAAAGCCATTAAATTTTTAGAGGAAAATTACGGCTGGAGATATTATGGTGGAAAACATCACGAGTCCAAATGGACAAAGTTTTTCCAAGCTTACTATTTGCCTGAAAAATTCGGATTTGACAAACGTAAAGCGCATTTATCTAGCATGATTGCGTCTGCACAGATCACAAGAGAGCAAGCCCTAGCCGAGTTGACTAAGCCCTTGTACGATGAGTCTGAACTAGTCCAGGATAAGCGCTACATAGCTAGAAAGCTTGCGATTACTGATGAGGAATTTGACAACCTCTTGTCATTACCGAATAAAGACTATAGCGACTATCCTAATCAAATATCTTTATTAAATGGGTTAAGGAATGTTAAGCGCATTGTTCGAAAGTAATCTATTGTGTTTACTTTTTTTATATAACGTCGCTCATCACTGGACTAAAACCCGGCTATATGGCTAATTTTGATAATGTAAGTTATATGGGGCGAGACACTTCCCCCTTCATCAAGGTAATAAGTTTAAGATGCAATGGATTAGGTTAATAATTGCCTTGGTAACGTGCTTTTTTCTACTAATGTACTTCTTGGACAATATCGCTAGTTTAGGGAGAGGAGTAAGCTACCATTTGTTTATTGCATCAGCGACCTCTTCAGCCGTCTTGCTATTGTGCTCATACAAATTGTTTGACTTTACAAAAATAAGAGCCTCGCATTGTTTCCTAATTCTGTTTTTTAGTTACGTTTTTTTCAAAGTTATGTTTGATAGCCTTAGCTTCGAGGAGCTAAAAAAAATATCTATTGGTACTACTAATGGTATGGTTTTTTCACTTATAGCGGGCTCAATTGCGTCCATATCGCTAATCACTATTAATGATCTTTCCAATAAAAAACGGAGCATTTATATATTCTCTACAACGTTTTTGTTTATCGCTTGTGTATTAACATTGTTACTTAGTTTTCAAACCTTAAGTATGAAGCTCGCAGAAATACGGTCAGATGTGTTTCTAATCGTTGAGCAAGATGGTTTTTATCAGCGTTCGGCTGCATTTATGTTTATGCTATTCTTATTGTTATCGACTTGGTTTATATCTTTATTTCTTGTGGAGAATAAATCGACTAAATTCACCTCCACGGTTTTGTTTCTGGCTTTTATGTCGCTCACGGGAGTCGCTGTGGCACTAATGTTGACGTCACAGCTAATTGGTAGTAACGCCGGCCTAGTGACTGTGGGTGCCTTTTGGATGGTGCTATTGACCCATATTATAGTTTATCGAATGGACAAAAACATTCTTAACAAACTGACATATTTAAAAATAAAAAGCTTGCTGTTTAGCAGGGTCAGCTTGCATGTACTCGCAATAGTCCTGTTAGGGTTCATATTTACTATTTCATTACTGGGTTATGCTTTGGACGCAGCCGGAATTGATATAGAAACCTTTAGGATTGTGGGTTTTGGTGACGGTAATATTTCGTCAGTCGATAGTCGCTTAGAGTTGTTAATGGCAAATTTTCTAACGCATTTCCTATATAGCCCATTTTTTGGGAATTCCATGGTTGATACATTAACTACCGGACCAGGGACTTATGTCCACAGCTCAATCTCTGTTTTGACTCATTATGGTATTTTGGGCTTTACGCTTTTTCTTTTATTCTTATATTTCAGTTATCGAGATGTGACGCGCTCAAACTCTGTTGCTTTCAAAAATAATATGACCGCGCATAAAGGGTATAAGCTTTACCAACTGTTTGCCTTTTTTTCAGTCGGTATGTTTGGACTTTTCTCTTCATTCTTTACATGGATGCCATTTTGGTTCTGTATTGGTTTATGTGTCATTAGTTTTAAAGTAAAATCATGAGTCGTAGTTGGCTTATATTAAGAATATACCTTAATGAATAATCTACACATATCATTGACTGAATTTAAGAACGAGAGTCGAGTGCTCAAACAAGTCAATTCGTTATCTAACGCGGATGTTTTTCGACATATTCACATAGTCGCGTTACATGAGATGGGCTTAGATACATATAAAAAGATAACCGATAGAGTTTTTTTGCGCCGTATAAGGTTAAGAAGCAGAGAGTTCGGTTCAAATCTACTGAGCCAAATCATTAAATATTTTGAATTTTGGATGAAAGTTTTTCTTATGTATCGTAGGGAAAAAATTTCTGTCGTTACTATTCATTCGAGTGCTTTGTTACCCATAGGTGTATCGTTAAAGTTACTTTTTCGATGTGAGTTAGTTTACGACGCGCACGAATTGGAAACTGAAAGAAATGGACTAAAGGGTTTGCGCAAAATCTTAACTAAGATTAATGAGCGTTTTTTGATTCCGTATGTGAGTAAGACCATCGTTGTGAGTGAGTCCATAGCTCATTGGTATGAACAAAATTACAAAATGAGCCGCCCTTTAGTAGTGTTAAACTCTCCACCATTAATGATACGAGATAAAAATAATCACTTTAAGGGTGCTCTGAATATTGAAGACAACGCTAGAGTTTTTTTGTATCAAGGCATTTTGTCAAAGGGACGCGGGATAGAGTTGATTGTGAATGCCTTTGAAAGTTTGGTTGGAACCCAAAATTATGTAGTTTTTATGGGATATGGACCCCTTAAAGATTACATTGAGTCTTCAGCCGCTTCTTGCAAAAACATCTTTTACCATCCGGCTGTACCTCCGGATGAAGTTTTAAACTACACTTGTGCTGCGGATTATGGATTATCACTGATAGAAAATACTTGTTTGTCCTATTATTACTGCATGCCAAATAAAATGTTTGAATATACGATGGCGGGTATACCGAGTATTTGTTCAAACATGCTTGAAATGGCCAGGTATGTGAATGACAACGGTGTGGGCTTTATTCTCAAGGAGTTCTCTTCTCAAGGTTTGGTTGATTGCATCAATGAATTACCCCTTACGATAAAGGCTTCTTTTTATGAGAATTGCAAAGCAGCCAGTGAGAAATATTGTTGGGAATCACAAGAGAATAAATTGAATGCCTGTTACCGGCAACTAGCTTCAGGGGGCTAACATTGATAGTGATTTTAGATTGTGGCATCGGAAATTCTGGCTCTATTTTGAATATGATCCGCAGAGTAGGTGGAGAGGCAATAATTACGGCCGACATTGACAGTATTAAAAATGCGACAGCTTTGATTTTACCCGGTGTTGGCTCATTTGATAATGGCATGACTCGCTTCAGAGAGTTGGGTATTTTGGATACGTTAGAGAAAAAAGTACTTGTTGAAAAAGTCCCTTTTTTGGGGGTGTGTCTCGGTATGCAGATGTTAATGAGTAGCAGCGAGGAAGGAAAAGAGCCCGGTTTAGGATGGATAGCTGGGAAAGCGAAAAAATTTAATTTTAGTCAGTCAAAGCATTTACCTGAATCAAAACGTTTAAAGGTTCCGCACATGGGGTGGAATTTGGTGCACCCTAATGGTAAGCAACATTTATTTTCTAACATAGCGGAGGAGCTTCGATTCTATTTTGTGCATTCATATGCGGTAGACTGTGAAAATGACGCTAATGTAATGGCGCGCTCAAATTACGGTTACGAGTTTGCATGCGCAGTTATTAGCGATAATATTTATGGTGTTCAATTTCATCCAGAAAAGAGCCATAAATTTGGCATGCAGCTTTTTAGGAATTTTTTGGAGTTAGTTAATGTTAAGGGTTAGGGTTATACCAACACTCTTGTTAAAAAATGCAGGTTTAGTAAAAGGCGTTCAATTTAAAAATCATAAATATGTTGGAGACCCAATAAATGCAGTAAAAATATTCAATGAAAAAGAGGTTGATGAACTCGTGTTTTTAGATATAGGGGCGACCGAATCTGGTAAGGGGCCAAACTTTGAGTTGTTAAAACACATTGCCTCTGAAGCTTTTATGCCCTTTGGTTATGGCGGTGGAATAGAAAATATTGAACAAATTACTCGCTTATTCTCTATTGGTATAGAAAAAGTAGTTATCAACTCAGCAGCGTACCATAAGCCCGATTTGATAAGTGCGGCAAGTAAGATATCTGGTAGTCAGAGCATTGTTGTGTCGATAGATGTCAAACGCTCTATGTTTGGAAAATATTCTGTCTATGTCAGGAATGGAAAAGTTAATACAAAAAAAGATCCTGTTGAATATGCTGTGCAGATGGAAAAGCTGGGTGCCGGTGAATTGATTGTATGCAATATTGCAAATGAAGGTAAAAGAATGGGGTATGATAATGAGCTACTAAAGACTATCTCAGATGCTGTTGATATCCCGGTTGTTGCATCTGGAGGAGCCGGAACCTTAAATGATTTTGCTGATGCTTATCATAAGGGACATGCGGCGAGTGTCGCTGCTGGAGATATGTTTGTTTTTTACGGTAAACACAAAGCCGTATTGATTACCTACCCAAAATATAAAGAACTAGAGAATTTATTTTGAATAATAAGAGCGATGAGAATTATCAAGTCTGCACCCGTTGTGTAATGGATACGAGCGATCCTGAAATTACATTTGATTCTGAAGGGGTCTGTAATCATTGTATAAAATTTGATGAAGAGACTTCAAAAAGATGGTTTCCGAACGCTGAGGGTGAGCGGCGATTAAAAGTGCTTTTAGAAAAAGTTAAGAACGATGGTAAGAACAATGAATATGATTGCATACTGGGTCTTAGTGGAGGTTTAGACAGCTCCTATCTAGCGCTCGTTCTAAAAGAGTATAACCTTCGACCGCTAGTCGTGCACGTAGATGCAGGCTGGAATAGTGAGCTTGCTGTTTACAACATCGAGCAAATCGTGAAGTACTGTGATTTCGAACTGTATACGTATGTTATGAACTGGGAGGAAATAAAGGATTTACAAATCTCATATTTGAAAGCTGGAGTAGCCAATCAAGATGTTATTCAGGATCATGCTTTTTTCTCCACGCTTTACCAGTTTGCCATGAAAAATAACATTAAGTACGTGATTAATGGCGGCAACATCGCAACGGAATCTGTTTTTCCAAGTGCATGGCATCATTCAGCTATGGATGCTATTAATATTCATGATATTCATAGGCGTTTTGGGCAAACCAAGTTAAAGACGTATAAAACCATTTCATTTTGGAAATACTACATATATTACCCATTTGTTAGAAAAATGACGCCGGTGAGGCCTCTTAATTATTTACCATATAGCAAGAACCTTGCCTTATCAGCGCTCAAAGACAAAGTTGGCTATAAAGAATATGGTCGCAAGCATGGAGAGTCGCGTTTCACAAAGTTTTTCCAAAATTACTACCTACCGTTAAAATTCAACCAAGATAAACGACGCCCGCACCTTGCTAGTCAAATTTTGTCGGGCGAGATAACACGTGATCAAGCCCTAGATGCTCTTTCAAAGCCGTTATACGAGCAAAATGAGCTCAAAGAAGATAAGTTTTATGTTGCAAAGAAGCTCGGTATGTCAGAATCAGAGTTGGACGAACTAATTGCATCCCCAGGGCACCCGTATTCAGATTACAAGAACTGGGACAGTCGCTATAAGAGGCTTAAAAGCATACAAAAAGTGTTGCAGAAATACTTAGGTAAAAGTGTTAGCAAATATGCATAAAGTCGCACATTTAACGTCAGCTCATCCAAGATTTGACACTCGTATTTTTTGGAAACAATGCCGCTCTCTGAGTCAGGCGGGTTACGATGTTTATTTAATAGTAGCTGACGGTAAGGGGAATCAAAGTACTGAGGATGTCAACATCATCGATGTAGGTAAAGCTACAAGCCGATTTAACCGAATAATAAAAACCCCAAAAAAAATACTTAAAACGGCTTTAACATTAAACGCTGAAATATTTCATTTGCATGACCCAGAGTTAATTCCGTTAGGCTTGAAACTAAAAAAATTAGGTAAAAAGGTCATATTTGATGCTCACGAAGATTTTCCAAAACAAATATTAGCTAAACCATACTTAAACTCTATTGTTAAAAAAGCGTTATCAGTAATTTCTTCGAAATATGAAACATATGCTTGTAAAAAAATAGATGCAGTGGTGTCAGCAACGCCGTTTATACGCGATAAATTTCTAAAACAAAAAATATATTCGGTAGACGTAAATAACTATCCACTGTTGAGTGAGTTGTTTATCACCAATAAAGATTGGAATGATAAAAACCGGCAAGTTTGTTATGTAGGCGGTCTAAATGCGGTGCGCGGTATTCGTGAAATAGTCAGCTCTGTTGAGCATTACAACGATGGCTTGAAGCTCGTGATTGGTGGCAAGTTTACAGAAAGTAATTTTGAACGCGATATCAAAAGTCACAAGTCATGGCCTGATGTTGTAGATAAGAAGTGGCTTGACCGTGCTGGTATTAGTGAGGTTTTGAATCAATCACTGGCGGGCATCGTTACGTTACATCCAATTATTAACTATTTAGATTCGTTGCCGGTTAAAATGTTTGAATATATGGCTTGTGGTCTTCCGGTTATAGCCTCTGACTTTCCATTATGGAAAGAAATACTGGAATCTAATCGTTGTGGCATTTGTGTTGACCCAATGGATCCAAAATCAATCGCTAATGCTGTTAATTACATTGCAGATAATCCAGATGTGGCTCACGCGATGGGCGCTAATGGTCGAGAAGCTATAATTGAAAAATATAATTGGGACATAGAAATGGTTAAGTTAGCTTCACTTTATACGAAAATAATTAAGTCGTAGCATATTAATTATGAACTTAAGAACATAAAACTACCCATTTCAAAAAGTAACTAATGACTGAATCAAAAACAATTTGGTATGTATCTAAATATGCGAATATCAAAGAATATGGCGCCAACACTAGGCAAGCTAATTTTTGTGGTACCTTTAAAAAATCCGGTTATGACGTAAGGCTAATTACGTCGAATTCTTCCCACCTTTTTAATGATTTACCGGGTTTTAAAGGCCGTTACTACGATATGAAGAGTAACGGCGTGAAAGTGACTTGGGTAAATACTTTTTTATACTCAAAACCTGCAAGTATCAAGCGGATTTTGAGTTGGCTTTGGTTTGATTTTTTTGTATTAATGATGGCATTCAATAAAAAATATAAAAAACCCGATGTTTTTATTGCATCGTCACTGTCGCTGTTTACCGTAATAACTGGTTGTTTTTTCAAAAAGTTTTACAAGGCAAAGTTCATATTCGAAGTAAGAGATATTTGGCCTCAAACATTAATCGATTTAAAAGGCTTTAGAGCAAATCACCCTTTAGTGTGGTTTTTAAAATGTGTTGAACGGTTCGGTTATAAGTACTCTGATGCTATTGTTGGCACTATGCCAGGTTTAAGACTACATGTTGAAAGTGAAGTCGGTTTAGGCTCTAAAGTAGTCTGTATTCCGCAGGGTATAGATTTAGGTTTTTATCAAAACAATCAAGAAAACTTAGAGCTTGATTATATTCAGAAGTATATTCCAAATGATAAATTTATCGTAACTTATACTGGAACTTTCGGAGAGGCAAACGCTTTACAATATATAGTGACTGCGGCCAGAAAGCTGAAGCACTTAAGTAATATACATTTTTTATTGGTTGGGGACGGCTATTTAAAAATGGAATTGGTTAATAGTGCTAAAGGACTTAATAATATAACTTTTGCTCCCAAGATACGTAAAGAGCAGATTCAGCATTTGCTTAGTTTGTCGGATTTGTTGGTCGCCTCTGTGCGCAATGAAAAAATTTATAAGTATGGTATCTCTTTAAATAAATTTGTTGATTACATGTATTCTAAAAAACCGATTGTGTGTATGTATTCTGGTTTTCCATCAATGTTAGACGAAGCTGGATGCGGTGAATTTACTCCCGCGGAAGATAGCAACTCGTTTGCAGAAGCAGTTAGAAAATATGAAGGTATGGATTTCATTGAAAGAGAGAAGCTCGGAGAGCGTGGGTATCAGTTTTTGATTAATAAAAGAAGCTTTGATGCATTGGGTAAAAAATACATGGAGTTGTTCAATGAAGCGGCTTTTTGATTTATTGTTTACAGTAGTATGTGTGTCAATGCTGTCACCAATCATTGTGATAATTGCTGTATTAGTCAGGGTAAACCTAGGTTCACCGATTATATTTTCCCAAAACCGTCCTGGTCTACATGGAAAAATATTTAAAATCATGAAGTTTAGAACGATGCTAGACATCATAGACGAAAATGGAAACTTATTACCAGATGATCATCGAATGACTCAATTTGGGAGATTTCTACGCTCAACCAGTTTGGACGAACTACCCGGTTTATTTAATGTATTAAAAGGGGATATGAGCCTAGTTGGGCCTAGACCGTTATTAGTTCAGTATTTGCCTCTTTATAGTGATGAGCAAGCGCGTAGGCATAATGTGCGCCCCGGTATTACAGGTTGGGCACAAGTAAATGGTCGCAACGCAATTAGTTGGGATGAAAAGTTTAAGCTTGATATTTGGTATGTGGAGAATCAAAGTCTTTTACTCGACATAAAAATATTGTTGCTCACGGTTAAGAAGGTATTTGTTCGTGACGGAATAAGCGCTGAGGGACATGTAACTATTGAGCCCTTTAAAGGTTCTAATAATGACTAAAGAGTTAGCTATCGTCGGTGCAAGTGGTCACGGAAAAGTAATCGCTGATATGGCCGAGCAATTAGGTTTTACTGTAAAGTTTTATGATGATGCTTATCCATCTATAACCCATATTGAACATTGGTCAATACACGGTACCTGTGCAGATTTGTTAGCCTTAATGAATACTGATAGTTTGATTAGTCACGACGCTGTTGTTGCTATAGGTAACAATGAAACTCGCCAGAAAATAACACAGCTACTACTACATAATCGCTTCAATCTTATTACTTTGGTTCACCCTACAGCGGTTGTGAGTCAATATGCAGAAGTCTCGCAGGGGGTTGTGGTTTGCGCAGGTGCTATTATTAATCCATTTGCTAAGATAGGTATTGGCTGCATTATTAACACTTCAGCCGTTGTTGAGCATGATTGCAGAATTCATGAATTTGCGCACATTTGCCCAAATGCAGCGATTGCAGGGGGCTCTATTATTGGTAGTAGTAGTTGGATAGGAGTTGGCAGTCAAGTGAAGCAGTTAATACAAATTGGTACTAACTGTATGATTGGTGCTGGTAGTACAGTTGTGAAAAATATACCCGATAATGCAACGGCGTTTGGCTCTCCCGCCGTGGTAAAAGAAAGCAATTAGAAACATGCGTTGTAATTTTTTTAGTATGTAATAAGTAGGAACACCATGTTAAATACTCCATTTTCCCCCTGGCCTAGTTTCACGCAAGATGAAGCAGATGCCGTAAGTAGTGTTGTTTTATCAAACAAGGTAAATTACTGGACAGGCAGAGAATGCCGCGAGTTTGAAAAAGAATTTGCAGCATGGTCAAACAGTGAATTCGCTATTGCGGTAGCAAACGGTACCCTAGCCTTAGACCTTGCCCTTAAAGCGCTCAACATTAGTATTGGCGATGATGTTATTGTAACTCCACGAACCTTTTTAGCTTCTGTATCAAGTGTAGTGACTGCAGGCGCCACGCCAGTATTTGCTGACGTAGATGTAAACTCACAAAATATTACCGCTGAGTCCATAAAAGCCGTTCTAACACCCCAAACAAAAGCAGTGATAGTTGTTCACTTAGCTGGAATGCCCGCTGATATGGACCCAATTATGGCGTTAGCTGAAGAATATAATTTTGCCGTCATTGAAGATTGTGCACAGGCACATGGTGCAAAATACAAAGGCCGCCCTGTAGGCTCAATTGGTCATATTGGCGCGTGGAGCTTTTGCCAAGATAAGATCATGACCACTGGTGGTGAGGGGGGCATGGTCACAACCAACGAAAAAAGCTTATGGTCTAAAATGTGGTCTTATAAAGATCATGGTAAAAGTTACGAAGCTGTATATGAGAGAGAGCATCCGCCTGGCTTTCGTTGGGTACATGATAATTTTGGTACTAACTGGCGCATGACCGAAATGCAAGCCGTACTTGGGCGCCTTCAGTTAAAACGAATGCCAAGGTGGACAGAGTTAAGAAACGAAAACGCTAGTAAAATCAGGTCTACCCTTCAAGAATTTGACTTTATAAGAGTGCCGAGCCATTGCTTTGAAGACTGCCTAATAAATTGTGAGCCTGCACAACGGTGTGTTCATGCGGCTTATAAATGCTACGCTTTCGTTGACAACAGTAAGCTCAATAGTCAATGGGACAGAGATCGCATTATGAATGAAATCTCAGCTAGGGGAGTGCCATGTTTTTCTGGCTCTTGTTCAGAAGTCTACTTAGAAAAGGCATTCGATAATACAACGTTTAGACCTATTCAAAGACTTCCTAATGCAAAGCTTTTAGGGGAAACAAGCCTCATGTTTTTGGTCCACCCAACCTTGACAAAAAGTGAAATAGAACTGACTTGCGCAGTCTTACAAGAGGTCTTGACGGAGGTCGAGGCAAAATAAAGTCTGAATGTTAGAGGCGAGCGTACTCCTTAAAATATTGTTTTTTCTTCAATTATGATTATAATTTCAGCGGTAAGCAATAATTAATGGGAAGAACTCAGTGGTCAAGGACGATTCACATACAGCGAGGCTTTACGTGGCGAGAATTTTAAAATCAATTTTTGAGTCTACTCGCGCTACTAAACGACTAATCACACTCTCCGTAGACGCTATATCAATTGTGGGGTCCTACTGGCTTGCGCTTTTTATTCGTCTGGATACGAGCGCCCCTATCCTTAACTTTAGTTATTGGGTTGTACTTTTATGTGTACTTCCCATTAGTATTATAGTGTTCATTCGCCTAGGGTTATATCGAGCAGTCCTCCGCTACATGAGCTCAAAAGCAGTGTGGGCTATCGTTGCCGGCACTGCTTTTTCGACTTCGGCTTTAGTGTTAATCGCGTTTTTTTCCAGCACAGAAATCCCGCGGACGATGCCTCTCATTTATGCTGCGCTTATTCTTTTATCGGTTGGTGGCGCACGATTGATTATGCGCGCTTTAATTACTCAGTTTTCTGGCGGAAATAAGAGTCCAGTGGTTGTTTATGGAGCCGGCTCTGCAGGACGTCAGCTAGCCTTAGGCTTAGCAGCTGGTGGTGAATACTATGTGACCGCATTTATAGATGATGATACGGCCAAGCAACACGCTGTTATCCAAGGCGTGCCCGTCGTGAGTCCAAAAGCGCTTCGCCAGTTAATTATTGATGGAAAAGCCGAGAAAGTATTGCTTGCTTTGCCAAGTGCCACAAGAGCTAGGCGCAACGAAATCATAAACGACTTAGAGCGTCTTGCAATCAAAGTACAAACCATCCCCGGCATTCGAGATATGGTTGAAGGAAATTTCTCCAGCGGCGAGCTTTTAGATGTCGACATAGACGACCTTTTAGGTCGTGAACCGGTAACACCAATGCCACAGCTTATGGCGCAGCATATCACAGGGAAGTCGGTCATGGTAACGGGGGCGGGTGGCTCTATTGGTTCAGAGCTATGTCGCCAAATCTTAAAATACAAACCCTCTCACCTTGTTTTGTTTGAGCTGTCTGAGTTTGCGCTTTATATTATTGAAAAGCACCTATCAGAGTACATCTATAAAAACGGCCTGAACACAAAGCTGTTCCCAATTATGGGGTCGGTCCAGCGTATTAATAGGGTTGAAGCGGTTATGAAAAGCTTTGGTGTGCATACTGTTTATCACGCGGCGGCTTATAAGCATGTGCCGCTTGTCGAGCATAATGTGGTTGAAGGTGTGCGCAACAACGTATTTGGGACTTATTACACTGCAAAAGCTGCTATTAATGCAGGTCTTGAAACCTTTGTGCTTATTTCTACAGATAAGGCCGTTCGCCCTACCAATACAATGGGCGCGTCAAAACGTATGGCTGAACTAGTGTTGCAGGCTTTGTCTCAAGCAAAAATCAACACTGGCACTAAATTCTGTATGGTGCGCTTTGGTAATGTACTGGGTTCTTCAGGTTCCGTTGTTCCTTTGTTCAGGCGCCAAATCAAAGAGGGGGGGCCAATAACGCTAACTCATGAAGATATCACCCGATACTTTATGACCATCCCTGAAGCGGCTCAATTGGTCATTCAAGCGGGCGCAATGGGTAAAGGCGGCGATGTGTTCGTGCTCGATATGGGCGAGTCGGTGAAAATAAAGTCGCTGGCTGAAAAAATGATTCGCCTATCAGGTCTTGAGGTTAAAGATGAAAACCATCCTAATGGCGACATTGAAATAAAGTGCACAGGCCTTCGTCCTGGAGAAAAGCTGTATGAGGAGTTATTGATTGGCGATAACGTTTCAGAAACGTTCCACGAAAGAATTCTGACCGCCAATGAGGCGATGCTCTCTTGGGAAGATTTATCTCCTATTCTTGATAGACTCGACAAAGCCTGCCATAACTTTGATCATGAAGTCATAAGAGAAATACTATTGACCGCCCCAACAGGCTTTAATCCTACCGACGGAATTTGCGATTTGGTATGGACTCAGCGCAACCCAGAAGCTGCGGCGGAGTCTCGCGACCCTCGCAAGCCAAAACTAAACGTAATCAAATAGCAGAGGGGCTCTTACAAATAGAGCCCCACAAAAAACTGTGATATATTCCCAACGTTATTTTTAGCGCGATCTAATGCTCTTTTGCGCTATTTGCTTCTCTGTGATTGAAGATAAAGGACCCCATAAATGAAAGTAACCGTATTCGGAATCGGCTACGTAGGCTTAGTACAAGCCGCAGTACTAGCCGAGGTAGGCCACGACGTGGTATGTGTGGATGTTGACCAAAACAAAGTCGATAACCTAGAGAAAGGAATTATTCCGATTTACGAGCCGGGCCTTACGCCCTTGGTAAAAAGCAATTTTGAGGCAGGGCGCGTTCAGTTCACTACCGATGCTGCTAAAGGCATTAAACACGGAGATATTGTATTTATCGCCGTGGGTACACCTCCAGATGAAGATGGCTCAGCAGATCTCAAATACGTCCTTGCTGTGGCGCAAACCATTGCGACGCACATGGAGTCGCATAAAATCGTGATCAACAAGTCTACCGTTCCGGTCGGTACTGCCGACAAAGTCACCGCAAAAATCAATCAAGTGCAGCAAGACTTAAATAAAAGCGTGAGCTTTGACGTAGTATCCAACCCCGAATTCCTAAAAGAAGGCGCAGCGGTAAACGACTGTATGCGACCTGACCGCATTATTCTTGGCACCACGAGTGAACGTTCAGAAAAGAAACTCCGAGAGCTATACGCGCCGTTTAACCGCAACCACGATAAGATTATTGTGATGGATGTGCGAAGTGCTGAGCTTACCAAGTACGCTGCAAACTGCATGCTGGCAACTAAAATCAGCTTTATGAATGAGATTGCAAATTTAGCCGAGCTTTTTGGCGCCGACGTAGAAAACGTGCGTAAGGGCATTGGTAGCGACCCACGCATTGGCTATCAATTCATCTATCCAGGTTGTGGATATGGCGGCTCTTGTTTCCCCAAAGATGTGCAAGCGCTCGTTCGTAGTGCAACGGCTGTTGGTTATCAAGCAAAAGTACTTGAAGCGGTTGAGGCAGTAAACTATCGCCAGAAAGAAAAGCTCTTCGACTATATTATGCGCCACTACAACAACGATATTAACGGTAAAACCATTGCGCTTTGGGGGCTGTCGTTTAAGCCTAACACCGATGATATGCGCGAAGCCTCTTCACGGGTGCTTATGGAGAAGCTGTGGGAGCAGGGCGCGAAGGTGCAGGCCTACGACCCAGAGGCGATGGAAGAAACTCAGCGTATTTATGCTGACAGAGACGATTTAGCCTTAATGGGTACCAAAGAGTCGGCATTAAACGGTGCTGATTGCTTGGTGATTTGTACCGAATGGCAGGCGTTTAGAGCTCCCGACTTTGACCTCATTAAGAATAAGCTAACCGACCCATTGGTATTTGATGGTAGGAATTTATTTGAGCCTTCGTTAATGTCGGAATACGGCTTGCATTACTACGCAATAGGACGCGGAAAGTCCGTCCATTCAGTCAATTAAACGGACCAATTAGGACACACACATGAGTCAAGTAAAAAAAGCGGTGATACCCGTTGCAGGGCTGGGCACGAGAATGTTGCCAGCCACAAAAGCCATCCCCAAAGAGATGCTACCAGTCGTAGATAAACCCCTTATTCAATACGTGGTTAACGAATGTATTCAGGCTGGATTAAAAGAAATCATCTTAGTTACCCATGCCAGTAAAAATAGCATTGAAAACCACTTCGATACTTCCTTTGAGCTTGAGGCAACGCTAGAAAAACGTGTTAAGCGTCAGTTACTCGAAGCGGTGCAGCAAATTTGCCCGAAAGACGTAACGATTATGCATGTACGTCAAGGCGTAGCGAAAGGACTTGGCCACGCAATCCTCTGTGCCTTGCCATTAGTAGGCGATAGCCCGTTTGCAGTGGTATTACCCGACGTTATCATTGACGATGCGCATAGCAATCCTAAAAAAGACAATCTTGCTGATATGGTGGCAAAATTTAACACCAGCCGCGTGAGTCAGGTGATGGTTGAAAAAGTGCCTCAAGAAGATGTGCCCAAATTTGGCATTGTAGACTTAGAGGGCAGGGAATTAGCGCCAGGCGAATCGGCCAAAATGCATAAGATGGTTGAGAAACCTGCGCTTGAAGATGCACCATCAGATTTAGCGGTAGTAGGTCGCTATGTATTAGCTGAAAAAATCTGGGACATACTCGCTAAAACGCCTCCGGGCGCCGGTGGTGAAGTGCAGCTCACAGACGCAATTGATGCTCTCATGGAGCATGAACAAGTTGATGCATATTACATGAAAGGCAAAAGTCATGACTGTGGCAGTAAGCTCGGTTACATGATGGCTAATGTTGAATATGCGGCTCGCCACCCTGAGTTGGGTGATGAGTTTAAAGCCTTTTTAAAAACGTTTTCATAGCCGCGTCATTTCGCGCGAGTGAAGATCGGGCGACATCGGCTGCTATCGCTACTGTGATAGCAGCCGACTTCTCGCTACAGCCTCTTAGATGGTGACCGCTTTTGCTAAGCGCTCAACCATTTTCTCGCCAATTCCTTTCACGTTTGACAACTCAGCTGTTTGCTTAAAATTACCGTTTAGTTCGCGATACTCAACGATAGCTTGCGCTTTTTTCTCGCCAATACCCGGCAGGCTAACTAAAGTAGCAACATCTGCGGTATTGATGTTCACGAGGGTAATCGTTGCACTAGCAGGTGTAACTTGCTCATTTGCAAAGCTAGAACCGGTGAATGCGACAGTGCTGATAGCAGCAAACATAGCCGCTTTAAGTAAAGTAGTCAGTTTCATAAATCTCTCCTTGATTAAAATCGATGTGCCCAATGCACGGGAGATATCATAATTTGCCAAAACAACTCTGCATACTTGTCTACTAGTATTGTTTTTTACCTCACACCTAATGTGTTTTTACAGAGCAAACTTGCGATAAATTATATCAGTAGGCACAAAAAAGCCCGCCTAACGAGGTTTCAGGCGGGCTGCTATCGTTTTCAAGTGCTTACAAGCGCTCTAACACCGCTTCAGTAAAATCACTCGTACCATGCTCGCCACCTAAATCACGGGTAGTGCGGTCGCCTGATTCGATGACGTCTTTCAACGCAGCTCTGATTTTCTCGGCTTTGTCGCCCATATTCAAATATTCAAGCATTTGAATAGATGCCAAAATTACCGATGTAGGGTTAGCTAAGTTTTTACCGGCAATGTCAGGTGCCGAGCCATGTACTGCTTCAAATATAGCGCAATCTTCGCCTATATTTGCGCCAGGTGCCATACCTAAGCCGCCTACAAGTCCTGCACACAAATCAGATAAAATATCACCAAATAGGTTAGTGGTGACAATCACATCAAACTGGTGAGGATTCATCACTAACTGCATACAGCAGTTATCTACAATCATTTCGTCAGACTGAATATCGGGATAACGCTCGCCCACTTCTCTGGCGACTTTTAAGAACAAGCCCGAGGTGGATTTTAGAATGTTTGCTTTGTGAACAGCGGTCACTTTTTTACGTCCTTCGCGGCGAGCTAGCTCGTATGCGAACACAACGATTTTTTCAGCACCTTCGCGAGTGATTTTACTCATCGCTTCAGCTTCTTCGCCGTCAGCTGATACTGTTTGGCCTAAGCCTGAGTACATACCTTGCGTGTTTTCGCGCACGGTAATAATGTCGATGTCTTCGTAGCGTGCTTTTGTGCCTTTAAAAGAAAGCACAGGACGCAAGTTTGCGTATAGTTTAAATTGCTTACGTAAGCTCACGTTGATAGAGGTAAACCCTTCACCGACAGGTGTGGTTAAGGGGCCTTTTAATGCGACTTTGTTTTTCGCAATCAATTCTTTGGTTTCATCTGGTAAAAGTTCACCGTGATTTTCAAGCGCCATTAAGCCGGCATCTGCATAGTCGTATGCGAAGTTACATCCAACTTTATCGAGAATTTGTATTGCGGCGTCTATGATATCGGGGCCAATGCCGTCCCCGCGTATAACGGTGATGCTTTGTTGTGTCATTATATTTCCTTGCAGTAGCGTTTTTGCGACGCGGTATTTTACCCTAGCAGACTAGCGAGAGGTAGTGCCAATAGCCAACATTGCGCGTAATTATACTAAACTACTAGACGTCAAAGCCCTTTTACCCGATAACACGGGTGGTATTCACTTCCAGGGAGCTTCATCCGACCTTGCTCGACAAATGAGCTAAGCAAGGTATCCATTTTTTCCATCAGTGACGGGTCGCCACTGATTTCAAATGGACCTTTGTCTAGTATAAGCGATACGCCTTCTGCTTTTACATTCCCTGCAACAATACCTGAAAAGCACTTGCGCAGATTGGCTGCAAGTGAACATATTTCTTGGTCAAGATGCAAGTTGAGTTCTGCCATACTCTGATGCGTTGGCTCAAAAGGCTGCTGAAAGTCATCAGGGATATGCAGTCGCCAGTTAAAGTTAAAGGAGTCGCCATGGGCTTTACGATATTGCTGAACGGCCTTTTTAGAGTCACACATAATGTTAGCAACGGTTTGCTCGTCACCTACAACAATTTGGTATTTGTCTTGCGCTTCTTTGCCAAGGGTGGCGCCTACGAATGCGTCTATTGCGTCAAAGTATTCGCGTCTTTCAGCGGGGCCGGTCAATATTAATGGAATTTCTTGGTCTCGGTTCTTTTCGTGCAAAAGTAAGCCTAACAAGTACAAGAGCTCCTCTGCAGTACCGACACCACCTGGGAAGATAATGATGCCATGGGATACCCTTACAAACGCCTCTAGGCGCTTCTCGATATCGGGCATAATGATGAGTTCGTTAACGATTGCGTTAGGTGGCTCTGCTGCTATGATCGATGGCTCTGAAATACCCACATATCGACCCGTTTTAATGCGTTGCTTGGCATGGCCAATGGCCGCACCTTTCATTGGTCCTTTCATCGCGCCGGGTCCACAACCGGTGCAGATATTAAACCCGCGCAAACCCAACTCATAGCCAACGGCTTTCGTATATTTGTATTCTTCTAGGCCAATGGAGTGACCTCCCCAGCATGTCACAAGATTGGCTGGCTCAGACAAACCAAGAGCATTTGCATGGCGCAGCATGTCAAAGACCATGTGCGTAATAAGTTCACTTTCTGCTGGTTGCTCTTTTAAAAATATGGGTTGTTTGTGTTTGCTGCTCATGTATAGCATATCGCGCAATACGGCGAATAAATGCTCATGAACGCCTGCAATCAATTTGCCATCCACAAAAGCGACTTGTGGCGGATTGATCAGCTCCATTTTGACACCGCGCTCTCTGCGCACAAGTCTTACATCAAAGTCTTTAAACTGTTTAAAGAGGGCGTGGGAATCGTCTTGTTCAACGCCACTGTTTAATACCGCCAAACAACAGTTGCGAAATACTTGATACAGGTCTTTGGAGGTAGATGTGGCTAGCTGATTAACTTCTAGTTGAGATAACTGGCTCATCCAGCCCACTGGCTGGAGCTGATAGGTATTGCTCATTTAAGCATCCTTTTTGATGGTTTGGTTGCGACCATTTTGCTTTGCCTCGTACAAAAGCGCATCGACAGATTCAAAGGCTTGTTCGATTGAGTTAGTTTGCCCTGTATCGATTAAGCCGATAGACACGGTAACGCTAACACGGTTGCCTTTGAACATAAAAGGTAAGCCTGAAATTTTTTCGCGCATCACCTCAAGGCGTTCAAAGCCACTTTGCAACTCGGTGTTTGGCAATAAGGCAACAAACTCTTCACCGCCCCAGCGCGCCACAAAATCCGTTGGCGCGAGGTGTTTCTTGATTTGTGATGCGATGATCTGAAGGGTTTTATCACCTACGGAGTGGCCGTAGCTGTCATTGATTTTTTTAAAATGGTCAATATCGATAAGCGCCATACACAAGTTGGTCTTGGTGCGTTTCTGCTTGGCATATTCGCTATCTACTTTTTCTTCATAGGCCATTCTGTTAGGCAATTTAGTTAACGAATCGGTCATGCTATTAACGCGCTGATCAATGAGCTTTTGCTTATAGGAGTCGGCCTTTGTCTCAAGCTCTGTGATGCGCTTTTGCATGGTCTCTAACAGCGAAATCATTTTTTCTTGTTCGGCAATTTCGTCGGCTTCAGACGCCCGAATACTCGACTGCATTTTGTTCAAATGGGTTTGCGCCTCTATCTTGAGGTCCTCGAGTTTCTTTGAGTCACTCAGTGAGGCTTCAATGGCAGCTATTTGCTGCTGAATACGTTCGTTTTGTTTACTGCGCTTTTCTAAGCGAGATTTAGAGGTGGCGATGGTTGATTTAATGCCAACATTAATCTTGCCTAAACTACCGTGAATATCATGAATTAGGCGATTGGCGGCGCTGGCCTCCTTCATGACGTCTCTGATCACAAAGCGGATCAAAGCCAAACAACACTCAAGCAGCTCACTGTGCTCCAAACCCGAATTGAGTTTTTTGCGCAGCTCAATGATGCGTTTGTCTTCTTTTTGCTGGGTGTAATATGGCGTCAATAATTCTTGGAGCTCTTGGGTGATTTGATAATGGAGCTCTTTTTGTTGTTTTACGCTCTCTTGTGATTGCATCACCGCATTGTTAGACAAGGCCTGACGAAACAGTTTAAGTGCCTGTTCAAATTGCGCTACTGGAGACGAGGTGTCTCCCTTTTCAGGCGCTAGGCTTTGCAAAAAGGTTTTTATCTCTTGCTTGGTCTCACTGGGGACCGCTTCTAATTCAGCGATAGAGCGAAGAGATTGCTCTATTTGCGTAAGTGTATCGGCTCGCTTTTGCTGCATGAATTTGCGCTCATGCTTTAATTGCGAATTAATCACTATGCTGAGCTCGCCGGCACCTTGGTAATCGGGTTTACCTGCGAGTAACTTTTTGATTTGCTTGAGCTCTGCGTCAACTTTTGGATTGGCGCCTTGAAAAAAATCGATAAGGCTAGTGATAAATATCGCTAGCTTGTCAAGCTGCTGGCGAGCAATCATAACTTGTTGTTTAGGCGATGCAGTGCTACTCATTACTTGTATCTCATGGTTGTTTATTGCCTAGCAAGTCGTATATCTGGATAAGCGTGTTCAAAGTTTGAACGAAACGGGTTGATATCTAGCCCGCCTCGACGGGTGTAGCGCGCGTAAACCGTCAATTTTTCAGGTCGACAGTGGGTTTGTATATCGTGAAATATTCGCTCCACACACTGTTCGTGAAACTCATTGTGTTGGCGAAAAGAGATTAAATACTGTAGCAAACTTTCATGCTCTATTTGTGGTCCGGCATACTTAATAAGCACGCTCCCCCAATCGGGTTGATGCGTAATAAGGCAGTTGGACTTAAGCAAATGACTAACAACCGTTTCTTCAACATAGGTATCGGCGGTTTTTAATTGCTCTGGAACTATTTTGCTCTCTTTTACATGAATATCTAAATCATCTAATAATACACCGTCTAGCTGCCCCATCTGGACATCTTGAAAAGCACTGAATGGAATAATTTCAACCTCAACCAACTCGCCTGCGCAGTTCGACAAATCATCGGTTAGATGCTGCGCAACAACGTCACTTGAACTAAATGATGTTTGATTAAAGCTGTTTAAATACAGTTTAAAAGATTTTGACTCTATTAGGTTAGGGGAGGTGATGGGAACTGAGCAGCGTAGAATTGCAATCATCGGTTTACCCTTTTCATTTAACCAAGACAGCTCATACCCATTCCAAATATCAACACCGCTAAAAGGCAGTGGAGTAGGGAGTTTAATCTGCTCACGACTGAGGCTTCTAGGAACGCCCTGTAACAAACTTGCGTCGTATTTGTCGGCGTAGCCTACGGTTTTTCCAAGTACCAAATCTTCCAAATTTTTTCTCTTATCTCGATTGTTTTTTGCGCGTGGTATTGTATCGCATCGCTCGGCGTACATCAGTGTTTGTGAGCGGACTATCGTATAAAAACGCACAAGGGCGAAGAATATAACGTTTGATTGTTAACTTACGCGCTTGTCGCTGATACTATGCCACCAAATTTTACCTGCAAAGATACCTCATGCCTACTTCATTTATTTCTGCTTTTGACCATTTTGTTGAACAATACATTGCTCAATCGACTAAGCAAAACAAAGGCTTAGTAACTGAATACGACTCACAATGGCCATCGGATTGTTTATCAGTACATAATGACGCAAGCGACGGGGATGAAATAGCATGGAAACCGCATTTGCGCAAAGCGCCAGCGAGCATGGAAAACTTAAACGCTGCTCTGGAGATTCAGATACCGCAAAGTCTAGAGCAATTCTTTGGTCGTTATTTCAGTCTAGACTTAAATGCTTTGCATCCCCGCGGGCCAGTTACCCTTCTGCAGGTCTATAACGAGCAAGACTATGAGCGCTTGCAGAAGAACTTAATTGCTCATGTATTGATGAAGCGGCGACTAAAGCAGCCCGAAACGCTTTTTTTTGCGCTTACCGACGAGGAGGACTTTATCATTTCTATTGAGCTAGAGAGCCAAGCGGTTGTGCTGGAGCGCGTTGGGAAAGACAACCCCGAGGTACTTGCCCCAGACTTGGCAAGCTTTATCGCTGCTTTAACGCCGCAACCTCAGCTTGTAACGCTTTAACTTCTTCTTCGAGTCGAGCAATTCTATTGAGTAACGCTTCTTGAGCATCACTTTGTTTGTTATGCCCGCTCTGAGGTGCGTCATCGTGGTGGTCCGACTCACCGGCCTGAGGATCGTTTTGCCATCGTTTTAGACCTTGTATGATCATGGGTAACGGCACTCGTCGGTCAAGTTTTGCTCGGATCATTGCTGTGGTAGGTTCAACACCTTTTTTGCTCAGACGTTGGCAGATATGCAAGATGGTTTGTAGGTCTGTGGTCATACAGTATTTTGAAACGACTAATAATTAGCAAAAACTCGCAAATATTAGCGCGAATCACAAGCTAAAATTTACTGCTTGATAGGGGTTTAAGTTTAAGTGTTTGAATCATATTGTTTTTTATAAATTGGCACAAAGATTGGTTATACAACCTTAAACAGATATTTATCACACATATTGAGGGAAAATAATGAAAAAAATAGCATTACCTGTCGTACTTGTTTCAGCATTAGCATTAAGTGGCTGTGTTATTTCAATTGATGATGACGATTTTGACGGTGATTATTACCCAGAGCATACTAGCTGGCAGCAGATGGAACGAGAAAATCGTGAACATATTGCGGCACTGGTGCTTGGCACATCAACGCAATCGGTGATAGATGAAATGGGCGCTGCCGATTTTAATGAAGCACTGCAAAAGGGCGATGCCCAATATCAGGTGCTTTGGTATCGCACCCAACGTCGTGACGGCGACGGTATAACAACAAAAGATGAATGCACACCATTGGTCTTTAAAAACGGCGAATTAATGGGCTGGGGTGATACCGCTCTTCAAAATATTTAGTTTTGCGCCTTTGCTAAATTTTGTAAACGCCTGCAATTGTGCAGGCGTTTTCGTATGTAATCCAAGTTCACAAAGGCGGCCATTAAATTGATAAAAATCAAATTAGCACGATTTTTTGTAAAATAATTGTTACTAAACTCCTCAGTTGCATTACACTTTAACGATGATGTTAAGCTCATTACAAACGCGTTGACTCAATACGTTTGTACAACCGCACGCTAGGAGTGCTAAATGACTGTTTCTGCATACAAACCTGACCTGAACCAAGTCAAAGCTGCCTATTTAAAGGCAGAAGATTTGAAGGTCGCCGCTTCAATTTTGTATAAAGCATATTTTGATGACCCTTTGTTCAAAGATATTTTTAAAGTAGATCGCGAGGGTTATGAGGCAAGGTTACGCGCCGCTATTCGCGAAGAGGTGAGCACCTTTTGGGATGCGCAGCAGCCGCTTATCGGACTTTACGATGAGGATAGACTTGTCGCAGTCTCTTGTATGATTGGACCTGATGCAGCCTTTGGCGCAGGGCGGTTTTGGCATTGGCGTTTAAAGATGTTGCTGACCGCCGGTTACATAGGTACTAAACAAATGATCGTCAAAGAAGAGAAAGTGCGTGATCAAATACCTGCACAAAACTACTACATGCTTTCATTAATTGGCGTGCATACCGATCTGCAAGACCTTGGCCTAGGACATATCCTGATGAGTTCGATGATTGGACTGCTTGAGGATGACACTCAGTCAGAGGGTATTGGTGTATTGGTCACTTTGCCAAAGTGTCTGAGCTTTTTTGAAGATGCTAAATTTGAACATGTCAAAGATATTGAAGTGGGTAGCATTACCGGTAAGGTGATGTTCCGCCCCCGACAAGTCTAACTATCCTCTTTTTTGCCCGCTCCTTTGTAAGAGATATCTTACAAAGGGGTCGGTGTTTCTCCTTTTATCAGCAGATTAATTTCGCCTCTATTTTATAAAGTCTATATATATCAGTTGGTTAAGTCTGCCTTTGTTTTTCGGATAGAAATTTTCAAAAATAAAATAAATGTCGCTCAACTTATTCAATCAAAGATTAGGTATTCTAGTTGCGTCTTAAGGAACAACAGGATGTTGGCAGAGACACCGCAAATACGGAAATTTGTGGCAGGGAAGCAAATAAGTATCAGGATTACTTCTGCACATAGGGATGGCGCAGTAAGGGTAAAGGAAAAGGGATCGACACAGGATGTGTTGCCTGCTTAGGATGAGTGGGAGTAAAAAGGAAAGGGATGTAAGGGATTTGATCGGGACGATGCTTTAGCAATGGAACGCCGAGAGGGATGCTCAAAATTTTAAGAAACAGGCCTTAGGGCCTGTTTTTTAATGCTTGAAATTTAAAAACAACTATTGCAAGCGGTCACTATCGACCATTCTAAACACAGGTAACTCGACTTTGACGATGTCACGCCCATGGGTTTGTATGATGCCATTGTACTGTGTTTCTCCATCGCTGCTAAACTCTAACTGATAATCTAACAGCCAGTCGGGCTTGCCTCGGTGAATGCGAAAGTGAGTGTTAACGCGTGCCAACGAAATATACTGTAGCCCTTCTTTTTTACAATACATGCGCGCATATTTGACGGTGGATTCTGCAATGCCGCGCAGTCGCCAAAATTGAAGCGCGACAACAAATATCACCATCAGTAGTATGAGTCCGTAAATGTCCATTAAGGTTTCGCCTGTTGTTCGAAGAGACTCGCAATGGCTTTACTCACATCTTCGCTTTGCTTAGGTGCGCGCAGCGTCGCTAGCACAAAGACTCGAAGCTGTGGGATTTGGACTAAGTCGGCAAATATGCCACGAAAAAGTGCATAAGATGCATCTGCCTGCACGAGCTTTTCAAAGTATTGCGCTAATGCCTGCTGATTACCAGATACATCCGGTATTAACGCATGCCAATGCCTGCCTGCTATTACCACGAGGGTTTCCACATCGAGGCTCTGCTCACTTTGTATAAGCTGATGAATATACTGCTGGACTTGTGCAGTTTGGGTATTGCCTAAAGCTCTTAGCAACATAGGCGCTAAGGTTTGCTCGCAGCGTGAGTGATAACTTAAGATGGCATCAATCGTTGAGTCTTCGAGTTGTGTGCTTTCTAAGCCACTTAACAAACAGGTGTTGACTGCGTGCGGCAATACTTCTAGGTTTTGTTCAATCGCATGGCGAATCTGCGGGTCGTCAACATTCACCGCCACATCAGAAATATCTTGCACCGCCAAATTATCCCAGGCCTGCACACTTGGGGCTTTTAAATAATCAATAGCCTTTTTCAATTCAGGACGGTTAGCAACCCCCAAGTGCTTGCGGATAGTGGCATTGCAGTCTGCCAACAATTGCTGACTTGGCGCAAATACAAACGGATTCTCAGGAAGTTCGCCCTGCTGGTTTTGCATTTGCTCCATTTCTCTGCCCAGTGCTTGCACCACAATATGTAAAAATTGGTCGCGTGCCGCCGGCATAAGCAACGATTGCTCGTCTACTGGCAGTTTAATAAACCATATGTAGTGCTCATGATTAAGCTGTTTATTCCAAAACACTACACACAACCAAGCATGCCCTTGTCTTGGACGCGGGAAAGGCTGCTGATTGAGCTCACATTCAAAAAATTCTTGATTGTCCATGATTTGACGGGTGCGGCTTACGTCAATCACAAAATATTCGGTACCCGCGTTTAATAGAAACTCGCTGATGGTGCCGTTTGATGAGTTTGTTGTCATGCTTGAACTACTTATTTTAGGGCGAATGCGTATTTACATCATGTTATTCTATCGCCATTGTACCCTAAGTATATTGTTTGATGTGACGCAAATTTCGATCGTTTTTCAAGATGAGCACCTCATTGTTGCGCATAAACCGCCCGGCTTGCTGGTCCATCGTAGCCCTATCGATAAGCGCGAAACACAATTTTTGATGCAGATGGTACGAGATCAGATTGGTCAATATGTGTATCCGGTACACCGACTCGACAAACCTACCTCGGGCTTGTTGATCCTAGCGTTAAATTCACATGTTGCGAGGTTGATGAGTCAGGCGCTAGAAGCGCATAAAGTCGACAAGACCTATATCGCCTTGGTCAGGGGATATGTGAATGAGCCTCAGATAATCGATTACCCCTTGGTCGAACAGCTCGATAAAATGACCGATGACCTAAACAAGCAAAACGAAGCAAAAAGTGCCATTACTCACATCGAGCCGCTGGCACGCATTGAGCTGCCTTTTGCCGTTGCAAGGTATAACACGGGACGTTTTAGTTTAATGAAGCTTATGCCACAAACTGGACGAAAGCATCAACTGCGCAGGCATATGGCCCATTTACGCCATCCTATTGTGGGTGATACTACGCATGGCGATGGCAAGCAAAATCGTTATGCGTCGATCCACATGCACATTGATCGCTTAGCCTTGTGTTCAACACAGCTGCAATTTGCCCACCCTGTCACCGGTGAAATGCTAAATGTGAAAACCACCTTAGATACCTCCATGCAAAAAGTGAGCGAACTTATTGCATCCTATTCGACATTTGTCAGCGACGAATTAAATACTTTAGCCTTGTTTTAATCGTTTTTATCCCTATTTCAGTACAACTAAGCATTCACGCAGGCAAGGGTCTGCAACATTATTACCGTACAATAAAAGGAAACTATCATGCGCAGTGTGAGTATCTTCGCCGGATCAGTCTATGGCAACGCGCAACACGTGGCTGAGGAAGTGCAAACAATGTTAGAAACCGAAGGTGTTAACTGCGAAGTTTTTACCGACCCAGCGACCTCTGACTTCTCTGATGCCGAGTCGGTATTGGTCATAACATCAACTACCGGCCAAGGCGACATTCCCCCCAATTTAGAGTTCTTTCACTCGGAATTACGCGATACCTTTCCGTTGATGGATGGCAAGCCATTTGCCGTTGTCGCGCTTGGTGACAGCAGCTATGGCGATTCTTATTGTGGTGGTGGCAGACAGTTCTTTGAATTGTTGACCGAATTACAAGGTAAGCCAGTAAGTGAGCTATTTGAAGTTGACGCCATGGAGACCTTATCACCAGAAGAAGAGGTAGTGCCGTGGGTTAAAGGGCAAATTGAAGCGCTGACGCAATAAGTACTTATCTCATTATGTTAGGGTCAACGTGTTTGGCTCTAACAAGCGCCTGATGGCGGGCCAGTAACTCTCCTGTTTCTCAATGTCCCCACTGATATTGTGCAATAAACAATCAATCAAGCAATCTTTCTATTTGTCGATATTTACTAGACTAAAGGATAGTTATCGGGGCTATTGTGCATACACTTTACGTGACTAAAGGCGGGAATAACCGCTGATGAAGGCTTTCTGTGAAAGGCTTCAGCATGATTTAAGTTTGGCGTTAACGTTTTCGATGACGCTAGTCGGTTGTGTGTTTTTAAGCGTCTTTGGCATCCTAAGCTGGTTCAACTCAAATTACATATTAAGCGTTTGCCTGCTAACAGCGATGCTATTTGGCATTATAAATATTGTTCTGCTAAATACAAAATATCGCTACCTAACTACCCCTAACCTTTCTATCATCTGTGCATTTATCTGTTTTGTGTTGCTGATACTAGGCGGCAAAGATGAAACAGGCCTGTTATGGACCTTTCCTTTGCTGATGATATCCATTGCTATATTACGCGTGTTTCAGGCCCTTGTTTTTTCGGTGGTTTACATTGTGTCAGTGGCCTACCTGTTTTCCATCTCGCAAAGCGTGAGTTGGATTGTCGACTATAGCGAGGTGGTTAGCTCTCGCTATATATTTTCTAGTATGGCACTAAGTGCACTCACCCTCGTGTTGATAAAAATACAAGACAATACGAACAAGCTCCTTGAGTTAAAAAACATCACCGATAACCTTACCGGACTTTATAATCGAGGGGTGATCAGTACCGTACTCGGTGAAAAAGCAGCGAGACGTGATTCGGTCACAAAATCGACATTGCTGTTACTCGATATCGATCATTTTAAGGTGATTAACGATGATCACGGGCATTTGGTAGGGGATGAAATCCTTGTGCATTTTTCTGAAACACTACAAAGTGCCATTCGAGCGACCGATTTTGCGATTCGTTGGGGCGGGGAAGAGTTTTTAGTGATTCTTAAGCATTGTGAGTTGCATAATGCGTATGCTACCGCTGAAAAAATTAGGCAGAGCATTCAAAATCATCAAGAAATAACGTCGTTAATCGGTAAGCCTATGACCGTAAGTATTGGCCTAGCTGAAATTGATCAGGGCGACGATATTAACCATGCCATTAAGTCGGCTGATAAAGAACTTTATTATGCAAAAGCTAATGGCAGAAACAAAATAATACCGCTAATCGACACAATGCAACCGGCGTTCAGCCAATAAAATCTCTACTATCCAGCTTGGTCCACGACTCGGCTAAACGGTTTTGCAAACGCCTCTTTTAAGAGCGCAGGTATCTGACATTTTTCGTAATTAGGTGTGGTTACCATGACATAGGTAATGCGCATCTGTGCTACTTGAAGCCACTGTCCATTGTCTTTTTTTGTACAATCCACTGTAAACTGAAACGATGTATTACCCACATGCGAAGTATGTACTTTAAGAGCCAGTACATCGTCAAATACGGCTGAGCGTTTCCAGTCGATATTAAGGCTTACTACTTGGTTTTCATAGTTAGCAGCCTGCAAGTTACTATAATCGCCTATCAAGGCTCTTAAATACTCAGTGGCCGCAATATCGGCATAGTCTGCGTAGCGTGCATTAAAAACCACGTTTTGCGCATCGCACTCACCATAGCGAGCGCGCAGGTAAAGCGTAAGATCATTTTTTTCGCAATAGGTCATATCGGATTTTACTGTAGCAAATGAAAAAAGAGCATGAAGACTCATGCTCGTACACGATGTTTATTCAGCGCCGCGAAGCAGTTCGTTTATACCCACTTTGGCGCGTGTTTTGGCATCCACTTTTTTGACGATGATTGCTGCGTACAAACTGTACTTGCCACATTTACTGGGCAGGCTACCAGGCACGACTACCGCACCAGCAGGTACTCTTCCATAATGTACTTCGCCCGTTTCACGATCGTAAATACGCGTGCTTTGGCCAATGTAAACACCCATCGATAAAACGGCACCTTCTTCAACAATCACGCCCTCTACGACTTCTGAGCGTGCGCCAATAAAGCAATTATCTTCAATAATGGTTGGGCTCGCTTGTAGCGGCTCTAATACACCGCCTATGCCTACACCGCCAGAAAGGTGAACGTTCTTGCCGATTTGAGCACATGAACCCACCGTTGCCCATGTATCGACCATTGTGCCGCTATCAACGTAGGCGCCAATATTGACATATGAGGGCATTAACACGACGTTTGAGCCAATAAAAGTGCCAGTGCGAACCGTTGCAGGTGGAACCACTCGCATGCCTTCTTTAGCAAAGCGTGCAGCGTCATAGTCGCTAAATTTTAACGGCACTTTGTCATAAAAGGTTGATTCTGCACCTGGCATGACTTGATTATCGTGAAGTTTAAAAAATAACAAAACGGCTTTTTTTAGCCATTCATTGACCTGCCAGCTACCGTCTACTTTTTCAGCAACGCGGGCTTGCCCTGAGTTTAATAGGGCAATGGCATCTGCGACAGCGGTTTTCACTTCATTGGAGGCCGTTTGGGCGGTAAAGCTGTCGCGAGTATCAAATGCGTGTTCAATGGTTTGGGCTAGCTTGTTCATATAGCGGTGTTCACTTCCGGTTGGTCGAGTTTCATAATTAACTGCTTTTTGAGCAGCACCTGTTGAGATTGGGTGAGGGCTTTGCCATCTTCGTTACACACAATGAAGATATCTTCTGCTCGTTCACCTATGGTGGCAATTTTTGCCATTTTAAGCGTAATATTTAAGTCTACGAATAGATGGCCAATTCGGGCTAAGAGTCCTGGCGCATCGAGCGCTTCCAATTCTACCAGCGTAGCGTTTTCATGACTCGAAAAAAATCGGATTTTAGTTGCAACGTCAAGCTGCTTCATGCGTCTAGACATGCGTCTTGAGTTGCTGTGAGAACGTCCTGGTTTTAGCAGTTGTTGTCTTACCGCAGTGGCTAAGTTCTGCACTCTATTGTCTGACTCTATGCGTTCACTGTTGTGATCAAGGATAATCATGGAGTCAAATACATAACCGTCTTGCGTCACGACAATTTGTGCATCGTGTATTGAGCAATTACGGCTGTCTAATACAGAGGCAATTTGGGCAAAAAGTGCCGGTCGGTCATGGCAAAATATGAGTAACTCAGTGCCGGCTTGAGTCGTTTCGTTGCTTGCGGCCACAATGATTTCTTGTTCATCGAACTCACCCGCGTGGATAACAGTTTGTGTGTGCCATGCAATTTGCTTAGGTTTAAACCGAGCAAAGTAATCGTTGCTCATCTTTTGCCAAAATGGCATCACCGTTTCTTCACTTAAACCCGCGGCATCTAGTTGCACCAATGCCTGACGTTTGTGCTCAGATACTCTATCGACGATAGTACTTTGGCATTCTAAACCGTTGTCGAGGGCTTGCTGAGTTAGCAAATAAAGCTCTCGTAATAATGATGCCTTCCAGTCGTTCCATAGATTATCGTTAGTCGCGCGGATATCTGCTAGCGTCAGGGCGTAGAGCAAATCAAGGTGAGTATGGCTCTTTACCTCGGTTGCAAAATCTTTTATCACATCTGGATCGTAAATATCGCGGCGTTGAGCGACCACCGACATTAATAAATGCTGTTGTACCAACCAAGCAATCATATCTTGATGCTTTTGTGGCACGTCGTGGCGCGCGCAAAAATCATATACGTCTTTAGCACCGAGCTTTGAATGGTCGCCGTTACGTCCTTTTGCGATGTCATGAAAAATAGCGGCGATAAATAAGATTTCTGGTTCATCAAGGTTCTTGACGATGCGCGAACAGCGCGGAAATTCTTTTGGCTCGGTGTAATAGCGTCTAACATGTTTCACCAAACGATGAGTGTGCTCGTCGACCGTGTAAGCATGAAATAAATCAAACTGCATCATGCCCACGATTTTATCCCACTCGGGAATATAGGACTGCAAAATACCGTGGCGATGCATGATATCCCAGCCAAGGTCAAAAAATGCAGGATCGGAGACTAATTCAATGAAGGCGGTTCTGCACTCTGGGATCTCGATATAATAAGTCGATTGAAAGTCTCTACGCGCGTTGCGCAATGATCGAATGCAGTCACCATCGAGCCCGGTGACCTCAGGGTGATCTTTTATAAGCGATAAGAACTGCAAAATGGATAATGGTGAGCTAAAACATTGCTCATGTCGCGGACCAATTAAGCCATCTTTGATGTAAAAGTCGCCGTTGATGTTAACCGGTCTAGCGAGGCTAATACCAAGAATATCTTGATGGAAGCGCTGCAGTAACATGCTGTTTAACTCTGTCACGCGCCGTACAATGCGAAACAGATGTTTCATCATTTTTTCAACGGCTGGCTTTCCTTCACCATACCCAAGTAGCTCTGCAACCTCTGGCTGATAATCAAACAGCAAGCGGTTTTCACTTCGCTTAGCGACCAGGTGCAAGGCGAACCTTATCTTCCAAAGGTTTGAGCGGCATTCAATGAGCTCAGCATGTTCTAACTCTGTAAAATAACCGTGCCCGATGAGGGTCATGCCATCGTATTCATAAAAGTGCTTTTTCGCCACCCAACCAATGTTTTGAATATCTCTTAAGCACCCTGGGTTTTCTTTGATATTTGGCTCTAAGTTATAAGATGTGTCGTTAAACTTGCGGTGGCGTTTGCTTTGCTCGTCCATCTTGGCTAAAAAGAAGTCTTTACTAGACCATAATTTTTGCGTCTTTATCTTTGCCATTAAGGCATCAAAGGTATCTTCGCAGCCGCAAAGTCTTCTTGCTTCGACTAAGTTTGTTGCGATGGTCACATCGCCCTTTACTTGTGCGAGGGTTTCTTTGATGGTCCTAACCGATTGGCCAATTTCTAACTTAATATCCCATAAGAAGGTGATAAATTGACTAAGCGCATTTTGTGTTTCTGTGGGAATGCTCGCTTTACTGAGAATCAGTAGGTCGATATCTGAATAAGGTTGCAATTGACCTCTTCCATAACCACCAACAGCACAAAGCGTTAAGTGCTTTTGCTTATGCAAACTAAGCAACTGCCACGCATGACATAGCAGGGCGTCAGTGAACTTTGAGCGAGCAACAACCAACTCATCCACGTGTATTGCATGGAAATTATCTTGTAGCCAAGTAAAGTTCTGTGAGACGCATGCCTTAAACTCTGCAATGTCATTAAGAGATGAAATGGCTTGCACTCTGCTTATCATACTGTCGAGCATCATATTGCTTTAGGCCTCGCTGTTGATAATGCGAGGCAAATCTTCATCATCTCTTAATGTTAATACTTCAACACCGGTATCGGTGACCAGCAAGGTGTGCTCCCACTGTGCACTGAGGCTGCGGTCTTTGGTTACGACGGTCCACTGGTCGGGTAGAATTTTGGAATAGCGTTTGCCAGCGTTAACCATCGGTTCAATGGTAAAGCACATCCCGGCTTTAAGTTCTTCGCCAGTGTTCGGGCGCCCGTAGTGGACCACTTGCGGGTCTTCATGAAATACTGCACCAATGCCATGACCACAATATTCTCTAACAATTGAATAATGATGATTTTCAGCATGGGTTTGAATGGCGTGACCAATATCGCCAAGGCGCATTCCTGGCCTTACCATTTTAATGCCTTTATAGAGGCACTCTTGAGTAACGCGAATCAGACGCTCAGCAAGTATGCTAGGTTTACCCACTACGAACATTTTTGATGTATCGCCATGGTAACCATCTTTGATGACGGTCACATCTATATTTAGGATGTCGCCATCTTTTAGTTTTTTATCTGCTGGAATGCCATGACAAATGACGTGGTTAAGCGATGTGCAGATAGACTTAGGGAAGGGCGGGTAGCCATAATTCAATGGTGCTGGAATGGCATCTTGCACATTAACAATATAATCATGACAAATACGATTAAGCTCGTCTGTAGTAACGCCCTTTTTGACGTGTTCGCCTATCATCATAAGTACATCTGACGCCAATTTGCCGGCGACGCGCATTTTTTCAATTTCGTCTTGAGTTTTGATGGTGATACTCAACGCATTTCCTCGTTACGTTTGTTCAGTTTTGCCCAAGAGTATACCACATGCGTGGCATTTCAATATTACTCATTGATTCGACTTATAACTTTGTGTTGCTGGCGTTTTCCAATATGCGTATTTATACACGTAAATCCTAATTATTCCTTGCCTCTGCGCTTGTTAGATGATATAAAGCGCGCGCTGTTTTCATATGAGGCAGTACATACTTTAAATACACACACATATCGACACTGATTTCGGGGTGTCTGTAGCGGTGGGTTTGTTTATTTACAAAGCTTTGTAAACATCACCGGTTCGGATCGAAAGAAGGGATATGTGGAGGCCTAACCCCTACAATAGGATTATTAATCATGGCAAACGTATCAATGCGTGACATGCTCCAAGCGGGCGTGCATTTTGGACACCAAACTCGTTACTGGAACCCGAAAATGGGTCAGTACATCTTCGGCGCTCGCAACAAGGTTCATATCATCAACCTTGAGAAAACCGTTCCTCTTTTCAACGAAGCACTTTCTTTCTTAACTGGCGTATCTCATAACAAAGGTAAAGTATTGTTTGTAGGCACCAAGCGTGCGGCAGGCGAAGCAGTGAAAGAAGCAGCTATCAAGTGCGGTCAGTACTATGTAAACAAGCGCTGGTTGGGCGGTATGTTGACTAACTGGAAAACCGTACGTCAGTCTATCAACCGTTTAAAAGAACTTGAAAGCCAAAGCCAAGACGGTACTTTCGACAAGCTAACCAAAAAAGAAGTCCTTTTACTACAACGCGAAATGACCAAGCTTGAAAGCAGCTTGGGCGGAATCAAAGACATGGGCGGTCTTCCAGACGTGATCTTTGTTATTGATGCTGATCATGAGCACATCGCTATCACTGAAGCTCGTAACCTAGGGATTCCAGTAGTCAGTGTTGTAGACACCAACTCTAACCCAGACGGCGTAGATTACGTCATTCCTGGTAACGACGATGCAATCCGCGCAATTCAGTTATACACAAACGCTGTGGCTGACGCGGTACTTAGCGGTCGTAATGGTGACGCTGGCGCAGCTGCAACAGACGAGTTTGTTGTAGAAGGCGAATAGGCTTAAACAATATTTTGTAAAGGAGACGTTATGTCTCCTTTTTATCAACTAAATTTTGAGGAAAAGAACAATGGCAGTGACAGCAGCACTGGTTAAAGAATTACGCGAGCGCACAGGCGCAGGCATGTTGGATTGTAAAAAAGCCTTAGTTGAAACTGATGGCGACGTCGAACAAGCGATTGAGAACATGCGTAAGTCTGGTCAAGCAAAAGCGGCTAAAAAAGCAGGTCGTATTGCCGCTGAGGGTGTAATTTTAACGCACGTTTCTGGCAACAAGGCGACAATGCTTGAGCTTAACTGTGAAACTGACTTCGTAGCACGTGATGAAGGTTTCTTAGCATTTGGTAACGCGATTTTAGCGGTTGCCACTGAAAACGGCATCAACGACATCGACACTTTAAACGCAGCAGAGCTTGATGGTAAATCTATCAGCGATACTCGCGATGCATTAGTGGCTAAAATTGGTGAAAACATCTCTCCTCGTCGCGTAATCAGCGTTGAAGGTGACAACTTAGGTGCATACGTGCATGGCGGTCGTATTGGTGTTATCGCTATTTTACAAGGCGGTGACGAAGAGCTTGCAAAAGATGTAGCAATGCACGTTGCAGCTTCTAGCCCTCAATTTGTTAAGCCAAGCGACGTACCTGCAGAAGTCGTAGCTAAAGAAAAAGAAATTCAACTTGATATCGCCGTTCAGTCTGGCAAGCCTGCTGACATCGCAGAGAAAATGGTATCGGGCAGAATGAAGAAATTCACTGGCGAAATCAGCTTAACGGGTCAACCGTTCGTGAAAGATCCAAGCACAAGCGTAGGCGACTTGCTTAAGAGCAAAGGTGCTGACGTTATCAACTTCGTACGTTTTGAAGTGGGTGAAGGGATTGAGAAAAAGACGGAAGATTTCGCTGCAGAAGTTGCTGCACAAATGGCTGCTGCTAAGAAATAATTTAGCAAGTCGCTTTTGCAAAACGCGATGTTCCTATACACTATCAAGCACCTCAAATGGGGTGCTTTTTTATGGCCAAAATATATTCGGTCACGCTATTTTACTAGCGCCCAGCACAATAAGCGCATTGGTCATAAAAAGCATGTTCACAGCACATAATAAACAAGAGGATATACCTGCACATGAGTAATTCACCTAAACCTGCCTATAGACGCATATTATTAAAACTCTCTGGTGAAGCCCTACTGGGGGATGAAAATTTTGGTATCGATGCCAAGGTGCTCGACAGAATGGCCCAAGAAATAAAAGAGATTGTAGAGCTCGGTGTTGAGGTGGGTTTGGTCATAGGTGGTGGCAATCTGTTTAGAGGCGAAGGCCTCGCCAAGGCAGGTATGAATCGCGTAGTAGGCGACCACATGGGTATGCTGGCAACGGTGATGAATGGTTTAGCAATGCGCGACGCCCTGCACAGAGCCTATGTAAATGCTCGCTTGATGTCTGCCATTCCTCTAAACGGTGTGTGCGATGCGTATAACTGGACCGACGCAATCAGTTTATTAAAGTCTGGGAAAGTAGTAATATTCGCCGCCGGTACAGGAAACCCGTTTTTCACAACTGATTCGGCTGCATGTCTTCGCGGTATAGAGATTGAAGCGGATGCGGTGTTTAAAGCAACAAAAGTAGATGGCGTATTTAGTGCAGACCCGGTGAAAAACCCTGAAGCCGTGTTATTATCTCAAATAAGCTACCAAGAAGTGCTCGAAAAAGAGCTAAAGGTAATGGACTTATCGGCCTTTACACTTGCCCGAGACCATAATATGCCCATTAGAGTATTCAACATGAATAAGCCAGGTTGTTTAAAAGCGGTTGTGTTCGGTGACGATGAAGGCACCGTCATTGCTAATGTGGATAGAATACAAGAATAAGAGATTGTTATGATAGATGAAATTGAATTAGACGCGCGTGAGCGCATGGAAAAAAGCATTGTCGCACTTAAAGGTCAATTGAGTAAAATCCGCACCGGACGCGCACATCCTAGTTTATTAGACAGCATCATGGTGCCATATTACGGTGCCGACACCCCTCTTAAACAGGTTGCGAACGTGATTGCCGAAGACAGCCGAACGTTGGCACTCTCGGTGTTTGATAAGTCTGCTATTCAAGCCGTTGAAAAAGCGATTATGCAATCTGATCTTGGCTTAAACCCTATGAGCGCAGGTACGACCATCCGCATTCCTATGCCAGCACTCACAGAAGAGCGCAGAAAAGACCTGATCAAGGTGGTTAGGAACGAAGCAGAACAAGGTCGTGTAGCGGTGAGAAATATCCGCAGAGATGCTAACAGCGACATTAAAGAGTTATTAAAAGAAAAAGAAATCAGTGAAGATGAAGCGCATGCAGGCGAAGAGAACATCCAAACTCTGACCAATGAATTCATCAAAATTATCGACGCGACCTTAGCCGATAAAGAAAAAGAGCTGATGGAAGTCTAGTTTGCTAAATCCAGACGCTAACAGCAGTGACAAGGTTTGTGCGGCACTAAAAATGCCGCGCCATGTTGCTATTATCATGGATGGTAACGGCCGTTGGGCACAGCAGCGCAATAAGCTGCGTACCTTCGGTCATAAGGCTGGCGTTGAAGCTGTGCGTTCGTCAGTGACGTTTGCACGTAAAAAGGGTATTAAATCACTCACCTTATTTGCCTTCTCAAGTGAAAACTGGCAGCGCCCAAAGCAAGAAGTTGGCGTGTTGATGGACTTGTTTCATTTTGTGTTGAAAAGCGAAGTCAAAAAACTACACAAGAACAATATCCGTCTCAAAGTGATTGGCGACTTAAGTGGTTTTGACGTCAAACTGCAAGAAAAAATCAGTGCGGCTGAAGCGCTCACAGCGAATAATGATGCCTTAGTGCTTAATATCGCTGCGAACTACGGCGGAAGGTGGGATATCGTCAATGCCGCAAAATGCTTGGCAAGTTCAGTCGCTAGTGGTGACATTGGCTTGGACGATATTACCGAAGCTGCCTTTGACAAGCATATTAGTACACACGAATTTCCAGAATTGGATTTACTTATCCGAACGGGTGGCGATCACCGCGTTAGCAACTTTTTATTATGGCAGTGCGCTTATGCAGAGTTTTATTTTACTGAAACGCTGTGGCCTGACTTTAACGAAAGTGTGTTTCAAACGGCGATAGACGACTTTGCCCAAAGGCAACGTCGCTTTGGCTTAACCGGTGAGCAAATCATGACCGCAGAAGTAGAGCCAAAAGCATGTTAAAACAGCGTATTTTAACCGCCGTGATTCTCGCGCCATTAGCGCTTATAGCTATTCTCTTTTTACCTATTGAAGGGTTTAAACTTGCCGTTGCCGGCGTCATTTGCCTAGGGGCATACGAGTGGGCCAATATGTCGGGCATTACCCTTCGCTTGTTCAAAGGCTGGTTTACCATATTTATTGGCTGCATATGTGCGGTATTAATATTTTTGGTCGACGCGCAAAGTATTTGGGTGCAGGGTGAATTAAACCCTATCTTCGCTTTCATCCTTTGGGTAGCCGCGTTTTGGTGGGCAGCGTCCTTCTTTATGATACTCGCTTACCCTAAATACAGTAGCTTTTGGAAAAGCAGCATCCCAATTCGCGCCTTCTTTGGCGTGCTGACTTTAATTCCAACATGGGTTGCCATCGTTAGTCTGCGTACCAGCTTGTATGACGTCACGCCAGTATACGGTGCGTCTTTATTGTTTTACGTACTGGGTATCGTTTGGGCGGCAGACATTGGCGCCTTTTTTGTGGGTGTAAAATTTGGCAAGCATAAATTAAGACCAAACGTGTCGCCGGGTAAATCGGTTGAAGGTTTAGTGGGAGGTGTTGTTGCGTCTATGGCAATTATTGCCTTTGCCGCCATGCACTATCAATTTGAAGAGTCCCGCATTGGCGTCCATGTGCTTATTGGTATGATCACCGTTGCAGTATCTGCTTTGGGCGATTTGAATGAGTCGATGATCAAACGTTGCGCTGGCATCAAAGACAGTGGAAAGCTGCTGCCTGGCCACGGCGGTGTGATGGACCGAATAGATAGCCTAACGGCAGCCTTCCCAGTGTTTGCCTTTTGTTACATGATTTGGATGGCTTAAGTTTCGTGCAGCAAGCTTCGCAAAATGTTCAGACGATTACCATCTTAGGCGCAACGGGTTCTATTGGAACAAGTACCCTTGATGTTATTTCGCAGCATCCTGAAAGATACCGTGTATATGCCGTCAGCGGACATTCTCAGCTGCAAAAGCTCGCCGATATTGCCTTGAAATTTGCGCCTAAATGTATTGTGGTTAACAACCAGCAAGATGCGGCTCAGTTACATAGCCTACTGCCGAAAAATACCCAGGTACAGATTCGTCACGGTGTTGATGCATTAGCTGACATTGCCAGCGCGAAAGGCGTTGACACGGTGATGTCGTCAATTGTAGGCGCTGCTGGTCTTCTGCCAACCCTAGCTGCGGTAAAAGCAGGCAAGAAAGTCCTGTTGGCTAATAAAGAATCGTTGGTCATGTCTGGTCAGTTGTTTATGCAAGCAGTGCGTGAACACAACGCGACGCTTATTCCCATTGACAGTGAGCATAATGCTATTTTTCAATGCTTGCCGCTTAATTATCAGTACGGTAAGCCAGGTGACTCAGGTGTGTCCCACTTGCTTTTAACCGCCTCTGGTGGACCCTTTAGGGAGTCTTTACCGCAGGAGCTTGAAAGTGTCACAGTGAGTCAGGCGTGCGCCCATCCTAATTGGGATATGGGACAAAAAATCTCGGTCGATTCAGCTTCTATGATGAATAAGGGCTTGGAGTTTATCGAAGCAAAGTGGCTGTTTGGCGTTGATGAAGATAGCATCCAAGTGGTTATTCATCCACAAAGTACCATCCACTCAATGGTGCAGTACAAAGACGGTTCGGTTATCGCGCAGATGGGAAATCCTGACATGCGCACTCCCATCGCACATGCCTTAGCATTCCCTGAACGCATTAATTCTGGCGTTGAGCCGCTTAACTTTTTTGAGCAAGCGAATTTGAGTTTTGAGAAGCCTCGAGAAGATCGCTTCCCCAATTTATTTTTGGCGATGCAGGCAAGTCGCATCGGACAGGCCGCCACGACCGCGCTTAATGCAGCAAATGAAATCGCTGTCGCGGCATTTTTAAATGAACAAATTCGCTTTACCGACATCTATAAGGTAAATAAACAAGTGGTCGACGCGCAAGCGAACATCACCTTAGATAGTATTGATGCCATTTTAAGCCACGACAAGGTTTGTCGTGACATGGCCGAAGACGTAATAACTAGAGTACGCCGTTAATGGAAATCATCCGTAATATTTTCTTCTTCGTCATCGCGCTTGGGATTCTAGTGGCGGTGCATGAGTGGGGTCACTACTATGTGGCGAAACTCTGTAAAGTAAAAATCCTGCGCTTTTCAATTGGTTTTGGAAAGCCGCTATATCAGCGAGTAACCTCCAGTGGCATGGAGTTTGTCATTGCCATGATCCCACTCGGTGGTTACGTGCGCATGCTTGATGGTCGAGTAGATGATGTGGCACCACAAGACGAGCATGTTGCTTTTAATACGCAGCCGGTGTGGCAGCGTATTGCGATTGTTGCGGCCGGCCCGATGGTGAATTTTATCTTTGCCATTTTTGCTATGGCGGCAATCGGTATGATTGGCCAACAAACGCCCAAGCCGATTGTTGGCGACATTGCGCCAGATAGTTTTGCGGCTCAATCGAGGCTCTCGGTGGGTGATGAAATTTTAGCAATCGATAACCATCGCATTAGCACATGGCGAGATGTTGCCATTGAGTTATCCACCTTCAGTGGTGAACAGAGTATTCCCCTTACAGTCAAAAACGCCAATGGCGTTACACAAGACGTTAACTTGCCCATTGATGGTTGGAAAATCGATCCTGATGAGGCGGATTTGTTCACTGCCTTAGGTTTTCAACCGTTTCGACCCGCTGTCACTAAAAAGCTTGGATTTATAGATGAAAACACGCCAGCCTCGCGGGCAGGTTTTCAAGTAGATGATGAGATTGAAAAATTAGATGGAACTACCCTAGAAAATTGGGGACAAATAGTCAGCTTCATTGAACAGCGTCCTAATCAAACGTCAGTGGCGACTGTGCTAAGAGATGGGCAACGTGTAGAATTGAACGTAACGTTTGGTGAAAAACCCAACAACCCTGAGCAAGGTTATCTAGGTGTTATTCCTTATCAGGATACGTGGCCAGAAGAATATGTCCTCAACCGTAAGTTAGGTCCAATAGATGCAATAGTTGAAGGGACCGAGCAAACGTGGCGCTTGATGGGGGTAACCCTCACAATGCTAGGGAAATTGTTGACTGGCGACGTGTCGGTAAAGAATTTGAGTGGCCCAATATCGATTGCTCAAGGTGCAGGAATAAGTGCTAGCATAGGAATTGTTGCATTTTTAAGTTTTTTGGCGCTAATTAGCGTAAATCTTGGTATTATTAACCTTTTGCCCTTACCCATTCTCGATGGCGGGCATCTGATGTATTTTACTATCGAATGGATTACTGGAAAGCCGGTGTCAGAGGCGATTCAGGAAGTAGGATTTAAAATCGGTGGGGTGATACTGTTCGCGGTTATGGCAACAGCAATCATCAACGATGTTCTACGTAATACATAATCATAATAAGGTCTGACAATTGTATCTTGGAATATAGACAGTTAATGAAGTGTAATAAACTAGTTCTAGCAGCCATATTGGCTTTTTCTTCACCATCATTCGCGCAAACCGCCTATGATTTCGTAGTCGAAGATATTCGCGTGGAAGGTTTGCAAAGAGTAGCCTTAGGTGCAGCGCTTACGTATTTGCCTGTGCAACGTGGCGACGCGATGAATCGTTTCAGGGTAACGCAGCTTATACGTTCACTATATTCCTCAACACACTTTGAGAAAGTCGAAATATATCGTGACGGCAATGTCTTAGTTGTTGAGGTTGCAGAGCGACCTACTATCAGTAATATCGTGTTTGATGGTAATGACGACATCAAAGACGAGCAGCTCCAAGATAGCTTAAACAATTCAAATATTCGCGTGGGCGAGCCCCTAGACAGAACCGTTATCACCTCCATTGAAAATGGTCTTAAAGACTTCTTCTACTCTATTGGTAAGTATAATGCTGACGTTTCTGCGATTGTCACGCCACTTCCGCGTAATCGTGTTGACTTAAAACTGCTATTTGAAGAGGGCGATGCCGCCAAAATTCAACAGATCAACATCGTTGGTAACGAAGTGTTTGAAGATGAAGAGCTGTTTAATGAAATGGAGCTTCAATTTGGTGCACCGTGGTGGGATTTCTTATCCGAAACGCGATACCAACAGCAAACATTGTCAGGTGATATGGAAACCATCACCAGCTACTACAAAAACCGCGGATATTTGCAGTTTTCAATTGACTCTACCCAAGTTTCAATGACCCCTGAAAAAGACGCTATTTACGTCACAATGAATGTCACTGAGGGTGAAATCTTTACTATCTCTGAAGTCGAATTAGTGGGTGATTTGTTAGGCTTTGAAGAGTTCTTGGCGCAAGTGGTCCCACTGCGTGAAGGCGACTTATATAACCAAGCGGAAGTAACATACACAGAAGAGTTTATTGCGAACTATTTAGGCCGCTTTGGTTATGCTTACCCAACGGTTACCACCATTCCTCAAATTAACGAAGAAGATAATACGGTTAAGCTAACCTTGTCGGTTGACCCTGGTAAGCGCGTATATGTTCGTCGATTGAACTTCACCGGCAATACGCTCACTTCAGATGCCGTATTAAGACAAAATGTCAATCAAATGGAAGGCACGTGGTTGTCAGATCCGTTGCTTGAGCGCTCAAAAGCACAGCTTTCAAGACTGACGTACATGGAAACTGTCGAGTATGAAACCATTCGTATTCCTGGGGTAGACGATAAAGTCGACGTAGAATTTACGGTAAAAGAGCAGCCATCTGGTTCATTCAATGCCGGTATCGGTTATGGCGATGCGACAGGCCTTAGTTTGCAAGCAGGTATTCAGCAGGATAACTTCCTTGGTACCGGTAAGCGTGTTGGTGCAAACATTTCTACCGTGTCTTATCAAAAAAGTGCACAAATCACATACTTAGACCCATTTTTTACTATCGACGGTATTAGCCTCGGTGGAAGTATCGGGTATAGCGAGTTTGACGGTGGTGACTTTGGTGTTATTCAGTACAACTCTAAGCGTTGGTCGATAGGCGCGAATATTGGTTACCCGATTAACGAGGTAAACCGTATTAGCTTTGGTTTAACGTATTCTAACGTTGAACTAGAGAGTGATAATACAAACTTTGTGCAAACGCGTCGTTTCTATGAACAGTTTGCAGATGCTAACGACCCAGATGCACCGGTAAACTACGATAGCTTCCAAGCGTCGGTAACGTGGAGCAGAAATACCTTAAACAGAGGTTTGTTCCCAACGGCGGGTTCTTCTCAGCGTGCTTCGTTTAGCGCAACTACACCTAATTCGGAAGTTAATTTCTTTAAATTTGTAGGTGATGCCAAGTGGTATTTCCCACTTACGCAATCGCAGCGTTGGTCAGTACTAGCTCGTATACGTGCAGGTTATGGAAACGGTTATGGCGATACCAATGGTAGAGAGCAAATCCTGCCGTTCACCGAGAACTTTACTGCCGGCGGTGCCGATACCTTGCGCGGATTTGAAAACAACACCGTTGGTCCTCGAGGGTTGCAGCGTATACCAAGCGTTATCGGTACGACCCCTTCTGGCGTGCCGATATTCAATGATCCTAGCCAAGACACGATTTTCTTGTCGCAAAGAAGCTTGGGCGGAAATGCCATGTTACTTGGTGGGGTCGAATTAATTGTACCGACACCTTTCTTAGAGGAAGATTTCGATAATTCCATTCGAACCAGCCTTTTTGTTGATGTTGGTAACGTATGGGACACGGAGTTTAATTTTGAAGAGTACGAAAATCTCAACGTCAACGTCAACAGTGACCCATTAGCAGACTACTCAGATTGGAAGTTATACCGAAGTTCTGCAGGTCTCTCTGTCCAATGGATATCGCCAATGGGGCCTATGGTATTTAGTTTTTCTAGAGCGTTACAAGAAAGACCTGGGGATGATGCTAGATTCTTCACTTTCAACATTGGATCAACCTTCTAGAAGAGGTATAATCTGCGCAGTTACGAAAGAAATGTGACACGAATTATCAAAACATGTGACACGTATTATAAAAGCAAAGGAGTTTACATTGAAAAGTTTAAATAAAGCGCTGTCAATTGCAGCAATTCTTGGTTTAGCGTTAACCTCGGCAATGGCTAATGCAGCGCAAAAAGTGGCTGTGGTAGACGTCCAGTTAGTATTGCAATCTCTTCCTCAGGTAGCGGTAATTGAGCAAACCATCAACGAAGAGTTTCAAGAGCAAATTCAAGAAATGACAGCAATGCGTGAAGAAGGTAGTTTTTTGGTAGAAAAGCTACAGCGTGAAGCGGCAACGATGAGCGAAGAGCAACAAGAAGCCCTTCGTCAGCAAATCCAAACATTGAGCCAAACCATGCAGCAGAAAGGTGGCCCTTTACAGCAGAATATGCAAAACCGTACCACTGAAGAGCGCAACAAGCTTTTAAGTCTGATTAAGCAAGCTGTTGACAGCATTGCGGCTGCTGAAGATTACGATATGGTGATTAATGCCCAATCGGTGCCTTTTGCAAAAGACGAGTTTGATATTTCTCAAAAAGTCTTAGACCAAGTTAGCAAAGCGAACTAAGTCTAAAATCTACAAAAAATCAGGCCAACATGCGTTGGTCTGATTTCTTTTTACCCCTCAACACCTTATCTTATAGCGCGAGAACGTCCAAAAATGGACTTATAGCCGTAAATTTTAGGAGAATGGCTTGGCAAATCCGCTTAATACCGTCGAAATCAATGAAATAATGTCCTTGCTTCCGCATCGCTATCCGTTTTTGTTAATAGATAGAGTGACGGACTACGAATTAAATGATTATTTGCACGGATACAAGAACATTACCATTAATGAACCTTGCTTCACGGGGCATTTCCCTGAAAGACCTATTTTCCCAGGTGTCATGATCCTCGAGGCCATGGCCCAGGCCGCAGGAATTCTGGGCTTTAAAACCATGGGTAATAATGACCAACTGTATTTATATGCGGGTATCGACAAGGCGCGATTCAAACACCCTGTTGAACCGGGAGACAGATTGGATATTGAAGTCAAGTTGCTAAAAGAACGCCGCGGCATTTGGAAGTTTTCGGGTGTGGCTAAAGTCGATGGCAAAGAAGCTTGCATCGCTGAATTTATGTGTGCAATGAGAGATATGTAATATGATTCATCCATCGTCTGTGATTTCTGAAAATGCTGTCATTGGAAAGAACGTGGAAATCGGCCCGTTTTGTTTGGTGGGTGATAATGTAGAAATTGGCGATGGCTGCGTTTTAAAAAGTCATGTGGTTGTCAAAGGTCACACTAAGATAGGCAAGAACAATGTCTTTTTTCAGTTTTGCTCAGTGGGCGAAGACTGCCAAGATAAAAAATATGCCGGAGAAGACACCTACTTAGAGATTGGCGATGACAACGTTTTCCGCGAATCGTGCACTATTCATCGCGGCACGACGCAAGATAACAGTCTTACCCGCATTGGCAATCGTAACCTATTGATGGTCAACACACATGTTGCACATGATTGTATGATTGGCAGTGATAATATTCTGGCAAACAATGCCACGATAGCTGGGCACGTGCATATAGGGGATTTCGTGATCCTCGGCGGTATGACCGCAGTGCATCAGTTCTGTCATGTTGGCTCTCACGCATTCACGGGTGGTGGCGCGGTACTTCTGAGAGATCTACCTCCTTATGTGATGTTCAGCGGTATTAAGCATATCCCCCAGGGCATAAACAGCGAAGGGTTAAAACGTCGTGGGTTTAGCTCTGATATGATCAGCAATATCAAACGCGCTTACAAGGTGATTTACCGAAACGGCAATACCTTTGATGAGGCCTGCGACATTATTCAAGATATGGCCAACTCTGCTGAAGAATTACGCGTAATGGCTGATTTTCTTAAACAGGCTAACCGCGGCATCGCTCGATAGTTACGCCCAGCATAATGGCCGAAACAAACAAAACCTTAAAAATAGGCATTATTGCCGGTGAAGCTTCAGGCGACGTGCTTGGGGCGGGTTTGATTAGGGCACTTAAACAAGCTTACCCAAACTGTGAGATAAGCGGCATCGGTGGTAAGCATCTCATCGAGCAAGGAGTGCGTTCATTATTTGATATCAATGAGCTCTCGGTCATGGGCTTATTTGAGGTGTTAAAACATTTGCCGCGCTTGCTCTCTATTCGAAAACAGATTGTTCAGCATTTCTTAGATAATCCCCCTGATATATTCATTGGTGTAGATGCGCCAGACTTTAACTTGCCTGTTGAGACAAAGCTTAAAACACATGGTATTAAGACCGTGCACTATGTTAGCCCTACCATATGGGCATGGCGAGAAGGGCGGATACATAAAATCGCCAAAGCCACTGATTTAGTGTTGGGTATTTTCCCTTTCGAACAGCCTATATTCGATAAATACAGTGTTGCCTATCGTTATGTTGGCCATACCCTCGCCGATACTATTCCTGTTAAGGTTAACCGCGATGCGGCGAGAGCAAAACTTGGCTTAGCCCACGACCAACACGTATTGGCAATTTTGCCGGGGTCACGTAGCAAAGAAATTGCCAGTATGTTGCCAACCTTTCTGCAAACCGCGACTCTCTATCAAGGCCATCGTGACAAGCTACAGGTGGTTATTCCAGCGGCAAATGCCGCGCGTCAGCGTCAAATAAAAGAAGTGTTAGCCCTCAGCCATATCGACTTTGAAGTCATGGTAACCGATGAGCCTGCGCGTGATGCAATGATTGCATCAGATGCGGTGCTGTTGACATCAGGCACCGCCTCCCTTGAAGCCATGTTGTGCAAACGCCCTATGGTGGTTGCTTATAAGATGTCTGCGTTGACCTATAAGATCATGCAGCGGCTATACAAACCTGATTACTTTTCACTACCCAACATACTTGCTGAACAAATGCTGGTGCCTGAACTGCTCCAAGAGCAAGTCAACCCCGCCAATTTATGTGACAAGCTATTAGAGCAGCAAGAGCGCGATCAAGATGCATTACAGCAGGCTTACTGTGATTTGCATGAGGTACTTAGAACGGATGCCGATGCTCAGGCCGCTAAGGCGGTATTAGAGCTTGTAGGTGTTGCGCATCAATGAATAATGCATTGATCGCAGGAGTGGATGAAGTCGGGCGTGGTCCGCTTGTAGGGGATGTGGTAACCGCTGCGGTCATCTTAGATCTAAAGCACCCCATTGAAGGCTTACAAGATTCTAAAAAGCTAAGCGCAACAAAGCGTGAATTTCTTACCGAGCAGATTAAAACCTATGCGTTAGCTTGGTCAATCGGACGGGCCTCGGTAGAAGAGATTGATAGCTTGAACATTCTACATGCCACTATGTTGGCCATGAAGCGAGCGGTGGATGGCTTGTCTGTTAGGCCTGATCATATCTTAGTTGATGGCAATCGCTGCCCCGCTTGGGATTATAGTAGCGAAGCAATCGTCAAAGGGGATGCGCTGTACCCTCAAATTGCCGCCGCATCGATAATTGCCAAAGTGGCGCGTGACAATGAGATGCTTAAGTTGCACAATCAACATCCTGAGTATGGGTTTGATAAACACAAAGGATACCCAACGGCTGCACATATGGCCGCTTTACAACAATATGGCGCGTTGCATGAACATCGACAAAGCTTTAAGCCTGTCCAGCAAGTATTATTAGAGCAACATCGCACCCATCCAAAAGTAAAAATAAAGTAGTAAGAGGAGAACGCTGGCGTGACCACCAAGTTTGTGCATCTTAATGTGCATAGTGATTATTCAATGATTGACGGTTTGAATAAAGTTAACCCCATTCTCGATGAAGTGGTTAATCAGAACATGCCGGCTGTAGCGATTACCGATCATATGAATATGTGTGGCTTAGTGAAGTTCTATTCTTCGGCTTTCGCGAAAGGCATTAAACCCATCATTGGGTGTGATATTAACCTGATGAGTGAAACATTGGACGAGCAAATTGTCCAGCTCACCTTACTTGCAATGAATTTGCAGGGTTACAAAAACATCACTCAAATCATTTCTAAAGCCTATCTGCAAGGACACATTCAGCATCAAGTAGTGGTTCAACAAGCATGGTTAGCCGAGCATAACGAAGGGATAATTGTGCTCAGTGGTGGCCTAGATGGTGACCTTGGCATGGCACTAGCGCAGAACAAAATGCCCTTAGCCACAGAGATTGTGAGCTTTTATCAAGAACACTTCAAAGACCGCTTCTACTTAGAGTTAACTCGGGTAGGGCATGCGAATGAAAACAGCTACATTCAAAACGCAGTGCTATTAGCCCAACAGCTAGACTTGCCGGTTGTTGCAACTAACAAAGTGCGGTTTTTGCAACCTGAAAACTATGATGCTCATGAAGTGAGAGTGTGTATCAGTGACGGCTACACTTTAGATGACAATCGTCGCCCTAAAAAATATACCGCCGAGCAGTTTATGCGCACTCCACAGCAGATGTGTGAGCTGTTTGAGGATATCCCAGAGGCGCTGGCCAATAGCGTAGAGATAGCCAAGCGATGCACCGTTGAAGTGACGCTAAACGAGTACTTTTTACCTAAGTTTCCAACTGGCGAAATGAGCACCGAGGCATTTTTAATTGAAGTGTCGAAAAAAGGGCTCGAAAAACGTCTTGAGAAAATTTTCCCAGATCCCAAAGAGCGAGAAGAAAAACGCCCAGAATACGATGAACGCCTGCAGATAGAGTTAGAAGTGATTAATAACATGGGTTTCCCAGGTTACTTTTTGATCGTCATGGAGTTTATCCAGTGGAGTAAGGACAATAATATTCCTGTTGGTCCCGGTCGTGGCTCGGGTGCCGGCTCTTTAGTTGCCTATGCGTTGGATATCACCGACCTTGACCCGCTAGAGTTTGATTTGCTCTTTGAGCGTTTCTTGAACCCAGAGCGTGTCTCTATGCCTGATTTCGATATCGACTTTTGCATGGACCGGCGCGACGAGGTGATTGAACATGTTGCGCAAATCTATGGGCGTGATGCCGTTTCGCAAATCATAACCTTCGGTACCATGGCAGCAAAAGCGGTAATTCGGGATGTGGGCAGAGTGCTTGCGCACCCCTATGGATTTGTAGATAGGATATCTAAGCTTATTCCTGCCGATCCGGGCATGACGCTGAAAAAAGCTTTCGATGTCGAGCCCCGTTTGCAGCAGGCGTATGATAGCGATGAAGAGGTAAAAGAACTCATCGACATGGCGCGAATTTTAGAAGGCGTCACTCGAAACGCCGGTAAACACGCCGGTGGTGTGGTTATCTCACCCACAACTATTACCGATTTCTCGCCGCTTTATTGTGACGATACAGGCTCAAATCCAGTCACACAGTTTGATAAAAATGACGTTGAAACCGCCGGTTTAGTCAAATTCGACTTTTTGGGGCTAAGAACGCTTACAATTATTCAATGGGCCATAGAAATGGTCAAAGAGGTGCATGGCACCGATATTGATATCACCCAAATCCCCCTAGAAGACCCAGAATGTTTTAGGTCATTGCAGCGCGCTGAAACAACGGCGGTTTTCCAGCTAGAATCACGGGGCATGAAAGACCTTATAAAGCGCCTTCAACCCGACTGTTTTGAAGACATCATCGCACTTGTGGCCTTATTTAGGCCCGGCCCCCTTCAATCTGGCATGGTAGACAATTTTATTGACCGAAAGCACGGACGCGAAGCAATTTCCTACCCTGATGAAAGATATCAGCATGAATGTTTAAAGGAAATTCTAGAGCCTACCTACGGCATTATTTTATATCAAGAGCAGGTCATGCAGATTGCGCAAGAGATGTCAGGATATTCTCTTGGAACCGCTGATTTATTGCGTCGCGCCATGGGTAAGAAAAAGCCCGAAGAAATGGAAAAACAGCGCGTCAGTTTTGAAAAGGGTGCAGCCGATAACAACATCGATCCTGAGTTGGCCATTAAGATTTTTGACCTAGTGGAGAAGTTCGCCGGCTACGGCTTTAACAAATCACACTCAGCCGCCTATGCACTGGTTTCGTATCAAACCTTATGGCTAAAAGTGCACTATCCGGCGGAGTTTATGGCAGCGGTACTCTCTGCTGATATGGATAACACTGATAAAATCGTGACCTTGGTGGACGAATGCAACCGCATGGGCCTGACGATCCTGCCGCCAGATTTAAACGCTGGTCAGTATAAATTTACGGTAAACAAAGAAGGTCAGATTGTGTATGGCATCGGCGCTATCAAAGGCGTAGGTGAAGGCCCAGTAGAGGCGATTATTCATGCTAGAGAAACCGAGGGTGCGTTTACCGATCTATTCGATTTTTGCGAAAAAATTGATGTGAAGAAAATCAATAAACGCGTGCTTGAAAAGCTGGTGTTATCAGGTGCCATGGATAATCTAGGTCCGCACCGCGCAGCGTTAATGGCATCAATTAAAGATGCACTTGATACCGCATTACAAAGCGCAAGAGCCGCAGCGGCTGGGCAGGGTGACCTTTTTGGAATGGATGTTCAAGGGCCGCAAAGCTCCGAGCATGCGTTCAAACAAGTGCCCAAATGGTCAGAAAAAGTATGGTTAGATGGCGAAAAAGAGACCCTTGGCCTATATTTAACCGGACATCCTATTAATCAGTATGTGGATGAAATTAAACGATATACCGATTCTCGTTTGGTTGATTTAAAGCCTACCGGACGAGACAATTATGTGAGCACCCTTGGTTTAGTGCTTGGCGTAAGAGTCATGACCAACAAGAAAGGCAAGCGTTGGGCACTGGTTACTTTAGACGATAAATCAGCGCGCATGGACATTCGCTTTTATCCAGAAGTCTATGAGCGCTTTGAAGAGATATTAACCGCTGACAATCTTTTATGGATAAAAGGACAGGTCAGCTTTGATGAATACAGTGGTGGCAATACAATGAACGCCGCTGAAGTGATGACGATAATGCAGGCTCGCAGCAAATATGCGACCTCACTGCAAGTAAAGGTGCAGTGTGAGACATTAAGCGTATCGTCAGTAGCAAAGATTCAGGCTATACTGCAACCATATAGAGGGGGAACCTGTCCGTTACACATACAGGTAGAGCACCCAGATGCAGTAGGCACATTAGAAGCGGCAGCGACGTGGTTCGTAGAGCCAAAAGATGAATTATTGAGTAGTTTGAGCCATGAGCTCGGCGAAGAAAATGTCAGTCTTTATTTTCAATAACAACGACAGTTAAAAAGAATAATTAGGAATTTTAAATGGGGTCACACTTTTTAGAGTTTGAACAACCTATAGCAGAATTAGAAGCAAAAATTGAAGAATTACGCATCGTCAATCAGGGCGGTGAGTTTGACGTTGGCATAGAAGAAGAAATCTCTCGGTTGCGCGAAAAAAGCGCTGAGCTGACGCGTAAAATTTTCTCTGGTCTTGGTGCTTGGCAAATATCTCAGGTTGCTCGTCACCCTATGCGACCCTACACCCAAGATTATCTTGCTAATATGTTCACTGAATTTGATGAGCTTGCAGGGGATCGTGCGTTTGCCGATGACAAGGCCATTGTTGGCGGTTTAGCGCGCATTGACGGTACGCCAGTGATGGTAATAGGCCATCAAAAAGGGCGTGATACGCACGAAAAAATCAAACGTAACTTTGGTATGCCAAAGCCGGAAGGTTATCGTAAGGCTTTGCGTTTAATGCGCATGGCGGAGCGTTTCAACTTACCTATTCTGACCTTTATCGATACGCCGGGTGCATATCCTGGTGTTGGCGCTGAAGAGCGCGGTCAAAGTGAAGCCATTGCGATGAACTTAAAAGTGATGGCTGAGCTCAAAGTGCCGATTATTTGCACCGTGATTGGTGAGGGCGGCTCAGGCGGCGCATTGGCAATTGGTGTGGGCGATAGAGTCAATATGTTGCAGTATTCGACCTACTCGGTCATCTCCCCAGAGGGTTGTGCCTCAATATTATGGAAAAGTGCCGAAAAGGCTCCCATAGCAGCCGCCGCAATGGGCGTAACGGCCCCGCAAATAAAAGAGCTAGGCTTAATTAATACGATTATTGAGGAGCCCCTAGGTGGCGCTCATCGTGATCACAAAGCCATGGCCGCTAATCTAAAAGCCACTATTAAACAGCAACTAGCGCAATTATCAGGGTTATCAGTTGAAACCTTGATGCAGGAACGTTATGAGCGTTTAATGTCTTTCGGCTACTGCTAAATATGGTTGCAGCAATATGCAAATCGGCTCTTTAGATGAGCGTTTGCTGCACGCGGTAGAGCAAAGCTTACAACAACATCATACCGTTACCGTAGCATTGAGCGGCGGTCTCGATTCTGTTGTCCTACTGCACTTATGCTCTCGATTGCGCAGCAAAAATACACACCTTTGTTTAAATGCAGTGCATATTAATCATGGGCTAAGTGACAACGCCATTCACTGGCAGCAACACTGCATAAAGCTCTGTGCTGATATGAATATCGATATTATCTGTCGTAGCGTATCGGTTAGTACTCAAAATCGAACCAGTTTAGAGGAGCAGGCTAGGGCCGCTCGATATCATGCGATTGCTGATGCAGTATCAGACAATTCCGTAGTCGTGTTAGCACAGCACCAAGATGATCAGGCGGAGACCTTTCTTTTACAATTAGCCCGTGGCGCTGGTCCTAAGGGCCTAAGTGCTATGCCCAAAGATAGTAAGCAAAACTACCCGGTTAGATATATCCGTCCGCTTCTTGATTTTACCCGCGCGCAATTAAGCGAATATGCTCAGCAATTTAAGCTGGTGTGGGTTGAGGATGAATCCAATCAAAATACTCGGTTTGCACGCAACTTTGTGCGCCATGAGGTGATGCCAGGGCTGCGTGCGCGTTGGCCATCCATTACTGAATCGATTGCGCGAAGTGCCCAGCACTGTGCAGATTATGTTGAATTAGCAGAGCAATATGTGGCGCTGTTAGCGGATAAGCAAATCGATGCCCAAGGGCGACTCAATTTAACGCTATTTAACGACAGTTCTAAAGCCGAGCAAAACATGCTGTTGCGTCATTTTTTGCAAGCACACGGTGAGCAAGCGCCTAGTACCGCGATTATCCAACAAATTAAACAAATTGTTAGCGCAAAGTCAGACGCGCAAGGTGAGTGCCAATGGCAAGGAAACGCAATTAGGCGCTATAAAGACCGGCTCTATGTGTTAAACGCTAGCATGCTTAGTGATGACCACACGCCCTATGAAGCATTAGAGATTAAGCCTACAGAGCAAACGCTATATCGTCATGCAACACTGCCTTACTCTATAGCATTTATTGCTCCTGCAGATGCTGTGGTAGGTGAGAGCGGTATTTTAATCCCCATTACCGACAAACCATTACGCATTGATTTTGGCGGCTTTCAACGGGTTTGCAAGCTTGATGAAAAGCGACCGAGTAAAGCCATTAAATCTTATCTGCAGGAGTGGGAAATTCCGCCTTGGGAAAGAGGGCACGTACCAATATTATCTCAGGAAGATAATATTTTAGCGGTTGGCTTACATCCCGCTGTGGTAAAATCTGACTCTACGCCAGACACAAAAAAGCCCACTTTCGCATACATCGAATTAGTGGGCCAAAACAGCTAGATTACGGGAGGGCTAGGCTGCAATAAACAGGTTCTTACCGGCTTCTTTCGCGCGATATAGCGCAGTATCAGCTCGTTGGAAAATACTTTCACAAGAGTCGCCATCAATGAAGGATGTTGCACCAACACTGCTCGATACACCATGTTGCATAAACAGCGGGTGATTGTGAATGGCTTTGGTGATACGTTTTGCGACACGTTCATTTGCTTTAGGGTCGCTGTCGATTAGCAAGCAACAAAACTCGTCGCCGCCAAATCTAAACGCATAATCTGAATCACGTAGGCTTTGACGCAATACTTCAGCAAACGCGATAAGCACTAGGTCACCCTCTTGATGTCCAAAACGGTCGTTAACACTTTTAAAATTGTCTAAATCAAACACGAGTAAACCGAAGGTGTCTGCATTTCGCGTACTGATACTGATGAGTTTGCTGATGCTTTCACTGAAACTATTGCGATTGTCCAAACCGGTTAACATATCTTTTGTTGCCAGTTGGCTAATGCGATAGTACTCCAGAGCATGGCGCAGGCTCATTGCAAAGATACCGTGAATTTCAGATAACAGTTTGCGCTGAACGGGCGTCAAAACTTTTGCAAACGAATAAGCTAACTGCGCATGCTGTGGAGTGCCAAAAGGGTGTCCGTAATAAATGGAAATTTTCATAATACGGGAGCGACTTTTCGACTTGCCCGTTTTAAGTACTTTATCAGCAAAGCTGAGCTTTAAAGAGCAGCAAGGCAGCTTGTCGGCAAGTATGATGAAGTAGTCGTTAATTAACTCCTCTAAATCAATTGACGATAGCATGGCACGCATAATGTGTGCAGATTCTGCCATTGTTAACACTGCAATGTCGTTTTCATTGCTTAGCAACGAAGCGTTTGTTTGTGTCTCATGCGCCATAGTGCTGACTTCCATATAATGCTCCAAATGTAGGTAATGCCGTCATAATTCTGTCACTGCATAGCTTTGTACTCACTTATCTATTACCCTTTAATAACGTGAGTAGGTATTTTTGCTCTGCAATACTGCTAGAATTAAGTAGTTAGCAAGGATTGTGCCTAAATCTAAATTTTTGTTTGGAGAGTGTGTGGATAAGGAATTTGTGAGCATTATTTTGCTGATGGTGATCGCAGCCACATTAGTATGGCAATTTAAGCGCATTAATTTACCGCCAATCTTGGCGTACTTGTGCGCAGGATTAGTCACAGGCCCACAATTGCTCAATCTTTTCTCTGATACCCATCAAATGGACTTAATGGGTGAAGTTGGCATCGTCTTTTTGTTGTTTACACTCGGGTTAGAGTTCTCGTTAGCGAAGCTCATTGCCATGCGCCGTCTCGTGTTTGGTGTAGGTGCAGGGCAGATGCTGCTCACTACGGCAGTCTTTGCCGCCCTTGCCATGGCATTGGGGCAATCTATTACCTCATCAATTATTATCGGCGCGATGATTGCGCTTTCCTCTACCGCTATTGTGATTAAAACCATTGATGATCAAGGGCGGCTAAACACAAAGCGCTCACAGCTTGCGGTGAGTATCTTGCTCTTCCAAGACATTGCTGTGGTGCCGCTACTTATTGTTATTCCGCTGCTCGCTACCACCGCAGAACAAAGCATCATGTCGGCGATGATGTTTGCCTTGTTCAAGGGGGTAATTGTCGTATCGTTCTTACTGGCCATCGGTAAATGGTTTTTACCACGTATCTTTAACGAAATTGCGCGCACCCGCACCGATGAGTTATTTGTGTTATGTACCCTTGTTATCGCTTTGCTTGCGGCTGGCGCCACCTTTGCATTTGGGCTATCTATGGCGCTAGGTGCCTTCTTAGCGGGGATGATGCTGAGTGAATCGCAATATCGCCATCAGCTAGAGGCCGACATTCGCCCCTTCCGAGACATTCTGATGGGCCTATTCTTTATCACAGTAGGCATGCAGTTAGACATCATGATACTTATCTTTGAGCTGCATTGGGTGCTGTTAGGCTTGGTCGTATTGTTAGTATTAAAAGTGGCTATGGTTCGGGTAGCAGCCTACGTGTATCAGTCTGACGCTCAAGATGCATGGGCAGCCGGCTTAAAGCTTTCGCAAATGGGGGAGTTCACGTTTGTTATTGCCGCGCTGGCGCTAGAAAACGGCATTATTGACGAATTTACGTCTTCATACATTATATGTGTAGGGGTCATTAGTATGGCCATAACACCTTGGTTAATTAGTCACAGCGGCACCATCGCCGGGAGAATTGCTAAACTTCCTGAACCACCGTTTTCTGGTGACAGTCTAGACGATTTGCCAGCACAAAAAAGCTCAGTGTTGATCTTGGGCTTTGGTCGTGTTGGACAAACTATCGCCAAAATGATGAAACTTGAAGGCTTATCTTATCAAGTGATTGATGGTGATCCTGTTCGGGTGCAAGAAAGCCGTGCAGCTGGGGAAATGACCTTGTACGGTGATGTGGGCCATAAATCCATCTTGATCAATGCAGGCGTGAATGAAGCTAAGCTGGTCATTATTACGTTCGACGATCATGAAAAGGCACTTAAAGTGATAACCATGATAAAGAGTATCAACCCTGAAGTGTCGATTATCGTGCGTACACGCAAAGATTATAAAATGAACGACCTGTATGAAGCCGGTGCGCTGCAAGTTGTGCCAGAGATGCAGGAAGGCAGTTTGATGCTGATATCTCAGGTGCTGCATTATTCAGGCATCCCCATGTCGAGAATATTAAAGCGTATTCGCAACGAGCGGAAAAAAGGCTATGTCCACATGCATGGCTTTTATCCGGGAGAGACCACCGAACTCAGCTATGACACTCAAGATAAATTAGAGTTTATGCATGCGGTGGTGATTACAGAGAGCGCCTATGCGGTGGGCAAAACCATTGAAGAGCTAGACATTACGCGAAGACGAATCAAAGTAATGGCGCTTCGTCGTGATGGTGAAGAAATCGAAACGCCCGAAGAAAGTACCACTATTTTAGCCGATGACGTTCTTGTCATATCGGGTAAGCCTCGCCGCGTTGAGCGCATTGAAAAGTATCTGTTAGATGGCGGATAGTTGAGCGCCATTGATAAACACCAAGGCATGCGTACCGTTCATTTTACGCACTCTTTGCTTTATTCACTGTGCTAACCATACCCATTTGATCTTCGCTCACACGCCTTTCATACCTACCTAGGTGATTTACTAATCAAGCCTAAGGGGCTGTATGAAGACCAAAGCCGTAGAGACCGTCACACAAAATCATCGCCTCCCACGTGATATTCGTGCACAGCTGCGTGCCAGTCATGCCGGAGAGTTCGGCGCGGTATGGATTTATCGAGGTATTTTGTTGGTCAATACACTTAGAGGTGACAAAGCGTTAGCGTCATTTGCTAAAGAGCACATGGCGGCAGAGAAAGAGCATTTAGCAGCCTATGAAGAGATTATTCATGAATATCGGGGCAGTTTCTTACTATTAGTATGGGCGGTGGCAGGCTTTCTTACCGGCGCATTTCCAGCATTGTTTGGCCGTAATTGGGTCTACTACACTATATTTTGTGTGGAGTCATTTGTAGATAAACACTATCGCGAGCAGTTGCAGATGTTTGATGTGCAAAATGCTCCGCTGATTGTCAGTTTTAGAGCATCTATGCGCAGCTTTCATGCCGATGAAGTGCATCACAGAGATGAAGCGCTAAATGCGATGAGCCGCCGGCCCACTGCTTTGATGCGTCTATGGGGCAAGCTTATCGGTATGGGCTCATCTGTTGCGGTAAAGATAGCGCAGGTTATTTAGTACCGTACCTTAATCTTTTAGGTCTGAAAACGCCTTATTTAAAGAGTATTTGTCTTCTGTCACAATTTTCTCTAGCACCGCAACACGCTCTTGTAGCTCGTTGATTTTTTGCTGAACGTTTTGCTCGTGCTCTTTAAATTTACTGCCAGTTTTTGCTTCCTTGGTGCTTTGCTGTTTAAACACTTTAATAATACTGACAATCGTGCCACTGATGATAGCGACAATGATGATAGCGGTTAAATCCATAATATGACTCCTAGTCTTTGTTAATGATGCAATTAAAACAGATATTTGCGACTCTCACCATAGGTGATAAGTCATGTTTTATCCGCGATAAAAGCAAATATAGTCGCACTGACCATGCGCTTTTAACACCTTCAATGCAAAGTGCTGACCAAATTTTAACTCATTGAATTTATTAATGTTACGCATTTTATGTTTTAAGTAATGTCGCAATGTTTGGTCAATTACACTATATTGTGAGCGTTTAATACACCGTGCAATTAAGGACAACCATTGGGAAAGCAAAGCGTTACTGAAAACTTACCAAGCGAAGCCGTAAGTAAAGCCGTGGATGAGGCAATGATGCGCTTGGCGATAGAGCAGGCCAAACTTGCTGGCGCTGATGATGAAGTGCCGGTGGGCGCTATTTTAGTGCTCGATGGTGAAGTTATTGGCACAGGACGAAATCAGAACATTACCCTATTAGATCCGTCCGCGCATGCTGAAATGCTCGCTATAAAGCAAGGCGCCGCCCATATTGGTAACTACCGTTTATTAAACACAACACTTTATGTCACTCTTGAACCGTGCGCTATGTGTGCGGGTTTGCTTGTGCACAGCAGAATAGGACGACTTGTGATTGGCACAAGAGACCCCAAAACTGGTGCTTGTGGCAGTGTGTTAAACGTCGTAGGAGAAGCACGCTTTAATCACCAAATACCATGCACAGTTGGCGTGTTAGGAGACGAATGCTCAGCTTTGCTGTCAGATTTCTTTGCGCTGAAAAGGGCTCAAAAAAAGGCGATGAAAAAAGAGGGGAAGGTTGGTCAATAAGACGCCGGTGATTGCATTTACGCAATCACCTAGCAGGCTTCTTGGAAGTCCTGTTGCATTTCGTTAAGGGCAAACTGCTTGCGTCTTACCAATACGCGCTGATGAATTTTCTTCAACAGGATGCGTCTTTTGGTGTTATTTTTTAGCGTTCTTTGTTTTCTCATATATGTTGTTCTTCTCATTTTGTTCACCTCTACTAATCTAGGTCTTATGCCTTAGCAATGATGATTTTATGTTTATTATGTGTATTGTTTCTTTTCAATACCTAATGTTTACATGCTTTTTCTATTTTAAAAAGCATCGCTTAAAAGATAAGCAATTTATGTTCCAATCAGATTACATCTTTCTTGCATTTATATGACAATGTATCGCCAAAAAGTTCAAGTTGTGCAGTCGCAGGCCGGGATAATGGGTTACGATGTCTTTACAGTCGGTGATTTACTCAGTTGTCCGTCTCAAGGATCTGAGCCGTTTCGAGGGGTATCGGGGTTTCATCAGGTTCGTCTAACAACTCATCTGGAATGGTGGGAAGCGTTTCTTGCTGCTCTAACCACAGCAGACTGTCATAATAACGGCGGATGTTATCAACGTAATTGACCGCCTCGTCGCCGCGGGCGTATCCAAAACGTGTGAATTGATAATAGCGCTTTTGTCTAAGTAGCGGCAGGTGCTGTTTGACGTCTATCCACAAGTCGGGGTTATAACCAAGGGACTCGGTTATCCGCCTGGCATCTTCAAGGTGCCCAAGGCCAACATTGTATGCCGCCATTGCCATCCAAATTCTATCGGGCTCTTGAATTCGCTCGGGGATCCTACGCAATAGGCTCGCAAAATACCTTGCGCCACCACTAATGCTTTGCTCGGCATCGGTACGCTTGTCAACGCCCATATCTTTTGCAGTGCCGCGGGTAAGCATCATCATGCCGCGCACACCTGTGGGTGATACCGCATCAGGATCCCAATGACTTTCTTGATAGGCCATTGCCGCCAATAGGCGCCAGTCGAGCTCCCCTGCGTGCGCTTCAAACATCTCTCGGTATTCAGGTAATTTAGTATTAACTGCTCGCATAAATGCGCGAGTGTCTACGAAATCGAAGGTGCGCACATGGCCAAAGTATTTATCTTCGAGCGCAGCAAGTTTTCCGCTTGACTGCATACTTCCAAAGTAGTCGAGTAGAGCAGCGCGCAACGAGTCATCGGTTTGTTTGTTCATCAGCCACGCGATTTGCAGTGTATCGGTCAACGAAAACCCAATCCCTAAATTCGGAAAACGTCTGCGGGCAACAGCCAAAATATTAGAATCTGAAATGGTGTAATCAAGCTCATCGTTTGACACCATCTCTAAGAGCTCTTCAATATCTTTGTCGGAAGTTTCACTCCAATTCACATTATCGGCAGTAGCCGCAGCGTATTCTAGAGGTTCCCGATAAAGGTCGTTGGCAATGATCATGAGTTCGCCATCGAGTTGCTCAATGTTACGCGGGCGGTTTTGCCCTTTTTTGTAAATTAACTCAAAATTTAATTCTTGATACGCCGGCCCAAACTTGTACTTCTGTCTGCGCTTATCGGTCATGGTAATGTTCGCGGCAACCAAATCAACGCGATTTTCATCTAGCTGGGCAATCACTTCACCAAAATCATAATACGGGTAGACTTCTAGTTTTACCCCTAAATAATCTGCAAAGCCAACCGCCAGTTCGTATTCAAAGCCTTCTGCAGAGGTCGCGCCGTTGTAATAGGTGGTGCGGCCATAGACTGAGCCAACCTTAATTACGCCTTCGTCTAAAATGCGTCCGAGTGTGGAGTCCTTTACATGAGGGGTGCAGCTCATCAGGGTAAGCAAAGCCACGGCTAACCAAAACAGGCGACCGAATGTGTTGTTATGTATCCGCAGTGCGCGATATAACCAGAGTTTTTCTTGCATGTTTGGCATTGTGAACAAAAGCACAAATATTATCCAGTATACTTTTTTAAAAAATCGCGAATTAGCACCTTTTCTGGCTTATAAAATGTGTCGTATTCCACTATAATTCGCGCACTTTCTCCAATTGCTAGTACTTAAACTAGCAATGTACTTGCTCATACGGACTCGCACTATGCTTACTTTGTTTGGCTCCTCGGCTCTCTCTTTGTTTAATCAGCAAAAATTATTGCAACATACACGCCAACAAGGTCTTTCTCTAACAGGCATTAGCGCGCGTTATGTTCACTTTGTTGATTGTCAGCAACCTTTGAACGAAGATGCACTCGATACCTTACAAAAACTACTGACCTATGGTCCTGCAGATAGCGCCGGTAGCGATATCTCGCCCACATTACTGGTGGTACCAAGAGCAGGAACAATCTCGCCGTGGTCGAGCAAGGCTACCAACATTGCACACAACTGTGGCTTAACCGAGATCAGCAGAATTGAACGGGGCATTGCTTATTTCATTGACGCAGATGCTGATTTTAATATTGATGATGTATCACCTTTGCTTCACGACCGTATGACCCAAACCGTATTGCATTCCTTGGATAATGCGGAGCATTTGTTTGCTCACACTGAAGCCACATCGTTTAAGCAAGTGGACGTGTTAGGCGCGGGTAAGGCTGCATTAGAAGAAGCGAATACCACCTTAGGTTTGGCGCTCGCAGATGATGAAGTGGATTATCTGGTAGAGAACTTTATTAAACTAGGGCGTAATCCAAACGACATAGAGCTTTACATGTTTGCGCAAGCCAACTCTGAGCACTGTCGCCACAAAATTTTTAACGCTGATTGGACGATAGATTCAGAACAACAGCCCAAATCGCTGTTTAAAATGATAAAAAACACCTTTGAACAGACACCAGAATTTGTCTATTCCGCCTACAAAGACAATGCCGCAGTAATGGAAGGGTGGGAAGCGGGACGCTTTTATGCGCAGCGAACCGAGCATGGCCATCGCTACGATTACCACCATGAACCCATTGATATTTTGATGAAGGTAGAAACTCACAATCACCCCACGGCAATCTCTCCATTCCCTGGGGCAGCAACGGGGTCTGGCGGCGAAATCCGTGATGAAGGAGCTACGGGGCGTGGCTCTAAGCCCAAAGCGGGATTAGTCGGTTTTAGTGTATCTAATTTACATCTGCCCGAACAAACGCAGCCTTGGGAAGTGCCTTATGGCAAGCCTGACAGAATTGTTTCGGCTCTTGATATTATGATCCACGGTCCGTTAGGTGGCGCCGCGTTTAACAACGAGTTTGGCCGCCCTAATATTTTGGGCTATTTCAGAACCTTTGAGGCACAAGTAAACTCATTCAACGGACTTGAGGTACGTGGCTATCACAAGCCAATTATGCTCGCGGGCGGCTTGGGCAATATTAAGCGTGAACACATCGAAAAAGGTGAAATTACCGTCGGTGCTAAGTTAATTGCACTCGGTGGCCCGGCAATGAATATTGGTCTGGGCGGCGGCGCAGCATCGTCGGTTGCCTCTGGCCAAAGCTCAGCAGATTTAGACTTTGCGTCGGTGCAGCGCGATAACCCAGAAATGGAGCGTCGTTGCCAAGAGGTGATAGACCGCTGCTGGCAAATGGGCGAAGACAACCCGATTCAGTTTATTCACGACGTTGGCGCAGGTGGTTTATCGAATGCATTCCCCGAGCTAGTCAATGATGGCGGCCGTGGTGGCATCTTTGAAATCCGCAATATCCATTGTGATGAGCCGGGCATGACGCCTTTAGAAATTTGGTGTAACGAGTCCCAAGAGCGTTATGTTATGTCAGTTGCCCCTGAGAATATGGCGTTATTTACCGAGATTTGTGAACGTGAGCGCGCACCGTTTGCGGTAGTAGGCGAGGCAACACAAGCCCTTCACCTTACCTTGAGCGACCGTTTGTTTGGCAATAAACCCATTGATATGCCCTTGGATGTACTGTTAGGCAAGCCGCCTAAAATGCATCGCGATGTCAGTTCAACAACAGCAAAGGGCGATGATTTCAGCACCGCTGGAATCGACTTAAACGATGCTGCCCAGCGCTTACTGCAGCTCCCCACCATCGCTGAAAAAACCTTTCTTATTACCATTGGCGATAGAAGCGTGACCGGCATGGTCGCTCGAGATCAAATGGTCGGCCCTTGGCAAGTACCCGTTGCCGATGTAGCGGTGACCACCAGCGCGTTTGACTCCTATCAGGGGGAAGCGATGGCAATGGGCGAGCGCACGCCAGTTGCACTCATTAACTATGGCGCATCTGCGCGTTTAGCGGTGGGAGAAACCATTACCAACATTGCTGCAGCCTATATTGGCGACATCAAACGCATCAAGCTTTCTGCTAACTGGATGGCAGCAGCCGGTCATCCCGGTGAGGATGCTGGCCTATATGAAGCGGTAAAAGCCATTGGCGAAGAATTATGCCCTGCGCTAGGCTTAGCCATTCCAGTAGGTAAAGACTCCATGTCGATGAAGACCGCTTGGGATGATAAGTCTGTTACCGCGCCACTATCGCTGGTGATTACAGGCTTTGGCGCAGTACGTGATGTGCGCAAAACCTTAACGCCAGAGCTCGATACAAGCAACCAAGCAGGGGCCCTGTATTTACTTGATATTGCTCGTGGCAAACAGCGCTTAGGTGGTTCATGTTTAGCGCAAGTTTATCAAGCTATTGGCAACCAAGCACCAGACGTAGACAGCGCAGCTGATTTACTAAGCTTTTTTAACGCCGTGCAGAGTATGAATGAAAAAGGACTTATTCAGGCGTATCACGACCGTTCTGATGGCGGTGTTTTTGCCACGCTAGTAGAAATGGCCTTTGCGGCAAAAACTGGCTTAGATATAGACGTGAGTGGATTAGGCACAGATGCAGCCGCTAGTTTGTTTAACGAAGAACTTGGCGCCGTATTACAAATATCAGATGAAAACATTGATGCGGTGACGGCCATATTAAATACCCATGGTTTATCAGAGTGTTTCCACTCAATAGCCAAGCTAAACGCGGAAGACGAGATTCGCATAGTGCACAATGGTAAGACCATTATGCAAAACACACGAGTGCATTACAGAACCCTTTGGGCTTCTACTACTCATGCTATGCAAACCCTTAGAGACAACCCTAAGTGCGCCGCGCAAGAGCACGCAGCTAAGCAAGATGCAAAAGACCCAGGCTTACACGCAAAACTAAGTTTTGACATAAATGAAGATGTTGCGGCCCCCTTTATTATTCGTGGGCATAAACCAAAACTTGCCGTGTTAAGGGAGCAAGGGGTGAACTCACATCTCGAAATGGCTGCCGCTTTCCACAGAGCAGGATTTGAGGCCATCGATGTGCATATGAGCGACTTGGCAAGTGGCAGAGCCAATTTAGAAGATTTTAATGGTCTAGTTGCCTGTGGCGGCTTTAGCTACGGTGATGTGTTAGGTGCAGGTGAGGGCTGGGCGAAGTCGATTTTATATCGCAACGCGCTGCGCGATCAGTTTGAAGCTTTCTTCCATCGTAAATCTACGTTTTCGCTGGGCGTGTGTAATGGCTGTCAGATGATGTCAAATTTGAAGTCGTTAATCCCAGGTGCTGAATTATGGCCGCACTTTGTGACCAACGAGTCTGAGCGATTTGAAGCGCGCTTTGCGATGGTAGAGATTGTTGAATCACCCTCTGTCATGCTTGCCGATATGCAAGGCTCGCGTATGCCAATTGCGGTTTCTCATGGTGAGGGGCGCGCAGAGCTCGCACAAGACAATCAGCTGGCGCAAATCATTCAAAACAATCAACTATCTATGCAGTATGTTGATAATTTTGGCAAGGTGACTGAGCGTTATCCGGCTAATCCAAATGGCTCGCCGGCAGGCATAACAGGCTTAACCTCTTTAGATGGCCGCGCCACGATTATGATGCCTCACCCCGAGCGTGTATTTAGAACGGTGACAAATTCATGGCATCCAGACGACTGGCAAGAAGATAGTCCATGGATGCGTATGTTTAGAAATGCTAGGCGCTTTGTCGGCTAGTGGTTAAGGCATGTTAACAAACGCGCTAATTTAAGCGCGTTTTTGATGCCTCTCGCGGTTAATAAGCTTTTGATTAGGGTGTTTTTTCAATAACACATACACCGCAGCGAGGCCGCCATGCTGTTTGAGCGCGGTGTGAAAGGCAATCACGATATCCATTTCTTTGAGCCATTGATTGACGTAGCTTTTCATAAAGCCCGGAAACGGCTTACTATTGAGACCTAAACCATGATCAATCAGCAAACTGCGAATCCCGCGGGCATGACAGTCGCTCAAGGTGTTGTAAATGGTGAGGCGAGCATCTTCAAAAGACAGGTGCTTAAGCGTTAAGCGTGAGTCGATATCGTATTTTCCCAAGCGCAGATTTTTATATACGCCTTCTTGGATGCCATCTTGTTTGTAGGTAATAAAGTCATGGGGGTCCACTGGGTTAACGTATTCGACACTCAGTCCGTTGTCATCTAGTGCGACTTGTTTTTCTAGGGCTTCGCGTTTGAGTTTTTGCGCCAGCGTTTCTTGGTGCTTACCTTGTAAGTCAGCACGATTATTTTGCGCAAGGGGTTTGACGTCTTGCATCTGCTCCATAAAAGAAAGCTCATCATTTTGTTGCGTCATATTTACCTCCCGTTATGCGCAGATGACAGAATCAGTCCTCACTACCTATTGCTTTATGACTACGGGAATACGCCTGCTTTGGCTCTTCGTTAATTTATAAAGTGGTCAGTGGCTTACTTAAATAACCGGTAAGCCTGCTCAAAATTTGCTAACGAAGCATGACACTGAGCGACTAATGCAGGGTCAATAGCCGTAAAATCAGGGATGGCGACGGTCACACATTTTGCTGCAACGGCGGCCTGCACCCCTACGCTAGAGTCTTCAAACACAAGTGTCTTTGCTGGGTCCACTTGTAACTTAGAACATGCCAGCAGGTACGCCTCTGGTGAGGGTTTTGCTTCGCTTACATCATCTACCGTGACGATTACCGAGAAATCGTTTAAATACCCACTATGTTGAAAGCTCAGCTCAGTGCCGGTGCGCTGTGCTGAAGTCACTAAGCCTAAGGGGATATTGAGCGTCTTTGCGTGGGCAAAAAAGGCTTCAAATCCTTTTTTAAATGGCACGCCATTAGCAAAGTTGGTGCGTAAACGTTCACGCAAGTCATCTAAAAAAGCGGACCATGGAAAGTCAGCCGGAAATTCTCGTTTCGCCATATCAAAACAGGCTTGTGTAGGCAAGCCAACAAAGCGCTGATAGTCAGCGTCGTTATATTCAATGCCAAAGGCCTTAGTAGATGCTAACCAAGCACTCTTATTGCTGTGTTCGCTGTCGAAAATCGTACCGTCTTTATCAAAAAGAATAGCGTCAAACTGCATAGGGATGGCATCGCTCTTTAGTTATGTTTATATGAAGAGTGCACTTTGATTAGCACAACATCAACTTCACTTCTGTAGAGCATAAATATAGCAGAGATTGAGGGCAAATAGAAAAAACGAAAGGCCTTAAGGGTTTGTTAAAAATAAGATGGCAACAAGCCTAATGTTTTGCTTATCTGGTTAAAAATTAGTTTACCTCACGTGTAAAATAATTTGCTTTAAAAAAATTGAACTTACGGCAATCTTCCCTTCAGCTCTTTTGCTTGACCAACGCATTGTAAGATCTGAGTTTGCTTGCTCAAACCCCTAATTCTGGGGGCATGCAGTAAGCAAAACGTTTAACGCATGATTATCATGTATCGCATATAAGAAGAAGGTCGCCATGACTAATAAAAACGCTTACCCCACATTTATTCCCAAACTTTTAACGCTCTCAATTGCAGCTACGCTATCGTGCTCTGTTTTTGCGCAACAAACACAAACACCCGACCCGTCAGAAGAAGTAGAGAAGATTGCAGTAGTCGGTACTCACATTAAAGGTGGCGCGGTCGCAGAGGCGCTAGCAGTATCTGTTATTTCAGCGGAAGACATTGGAAACCTAGGTCTCGATTCAGTTGATGAATTGTTACAGCTTATTCCAGAAAATGGACAAAACTTCTTTTCTGAAGCCGCGAATATAAGCGGTGGTGTCAATGCTGCGCGCGGCGACATTGGAACCTACAACTTACGTAACTTAGGTACCGGTAATACGCTTGTATTATTAAATGGTCGTCGTTTAGTTAACTCAGCTTCTTATCAAACTGAGGAAGTCGGTGGTAGCTTTGTGCCGGTTAATTCTGTCAACGTCAATACTATTCCCGTGCACGGCTTGAGTCGTGTTGAGGTATTACGAGATGGTGCATCAGCTATTTATGGAGCTGATGCGGTGGCGGGTGTGGTAAACCATGTGCTTAAATCAAATTTTGACGGCTTTACCGTGACCGGACGTTGGGCTGAATATGACAACACGCCGCGTGATGATCAAACCATTACCGTGGAATGGGGTAAAGACTTAAATGACGGCCGCACTAATGTGAGTGCGTTCTACAGTTATTTTTCACGCGACAGAGTCAATTCTCAAGATGATCCTCGATGGGCAAACGCCGACTTAAGCGAGCGGGTTCCCCTTGATTCACCGTGGTTTGGTTTAGCTGCTTGGCGCAACGATAGTGCTAACTCTATATTCGGACAGTTCGATATTATCAGCTCTGCGCCGGCAAGCCTTCGAGGCGTGATCACCGATAACTCTGGTGAGTTTGAAACTTACCCGTTAGGCGATCCCCGTTGTCAATATACGATCAACGCGACGACCTGTGGTGGCGTTGACGGGCAAGGTACGTTTAGAAGTAATCTAAATGCAAATCGTGATTTGGTATCTGAATTGACTCGACATAACTTGTTTGTGTTTATCAATCATGACTTTGCAAATGGTGTTGAAGGATTCACAGAGCTCTCATACTATCAGTCAGAAACGAACCTGTTTCGCCAAGGCTCAGCACCTTTTACAACATCTCGTCTGCGAGTTGGTGCAGCTAACTATTACAATCCATTAGGGCCGTGCGGCTCTCCTAATCGACTAGATGCGTCGCTCATTGGTAATATCTCTTGCGATGGTCTTGAGCTCGAAATTGACAACTACCGATTTGATGAAGTGCCGCGCATTGTAGACAATGACGGTGATACTTATCGAATCTTACAAGGCTTTAGAGGCGAGTTTGGCGATTGGAGTTGGGAAACTGCCTTGGCTTATTCAAAAGCAACAAAAGAAGATATTACCCGTAACCGCGTATCAAATATCTTGATTTCTGAAGCATTATTTGACCCAACGCCAGCGGCATACAACCCTTTCACCGGTGTGGAGAACTCAAACATTGAACGCGCTTTAATTGACGTGCGTCGTGACAATGAAACAGAGCTAACCACCTTTGATGTGAAGTTTGCTCACCCAGAGATTTTTACCTTACCTGCTGGTCCTGTTGGTTTCGTGCTAGGTCTAGAATATCGTGAAGAAACCTTTATTGACGACCGCGACGACCGCCTAGACGGGACCATCCAGTTTACCGATTATGAAGGCGATACCTATCCATTTGTATCAGATGTGGTGAACTCAAGCCCGAGTCCCGATAGCGAAGGAGAGCGTGACGTCACCTCATTGTTTGCAGAATTTAACCTGCCTTTACACAGCACCTTAAACGTCCAAGCGGCAATACGTTATGAAGATTTTTCTGACGTGGGTGATACAACCGTAGGTAAACTTGCATTCGGATGGCGCCCTTCTGATATGTTTTTGTTGAGAGGCTCGTGGTCAGAAGCATTTCGTGCACCTAACCTCGTCACTATCAATGAGAGCATTGTTGCTCGTAATAACACGCGCACTGACTTTACGTGCCTGTACGCAGCAGAGAATGGCGGTGATCCTAACCAAACAACGCTAGACTGTGTTAACTCCGTGCAGCGTATTGCACAAGGAAGCGACCAGTTAGACCCGGAAGAATCCACCAATACCTCAGTAGGATTCGTATTGACGCCCACTGACAATTTGACTTTTACGCTCGACTACTGGTCCATCGAAAAAGAAAACACTATTGGTTTGTTTGGAGAAGAAAACCACACGGTACTCGACCTGTTTTTACGCTTACAAGCAGGTACAGCGAATTGTGCGGGTGCGACCTTTAACCCTGCAGTATCAAGACAAGAAGCGGGCGCGGGTGAAAGCGCAATCTACTTAGCAGCCGGTATTTGTCCTGCGGGCGACATTGAGTTTATCGATGATCAGTATTTGAACTTAGATACCCGTGAATTAGCAGGTTACGACATTGGTATTTATTATGATTTAGATACCGATATTGGTGACTTTAAATTCAGCTATAACGGCTCTTTTATTGACAAGTTCGAGCAAGCCGCTGGTGGAGATTCATCACGCCTGGTAGAGGCGCAAGAAGCAGGGCTAGTACCCGCCAACTTCCCAGTGGCAGGATTTGCTGATCTGATTGGTCAAAATGGTAATCAAGAAGAGCGCCACTCAATGCGCGTAAGCTGGCGTAAAGAGGCGTTCGGTGCATCCTTAAGCGGCAACAAGATTGGCAGCTTCTATGACGCTGATTTGACTTTAGATGACGGTACGCGCTATATCTTGCCATCTATGACCACCTACAATGCTACCTTTGACTACCGTGTTGAGATCAGTGATGTAAATACCCGATTCAGACTCGGCATTCGTAACTTAACCGATGAGCGAGCACCTTTGGCAGACGGCTCCTTTGGTTACTTTGTAGACGCTCATAGTGACTTAGGTCGTAGCTATTATCTGGATGTACAGGCACGTTTCTAAGCGCATTTGCATTTCATCTTTGCTTGTTGAAGCTCTAAATCACCACTGTGTGATTTAGAGCTTTTTTGTAAATGGCGCATCTTTACTGAAAAGGCATGTAACTATACCGCAACTTACGCTTATCGTGATAAACTTCTTGTATACGTTTTTGCCACGAGGTTTATATGCGCTTTTTCGCTCTTGTCGCTACTTTTTTCTTATTCTCTTGCCAACCCTCTGTACCTGAAAATACCGCATCCACAAGTAGCGCTACCTCGCATACCATAGAGGAACAAAAGAAAGTAAGCGCAGCACTTGATATCGACAGTTTAGTGGATTTTGAACAGGCCAATAGAGGTCTTATTGCAAGTGCCGAAGACTTAAAAATTTATCATCAAAACGGCACTCTTATTTGGGATAATGGTGCTTATCAGTTTATACAAGGCGACGCGCCAGCCACGGCTAACCCTAGTTTATGGCGACAAGAAAAACTCAATAATATCAGTGGTTTGTTTAAGGTGGTAGACGGTATTTATCAAATCCGCGGCTTCGATTTGGCTAATATGACGATTATTGAAGGTGACAGTGGATGGATTATTGTCGACCCATTGACCTCTGCTGAGACGGCCAATGCGGCACTCAAATTTGCCCAAAAGCACTTGGGCGTGCACCCCATCACGGCTATTTTAATGACCCACGCACACATAGACCATTTTGGTGGCGTGTTAGGCATCGCTTCATCGCAAGAAATTACGCAGCAAGGTATTCGCGTTATCGCACCTAATGGGTTTATGGAAGCGGCCACCAGTGAGAACATTATTGCCGGGGTCGCGATGGCGAGGCGCTCAGCCTATATGTATGGTAAAAACCTTGAAAAAGCGCCCACCGGAGCCTTAGGTTCCGGCTTAGGTAAATCGCCTGCATTTGGCACATTTACCATTGCTACGCCTACCGAGCTCATCGGCGCAGACGATACCGCGTTAAATATAGACGGCATTGACTTTGTTTTTCAAGATGCATCAGGCACAGAGTCTATTGCAGAATTTACCTTCTACTTACCCCAGTTTAAGGCATTTGCAGGGGCGGAGTTAGTTTCGCGCAATATGCATAATTTATATACATTGCGCGGTGCACAAGTGAGAGATGGGCTTCGTTGGAGCGTTGAAATTGATCAAGCCCTACAAATGTTTGGTGATGCCGAGGTATATTTTGGCAGTCATCATTGGCCGGTGTGGGGTAATCAAGAGGTGCGCACGTTTTTAGCTAATCAGCGCGACCTTTACAAATTTATTCATGACCAAAGCGTGCGTTTAATGAATATGGGGCTCACAGCAAATGAAATTGCTGAGCAAATTGTTCTTCCAAGCACGCTAAACGAATATTTTGCAAATCGAGGTTACTACGGTACCTTACGCCATAATGCGAAAGCGGTTTATCAATTTTACATGGGTTGGTTTGATGCAAACCCGGCCAATTTGAATCCGTTGCCGCCAGCTGAGTCGGCAGTCAAATATGTGCAAATGATGGGGGGCGCTGAGAACATTCTGCTTGCTGCTCAGCAAGATTTTGACAACGGTGAATATCGTTGGGTAGCGCAATTGCTCAATCACTTGGTATTCGCCCAGCCTGAGAATACCCAAGCAAAAACGCTATTGGCAAAAACCTATGAACAATTAGCGTATCAAGCAGAATCAGGTCCATGGCGTAATTTTTATCTCACTGGCGCACAAGAATTAATGCAAGGGCGCTCTGAGCGCGGTATTGAGTTGGCTTTGATGAAAGGGATTTTAGTTAACACCCCCGTAAAAAAATTCTTTGAATCGATGTCGGTAAGGCTAAATAGCGACTCTGCCGACGGTGAGCACTACCGAGTGGCATTAGTGTTCACAGATTTAGATGAACGCTATTTGCTAGAAGTGAAAAACTCTGTCCTGCATCATCGCGTTTTTGACGGCTCTGAGGTAGATGCAACACTTTTTCTTACCCACGAATTGTTTGTGCATATCCTGATTAACCAAGCGGGCGTTAGAGAGACATTGCTCTCAGATGATTTGAGTATCGATGGCAGTCTATTGGATTTAATTGGCTTTTTCAGTTTGTTTGATAAGCCACAGGGCAAGTTTAATATCGTCACCCCTTGAGTGTTTAAACGCATTTTTAACGTGCTAGTTGAAAAACTGGCTTGACGATTTTTCATCGCCAAGCCAAGGGCACGTTAGATGCTTAAACACCTAACGCTTACTGCTGTTTCTCACTTGTTGCGGGTTGACCATAGCTAAGCGAGCGGGGCCCATGAAGCACTTTAAATTAGCACTTTACAATAATATGCGACCGTAGTGGATACAATACGTGTTCCGCGTCTATTTACCTGGGTGACATATACTGTTCAACAAAGGCCGAGGATGCTTTTTGTATGACCTACTGTATGTAGCCTCAAAGCATACCTTGAAGCCTCTGGCGAGCCTGCTCAAAACGCTCGTACAGTTTTGGCATATCTTGCTCTTTATAAGCATCCTTTGCTCGTTGCTGTGAGGCATTGATAGCTCTTATCAAATCTTGCGCTGCGGCCTTTCTTGCAGTTTGTTCGATACTGCCTATTTCATTTATCCAAATAGGCGATGAGTGCGCGAACGGGCGGGCGTGCATGGTTGGCCAGCTATCTTGCTTTAATTCAGAGGTCATTGTTCGAGCAGCAATCCAGCCACCTTCAGGTAAGGTGAGGCTGCCGCTGAAGTTTGTTGTTTTGCCAGCCGCTACGCCCGAAAAGGTTTCAACAACTTCGCCATTAACGATGATTTCTACTACATCTAGGTCAACGGTAGAGCTGATATCAAGTGAAAACGTCTGCTTGCCCGCGTCTATTGTGTCTCCTGGCTTGGCATTACCCACGCTAAACAAAAGACTCGGCCCGGTAGTCACAAAGCTTCGCCCTGCAATGGCGCCGGCTAATACTGAATCTTTCATGTCTGGGGTTTCAAGAGGTCTAACATAGGCGCGTCCGGTGCCAACGGTGGGTACTCTGTGAAAATCTATCCACGTATCGGTGCCCGACATGGCGCTCACCGGGCGACCAATATTTAATAAGCGATACCACAGTTGTGCGTTGGCAATTGGGCTAGTCCATGCGCATACAATCTCCAGTCCCATTTTTGCTTCAAGCACGCCATCAGACACAAGCTCTAATGGTATGCTGGTGAGGTTCTCATCGGCAAACGGGTCGCCATCATCACCGACCGGGTGCACGTAGGTGGCAAACGCACCAACCTTGTTGGCGTAAGCAAATACGCCTGCGTTGCTTACATTGGGGTCACCTAAGATAGGAAACAGGTGACCAAAAAACCAAGGATGGTGTGGCTCAGTTACATTAAGTAGGCCAATATGACCATGAAAGTGAGAGCGCACCTCTTGGCCTTGCACGACATGTTGTGCATCATGTTGCGTGTGTTTTCCGACAATGTCGCTGTCTATCAACCGCTCCCATCTATTCCATGACATCGGAACGAGGTAGTTAAGATCTTCACCGCGCATTTGCACCAGAGCATCATCATGGTTTGCACGCTGATGCCCGTCGCCATTCAAATGAACATGAAAGTCAGCGGACTGATACCCATAGCGCTGACTATTGAATACAAGGTCGTTGGTAATATCGACGTACGCCGTCTCACCTGATTTAACGGTGACGTTCGCTGAAAAGACTTCAGCCATTGGACCTTGCGTTGCAAGCAAAGCATAGTCACCAACCGGTAAATTCAAGGTAATCGTTTTGTCTGCATAAAAGTACGAGCGAGCGGTTTGCGCATCAAAAAAGCTTGCGCCTGCGGGATTTGTTACTGGGTGGCCATCGGCTGATACAATGCTAACGCGAGCCGTACTGGGTAAGCCTTCATTATTAGAAACCGATAAGCGCATTTGACCGGTAGCAACACCATAGTCCCAACGCGTAATATTTACCGTGCTAATTTCGCCACCCACAGTGGCAATGTGTTTGAGTTCAAACTGACGGTTTTCACCAATATCTACAAAATAAATGCTGTTGCCATCGGCGCTGAATGCCGGCGTCATTGCGTAATTTGTGTGGTAGGTCAGTCTTTTTTTAACACCGAGATCAGAAAGATTCATTGTGTACAGGTGATAGTCGTTATCAATAGGCGCGCTGTACACGAGCAAATCAAGCGATGGATGCATGTCTGACGTGAAATGATAGGTAAGCGTTTGTGCATTAATTATCTTATCTTCACCGCTTATAAAGTCACGATGCCGCAGCACACGATGCTCACGATTACCATGTAGATAAACCACCCCTTTACCGTTTGCGACGCGCCGAGCATTTCTCACCACTTGGGGCAAACGCGTGATTTGCTGCTCATTACCGTCGGCGATATTGCGTTGGTAAAGCTCGAGGGAGCCAGACTTTCCGCTGGTGTAATACAGTACGCTACCATCATGAGAAAACTCAGGATCTAAGTCTATAGCGGGGCTGTTGATGACCATTTCGCTGCCACTTGAGAGGTGTTTTAATACCACCGCGGTGTCGTCGCCAAAATCGCGCACAAAGGCGAGTTGTTGACCGTCCCTTGACCATCGTGGCCGAGAGTCTTGGGCTGAGCCAGAAGTTAAACGATTCGCGACACCGGTATCAATGTCTACTAACCAAATCCAACCTTTTGAAGAAATGGCAATGCGCTTACCATCAGGTGAGGGGGCAGGGTCGGTGATACCATATGCATGGATGGGCAGCTCATGTTGCTCTAGATAGATTTGATGTCCAAAGTCGTCCAGTTTGGGATACTGATTGACCCACTGAGCATAAGCGGGTGTGCTAAGGGCAAATATGCAAGCGAAGCTCAGACAAAAAACGGATAGGGAAAAACCCCGCATAGGCAGTTTGGCCGGTGAACGCAGTCGTAAGTTGTAACTACGCTTGGTGAGCAAAAGAAATAAACTACGATACATAATCCACAACCCTTAAAGTAACATATGGTTTTACTATGCGATGTTTTTGTCATAAACACTAGCGGATCTCGTAATTTATTGCTTTTTCAAGCCTACAACGGCGCTGTTTTTTGACATAGTCATGAGGGCAATACATATCGCCTATCTTGACTAGAAGATGATAAAAGGCAATATTGGCAACTGTAATGAACGCAAAGGAGCACTTTCATGGACTATGAGGCACTGTCTGAGCTAAGCGATGAACAACTTCTGGTAGAGGCAAAAAAAGCAAAATCGAGTGCAATTACCCATGCGTTTTTAATTGGGTTTTTAGCGGGCATTATCTTGTTCAGTGTTTTTGCCAATAGTATTGGCCTGGTGACATTGATTCCTTTATTTTTGATTTATAAGCTTGTAAAACCTTCAGCGCAAAAAGACGTCCTTGAAAGGGTGTTAAAAGAAAGAAACCTAAAATAAAGAACCCTAAAATAAATATACGTGCCTCATGCACTGACCACCTTCTGTTAAGGAGCATCGCAATGGCCGCAAGCAGACAGTGCCAAGGTGCTCGCTAGGCTCAACAAGCGTTACCGTCAGTGCGCTGACTTATCTTGCACTCCCTGCAAGCATCGGTTGCGTCAACCCCTCAATCTTTTTGTTCTCATTTATCTTGATCTTGCGCAAAAAAAATACACGCAAGCCTTGAAAGATTATGTATATGTCTTTATGGTATAACATATACGATTAATGAATATAGGGTAAAGATGTTCATATTAGGTTACTTGGCGGCCATTGTGATGGGCCTTGTTCTCGGGGTTATCGGGGGTGGTGGCTCTATTCTAACCGTGCCCATTTTAGTGTATCTGATGGGCATTGATGCCACGGTAGCCACGGGATACTCCTTGTTGATTGTAGGCACAACAGCGGCATTTGGTGCTATTCGTTACTTTAAAGATGGATTGGTTGACGTTAAGGCATCCATCATTTTTGCGATCCCATCTATTATCGCTGTCTATTTGACGCGGGCATACCTAATGCCGGCCATACCAAATGAAATTATTAGCACGCCTTTTACCGTATCTAAGAACATGGCTATTATGGTGTTGTTCGCGTTATTAATGCTCAGTTCTGCGGTGTTGATGTTACGTAAAGCTTATGCAAAAACCGAAGAGCCTACTCCTAGTGCCGACGTTGCGACCGAGAAAAAACAAGCGTCTTTTGTATTTATCGTACTAGAGGGTGCGGTAGTTGGCGTTGTGACCGGCATACTGGGCGCGGGGGGTGGTTTTTTGATTATTCCTGCCTTAGTGCTCTTTATGAATATGCCAATGAAAACCGCCGTTGGCTCATCACTTTTCATTATTGCGCTTAAATCATTACTTGGCTTTACCGGCGACTTGCAAGCCGGAATTGAATTAGAAGTACCGTTACTTCCCCTGATGTTGCTAGCCACCTGTTTAGGTATGGCAATATCGACCAAAATAGCAGGCAAATTAGATGGGACGGCACTGCAAAAAATCTTTGCCGTTTTTACCTTGGTAATTGCATGTTTCATTATTACCAAAGAACTTATTTAGTAAGGAAAATAATATGAACATTAAAACGTTTCACGACCCAAGCACCGCCACTTTTACCTATGTTGTCAGCGATCCTAAAACGAAAAAATGCGCCGTAATAGACTCGGTACTAGACTATGATCAATATGCAGGTAAAGCCACGACGCAAAGTGCAGATGCGGTGATTGACTATATCGAAAAAAGTGGCTTTAGCAATGAATGGATACTCGAGACCCATGTGCATGCCGACCACATTACCGCTGCCCATTATCTGAAAACCAAGATCGGCGGCAAGATTGGCATTGGCGAGCATATCAAAGATGTGTTGGAGCTTTGGGTACCCATTTTTGAAATTGAAAAGGATGTGTGTTTAGAAGGCAACCAGTTCGATGTATTGTTTAGCGAGGGGCAAACTTTCAATATCGGTGAGCTAGAAGTGTCGGTTTGGTCAACACCTGGTCATACGCCAGCGTGCGTAAGTTATTTAGTACAGGGACACATATTTGTAGGTGATACCATGTTTGCTCCGCACCTTGGTACCGCTCGTTGCGATTTCCCCGGCGGTAGCGCAACCATGCTGTATAAAACCATTCAACGCTTGTTTACTTTGCCTGATGAAACAGTGGTTCACCTTGGTCATGATTATCCAGCAGAAGGCAATGACCCAACATCAAGCGTGACCATTGGACAAGCTAAGCAAGAAAATGTACAAATTAAACCTGACACCAAACTCGAAGAATATGTGTCAAAACGTGAGGCGAGAGATGCCACACTTGCGGTACCTAAGCTACTGCTGCCTGGCTTGCAGGCAAATTTAAGAAACGGCCAATTTGGTGAAGTGTCAGCAGGCGGTAAGCAATTTATTAAAATTCCAGTCAACGTGCTATAGGACATAATTATGTTAGATATTAAAACGGTCACCCCGCTACTTGGCGTTGCACCACAAATTATGCCCGAAGATCTGCAAACGCTGAAGGCGTTAGGTTTTAAAACAGTTATCTGTAATCGCCCTGATGGAGAGGGGGCGGATCAACCAACCTTCACAGAAATTCAAGTAGAAGCTGAAAAGCTTGGTCTCGCTTGCGCTTATGTGCCAGCGATTAGCGGCAAAGTGACGCAAGACGACGTAGATAAGTTTGGGCAAACCCTAAGTGAACTTCCGGGCCCAACCTTGGCATATTGTCGCACCGGTACGCGCTCGATAACTCTGTGGGCTATGTCTGCTACGAAAAAACATACCTTCGAAGAGATATTATCTCTCTCGCAAAAAGCGGGCTATGATTTATCTGGCGTAGTAAGGCGCTTAAAGAATGGCGGGGATACGCCTACTGATGACGCGCAATACACGCACAGTGTTGTTATCGTAGGGGCAGGCGCTGCTGGGATTGCGGTCGCATCAAGTCTTAAGTCACGTTCACCAGAGCTTGATATTGCGATTATTGACCCTGCAGAAGTACATTATTATCAGCCTGGCTGGACCATGGTTGGCTGCGGTGTATTTGACCCTAACGAAACCGTTAGAACCACCGCCTCGGTCATTCCTGAAGGAGTAACGTGGATTAAAGCCGCGGCCGCCGCCTTTTTACCAAAAGAGAATACCTTGATTATTGACGGTTGCCGCATCGTCAAATATGAACAATTGGTCGTTTGCCCAGGCATCAAGCTTGATTGGAACAAAATTGAAGGCTTATCTGAAACTCTCGGACGCAATGGCGTGACCTCTAACTATCGCTTTGACCTAGCTCCCTACACGTGGGAATTGGTAAAAGGATTGAAAAAGGGCAAGGCGATATTTTCTCAGCCGCCAATGCCAATAAAATGCGCAGGCGCACCACAAAAAGCCATGTATATGTCTTGTGACCATTGGTATCGCAACCAATCATTAGCTGATATTGAAGTCGATTTTTATAATGCTGGTGGGGTGCTCTTTGGGGTGAAAGAATACGTACCTGCACTCATGGAATACGTTGAGAAGTATCGTGCAAACCTCCATTTTTCCCATGAGTTGATTGCCGTGGACGGTGAGACCAAAACAGCAACGTTTGAAGTAACGTCTGATAGCGGCAAGTCAATTGTCAAACAGCAGTTTGATATGTTACATGTTGTACCGCCGCAATCTCCGCCAGATTTTATTAGAGTTAGTCCTTTGGTGGACGAGAGTGGTTGGGTGGATGTTGATCAATCTACTTTACAGCACAAAACCTATGAAAATGTGTTTGCATTGGGGGATGTGATCAATGCACCGAATGCTAAAACAGCGGCCGCTGCCCGCATGCAAGCTCCAATTGTTGCCACAAACTTACTATATGCGCGCGGCCATAATAGCAATAGAGCCATTTACAATGGCTACGGAAGTTGCCCACTTACCGTAGAAAGAGGCAAAGTAGTGTTGGCGGAGTTTGGCTATGGCGGCAAAATCTTAAATAGCATGCCAACATGGTTGATTAACGGCAAGCGCCCATCTCGCTTGGCGTGGTTTCTAAAAGAGACCATCCTGCCACCTATATATTGGCAAGGCATGCTAAAGGGGCGCGAATGGTTAGCAAAACCACAGGTGCCTAAATAACGCCTTACATTGCTTGATAGCTAGAGGCATCTGTTAATAGGGTGTCGCTCTCGACAAGATAGCGTCATAAAGAAAGCCCAGTGAAGACTCAGTCTTCACTGGGCTTTTTGATGAATGCGTTGTTATTTAGCAGCGTCTAAAATACTGTTAAATGTCGCACTTGGTCTCATGACTTTTGCACAAGCTTCGTCATCAATTTTATAGTAACCGCCAATGTCTACCGCTTGGCCTTGGACTTCATTTAGCTCTTTCATAATGACGTCTTCATTTGCACTTAGCTGGTCGTACAGTGGTTTAAAGTGCGCCGCAAGCTCGGCATCAACAGTCTGCTCAGACAGTTCTTTTGCCCAATACAAACTCAAGTAGAAATGACTACCGCGGTTGTCAATTTCACCTACTTTACGAGAAGGAGACTTACCATTATCTAGTAAATGCCCGGTAGCCGCATCGAGTGTATCTGCAAGGATCTTAGCACGGGCATTACCATGCTTTTGACCAAGGTCTTCAATCGATACTGCAAGGGCTAAAAACTCACCTAGTGAATCCCAACGTAAGTGGTTTTCTTCAATGAGCTGCTGCACGTGCTTAGGTGCGCTGCCACCTGCGCCGGTTTCAAACAAACCGCCGCCTTTCATTAATGGCACTACCGAAAGCATTTTTGCGCTGGTGCCAAGCTCTAAGATAGGGAACAAGTCGGTGAGATAGTCACGTAATATGTTACCTGTTGCAGAGATAGTGTCTAAACCTCTCGCAACACGCTCAAGGGTATAACGCATAGCTCGCACCTGCGACATAATTTGAATGTCTAAACCAGAGGTGTCATGGTCTTTAAGATATTTACGCACTTTCTTGATAAGTTCATTTTCGTGCGGTCTGTATGGGTCTAACCAAAATACAACCGGTGTATTAGATTCACGTGCTCTTCTAACAGCTAGCTTCACCCAATCTTGGATAGGTAAATCTTTAGTTTGGCACATGCGCCAGATATCGCCTTTTTCAATACGTTGCTCAAGCAATACTTCGCCAGTGTCTACATCAACAATGCGAGCTACGCCTGCAGATGCTGACTCAAAGGTCTTATCATGTGAGCCATACTCTTCTGCTTTTTGCGCCATGAGGCCAACGTTTGGAACGGTACCCATAGTGGTTGGATCGAAGTTACCGTGCCATTTACAGAAGTTGATCATCTCTTGGTATATGCGCGCAAAGGTTGATTCTGGCATAACTGCTTTACAGTCGTATGGATTGCCGTCAGCGCCCCACATTTTGCCGCCTGAGCGAATCATCGCCGGCATTGATGCGTCTACAATTACGTCACTTGGTGAATGGAAGTTTGTAATGCCCTTAGAAGAATCAACCATCGCAAGGCGAGGGCGGTTTTCTTGGCAAGCATGCAAATCACGCTCTATTTCTTCGCGCTTTGCGCTAGATAAAGTTGCGATTTTCTCATAAAGGTTTGCCATGCCGTTGTTTACGTTAATACCTAACTCGTCAAATAGCTTTCCGTGTTTTTCAAACGCATCTTTATAGTAAATCTTAACTGCGTGACCAAACACAATGGGGTGAGACACCTTCATCATGGTTGCTTTTACGTGCAATGAGAACAAGATACCTGCGTCGCGACAATCATCCATTTCGCGCTCATAGAATTCACAAAGCTCTTTTTTGCTCATAAACATTAAATCGATTACTTCGTCTTTTTGCAGTGGAAGTTCTGGTTTTAATACCTCAATTTTTCCATCGTCGGCTAATAGCTCCATTCTTACCGTGCGCGCACTATCTAAGGTGATAGATTGCTCACCATCGTAAAAGTCGCCTTTATGCATGTGAGAAACGTGCGTGTTTGACCACTGCTTCCATTCGCCCATGGAATGCGGGAATTTACGCGCAAAGTTTTTTACCGCTTTGGGTGCACGACGATCTGAATTACCTTCGCGTAGTACAGGGTTTACAGCGCTTCCAAGGCTTTTACCATAGCGCTGGCGAATCGCTTTTTCTTCGTCTGTCTTTGGATCATCTGGATAGTTAGGTAATGCGTAGCCTTTGCTCTGCAACTCTTTAATGCATGTCTTCAATTGTTGAACAGATGCACTGATATTTGGCAATTTAATGATGTTCGTGTCGGGTTCTTGCGTTAGTCTACCCAATTCAGCCAGATTGTCATTTAGGCGCTGGTGCTCTTCAAGAAATTCAGGAAATTCTGCAATGACTCGCGCGGCAACAGAAATATCACTTAACTCAACCTCGATATTTGCAGCAGCCGTAAATCTGCGAACAATGGGCAACAAAGAAGCGGTTGCCAATAGCGGTGCTTCATCGGTATAAGTATAGATAATCTTTTGTTTGTTATCTGACATGAATGAGGAATTCCTTTATTTTAGTGGACGAAAAATAAATGTATTGTAGTCATTATTCAACAGGATTTGGTGCTTGTTACTACCAAAAGCTATATGTTTTTTAATAATAACATTATGTGCGTGAAATATTTACACTAATTGAGGGTTACAGGCTCAAAAAAAGAGCGTAACTTAGACCTTTGCGACTAGCGAGGAAAACTTCACTTGGTTTGCCATACTATTCATACACGCTTTGTTTCAGCTTACTGATGCGTTGTGCTTCGCCTTTCAAAAATACGATGGCAAAACTGCCTATAGGAGTCATTTATGAAGACGCCACTCGCGGTCGTTACATTAAGCGTTTTATTGTCAGGTTGTGAACCTCAGGTCAATTCTGCTGTGGTAAGCGATAACTCACCGTCCAGTTTGGAAAAAGAAGATGTCAGCATCGACAACGAGGCACAAATAGGTGCACAGCTGTCGGCGTACACATCATCTGCCGCCTTAATCGATTCGCTTAACGATAACGCATGGCGCCAGCTTGAACCAGAAAACACTATCGTAATGACTCTGCCAAACGGAGAGGTCATTATTGAGCTCGCACAGCAATTTGCTCCCATTCACGTTACCAATATTAAGACCCTTGTGAGCGAACAATATTACGACGGTAACCGTGTGATTCGCTCTCACGACAATTATGTTGCACAGTGGGGGGAAATCTCAGAGCTCAGTCCCGATTATCAAGACGTTGAACTAAAATCGATTGGGTCTGCAAAAGACAAAGTCGAAGTAGAATTTTACGCGCAATCTACGCCATCATCGTTTCAACCGATTGTAAGTCGCGACGCCTACGCTGACCAAGTAGGATTCACCGATGGTCTGCCCACCGCGAAAAACAACCGAGGACATTATTTAACGCATTGCTACGGTATGGTCGGCGTCTCAAGGGGCAATGAAAGCAACAGCGGTAACGGTACAGGATTATATGCGGTAACAGGACACGCGCCGCGCCATCTAGATTTAAATGTCACGCTCGTTGGAAAGGTTTGGCAAGGCATTGAACACCTGTCGAGCCTACCGCGGGGAACACAAGCGCTAGGGTTTTATGGCACGATTGAAGAGACCACGCCTATCGAATCGGTCAGATTTTTAGAAGAGGGCCGTGTGATTGAGGTGATGAAAACCGATACACCCGAATTTGCCCGCTATGTTGAACTAAGAGCCACACGTAACGAAGACTGGTTTATTGAGCCTACGGGTAAAATCGAGCTGTGCAATGTGGCGGTGCCGGTTAGATAATACACATGATTTGTGCTGATAATAGGTATCGCCACTCTCTGGCATCATGACCAGGCAATATGGCGTCCTGCGCTGGACTTGTTGCATTACTTATGTATCTTGGCTATACGATTCTTGCGATAGATTGATTGCCTATATCGCTAATACGCTTTGCGCCTGTCAATGTCATTGCAACTCGCATTTCATTTGCGTATAGGTCGAGTAAATGCTCTACGCCTTTTTCTCCTTTCGCAGCTAACGCATATATGTAAGAGCGTCCTATCATCGTGCAGTCAGCGCCTAAGGCTAGCATACGAACCACGTCTAGCCCGCTTCTAATACCAGAATCGACAAAAATTTTTATATCTCCTTTCACTGCATCAGCGATAATCGGCAGCGCCTTGGCTGAAGACATAACGCCATCTAGTTGACGCCCACCATGATTAGACACAACAATGCCGTCAGCACCAAACCTTGCCGCGTCTCTAGCATCTTCAACGTCTAGTATACCTTTGATGATGAGAGGCCCATCCCAGAATTCTCTTATCCACTCTAGGTCTTTCCATGAAATAGAAGTGTCAAAGTTATCGCCAAGCCAACCAATGTAATCGCCAAGCTTTGTGGTTTTGTTTCGGTAAGTTGAAATATTACCCAAATCGTGAGGTTTGCCTAACAAACCCACATCAAGTGCCCATGAAGGATGCGTCATGGCCTGTAACATCCTTCGTATTTCTGCATAGGGGCCGCTCATGCCTGAGTGCAAGTCGCGATAGCGGGCGCCCGGCGTTGGCATATCCACAGTAAATACTAAAGTAGTGACGCCTTCAGCTTTAGCGCGCCTTAAAGCATCTTTCATAAATTCTCGATCTTTTAATACATATAGCTGAAACCACATTGGTCTTTTTATTTTACTTGTCACTTCCTTAATCGGACACACCGAAACGGTGGACATAGTAAAAGGGATGCCTTTTTTCTCAGCCGCTCTTGCCGCTTGAACTTCACCTCGTCTTGCATACATGCCTGTCAAACCAACAGGAGATAAGGCAACTGGCATTGAGAGGGTTTCATTAAACATCTTGTGCTCTAAACTGAGGGAGGACATATCGTTGAGCACCTTCTGCTTGAGCGCTATATCTTGCAAATCTGAGATGTTATTTCGAAGCGTAGTTTCGGTGTAAGAGCCGCCATCTATATAATGAAATAAAAAGGGTGGGAGCTTTTTTTGTGCGGCTTTCCGGTAATCAGTGGTTGAAGATATGACCATCCAAACCTGTCCTTTAATATGTTGCCATTCGCCTATTATCAGCTATTGCTATTGTGTCGTGCTCTGGCTAAATGACTTTAGTGATTGCGCAATATTACAGTGTAGACATTGGATTTATATTAGATAGTAAGCAATTAGTCTGATTGGCCTTCCAACAGCATTTTATGATTGCTTGATCAGTAATCATCGCAAAAGTGATGAACCCCGAATGCCGCTTGTTGAGATAACGATTTAGCTACATTTACATTGGGCCACGGATTGGTCACATAATTAGGCCGTGACCACTGGGTTAATATCTCCTAATTTTTTTAAGATCCCTACATGTTGGCTGATGTTTAAGCCCCAAAGTCGAAATCTCGCTGAATGACAAAATCATTAAATAGCGCTGGTTGGATGGTCCCATTTAGTGGTGGTCCCATGCATGTGTTGGCAATAATGAGTGTTCCCCGTATCCACGGGGCTGAACCGCCGCCTAATGAACACTGTCGTAACCTTATAAACGTGTTCCCCGTATCGACAGGGCTGAACCGCGTTATATTTTGGCTCAGAGGACGCACAAGGAGTGTTCCGCATATCCACAGGGTTTAATTATTTTTAATCGATTAAACGCAATTTTAATAACTCCAAAATTGTTTTTATGACACTTGGTCTCAAAACGGTCACAGTCCCCAAAACACAGCCTAATCCGTCTCAAAAGCTACAAGTCAAAAAAGTACAACAATTGGCCACCCCTAGTGGACTCGAACCACTATCAAAGACTTAGGAGGTCCTCGTTTTATCCTGTTAAACTAAGGGGTGTGGCTGACTTGCGGGTATTTTGTGACAAACCGAAACTTAATACAAGAATGAATCGAAGCCTCGTGACCAATTTCATGGAGGACCGTAAGCTTAGGAGGCAGCCGTTCTATCCAGTTGAACTAAGGGCCGAGAGCAATCATCGTATTTTGAGTGATGCGAAGCATCAAAACAAGGGGTAGCCGTTACCTTCGTACAAAATAGTAAGGATAACTGCTCCTTTGGAGATCCTTGTTGTATCGATTTAAACTAAGGGGTGAACTTATCCAATCCAGATAAGAGCGTTAAGCTATGTTATGCCTTCGTTTATCATTGCGAGATAAAGGGGCAAACGCTAGCCTGACAATGCGACGGATGCTACTAACCCACTAAATGATTCAAAGAGTACAAGTCTCGAGTTTCGGTTGTCTTTTTGCGAATCTCTTCGAGTGCTTGCGCCTCACTCATATCAAAAAGTGCATTAATTAAACGGTTAAAGTGAGCATGCATGGCCAAGCGAGCGGCCTGTGTATTACGCACTTTCAAGGCTTCGTATATGGCTTTGTGTTCAAGCAAGCGGTCTTTATCAGACTGACTACACACGCTTGCATAAGCATTCTTCACTTGAGGGAGCGTGTCGCGTAACTCCCAAAACTTTTCGACGGCAAGCAAAATAGCGTGATTTTTTGTCGCTTGTGAAATAATTAAGTGAAACTCTCTATCAGCCGCTTCAGCGCCAACACCTGACTCCATTGCCTCTAGCGTAGATTTTAGCTGCGCTAACTCCTCGGCAGTAATAGACTGTGCAGCCAACGCTGCAGCCTCGCCTTCAACTAGCGCTCTAGCTTGAGTGAGCTCAAATGCACTCACCTTTTCAAGGGTTTGCTGCTCTCTATCTTTGCGTGTCTCAAGTACATACACCCCCGAGCTTGTTTTAACCTCAACGCGTTGCATTACTTCTAGAGCAATCACGGCTTCTCTGATAGTAGGCCTGCTCACATTAAAGCTTTCTGCTAATTCGCGCTCTGGCGGCAGACGGCTTCCAGGAGGATACATACCGGAATCAATAAGATTTTCAATTTTTTCAGCAACTTGCCAAAACATGCGACGGGTTTTCATATGTGTACCTTTTTTATTCTTCGGCTTGTAAACCGTAATACTCAACTTGGTCAAACCATAAGGCCTTTGGATAAGCCTTTGATAAAGAATACTTCTTTTTTGAATTATTACCAATATTAAATCAATTGGTAATCATAAAAAACAGCAATTTATAGGCATCTAGTCTCATAAAGCGCTGTTTTTTTGTCTGAGACTCTCAAAACACGCTGAAAACCTCTGGACTTTTGGCTGTGTTACCGCATCTGTTTTTATGCTGCAGATGCGGCAGTTTAATATAAAATCAACATCGGTAGATTGATGCTGCAATGAATTCGCTTTGGTCCTTAAGGTGCTAATAGACTTGGTAAAAACGTGCTGATTGGTGAGTACATAGAAACAAGGAACAACACCACCAGCATACTTACATAAAGCGGTAACATCGGTTTCACCATCTTCTCAATTTTCGTTTTTGATACCGCGCAGCTTACAAATAGTATGGCACCTACCGGCGGCGTGCATAAACCAATACAAAGGTTGAGAATCATCATGATACCAAACTGCAAAGGCTCAATACCGATAGAAACGGCAATAGGCAAAAATATTGGCGTAAAAATAAGTACGGCAGGTGTCATGTCCATAAATGCACCAATCAATAACAAAATTATATTGATGATAAGTAATATAATGAGCGGGTTGTCGCTGATGACCAATAAAGTATCGGTTAGCGCTTGCGGCAAATTCTCGTAAGAAAGTACCCATGATAAAGCGGAAGATGTTGCGATAAGGAATAGTACAATCGCGGTTGTCTCTGCTGTTTTGATTAAAATGACACCAAATTTTTCCATGTCGACTTCGCGATAAAAACCGGCAGCAAGGACTAACGCATACAAGACCGCGATGGCACCAGCCTCGGTAGGCGTAAAGATACCTGAGATAATGCCGCCCATAACAATAACAATAAGCGCTAAACTAGGCACTGCTTGCCAAACACTTTTTAACACAACTGAGAATGGCAAGCGCTCAGCACTGGCAAAACCTTTACGTTTTGCGTAGACCACACAAAAAATCATCAGCGATAACGCTACAAGTAAACCGGGAATGTAGCCGGCTAAAAATAAAGCAGAAATGGACACACCACCGCTGGCGATAGCGTAGATGATCAGAATGTTACTAGGGGGAATAAGCAAACCTGTGGTTGAAGCGGTTGCGGTGACTGAAGCGGAAAACTCAGGGCTGTATCCGGCTTTCTTCATCTGCGGTACCATAAAACTGCCTATTGCAGATGTCGCGGCCACTGCAGACCCAGAAATAGCGCCAAATAAAGTACACGACAATACGTTTACCAGCGCCAGTCCGCCGGGAAAAGCGCCGAGTAAGGCCATAGCGCAGTTTATAAGTCGTTTAGCGATGCCGCCTTGCGCCATGATTTGTCCAGACAAGATAAAAAACGGGATGGCCATTAATGCAAAACTGTTAACACCATTGGTCATGCGTTGAGCAACGGTAGTCGCCGCGGGCAAAAAGTCGATGGACGTCATCATAAACAAAAACGTTGAAAGCCCAATGGCAAATGAAATAGGGACGTTTAAAAACAATAAAAGAAAGAATAAACAGAGTAAAAATACGACAGTCATTATTTATTTTCCTTCTTTGTGTTTGATGGAGCTTGCGCGTCGTCTTCGTCGAGCATTACGGTGTGCGCATACTCATCGTGGGAAACAACGTTGTAATCGGGTTGAATAAGAAACTCAATGGAGTAGAGCAAGATCAACAGGCCGCTGAACGGCACGACTGAATACACCCAGCTAATATCGATGCCCATTACCGGTGACGTTTGGCCAAGTTGCTCAGTCATGTTCATCAACGAAAAGCCGCCAATCATCATCACGCAAACAGCGAACGCTGCCACGCATACATGAATAAAGCGGTATACCCACTTTCGATAGCTTAAGCTTGCTTGGGAATACACCATATCAAGGCCTAGATGACTATTACGTCTGTAGGCGAAAACGCATCCGAGCAATGTAATCCATATAAGTAAAAATCTTGCTAGCTCTTCGGTGAATGAACTTGGATCATTTAGCACATAACGCGAAAATACCTGCCAGCTGACCACAATAGTCACGATGACCAATAAGCTTTGAAGGAATCGCGTAAGTATGCTGTCAAGGACGCCTAGGGTAGTTTTAAACATACTCATTTTTTCGCCTCAATTCGGTTTAAAATGTCACCAACGGGGGTCCCTTGAAAACTATCCTTAAAGCTCTGCACACTTTCTTGAAAAGGGGTTTTGTCAGGAATGATGATATTTACTCCTGCAAGCTTTAGCTGCTCCATCGCCACGTCGGTATCTGCTTTCCATAACGCTCGCTGATAGGTAACGGTGGTATCCATCGCTTGTTGTACCCATGCCTGCTGTTGCTCGGTAAGACCTTGCCAGCGCTTTTCACTGAACATAACGATACCAGGAATAGTGTTGTGTTCGTCTAGGGTAAAGTTCTTGCAAATTTCGTAATGTCTTGTTTTATAGTATGTAATCGGACTATTTTCTGCACCGTCTACAACCCCTTGTTGTAACGATGTGTAGATTTCTCCAAATGAAATAGGCGTCGCCGATGAGCCTAGCGCACGCATGAGCGCCACGGCCGATTGGCTTTTCATGGTACGAATTTTCATTCCTACTAAATCATCGGGGGTATAAATGGGTTTGGGACAGGTGTAAAAGCTTCTGCTACCAGCATCGAAAAATGCGACACCTCGTAAATCTACATTTAGCGGTGATAGCAGCAATTCTTGGCCTAGTTCGCTGTTGATAACCCGCCAAAAATGGTCTTCATCGTCAAATACATAGGGCAAGCTGAATATTTGTAGCTCAGGGACAAACGATTCCACAGGACCCACAGATACTTGCGCCATGTCTAAGCTGCCAATCTGCATTAATTCGATTAAATCACGTTCAGCACCAAGCTGGCCGCTAGCATAAATTTGAACGTCCATTTGGCCGTCAGATATATCATTGAGCTGCTCTTTAAAATAGGCGAGTGACTTGTGCATGGCGTGCTCGAGATCGACAACGTGTCCGAGTCTTATTATGACGGTGTTCTGTGTTTGGACGTTAAAAAATAGCCCTACACCAGATATGAGTGTTCCGATTAATAACAGTGACAATAATAGTTTGTAACGGTTTGCCATACACCTCTTCCTGAATGACTTGGTTGCGATGGTTTACACTTTTCGCTATCCAAAATTTAAAATATCTATTACCAAAATAACTTACAAAACATTACCAATATACGGGCTTCTTTACAATGTTTTTTGTAAAGTAACTGTTAAATTATGTTAAACCATGTAAAGGATAACCTCTAAAAGCGGATGACTTTTTTAGGCGGAATTAGCTTCACGGCACGCACTTATAATTGCGGGCCAATTTCCTTCTTCTATCCATTGTTTTTGCGCAACCCAAGTCCCACCAACGGCAAATACGTTATCGAGAGCTAAAAACTCTCGTTTATTGTCGGGGTTTACACCACCGGTAGGGCAAAATGTTACCTCTTGAAATACTGACGAAATTGCATTTAAAAATTTAACGCCCCCGGCAAGTGTTGCAGGAAACAGCTTGAGCTCTCTAAACCCTGCTTCATAAGCAGCTAGTATTTCGCCCATGGTCGATACGCCCGGCACCACCGGCCCCTCGCAGCTCTTTAGTGCATTGAGCAAAGTAGGCGATACCGCTGGGGTAACAATAAAATCAGCACCTGCTGCCATTGCATTGTCTAAATGTTGTTTTGAAAGTATCGTCCCCGCACCAACTTGCAAAGTAGGTACCTCAGTCTTTATAGCTTTGAGCGCCTCGAGCGATACGGGGGTTCTCAGTACGACTTCGACGGAGTTAAGGCCGGCATCTGCCATTGCTTTTGCAACCAAAACGCCTTCGTTTACGGTGCACGCTTGAATTATAGGAAGTAAAACTTGCCCAGACATAAGTTCAGAAAAACGTTTCATAGTGCCTATCTTATAGCATTCGTGATTAATTGATGGTTAGGTATTGAGTAGAGCAGACATGTCAGACATGAATGCTTGTTTTGGCGCAATTGCCCCTGGATGTTGAACGGTGATGTTTGCAGCTTGAGCAGCAAGCGCTATCGACTTAGCAATAGAGTATTCATTTATTCGTGCACCTAAATAAACACCGTTAAACGCATCTCCGGCAGAGGTCGTATCAACGACATTTTCGCATGGCGTGATCTCATGCTTTTCAATTTGATTGTTTGCTAGGCTTAGCACTGCATTAGGTCCATCTTTGACAATCACTTCCTCAATATCAAATGATTGACAAAACTTAATCACATCAATGCCTGTGTGAAGTCCGTAAAGCTGCTCTAAGTCTTCGATGCCCGGCAGGGCGATTTGTGCCAATCCGAATGCTCTGTTGAAAGCTTCTTTGCTATCGGCTTCACTATGCCACATGCGGGCACGGTAATTGGGATCAAATACTAATATCACGCCAGCTTGTTTTAACTGCTCCAGTTTTTGCCAAAAAAGAGGGCGAGCTTCAGGCTCAATAACAGCCAGTGATATCCCTGAAAAGAAAAACATATCGCCCGATTTAAACTTCGACAATACATCGTCGTTTAAAAAATTTACGATAGTGCGGGCAGCGGCATCACTGCGCCAGTACGTAAAGCTTCTCTCGCCTTTATCATCTATTTTAATGATATATAAGCCAGCGTGTTTAGTGGGGTGTTTAAAGACTAACTCAGTATTTAGGTCAGCTTTATGGAAGGTGTTGAGCATTTCGTCGCTTAGCGCATCTTGACCTACAGCGGTCACGATGGAGCACTCAACGTTGTCAAAGCAGCGTTTTAGATAGACAGCCGAGTTATACACATCACCCGAAAATGATTGATGCATTACGCCATTTTCACCATGGCGCAGCTCAATCATGCACTCACCTAAAAAATGAACCCTATTCACTGACAAAGTCTTCGCGTGCAGGGCTAAAGGTATCTATCAATATGCCACCCGTTGGGCAAACCGCCCCATGCTCTACATGAGGGGGAATTAAACAGCTATCGCCCGCTTTTAGAATTTTGATGACACCACCGATATTAAAGTGAAACTCACCCTGTTCAACGTATGTGACTTGAGAATGTCTATGTTTGTGCACATAACCCTCAGCACCTTTGTCAAACCAAACTTTAACCGCCATTAGCTCATGATTAAAGCCAAGCATTTGACGTTTAAGGCCGTTACCTAAATCTTCAATTTCTGTTTGATCGCCAAACAAGAAGTGTTCGCTTTGTTTTTGCATGGGGTTATTCCTATAAATCTACTATTATTCGTTGATAGTGTTGTCGCGAAGCTCAGCCGTATGTGGCCCTTTTACTCGCAGTTCAGTCACTTTTGGCGGCTGGGTTTGGTTAAATACATTATTGATAACCGTTGTTGAAGGCTCGCCTACCGTATGCTCAACCACAAGTGGCGCAGAAGATGTAAATGTATTACCAGACATGTGTGTGCGCTGCACGCCATGCAAATAGAAGCTTGCTAAATCTTTATTACGCGAACCTAAGCCTACGTCTGATAGGATGTTGTCTTCTACCAATAATAGAGGGCCAAAGGTACTTTCATCTGTTCCACCGCGATAGATTTTGGCAATGCCACCATCGATATTAGTAAACGTATTGCCGCGCAAAGTAATGTATTCAGCATTGTAAATACCTAAATCTTCAGATTCGGTATTTAGTTGTAAGATATCGCCGGTGACGTTTGTAAAGGTGTTGTTTGATAGCATGATTTTGTCGGCAAAAGCGCCTTTACCGGTGCTAAAGAAATGAAACGAGTGATTCACATCTAAGTTTTCAATCACCGAGTCGTGCATTTCAAAACGATAGTTATTTACCATTCCCCACTTTTTAGTGCGTATCGCGGTGTTTCCATGCGAGTCTGGACTGCTTTCACCGGTAATGTGCAAACCTTGTAGCTTCAAACTGCCGCCGTCGCGAATTTCAAAAAGGGCAGAGCGTTCAAATCCGATTTTTGTTTGCCCTGGTTGTGCTGCTTTGATCGTGAGTGTCTTATCAATAAACGCTAATTTAGGAATGACGATATCGCCAGGCGCAATTTCTATCACGTCGCCCTCGCCAGCGTTTTCTATTGCTTCTAATAAAGCACTAGCATCGGCACTCACCTGTCGCACTTTGCCACTATCGAACGCAACAGTCGCAGGTGTTTTCGGGTACCAGGCTACGCCCGTATCGTTTTTATTCAAAATGGTGAGGTCACGGCTAACGCCACTTGTGATGCTGGTGTCGCTTGGGTACAACAAGCCGTTTTCTGCTCTTACTAAGGAAAGCTCGATTGTCTGAAATCCGGCGCTTATCTCACTTGGCACGTCGACGTTGCTGTCGTTGTGCTCAAACACGATGCCACTCATGTCGTCAAATAAGGTAAACGGCTGCTGATTGTTTTCGTTATAAATAAGGTTGTGTGCCATTTTGCTATTGATAGGCACTGCGCTGCGCTCTGCGTCACTCCCAGCGCCGAGGTGAATGTGCTCAACGTTAATTAAAGAATTGTTTTCAATAAGCGCATTGTCGACCTGATGATAACGATTGATAGGGGAGTTTGGCACGCCATTTAAAACCGTAAGGCCACTGCCAAAACGGTACCCGCCAAGCCCTTCTAAATAGTTGTTGCGAATCGTCTGGTCTTTATTAATAACACGAATACCGCCAGTGTGCTCAATGCCATTACCTAAAAAGACATTGTTTTCAATGATGTTGCCGTTGCCATGACGCATGGTGAGCGTGCCGCGTGCTTCATAAAACACATTACCGCGTATCGTATTACTGCCAGATTTCACAGAGATGATTTCAACTTCGCCGTTGGTCTTTTCAAAGTAATTGTTTTCAACTTGGGTGAATGAGTCCGTTAATGAGAAATGGCTAGTGCCTATGCGCAGTGTTTCGCCACCGTTGGAGCCAAAAGTAGGGCGATAGCCAAAGTAGTTATGGTCAATACGATGATAATTTTCTTGGCTAGCTTCGCTATTTAAACGAACCGCAACAGTCACACCTTTGTTGCGCTTACCTACAAGATGATTATGGTTGAAGCGATTGTGTTTCCCATACAGCGCAACCCAATAGTCAGATTCTTGTTTGTCGGGGTTGTTGAAGTTATCAATGACCATGTTACTAACGCGTGAGTGATAAGCATACTTGCCTCTACTCTCGCGAAACTCAATAACCGAACTACTGGGCGTATAGCCATTTTTAAACACTAAACCAGAGGCAACCAAATACTGTCCTGCAAGGCGTAAGTTAGACTGACCAGACAAGATTACCTTGCCCGGTGTTTCTGCTTTTAAGGTAATAGGCGAATTTTCTGTGCCATTCCCTCTAAGCAAAATCTCAAAGTCTACATACACACCATCTTTTAAAATCAGTGTATCGCCTGCTTTCAGATCTGAAGCTACTTTAAAGAATGCATCCTTACTATCGATGTAGTATTCGTTTGCTTGCGGTGAGCAAGCAAACAACACGAGTAGTAACAGCAGGCTGCCTAACTTGGATAGTGTATTTATCATAAGCGTTTACTTACTTAATTGTTGAAAGTAATCAAAGATTTCAGGTACGTTACCGTTACCCATGCCCGCGTCAAATGCAGCCTGTAGATTGGCTGATGAGCCTTCCGCAATTTTTGAAACGGTGCCTAGGTCGTCAACCATTTGTAAGAAGTAGCCTAAATCTTTGTTCGCGTTGGCGATAGAAAAGCCTAAGTCACTCACATTATCTACTGCGTAGTTCTTACAAAAATGCATAAAGGGTGAGTTAGATGGGCCCGTTGACATAATGTCGAACAACTGCTGTCCGTCCAAGCCTGCTTTTTTAGCAACCGCAAACGCTTGAGACATGGCACATACTGTTGTCATCCCCATGAAGTTGTTGATCAGTTTTGTGGTATGGCCTGCACCCAACTCGCCTAGATGGAATACATTTTCACCTTGGTCTTCTAGTACCGGTTTTACCTTCTCAAATGTTTCTTTGTCGCCAGCTGCCATAATATTGAGCAGGCCATCTTTTGCATGCGCAGGGGTGCGTCCAAGAGGGGCGTCAATCATGCCAACGCCCTTAGCGGCTAGGTCTGCGCCAATTTTACGCGTCGATGCGGGTATAGACGTACCGAAATCAATCAGCACGCTACCTTCTTTAATTCCTGCCAAAATGCCATCTTCACCGTAAATAACTTTCTCGACAATTGCTGATGTGGTTAAGCAAAGCATCACGATATCAACAGATTCGGCAAGTGATTTTGCTGACGTTGAAGAAGTTGCTCCATTTGCTGTGCATGCAGCTACAGCATCTGGGTTTAAATCCATAACACAGACTGGGTAGCCTCGAGTTAATAAGTTCTGGACCATGTTGCCGCCCATTAGACCTAGGCCGATAAAGCCAATACTTGGTTTAGACATAAAAATATTCCTCTTAAATTCCTTAGAAAAACCGACCCGACCCAATGCTATTTTTTCTTGATATCGAATACCATTGAGCTGATGACGTCGGTATAACTCTTGGCTAACAATTTTATAACACAAACATTATATTTACCTATCCAATTTGTCAACCAAAAATAAAATATTGGATAGATCTTTGTTTGTTGTCTTAAAATGTAATGATGCACTGGTAAGCTGAGCGCGGCATACGCTGCGCTCAAGCAGCCTTTTATTCTGCGTTTGCATACCAATATGGCCCGGTCCACTTATACTCCTGGCCGTTTACGTTAAGTGTATGTTCACTATTTGCTTGAGCATCTAGATTCGCAACGATAAATATTTGTGATTCACCATTTACACCTACAATTTCTACCCCGGTATAAGCGTCGCTGTCGTGCATCAAGTTTATGGATGCAATGCTGCTGTTAGAATTAAGAGACAGCTCGGTTACTGGGCTATATGACCCGTGAGGCTCAACAATTGATACAAACACAGTATCTTGAGTGTTTGGGCGGCGAAGCATAAAGCCCGGTTCATTGCGAAGATTAAACTCAGGGTCGTTAGCGCCAATGCGTGTCAGCATAATATTATCTTCGTCGTGAGTAAGGGTGCTCAATGTATAGAACTTCCCTTTGTTCAACCATGAAAACTGTGTGGTGTCAGAAGATGGCGAGCCAGACGCTTCTAAATAAAGGTGTTGGTAGCCGTTTTTGTTACCAAGCGGCTCTTGAGTTGGTGGACGCGTGTATGCAAAGTTGGTTTGTATGATTTGACCAAAATAATAAAAGGGCAGGTCGTAATCATGAGTACCTTGCGCATCTACTTTCATGATATCGAGCATAAATGGCTCGTCAGCATCACTTGGTTTAATCAAGGCAACTGTTCTGTGCATTTCAGTACCCGGGTAAGCATTGGTTTCTTTGGCGCTGGCGACTTGTACTTGCGGGTTTTCGTCGGCGTAGAAGTAGAAATCTGAATGATGTTGGCTACCGGTTTGATAATCGCCACCAAAATGAATGCTCTGATCTTGAGAAAGCGTATTATGAGAAATAGTGGATTTTGCCCATGTCGTATTCTCTTTGAGATAGTTACCACCGCCTTTTTGGCCAATATTAACAAAGCGCACTAAGCCATAGTCTTGCAGTACTTCTTCGCCTTGTCGGTATAGTGAATACGAAAGCTTATCGTAGTGGCCATGGCTTAAGCCTTGTGCGGCATATTTAAATACCGCCGTTAACTCTTCGTTACCGCTTCTAAGCACTGCAACGCCGCCTTCGTCACCGAGTGCGCCATCGCTTAGATTTACAGACTGCTTTGTAAAAGGAACGGCTTTGTTAGCTTCGAGGTCTAGTGCTATCGCCAAACCAGTTTGGTCAAGTAAGACTTCACCTTGCTTTTGCGCAACGCTTAAAAGCTTTGGATCTTGTTGGCCATAGTAGTAACCAATGTTCACAGTGGTAATGAGAGCAGGGGTAAAGTACGACATGCCTTTTTGACCGTCATTAAGCGGGAAGAAGTCGCCGTCAGCATCTGTTAAGTTAAGCAGTGCGTCGATGGCTTTAAGCAGCACATTATCTTTATGTTCTAACACGCCATACTCTGGGTAGGTATTATGCATCGCAGTGGCAAATATCAAAAATGGATACATTGCATAGCGCTGATAATACGGACCTTCAGTGTAATAGCCGTCTGGTGAAAAGGGCTGTTCAAGGTTGGCTAAAAAGCCGCGCTTTTGGTCAGCAGCTTTAATTGTGCCGCCATCATCGTCTACGCCGCCGACCGCTAAGCCATCGTCTTCAATACCGTAAAGGGCGCGCTGAATAAGCGCTTGATCATCCATTACCAAGCCAATCATGCCTACCGCAGCATTTCCCCATGTGCTGTGGTTATGAATGCGGTTATAAAACTGAGGGTTGGCTAAAGAAATATAATCTGCAAAAGGGCGAAACAGGTTATCTTCAAGTGTTTGGCGTTCTTCACTCGATAAATAATCGTAAATAGTGTCGTAGGCTTGAGCCATATACACCAACCAGTTGCTGTCGTTTAAACACTGCCAAAATAGTTTACCTGGCGCATATGAACGTACTTGCGGGTGTACAGGCAAGTTTTTGTACATCGCTTCATATTGAAACAACATATCGCGTACGTATTTAGCGTACTTCTCATCTTCTAGAATTTGGTAGAGCGCACCGGCTTGTTGCGCAATGATAAAATTTTGTTTGTGGCGAAAATGTGTATAGCCACCTGAAAAGTCCTTTGGAATGGGGGTATCAATTCCCATTTGTATTTCTTTATCTACTTCGGCTTTGATCTTCTCGACACTGGCGTCAAAAAGAGGCACTTTGCCCAAGTTTTCGCGTATTTGTTCAACGCCCTCTTTTGTGAGTATTAAACGGGGATGCTCTTTTGCTTGCGCAACGTAAGCCAAAGTCATCGCAAAAAATGCGATTAGCGTTATTGTAAATATTTTATTTAGCATATTGTGCATCCTCACTTTATACGCAGTTAAATTTTGCTGTAAGTCATTGTAGATTGAAAAAGGCATGCCGTTTGCGACATGCCTTTTTGTTTGTTAACGCTTAGATTTAGAAAGTATAACTTGCACCAAAGGTAATACGACGGTCAGCTAAACCTTCAAAACAAAGCAATGCGCCATCATTTACACAAGATTGCGTAATGCCTTCTTTGGTTAGGTTAACCGCTTCAACACCGATATTGAACTGTTCGTTAACATCGTAGCTAATGCTGGCATTTAACTGACCACGGTCAGCTGTATACACTGGGAAGCCAAGCGTTGAGTTACGTGACGCACCTGCTGCAGTATCGTCGGTACGGAACGCTTCACGCCATGTGTAACGAAGACGTGCGCTAATGCCATATTTTTCATAATAAGCAGTTACGTTATATGCATTCTCAGAGAAGTCCAATAACCCTTGAACTGCAGTAACCGTTTGAAAGTCAGCGCTATCATAAATACCATTAATTGCGTTAAATATATCAGTACCGCGAGTTGCTGATTCATTCACAATCGAGCCACCTGAGTATTCTTGAATGGTGTAGTTAGCAATAACACCAAATCCAGAAGCCCAGCCTAGCTCATCTTCAAAGCTTGAAAGGTCATATTGAACCGCCATTTCCCAGCCAGTTTGGCTAGTTTTTGCCGAATCATTTACTCTAGACTGCAAATCTACACATATACCTGTTGTGCCCAATGGTGCAAGGAAGTCATCACCCTCAGCGATTGGGTTAAAGAAACCACCGCCAGCACAGGCAGGATTAGTGCTGCGGAATCCGTTACCGTCGACTGGAGCGCTGCTTAGTTGGTCGACAAATAGATTCGTGATTTCCTTGTCAAAGTAACCAATGCTTACCACTGCTGCGTCGGCAAAATACCACTCAGCAGTCAAGTCAAGGGTGGTGATCTCTTGAGGCTCTAAACCTGGGTTACCAATATTAACCGACGCATTAACGTTGGTTATCAAGCTCACTGAGGTATTTAGGTCGTTGAAATCAGGGCGACGGATATCTTGTCCCCAGCCTAAACGCAATACCACGTCTTCATGTGGAGTAGCCACAAGGTTAAGACGAGGTAAGGTAAAGTTATAATCACCTGAAATGGTGGTTAAATTCGCACCATCACTTGTAACAGTATTACCTGTTGAGTCTACATCTGTTTGGATATGACGCACGCCAATGTTACCCATTATCCACTCATATTCGAAGTTAGCTTGAGCATATAAGGCGTGCGATTCTTCCTCGATGTTAAAGAAAGCAGCAGCAGATGGTACTAAGTTTGCTAAATCCGGTGTTGCGTCATGCGCAATCAGAGCAGCTTCTAAGGTAGAAAGTACCAAGTCAGGATTATCAAATGATAAGTCTGGGTCAACAATTAAGAAGTTGCGCAATGCAAGTTCACGTCCATCTGCGTCGCCAAAGTTGCTTGGACCTGCCACTAACAAGTCAGCAAATAAGCTGCCGTTCGGGCTATCGGCTAGTCGGCTAAAGCCTCCTATACGGTCTGTGACGTTATTAAATGTGCTTTCGCGTTTGCTGTAACGATAACCAAAGTCAACCGAAGTCACGATAGAATCATCTATGTAATAGGTGAAGTCGGTGCGTAAGGCGTCGAGTTTGTTTTCAGTGGTGTTGCGGCCCAAATCGACTTGGTCAAGAACAACGTTATTTGGGTTAAGCAAATCTGCAACAGACGGTGCAAATGGAGAATCAAAGTTAATACCAAACGTGAGTGAGCCACCGGTTAAGTCATAAATAAATGGAACTGCGTTATCATTACTAGTGCTTGCGGTAGGGTTACCATCAGCATCTAAGTTATCAAGGGGAGCATTTGGGTTGATAAAATTAAGCTGAGTGCTCAAATTTGGGTTCACAGTATCAGACTTGGCAGATGAAATTTCTGCGCTGACAAATAAGTTATCTCCTTGCCACTCGCCGCCTAGTCGAAATAAGGTGGTATCGGTCAAACGTGCGCCAGTATCACTGTTGAAACGTAAGTTGGGATCATCATCATCAACTGATAAATCTGGCTCAATTGTGCCGCGCACAGCTGCCTGGATACTACCAAGGTTTACACCGTCGAGTGAGCCAAAGTTAACTGTCTCAAACTGTGTAGGTAGGTTATAGTTCAACACGCTGCTCACACCAGAACCTTGCACGCGCGTTGAGTCTTGGCGGCGCTCTTGATCTGTGTATACAACATCAAAGAAAAACTTAGTGTTATCGTTTGGCGCAAACTCAAACGTCGTTGAAATGTTGGTTGTATCGTATTCAAAATTTTCCAGTTCTTGGTTTAAAAATTGAATACCCAAGAAATCAAAATCTTGACACACTGGACGATTAGCTACGTCTTCAACGTTGCCACCACGAACCACTTCGGCATTACAGTTTTCTACTAAACTACCGTCTCGGTCAACACGTGGACGAAATGACGTTGCTTCTTGTTGTGTAATGCTGCCACTAAATACAAAACCAAAAATACCTGAGTCGGTATCCCAGTTATCGCCGTAAGCGGCTGAAAAGCGAGGCTGTACGCCATCGGTAGTAAGGCTACTATCTTCGCCTTGTACTCTTACGTTAATAAGGGTGTCATTTAATTCTAGCGGGCGAATGGTACGAAGATTTACGGTACCACCAACTGAGCCTTCAATCGTTTTAGCTTGCGCTGCTTTTGTGACTTCTAAACCTGCGATGATAGAAGCTGAAACATCTTCAAAACTAATACCGCCGCGACCCGTGCCCGCACCAACAGTCTCTACACCATTAATTAAAACGTTGTTGGCATTTGAACCACGAATCTGTACACCTGTTCCAACACCTGCGGTACGCGTGATTTGAACACCGGTAATATTCTCAAGCACTTCAGCAAGGTTCTGGTCGGGTAGCTTACCAATATCTTCTGCTTCAATAACTTCAATAAGGTTAGGAGCGGAGCGCTTTTCAGCTAGAGCGCTTGATAAAGATGCGCGGATACCGGTTACTTCAACAACTTCTACCGATTCTTCGGTGCTTGCAGCATTTTCTTGCGCAATTGCGTTACTGGCCATGCCAATAGTCGTTGCCGAAAGCAACGCCAGCGTAATTTTTGAAAGCTTGTGTGTCATAATTTTTCCTGTGTGTGGTTGCCTAATCTATGCAAACATCGAGCGGTTCGTGCTGGGGTTACCTTCCGGTTGCAATCATCGCTTTGCTAGGTAGAACTAGTTTTAATCAAATACTTTTACTAAAGTTACAATCCATTAACGTGATGATTACAATTTTTAATTAAAAGGTCAACCATTTAGTTAACCAAATTTTATAGGTTCTGAATTATATTGGTAATGTTTTTTGTGAATTGTCTCTTGTTTATCGCAGAAAGTATCAATAACGCTTTGTTTTTAAGCCCTTTATTTTGATTGAGTAGCAAAAAATAACGTTGCTTTATAATGAGATGCGTCAGACCATGGTCGTAATTAAATGGATTGTTTACGGCAATAAATAGCCTTATATGTTGCCTTGGTTAACAATTTGGTAATTTAAATTGGTTCAATTTAGTGCAACAAAGCGTTAAGCTCTTACACATGTTTTTATGTTCATGAAAGTATCGGAGATTTGTGAAATGCGTGAAGCTTGGCGATGGTTTGGTCCAAACGACCCTGTGACGCTAGATGAAATACGTCAAACAGGAGCAACAGATATTGTCTCTGCTTTGCATAATATTCCTGCCGGAGAGGTTTGGACAAAAGATGCCATTGGTGAGCATCAGTCTTTAATTGAGCAAAACAATGAGGGGCTTTCTCCGCTTACTTGGAGTGTGGTTGAGAGTATCCCAGTGCACGAGTCTATTAAATTAGGCGAAAGTGGTTGCCAAGTGTTTATTGATAATTGGATAACCTCCATGGAAAACTTGGCAGCCTGCGGTATCAAAGTGATTTGCTATAATTTTATGCCTGTTATTGACTGGACTCGTACCGATCTAGACTTTAAATTGCCTAATGGTGCATATGCACTGCGCTTTGACCAAAACGAATTTGCCGCATTCGATTTGTATATATTGCAAAGGGAAGCCGCAGAGTCTGAGTATTCGCAGCAAGAGCGCAAAGCGGCAAAAGCCGTCTATGATGCTATGGAAGAAGAGCAGCGAAGCTTATTAACCCGCAATATCATTGCAGGTTTGCCAGGGAAGATGACCGATGCTTATACGCTAGATGATTTTCGCGATATGCTCGCGCGCTATAAACATATTGATGGCAGGCAACTGCGCGATAACTTATTTAGTTTTCTCGCAAAGGTATTGCCGCGTGCAGAGGCGCTTGGCGTTAAGCTTGGTATTCACCCAGACGATCCACCGCGCGACATGCTTGGATTACCTCGTGTTGTATGTACTGCTGATGACCTAGATCTTCTCTTTCATCAACTACCGTCACCATCTAATGGCGTGACGCTTTGCGTTGGAACCTTCAGCAGCCGACCTGACAACGACTTACCTTATATGGCTAAGCACTTTGGTTCACGTATTCACTTTTCGCATTTGCGTGGCGTAAAGCTCGACCCAAACGAACAACGCACATTTTTTGAAGCAGGCCACCTTGATAGTGACGTTGATATGGTGCGCGTCATTCAAGCTTTGCTAGAACAAGAAGTTAAGCGTAAAAAAGATAAAGAGGCTATTCCTATTTTCATTCGCCCTGATCATGGACATCGAATGATGGGTGATATTGGTAAGCAAGTTAATCCTGGGTATTCGGGTATTGGTCGGTTGAAGGGCTTAGCCGAAATACGGGGCGTAATAAAGGCGCTTTCAGTGGTCAATGCTTATGAATAAAAAGTTGCTAAAGTTTGGCGCGAATCGAGTTTGGCGGACTTACCAAGGCGGAAAGCTCTTAGACCAGATAGAACAACAGCCAACACCAAAAGACACACATTTTCCAGAAGATTGGATTGGCTCAATTGTTGAGGCAAATAACATTGGCCGTGAGCATATTAGCGAAGGACTTGCGCACGTGGGCGACGAGCAAGGCAATAGCGTCTTGTTTCGCGATTTACTCACCCAAAATAGCAGGTATTATCTGGGGCACTCAGACGACAAACCATGCACACTTGATGATGTGCCGTTAGTTAAATACTTAGACAGTGCCATAAGACTGCACTTTCAAGCTCACCCAACGCGAGAATTTGCCCAACAAAGGCTCGGTAAGCCACGTGGCAAAACTGAAGCCTACGTCATTCTCTCCATTCGAGATGATGTCACTGAGCCTTATATCTATGCCGGTTTTCAGCGCCCGCCTAGCAGGGAAGATTTAAAAACGTGGATTGAAGAGCAGGATATTTGCGCCATCGAAAAATGTTTTGACCGCATACCCGTTAAACCTGGTGATGTATTTTTAGTACCCGGTGGCCGTCCCCACGCCCTAGGTGAAGGTATTTTGATGTTAGAGGTGATGGAGCCATCAGATTTAGCGGTTCGCTTTGAGTTTGAGCGAGGCGGTTATGAAATTCCTGAGGCGGCGAGATTTATGGGCCGTGATATTGAGTTAGCGTTAGATGCGTTTAACTTCTCTCCAGTCACCGCAGATAAGATTGATGACGAATTTAGATGCTTACCCACACTTATCGAAGCAGATAATGCAGGCAATAAGTTAGAAGAGCTTATAGGTGCCGACAAAACAGCGTGTTTTCGCATTATGAGAAGCACCGTCACCGGCATCTATAGGCGAAAAAGCGACGGGTTCTTTTACGGCATTGTCGCTGCGGGAGAAGGGCGCATTACTATTGGAGAGCAGACGACTGAATTAAAACAATGGGACCGATTCTTTTTCCCAGCAGGTGAGGCGGAGTTTATGTATGACCCAACAAGTGAAATGACTATTATCGAATGCTATGCCGGCTCCACCTCTTTGCCAACAAATCAATGAAGACATTGCGAACATGACCACATTAAATAGAAGTACGCTATCAACCTTGGGTAAGCAAGTGAGTACACCGCAATATCATTCACAGGATGTGAGCAGCGGTATTTTACACTTTGGCGTGGGCAACTTTCATCGCGCTCACCAAGCGGTTTATTGTGATGCCTTGTTAAACCTCAAAGACTTGCAATGGGGGATTACCGGCGTATCGATGCGTTCGCCCGATGTTCGTGATGTGCTTAGAAAGCAAGATTACTATTATACCCTCGCGTTGATTGATCAAAACACAGAATATCGTGTGATTGGCGCTCTTCAACGTGTGCTGTTTGCTGTTGAGGAATGCGGCGAAATATTAAAGCAATTTGCTAAACAAGAAACACAACTAATAACCACTACCATTACTGAAAAAGGGTATTGCCTTGCGCATGGAAAGCTAGATTTAGAGCACGTATCTATAAAACATGATATGGCATCAATCCAAGCGCCACAGAGCATTTATGGCTATCTTGCGGCAGGGCTGATTGAGCGCTTTTCTGCTTGTCGTTCAACCGAGAATGGTCAACTTACGATTCTATGTTGTGACAACATTAGCGCCGGCGGTGAAATAATAGAAAGCGGGGTTAAAGCTTTGCTTGAAATCCACAACACCGACACACTAGCATGGCTAAATACCAACGTAAGCTTTATCTCGTCAATGGTCGACCGTGTTACGCCTGCCGATAGCGAAGCCTTTACTGAGCAAGTGAAAGAAGTGCTGGGAGTGGAGGATAATGCTGCGGTATCAACAGAGCCTTTTAGCCAATGGGTCATTGAAGATAATTTTGCAGGTAAGCGCCCCGATTTTGATAAGGTTGGCGCGGTGTTTTCAAAAGATGTAGGTGCCTTTGAACGCGTAAAGTTACGATTTTTAAATGCCGCCCATACTATGCTCTCGATACTGGGGTATCTGGCGGATGATGAATACATTCATCAAGCCTTGCAGCGCAAAGCGTTCGCCCAATTTACTCGAGACGTACTTATCGAAGAAGTGCTTCCGGTAACATCTGTTTCATCTGAAATTAACGCCCATGATTACATCGATAGCATCTTTGCGCGTTTTGCTAATGCACGATTGCCTTATAAAGTCATGCAGGTAGGCACTGATAGTTCGCAAAAAATACAGCAGCGGCTTTTTCCTTCAGTCGACGCAAGTTTAGCGCAAGAGCAAGATACCGATGGTTTAGCCTTCATTCTGGCTGCTTGGGTATGCTTTATTCGCAAAGCCCTCGATCAGGGCGACTTAAACGATGTTCAAAAAGAGCAATTTAATGAGCGCTTATCATCCAATAAGTCTTTCGATTTGTTGCATTGTTTGAGTATTGCGCAAGTCCATCAATGTGAATTTATCAATGATGAAATATTTATCAAAAAGCTGATTGATTTTCGCGCCCAGATTGACAAGAACGGCATTTTTGAAACGATAAACACTCTCTCAACAAAAGAAGTTGAACTCACCTAATTTAGGTCATCACTGGAGTAGATAATGCAAAATTCCAATGCATCGCAAGGCGCAAGCTTGAAGCAAAAATTTACCAATGGATTAGCGTTGTTTTTACCCGGTATCTTTTTACTCGGATTTAACATTGGTACAGGCAGTGTGACTGCAATGGCAAAGGCAGGTGCTGACTATGGCATGTCGTTATTGTGGACGATTGTTGCGTCGTGTCTGTGTACCTTTTTTATGATTAATCTATACGGAAAATATACTCTGGTTACCGGCGAAACCGCTCTTCAAGCATTTCGTAAACATATTCACCCCGGCGTAGGGATTTTCTTTATTGTCGCGCTTACAACGGGAGTGTGTGGCAGCGTGATGGGAGTCATGGGAATCGTTGCCGATGTTAGTTTTGAATGGTCTAAGTCACTAGTAGATAGCGGCATACCCCCCTTATATTTTGCAATATTCTTTGTTGCTTTGGTGTACTACATATTCTGGCAAGGCAATACCCGCGTATTCGAGCGAAGCTTGGCGGCCATCGTTGCGATCATGTCGGCGTGCTTCTTACTCAATTTTTTTATTATGATGCCTAGCCCGAGTGCCATTTTGTCTGGTTTGCTTCCCAATATACCCGAGCAGTTGCTATCTAAAGGCAAAGACCCTTTGCTTGTGATTGCGTCGATGGTCGGTACAACGGTCTTTTCAGGCTTGTTCATAATACGTACCACCTTAGTTAAAGAGGCCGGTTGGAACTTAGCTGACTACAAGCAACAAAAACGTGATGCCATGTTTTCGGTGTTCTTGATGTTTGTTATCAGCGCATCGATTATGGCAGCTGCAGCAGGCGCCTTATTTGAAACGAATACTACGTTAACAAAAACTTCTCAGCTCATCGGGATACTAGAACCCCTTGCCGGCTCATTTGCCACCGCGCTATTTGCGTTTGGTCTTGTAGCAGCTGGCGTATCATCGCAGTTTCCAAATGTACTCATGCTGCCTTGGTTATGGTGCGATTATACTGGTCAAAAGCGTGATATGAGCTTACCGAAGTATCGTATTGTTGTGTTTTTCATCTCTCTGCTTGGCCTCGTTGTACCGCTGTTTGGTGCAAGGCCGGTTCTGGTCATGTTGGTCTCACAAACCTTCAACGCGGTTATTTTGCCTTTAACCGTTTTGTGCATTTTGTATCTAACCACTCGCAAGCACTTAATGGGAGAGCATCGAAACAACATCGCGCATAACCTAGTACTTGTTGCCATTTTATTATTCTCTTTATTCACATCTTACGTAGGTATAAGAGGCGTATTGCAACTTGTGGTGTAAGGCTTTTGAAGTTTATAAACAACGGGTTAGTTGCATTCTTAAGTTGGAAATTGCGGTAGTCAAGGCATGATCAACGATTTGGTATCGTCTTGTTCAAGATGTGGTGAGTGGATATTTTAAAAATTCATAGAATGCTATTCGATGAAACTGAGTGTGGTGTATTAACTTGATGTTGATCACGAATGCTCAATTGCAGCCTCTTATCAAAATGGCGTTAAAACGACAAAGTAATAACAATCGCGCAGACTAACAGGCAAAAAAAAGGCCTGCCCCAAAGGGCAGGCTAATTCACACTAGGGAAAAATGTTACTCAACCCCAACAACCGCCTCAGAAGTAGAAGAGTTATAAGGCGATACTGCGTTATCTGTATCAAGCGAATCATTTTCAGCATATGACTCAAAATCATCTGAAAACACCTCGGTGGTGCCAGCAGTGTCGGAGTAAATCGCTAGGTTGTCTACCGAAACAACTCCTGTGGCTTCTCTTACACCTGAATTATCGCCAAATCGTATTGCTACATGCGTCAAGCCGCCAGTTGCTGAATTATCTGGGGTAAAGCCTGTTGCTGTAAAGCGAACGCCATCTACTTCAACGGTTACCAGTGGCAACATTTCTAAATCGCCGTTAGGGTATTCCCATGTGATGACGATATTCATGAACTGGTCTAGTACAACCGTTGCCGCTGAAGTATCGACGCCGCTGGGGCTGCGAACTTCAAAGCTGTCGTCTTTTAGGCGTAAGTCCAAAATAGCACCAGCATTATTGGTAGCAGAATTAAACAGGGTAATGAATGCATCACCATTACCTAAGTCGTCATCCAGTCGTTTGATTGCAAGTTCTACGCGGCCTTGCGCTAATGGGCCAGCATCATCTAAAGCGTAACGTAACTCTCCGGTATCGCCGCTGTCGGTATCGCGAATTTCTGCAATCTTATTACCTGGTGTACCTGGACCGCCAACTTCTCCAATCGTTTCAACTGTCGCTTCTGAGGTGCTTGAGTTGTATGGTGAAGCAGGGTTGTCAGTATCAAGTGAATCACCATCTGCATAGGATTCAAAGTCATCCGAGAATACTTCAGTGGTACCCGCAGTGTCAGAGAATATAAACAGGTCATCGATTGTGAATTTGCCTGTCGCTTCACGTACGCCGCTGTTGTCGCCAAATCTAAAGGCTACATGCGTAAGACCACCCGTTGCACTGTTATCTGGCGTGAAGCCTTCGGCAACAAAACTTACGCCATCAATTTCAACAGTCACAAGTGGTAGTGTTGCTAAGTCGCCACCTGGGTATTCCCACGTAATAACAACATCCATGAACTCATCAAGTAGTACCGTTGCCGCTGAGGTATCAACACCGCTTGGGCTGCGCACTTCAAAGCTGTCATCTTTTATGCGTAAGTCCAAAATGGCACCAGCATTATTGGTAGCAGAATTAAACAGGGTAATAAATGCATCACCATTACCCAGATCATCATCTAAGCGTTTAACCGACACCTCGACTCTACCTTGAGCCAGTGGGCCGTCGTCGCCGAGTGCGTATCGTAACTCTCCAGTATCACTATCTAAGGTATCAACAATAACGGCTACGTTGTTTGCGCCAGTTGGAAGGCCGCCTACACCGGTAATCGTAATCACAAGTTCAGCTGTGGTTCCATCAAAAGATTCGATGATAAAGGTATCGGTTTCACGTTCGCCGCTTATCAGTGCTGCAATCACAGCGTTACTCGTATCAAGGTCGTAGGTCCAAGCGCCGTCTTCGTCTATCGATAGTGTGCCAAATGTACCGGTTAAGGTAGAAGCAACAATCACCGCCTCACCTTCGTTAGGGTCAATTACGCTCACTGAGCCGGTTAAGAGTTCGGTAGTGTCGCTTGAAACGGCAGCACCTAGGTCGAAAAAGACTGCTGGGATTTGTTCTTCTTCTCCGTCGCCTACATCAAACACAGTCACTTCTGAATAAATCGCAAGACTGTATAAGCTGCCTACGCCATCAAGAGTTTCGCCAACGCCGTAGCTTTCAAAGTCATCTTCAAATACCACTTCAGTACCCGCAGTATCAGAAGTTACGACAATGTTATCCACAAAATAAGAGCCAAAAGGAATGGTTCTGTCGTTATCACCAAATCTAAATTGGATAGCTCTAATGCCGTCAACAAACCATTGGTCTAAATCTGTAAAATCAGAGTCAACGACCGCTGCGGTAGAGAACGAACCACCACCGATTACTTCACCATCAATGGTTACCGTGATTTGCTCATTTGCGTCTAAATCCCATGTAATTTCCACATCGTAAAACTGATTTTCAGTAAATGGTGCGGTAATAATGTTGCCGGGATAATCAGGACTGTCGGTGTTACGCACTAAGAATCTAGGCGCTATAACATTGCCATCTGCGTCGGTTTGCTCGCCTTGAATACGCAAATCGATGAGAGACTCGCTAGAGCTACCTGACGAACCATACAGCGTGATGTAGGCATCTTTGTTATTACCATCACTGCCAAGGGCCACGTCTTTGGAAAAAGAAGCGCTAAGCTTACCTTGGCGCAAATTATCTACACTAAAACGAATTTCGCCGGTGTCATTGCCGATATCAGAGATTTTTGCCACCTGCGTTAACGCAGCAACACGAATGTTAATCTCAGCTGTTGTGCCATCAACCGACGCGATGGTAACGATATCATTGACAGAGTTTCCAACCTCAAGACTAGACACAGTCTCGTTAGTTAAATCAACGCTGTACGACCAGCTGCCGTCATCGTCAATGCTAAATGTTCCAAAATCGAGTGCGACATCGCTTTGAGGGACGATTGCATCTTCATCAAAGTTAGGGTCGATAACGGTGACTTGTCCGTTAAATGGCTGATCAAAAGTGTTTTGAACGGTGACGCTTAGGTCTCCGCCAATGATGGCAGTGACCGGAGCGTTGTTGTATCCCACGGCTGAACCGATAGCGTCAAGCAAGGCAACGTCAACGTCCATTGCGACCATTGATGTGGTTTGCAGGTTTAGCTGCGCGGTTTCAAATACATCTAATGTTTCTTCAGAAAATGAACCGTCTGCTAAGTCTGCTGCGACATCACTTAAAATGGCGGCGATATCTCTATCTGAATCGTCGGCATCCACTTGGGATAGTAGCGCTAAAACTGAACCGTAACGGTCAGCATCTGCTGCACCTTGCGCGCCAAGTGCAATGACGCCTACATTGGTTGGAGCCGTTTGTGTGGTGTCAAAACGAATACCAAAGCGTTCGTTGATCGCACTAGCTGCATCTGCAAAACCACCTAAATCACTGCCAGCGGCTTGCACGGCCATTTCTGTTAAAGGCGATATCACATAAGACGGAGCAGGGGAATCAGCGTCTCCTTCAACAACCTCAACTACCGAGCGCAACACCGGAGCGTCTAAAATTTCGCCAGTAGATTCATCTATGTACGTGCCGCCGGCGCATGAAATAAGACCCGCGCCTTCAAAGTTCACGTTGGTAAAAGTGACACCACCAGTAGCATCAGAAACCGCGGATGCTTGACCAGGAGTAAGTGCAAAACCGCCTTCGCCAATTTCAAAGATATTACAGGTGGCGCCTTCAATCGGCCCCTTCACAACGCTAGCGCTTACGCTCAAGGTTGGCAAAATCGTCGGTGTAGATGCGCCTACACCTTCGGTAAAGCCTGCTTGGTCTGTATAACGTGCTGAGACGGTAATTACCGTGCCTTCATCAGCCTCAGTGATTGTATAGCTTGTGCCTGTTGCGCCTGTGGACCATGCATAAACAAGCGTGTCTTCTCGAATTCCATCTGCATCAGTCACCGATGCAACAAGTTGACCACCTGCAACAAAATCGCTTCCCGTAATAGTAATTACGCCGCGATTATTGCCTTCTACTTCTCCGTTGTCACCGCTTCCACAGCCAACCAAGGCTGTCGCGAGGGCAACGAGTATGAGTGATTTTTTGAACATGCTTTCTACTCCTGAAAGTTTCACTTTATTAAGTGTTAGCAGCCACCTATTTGCTCTATTTTTATTATGCTTATGGTGACTGTATGTGTACTTTTAGCCGCTAGCCATCTGGCTAGCGGCGGTCATCTATGTCTTAGCGCTTTTTAAAAAACGCTGAGGTGGTTTAATATTTAAAGCTAATGCCTGCAAACAAACGCGGTCCGTAGTCACTAACCTGTCCGAGATTACCTTGGACAAAGAAGTCATCAGAACGTGGTGCGCTTAACAAGTTAATCGCCTCGAATTTCACACGTATGTTTTTATTAACTCGGTAAGAAACGCGAGCTTCCCAAACACCTACTTCATCAACAAAGCGAAGTCTTGTGCCGTTGCTTGTAAAGGGTTGAAAGTACTCACTTCTATACTTGTAAATTAACGCAGCATCAAACTCACCAATTTGGTAATAAAGTTGACCACTAAAAACATGCTCTGAAAAGCCGGGTACTGCGCCAGGTGGAATAATGCCTTCGGTGAGCTGCGTCGTCACCCCGTCCAAATCAGTAACAAAGGTGTCGCCGTAAAGGCTATCTTCAAACTCAAAGTTGGTGTCGGCGTAGTTGTAGCCTATTTTCACACCAAGACCATTATCCCAGCGGTAGGCGATGGATGCCTCTAAGCCTACTAAGTCACTTTTCTCATCGGTAGTGACGGAGTTAGTAATAGGCAATGCAATATCTACGCCCTCAATATTGAAGTTTTCAAGCACTGTTTGTTGCTGAAAGCCGCCATTGAACTGTTTGTAGTAAAAACCAAGGGCAAGAATTGAATCTTCATTGGGATACCATTCAAATGCGGCGTCGTAGTTCCATGACATCAGAGGCTGTGTATCAGGGTTGCCTGAACCGTTGATCCCGACCAATAAATCTTCAATAGATTCAGGCGCTTCATCATCATCGATTTGGAAGGTTCTGCTAAAGCTAAGGTTAGACGGGTTCGCTCGAGACATGCCTCGGTAGATAGCTGCTCTTAAGAGGATATCGTCTGAGTAATCGACGACTAAATTGAAACTCGGTAATACTTCAGTGTAATCGCCGCCGCCAACAATTCGTTCAATTGTGTCGTTAGACACTAAACTGAATATGCCTAGCTCATTTTGCAATACATCGAAGCCTTGTCTAAAGCCGATTGATGTGACTTCACTGCTCACTACGCGGACACCAAAGTTACCCCTAATGAACTTGCCCCACATTTCAGTATCGAAATTGGCCATAACGTAAGCTGATTGGGTTTTTTCGGTCACGTCAATCGTGCCTGCGTTTTCATATTCTAGCTCAGGATAAGCAAACTCCCCCCCTTGAGAGGCAACGAGCGCTTGAGAGAAACACACGTTGTCATAAGTTGCCCAAGAAGAGCCGGTGCCAGAAGAGACGACATTGCCTCTGTCGTCGATGTTCGTTATAAGATCGCCGTCTGAAACGTTAGACAAAAACCCTGATTCTGGGAAGTCTATCTGACAACCTTGCAGCACATCAGTGGCGGAAGCAACGCCTTCGTTTAAGAGAAACTCATTTCTTGATCCGTTGCCCTGATTACCACCAAATTGCAAGAAAGTAAGCTCAGATACACGCAAGCCAGCTTGAATGCTTGAGAAAATATCGTGCTCTAACGCGTAATCAAAATCTAAGCGCGCACCTATTATTTCGTTTTCGCGAGCGTTTTCACGATCGATGCGAGTGCGCAAGCTATCAGTGAAGTTGTTAATGTCTGTGACATCAAAATCAGTCACCGTGAAATTAGGAATATAGTCGCCTAATTCCCAAGATAAGAGCGGGCGGTTAGCAGTTCTCCCGCGGTTAGATATTTGTAACTCTTCTCGTTTGGTTTGAGAGTAAGAGAAATCAGCGTTGATGGTTAATGCATCATTGAAGAAGTGTTCGATTTGTATGCCACCGCCACGATAGTTCTCTTCCCTTGAGAACTGTTCCCCGGCTGATTCAATGCGCTCTTCACCTGCCCATTGTAAAATCCCGCCAACATCATTGGTTACTAGGCTTTGGCCGGTAACACCCGGCGTTGCGCGTTTTTGTAAAAATATCAAATCGTGTCGAGCTTCCGCTTGGGTGCGGTCTGAAATCTGCGCGTCCAAATTAATGTCCCAAGCGTCTGTTGGGCGAAATTGCAGGCCTAAGAAAAGTGCATCGCGCTCGTCTGATGTTTCGTTTTGACGGAAACTGCGACTAGAGCCTGTCCATGCGTAAGGTGTACCCGCACTTTCGGCTCGGCCCGTAGTCGGATCTATTCTCGTCTGATATCCTCGGTTACCTGGGTCTTCGCAATCGCCAGCAACGCTCTTAAAAAAGCCTTCATTGGTGTTTGTAGGATCATTTAAACATGCCCATAAAGACGAACCAGTAGGACTCGAACTCCGATATTCGCCCTCTGGTTGAGAGATGTCCTGACGTTGCCATCCAACCGTTACGCCTATGGCCTGACCGTTATCAAATTCAAATTGGTCAACATAGCTAAGGGTACCGCGATAACCTAAATCACCATGCAGTGAGTTTTCAACGCTGCCCTCGTCGGGATTATAGTTTGCTTTTACTTCTGCTTGAAAACGTTGCTTGCCGAAATCTAATGGCTTGAGGGTTTCTAGTGTAATAACGCCGGCAACACCGCCTTCTATCATTGAGGCATCTTGCGTTTTATATATAGCGACCTTTTTCATCAATTCAGAGGGAAACTGAGAGAAGTTAACTGAACGGTCACCGGTTCCGTTAGTCGCCTCGCGCCCGTTAATATGAGTTGCACTTAAAAATGGTCCTAAACCACGTATGGTGATTTCAGTTGCGCCGCCATTTTCACGGTGGGACGCTGCGCCGGTGATGGATTCTAATGCTTCACCTATAGAGAGTGCTGGCAAGTCGCCAATGTCTTCAGCAGATAAACCGTCTACAACGGTGGTTGATTCACGTTTTATCGCAATTTGGTCTTGGATCGTTCTACGAGTTCCTGAAACTTCAACGACTTCTACGTTGGTGTCAGGGTTGGCGGTTGTTTCAGTCTGCGGCTCTTGAGCGGAAGCAGAGAAAGAGAATGAGCTAGCGACGCTGGCAATAACTGCAAGCTTAACCAACTTTGCAACAGGTGAGAGTGTAAATGTTTCATGTTGCTTAAGTGACTCTTTGTATTTCCCTGATATCGACGGCATATCGAGTTCTCCGTTTTGTGTGGTGCGAGTATGCACTTGCAATTCGCTTGTTATATAGATGTAACTATTTTGTTATTAATAATATACTGAAATAAAACCAAGGCATCAACCAAAAAGTTAACCAAACTTTAATAAAGTTTATTACCAAAAGTAATTACCAAGATTGTGGTGCGTGAATTACTTTGTGAGCCTCGTGAGCCTCGTGAGCATTGAGGCTCAATGCTAGCGTAAATTTAATATCTGTATCCTTGGTGCGTGTTATGAAGGTGATAAAAAGTGGCCTGCACAAAATCACCGTCCACACCGCCATTGTTTTGATTGTATACACCGGCTTTGAAATACATGAACTGATTGCCAGAGCTGTAACCGCTGTCTTTCATGTCATAATATTTCGTGATATTTGGTTTGTCCTCTCTGATAAGAGTGACAAACAAAACCTCATTTTCAACGGTGATTTTGTAGGAAAACTTTTCATTTAAAGCAATCCCGTCTTCTGGGTCTGACAATGTGTGCGAGCGCGATCCAATGATGTTTATCCAAACATCGTCGCCGCCGTTAATTTCATGGGCAAAGTAAATAGCGCCTTTAGTATTGCCAGGTAACTTTCGGTAATAGAGACGAATTGGCTCGTCATCGGTTGCGTGAATTTGACCAATGATAACTCTGCCAACCATCTTTTCATCACCACTGACCGATACTCGGTTAACCGCCAGTGTCGCCTCCAGTGAGCCTTCTATTCCGCCCGCCTTGCGCTTGACAGCACCGTGTGCGCCGGCAAACACCCAATTGTTTTCAGTGATGCCACGCACTTTAATGTTGTTGTCTCCTCTGCGCAGCATTTCGCGCAGTTCAGTTCTGGCATATTTGGTGTTTTTTGATGTTTTGGCACCAACATTAGGAGATGCGAATACCAATCCGCCATCCTCCGCGGTATAGAACAAAGGTTTTAGCTCAAAGCCTTCACTCAAGGCCTTTTCGTAAATGGTGTCGGCTCGTTTATCTTTGTTGAGATCTGTAGGTAGGGTCAGCGACCAATCCAGCAAGTCAAAATTCTCTCCCGGTGTTTTGTTTGGATCTAAGTTTGTCAAGTCGCCTAATAAGACTCCTTCGCTGAGAGCTTGATGAGGATTGGAGATAGGGGGTTCATCTTGTGCCGCTTGTGCTAAAGGTAGGAGGTTTGCTACAAATAATCCTAATGCTAAGGGCATTAAAAATGCCGAGCTTTTATCAAGTAAACGGCTTGCATGGAGAGCGTTGAGAGCTGAGAGGCGCTTCATATTATTGATCCCTATAATCGACGTGTGTTTTCTCAATGGATAACAAGCAATTCCCCTTTATAGATGAAAAGAAGCGTGTCTTCATTTCGAGTATAAATTGCATGATCCTGTCCGCGCTATTTTACGAATTGAGAATGTCTTAAAAACGCAAATGTAACCAATATGTAACTACATTGTCAACCAATATGGCGTTTGTGACCTTACCATGGTGCGGCGTTTGACGGTGTTTTGAGTCATATCGATTGAGTTACAATAAGCTCAGTAAAACTAGCCGTATGTTCTGTATGAGTTACATATTGATTTGTAAATTACTTATATTTATCAAGTGATGTCTTTATTTTACTGAGCTTCAACGCAGGCGCCTTCACTGTAATACGGTTCTGCTTTCAAACTTTTTATATGCTATTCACTTTTATTCAATAAATTACACTTGTTAACATATTGACAATGTTTGCCTTACAATTTAACTTCGCATTTCTACTTTTTGGTAAGGGTAATTTTTATATATTGTTCTGTCCAATTTTTTACGGGTGTTTTGTTTAGAGGATATTGTGTGATGCGTAGTGTTATTGTTTTGTCATTGTTATGCCTTTTAGTTGCATGCGGCGGCTCTTCTTCAGGTCCAGAAAACCCAGTCACACCGCCTGTTACGCCCGTTGCACCGCCACCTGCGCCAACACCAACACCGCCAACACCTCCAACACCAACACCGCCAACACCAACACCGCCAACACCAACACCGCCAACACCGCCTGCGCCAACACCGACACCACAGCCTCCAGTTGTTTCCGATCCTATTTTTCCGCCAGACTTATCCGTTACAAGTTGTTCGGGGAAGGACTTTCTGAATGTACTAAGCGCTCAAAGCGATGCATTGACAGAAACCGGTTTTGAGGCTCAAAAGGCGATTGATAACAGTTTGTTAGAAGAAAATAGCTGGCAGCCGAGTGAAGATGGTGCACAAATTACCCTCGATTTAGGGTATCGCCATTTAGTCAAAGAGATTGGTACGGCATGGTTTAATGGTGATGAAAGTCGAAGCAGTTTTGACATCTTGGTATCTGAAAATGGTGCGACATATACGCAACTGCTAACTAACGAGACGAGCAGTGGACACACCAAGCAATTTGAGCGATTTGAAGTTACCAACTCCGTTGCTAGATTTGTTCGTTTGGTGGCTAATACAAATAGCGAGAGTTTACCTATCGTGCTGAGTGAAATCGCAGTTTTCGGCTGTCCTTTAGATGTAGCTGTTGCGCCCATAGAAACGCAAAGTGTCGATATATCACAGTATAATCTCGACCCGAACGCACCTCCTGGGGAGAATTTCGACTTGCTCACATGGGCCCTTGATACGCCGCGTACCGATCCTGATGATGGTTTTGCGTTGCGTGCCAGTGAAAGAGATTTGGATAACGGCTTTGAAGATGACGACTTTTTTTATACCGCTGACGATGGTGGTATGGTCTTCGTAGCAACTATTTTTGGCGCAACCACCTCAGCAAATACACGCTTTACCCGAAGTGAATTGCGCGAAATGTTACGACGCGGAAACACGGGAATCAGCACGCAAGGCGTTAACAGAAATAATTGGATTTTAGGTTATCAGCCAGACCCTGGGCGACCGGTAGGTGGTAGAGGTGGTTTACTGCAAGCTACGCTTAAAGTAGACAAAGTCACAGTGGGAGGCAGTCAATCACATACGGGGCGGGTGGTCATTGGGCAAATTCATGCAGATGACGATGAGCCGATTCGTTTGTACTTCAAAAAGTTTCCGAATAACGATCGTGGTTATTTATATTTTGCACATGAGATAAAAAATGGGGACGATATCTGGAAGATGGTGCTTGGACCTCCCCATACCAATGAAGATAACCAGCCAATATATACCAGTAACCCAGAGCAAGGTATTGCCTTAGGTGAGATATTTTCTTACGAGATTGATCAGCAGGGCGCTCGAATCGACGTGATTATTCGTCGCGGGGATTTGAACGGTCCTATCATCGCGCATCAGTATGTGGATATGATTGAAGAAAATAGCGGTTACGATGTAGTAGAAGAGTGGAACTACTTTAAAGCCGGCGCATACTCGCAAAACAACACCGGTGAAAGCGGTGATGCAAATGGTGTCGGCTCTGATTTTGACCAAGTCACGTTTTACTATCTACAAAATACTCATGGGCCTCAGTAATTTAAGAGGCCCCAATTTCACTGCCGTGCTACATAATCGTTAGGTTGCACATTACCTAAGTAACTATTGTCTGCCGGTGCAATGGTAGCGGTGCTGGCAAATACCTGTTTGACTACCATGGTGGTAGGGTGGAGCACGAACTGTTTATATTGCTGGCCAAAGGTATCACTGATTTGCTTCACGTTGAACAGCGTTAGGGTATCGCCAGCTTGCACCTTGTGGTTACGTCCAAGGTTAATTTGCGCTTGATTATTTGCCACTGCAAGTACCCGTCCCATGGTGGGTTCACAAAGAGCGTTTTCTTCTAAATCAGCAATGCTTGTGCGTATTTGTCTGACAATATTTTGTCCATACAAACTTTTCCAAAACGCCTGAGAGCCTACATCTACTTGCGCGGTTAAGGCAAAGTCCCAAGGCGCTTGCGAGCGATAGGTTTGTTGAAACAATTGCTCGCCGGTGGCACCGTTGATTAAACCAAGAGTGTAATCAAATGCCCGCATGTATTGGTCGCCTTTATAAAAGGTGAGTGCTGAGCCTCGCTGCTTTTGCACTGATATATCATCTAAAGTCACGGTGAGCACATATTGCGCATTTGTCTTATTAGCAAGAGACGCAGCTTGCAAGGGAAGATTGGCGCGATGCCATTCAAACACATAGGGCTCAATATGAGAGAGGTTTAGCCCCGGCGTCATTTTGTTCATGATCCCTTGAAATTTAAGGGCCACTTCTTTTCCTAATTTGTGAACTTGCCCATTAGCGGCTTGACCTTCATAACGAATGGGAAAGTAGGTAGTAGCAATACGCTTAGTGTAATCGGCTGCTGAGCATTTGCTGTCTTGTGCAAATATGTCGGCTCGAATCGACACGCTTACGATGCCATTTTGGTAAACTTCATCAATCAATTCAACGGAGGATACCTCACCCATGGCACGAACCTCGAGCTGGTCGTCGAGTAAAAGACCATTGGCGATCTGCTGTACGCTAGTGACCGATGCGCCTGCAAACAATAAAGCTTGTTTAATGGCTTCTTGAGTTGCCTGTTGGCGAGCAGTTTGTTTATCGCCATTAATCACCACCGCCTGACCTGTGGCTGAAAACCAAGCGCTCATGCTAGGCATACTCACAATAAACAATGCAATGATAAAAGCAGGTCGGGTAAGGGACGACAACATATTCAACATATCTAACTCCAGTAAAAACCATCGATGTAAAATACCGATACACTGTTGTTGGCACATACATCTTTCTAGCAATTTACAATCAAGTTACATGCCAGTTATGCTGAATAATCAAATGTTTTGAATAAAAACGAGCGCTTAGATATTTTAGTGTTTCTTGGCGCAGTGGCATAAGGTTTGCTTTGTTTATCGTCAATCAATAGCGATAAATGAAGTTGAGGAATGTGAATGCTAGCTAATGAGCGAAAAACATCACAAAGATTGAAAAAATTCTCTCGTACATGCCTTTGTGTAGTGGGTTTAAGCCTTGGCCTAAGTGCTTGCCAATCACCCTTTACCAAGCACGTTGAATGGGAAACCATTGAGCCTGAGAACTATCCTATACTCAATGCTGTGGGATATGCGCCGATTGACGCACAATTAGGTTTAGACTTATCCAGTAAAAGACTACAAGCGATGAAAGCGTCTAAGTTAGATGCATATCGAGAGCTCGCTGAACAAGTGTATGGACAAAAAGTTGACGGCGAACAATCGCTAGCCAATCTAGTGTTGACTAACAATCAACTGCAAACGTCGGTCGAGGGTGTTATTCGAGGTGCTCGGGTTGTTAAAACCTATCCGGTAGGCGATGACACGTACGCAACAGAGCTTCAGTTAGATATGGCCATTGTGTATGACCTGTATCTAGCGACAGCAAAACCACAGAAGATTCGTAAAGTAAGCTATTACTAAACGCAAAGTATCCGACCATAAAAAAACGCATCTCAAGGATGCGTTTTTTTGTAGAGTAATGTCATTGTTTTATTTAGGCGCTGATACCTTTTCCTGGACTCTCACCGGTGGTGCGTCCGGCTCTGTCGTAGGTCATTGATTCTTTCGCACGCAGCTCCATCATCATATTGCGCAAATGGACTAAGCGAAGCTGACCATGCTCAACCGACTTGGCATTTATCTGTGTGAGGTACTTACATTCATTAAGCACTTTTTTACAGTCGTCTAATAGCGCAGTGCAGGTCTCCGGAATTTCCGATTGTTGTGCCACACGTTCATACATTATTTCGACTGCTTGGTCTTGCGATTCAATATCCGCAAGTAAGACTTCTTTTTCTTGAAGCAGCTGCATCAACGTCTCTGGCTCTCGTGAACTTATTAAATGAAGCTCTTGTTCGAGCAAAATCTTTAATTCGCTTAAAAGTGACAGCTGTTTGTTAATCGCATTCTCAAGACTAGTCGTCATACAATTACCTATTTATGATTTCACGCCCAAAATCTGGGATTCAAGCACCGCTATTTTATTAGCGAGCACTTCTGGGTTAACTCGGTACTCACCACTTGTGATTGCTTTTTTCAAGCGCTCAACTTTTTCTTGGTTGACCGGCGCTTCACTTCCTTTTTTCTGCACATTCGCAAGTTGCTGTGCAGATTGAGTAAGTGAAACAGAATCTTGTTTCGCAGGCGCACTTTGTGTCGCTGCTTGATCCGCTGCTTTCGATGACTGCGCTTGCGCCTGCTGCTGGCCTAGCTTCGTCGCATCTAGTTGCGCTTTGTTTCCATTGTTTATGTTATTTACTGACATAATGTTTAACCACCATAAAATTACCTCTACACCTATCTATCGGCCGCACTTTGACTTTCTTTAGTGCTAATGCTGACATTTTTTTGTCACTATGCTTAATAGTAGCAGTTTCTTGACAATTTACGAGTCACCGAAACCTTAGATAAAAACATATTTACTTAAAAACACTCGTTAAAACATTTATTTACGTATCATTGGCGCACTGTGAGGTGTCATAAAGCCAACGCAAAACATCATGCATGATTACCAATTAGCAACTCTTATACCAAGTTATTAAATTTAAATCTTAATTTGTACTTCATCGGTGCCTGCCACGGTGGCAAACACCCGTTTATCACTGGACATATTGCGCACTTGTATGGTCTCACCAAGCGTACCGTCTTGCTCGGCAATACCGTATACCTGAATGCTTAATCCGCCGGTAACAGCGCTAATCGTAACGCGGTCCCCTTTGCATACAAAGCACAGCATAGACGCATTTAGTATGCTGCCTTCACGAACGCGGCGTTTAATCCTTGCACCCACTATTTCCTCAACGCTTAAAAAACTACTGCCTCTTATTTTGCTCTTATCTATATCGGCCACAGCGATATTTCTTGAGTTGAGTAACGCGCCTGGGCTTAATGCTTGGGTACTTACTACAACTTGCTGCAAGCTTTGAATCGCAACGTGAGAAAATAAAAACCAATTATTGCTAGGGCATGAGATTTTGACAGAAACATTACTCAGGCGGACATCATAATTAGGACTTTCAAACGCAAACCCCTCTGGACAGATTGGTATTTGAATACGAGGGTCAATATCTCGCACATTAATTTGTGTGTTTTCGTCAGGGTTATTCAAAAGTGAATAGCGCACAAACTCAGCGGTTTGCGCCTTGATGATATCGCGTTGGTCAGTTTGAGCGGTTGCATACAAACTGACTAAAAATAAAGTAAAGACTATGCTTACTTTGGTCGATAACGAGATATGTGTCATGTATCGCATGTTTGACTTCCTGCTTGTTAAGTCTGTTCTGGGAACACCAACATCGTCATTTTATTGTCGATGCCCACCAGAAAAGGGTCGTTATATGCTAGATACGCAACTATCGTGCCGAACTATATCGGGGGATTCATGTCAGGAATTTTAGATTCAGTCAACCAGCGTACGCAACTGGTCGGACAAAATCGTTTAGAGCTTTTACTCTTTCGATTAAACTCGCGTCAGCGTTTTGGTATTAACGTGTTTAAAGTGCGTGAAGTATTGCAGTGTCCGCCATTAACATCTATCCCTAAACTTAATCGGCTAGTGCGCGGAGTCGCGCACATTCGCGGTCAAACTATTTCAGTTATCGACTTGTCGATGGCCACCGGTGGTGCGCCTATTGAGGATGTGTCGACTGGGTTTATTATCATTGCTGAATACAATCGCTCGGTACAAGGGTTTTTAGTAGGCTCTGTCGAGCGTATTATTAATACCAATTGGGATGCGATTATGCCGCCACCAAAAGGCACCGGCAAAGCCAGCTTCCTCACCGCGGTTACCGAGGTCGACGATGAGCTTATCGAGATTTTGGACGTTGAAAAAATCTTGAATGAAATCTCGCCGCTCTCAACTGACGTGTCTGACGAAATCGCCAACAACGTTGATGTATCTAAAAGCGACGGTAAGATAATCTTTATTGCCGACGACTCTTCAGTGGCAAGAAATCAGGTTAAAAAGGCCCTAACAACCCTTGGTCTAGAAATAGAGATGGCAAAGAATGGCTTTGAAGCGCTGCAACGATTAAAAGAAATCGCTGCAGAGACGGGTGATGTCACCGACAAGGTAGGTGTTCTTGTATCTGATATAGAAATGCCAGAAATGGATGGATACACGCTTACCGCAGAAATTAAAAATACGCCTGAGCTTTCGAGACTGCACGTTATTCTGCATACCTCATTAAGCGGTGTTTTTAACCAAGCAATGGTTTCTAAAGTCGGTGCTGATGACTTTATCGCGAAATTTCACCCCGATGAGTTAGCCACTGCAGTACAAAAATGGCTACAAACAGACTTAAAAGGCAAACAATAAGTGACAATTGCGCTAAGTGAGGCGCGCTATGCTGAGTTTGCACGTTTTTTGGCACAGCGCCTTGGTATTACACTCGGTGAGAACAAACAATACTTAGTTAAAAGTAGGCTTGTAATTGCTATGCGCGAATTTGACTCGACCGATATTAATAGCTTTATCGGCACGGTGACCTCGGGCAGAAATGCCGAGCTGACAAACCGCGCGTTAGAATCGATGACCACAAATGAAACGTTTTGGTTTAGAGATGAATACCCCTATCAGATTCTCAACGACACTTTGTTGCCGGCCTTAGCGAATCATAACAAGAAGCTACGTATATGGAGCAGTGCTTGTTCTTATGGGCAAGAGCCATATTCGATTGCCATGATCATTCATCAATACATGCAGAAGCATCCTGGTGCTTTTAAACATGGCGTCCAAATTATTGCCAGTGACATATCACAAAAAGTATTAACTGAGGCACAAAAAGGCAGCTACGATGAGTTGGCCATTGCACGAGGTTTGCCTGCGGCAATGCAACAAAAGTACTTTACTAAAGGCACAGGCAAACGCCTTGAAGTCGTTGACTATATTCGCAATATGGTAACCTTTAAACGCATCAATTTGATGGACAACTTTGCCTCTCTTGGCGAATTTGACGTTATATTTTGTCGCAACGTATTGATTTATTTCGACAACGAGATGAAGGCAAACATACTGCAAAAACTTACCGCTTTATTGCCAGTTGACGGTGCTCTTATATTAGGGGCAGCTGAGTCAATCTCTGGTGCACAGCATGTTCTACAAATGCAAAAATGTCCTCGAGGCCTTTACTACGCTCGGCGCGCTTAACCCCTCCCACTTTCTTTTTCTATAAATTTTCCAACTTCATATTGTTTTGGCATAGCATTTGCTCTTACCTGAGCAAGACAACAACTCAGGTATTTGTTTATGGCCATTAACTTAGACCGCTTAGCAGGATTTCATCACAATGCGCTTAAAGTTCGCGCAGATAAGATGGAAGTAATAGCAGGAAATTTAGCAAATGCTAATACACCTGGATATAAAGCAAGAGACATAGATTTTCAAAGTGCGATGACGCGCGCAATGAAAGATTCTCAAGCATCTCAAGGGGGGCCATCGTCAATGGTTCGCACCCACGAGAAGCATATACAGAGCGGGAAAACAACGCAGTTCGACGTAGATTTTAGAATCCCAGACCAACCTGATACGGGTGACGGTAATACGGTGGATGTGCAACAAGAAAGAAACGCATTTTTGGAAAACGGCATGCGATATGAAGCCAGTTTGATGTTATTGAACGGCAAGTTTAGCGGAATGAAAAAAGCACTTAGTAGCGGAGGTCAATAATGAGCCTATTTAGAGTAATGGATATTTCAAGCACTGGCATGGCGGCAGAAAATGTCCGCTTGAATACCACCGCGAGTAATATTGCCAACGCCAACAGCGTTAGCAGCAGCTACGAAGATACATATCGTGCTCGTCATCCGGTCTTTGCCGCCGCCTTACAACAAGCGTCAGCGGATCAATCAAAGGGCGTTGGGGTAGAGGTTAAAGGCATTGTCGAGAGCCAAAAACCGCTTCAAATTCAATATGAACCAGGCAATCCCATGGCGGATGAAAATGGTTACATATACAAATCAAACGTGAATATTGTGCAAGAAATGGCGGATATGATGTCAGCGTCAAAAGGATATGAGACCAATGTTCAAGTAGCAGATACGACTAAACGAATTTTTCGCCGAGTCTTACAGCTTGGTCAAGGGCAGTAAGCAGCATAGCTGCCATTAAGAGGATATTCTTATGAATGTATTAGAACAACAGGGCCTTAATCGAAACTTGTTCTGGAACACAGAGCCAGAAGTACCGGTTTCAGACGGGACCGAACAAACGCTCAAGCAGGAAGACTTTTTCGCCTTGCTAACTGAGCAACTGGCTAACCAAGACCCAACTAAGCCGGTAGATAATGACCAGATGGTGGCGCAGATGACATCGTTTACAACGGCCGACGGTATTTCACAGTTAAACGAACAGTTCAGTAGCTTTGCCGCTTCTATGACCTCAAACCAAGCACTTCAGGCGTCGGGCTTAATCGGTCAGCAAGTTTTGGTGTCGGGTAATATTGGCTACAAAGACAGCGCTGATGCTGGCATCACTGGGGTCATTATTAACGAGCAGACCTCGCAAGAAACGCAAATTAATATACTTAACGGCGCCGGAGAAGTGGTGCGCACGATGGAAGTTGGCACACAAGCTGCCGGCAACATCCAATTTACTTGGGATGGTACCGACAACCGCGGCAATCCTTTGCCGCCTGGTGACTATGCTGTCCAAGCCCAAGGAAACGTATTTGGCGAGGCAACCGCCTTGCCTACAGCAATTAACAGACACGTTGACAGTGTGAGCTTAACCGGCTCGGGTCAGGGTGTGGTTCTTAATTTAGATGGTGATGTCAGCATTAGATTAGACGACGTCATTCAAATCGGTAATTCATAGGAGAAAGTAAATGTCTTTTAATATCGCATTAAGTGGTGTATCTGCGTCACAAAGAGATTTAGACACAACGGCAAACAACATCGCAAACGTTAATACCGTGGGATTCAAAGAGTCGCGTGCTGAGTTTGGCGACGTGTATGCCGCCTCATTATTATCGTCAGGCAGAACAAAAGTCGGTGACGGTGTATTGACGCAAGAGGTTTCTCAACAATTTTCTCAAGGCTCATTAAGTTTTACCAATAACGCATTAGACATGGCCATCACCGGAAACGGTTTTTTCGCCACCGTACCTGACTTAACGTCGAGAGACTTCTCCTTTACACGCGCTGGCCAATTTAAACTAGACAACAACAACTTTGTGGTTAATTCAGCCGGTGATAACTTATTGGGCTTCCCAGTTAACCCAGACGGTACCTCAGCATCTGTGGCGTTAAGTACTACCGTGCCTGTGCGCATTCCAGATTCGTCAGGCTCTCCGCAGTCAACTTCTGAAGTGGATTTGCGTTTTAACTTACCGGCAGGTGATCAAGTTAAAGATCCCGCGGAATTTGACCCAACAGACCCGTTAACTTATAACGCAGCGACGTCTGTCACCGTATATGACTCCCTAGGTGACAGCCACGTTATGACTTATTACTTTATTAAGGACAGCGACCCAACTGCGGTAAATGAATGGTATGTTGCAGCCGCGGTTGATGATCAATTGGTAGATATTACCAACTCTGACGGTTCAAATGCAGACCCTTCGACGGCAGTAAACTCATTAGGTACCGCGTCAGGTAACGCGGTAACAGCGGCAAAAATGCGGTTTAGTGACGGTGGTGACTTTATCGGCCTAGAGTCTGCAGATGGTCAGCCGCAGCTCGACCGTAAGATTGTAACTGAAGCACTTGGTGGCACGATCCTTTCTAATGGCTCAGACGCCACGCAGCAAATCGCGATAGACTTTAATCTAGATCCAACAGGCGCAAATCCAAATGAGCCAACTCAGTTTGCATCGGCATTTGAAGTGACATCTCTTGAGCAAGATGGTTTGCCAGTAGGTCGACTGACAGGTATTGATATTTCACCCGATGGTTTGGTCCGAGCAACGTTTTCAAACGGTACATCAGAGCCGATAGTACGTGTTGCTCTAGTAAGATTTGCAAATGAGCAGGGTCTAACACAGCAAAGTGGTACGCAGTGGAAAGAGAGTATTCTTTCTGGTGAGGCGCTAGCAGGTGAGGCAACCACCGGTACCTTTGGTGACATTAACTCATCGGCCCTTGAGCAAGCCAACGTAAATTTGACTACGGAGTTGATTGACATGATTATCGCGCAGCGGAATTTCCAGGCAAATTCACGAGCACTTGAAGTCAATAATCAGCTTAATCAGACCATACTGAACATTCGATAGTCCCTCGTCGCTATTGAACTTCTTGGCTGACACCTAAAAAGGGTCAGCCAAGTAATACCCACATTAGCTTTACCTTCTTTATACGCATCAACTAAGACACTTGGCACTTTTATTGCTTTACCTTAACTAAGGTCAATTTTTGACATCTTAAGGTAAGTGGAATGGACAAGTTACTCTACATTGCAGCAAGCGGCGCCAATCAAGACTTGATGGCCACTAGCTTGCGCGCCAACAATCTGGCGAATGCACAAACTAACGGTTTTAAAGCGCAGCTCGAACAGGCAAGAGCAATGCCGGCTTTCGGCGAAGGTTTGCCGTCTCGTGTGTTCAGCATGACCGAGAGTCCTACAAATGACTACGAAAGCGGCCCAATGATCACGACCGATCGCCCATTAGATGTGGCGGTTCAGGGGAATGGTTGGTTTAGTGTTCAAACGCCAGAGGGCGAAGAGGCATTGACCCGCAACGGCAACTTTACTATGTCGGCAGACGGCGCTTTGCAAGATTCCAAAGGTAATTTGGTCATGGGACAAGCGGGTCCTATATTTCTACCGATACCTATTCAAAACATCACCATTGGTAACGATGGCCGCATTTCTACTCGCCTGCAGGGTGCACCTGAGAGCGCTATTGAAGAAGTGGGTCGTCTTAAGCTAGCCAACCCAGAATTAGATCAAATCAAGCGTCGCACCGATGGCTTGTTTGATCTCAAAGACGGTGGATTCATTGAGCAAGACCTCAACGTAAGCGTGCGCTCCGGCATGCTTGAGGGCTCAAATGTGAATGCCGTTGATGAAATGGTGCAAATGATTTCACTGCAGCGTCATTACGAAATGCAGGTCAAGTTAATGAACAAAGCGGATCAACTTTCGATGCGCGGCAACATGTTACTTAGAATTATTTAACCGCGAATAAACTTCGCTTAAGGTACTTAGTATGCATCCAGCTCTATGGATAAGTAAAACCGGACTAGACGCAGCGCAAACAGACGTTGCCGTCGTATCTAACAACTTAGCAAACGCCAGCACGGTTGGCTTTAAGAAAGACCGCGCGGTATTTGAAGACTTGCTATATCAGAATATTAATCAGCCGGGCGGTCGAAGCTCAGCTGATACCGAGCTTCCTTCAGGATTAATGCTTGGGGCAGGTTCTAAAGTGGTTGCTACGCAAAAAACGCATACGCAGGGTAACTTGTTAACCACAGACAACGCGCTAGATATGTCAATTCAAGGGCGTGGCTTTTTTGAAATTCAAATGCCAGATGGTAGTCAATCTTATACGCGTAATGGGCAGTTTACCCTCAATGATCAGGGCCAGTTAGTGACCCCTGGTGCAGGGTTTGTGCTACAGCCGGTGATTACATTACCTAACGATGCTCAACAGGTCACGATTTCGCAAGACGGCGAAGTCTCTGCTCAGTTACGTGGCCAAGCAGACCCTCAGGTACTTGGGCAAATCAACATTGCTGATTTTATTAACCCTGCGGGCTTGCAACCTGTTGGGCAAAACTTATACGTAGAGACAGCTGTGTCGGGTGCGCCTGTACAAGGTGTACCTGGGCTTGAGGGCTTAGGCACGCTTGCGCAAGGCACATTAGAGACGTCGAATGTTAACGTCACCGAAGAGCTCGTAAATTTGATTGAGTCTCAACGTTTATATGAAATGAACTCAAAAGTCATTTCTTCAGTTGACCAAATGCTTGGTCAGGTGATTCAGCAGTTATAAGAGGTTTACAATGAAATTGCATGCAGTCTTTCTGTGTTTAGCTTCCCTATTAATGGGTGGTTGCAATAGCACTATGGTTGAGCCGATTGCGGCAAATGACCCATTTTATGCGCCTGCAGTACCGGTAGATAAGCGTGATCAAATTGCGCAAAATGGCAGTTTGTTTAACGCGGTAATGGCTGATAGCCTTTATTCTGACGTAACGGCTCGTCGCGTGGGTGATATTATTACCGTGCGTTTAAGCGAAAACACTAACGCCACTAAAAGCGCTGGCACCACGACTTCTCGTGACTCAAACGTCGATCTTCAACCCATCGTCGGCTTAGGCTCAAATGCCCTTCGCATAGGTACGGAAGAAATTCAGTTAGGTGTGGACTCAAGCAGCGAATTCTCCGGAGATTCACAGGCAACCCAACGAAACTCACTACAAGGCGACATATCGGTCACGGTGGTTGATGTACTGCCCAATCAAAACCTGATTATTCGTGGCGAAAAATGGTTAACCCTTAATAACGGTGATGAATATATTAGGCTCACCGGCGTGATTCGCCCAGCAGACGTCACACCGACCAACGAAATAGAATCGAACAAAATAGCCAATGCACGTATTCAATATAGCGGCACAGGGAGCTTTGCTAGAGCTCAAGAAAAAGGTTGGTTAACCCAGTTTTTCTCATCTTCGTGGTGGCCGCTATGAAGGTACATAAAGGTTTAAGCGCTTGGTTACTTAGCGCAGTTATAGTTGTTACAGCAAGCATGCCTGCATTTAGTGCCAATCGAATTAAAGACTTAGCAAGCGTTCAAGGCGTGCGCGCAAACCAATTAGTGGGTTATGGCTTGGTAGTAGGATTACCTGGTACAGGCGAGACAAGTCCTTTTACCGAGCAGTCTTTTAGAACCATGTTGACCAACTTTGGGATCAGCTTAGATCCTAATGTTCGTCCTATGATCCGCAACGTCGCCGCGGTGGCTGTGCATGCTGAACTTCCGGCATTTAGCAAACCTGGTCAGACGATTGATGTAACCGTGTCATCTGTTGGCGAAGCAGCAAGCTTGCAAGGCGGAACGCTCCTACAAACGTTTTTACGCGGTCTTGATGGCGAAATATACGCAGTGGCTCAAGGCTCACTTGTGGTCTCGGGTTTTGGTGTTCAGGGTAATGATGGCTCTCGTATTGTCAGCAACACTCCGACCGTTGGAACGATTGCAAATGGCGCATTAGTTGAACGCTCTGTGCCAAGCGGATTGATGCAAAACGACTATCTTGTATTGAACTTAAATACGCCAGACTTTACTACCGCACAAGCAATGTCTGATGAAATCAATCGCCGCTTAGGCGCTGATCCGAAAAACGGCTATGCGATTGCTACGCCAATGGATGCTGCGTCTGTCAAAGTAATGGCGCCGCGTGAAGTAGGTCAGCGAGTAGGCTTTTTAGCAACCATCGAAAACTTTGAGTTTGTGCCCGCTAAAGCGCCAGCGCGCATTGTGGTAAATAGCCGAACGGGCACGATTGTTATCGGCCAAGATGTTCGCTTGATGCCAGCGGCAATTACGCATGGTGGATTGACCGTTACGATTACCGAAGACCCGCTCGTAGTCCAGCCTAATGCATTTGGTGACGGTGATACGGCCGTAGTGCAACAGTCTATTATCGACGTTGCCCTTGATGACAGCCGCATATTTAAGTTCGACCCAGGTGTCACGCTCGATGAGCTTGTTCGTGCCGTCAACGAAATTGGCGCAGCGCCGGGCGATTTAATGGCAATTTTAGAAGCTTTGCGACAGGCCGGTGCCTTGCAGGGCGAGCTCATTGTGATTTAAAGGTATCGCTCTAATGACGATGGATTTATCTGCAAACATGAAGTCTAAACTAGAGATGTCGCGTAGCGTACATGATCTAGGAAGCCTAGACACCCTGCGTGAAGCTGCGAAGTCTGGCGATGACGGCGCGCTAGAAGAGGCCGCTAAGCAGTTTGAGGCCATTTTTGTGCAGATGCTCTTAAAGTCCATGCGCAAAGCACAAGACGCAATGGCTGACAAAGACAGTCCGTTTAACTCTGACCAAGTAAAGTTTTACCGTGATATGCATGACCAACAGCTCGCGACCGACCTCTCAACAAAAGGCAGTATTGGCCTGGCCGATGTCATTGTTCAGCAAATGAGCATTAACAAAGGGGTCATGCCTGCCAGTGCAGTAAGAAGTGATGCCGATTTATCTATTTTGAATCGAAATGCAGTGATGATGCGTCAAAACGCAGAGAATATCATTGCTCCTGCGCCTTCTGAAGGTGCAATGCCTGCGACTAAGCAAGCTGCTTTTGAATCACCCGCATCATTTATCAGTGCACTGTATCCAAAAGCCAAGGAAGCTGCGCAGCGCTTAGGAATTGAGGCGAAAGCACTAATTGCACAAGCGGCAGTAGAAACCGGTTGGGGCAAATATATGATTCATCAAGGAGACGGCAACAACGCGCATAATTTATTTGGCATCAAGGCTGATAAGCGTTGGGATGGCGATAAAGCCGTCGTAGATACTATCGAATTTACCAACAATATTCCTAAGAAGCAGCAAGCTGCGTTTAGGAGTTACGATAGTTTTGAAGCTTCATTAAACGATTATGTTGACTTTGTATCGTCAAGTCCAAGGTATCAGCAAGCGATAGAAAATACCGCTCAGCCCCACGATTATTTTAAAGCCTTGCAGCAAGCAGGGTATGCAACCGACCCAAAATACGCTGACAAAATTATGTCAGTTTACAATAGCCGTACCATGAGTGACTTATTGCCATGATTCGAAATGCGGATTTATTTACTTTAGCGAAAAGCGGTATTAACGCCTCCAATCGCTTGCTCAATACTACCAGTAACAATATTGCAAACGTCAATAGCGAAGGATATGTGCGCGAGAGTACCACCTTCACTTCTCGGTTAAATGGAGGTGTGGATTTTGGCTTCACCGACCGTGTGTTTGACGTGTTTGCACAAAACCAATTGCGACGTGATACATCGCTCGTAGGTGAGGCGCAGGCATTTTATGGCGCAGTAGAGGGCTTAGACCGAGTATTGGCAAGCGAAGCGAACAGTATTTCGCAATCAATGACACGTTTTTTTGGTTCCATTCAAACCGCCGCCGATGACCCAACGAGCATGCCCGCGCGCGACGCTATTATGGGCGAAGCGAGCGCGATGCTAAATCGCGTGACGCAGTTAGGCGATTTTATTAAGGCAAAAGAAGACGAAGCTGAACTGCAAATAGAACAGTCGGTGGCAAGAGCTAACAGTCTGATTAATCAAATTGGTGACTTAAATGAAGCGATTGCCGTTGCTAGTGGCAGCAGCGTTGTTGATACACCTTCAAAACTATTAAATCAGCGAGATCAAGCGATTTTAGATCTCGCCGAAATTGTCTCACTTGAAGTGCGCAATAGTCCAAATGGTGATAGCGGGTTAACCGTCAACCTAACGACTGGCGAATCGCTGGTGATGGCAGACGGCACCTTCAATGTATTTGCCGTTTCGGGTGAACCCGATTTTACAAATCGCCAATTAACCCTGCAGACGCAGTTTAATTCTCCCACCAAAAACGAATCAAGCATCAATATTCTTGAGGAAAACATTGGTGGCGGTTTAGGCGGCTTGTTTAAATATAGAGAGGAAGTATTGGAGCCAGCCCAGCGAAGCTTGGGTAAACTGTCCATTGCATTAGCCGATGCGGTCAACACGCAAAACCGTCAAGGTATGGATTATGATGGTCAATTTGGTGGTGATATATTCAATATTCCGGAGTTCAGGGCTATCAATTATCCTCAAAATAGCGATTTGTCGCTTGGGGTGAAAGGGCGTATTACCCCTGGCGCGGGTGCTGATGTTACCAACAATGATTATCGAGTGACTATTCTAACGCCACCCTCTGGTACGCCACCACGATATGATGTGGAAATTGCGGCCCTTCAAAATGACGGGCGTCCGCAATTAGATACCGATGGTGTGCCAATCACGCAAACCATTACCGTTACCGCAGGGCAGGGGGTTTATAACGCTGCAATGGGGGGCGTTGAAATAGAGTTTGCGCAAGGCGCGTCTTATCAAGCCGGCGACAGTTTCTTGTTACAACCTGCTCGAGTGGGTGCCGTTAATTTAAGTTTAGCGACCACGCGCGCTGAGGACTGGGCATTTGCCAGCCCGATTCGTATAAATCGCAGTATTGATAATTTAGGCGACGCGCAAGTTATCGCGACCAGAGCGACTAATACTGAGGTTGCGCCAGGCACCTTAAATGCATCTGCGTTTGACGGCAATGGTGGCTTTCAAGATGTTGCCACTTCACCATCGAGCGTCTTCGGTGCGCCCGTGACGGTCCGCTTTACTAGCGATACTTCGTATGAGGTGTTAGATAACTCAAGCCCAGCCAATGTGATTACCACCGTCAGTGGCGTCACTGATTTGAATAATTTGATTGAACAAGCAAAAACGTCTGGCTCACCTGCTTGGCCCGCAGATTTTGCCGCGCTAACTGACTACCCAGGTTACGATTTATCATTACAAGGTATTCCTTCACCGGGTGATGTGTTTACCGTCGAATTTAATACCAACGGATTTAACGATAACAGCAATGCTGTTGCGCTTGGTGAGCTGCAGCAAATGGATTTTGTTCGCCAAAGCAATGCTGGCAATACGAATCGCTCCACCTTTAATGAAGCATATTCATCGTTGGTCGGTTTTGTTGGCTCGGCAACGGCTCGGGCAGATGTCAATTTAGAAGCAGCTAAAGTGATGCAGGTGCAATCGTCAGAATGGTTTGAATCTACCGCGGGCGTCAGTTTAGATGAAGAGGCGGCTAATCTGATTCAGTTTCAGCAGTCTTATGCCGCCGCCGCACAGATTTTGAGTTCGGCTCAAGAAATGTTCAACACAATATTAGCAGTAGCAAGGTAATATCATGCGCGTTACGACCAACCTTATATATGATCAGAATTTACGGGCAATTAATGTCAGCCAAGGGCAGTTGTCAGATATTCAAACGCAATTAGCCAGTGGTAAAAAGTTACTGCGCCCTTCAGATGACCCCGTCGGCGCAGCACAAGTGGTAAGGCTAACTGAAGAACTCGATAAGATTACGCAATATCAGCGTAACGTAGATCTTGCGACTAACAACTTAGAGTTACAAGAAACCTCCTTGCGCAGCATTAATGATGTCGTCAATCGCGCCCGTGTGCTGGTGGTGCAATCTGGCAATGGTATTTTGTCTGGTAATGATAAGGCCGCGATAGCGTCTGAAATTGAGCAAATTCGAAATCAAGTGATTGATTTAATGAATACGCAAAACGCAGCAGGGGATTACATTTTTGCTGGGTATCAGTCTGAGTCTCAAGCATTTGAGTTTAATCCATCGGCACAAACTAACGTCATTGCATTTACAGGCGATGATGGCACCAATGAAATTCAGCTGTCCGACAGCGTAAAAATTCGCACGACTACCTCAGGTAAGACTTTGTTCGAAGATGTTCCTGCTCGCTTGTCATATTCTGTTAGTGCAACTAATGGCGCAACATTAGATGCAAATGGCGTGAGTAACCAAGGGACTTTTGATACCTTTCATAAGCAAAACTTTGACCCGGTGAATGCGCTGAACAATCAATATGCATTTACCATTGTAAGCGCCACTCAAATTGATGTAACAAATGTCGGCACCGGCGCATTGGTCGAATCTATTCCATTTAGCTCAGGTGAAAACACCCAGTTTAACGGTATTACCCTCAACATTACCGGTGTGACCAACGACTCTGTCGTGCTCGATTTAAATCGACCAGAAAAAAAGAATATCGCAGAAACGCTGCACACCATGATGCTTGCGCTACAAAACGATGGGATCAATCAACAAGGTTTAGCGAGCATCATTGACGATACCTTAGTGGGTATCGACAATGCTATGTCGACATTATCTAGAGAAAATTCATCAATTGGTGCGAGGCTTAATATTGCACAAGCAGTTGAGGACTCTTTACTCGATAGCCAAGTCACTAACGAAAGAGCTCGCTCAGCGATTGAAGATGTTGATTATGCACAAGCGTCTTCAGATTTCGCTCGCCAAGAAACTGCACTTGAAGCAGCGTTTGCGAGTTTTCCACGTATAGCTAATCTTTCACTGTTTAACTTTATCTAAACCTTTTAAAGCAATTCCTCTTTAAAAAAGGCGGTCCTAGACCGCCTTTTTGCTCTTCTTGAAAATATTTTTAAAATTATTTTTCATCCTTAAATTTTGGTTTTTTGTGACATAACTTGCTGTTTTGTCCAGTTCCTAGACGTGTTCATTTTTTAAAGGCGGCAAAATTTTGCCGCCTTTTGTATTTTTTTTGAAAATTAGATTAAAGGGAATTTGCTCTTTGTCGATAAACTTTTCGAGAGAGCCAGTACATGTACTTTTCAAACATTGAAGAGTGATGTTCTACAATTTGTAAACAAATCACCGGAATTCGTCCGGCTGCCAGCAAGCGCTGGACTGAGAGTGTAGGAGAGACTTATGTCTATGTTCGTAAATACTAACGTATCGGCCTTAAATGCCCAACGTCAGTTATTCAATTCAAGTAATTCACTAAATACGTCGTTTGAGCGTTTATCTTCTGGTATGAGAATTAACCGAGCGGCTGACGATGCTGCAGGTCTTCAAATTACAGATCGTATGACCACTCAAATCAATGGTCTAAACCAAGCGGTAAACAATGCTAACGATGCTATATCACTTACACAAACCGCTGAAGGCGCGTTGGGTGAGACAACAAACGCGTTGCAACGTATCCGCCAGTTAGCAGTACAATCGCAAAACGGTATTAACTCTGATGAAGACCGTTTGGCACTTCAAAAAGAAGTATCTGCGCTTAAATTAGAAATCTCTAGAATTGCGTCTGACACGCAGTTCAACAGAACTAACATCCTTGATGGTAGCTTCTCTGCAGCGTTCCTTGTGGGTGCTAATGCAGGTCAAACTATCTCTGTAAACCTAGAGCAATCTAATGGCTTTGGCGCTGTTGGTCTAGCCATTGACACATTATCGGTATCTTCTGTAGGCGGCGCATCTGATGCTCTTGCAGCACTTGATACTGCTATATCTGCAATTGGTGCCACACGTGCTGACTTAGGTGCTTTGACTAACCGTTTCCAGTCTACTATTCGTAACTTGTCGAATGTTTCTGAGAACATGTCAGCTGCTCGCTCGCAAATCAGAGATACTGATTTTGCTGCCGAAACAGCTAACTTGACGCAACAACAGATTATCCAACAGGCTAGTACTACTATCTTGTCACAGGCTAATCAGCGTCCACAGTCTGCGCTTCAGCTTCTAGGTTAATCCTAGGCAAGACCCTACTGTTTGGGGAATGAAGCCAGGAGGTAGTAACTTGTTTTCACCAGCCAAACAGCATAAAGAGCGCGCTCACTCTTATACCTAGAGCGACTGGCCAGGCATTGCCTGGCCAACCTTTTCCCCTTTTTTTACCTAATTTAGATTTTTTCCTAAAGGTTTTCCCCTGTCTGTTCGATAACCTATTTAAGCAAGGCAAACCAACAAAAACAAAATACCTTGCAAGACATCAACACCATAATAAAAACGATGTCGATAGTATGTTAAAAACGTTAGGAACCGAGAATCAATTACACAAGCGCATTGCGACGTTAATAGCTCTCAATATCACGATACATTTTTCACATACCTATCACCGTTTCGACGGATTTAAAAAATACTGAGTCAAATAAACAAAATGTACAAAAGCATCGCGCATGGCGTGAGGGAAAAGTGCTGCCTAAAAAGGCGAAATCAAGGGAAGTTGAAGAATATATACGCTGAACTGCCAACGATCAGGAATGATGCCAGGAGGTAGTGAGAGGTATGAGGTCTGGAACATCATACCTGTCGTCAGCATAGAGCTTTCGCTCTGTTACAGCATATATGCTTCATCATTGGTAGTGAACCGTTGATGAAAAAGAATCAGTCCATGATTCGCATATAAATAAAAGCACATTGTGTGCCAATTAATAAACTTTAGTCACAAAAAACAATAAAAGCAGTGACTTTTTTAAAAATCGTTAGGAGATTATTATGTCTTTGTTCGTTAATACTAATATTTCGTCGTTAAGTGCACGTCGCTTTTTAAACGACACTACCACTAATTTAAACACCGCGTTTGAACGTTTGTCTTCAGGTATGCGCATTAATAGCGCAAAAGATGATGCTGCGGGCTTACAAATTTCAGACCGGATGACGTCTCAAATCCAAGGCTTGGACCAGGCGGTTCGTAATGCTAACGATGGTATTTCATTGTCGCAAACCATTGAAGGCGCGATGAGTGAAATCACCAATTCGCTGCAGCGTATTAGAACCTTAGCTATCCAATCGCAAAATGGCATTAACTCGCAAGAAGACAGAAATGCACTTCAAAAAGAAGTGTCTGCCCTTAAGCTTGAGATTAGCCGTATTGCGGAAACGACCCAGTTTGCCGGCGTGAACGTCTTACAGGGTGATTTTTCTGCTCGCTTCTTAGTGGGTGCGAATGCCAACCAAACCATTAGTGTTAACGTTGAGCGCAGCTCGGGTTTTGGCACAGTAGGATTATTTTCATCATTTGCTTTATCGGTCAGCTCTCCAGGAGGAGCATCAGCTTCGTTGTCGAGAATTGATGAAGCCATTGAAGTGGTGAATGCTAAACGTGCCGATTTAGGTGCGATACAGAACCGTTTCCAATCAAATATTCGAAATCTGACCAACGTTTCTGAAAACGTATCGGCGGCAAGATCACGAATCACCGACACAGACTTTGCCGTTGAAACGGCAAACCTTACCCGTTTGCAGATTATTCAGCAGGCGAGTACCACTATTTTGTCGCAGGCGAACCAGCGGCCGCAGGCGGCATTATCATTACTACAGGGTTAATTTAATAATCCGGTAACTAATAACAGTGCATAAGACTGCACAACGTAAAAAGGTCAATTGTTCAAGGATACTATCTCGCGTGGATGTATGCGCGAGAGGAAGTAAAGCAATTGGCATATGTATAACGTTACGCACGGTTTTTGAAGGCTTGAGAGGCCCTCTCTTTGCCATGGATGGCTGCTTTGAAAATTAGGTATTTGCGTAACAAGAGGTAAAAAGTCGACCAACAAGACTGAGAGTGTAGGATAGGTTGAGAGGCCAGTACTTACGTTCTACAATCCTGCCAGTCGACGAGAAAGGTTTGCTCCAACTCCTAACGTGAGCAATTTGCCGAGCCGCCCAATGGCTCGGCTTTTTTTTCAAATCGGTATCAGCGGTATTCTTTTTTACTAAAATAAAAAGCATACACCGTGCCAAGATGCCAAAATACACCACAAATACCCCTAATTTAAGTTTTATTCCCTATATGTGTCGTTTTTGCAGCTATATATAGAGCCAATCCAATCCAAACATAGTCTTTAAAATGCCTTCGCTGCATACAGTATGCGTTATCACGGTGTTTGTGCACTCATAAAAGCCCAGAAAAATCATTTCAAATTCATATGCTTAAAATAATCTTTAATTTTTTTGCATTATTTTCTAAAGATTCTCTTGTCGGCGCCGATACCCTTAGTTGAGAGGTAATATACCTAAAATTATATTACTAAAATGAGGTCTCTGAGCTGGGTGTAGTGAACCCATCTCAGGTGTAAAAGAAAAGTAGCCAGTGTAACGCCATGTAGAGACGTTCACGCAACGCTGGCTTTCTGGAGGTAGTATGTCTTTGTTTGTTAATACAAATGTGTCTGCACTTAATGCGCAGCGTCAATTATTTAATACATCTAATTCGTTAGATAAATCTTTTGAGCGTTTGTCTTCTGGTCTTCGCATCAACAGTGCAGCAGACGATGCAGCGGGTCTGCAAATTTCAAACCGCTTAACATCACAAGTGGAAGGTCTTAACCAAGGTATTCGCAACGCAAACGATGCTATCTCCTTGACGCAAACTGCAGAAGGCGCGTTAGGTGAGACGACTAACGCGTTACAGCGAATTCGCCAACTTGCGATCCAGTCGCAAAACGGCATTAATTCTGATGATGATCGCGCAGCGCTTCAAAAAGAAGTGACGGCGCTGACTTCTGAAATCGACAGAATTTCCACCGATACCCAGTTTAACAGTGTCGAATTACTTGATGGCAACTTCTCTGCAGTATTTTTGGTTGGGTCTAACGCCGGTCAAACTGTCTCGGTTAATTTAGAGTCATCGTCAGGGTTTGGCATCACTGGACTAGGTCTATCTGGACTATCGATTTCATCGGCTGGAGGTGCATCCGCAGCCCTTGCTGCTATTGACGGTGCAATTTCAACAATTGGTGCGACCCGCGCAGATTTAGGTGCCTTAGAAAACCGCTTCCAATCGAGCATTAGAAATATGAGCAACGTGGCTGAAAACCTAAGTGCTGCACGCTCGCGCATTACCGATACTGATTTTGCTGCTGAGACAGCGAATTTAACGCGTAATCAGATTATGCAACAGGCTTCTATTTCTGTTTTGAGCCAGGCTTCACAGCGCCCGCAATTAGCGCTTTCGCTGCTAGGCTAAAACAGAATAATTAGGATTAACGATTGCGTTGAACGGGCGGTTCACCAGTGACTTTAGGTGCAACCGCTCTTCCTTTAATTGAGTAGGAGAAAATTATGGACAATATCAATTCGCAAATTGGTCAAAATATTGCAAGGGATAGTGCAAGCGTAATTAACGACAAAACATTTAATGTAAGTAATGTCGTCGGATTAGCGTCAGGTGCAAGTGCATTCACAAAAAGTGAAAACCCAGCGCTCACTCAACAGGTTAAAAACGCTGAAAAATCGACAACACAATTGTCTGAGCAACAGCGTAGCGATCAGCAAAAAAAGCTTAAAGTTGCTGATGCGCAAGCCGATATAAGTGCTAGAGAGGAAAGCGTAGATTTACGCGACGCCCTTGGCGATGTTGGTGAGTTTCTGTCTACCAAAGGCACTGCATTACAGTTCAGTGTTGATGAAAAGTCAGAGCGACAGGTAGTGACTGTTACCGATGCGGCAAACGGCGATGTTATACGGCAAATACCCTCCGAAGAGGTGCTAACTTTTGCCGCACGCGTTAGAGAATTAGAGTCTACTGAAGGCAATAGCGTTGGTCTATTGCTAGATAAGCGGGCTTAAACATGAGGTGATTTATGAGTATTCAATCTTTGGGTGTGGGTTCAGGTTTAGATCTTGAGTCATTGGTTTCGCAGCTGCTTGCGGCTGAGCGTTCTCCTAAAATCCAAAGATTTGATGCTCGTGAAGACCGCCTTGACGAAGAAATCTCGGCCGTTGGTAAGGTCAAATCTAAACTTTCTGAGTTTGAAGATGCAGTTAAAGCGCTGCAAGATAGTGACAACCTTAGCGGCCGCGATCCCGTCATTGAAAATCCATCTGAAAGCAACGAGCCTTTCACAGCAAGCCCTTCAAATTCTGCTTTAACCGGCAGCTACGAGATTGCAATCCAACAAATGGCTGGCGGAAGTCGAATAGAAACCCCTGACGCTGCCAACGGTGGATTTGCATCGACCGATGATGTGGTGCTGACTACCGGCACAGCGGATATTACATTCAAAGTGGGTAACACGGGTGATGAATTTACCGTTACCTTAACAGCGGGTATGACGCTTGCTGAACTGCGAGAAATGATCAACGACGACGAAAATAACTTCGGCGTCACCGCAAATATCATTAATACGGGTACGGCTGATGGCGGGGCAAAACTGGTGTTCTCATCCCAGGTGACAGGTGAGGGCAATGACCTTAGCATTGTGAATAATAATGATGTGGCAGAACTCAACCGCTTAACCACCACCGATTCCACTGAAACTGCGGTTCCGCCAACAGACCCATTGATACCAGCAACATATCTAAGCCCAGTTCGTTCTGCGCAAAACGCCATTGCAACGGTTGATGGTATTGAAGTGCAAAGCGATACAAACAAGTTTGAAAACACCATTCAAAGCGTGCGTTTTGACGCAAAAGAGCTCTCGGACTTAGATGAGTTAGGTAATCCCATTCCTTCCCGTTTAAACATTGGTTTTGATGTGGAAAATTTGGAAGAAAACATTCGTTCATTCGTTGACAGTTATAACGAACTTGTCGATGAATTAAATAAACTCACCAGCTATGGCTTGACCGACGAAGATGAAGATGGCGCTTTGGCGGGAGACAGCACCGTGCGGGGAATTCGTTCGGGATTGTCGAATGTCTTAGGTGGCAACGTTCAAGAATCGGTAATCGGTAGTTTATTTGCGTTAGGCGTAGAACTCACCGCCGATGGTAAGTTAGAAATTGGCAGTACCGATTTTGGACTTGGTTCAGGTAGTGAGCGCTTAAATGACGCTCTCGCTGATAACTTTGACGATGTTGCTGCTTTGTTTACTAGCGACAGCGGCATTGCCACTCGCTTACTTGCGTTTACTGAAGAGTTTACGAGCAGTTCGGGGATTTTATCATCTAGAGAGTCGGTGATTGAACAACAGCAAAGCCAATTAGAAGACGAGCGTGAAAGATTCGATATACGTATGGAAAGCTTTGAGGCGACGCTTCGCGCAAGATATTTAAGTTTAGACCAGACCGTTGCTTCTCTTCAGCAAACGGGTAACGCACTATTTGCAGCATTAGGATTCTAACATGTCAATTAAAGCGATTAATGCTTATCAGAAAGGTACTTTAAAACAGGATTTAGCGAACGCTGATCCACACAAAATCACGTTGATGTTGATGCAAGGCGCGCTTGATAAGCTTGCCTATGCGAAAGGTTGCATCGACAGAAATGACTTAAAAGGTCGCGCTGAGCACGTCTCAAAAGCGATGGCGATATTTTTAAATCTTCGTGACACACTGGATTTGGAAGTGGGTGGGTCTTTTTCAGAGAATCTGTTTGCACTTTATAACTATATCATTGATAAGTTGGTGTCTTTGAACTCTGATAATGGCATTGCGGTAATAGACGAAGTATCTGCTTTGTTTTTACCTATAAAAGATGCTTGGGCACAAATTCCTGAGTCAGCAAAACAAGAAGCTTATGCGCGAGCGAGTGCGTGAGTAATTCTCTTAACTTTTCTCATTCCTACACACCAGAAGACTTAGCTCAGATTAACGTCTCATTAGAGGATGTATTGGCGCAAGAAACGTTAGATGAACCACAATTGAAGATATTGATTGACCAACGCGCGAAGTTGGTCAATTTATTGCTTAACACCATGCAGGATCAGCAAAAACGCTGTTTTGCAAAAGCGGAGCTTAAAGTTAACGAACAGTTGGTTCGGTTAATCTCAGCGCAAACCCAGCAGGTGAAGGATGAATTAGCGGGATACGCTAAGGCCTCCAAAGCAATTAAACAATATCATCAAGTGTGACTAATGCTAAATGACATAAGACTTCATCTACATTCAAACGAACAAACGCAACTCTCATTAGAGAAAGAGCAGGCCGATAAACTTCAGCATCAGTTTATCGCCAATCAGGCGGCTTTTGCCCAACATATTCCCAATATCGCTGCAAATATCCAAAAGCACACGTCGACGCAGCTCAGCATTTTTGTTGACCAAAATGGGCAGATAAACATCATCGACATCGCTGCCGGCAATACCTTTTATGGCTTTGAAGTAGACCAACAGATTGCCATGCAGGTCGAGAACTGGGCAGCGCACAGCGCAATAGTCAATTATCTTGAACCTAGTCAAAAAAATGTCGATCCCACTGCGAATTTCGATGCGTTTAAACAGTTCACTCAAAATTTAGCGCAGTCACGGGCATCCCAACATATTGATACCTTGGTGATAATGGGGGTGGGAAAGGGGCGGCATCTTGACGCGCTAATAGAACAAAGTAACGCGCAAAACGTAGTGATTTACGAGCCAAACTGGGAGCTTTTTTATTGCTCGTTATACTGCACCGATTGGCATCAAATACTGTCAAAAGCCGCCATTTCTAATAAACGAATATTTTTACAACTTGGCAACGATGCTAGCAATCTTTACGAAGACTTAAACGAGCTAAATAGCGCGTTTTCACTCAAACACATTTGGTTTTTTAAACATTACAATTACCCCACGTTTGATACTATATTAACGCAGCTTAGGCGCCAGCAGTTTTCGGTGCTTCATCTCCCCGTTGCACCTAATGTTGAGCAAGACTTTAAAGATTTACAACTGCCTTGGACACCATCGCTGAATGTTGAAAATTGGCGAAGCGCTAAACAAAGCAGCTCACGATTTAGCGATAACCTCACCGCACTAGAACATTATTTTCCATCGCTGTACGAACAGTTTAATGATTATGCATATCAAGGTTGGCAGCCGATTGAACATGCCGTTACCGGAGAAGTTAACCTGTTTCATTTAGCAACAGGCTGTGTATTAAACCCTCAGGATAATGCAGAAAAATCCCAACGTTTAGCACAACATTTTCAAAAGTTTCCTAATCGCGATGGTTTAATTTTTGGATATGAAAAAGACAAGTTAAAGCATTATCTTCACAATACCTTTGTGAGACGCACCGCAACGGTTTTACGCGCACAAACCGACGATATAGGCGAATTGCCAGAGCATATTAAAGTACTAATATTTTTTGGCCTAGAAACCGGTTACACCGCGCAAAACTTGTTTAGACAAAACACCATTGATTGTTTAATTGTATGCGAGCCGAATCCTGATTTTTTCTACGCATCTTTGTTTGCTATTGATTGGGCGGGCATACTTAAGCAAGTGGATGAGGCAAAGCAACGAATCTACATCAATATCGGTGAAGCTGGTTCACACTTGTTCACCGATTTAAATGCTCAATTTGTTGCTATTGGCCCGCATCAGCTTAATGAAACGTATTTTATTCAAGGCTACCAAAATAAGGGCTTAAGTCGAGCAGTTAAAGAGTTAAGAGACCAATTAAAAGTGATTTTTACCCTTGGTGAAAACCTTGATCATGCACTTTATGGCATTGAACATACCAAATATGGATTGGCCAATGGCGTGCCAACCATGGCAGCCAATCCGCAACAAATTTTACCTAAGTCAGTGCTAGCATTACCTTTGTTTATCATTGGGAACGGCCCATCTTTAGACGCCAGTATTGACGTTATTTTAGAAAATCGAAAAAGTATCATTGTGGTAAGTTGTGGCACCGCGTTGCAGGCTATGCATCGATACGGTATCACACCAGACTTTCATGCAGAAGTGGAACAAAATCGCGCCAATTATGATTGGGCCTCGCGCATCGACGATCCTGAGTTTTTAAAATCGATCACTCTGGTGTCAATCAATGGCGTGCACCCTGACACAAGCAGCCTCTATAAAGGTACCTTGGTAGCTTTTAAAAGTGGGGAAGCCTCATCGATAACCGCCATGTCTATGTTAGGTGAAAAGCGCTTTACGCAACTGACCAAATCATTCCCAACGGTGACTAACCTTGCGCTCGATTTTTTCACGAGCTTAGGGTTTAACCAGCTTTATTTATTGGGTGTCGATTTAGGGTTTGTGGATTATGACAATCATCACAGCAAGCATTCAGGGTATTTTGAAGACGGTAAAGCGATTTTTGATTATCAAAAAAATTTAGCCAAAAGTTTGCCGGTGCGTGGCAACTTTAGAGAGCTGGTATTCACCAAGGCTGAGTTTAATATGTCTCGCAGTATGATGGAGCAGTTGCTCAGTAAGCTGCAGATAGACTGTTTTAATTTGTCGGATGGTGTTTTTATAAAGGGCGCAACACCGCTTCAACTTGACCAAGTATTGATTACCAATGATGCTATTGATGCTGCTGTGTTACACGAGCAGTTACGCACCGCATTTGTAGACGTTCAAGGCGATATTCGCGCTTTGTATCAGGCCGCATATTCGCAACCGCTATTGGCGCGACAGTTAGAAGATTTAAAAGCGTTTGCCGAAACGCCTATTACCAGCGCGACTCAACTTAGAGAGCTTGTTGACCAGCTGCGAGATTATTTGAACGCTTGCCTAGTCGAAGGTAAATCGATGTTCGGTTATTACTTTTACGGCAGCTTAAATTATCTATGTGCGGCTTTATCAAAAGCGGCCATGGCATCGCAAGAAGAACACGTAATTGAAAATGCCACAAAAATATTAGGCTATTGGCAAACATTGCTTGCGGATTTCACGGCTATTTTAGAGAACGGTAGCTATTGTTTTGACAGCGCGACCGCCTTTTATCAAAAGCGTGAAACATTGCTAATGGCGCGCAATAAGACCGTTGAGCAGGTACCTATGTACGTGTTCAATGAAAATGTGAAGGATTATTTTGTCAGGCAAGCACCTGTCAACATTAACATAACTGAACTCAAGGACAGCCTTCATAGCGACGCACTTTTCTTTATTACTAGCGCCGCTCAAGCAAACACCCTATATCGTAAGCTGTCTACAATTGCGCCAAGTAGTGCAATGCTAATCATGTATAACAATGAGAACGCATTGACGGATGATTTGATTCACTTAGTTGAAGCAAGATTAAACGTTTGCCTTTGTTACATGCCTGCGTATGCAGACTTTCAAGGCGATAAGCTGGAGCAAACGCTTGAAGGCGAGCTTCCACTGGTTGATGCTAACGAGGCGTTGCATTTTGCGCGCGCTAGGCTGCTCGATGTAGATAAATATGCCTTTATACTGTTTAAACCTCGTTTTTGTGAAACTGGCTTAAATCGTGCTTTAGATATCAAAAAAGACGAATACACGTCTTTGGCCACCCAATATATTGAGCAAAACATCACATATGGCGTCAATAAATCGCCTGCGTTTGTCTTCAAACACTATATCGGGTTTACTCGTTCAGACGATGGTGCATTGACTACGACCGATGCGCTAGGCAATCGAGGAATGCGAATGACCAGAGCTCTCGCGCCTTATGAAATGCTCGGGGATTGGCAGGTAAGAGAAGATGTGGTTGAAGTGATTAAGAATCTACAGGAGCAAACGTTAAGTGTTTGATAATAAGAGTATATTAATTACCGGTGGAACGGGCTCGTTCGGCAAGCGATTCATTACGCATCTGCTTGAGCATTACCAACCAGCGCGCTTGATTGTATTTTCACGAGACGAACTAAAGCAGTTTGAGATGCAGCAGCACTTTAATGCTCCATGCATGCGATATTTCATAGGTGATGTGCGCGATCGAGAGCGCTTGGTCACTGCCATGAAGAAGGTAGATTATGTTGTACATGCCGCTGCGCTTAAGCAAGTTCCAGCAGCAGAATACAATCCAAATGAATGTATTAAAACTAATATAAATGGTGCACAAAACGTAATTGATGCGTGTATTGCCAACAATGTAAGGCAAGTAATTGCCTTGTCGACAGATAAGGCTGCAAACCCTGTTAATCTTTACGGCGCTACTAAATTAGCATCGGATAAACTTTTTGTGGCCGCAAACAATATTGCTGGCGCAGATGGCCCTATTTTTTCTGTGGTTCGTTACGGCAATGTGGTTGGCTCTAGAGGCTCCGTTGTTCCCTTCTACAGAGAGCTTATGCGTCAGGGAAAAACATCGTTACCGGTAACACACGAAAAAATGACCAGGTTTTGGATAACGCTCGACGAGGGCGTCAACTTTGTTATTAAAAACTTTGCGAGGATGCAGGGCGGCGAGATATACGTCCCTAAAATTCCTTCTATCCGAATTTTAGATCTTGTTGAAGCAATGAGTGGTCAACGTGAATATGAGTTAGTTGGAATTCGTCCTGGTGAGAAGCTTCATGAAGTGATGGTGCCTGAGGAGATGGCGCATCATTCGGTTGAGTTTGAAGATCATTTTGTGATTACTCCGGCTATCAAATTTTCTGGAATGTCCGTAAACTACAGCCAGAACAAACTCTTAGAAAAGGGTGAATGGGTCACCGACCAGTTTGAGTATCACTCTGGCACCAATCCACACTTTTTAACTGTCGAAGAATTAATAGAGTTAGACAAGCAAACCTTATGATCCCTTACGGTAAACATGTAATAGATGAGCAGGATATCGATGCCGTTGTCGATGTTTTACAAAATCACTTTTTGACTCAGGGTGCAAAAGTTCCTGAGTTTGAAGCGGCTATTTGTGATTATACAGGGGCGACGTTTTGTACGGCAGTTAACAGCGGTACATCTGGTTTGCACGTTGCCTGTTTGGCGCTTGGCATCGGTGAAGGTGATCATGTTTGGACAGTACCGAATTCATTTGCAGCGTCAGCTAATTGTGCACTGTATTGTAATGCAAGCGTCGACTTTGTAGATATTAATCCTATTACACGAAATCTCTGCCCAACTGAGTTGGAGCGTAAACTCAACATCGCTCAACAAAATAATACGCTGCCAAAAGCCCTTGTAGTTGTGCATTTCGCCGGCCAGAGTTGCGATATGCTGGCGATTTCTGCACTCTGTCGCCCTTTAAATATCGCCATTATTGAAGATGCTGCCCATGCGCTCGGCGCGCAATATCACGGTCATAATGTCGGCAATTGTGAATATTCTGATATGGCTGTATTTAGCTTTCACCCTGTGAAATCAATTACGACTGCTGAAGGTGGCGCAATTGTTACTAATCAACAAGCGTTGCATGATGCCTGTCAGCTTTATGCTAAACATGGCATTACGCGAGATGCTGATAAATTGCTCGGTGAAGTCGAAGGACCTTGGTATTATCAACAGCTAGTGCTTGGATACAATTATCGACTCAGCGATTTACAAGCGGCATTAGGTATTAGCCAATTGAGACGGGTCGATTCCTTCGTTGAGAAAAGACGAGCTCTCGCAAAACGTTACCTTGATGCCTTTTCGGGGCTGGCGGTTAAATTGCCAGAGCCAAACAGCATAAGCTCTAGCGCTTGGCATTTGTTCATGATTGAACTCACTGAGCATGACCGAAAAACGGTATATGAACAGCTTCACAAAGCAGGCGTTGCTGTGAATGTGCATTATATCCCGATACATTGCCACCCGTACTACGCTGCTTTAGGCTTCAAACCAAATGATTTTCCCAACGCATTAAGTTTTTATCAAAACGCGCTTACCTTGCCGCTCTACGTTGATTTGTCCCTAGAACAACAAGATGCTGTAATAGCCGCACTGCGTGACATATTAAAATGAAGTTTGCGCTCATTCCCGCTAGAGGAGGAAGCAAACGCATCCCCAACAAAAACATAAAGTCATTTAACGGCAAGCCAATCATCGCTTACTCCATAGAGGCAGCAATAGAAAGTCAACTGTTTGATCACGTTGTCGTCTCTACTGATAGTCAAGATATCGCAAATGTCGCGAGGGAATATGGTGCCGACGTGCCTTTTTTGCGCCCAGATGCCATTTCAGATGACTATGCCACTACCAGAGAAGTGATTACTCATGCGGTCAATTATATGACCAAGCGATATGATGAAGTCACCCATTGCTGTTGTATCTATGCAACATCTCCCTTATTGCAAATATCTTATTTAAAACAAGGTTTGGAAAAATTGCTCGCCAGCCCTGACAAAGCGTTTGCTTTTTCAGTCACCGAATTTGCCTTTCCGGTGCAAAGAGCGTTGAGCATCACAAATGGTCATTTATCTGCACTTTACCCTCAGTACAGCAATACGCGCTCCCAAGATTTAAATCCAGCCTATCACGACGCAGGGCAATTTTATTGGGGGACAATAGACGGCCTACTATCAGATAAGGCATTTTTCTCTAGCGATTCTATTCCCATTGTGTTGCCGTCTTATTTAGTGCAAGACATAGATACCCCTGATGACTGGCTTCGAGCCGAGTTAATGCACAAGGCTATGTCGCTGAGTCTTTAGTTAACACGCCGCACCCCCTTTTACCCATTTCTTGCTCTATGTTGCACAACTTTACCGGTGTATTACACTATCTATTCATTTAGGTGGGTTAAGGAAGGGCAATGGCGACGCATTTAGTTGCAAAGGAACACGATTTAGGCGGGTTGACGGTCAGGCGAGTGTTACCGCATATGCAAAAAAAGATGGTCGGGCCGTTTATCTTTTTTGATCATATGGGGCCGACCGAGTTTGCCGCGGGGCAGGGCATTAATGTGCGACCTCATCCCCATATCGGTCTTTCCACCTTAACCTATTTGTTCACGGGCAGTATTTTGCATCGCGACTCATTAGGTAACCATTTAGAAATATTCCCAGGTGATGTGAATTGGATGACCGCGGGCAAGGGTATTGTGCATTCAGAGCGCGAAACCTTTGAAGTGCGAGCAAACAAACATGCAATAGATGGCCTGCAGTGCTGGGTAGCATTACCTGAGCATATGGCAGAGCTCGAGTCAAGTTTTCAACACGTGAAAAAGCAGTTGCTACCCACCCTTATCAGAGAAGATATCATGATGCGTTTGATAGTGGGAGAAGCTTACGGCATGAGCGCCCCCATTAAAACGTATAGCCCTATGTTTTACCTTGATATCGCCGCTTGTGCCGGCAGTGCAATAGACCTACCGGACTCACAACAAGAAACGGCGGTTTACGTGATTACCGGCGAAATCGAAATAGCTGGGCAGGTTTATACCAAAGGCGACTTTGTGTTATTTGATGATGAGAGCGCGTTTAGTTTTGTTCAGCCTGGTCGAGTCGTTTTGTTAGGAGGCGATCGTTTTGAAAAAGTGCCGCATATTACATGGAACTTTGTGGGCTACTCAAAAGAGCGAATTAATCAAGCGATAGAGGACTGGCGTGCAGGTAAATTTCCAGCGGTCCCAGACGACAACAAAGAGTTTATTCCGTTTTAATGCATTGTTACGGGATAGTAGGGTTCAAATGTAATGATTTAATGGTGTCATTAAACCGTCGTTTTCGGTAATATCCGTCAATTATTAGCGAAACCTCAGGAACCCTCTGCTTACCATGAATCAAATCTTGATCATCAGCGACAATGAAACGCGTGTAGACCATCTTACTATTATACTTACGTTTTTAGGCAAAAAGCCTCAACATTGTACTTATGCAGATTGTGATGCTGTCTTTGATGAAAGTAAGAATTGGTTTAGCGTATTGATTGACGGAGATATCCCTGAAATCGCAGAAGAGGTCATTCAGGCCTACCCAGAAAGCCCTTTCATTAATATTGGTTTTCAGCTGAGTAAAGAAAGCACATTTAAAAACCTTATGGGTTCACTTTACGAGCCTATTACCTACGACAATCTCAATGATCTATTGCAAAAAAGCAGTGATTACTACACCGCTAACCGACCTTTAGACGCCTTAGTATCAGGCAAAACTAAGCTATTTAGAAGCTTGGTAGGTAACAGTGCTGGCATTACCGACGTGCGTGAACTGATTGAGCAAGTTGCACCGGTCGAAGCGAACGTATTGGTATTAGGTGAATCGGGCACGGGTAAAGAGGTTATTGCTCGTAACATTCATTACATGTCAAAACGTCAAAAAGGTCCTTTTGTTCCGGTAAACTGTGGTGCCATTCCTGGTGAACTCTTAGAAAGTGAGCTTTTCGGTCACGAAAAAGGTGCTTTTACCGGTGCGATTAGCGCTCGTAAAGGCCGCTTTGAAATGGCCGAAGGCGGTACGCTATTCCTTGATGAAATTGGTGATATGCCTCTGCAAATGCAGGTTAAATTATTGCGCGTGTTACAAGAGCGCATTTTTGAACGAGTTGGCGGGAATAAAACCATGACCTGCGATGTTAGAATTGTCGCGGCAACGCATCGCAATTTAGAGCAGATGATCACCGAAGGTAAGTTCAGAGAAGACTTGTTCTATCGTTTGAACGTTTTTCCAATCGAAGCCCCTGCTTTACGAGAGCGCGCCCAAGATATTCCATTGTTATTGCAAGAGCTTGCGTCTCGACTAGAGGGCAGTAGACAAGAGTCAGTGCGCTTTACACAAAAGGCGATGCGCTCACTGATTTGCCATGCTTGGCCTGGCAACGTGCGTGAGCTGTCTAACCTAGTTGAACGTTTGTCGATACTGCATCCAAAGCAAGTCATCGACCTTGAGCATTTGCCGCACAAATATCAATATGACGAGCATGGTCAGGCGCAGGTTCAACAAGCTAGTTCGGATGAAGATACTGCCGAGAAAGACGCTATCACGGCTATGTTCAAATACGCTGAAGCGGCGCCGCAACCAAGTGAGGCGAATCTCCCCGATGCCGCTGATACAACTCTTCCAAATGATGGCGTTAATCTAAAAGAGTACCTCTCTGATTTAGAAATTAGCTTGATTACGCAAGCATTGGATAAACAGGATTGGGTTGTTGCACGGGCAGCAGACCAGCTTGGTATGCGAAGAACCACCTTGGTTGAAAAGATGCGCAAATATGAAATTATTCGCCAAAAAGAGACAGACGAAAGCAGTTAATCTAAGCAAGCCTACTTTCGCGATTTTGACGGTAAATTGACACCGTCAAAATCACCGAAATATCTAACCCACTGATTTTTATAATATAAAATTTGGCACACAGAATGCATTACATGAAGAAAATGTTCATGTGAGTCGCAGTAGATGTCAACTTTATCGTTTCAAAGCAAAGACCTTAGCAATCAAAATAAGCAAGTGAGTTATGCTTTAATGCCGTCCATCAGAGACGTGTATGCTCAGCGTACTTCCCTTGAGCATGCTAAAGAAGATACGCAGCAATCACAAAATCCTCACCGTTTCTCTCACCTTTTATCTATTATGCCCGCTGGCGTAGTGGTCATTGATCAAAAAGGGATCATCACCTTAGCGAATAAACAAGCCAGCGCGTTACTCGATGAACCTTTAGAAGGTGAGCTGTGGCGCGATGTGATTGGCAGAGCGTTTACGCCACGAGCGGATGATGGCCATGAGGTTTCGATGCGCAATGGCAAGCGAGTCAAAATCGATATGTCGCCATTAATTGAGGAGAAGGGGCAGCTAATTGTCATCACAGATTTAACCGAAACTCGTCAGTTACAGCATCGCGTAAGCCATATGCAACGTTTGTCATCACTCGGTAAAATGGTGGCGTCTCTCGCACATCAAGTAAGAACACCGTTATCTTCGGCGATGTTATATGCCGAGAACATCAAAGGCATGCAAGCCTCTCAAAGCACTACAGCAAGATTTAGTGAAAAGCTCCTCATGCGCTTAAAAGATTTAGAGTCTCAAGTGAACGACATGCTGCTGTTTGCGAAAAGCGGTGATGAGCAAATTGTAAAAGCCATGAGTGCAAAAGACATAGCGCAGGCAAGCATACACAATGTAGAAGCGCAATTTGAGCAAGCCGGTGCCAAGCTGAATTTTGAAAATAAAGCAAACGAATTGCCGCTACTATGTAATTTAAGCGCCTTATCTGGTGCCATTGCTAATCTGCTTAGCAATTCATTACAAGCAATGACCAATGCAAAAAGTGAAAACAAACAAGCATCGCTCATAGTAAATAACGTGACGGTAAAGCAAAAAGACTACATAGAGTTTAGCGTTTATGACTGCGGGCCAGGCGTAGACGAAGCTGATATCCAACGTATATTCGAACCTTTTTTTACAACCAAATCACAAGGTACAGGACTGGGTCTTGCGGTGGTTCAAACAGTTGCAAAGTCTCACAAAGGCTTTGTGAAATGCACGAATAGAAAGGGCGAAAAAGGCGCATGTTTTAGTATTTTTGTGCCCGCCAGCGCAGCGTCGCAGAGCGACAAAATTTCATCACAGTTAACCTTCACGCAAGGAGTTCAAGCATGACTAAAACCAAAGTATTGATTGTTGAGGATGATCACGGCCTAAGAGAGGCGTTAGTGGATACCTTATTACTTGGCGGTTATCAGGTAACACCTGTCGAAAGTGCCGAATCGGCCATGGTAAAGCTCTCGCAAGACGAATTTGATTTAGTTGTTAGCGATATTCAAATGCAGGGTATGGATGGTCTTTCACTGTTAAAAAGTGTGAAGAAAAAGTACCCTAAGTTGCCGATGATCTTAATGACCGCATATGCAAACATCAATGACGCCATTCAAGCGATGCGAGATGGGGCCACAGACTATTTATCTAAGCCTTTTGCTCCGCAAGTGTTGCTTAACTTAGTAGGGCGTTACGCACCTGCGCAAAAAGTAGTATCGACTACGCCAATCGTGGCTGATCAAAGCAGTATCGACATGCTTAGCTTGGCACGCAAAGTCGCAAAATCTGATGCAACCGTTATGGTGTTAGGTCCAAGCGGGTCGGGTAAAGAAGTGATCTCCCGTTACATTCATGACCAATCTACCCGAAGTGAATGCCCGTTTGTTGCCATCAATTGTGCTGCTATTCCAGAAAACATGCTTGAAGCTACCCTGTTCGGATATGAAAAAGGGGCGTTTACTGGCGCCATTCAAGCGTGCCCAGGTAAGTTTGAACAAGCACAAGATGGCACATTGCTACTAGATGAAATTACAGAGATGGATTTGGCATTGCAATCGAAGTTGCTCAGGGTATTGCAAGAGCGTGAAGTAGAGCGCCTAGGTGCTCGCAAGACGATATCTCTAAACGTACGCGTCATTGCGACGAGTAATCGCGACCTAAAAGAAGCGGTAGCACAAGGCAAATTTAGAGAGGATTTATATTATCGCCTGAATGTCTTCCCAATTACGTGGTTGCCGTTAGGGCAGCGTAAGGGAGATATTATCCCACTGGCCAATCATATGATTGCCCGCCATAGCCAATCGCAGAATAAAGAGATTGCCCAGCTTAGCGCTGCCGCGCAGCATAAGTTGTTAAATCATAGCTGGCCTGGAAATGTGCGTGAGCTAGAAAATGTGATTCAACGCGCATTAATTTTGGCAGAAGATGGCAGCATCGACACCAGCGATCTTCTGATTGAACCTGCGCAATCGATATTTAGTGCTACGCCAAATGAACATTCTGCTCAAGTAGATGAAGCAGATACCGATAACAAGTTATTAGGTTCGGAGCTTAAATTCCAAGAGCATCAGATCATCCTTGATGCATTGCAAGCATACAACGGTAAACGTAAAGATGTTGCAGAAAAACTCGGAATTAGCCCAAGAACACTACGCTATAAACTCGCAAAAATGCGTGAGTCTGGCATTGATTTACCGGTGTGAACAACAAGATGATTCGCACTAGCTCTGCGCTAAAAAGGAAAGCAGAGCGTTAAACGATTTTTTGTAAGCAGTAAGATATGGACATCACTCCCTATTGCCGCCCCTTTTTAGTGGGCGGCTTTTTTTGTGCTAACTTTAATGCTTCTTAGCTTTTCATCATCCTCTAACTGCATCGTCCTGCAATACTTTGCCTGCCAATATTAACAATTATTGCCGCTTTTTTAACATGTGGCATTTTGATTGCATATTCGCTCATAGATTGTTTTAAAAGCTCAAAAATTTGACGCGTGAGGAAGTGGTAATGGATGTAAAGGCAAATTCTCTATATCAAGAAATGCAGGCCATGGCAATGCAGGCAAGCGCTGCACCGGCTCCTATGGGGAGAATGGAAGTCAGCCCTTCTGGCGGTGAGTTTGCAGATATGCTTAGTCAAGCCGTTGACAATGTGAACGGCATGCAAAAGGAATCTAGAACCTTGCAGCAACGCTTTGAGATGGGCGATCCAAATTTGAGCCTCGTGGATGTGATGGTTGCCAAAGAGAAATCAGGAATTGCTTTTGAAGCAACTGTACAGGTTCGAAATAAGCTTCTAGAAGCTTATAAAACCATCATGAACATGCCGGTATAGAAGGATATAGACAGTGGCTGAATCAGCAAGTACCGAGTTAGCAATCTCAGAAGACATCAGTGAAAGAGAAGTCGCTGACGCTAATCGCAATCCGATTATCGAATCTCTGAGCAGTCCTGACACCATACGCCAGATGACGATGGTAATCACGTTGGTGATTTGTGTCGCCATAGCGATTTTCATTTTCTTATGGTCAAAAGAGCCTACATATCGTCCTTTAGCGCAAATGCCGCCACAGGAAATGATTGAAACCCTTGATTACTTAGACCAAAACCAAATTCAATATAAAATTGAGGGCTCTACCGTATTTGTAGAAGAGTCGCAGTTTAAAGATGTACGCTTAGGCATGGTTCGCCAAGGCATTAATTTGCAAGAATCCGTTGGAAGCGACATCATTATGCAGGATATGGGCTTTGGTGTAAGCCAGCGTGTAGAGATGGAGCGTCTTAAACATGCACGTGAGCAGATGGTTGCGCGCACGATTGAAGACATCAATGCTGTGCAAAAGGCACGCGTGTTATTAGCCCTACCTAAAGAAAATGTATTTGCTCGTAAAGAAAAGCAAGCTAGCGCGACGGTGGTTATTACCGCCGCGAGAGGGTCTGTATTATCGAGCGAAGAGGTTGACTCAATCGTAGACATTGTCGCCTCCGCAGTACAAGGCATGGAGCCTAGTAGAGTGACGGTAACCGACAGCAATGGCCGACTCCTCAACTCTGGCTCACAAAACTCGTTAAGTGCGCGTGCCCGCAAAGAATTTGAATTAGAAAAGAAGCGTGAGAGTGAGTACCTTCAAAAAATTGATTCGATTCTTATCCCTGTTTTAGGTTTAGGTAACTACACGGCACAAGCTGATGTAACTATGGATTTTACTGCGGTTGAACAAACCCAAAGACGTTTTAATCCAGATTTACCTGCCGTTAGAAGCGAAATGATTTCAGAGCAAAATACCGTGGGTGCAATCATTGCCGGTATTCCTGGCGCATTAACCAATCAGCCCCCAACCGACTCAAACATTCCGGAACAAGCTAATGGCGGCGGCAATGGCCAGCCTGTTCCAGGCAATAGTAGCAAAGAAGAAACCCGCAATTTTGAATTAGATACGACGATTAGCCACACCAAACAGCAATCTGGCGTGATCAGACGCTTAAGTGTTTCGGTGGCGGTTGACCACGTTACATCCACCGGCGCAAATGGTGAAACTGTTTCTACGGGCATGTCGCAACAAGAGTTATTGAACATTCGTCGATTGCTACAAGGCGGTATTGGTTTTGATGTCACTCGTGGTGATTCATTAGAAGTTGTTAGCATCCCCTTTAACCGCGTTGAGATAGGCGAGATAGCCGAGCCATCAATGTGGGAAAAAGACTTTTTCATGCCAATGCTGAAGTTGGTGGTGGGGGCTGCGGTAATTATTGTCTTAATTTTAGCAGTGGTGCGCCCAATGCTGAAACGCCTAATATTCCCAGAGGCAGACATGACGGCAGTGGCGAGTGATGACGATATTGAGCTTGATTTAGGTGACGAAACCATGAACTTGCTCAGTGAAGACTTTGACGAGACCAAGGTCGGCTTTGCCGCAGATGGTTCGCTGACCCTGCCAAATCTAAATAAAGATGAAGATGTTCTAAAAGTGGTTCGTGCCTTAGTGGCTAATGAGCCTGAGCTTTCTGCACAAGTTGTGCGCGGTTGGTTATTAGAAGATGAGTGATAAGTAGATGCCAGAGAACACAGAATTACAAACGCAAGAAGCCGCACCGGCATATGATGTAGGCAAGTTAGACGGCATTGAAAAAGCGGCCATACTTTTACTCAGTCTGTCTGAAGATGATGCAGCGCAGATTCTTAAGTTTATGCAACCTAAGCAGGTACAGGCATTAGGTAGTGTCATGGCGGCCATGGACGATATGACTCAGCAAAAAATAAATGCTGTGCATAAACACTTTATTGAAGAAATTCAGAACTATTCGACCATAGGCTTTAAGAGCGAAGATTTTGTTCGCCGCACACTAGTGACAGCCCTAGGCGAAGACAAGGCCGCACATTTGCTAGACCAAATACTAGCCGGAGCGGGAGCTAAAGGCCTTGAGTCGCTTAAATGGATGGATTCTAAGCAGGTTGCGAATATTATTCGTAATGAGCACCCTCAGATTCAAACCATCGTGATGTCGTATCTCGAGCCAGAGCAGTCAGCTGAAATTTTGGCGCAGTTCCCAGAAAAAGTTCGCTTAGATTTATTAATGCGTGTAGCCAATCTTGAAGAGGTTCAGCCTGCTGCATTACAAGAGTTAAACGAAATCATGGAAAAACAATTTGCCGGTCAGGCGGGTGCGCAAGCCGCGAAGATGGGTGGCTTAAAGTCTGCTGCCAATATCATGAACTACCTAGATACCAATATCGAAGCGCAATTGATGGACTCTATGCGTGAACAAGACGAAGAGATGTCACAACAAATCCAAGACTTAATGTTTGTATTTGATAACTTAATTGACGTCGATGACCGAGGCATACAGGCGATATTACGTGAAGTGCAGCAAGAGTCGCTCATGAAAGCCATCAAGGGTGCTGACGAAGAGTTACGTAACAAAATTACCGGTAATATGTCTAAACGAGCAGCCGAAATGCTACTTGATGATATGGAAGCGATGGGACCTGTACGCTTAAGTGAAGTCGAAACAGCCCAAAAAGAAATTCTGTCGATTGCACGTCGTTTAAGTGATGCTGGTGAGATTGTGCTTAGTGGCGGTGGCGGCGAAGAGTTCGTATAAGCATGACAGATCTTGATAACAAACAGTTTGATGACGCCAAGTTATGGGATTTGCCTAGCGTAGATGAACAAACTCAAGTAGATGATACAAAAACCAATGCGTTTAACAAACCCCTTGGGAAATGGAAATACGAAGCACCCGAGCAAGAAGAAGATTTAGCGCCTTTAACTGCCGAAGATATTGAGGCAATTCGCAGCGCCGCTTATCAAGAGGGCTTTGAAGCAGGACAAAAAGAAGGCTTTGAAAAAGGTCATCAAGAAGGACTAGAAAGTGGTAAGGCTGAAGGCTTTGAACAGGGTAAAATAGAAGGTTTGGAAAAAGGTGAAAGCGAAGCTGCAGAGGCTGCAAATGTCCATATTCAAGCGATAAGCGATATATTGGCGCACATGCAACAACCGTTTAAGCAAGTTGATGATAACGTCAAGCAAGAGCTTGTGCTGCTTTCGGTTAGTTTAGCCAAAGCGATATTGAAAACCGAGATTTCACAATCCACTGAAAGCTTAGAAAAAATTATTCATGAGGCCGTAATGGTCTTACCAATGTGTGACACCCACTATCATATTCATTTACATCCACAAGACTTAGATAACATCACCGAAGCACTTGGCGAACAAGCGCTGGAAGATAAACGTTGGAAGCTGACAGCCAATGCACATATGGAGCTAGGCGGTTGTAAGGTCGTTACCGATAATAACGCAGTGGATATGTCTATCGCTCGACGATGTGAACAAGTATTTTCTCAATTACTCATTGACCAAGGTTTAGCCGATGACCCTCGCGCTAGTTGATCATATTAAGCAAGTCACCGCATCTGTCAGTCAAAGTACGCCAGTAGCGTCAGGAAAACTGGTGCGCGGCGTTGGACTCACCCTTGAAGCGGTGGGATGTCAAATTCCCATCGGCGGACGTTGCAGAGTGCAGACTTTACATGGCAAGGTAGAAGCTGAAGTTGTCGGTTTTGCCGGTGACATTACGTATTTGATGCCCACAGAATCCATAAAAGGTGTCGTGCCAGGCTCATTGGTTGAGCCCATTGCGCATGATGCTGGATTGGCTGTAGGGGATGCATTGCTAGGCAGAGTCATCGATGGTAATGGCGATCCCATTGACTCAAAGGGACCCATCGTTACGCAAAAACGAGTATCGACACAGCCTCCGCCAATTAATCCACTGCAGCGCAAGCCGGTAAATGAACCTCTTGATGTAGGCGTGCGTTCCATCAATTCGATGCTGACAGTAGGCAAAGGGCAGCGCATGGGGCTTTTTGCAGGCAGTGGCGTGGGCAAAAGTGTATTGATGGGAATGATGACCCGAGGCACAAGTGCTGACGTGGTGGTTGTTGGATTAATTGGTGAGCGTGGCCGAGAAGTGAAAGAGTTTATCGAAGACATTCTTGGTGAAGAAGAGCGCAAACGAGCAGTCGTGGTAGCGGCCCCCGCCGATACTTCACCGCTCATGCGATTAAAAGGCAGTGAGACCGCAATCACCATCGCAGAGTACTTTCGCGATCAAGGCAAAAACGTGTTATTGTTGATGGATTCACTGACTCGATATGCTATGGCACAGCGCGAAATAGCCTTAGCCGTTGGCGAGCCACCGGCGACAAAAGGGTATCCGCCATCGGTGTTTGCCAAGTTACCTGCTTTGGTCGAGCGCGCGGGCAATGGCAATCAATATCAAGGTTCAATCACCGCTTTTTATACAGTACTCACGGAAGGCGATGATCTTCAAGATCCTATCGCTGATGCCGCCAGAGCGATTCTCGATGGGCATGTGGTCTTGTCTAGAAGCCTCGCTGAGTCTGGACATTATCCGGCGGTTGACATCGAAGCGTCAATTTCACGTGTGATGCCGCAAGTCGTAACGCCAGAGCATCAAGAGAATGCGCGCAATATAAAACGCGTATATTCGGCATACCAACAGAATAAAGATTTAATCAACTTAGGCGCTTACGCACGAGGGAGCGATCCAACCATAGATTTGTCTATTGCTGCGGCACCGGCGATCAACGCCTTTTTACAACAAAGCACGAAGCAAGTTATCAGCTTTGAGAAAGGCGAAGAAGCTTTAAAAACACTAGGAGCAGGACTACAAGCTGCGAATAAAGGGCAGTCATAAGAATGGCAAGCTTGTCGCAACTAGAGCTTGTTTTAGGCATTGAACGTAAAAAAGATGAAGCGCTCGCTCGGCAATATCAGCAGGCCAAAGATCATCTATTTGCGAATCAACAAAAACTGTCATCGCTTGAACAATATCGTTTGGACTATCTAAAGCTTATTCGCCAAAAAGCGAGCGAGGGTTTAAATGCCAAAGCACTCATTCAACATCAAAGCTTTGTAGGCAAGCTTGATAAAGCCTGTGAACAACAGGTTGAACTGATTAACCAAGCTGTATTGGTATCGAACCAACGCAAGGAGCAATGGCTTACGCAGCAGGCTAAAACCCAAGCAGTTGCCAAATTTATGGATAAACAAAAGCAAAAACAAGCGCTTATCGAATCTAAAAATGAGCAAAAGCTGTTCGACGAATTATCGTCTCTAGCGCAATATAAACGCGCAATATCATAGACTTACATCAAAAATAATCACTTTGGTACGCCGATTGCAAAACACTACACTAAGTCACATTGATATTTTTTAAAAACCTATATATATCAATGTATTAAAGGATAATCCACTTAGGATATTAGTGTAATGATGCAACAATTTGCCACTCAATCATCAAAACTTGCCGTAAGTAGCTTGCCAGTCAACATGGATAATAGGTCTTCTTCTGCCGCCTCAGATGAGCGAACAGTATTCAGTGAAGGAAAGAGCGCCTTTGAAAAAGCTATTATCAATGCCGAGAATGGCGCGTTCCGTCAAAATAAGAGAAACGAAAGTGCGGCGTCCGACTTGCGTTCTCCAGTTTTAGAACAAGACGATTCGGCGAAGTTAATAGGGGTGGGTACCAGAGACGGCAAATCCACACAGCCTGTAGAGCGTCCAAGCAAGCCAGGCTTAATTGCTGAGCAGACAGATAAACAGCTAGACTCACAAGCAAGCAAAGTAGAAAGCCCTGACAACGCGGTGCAATCAAACGTAACCAGTGAGATTAATGAAGCTGAGACTCCCGCGGCTGAGTTGCTAAATGCTAATTCACAACAGAGCGATTCTGACAATGGTGCGGGTGAAGATTTTGATTACGTAAACTTTGTCTCTCAAATCCAGCAACTTAATGAAGAAGTGGTTGATACTGTGACATCTCTTACAGAAGGGATTGAAAATGACGAGAAAACACTCGACCTTGCCAATGTAAGTTTAAGTCAGCAAGAGCTTCAGGCGGTATTGGACGCTCAGCAAGCCGGTGTCGATTTAAATGACGCATTGAGTCAAGAACAGTTAGATAAGCTTGATGCAGCGATTACTTCAATGTTAACCCAATATCAGCAACAGAGCGCGCAGTTACAAGATGATCGCTTGAGCGAAAATACTGAGACTGCAGCGTTAGATAAAGCGCTAATGCAAACCATGATTCAGCAATCGGCAAGTGAATTAAAAGATGTATCCGGCGAGGCTCTAAATGCGGCATTAGCATCTGAAGGTGAGCTTGCTAAACAAGTAGCCGTTGCATCTGAAGCTGAGCTTGCCAAACAAGCCGCCCTAAAGGCTGACATGAAACTTGACGCCCAAGATGCACTGACGATGAAAGCAGATAAAGCCACGATTCAAACTGAGTTAGCCGAAGCGCAAGTGGCTCAAAACAAACAAAGTAATAGCATAAATGTATCTGGTGAACTCATCAAAGATGGCACAGGCTCTGGCGTTCAAGAATCTCTAGCAACAGCGGTTGCAGATGGGCAAGGCAATACCAGTCAACTTGACGCTACCACAATTGCTCCAAGCGCTAGCGCTCTCGGTGCTGACGCGCAAATGCAAATCAAGGTGAACAATGATGACAGTAAGGCCTTAGTCAATCAGTTGGCTATGCTAGACGAAAGATCACAAACCAACACCATTGAAAACATTAAATCTCGTGTTGAAAAATTTACCGCTGATTTATCAAACGCGACAAAAGGTAATGAGTTTGTTGCAGCGATGCAAAGCGGATTGAAAGAATTTAAAGAGCAACTTCAATCTGGCAGAGAGCCGGGGATTGATTTAAAGGCACTAGTTTCTGAAGCATTAGCACAAGCAAATGTCGAAATACCAGCACAGAATCAGCCTAAATTAGACAATGCTTTGACGCAGTTTGGCGCGGTGATGAGCCTTGCTAATTCTCTTAATCAGTCAGCGCAGGCCCAAGCACACCAGCTATTTGGGATGAATGAGACACAAATTATAAAAGAATCTAACGCTTTGCACACAGAAGGTACGAAACTTGCTCAGCAAGCACCAAGTAACTTTGATAAAGCGGTAAATATCTTTAAACCTGAAGGTCAGCAGCAATTGGCTGAAAAAGTACGATGGATGGTTGCAGGACGAAATCCTGCAGCAGAGATACGCCTTGACCCCCCTGAGTTAGGGGCTATGCAGATTAAAGTAAATATGAGTAGCGATGCTGCAACCGTGAGCTTCACAGTGCAGTCATCGCAAGCCAAAGAGGCACTTGATCAGCAATTGCCGAAGCTCAGAGAGATGTTACAAGAGCAGGGGATAGAGCTTGGACAGTCATCTGTTCAGCAGGATAGTAAAGGACAGGCATCGCAGCAAGATGAGCAAATGGCTTCGCATTCAAATAATACTGACGGCATGGGAAGTAATGAAGTTGCCCAAGAAGATATGCCCGTTGGCGTGATTGAGCAACGCATAACCGGCGGTAGTTTGGGCGGCATCGATTATTACGCATAACGCGATTAACAAATATAAAGGTAAATAGTATGGCTGAAGAAGATTTAAAAACCGGCGAAGAAGGTAAAAAGAAAAGCAAACTGATGCTGATTATCATCATTGCTGTCGTTTTACTAGGCGGTGGCGGTGCAGGTGCGTATTTCTTCTTAATGGCCGATGATTCGCCTGCAGGGGCAGCGGTGGCAACTGGCGGTACTCAACCTGATGAGTTGGTCAGTGATAGCAGCGGTAGAGCACTGTTTGTTGCGATGCCTAGGCCTTTTCAATTTAATGCACCTGGCGTATCAAGAGAACGATTAGTGCAGATAGAGGTGCAGTTAATGGTGCGCGGACAAGTCAATGAAGAGCGAGCAAAACGTCATATCCCGATGATTGAAGGCACGCTACTTCGGGTGTTCAGTACATCTAATGCCGATGATTTAGTCACTGAAGTTGGAAAAGCCGACTTGCGCTCTCGTTCAACCTCGCAAGTAAGACAAGTAATGAATGACTTAGAAGACAACCCTGTAATTGAAGAGGTGTTGTTTACAGGATTTGTTATCCAATAAGGTATTGGGGAAGCAATTATGAGCATACGAATTTTAGTATTATCAATTGAAGTGGAATGTTAAGTGAGCGATTTATTATCACAAGACGAAATTGACGCGCTTTTGCACGGCGTTGACGATGTTGAGGAAGAAGAGGTCGAGGAAGTCGAACACGACGGCTCCGCGCTAGAATATGACTTTTCTTCTCAAGACAGAATCGTTCGTGGGCGCATGCCTACGCTCGAAATCGTCAATGAACGTTTTGCAAGACATATGCGCATTAGTTTGTTTAACATGATGCGCCGCAGTGCAGAAGTATCCATAAACGGTATCCAAATGATCAAGTTTGGCGAGTACATTCACACTCTGTTTGTACCCACTAGCCTTAATATGGTGCGCTTTAGACCACTAAAAGGCACGGGCCTTATCACCATGGAAGCTCGCTTGGTCTTCATTATGGTGGATAACTTTTTTGGTGGTGACGGACGATATCACGCGAAGATAGAAGGGCGGGAATTTACCCCTACTGAGCGCAGAATTATCCAAATGCTGCTCAAACTCATTTTTGAAGACTACAAAGAAGCATGGGCGCCCGTGATGGATGTGTCTTTTGAATACCTAGATTCAGAAGTTAACCCTGCGATGGCGAACATTGTATCGCCAACAGAAGTCGTGGTAATTAGCTCGTTTCACATTGAGTTAGATGGCGGTGGCGGCGATTTTCACGTGTCACTCCCTTATGCCATGCTTGAACCTATCCGAGATACTCTCGATGCGGGTGTGCAAACCGACAAAGAAGATACCGACTTTAGATGGAGTAAAGCGCTCAGAGATGAAATCATGGACGTTAAGGTAGATTTGTCTACTCACTTCCTTGATGTCGAGGTGACTTTAGAGCAACTCATGAATTTTAAAAATGGCGATATCATTCCCATTCATATGCCAGAGACAGTGACTGTTTCAATTGAAGATTTACCCACTTTTAGAGCCAAAATGGGCCGCTCTAGAGATAATATTGCATTGCAGATAGCCAACAAAATCCCGCGTCCTGTGTCGGTGAAGACCGAGCTTAACTCCTTTACAAAAGGCGGTAAGAAAATTGACAGTGACTCTGAGTTACAGGTGCTTGAAGAAGACTTAATGAGCACCTTAGAGAAAAAATAACCGAGGTAGAAGATATGAGCGAAGAAAATGATGATTTAGATGATTGGGGCGCAGCCATGGCTGAGCAAGCTGAATCTGAGGCGGCCGATGCCCAAGGGGCAGAGCCTGTTGCACTCGATGAGTTAACCGAACCATCGGCTTTAAGCGATGGCGAAGAGAAAAAGCTTGATACCATTTTAGATATTCCTGTGACTATTTCCATGGAAGTGGGCAGGACGAATATTAGCATTAGAAATTTACTGCAGTTAAATCAGGGATCTGTAGTGGAATTAGACCGCGTTGCCGGAGAGCCATTAGATGTTTTAGTAAATGGCACGTTGATTGCTCATGGAGAAGTAGTAGTCATCAACGATAAATTTGGTATCCGGTTAACTGATGTTATTAGTCAAGTCGAGAGAATTAAAAAGCTTAAATAGCTATAAAATAAAAAACACATTAAAAACAGGGTGTTATGCCCTGTTTTTATCTTCATTCTGGACATCTGCACACGCACAAACCGCTTCTTCTGAGTTTGGCGGCATGTCTTCATTCATCTCCATATTTTTGTCATTGATGTTAGTGATCGCCATTATTTTTGCGCTTGCTTACTTAATGCGTCGGTTTAATGTCACTCAAGCTGGAAATGGTCAAATGAAAGTCGTCGCTAGCATGATGGCTGGAGCAAAAGAAAAAATCATGGTGATTGAAGTTGGTGACGAGCAGCATCTTGTTGGCATCACCTCGCATAGTATTAATCACTTAGCGACATTAAACAATCCTATTCAATCCTCATCAAAAAGTTCCGCTGTCGATGGTAAAGCAGGCTTCCAACAAAAGCTTGTGCAGGCGATGGCGCAATCTATTACCGGTCAAAACAAAAAAGATAAGGAGACGCAACGTGATTAGGGGCGCTGTTTGGTTGAAATTAGCTATTGTTTTGTTGCTACTTATTGGCATGCAAGCCGACGTGTTTGCTCAGCAAAGTGGTATATCAGCGGTCACGGTAACCACTAACGATGACGGTAGCCAAGAATACTCAATGACCTTGCAAGCGCTGTTTATAATGACGGCGCTGAGCTTAATACCCGCTTTTGTGATGATGATGACATCGTTCACCCGAATCATCATTGTTCTGTCAATTTTGCGTCAAGCGATTGGTCTACAGCAATCACCGTCAAATCAAATCTTGATTGGGGTAAGCTTGTTTTTGTCTATGTTTATCATGGCGCCAGTATTTGAAGAGATAAACGTAAACGCATTACAACCATACTTAAATGAAGAAATGACATCGATTCAAGCCTTTGATCAAGCCAAAGAGCCTATGCGCCAGTTTATGTTAAGCCAAACCCGTATTACCGATTTAGATACCTTTGTTCGAATCGGCGGCTATGAGGGGCAGTTTGACTCACCTGAGCAGGTGCCACTCACGGTGCTTATTCCGGCTTTTGTGACCAGTGAGCTCAAAACAGCATTTCAGATTGGCTTTATGTTATTCATCCCGTTCTTGATCCTCGATTTAGTGGTTGCCTCGATTCTCATGGCCATGGGTATGATGATGTTATCGCCAATGATTGTTTCGTTGCCGTTTAAACTCATGTTGTTTGTATTGGTCGACGGTTGGAACCTTATCTTCGGCACGCTAGCCACAAGCTTTGGTATGGGGACCTGACATGAGTCCAGAATCCTTTGTAGAAATCATGCGCGACGCAATGTTCATCATCATTTTGATTGTTAGCGCGATTATTTTGCCGGGTTTGCTGATTGGTTTGGTGGTAGCAGTGTTTCAAGCCGCCACATCCATTAACGAACAAACCATGAGTTTTTTGCCAAGATTAGTGATTACCTTGCTTGCGTTAAGCTGGCTAGGGAGTTGGTTAACCACCAAAATGATGGACTACACCAACGATCTGGTGCTCAGTATTCCCTCAGTGATTGGTTAAGCGCTAAAGATGGATTTGCTCAGCAGCTCACTCATGGACCTGATCAGCGATTACATGCTGGCGTTTATGCGTATTTCGGGTTTGTTTATCGCCATGGTCGGCATCAGCGCTAACTCTATTCCTGCGCCTGTGAGAAACCTGCTGGCTGTGCTGCTGACATTAATGATTGTGCCTATGCTTCCGCCCGTGCCCATTACCGATATCGTTTCGTTGGGCACGTTTATAGAAATCCTAAAACAGCTGATTGTGGGTGTTGCCATTGGCTTTATCTCGATGATGGTAATCAACACCTTCGTACTAGCCGGTCAAATTATCGCCATGCAAACCGGTTTAGGTTTTGCCTCGATTGTTGACCCTGTTAACGGGATTAGCGTGCCGGCGGTTGGGCAATTCTATTTGATTTTGGCCACCTTAATTTTTTGGTCAGTGGATGGGCATTTATTACTGATCAATATGATTGTGATCAGCTTTGAAGCCTTTCCTATTGACGGTCCATGGTGGACGGGGGAGCAGTTTAGACTCATTGCGCACTGGGCAGGATGGATGTTTGTTTCAGCGGTAACCATCTCGCTTGCACCGATTGTATCGCTGTTAATCGTTAACTTGTCGTTTGGCGTTATGACCAAAGCGGCACCGCAGTTAAACATATTTAGTTTAGGTTTTGCGATAGCACAAATTATGGGCTTGGTAGTAATTTGGTTCACACTTTCTAACCAAGTATATCATTTCAATTTACAGTGGTTGCGTGCACAAGAATTCATGTGCAAGCTTCTGTTAACTTGCTGAGGTCGGTATGTCTGAAAATACTAGCGGTCAAGAAAAAACAGAAGAACCCACACCCAAAAAACTCCAGGATGCCCGCAAGAAAGGGCAGCTTGCGCGATCCAAAGAGCTTTCTACAGCGATGTTACTGCTGGCCAGTGCCGTCGCCCTGTTGTTTGTCGGAAAATCCATTGCAACGGCCATGTTCGCTATTACCCAACGTTCTTTCGTACTCTCAAGAGACGAAACGTATGACTTAAAACACATGTTTCAGATTTTGGAAATGTCGGTTATGGAAAGTGCCATTCCGTTGCTAATTTTCATGATCATCGCGATGATTGGCGGCATATATGGCAACACCGCCATGGGGGGCTTTAATTTTAGCTGGGAAGCGGCGGCTCCTAAAGCGAGCAAAATGAGTCCGGTTTCAGGTTTCAAAAGGATGTTTGGCACCGAGGCCGTGGTGGAGCTGCTAAAGGGCGTTGGTAAAGTCGCGGTAGTTATTTTAATGGCATACGTTGCTTTGTTGATATTCAAAGATGAAGCGCTGCATCTTGATATTGAATTGTACCCACTCAATTTGTTCCATGCGATGAACATGATCGAATGGGCGTTTTTACTTTTATGCGCTTCGATGATCCCCATCGCCTTGATAGATGTGCCATATCAAAATCATAAGCACACCGAAGAGATGAAAATGACCCTTCAAGAAGTCAAAGATGAGCGTAAGAGCTCTGAAGGTGATCCTTTAGTCAAAAACCGCGTCAGAAGGCTTCAGTATCAAGCCGCTGCTAATCGCATGATGCAAGACGTGCCGCAAGCCGACGTTATTGTGACAAACCCAACCCATTATTCCGTTGCGATCCAATATGATCAAAATGGTAATCGTGCACCCGTTGTTTTGGCTAAAGGGCTTGATGAGTTAGCGATGCACATTAGAAAGATTGCCAAGGCGCACGATGTGCCTATTGTAGAATCCCCCGCACTGGCTAGGGCAATATACTACTCCACCGAAGTGAAACATGAAGTACCTCAAAAACTATTCATGGCGGTCGCGCAGATCCTAGCATATGTATATCAATTGAAAGCTTATAAGAAAGGTAAGGGTAAACGTCCTAAGGCACTGAAAAAAGATATGCCGATACCACCAGAGTTGAGACGTTAACTGTAAAACGCGTCTTTTAAGGGCTTAGCAATGCATGTTTCGCGCACCGCTTCTGTAAACATATTGCGCTGGTCGGTGCACTTACGTAGCGGTGAATGACGTTATAAATCAAGTCAGGAGACGCGATAGTACTTTTCCTTTTTCGCGTTAGATGATTTAATGAACATTCGACAACAAAAATAAGAAAAGCCATGAACAAAATACTCCTTATCATCTTAGCGATACTATTACCGCCTATCGCTGTGTTTCTGAAAAGCGGCCTAGGTAAAGACTTACTCATTAATATCGTACTTTGCATCATCTTCTTTATTCCAGGTGTTATCCACGCGCTGTACGTGGTTACCCGATAGCTGACGTGCTTTCATAATGATAGGCGATGATGCGTTTGTGTACGAAGCAACACTCGATGACGCAGTGTACAAGCCCATGCTTCGCAACTTACAAATAGAGTTGCTTAAGCTTCAACGCTGGGTGAAACAGAGCGAACAAAAGATTGTGATTGTTTTTGAGGGTATTGACGCCGCTGGTAAAGGCGGCACCATCAAGCGATTTACGGATTACTTGAACCCTCGCGGCGCTCGCATTGTTGCTTTAAATAAACCTTCAGATACTGAACGAACACAATGGTATTTTCAGCGTTATGTTGAGCATTTGCCCAGTGGCGGCGAGATTGTCCTGTTTGATAGAAGTTGGTATAACCGAGCGGGCGTAGAACGTGTGATGGGATTTTGCTCTGATGAGCAATACCAAGAGTTTATGCATCAAGCACCGAAGTTCGAATCAATGTTAGTGCGCTCCAAGATTATTCTTTTTAAGCTATGGTTTGATGTATCTCAAGAGGTACAAAAAGCACGCTTTGATGCACGGCGAACCGACCCATTAAAACGTTGGAAGCTAAGTCCCATTGACGAGCAAGCCATCGCTAAATGGGATGATTATCAACACGCTAAACACAGCATGCTAGAACAAACCCATTCCATTGATGCACCCTGGACAATTATTCGCTCTGATGACAAAAGGCGCGCGCGTATTAATAGCATTAAGTATGTACTGGATAAAATTGATTACGCGAATAAAGATGAGACTATTGCCACCCCGCCAGACAGTTCAATTGTGCTAACACCGTCTTATTAAACAAAAAAGGAAAAGCAGGTTTTGTTTCGTCCAGTGTTTTTTGCGTCGTACAACGCCTTATCTGCCTCATCCACGATTGTAGTAACATCCCAAGTTTTCTTTTCGTTAAAGCGAAAGGTTGCCACTCCTATACTAAGTGTCAATAGTTCGCTCGCGTGACTTTTAGCGTGTGATATAGATAGATTCTTGATGGCATGATGCAGTTGGTCAGCCTTAAGCGCTGCGCCTGCAGGATCAGTTTCAGGTAACACACATATAAACTCTTCTCCGCCATATCGAGCACAAAAATCAGTGTTGCGCGCAACAGTTTCTTGTAGCGCTGTTGCGACTTGTTGCAGGCAGTAATCCCCCTGGTTGTGTCCATATTCATCATTGTAGGCCTTGAAGAAGTCAATATCGACCATCACAATACTTAGGAAAGACTGCTGGCGCTTAGCATGATCAATTGCACCTTTTACATTTGCTTCAAAGGCGCGGCGATTAGGTATGCCGGTTAATGGATCACTCAACGACATTTCCATAAGGCTTAGCTCTTGTTTTTGTACCTTACTGAGATAGTTTGAAAAGACCGTTGCCAAATAGGAAATCTCATCTTGACCGGCAACATTAATAGTAGTCACATTTGAAGCGGTTGCCGCATCAACTTGCTCGGTTAGTGAGACCAAACGCACTACGAAGCGTTGATACAAGACATATACTAATGCGAGGGAAATAAGCAGGGTAAGAATACTAAACGATACAACAATATGCGTTTGACGCGTTACCTGCTTGGACGTTTCTTCTGCAGAGCGCAATATATCTCGGTAAATCAGCTGAGTTTGATATTCTAATCCACTGGCTAAATCCGAGATGAGGTTACGGATGAAGCTATCCCTGCCGCGCGTTCTGCCCGCTAGCAACAAGTACTCAGCTTTTATATCCACTAACGACTGATACTGTTCAAGCGTAGTCTTTATTTGTCCATTCAATACTCTGCCGTTGCGTATCAGATAGCTTTTTTCAACGTCATCTACCATACGATGTAGCTGTGCTGAAGTCTGTCTTACATTGTTTAATTTAGTTTCTGCTTCTAGCGTTTTTACCGATATCAGTATCGCAAGTAAGTCATATTCAAGTTGAGTATCCACGTTATCCCAATTTTGAACTTGTTCTTTGCTGGCCATCATCTCTGAAAGGGCATTAGTCACTGACGTTGTAAATGCATTCGTTTGTGCTTTTAACTTGCTATCTAACGCTAACTTTTGTTCTACCAGGACATTTAGGTCTTCTAATTCCAACTGAATAATGCTGATTTGCTTGCTAACGAGTTGATAGTTGTCTGCATTGATGCCTGCGTTTAATTGAGCCAATAGGTTGTTGGTTTCTTGTCTAATTAAGCGTCGCTCTGGCTCGCTTTGGGCGCCTGTCAATTGTGCAATTTCGGTTGTTAACATTTGGATTGTGTTATTAAACCATGCAGATTGCGTGAGTTGTGGCATGGTTTCAGTGGTGATCACATTCAACCTATCACGTAAATCAAGCAATTTGGTCATCGTGTAGATGGTAGTAAGCGCAAATAACCCCAAAATAGCGAGCAAAGCATAAATGAAAGTTACCACTGCGCGTTTTTTATGTTTGGTTATCATTCAGCCCCACGCTGAACAGACGTTGGCGTAACTTGCTCAACCATTCTGTTTTCGATGCGTCCATTTAGCGTTTGCTTGGCTAAAATGGTTTCGGCGACTAAGTCGGCAATCAATATTGAGTGTTCAATCCTTTGTCTTATTGAACCTTCACGTTTAAAGACTGTGTAGCCGTCACCGCCATTTGCTAAATAATCGGTTGTTGCAAGTTGGTACATTTTTTCGCGCTCTATACGTCTATTGCCAATCATAACTGACACAATACGTTCCCCAACCGGCGCAAAGCGATTGTATTTCACACTCATTCCCGACACATGCGGAAAGCCGCCTTTTAGGTCTTCGACTTTTGATACGCCTACTTCAAGGGCTTGTAAAACATCATCACCACTGACCTCGATAACTTGAAGACGCGATCTAAATGGCAGTTCGGTGGCAATATCTTTTTTCAAAATAGAATCACCTTGCTTGTAGGTTTTATCGCCTCTAATACTGCCGCCGTTGATGATGGCAATATCAGCGTCGCTAAACTCCCTCATAGCATCCACAATAAAATTGGCAAAGGCATTCTCTTTGCCTCTTACCGCTTCTCGTCGAGTAGAGAAGTTAGCGGCCCATGTACCAAGAGGCTCATCTAGCATGCGCGTGAGTCTTGCGTAGTAATTGTTTACCACATTTTGCACTTTTGGTGCAGGTGTTAGCGAAGCTAGAGGCACAAACTCATTGCTCATGAGCGTAAACCCGTCTGCAAGACTAAACTTTGCTTTAATTGCTCCACCAGGTTGTTTAAGGTGCAAAATGTGAGGATGGGCGGTAACCATGTCGATATAGTGTGCTTGCAATCGAGTGTCAGATAAAAATGCGATATCGATGACGCTCTTATCGAGTAACTCAGGGATAAATTCAAATGGATACGAATAATGTAGCAGAACAACATTCGCCCCCATACTTTTGAGTGTTTTTGACGCTCGGGTAATCGTTTCAATCGGATCTGCAACGTCGACGTTAGTCAGCAGATATTCTTCTATCAATCTACTATTAACAACCGAGATAAAGCCTATGCTGATATTGTCTCGTTTAAGTAGAAAAAATTGATTTAAGCCGTCGGGGGTTTGTTTGCTTCGAGTATCTATGACGTTAGATGTCACGATGGGAAAAGCGGCCTCGTAGGCTCTTAAAGACAGTTCATCGGTCAAATAGCTAAATTCGCGCTTTGTGACGCCCATGATATCTGGCTCGATTGTGTTGAGTACATCGATGATATGTGACCCTTTATCAAAGGCAGACATAGCACTAGGACCAAGAGAGCCGCCTCCAAATATTAAAAAAGGGCGAACAGATGATGCTTTTTGACTGTCAACTACAAGCGTTTTGAGCTCTGCATATTTACCCGATTGAGCATCAAAGATATCGGGCATATCAGCAGCTAAAATAAGCGTATGCGTTCGGTTTTCTGAGCTATACGAAGGAGCAATTAATGCAATACCGCTGATGATCACAATTATATAGCTGATTATGCTTTTAGGTATTGAATCAAAACGATCGATCACCGTATGCGCTCTCCAACATAACAACTTAGGGGTTTAACTCAGCACTATTCTAAAACAATAAGGCATTTTGTGTGTGCTTATAGTACAGGGCAGGCTGCCCAAAATGCAAAGGACTTTTTAAAGATCAAGTTGGCACGCAAGTTGATAACTACCCTGTAATTCTCACTAGATGTCAAAAATTTGTTGTATGCAATTAGCCTCTTATTTTCAGCGTGTAGATAAAAACTCATTTAAGCAGTTCACTTCTGGTTTAGGCGCTCCCATTGTCGTATTGGCATTGATGGGAATGGTTATTTTACCCATGCCACCGGTGCTGTTGGACGCTCTATTTAGCTTTAACATTGCACTGTCACTCGTCATTATCTTAGTGTGTGTGTTTACCGCACGTCCCATCGACTTTGGCATCTTCCCACTGGTTTTGTTAGTTGCGACGGTTTTAAGGCTGGCGCTGAATGTTGCCTCTACAAGGGTTGTTTTGCTTGAGGGGCATGAGGGCGGCGATGCAGCCGGTAAGGTGATTCAAGCCTTTGGTGAAGTGGTGATTGGCGGCAACTATGCAGTAGGTGTGGTGGTGTTTGCCATTCTCCTGATTATCAACTTTAAAGTGGTAACGGCAGGTGCAGGAAGAATTTCTGAAGTCAATGCGCGCTTTACCCTTGATGCGATGCCGGGCAAGCAAATGGCCATTGATGCTGATTTGAACGCCGGATACATTGACCAAGACCAAGCGCGAAAACGCCGCGAAGAAATTACCGCAGAAGCGGATTTTTATGGTTCGATGGACGGTGCGTCAAAATTTGTAAAAGGGGACGCGGTTGCGGGCCTTTTCATCATGATGATTAACATCGTGGGTGGTTTGTTCATTGGCATGTACCAGCATGGCTTAGGTTTTTCTAATGCCATGGAAGTCTATACCATGCTGACTATTGGTGATGGTCTTGTTGCACAAATTCCGTCGCTGCTATTATCGGTTGCGACCGCTATTATCGTCACGCGTGAAAACGATACGCAAGAAATGGGCGAAGAAATCACAGAGCAGCTCTCTAATAAACAAGCGCTATATATTACTGCAGGCATTCTTTTCATCATGGGCATTGTGCCAGGCATGCCTACCTTTGCCTTTTTGTCGTTTTCAGCGATAGTGGGTGGATATGCTTTTTATAGAGAACATAATCGCAAGAAATTAGCAGAAGAAGCCGCTCGAGTAGATGCGATGCCTGCAAATACCACTGCCTCTCAAGAAGTCAAAGAACTCGGTTGGGATGACGTACAGCAGGTAGATATCATTGGCCTAGAAGTAGGCTACAGGCTGATTCCATTAGTGGATAAATCCCAAGGCGGCGAATTACTGACGCGCATTAAAGGCGTGCGTAAAAAGCTTTCTCAAGAGTTAGGTTTTTTAATTCCTGCTGTACATATTCGCGATAATCTCGATTTCTCGCCAAATGCGTACAACATATCGATGTTGGGCGTGAGTGTGGGAGAGGCAGATATTAGCCACGATAGTGAATTAGCCATTAACCCTGGCCAAGTGTTTGGCACTCTAGAAGGCAAGGTGACAAAAGACCCAGCGTTTGGACTAGAAGCCGTATGGATTAAAAAGAATCAACGCGAGCACGCCCAGACCTTGGGCTACACAGTGGTGGATGCAGCGACGGTAGTGGCGACGCATTTAAGCCAGCTATTAACCACCCATGCGCATCAACTATTGGGTCATGAAGAAGTTCAGCAGTTGCTCGATATGTTAGAAAAAACTCATCCTAAATTGGTTGAGGGATTAGTGCCAGATATCTTGCCGCTTAGCACCGTGGTAAAAGTATTGCAGACCCTATTGTTTGAAGGTGTGCCCATCCGAGACATGCGCACGATTGTGCAAACCCTCGCGGAGTTTGGGCCGAAAAGCCAAGACCCAGATGTGTTGGTGTCAGCATTAAGAATTGCACTTAAGCGCTTGATCGTACAAGAAATAACCAATGGCGCGGCAGAAATCCCCGTTATTACTTTAGCCCCTGAGTTGGAACAGATGTTGCATAAGTCACTTCAAGCGGGCGGAGAAGACGGCGCAGGTATTGAGCCAGGTTTGGCAGAGAGGCTACAAGAGTCCTTGTCACAGGCATATCAGCAGCAAGAATTGGCCGCAGAGCCAGCCGTATTATTAACCTCGGGTATGTTACGCCCGGTGTTATCCAGATTCTTAAAGCAGTCTGTTAGCGGATTACACGTATTGTCGTACCAAGAAATTCCGGACGATAAACAAATAAAAATTGTGTCATCTGTGGGTCAATAAACTGACACGCGTTCAACACTAAAGAGGAACATATGAAAATTAGACGTTTTTTTGGCAAAGATATGCGTGAAGCACTCAAGCAAGTCAAAGATGAGCTGGGCGGGGATGCAGTGATTATGTCTAACAAAAAGGTGGCTAATGGCGTAGAGCTAGTAGCGGCAGTTGACCCGTCGGCTAATTCAACGACTCCCCCACAGATAACGGCTAAAGCAAAACCAGCGCCGACGCTTAGCGAAGTCATTGGTGATGATATTCCAGACAGCTTGCAGGCCTTGTTAGATAAGCAGACCAAGACGCAAGACTACGGTAGGCCTTCACCGGCAACTCAACCTAGCAGCGCCGAGCGTCAAGATGCCCGCGCGGACGAGTCTATTATTCGCTCTCCTGCTTTTGCACCTGATTATCAAAGTGACGAAGTGTTAGAGAAAAGCCAAGCAGCGAGCCTCACGCCGCCGCCAAGTGTGCTTGAACCAGACCAGTTGGATGTCATTAAAGCTGAATTAGAATCCATCAAAAACGTATTAAAGTTTCAAGTATCAGAACTTGCCGATGAGCGTAAAAAACGCCATAACCCAACCCATCACTATTTACACGAACAACTTCTTGGCATGGGCCTTGGTCCGCAGTTAGCGAGTCAATTCGTCAACTTTTTACCTCATAACGCAGATGAAAAACAGGGCTGGAAGTATCTTCTAAACTTGTTGTCGAATCGCTTACATGTTGGTAGCAATGACATTTTAAACCAGTCTGGTGTTGTCGCATTAGTTGGTCCTACCGGTACTGGCAAAACCACAACGCTAGCAAAGCTAGCAGCTAAGTACGCTCAGAAATACGGCGCCGACCAGGTTGCGATGGTGACCATTGATACCTACAGAATTGCCGCATATGAACAACTTGCGACCTACGGGCGCATTATTGGTTGCAGCGTGAAAAAGGCGCAAAATGCAGAAGAGCTCAACCAAATCCTATATCAAATGCGCAATAAGAAATTAGTACTGATTGATACCGCAGGTTTCAGTCAACGTGACGCGCGCTTGATTGCTCAATTGAATGACTATGAAGCGGGCCTGTCAGTTAACATCCGTAAATATTTAGTCTTGCCGGCGGGTGCACAATATCAAGTGCTTAATCAAACAGTGAAGGCGTATCAGGGCACCGATATCCAAGGGTGCATATTTACGAAATTAGACGAATGCTACAGCCTAGGCGAAGCGCTCAGCGTGGTTATTGAAAATGATTTATCGCTCAGTTACGTCACTGACGGCCAGCGAGTGCCAGAAGATATCAAACTAGCCGATGCCGCTAACTTGACGCTTGTTGCCGCTAAGCTATACAAAAAATACGGGCTGCCCAGCACAAGTACCGAGCCTGTTGTATTAGCCGGTGGTGTGTAATGGAAGATCAGGCAAGCAGCTTACGTAATATGAATCGAGCGAAACAAGTAAAAGTGATAGCCGTTACCGGTGGTAAAGGTGGCGTAGGTAAGACCAACTTGACCTTAAACCTCGCTATCGCATCAGCCAAGCAAGGTAAACGCGTGATGGTTTTAGATGCTGACCTTGGATTAGCCAATATCGACGTCATGCTAGGTCTGCGTGTAGATAAGAACCTATCTCACGTACTCAGTGGCGATTGTACCCTTGATGAGGTGCTCGTGACCGGACCTTATGGCGTCAAAATCGCACCAGCAACCTCTGGCACTCAATCTATGGCAGAGTTAGGTACGCACGAACATGCAGGATTAATCAGAGCCTTCAGTGAGCTGCAAACACCCATCGATATGATGTTGGTAGATACAGCAGCAGGGATATCTGACATGGTGGTGAGCTTTTCACGCGCTGCACAAGACGTGATTATCGTGGTATGTGATGAACCAACGTCATTAACCGACGCCTATGCACTAATGAAGATTTTAAACCGTGACCATGGCGTGTTTAAGTTCAAAGTAGTAGCAAACATGGTGCGCTCCGAGCGTGAGGGAAGAGAGTTGTTTAGTAAATTATCGAAAGTAACAGGCCGCTTTTTAGATGTTGCGCTAGAATTAGTGTGTATTGTGCCCTTTGACGAAAACGTTAGAAAGGCGGTTCGAAAGCAAACAGCATTGGTTGAGGCGTACCCAGGTTCGCCAGCAGCGAAGGCTATTGCAAAACTAGCTGAGCGCACGGCAACATGGCCGGTGCCCACACAAGCAGGTGGACATTTGGAGTTCTTTATTGAACATCTTGTGTCAGTGCATGAGTAGGTGAATGACAGTGAGTAATAAAGTGACCGTATATCAACAGCAAACAGACAAGAATCAATTAGTTGAGCGTCATGCGCCGCTCGTAAAAAGAATCGCTCACCATCTCATGGCAAGGCTACCGGCGAGCGTGTTAATTGATGACCTTATTCAATCAGGCATGATTGGCCTTTTGGAAGCTGCCAGGAATTTTGATGGCTCAAAAGGTGCGAGTTTCGAAACTTTTGCCGGCATTCGTATTCGCGGTGCCATGCTTGATGAAATTAGAAAAGGCGATTGGACACCGCGTTCGGTGCATAAGAATTCTCGTGCCATTACCGAAGCAATTAATATCGTCGAGAAGGAGACTGGCCGTGATGCCAGAGACACTGAAGTCGCTGAGGTGATGAATGTCTCAGTGCAAGAATACCATCAGATGCTCAATGAAGTTAATGCTGGTAAATTGGTGGGGATTGAAGATTTAGGTGTCAGTGAAGATGTCTTAACTAACGAAGAAAGCAAAGGCGCTGATCGTCCTTTTGAAGAAATGATGCAAGGATCATTTCAGAAAGCGCTCGCTCGGGCGATAACTACATTACCAGAGCGCGAAGCGATCGTGCTCTCCTTGTACTATGATGAAGAGCTAAACCTGCGAGAAATCGGTGAAGTGCTTGAGGTAAGCGAGTCTCGTGTCAGTCAAATTCATAGTCAGGCCATGCTGAAATTAAAGGCAAAAATGCAGTCTTGGCGCACTGTACAGTAAACATCAATTGATAGCTTAATAAAAAAGGTTCCATTGCGGAGGTAGTTTTGGATAAGAATATGAAAATCCTTGTTGTTGATGACTTTTCAACAATGCGGCGCATTATCAAAAACCTATTAAAAGACTTAGGTTTTTCAAATGTGCAAGAGGCCGATGACGGCAACACGGCGTTACCTATGTTAAATCAAGGTGATTTTGATTTTGTTGTAACCGACTGGAACATGCCGGGTATGCAGGGTATTGACTTGTTACGAGCAATTCGTGCTGATGACAAATTGAAACACTTACCGGTGTTGATGGTGACGGCTGAAGCGAAAAAAGAGCAAATCGTGGCAGCAGCCCAAGCGGGCGTAAACGGTTACGTAGTAAAACCTTTTACCGCGGCGACTTTGAAAGAGAAACTAGACAAGATATTTGAACGCTTAGGCTAAATCCTACCACGAGGGACGTCTAATGACGAACGAAGCACCATTGATTTCGCTTGAAGAGGCGAAAGCGCTAGTGGCACATCTTGAATCTGGTGAAGTTGAATCCGCCAATGACATTGTGCATAGCATTACCCTTAGAGAATCTACCGAATTATTTTCAGAAGTTGGAAAACTCACGCGCCAACTCCATGATTCCTTATCCAATTTTCAACTAGACGAGCGCATCACTGCGTTGACGCAATCTGCAATTCCAGATGCGCAGTCTCGCCTTGAGTACGTGATCGAAGAAACAGAAAAAGCGGCTAACTCAACCATGGATGCGGTTGAAAAAAGCATGCCCATAGCAGAATTACTAAACGCACGATTAAGCACGATTATGCCTGAGTGGAAAAAACTCATGTCGCGCCAAATTGAGCTTGGGGAATTTAAAAGCTTGTGTCTTGAATTAGATACTTTGCTCACTGACGCATGCAATGACTCTGCCACGCTTAATTCAATGTTGACAGAGGTGTTGATGGCACAAGGCTATCAAGACTTGACTGGTCAGGTTATTCGTCGAGTCATAGAACTTGTGAAAGATGTAGAAGTGAGCTTAGTTGATATGCTTGCAGCATTTAGCGATGACGAACATCGCAATGATAACAGAGCAAAATCAGTTAACACTCAACCTTCTCAAAAATCAGACGATAAAGTAGGAGCGGAAGGTCCAATTATTGACGCACAAAAGCGTGATGATGTAGTAAATGGGCAAGATGACGTTGATGATCTATTGTCCAGTTTAGGTTTTTAGGGGAGCAAACGAATGTCGTTTGAAGTTGACGAGGATATTTTGCAAGACTTTCTGGTGGAAGCCGGAGAGATATTGGAATTGTTGCAAGAGCAGCTCGTAGATTTAGAAAATAATCCAGAAGACAGCGATCTGCTGAATGCGATCTTTCGCGGTTATCATACGGTTAAAGGCGGAGCAGGTTTCTTAGCTTTGACAGAGTTGGTTGATATCTGTCATGGCGCTGAGAACGTTTTCGATATCATGCGCAACGGACAACGCACACTCACGCCTGAACTAATGGACGTTATTTTACAAGCGACCGACGTTGTCGTTGAAATGTTTGAGGATGTAAAATCCCGAAAACCGCTTGACCCAGCACCCGCTCATTTAATCGAAGTACTGCATAAACTTAGTAAGCCTGAATCGTCCGATGAAGCGATTTTTGATACTGATGAAGAAGCTGTTGCGCCAGAAGCTGTGATTGATGCTGCGCCACGAGCTACCGAAACGGTTGAAGTTGCGCCACAAGTAGCTGCAGATGATAGTGACGATATCTCTGAAATTACAGAAGATGAATTTGAAGCATTACTCGATGAGCTTCATGGTCCTGGTGGCCCCGGTGCTTCAAAGCCTGCGCCAGCCGCGAGCGAGACACCATCACCAAGCTCTCCAGCGACTAGCTCAAACGACGATATCAGTGATGATGAGTTTGAAGCGCTCCTTGACGAATTACACGGTAGCGGTACCTTTAAGACCGATACTAAAGCGGCATCTGAAACCCCAGCGCCAAGTGCCGACAAAGCCTCACCAAGTGGTGATGATGAAATTACAGATGAAGAATTTGAAGCCCTGCTAGACGACTTGCACGGCAAAGGCAAATCGCCGATTAAACCCGCAGAGCAAGTAGCGTCTGCTGCGACACCTCCAAGCGATGCATCCAATAACGATGCGCCAAAGGCACAAGAACCTAAAGTAAGCGCACCAGAACCTGCGAAACCTGCAGCGCCTGCAAAGCCTGTAGCAAGTGCAAAAGCCCCTGCTAAAAAATCAGATAAGCCTGCTGCACCACAAGCAGAAACGACGGTGCGCGTAGATACTAAGCGTCTTGATCAAATTATGAATATGGTCGGTGAGCTTGTATTAGTGCGAAACCGTCTGATCAGCCTTGGCATTAATGTCGCAGACGAAAGTATGAGTAAAGCGATTGCAAATTTAGACGTGGTCACCGGCGATCTGCAAGGCGCTGTCATGAAAACACGCATGCAGCCAATCAAAAAAGTGTTTGGTCGTTTCCCGCGTGTCGTTAGAGACCTTGCGCGTACTTTGAAAAAAGAAATTACACTTGTGCTAGAAGGGGAAGAGACCGACTTAGATAAAAACCTTGTTGAAGCCTTAGCCGACCCATTGGTGCATTTAGTACGTAACTCGGTAGATCACGGTATTGAAATGCCGGATGAGCGAGAAGCTGCTGGCAAGGCTAGAATGGGGACTGTTCGTCTTTCTGCCTCACAAGAGGGTGATCACATCCTACTGACCATCGCTGACGATGGTAAAGGAATGGATGCAGAAAAGTTAAAAGAGATAGCCATTAACCGCGGTGTGTTAGATGCCGATGCTGCTGCACGCATGTCAGATGTGGAAGCATTTAATCTTATTTTTGCTCCCGGCTTCTCTACGAAAACCGAAATCAGTGATATTTCAGGCCGTGGCGTTGGCATGGACGTGGTTAAAACAAAAATTAACCAATTAAATGGCGCTGTAAGCATCAACTCAGAGATGGGCAAGGGCACTACGCTTGAAATTAAAGTCCCGCTTACGCTTGCTATATTGCCAACATTGATGATTATTGTAGGTAAGCAGACCTTCGCGCTGCCATTAGGCTCGGTCAGTGAAATCATCAATATGGACATTAAAAAGACGAATACAGTAGACGGTCAGCTTACGATGATAGTGCGTTCAAAGGCAATTCCTTTGTTCTATCTTACTGATTGGTTGAATCCTCGCTCTACCAGCGATCGACATAAAGGACATGTTGTTGTGGTACAAATTGGTACCAAGCAAATTGGTTTTGTCGTCGACTCGTTGATTGGTCAGGAAGAAGTGGTGATTAAACCGCTAGATGCCTTGCTACAAGGTACCGCAGGTATGGCTGGAGCGACCATCACCTCAGATGGGGGTATAGCACTTATTCTGGATATTCCGAGCCTGTTAAAACGTTACGCATAGCATATCTGCATTCACCGTTAGTTTATGGTGAATGCTTCTAAAACAAGCGACAGTATGAAGATTTGGACGGTTGTGAATCAAAAAGGTGGTGTGGGTAAAACCACGACGACTGTCTCTATGGCAGGCAGTTTGAGTGCGCAAGGTTATAAAGTACTCCTTATCGACCTTGACCCTCATGCATCGCTGACCTACTACCTAGGCTATGACGCCGAAACTCTTGAAAAAAGCGTGTATGACGTTTTTGTATCTGCCAACGACAATATTCATCCTAACGCCTCACTGCATAAAACCTCCCTGAATAACATTACCCTCATGCCAGCGCATATGGCGCTAGCAACATTAGATAAAAGCTTTGGTAGCAAGCCGGGTAAGGGGCTAGTGATAAAGAAGGCCTTAGATCAACTTCAAGGTATGTTTGACGTAGTCATTATTGACTGTCCACCGGTGTTAGGCGTGCTGATGGTGAACGGTCTTGTCGCTGCTGATAAAATCATTATCCCCACGCAAACAGAGCACTTAGCGATACGAGGCTTACAACGTATGCTCGATACCATTAGACAATTGACTGGCAGTTTAAAGGCAAGTGTTATGACTTTAGTGGTGGCAACCTTGTTTGATCGCAGAGTGAATGCATGCATTGCAACATACACGGGCATGCGTAGCGAATTTAACACCTCTATGTGGCGCGGCTACATTCCTGTGGATACGAAGTTTCGTGAAGCCAGTCAAAAAGGCGTGCCAATCAACGTGCTAAGCCCTCAAAGCCGCGGTGCGTTTGCTTACGACAAATTAACGAATGAGTTGCTTAAAGATGCAGTATGATAAGGCAAAGCAGGCAGTAGCAGATTACCTCACCGATTTAGTGGTTGAGGATGCAGTTGCGCCCAGCGATGATATTGCTCGTGCCAACAAGTTACTCGAGCAAGCTAATGAGCTCTTGCTCTCATCTCCCCACGAACTTGAGTCTCTCAGCAAAGAACCACTCGCTACTGCGCATACGCACAAAATTGCGAATGAATTGACGATTGGTGATAAAGAATTTGCCAATTTGGTCGAAACAATAGACAGCGAAGATGAAAATACCGTTGCTTCACTAAAAGATAAATTGCCCGCACGATTTCAGGCGTTATTTTTTGAGGTTGCGGGTTTGACTCTGGCTATTCCATTGGTTGAACTCGGTGGAATCGTCAAGATGCAAGAATTAAGTAAGTTACCTAACACGCCTGATTGGTTGTTAGGCGTGATGGTAAGGCAACAAGAGCGCCTACACTGTGTGAATACCGCACAATGGGTGATGCCTGAGAAGTATGATGCGGCGATGGCTGCATCGGTGCACTATAATTACGTAGTGCAGTTAGGAAAGTCGTCTTGGGCAATGGCGTGTGAAACATTAGCCAGTACCCATGAACTGACACATGACGATATTAAGTGGCGCAGCCAAGAGCACAAACGTCCTTGGCTCGCTGGTACCATTAAACAAAAGATGTGTGCTTTGATTGATGCAACTCAACTTGTAAAGATGCTTCAACCTCAGCAACCGAATAACGCAAAGAGTGTTGTAACGGAGTAAAATGTATGTCTGAAGAAAGAGCGACAGCGACCGCCGCCGATCCAAATGATGAAGTCCTGCAATGGGTGACGTATCGCTTGGCTGAAGAGACCTATGGCATTAACGTCATGCAGGTCCAAGAAGTGTTGCGACACACCGAAATAGCACCTGTGCCAGGCGCACCAGACTATGTGTTAGGTATTATTAACCTGCGTGGTAACGTGGTAACGGTAATCGACACTCGCGCCCGTTTTGGGCTGCCGCCAACAGAGGTTACTGACAACACCCGTATCGTGATCATTGAATCTGACGAGCATGTGGTGGGTATCTTGGTCGACAGCGTAGCTGAAGTGGTTTATTTGCGTTCATCTGAGATTGACAGCGCGCCGAATGTTGGCACAGAAGAAAGTGCGAAGTTCATTCAAGGCGTCTCAAACCGTGATAACGAATTACTTATTCTCGTTGACTTAAACAAGTTGTTAAGCGATGAAGAGTGGGATGATGTACTCAGCATTTAATTGAGCGAGCAAAATTTTGTGTTAGAAAGGAGGTGTGCGATGCATACCTCCTTTTTTTATGCATATGGTTATAACCCCCGATATTATTCATCTGCCCATTTATTATCTGGTAAGCTACAATATTCGTATACCTTGCACCATTTTGTATAAGAGATTGATAGTTATGTCTGATTTTGCTGTTACCTGGACGCTCATTTCCTTTTTATTATTAAGCTTCGTGTTGATAATTGTGTTGTGGTCAGCGCACCGAAATCTCAATGCACGATTAATGCAATCTCTTACTTTAATGGATGAACTACACAAAATATCCATCGCTCAAAAACAAGAGATACAGGGGCTGCTGCAAGCTCAATCTGCAGTGAAGCATGATGTCGAGCAAAAACAAGATGAGATGAATAGGGCGCAAGAGGCAACGATGATTCGTTTAGAAAAGGTTGAAGACACCATCGACCGACTAGAGGAACAGGATCCAGCCTTAAAGATGTACAGTAAAGCCAGCAAATTAGTCGAGCAGGGCGTTGCGATGGAAGACATTATGGAAGCGAGTGGCTTGCCGCGAGCGGAAGTAGAAGTGCTGTTGAGTTTGCATTCGCGCAAATCTTAAATGCCAAATTCACTGCATAATGAAACATTGCCTTTACCCTTCTAATTAAACGTATAGACGTCTAGACGTTTATTGTTGACATTTCTTTTGATTTCGCCACAATAGCAGCATCTATTTACTAACACGTTTAATGATATGCCCATAAAAACGCCAGCTGAGCTTCCTGCACTCGAGGGTCTTTTCGCTGAGAACATATTTGCCATGGATAGCGATCGCGCTACTAAGCAAAACATACGTCCGTTGAACGTGGGTATCCTCAATTTAATGCCCAACAAGATTGAAACGGAATTACAAATTTTACGCTTGTTGTCTAACACGCCTTTGCAAATCAATATTGACTTGATTCGTATCGATGAGACGGCGCCTAAAAATACCCCCGCCTCGCATATGGATGCGTTTTATCACTCTTTCAGTGAAGTGAAAGACAAAAAATATGATGGCCTCATCGTGACCGGGGCGCCGTTAGGGAATTTAGAATATGAGGATGTTAAATACTGGGATAAAATGACCTTGTTGATGGATTGGAGCAAGCGCAATGTTCAGTCCACAATCTTTTTATGTTGGGCGGCGCACGCTGCTATGTATCATTTTTACAAGGTCCCGAGAATACTCAGAGAATCCAAGCTCTCGGGTGTGTTTGAACATCAGGTTTTAGATGAGAAAAACGAACTCATGCGTGGCTTTGACCCATACTTTTGGGCACCTCATTCACGCGTAGGTGAAATACCTGAGCAAGACTATGCTAGCGTAAATGGCCTATCTGTATTGGCATCTTCTGAACAAGCGGGCGTGTATATCGCCGCTAGTGATGACAAACGCCAAGTATACGTAACAGGACATCCAGAGTATGACCCTCTTACGCTAGACCAAGAATATCATCGCGACATAGAGGCTGATTTAGGACCATCTGTTCCTGAGAATTACTATCGAAATGATAACCCTCAGCAAGATGTGATGGTGCGATGGAAGTCCCATGGGAATCTATTTTTTACAAACTGGCTTAACTATTATGTGTATCAAACCACGCCTTACGACCTAAACGAGTTAAACTAAACAAGCTTGTCAGCGCAGATGCGCCATATTTTACAGGATACTTCAGTGACCGATACTGCAAAGCTACTTCATCAACATGCGGCAAAACGCATTCTATTGCTCGATGGTGCCATGGGCACGATGATTCAAACACACAAATTAGACGAAGCTGATTATCGCGGTGAGCAATACAAAGATTGGCACTGTGATTTAAAAGGTAACAACGATTTGTTGGCCGTCACGCAACCTAAAATTATAAAAGATATCCACTTGGCCTATTTGCATGCCGGTGCAGATATCATTGAAACAAACACCTTTAACGCGACCACCATTTCAATGGCCGATTATGATATGCAAGATGAGGTTGAATTAATTAACCTCTGCGCGGCAAAATTAGCCAGAGAAGCCGCTGATGAAGTCACGGCCTTAAACCCCCAGCGGCCTCGTTTTGTAGCCGGTGTATTAGGCCCGACCAGCCGCACTGCATCAATATCGCCTGATGTGAATGACCCTGGATATCGAAACGTCGATTTTGATGAACTGGTAACCACCTATAAACAAGCGACCAAAGCGCTTATTAAAGGCAAGGTCGATATTATTCTCCTTGAAACCATATTTGATACGCTTAATGCAAAAGCCGCAGCCTTCGCAGTAGATGAGGTATTCGAAGAGCTTGACGTGCGCTTACCAGTGATGGTTTCTGGCACAATTACCGATGCTTCTGGCCGCACGTTATCAGGGCAAACCACCGAAGCTTTTTATTATTCCCTTCGCCATGTTAACCCCATTGCCTTTGGTCTTAACTGTGCACTTGGCCCTGATTTACTTCGTCAATATGTCGCCGAGCTGTCTCGGGTATCTGAATTTTTGGTATCGGCGCACCCCAATGCGGGGCTTCCTAACGAGTTTGGTGAGTATGATATGCAACCCGATGAAATGGCAGAGCATGTAAAAGAATGGGCGCGCTCAGGCTTAGTGAATATTGTAGGTGGATGCTGCGGAAGCACGCCAGAGCACATAAAAGCCATAAGTGATGTGATAGACGGTGTCAGCCCAAGAAAGCTCCCACAAATAGATGTTAAACTCAGGCTTTCGGGCTTAGAGCCATTTGTCCACTAGCGTTAATGTTAAGCGAGTAAAAGAGTGACTGCAGAATTTTCTACCTTTGTTAATGTGGGCGAACGCACCAATGTAACTGGCTCGGCTATGTTTAAGCGCCTTATTTTGTCTGAAGATTACGAGGCGGCCTTAGATGTAGCGCGCCAACAAGTTGAAAACGGCGCGCAAGTAATCGATATCAACATGGATGAAGCCATGCTTGACTCACAAGCGGCGATGGTGCGCTTTTTAAAGCTGATTGCATCGGAGCCTGATATTTCTCGCGTTCCCATCATGATTGATTCATCAAAGTGGTCAATTATCGAAGCGGGCCTTAAATGTGTTCAAGGTAAAGCCATTGTAAACTCCATTAGCTTAAAAGAAGGCGAAGCACCGTTCTTAGAGCAAGCGAAAAAAATCAAACGCTATGGCGCGGCAACGGTAGTGATGGCCTTTGATGAAAAAGGTCAGGCCGATACGCAAGCGCGCAAATTCGAAATATGTAAGCGTAGTTATGAATTGCTTGTCAATAAGCTGAACTTTCCCCCTGAAGATATTATTTTTGATCCCAACATCTTTGCGGTAGCAACGGGCATCGAAGAGCATAACAATTATGCGGTAGACTTTATTGAAGCGACCCGCCAAATTCGGCAAGAACTCCCACATTGTCATGTTTCTGGCGGGCTATCGAACATCTCGTTTTCGTTCAGAGGAAACAACCCCGTTCGTGAAGCCATGCATTCGGTGTTTTTGTACTATGCCATTCGCGCTGGTATGGACATGGGCATTGTTAATGCAGGCCAGCTTGAAGTGTATGATCAGATCCCCAAAGAATTAAAAGACGCGGTAGAAGATGTGATCCTAAACCGCCACCCTGATGCGACCGACAAACTCTTAGAACTTGCTCCGAAATATCAAGGTGATGGCAAGGCGGCTGCCGTTGAGGATTTGTCATGGCGCGAGCAGAGCGTGAATAAACGTCTTGAGCATGCTTTGGTTAAGGGCATTACCGAATACATCCTTGACGATACCGAAGAAGCCCGAGCTAACGCCCAAAAGCCTTTGCACGTTATCGAAGGTCCACTGATGGATGGGATGAATGTAGTAGGGGACTTGTTTGGCGAAGGTAAAATGTTTTTGCCTCAGGTGGTAAAATCAGCACGCGTGATGAAAAAAGCCGTTGCTTATTTACAGCCTTATATTGAAGCTGAAAAATCAGGAAAATCCCAGTCCAACGGCAAAATCATAATGGCAACGGTGAAAGGCGATGTGCATGATATCGGTAAAAATATCGTTGGGGTGGTGCTGCAATGTAACAACTTTGAAGTCGTAGACTTAGGCGTGATGGTACCGGCGGCCAAAATTATTCAAACCGCGATAGATGAAAAAGCCGATATGATCGGTCTATCGGGCTTAATCACTCCATCCCTTGATGAAATGGTCAACGTTGCACAAGAAATGCAACGCTTAGGTTTAGACATCCCTTTACTTATTGGTGGCGCCACGACTTCAAAAGCTCATACGGCGGTTAAAATTGAATTAAACTACGACCATCCTGTGGTATATGTACCAAATGCTAGCCGTGCGGTGGGCGTATGCCAAAAGTTAATTTCAAAAGACGCGCGAGAAGAGTACGCAATACAAATCAAAAAAGAATACGAAGTGGTGCGTGAGCAGCATGCCCGTAAACGTCCTCGCACAAAAGCCATCGGTTTTGCTCAAGCTCGTGATAATCGATTTACCTGTGATTGGCAAAACTACGAAGTGCCAGTACCTAACTTTTTAGGTGTAAAAACCATATCAGTGGATTTGAATACCCTTCGCCCCTACATTGATTGGACGCCGTTTTTCTTAACGTGGTCCCTTGCGGGCAAGTACCCGAGGATTTTAACCGATGAAGTGGTAGGAGAAGAGGCGACGTCTTTGTTCGCCGATGCCAATAAGATGCTCGACGACGTTATTAGAAACGCCAAGCTTCAGGCCAAAGCCCGAGTGGGTATCTTCCCAGCAAACAGCGTCAATGAGGACATTAAAGTGTTTTCTCCTGAATCCCCAGACACGGTAATTGGCATTGCTCATCATTGCCGTCAGCAAACAGAAAAGCCCAAAGGGTTCAATTATTGTTTGAGTGATTTTGTCATGCCCGAAGGCCGTTATGGCCGAGACTACATGGGCGCATTCGCGGTAACTGCCGGCATTGGTGAAGACGAACTTGCAGCGGCGTTTGAAAAAGATGGCGACGACTATAATTCTATTATGAGCAAAGCAATCGCCGATAGACTTGCAGAGGCGTTTGCTGAATATTTGCATGAGCGGGTTCGCAAAGAGTTATGGGGTTACGCGAAAGACGAAAAACTAGATAACAACGCGCTTATTTCTGAAAAGTATCAAGGTATACGTCCAGCCCCAGGCTACGCCGCCTGTCCAGAGCACACTGAAAAACAGCTTATTTGGGACTTACTAGATGTAGAAAATAGTATCGGTATGAAACTCACTGAGTCATATGCCATGTGGCCGGGCGCAGCAGTGTCAGGCTGGTATTTTGCGCATCCTGAATCACGCTATTTTGCGGTTGCTAAGATTCAACAAGATCAATTGCAAGACTACGCTCAGCGCAAGGGGTGGACGATTGAGCAAGCTGAAAAATGGCTGATGCCAAACTTGCAAGACTAACGGTGGGGTTTTTGATGAGCAGGAACTGCATATGAACAATGACTTGCCCTTTGAACAAGCCCCATTTAGTCAACCGTGTGAAAACAACAAGCGCGCGATCTTAGATTTGCTAACCGGCGCTTTCGAAAACCTGAGTCAGGTGTTAGAAATAGGCTCAGGCACCGGACAGCACGCGGTCTATTTTGCCAAACATCTGCCGCATCTTACATGGCATTGTGCTGATCAAGTGGAGTACCACGCGGGCATTAATGCTTGGATAAAAGAATATCCAACCCCGAATATTGTGCCTCCCATATCCTTAAAAATCCCTCAAGAGCGATGGCCAAGGCCTAACGATGAGGCTGTGTTTGACGGATATTTCTCTGCCAATACCGCACACATTATGCAAAAGCATGAAGTCCAAGCGCTTATGCATAGTATCGATGAGCATCTGCCAGTAGATGGCGTGTTTTGTCAGTATGGACCGTTTACACAAAACGGGGTATTCAATAGTCAAAGTAATGCCGACTTCCATCAAAGCTTGATTGAAAATGGCTATGGCGGCTATCGTGATTTACAAGAGCTGCAAAAGTGGGCTCCCAACCTATCTTTAACAAAGTGCATTGATATGCCAGCGAATAATTTGATGTTGATGTGGAGACGTGCTTAGGCTTCATTTTTGTACGCTAACCGTTTTCCTCAACGTTGCGCAATTAGGCTCTTTATAATAGAGAGTAACGAGAAAAAGCAATCGGGATTTGATGAAGGCATACTTTCTCCAACCCTTAGCATCAAGCCTCGCTCTAGTGAAAATGCAAACTCATAAAAAAGGCCGCTCAATGAGAGCGGCCTTACAATTATGGCTTAACCTAAATTAGACTTATGCAGCCCTACCAAATACGCACGCGATCTTCTGGTGCTAGGTATAGTGCATCGCCTGGTTGTACGTCAAACGCTTCATACCAAGCATCATGGTTACGCGGCGCTAGGGCGCGGAAACGACCCGGTGCGTGCGTGCCAGCGCGCAGTTGATTAAGCATACTCTCTTCTGTACGCTTTTCACGCCATACTTGGGCCCATGCTAAGAAAAAGCGCTGGTCGCCGGTCAAGCCGTCAATCAGCGGTGCTTCTTCACCGTTTAAGCTTAACTGGTATGCGTGGTAAGCCATTGCGAGGCCACCAACATCACCAATGTTTTCACCAAGTGAGTTTGCGCCATTCACAAAGTTTCCTTCGATAGGCTCATATGCACTGTATTGTTCAGCTAATTTTTGGGTTTTCACTTCAAATGCCGCGCGGTCTTCTTCTGTCCACCAATTACGCTGTACGCCATTGGCATCTGATTTTGAACCTTGATCATCAAAGCCATGTCCCATCTCGTGGCCAATTACCGCTCCGATTGCGCCGTAGTTGACGGCTGGATCAGCATTTGGATCAAAGAAGGGGGCTTCTAGAATGCCTGCTGGGAAAACAATCTCATTAAATGAAGAGTTATAATAAGCATTCACCTGCTGTGGTGGCATGAACCAATCATTTCGGTTAGTTGGCTTAAGCTCATCTTCAACACGCTTCGCTTGGAAAAACTTGCGCATATTTTGAATGTTGGTAACGATGTCGGAACTTGTAAGCTCTAAACCTTCAAAGCTTTCCCACTCGTCTGGGTAACCAATCTTAGGATTAAACGCTTCCAATTTCGCCAAGGCATTTTGCTTTGTTTCTTCGCCCATCCAATCAAGGCTGACGATACGTTCCCCAAGCGCAGTGCGCAAGTTTTCAACGAGTTCTTGCATTTGTGCTTTAGAACTTTGAGGGAAGTGCTGGTCTACATATACTTTACCAATGGCAAAGCCTAGAGACTGTGTGCCAGACATTGCGCTAACTGCACGCTTCCAACGTGGACGTGGCTCTTGTTGTCCGCTAAGCGTGGTTGCGTAAAAATCAAAGCTCGCTTGGTAGATGTCGTTAGACAAGAAGCTCGCGTTGCCTTGAATCAAATGATAGGTCAGGTAATCTTTCCAAGTATCTAAAGACTGTTCGTTGATTAACGCAATCACGTCTTTTAGTGGCTCAGGCTGCGATACGTTGATCTCAGGAAGCACAAATCCAGAGGGTGCAAAGTAAGTATCCCAATCAAAACCCGCATACTCGCTAGACAAATCTTCGCGCGCAATTTGATTTAAGGTAAGGTCACGATTACGACGCTTCTCTCTTGGCCATTGAAGCTCTGCAATTTGCGTTTCAAGCGCTAAAATACCTTCGGCTTTTTGTTGAGCATCTTCAATACCTGCAAAACCCATCATTGTTACGATGTTTTCTACATAAGCGTTACGAATGTTTTCAAAACGCTCGCCTTCTTCCAGGTAATAAGAACGGTCTGGCAAACCTAAGCCACCTACGCTTAATGATAGCTGATATTCATCGGGCTTTAAGCGGTTAAAGCCAAGTCCACCACCGATTGGGCTATTGGTACCCGTGAGCCATGCATAACCAAATGCCTTGGTAAGTTGCTCCATGTTTTCTATGGCAGCAATATCGTCAAGCATGCTCTGAATAGGCGCGATGCCTTTTTCTTCGATAGCTTGCTCGTCCATGTAAGCGGTGAAGTAGTTCGCAATCAGCTCTTGTTCAAAGCTTTTGTTTTCTACTTGTGCGGCGTTTTCGATAATGGCTTTTACGCGCTCTTCGCTGCGCTCGGCTAGCTTAGTAAACGCGCCAAAGCGAGTTTTATCAGCGGGCATTTCATAGTTGTCATACCATGTGCCACTTGCATACATGAAAAAATCGTCGCCAGGTTTAATGTCTGTGTTACGAGCGTCTAACTCTACACCAAAGCTACCTAGTTCTGGTGCCGCGGCAGGTGCCGGCTCTACTACCTGTGGTGCTTGTGAGGTTTTAGTTGATTTATCTGCCTGGCTACAGCCGGCGAGTACTAGTGTGCTAGCAACCGCTAGCGCTAAAATAGAGAGTTTCATTATACTTCTTGTCATCCTGTTTTGTTAATCATCAGTTAACTGCTACGACGCGAACGTTATGCGTTCTTACAGGTTAATTCAAGCCTTCGACAAACCTTGTAACAATTAATAGCGAGTTTTTACATGAAAAGTTTATTTTTGCCTATGGAGAACCCGCACAAGAGGGAAGTTGAGCCATCATTCTAATGATTATAAATTTGTCTGTGCGTCATCTTCATGTTTGTAAGGTAACACTTGAGATGCCTGTTGATGATATTGCTCAATACCTTTTTGCTCGCGAGAAAGAAAGTCAGCTACGGCATCATCAAATGCACTTTCGTACATGTAGTGATTCGAGTAACAAAAGGTGGGTCGAAAGCCTCTGAGTATTTTATGTTCGCCCTGCGTACCAGGGTTAAAAAGCGCAATCCCACGTGAAATAGCAAACTCTATACCTTGATAATAGCAACATTCAAAATGCAAGCCTGAGACATCTTCAAGGGCGCCCCAATAACGACCAAACAATGCGTTGTCATTATAGAAAAACAGCGAGCCAGCAATCATTTTTTCATCTCTAAAGGCTGCAATAATACAAATATGTTCGGCCATGGTAGATAGTAAGTTCGCAAAAAAATTGGCGGTAAGGTAACCGGCATGACCACTGCGCTTGAAATAGGTCTGCTGATAGCAAAGATAAAAGTCGTCAATGACATGTTGATTTAGCGTGTCTTGTGTAAGACAGCGTATTTGTAATGCAGTGCTAGTGAAAGGCGCTCTCTCCTTACGGATACTGCGGCGCTTTCGCGATGTTAGCTTATCTAAAAAGTCATCAAAGGTTTTATAATCTTGATTAAACCACACAAACTGTACGCTTAAGCGCTGGTGCAGTCCCAGTTTATGCAGCGCGTTGCTGTTTTGGCCGTTCAAGAACAATATATGCAGCGAGGATGCGTTAGACGCGCTAATAATGTCGTCTTTATGCTGCGACACGTAAGAGAGGACGTCAAATTCTTGCACCTCAACGTTCTGATTAACCAGTGCACGGGCCCCTGTAACAGGGGTGAACGGAATCGCACATACCAGTTTGGGGTAGTAAGAAAGTGAATGTTGGTGATACGCATTTGCCCATGCGTGATCAAAGACATACTCGCCATAGGAATGGGTTTTCAAATAGCATGGCACTAGGGCAATTAACGTGTTTTTATCATCGCGTATCGCAATGTGATGGCTTTGCCAACCTGACTTACCATCAACACTACCACTGGTGCTCAATAGAGTTAAAAATGCAATGGATAGAAAAGGGGTTGAGTGCTCGGTGTCCTGAGTTAAACCTCGCGCGTCGTCTTCGCTGAGCATCGATAAGTCATCAACAACATACCATTTCCAAGTTTTTTGCATCGCGTTGCGGCATCTTTTGAGTAAAAAAGCTATATACGCCAAGCTTGCATGAAAGATTACTTGCATGCCACAATTATTCCTACGCCGTGTAACTGCAAGATACCAACGCCCTGCGTTTTTAGTTGCATCGATACCATTAACTCACCCATTTGAGCGACTAACATGACGTTGGATGATGCACAGCCTAACGATATTGATGAACTGCCTTTGATTAGAAACAGCGCGGCGCGTCTTCTTTCGGGCAGAGAGCATAGCCAATTTGAACTTCAACGTAAGCTCACCCAAAAGGGCTTTCAAAGTGCCCTAATTGCACAAGTCATTGCTGAGTTTCAGGAGGCAAACCTGCAGTCAGATAGACGATACGCTGAAAGCTTGATTCGCTCCGCATACAACAAAGGAAAGGGGCCAACATTTATCACTCAGACGCTGCATCAGCATGACATTGAGTTGTCTGACATTCACTCGTTAATTTATAAAGACGAGTGGGACTGGTATGAATTGGCAAGAAAAGTGCGAGAAAAGCGCTTTGGTGACGCATTGCCAACGGACTTTCATCAAACTCAAAAGCAAAAGCGGTTTCTGCAATATCGTGGGTTTTCATCCTCTCACATAAATGAAGCCTTTCATTCTTAAGTTTTATCCCCAATATTGAATGTATACAGCTGATTTGATGCTTAATTTTTAACGCTCTGCATGATATGGTGTCGAGCTAAATGATAATATCAACATCCCGCTGTTTTACGCCAAACTCTTGGCCTCAACGCGCAACACTTTAAGGACATTGCATGACCCGCTCTACCGCTGATATTCGACGTATTTTTATTGAGTATTTTTCTAAGCATGGACATCAGGCAGTGCCCAGTTCATCTTTGGTGCCAATCGACGACCCTACCTTGTTGTTTACCAATGCGGGAATGAATCAATTTAAAGATGTGTTTTTAGGTGCTGAACAGCGACCTTATGATAAAGCCGTTTCGTCACAACGCTGCGTTCGAGCAGGCGGAAAGCATAACGACCTTGAAAACGTGGGATACACAGCACGTCACCATACTTTCTTCGAAATGCTGGGCAACTTTAGTTTTGGTGACTACTTTAAAGAGCAAGCTATCAGCTTTGCATGGAACCTACTGACAGAAGAGTATGGGTTACCCAAAGACAAGCTGCTCGTTACTATTTATCATGAAGATGATGAGGCCTTTGATATTTGGCACAACAAAATAGGCGTCCCTGCTGAAAAAATCATCCGCATTGCAACATCAGATAACTTCTGGTCTATGGGAGACACTGGTCCTTGCGGGCCCTGTTCTGAAATATTTTACGACCACGGCGAACATATTTGGGGCGGCCCTCCGGGTTCTCCTGAAGAAGACGGTGATCGTTTTATTGAAATTTGGAACCTTGTTTTCATGCAGTTCAACCGCCAAGCAGACGGCACCATGGAAAAGCTTCCAAAGCCTTCAATCGATACCGGAATGGGCTTAGAGCGTATTTCTGCCATCTTGCAAAATGTGCACAGCAATTATGAAATTGACCTATTTGTTCGCCTTATTGAATCGGCAGCTAAGATTGTTGGGACTGAAGATTTAGCGAATAAATCACTACGCGTTATCGCCGACCATATTCGTTCTTGCAGCTTTTTGATTTGTGATGGGGTGATGCCGTCTAATGAAGGCAGAGGCTATGTGCTTCGTCGCATTATCCGTCGTGCGGTACGTCATGGCTATCAGCTTGGCTGCCAAGATGTATTCTTTTATAAGTTAGTGCAACAGCTCGTATCTGAAATGGGTGAGGCTTATCCTGAACTTAAAGACCAACAGCCTATGATCGAAAAAGTCCTCAAAGTAGAAGAAGAGCAGTTTGCCAACACGCTTGATAGAGGGATGAGCATATTGAATCAAGCCTTATCTTCGTTAGAGGGTAAGCAAGTGCCAGGCGACTTAGCATTTAAGCTATACGACACCTATGGCTTCCCAGTTGATTTGACTAACGATGTAGCCAGAGAGCAGGGTCTCACGGTCGATCAAGAAGGGTTTGAACAGGCCATGCAAAAGCAAAAGGAGATGGCGCAATCTGCGAGTAAATTTGGCGCTGATTACAGCAACGTGGTCAAAGTGGAGCATGACACCGAGTTTACTGGCTATGATGCACTCACCGGCAAAGGCAAAGTGCTACAAATTATTGAAGACCAACAGGTCGTGAATACTGCGCAAGACAAAGACGTGCTGGTCTTTGTAGATGCTACGCCGTTTTACGCCGAGTCTGGTGGTCAAATTGGTGATGCGGGCACCTTAACCACAGAGCATGCTTCTGCGGTTGTACATGATACTCAAAAAATGGGCAAAGCATTCGCGCATCAAATTACGCTAAAAGGGCGTTTGCAAATAGGCGATGAAGTCACCCTTACGGTTGACGGTAAGCGTCGCCAAGCAATTAAGCTAAACCACAGTGCCACGCATTTGCTACATGCTGCACTTCGCAATATTTTAGGTACACATGTTACACAAAAAGGCTCATTAGTAGACGCCGATAAGCTTCGCTTTGATTTTTCTCATTTTGAGGGGATATCGGCCGAACAGCTCACACAAATTGAAAATGCAGTGAATCAAGAGATACGCAAGAATCATCCGTTAACCACCAAGATGATGGAGCTTGAGCAGGCTAAAGCCGCCGGCGCTATGGCTTTGTTCGGCGAAAAGTACGATGACGACGTACGGGTGGTATCAATGGGCGCGTTTTCTACCGAGCTTTGTGGTGGCACCCACGTTGAACGCACTGGCGATATCGGCCTGTTTAAAATCACCTCTGAGGGCGGCATTTCAAGCGGAGTGCGTCGTATTGAAGCGATTACTGGCCAAGTGGCGATTGAATACCAACAGGCAGAATCAGCAACCTTGCAGAAACTCTCGGGCTTACTTAAATCTGACAAAGCTTCACTTTCATCGAAGTTAGAGCAAACCATAGCGCTAGCAAAACAGTGTGAAAAAGAACTGAATCAGTTAAAGCAACAGCTAGCAGGTCAAAAGTCGAAAGACCTATTATCAAATATCGTGTTGGTTGAAGGTGTGAAGCTATTAGTCGCGAAGCTTGATGGTGTAGAGCCAAAGGCGCTGCGAACCATGCTGGACGACCTTAAAAATCAAATCGGTTCGGGTATTGTTGTACTAGGATTAAGTGCCAACGACAAAGCAAACTTAATCGTTGGGGTGACCAAAGATTTAACCGAAAAAGTAAAAGCGGGCGAGTTTGTTAATCACTTAGCTGCACAAGTAGGTGGTAAAGGCGGCGGACGACCTGATATGGCGCAAGCTGGTGGGACGCAACCTGAAAACTTGGACAATGCCCTTAACTCAGCGCAAGCGTGGTTGACCAGTAAGTTGAACTAAAGGTTCTATTACGAGACTAAAGTATATTTATTAAGCAAAAATAAGTGCTTAGCGTTAAAAAAGATGTTTTTGCTTGGCTAAAGCTCAGGGATTGATGTACATTGAAAGACGTTCATTGATGGTTGAGAGTATTGAACAAATTAACTGCTTAAAGGCAGCCATAATTCAAGGAGCTACAAATGCTTATTTTAACTCGCAGGGTAGGTGAAACACTCATGGTTGGCGATAACGTCACCGTTACTGTGCTTGGTGTAAAAGGTAACCAAGTGCGTATTGGCGTAAATGCCCCTAAAGATGTTTCTGTACATCGAGAAGAAATCTACATGCGAATACAAGCGGAAAAAGGTCAGAGCAACCAGTCCGAATAATACCTCTGTGATAGTAAGAGTCCATTGGCGCTTAGACTAAATTTAAGCCGCTTTGCCGCTTTTGAATACATTATGCGGTAATAGATTATAGTAGATTGTGTAAAAAACTAACGATCAGTGAAAACAAGCCAAAAAACCATTGACTTCAAGACCTGATTAAGTAAACTTGCGCACCACATTTAGGAGAGGTGGGTGAGTGGCTGAAACCAGTTCCCTGCTAAGGAACCGTACGTTAATTCGTACCGAGGGTTCGAATCCCTCCCTCTCCGCCATTTGTGTTTTTTAAAGTACTGCGCGTGCGTAGCTCAGCTGGATAGAGTACCTGGCTACGAACCAGGCGGTCGGAGGTTCGAATCCTTCCGCACGCGCCATCTTTAAAAAAATTGTGAAGCTTACAGCGCGTGCGTAGCTCAGCTGGATAGAGTACCTGGCTACGAACCAGGCGGTCGGAGGTTCGAATCCTTCCGCACGCGCCACATTCAAAATACCACCCTTTGCGGTGGTTTTTTTGTGTTTAGCCCTTCAAAAAAGTCACTCCTTTTTAATTCTTAGTAAGCGTAAACATTGCGCTAAAACAATAAGCGCCTTTGGTCTTATTGTGTTTTAAAACTGTGCGTGATATTAAATATTGCTGAGATTGAATTAAGGTGACGTGGGAGTAATAAAGTTGGGCGAACAACTAAACGAAGCCGCATTATTGCTGGCCGTGGGCATGGTGGTTGTATTTGGTTTTTTGACCATGCTAATTGGTGGTATAAAAGCGATCACTTGGTTTGCAAACGTTACTGCTAAAGATGAGGCTCATCCTCAAACGCCTCAATCATTGCGCATTCAAAATAATAATAAAACAACGACGGTAAACCCGGATATTGTCGCCGCCATTGGCGCTGCAGTCCACCTGCATCAACATAAACACAAATAGGGAATACTATGCCTCATCCGTTGAAGATTACGGAGCTTGTGCTTCGTGATGCACACCAATCACTGCTTGCTACTCGTTTACGTCTTGAAGATATGTTACCCATCGCTGCCAAGCTTGATGATATGGGATATTGGTCGTTAGAGTCGTGGGGCGGTGCAACTTTTGATGCTTGCATTCGATATTTAGGTGAAGATCCTTGGGAGCGTATCAGAGCCCTTAAAAAAGCGATGCCCAAAACCCGTCAGCAGATGCTACTGCGTGGTCAAAATCTGTTAGGTTATCGCCATTATGCAGATGATGTTGTAACCGCCTTTGTTGAGCGTGCCCATACCAATGGCGTTGACGTATTTCGCATTTTCGACGCAATGAACGATGTGCGAAACTTACAAACGGCAGTGGCCAGCGCCATAAAGGTCGGTGCTCACGCTCAAGGTACTCTCGCTTATACTGTCAGCCCAGTCCACAACCTTGCGTTTTGGCTTGAAATGGCGAAACAACTCGAAGATTTAGGTGTGCACTCCATCTGCATTAAAGATATGGCGGGTTTGCTCAAGCCCTACGATTGCGAAGAGCTTGTAACTGAGCTCAAAGCAACGGTAAACGTGCCAATCGCGATGCAATGCCATGCAACCACAGGGCTTAGTACAGCAACTTATCTAAAAGCGATAGACGCGGGCATTGATATGCTCGATACCGCAATATCGCCTATGTCTATGACCTATGGCCATACCGCCACTGAAACCATAGTCGCCATTGTTGAAGGTACCCAACGAGATACGGGCCTTGATGGGTCGGGGATGGCAGAAATAGCCGCTTACTTTAGACAGATACGTCAAAAATATGCGCAGTTTGAAGGTAGCTTAAAAGGGGTTGATGCGCGCATTCTCACGGCACAAGTGCCCGGTGGCATGCTAACCAATATGGAAAGCCAGCTAAAAGAGCAAGGTGCGCTTGACCGCTTTGACGAAGTGTTGCTAGAAATCCCTCGCGTTCGCGAAGACCTTGGCTTTATCCCACTAGTGACACCCACTTCACAAATAGTGGGTACACAAGCGGTGATTAACGTGCTCTCTGGTGAGCGCTATAAGTCTATCTCCAAAGAGACCGCTGGGGTGCTTAAAGGCGAATATGGTGCGACAGCTAGCCAAGTGAATAAAGCTCTGCAGGAGCGGGTACTAGATGGCGCTGAGATTATAACCTGTCGGCCGGCTGACTTATTAGAAGATGAATTAGAAACGTTAACGAATACGCTAAAAGAAGTTGCCACTGAAAAGTCTATTACACTTGCTAAAAATGAAGTGGATGATGTGCTTACCTATGCCTTGTTTCCGCAGGTAGGGTTAAAGTTCTTAGAGAATCGCAATAATCCAGGTGCGTTTGAAGCCCCACCTAGCGAAACGCCTCAAGAAACTGTTAAACCTAATGCTGCTGCACCTGTAAACGAACAGGCCAGCGCTTATTCGGTCAGAGTTAACGGCAAGGTGTACAAAGTGGAAGTGTCAGAAGGTGAATTAAGGAGCGTTCAACTTAAGTCAAATGCTCAGCCTGCAGAGTCTGCGCCCGCGCCTAGCGCCAGCGGGTCCGCGCATGAGGTAAACGCCCCGCTGTCTGGCAATATCGTCAAAGTGATGGTGTCGGAAGGTCAAACCGTTACCCACGGAGACGTTATTTTCATCCTCGAAGCCATGAAAATGGAAACCGAAGTACGAAGCGCTCATGACGGCGTGATAAATAGCATAATGGTGAAAGAGGGCGACTCTGTGCAATCTGGTCAGCCTTTGTTGACGATAGGGTAGCCAAACATGGATAAGTGGATGACCCTTTGGCAGAGCACAGCGCTGCCGCATTTTGAGCTTGGCCAGATTATCATGATGCTAGTTGGTTTTGGTTTATTGTACTTAGCCATTGCTAAGAAGTTTGAGCCCTTGTTATTGCTGCCAATAGGCTTTGGCGCATTGTTAACCAACATTCCCTTGGTGGGCTTTTCAGAAGTGGGCGGCTTACTGCACTATATTTACTATGTAGGTGTTGATACCGGCATCTTTCCACTGCTTATTTTTATGGGCGTGGGTGCGATGACTGACTTCGGCGCACTCATTGCCAACCCTCGCATGTTATTGCTAGGGGCCGCCGCACAGTTTGGTATTTTTGCGACTTTATTTGGCGCTATTTTACTCAATGGCATCCCAGGCTTTGAGTTCACCTTAAAAGATGCATCTGCCATCGCGATTATTGGCGGAGCAGACGGCCCAACTGCTATCTTTTTAGCCTCAAAGTTAGCCCCCGACTTACTCGGTGCGATTGCCGTTGCCGCCTATTCATATATGGCACTGGTGCCCATTATTCAGCCGCCCATTATGAAGGCGTTAACCAATAAAGAAGAACGCAAGTTGCCAATGACGCAACTAAGAGTCGTAAGCAAGAAAGAGAAAATCCTTTTCCCGCTCGCGGTTCTCGTGCTCACACTTATCTTTTTGCCCAGTGCCACACCGCTAGTGGGTATGTTTTGTTTTGGTAACCTACTCAAAGAATGTGGCGTTGTAGACCGTCTTAGTAACACCGCACAAAATGAGCTGATTAATATCGTGACTATCTTTTTAGGCCTAGCGGTTGGCTCAAAGCTCAGCGCCGATAAATTTTTGACGGTCGAGACCCTCGGAATTTTGGCACTTGGCGCAGTGGCCTTCTCGATTGGTACTGCCGCAGGTGTGTTAATGGCCAAGCTCATGAACAAACTGAGCACTGAAAACATCAACCCACTGATTGGCGCCGCAGGCGTGTCAGCCGTGCCGATGGCTGCGCGCGTGGTCAATAAAGTGGGGCTTGAGGCCAACCCTCATAACTTCTTGCTGATGCATGCTATGGGGCCAAACGTGGCCGGTGTATTAGGCTCGGCGGTGGCAGCGGGGATTTTGTTGGCGTTGGTGGGCTAGTTCTTTTCTCTGTAGCAACTCAGCCTAGTCTTTTTATCTCGCAGGTTATAAAGTGGAATAGTCTTTGCTTATCACTCGTTTAATTCTTCCTTTTAGAATCAATCGAGGGGCTTGCGTTGTATCGCGCCATACTTATTCTTATTTTTCTTTGCATGTCGGATATTGCGCATGGACAAGCAGACGCGCCAATTATAAGCGTCGTTGCTGACCAACAGGTCGAGTCCAGATTTGCCGATGGCGAAGAGTTAATAATGACTGTAAGGATTGATAACTATGTTTTTGGTGAAGTCTTTGCAATTAAAACGACCGAATCTGTTCATGTAGAACTTGAAGGGTTATTAATAGCATTAGACTTCCCCATATATTATGAGCAAGATTTAAAGCGGTTTTCTGGCTGGTTTATTGATGAGGAAAACACGTTTACATTGGGATATTCTGAAACTCCGAATACTCCAATCATCTATGATCCTGAAGGAGCCGCTCAGGCATTATCCAATAATGATTTTACGATTGTAGATGGTATTTTATATGTTTCACTTGAAAGAATAAATGGTTGGTTTGGTCTGGCCGGAAGAGCTGACTTTCAAGATTTGATGCTTTATTTTGACTCAAGAAGCAAATTACCTTTTCAACAAAGGATAGAACGTCAAAGGCGACAGGTTCGCAGTGGTAATGCGAGTGATATTAAATATAGTCGCTTGCGTCGTGGCTTTGGCTTGCTTTCACCCCAAGCGATAGATTTACAACTCAATGCCCTTTACTCCAATGACCGAAATGAGGTTAATAGCAGCTATAGCTTGCTTGGTAGTCGTGATGTTGCATTATTTAACACTCAGTTTTTTTTGAGCGGCAGCAATCGAGATTGGTTAAATATTGCACGTCTGCAAGTGAGCAAGAGTGATGAGAACAATAGGTTGTTTGGTATAAATAACCTAGCAAACATAAAGATCGGAGATATTACTCCCGTTCGACAATCAAATGGCGCTACGTTACGCCAATCTCGAGGGGTTTTAATTGATAATCTAACTCGTAATAATGATATCAACTTGGATGCGACCTCTGTAGCAGGTGAAATCCAGAGTGGTTGGGATGTTGAGCTTTACCTTAACGGCGTTCTGCGTGGACAACAATTTGAAGTTGAAACCGGTAGATTTGAGTTCAATGATATCCCTCTAGATGCGGGTATCAACAAACTGCGTATTGTTATGTATGGGCCGCAGGGGCAGGTAGTAGAGAGGACAGAAGAACGTATTTTGGATCGCGCGGCAGTGTCTTCAAACAAAGTGAAGTATCAATTGTCGATAAATCAAAATGGCAAATCTTTATTTGGTTTAGAAGAGCAAACCATACTGGGAGATGAAGACCAGGGGTTTAATGTGTCAGGCAATATTCAAAAAACTATTTTTGGAAACACCGCGTTAAACGCTGGACTTAGCTCACAATTAGGGGGTGATAATCCGACTAATGTTGCCACTATTGCAACGAACACGGCGGTGGCTAATAGATTTATTTTAGGGACAAATTTACAAGCAGACGACAAGGAAAATTATCAAGTAAGCGCAAATGCACGCGGGAGTTTTTGGCAGCAAAATGTATCTTTGGGGGTGACATACAACTCCTCTCAAAATGAAATCACACAAATACGAAACGATCAGCTTTTATCAAGACTCGATATTAGTGGACAAATTCCGGTAGCCGCTGGACTCTCATTGTCTTATAGAAATGATTTTGCGATTACAACTCAAGACTCAGGAGATAGATTCGAATTTAGAAATTCAATTGGCTTTACTTCCAAGTTTATTGATATTTTCAACAATATTGCGTACATAAACCCCGTATCTGGCGATGAGCAGCGGATTGGAGGTATATCGGTTCAGCGAGCCTTTGGGCCAGTTTTCACGCGCGTCAACGCGGCATACACATTCCAAGATGGTTTTGATTTTAATGATGTAAGGTTAGATGTAAGTTGGTTACCCTTCGACAACATTTCTAGCAGATTTACATACAATAGAAATATCCTAAACAAGACAAACGACTTCCAATTGCAAACTTCGTGGAATACAGACTCATTTAGCCTGACAGGAGTCGTAAAGCAGTCAGATGTGCTCGGCGCTAGTGTTGGTATTAATGCACAGGTGAGCTTAGGTGGAGCACCGGTCCAATATAACAGTGTATTTAGAAGCGTCAATACAGTAGCAACCAAATCATCCCTACTAGTAAGGGTGTTCATAGATGAAAATGTGAATGGTTACTACGATATGGGTGAGCAATTAATTCCCGATGTAAAAGTGATGTCTATTCAGTCTAGGATGAACGCTTTAACCAACGAAAACGGAATTGCCGCGCTTACCAACCTGCCAGACGGCCGCATCACTGACATTACATTAGACTATAGTACGCTTGATGACCCATTCTTAGTGCCTCTTGTTGAAGGAGTAGCCATAAAGTCGAGAGCTGGTCACATCGACAACCTCGATTTCCCACTTGCCATTGGAAACGAGATAGAGGGGCTTGTTCAGGCTGTAAATGAGTTAGATGTTAAAATTCCTATTAGTAGAGCAACGGTAGAGCTATTAGATAAAAATGGCGTAGTAAGGCATAAGACGACAACTGAGTTTGATGGCTATTATTTATTCAATGGTGTTGTGTCGGGTACGTATTCATTGCGCTTGAATCCTGATTATTTAGAGCGCACAAGATTTAAAGCAGCACCTATGCAAACTATAAGAATAACAAATGAAACGGGTCTCCTTTCAGGCCTTGATTTATATATCGAGGAGAAAGAGTTCGCTCAAGGCTTCGCGCCTATCATTGGTGGCTTCACAAACAAGCGTGTGGCAAATTTATTTTGGAAAAAAGCCAAGAGCCAATCGTTTTTAAATGTATTTAAAGAAACTGCATTTGTATTAGAACGCGATCAAAAAACACAAATTGCATTAGGACTTTTCGAAGATTTAGATATTGCCCAAAAGGTATGCGCATCTATCCGCAGTAAATATGAAGAATGTGAAGTCGTAGCCCATTCAGTAGAAATAAATCACATCCCCTCTGTTCATATTGCTGATAATCGGCAGAAATAGGTGGGTGTTACAAAACACTTGGGGCGAAATGGTCCGCTTTTTGCTCAGGAGTGATTTATGAGCAAAAAATCAAAATATGCCAAAACATTGACAAGAGTGTTAAATATGCCAAAGCCCACACTGTTTATTATTGTCACCTTTCTGCTACTACTGATAAGTGGGTGCAGCAGTTTGTCAAAAGTAGGTACTTCACAAAGTGTCAAAAACTTTGAAGAGCAGGCTTCATTAAGGCAGTCCGAAGAGTTGAGTGCAATTATAGAAGAATGGGCGACGATGAAGCCCGCATTGATAAATCTGATCTCCCTTGAATCAGATTTACAATATATGCTTAACAATATTGATCAAACCAACGATACGCTGCCTAGCAGCGCTGAACTGCAAAAAGCAATCGAATCAGAAGAAGAGTTGTTAGCTTACGAGACAATGAGCTTTTCTGACGCTAAAGATATAACCGGTGACTTTGACGCAGAGACGGTAGAGGCTGAAAAGTTTAGCAAAGCTTCCGTATTCGCAGATGAGACACTATTGCAGGAGCTCCAAAATTCTGTTGCGACTAAATCAACAGATTTGCCGCCATTAGCATCGGAAGAAGTGCCTTTGACTCCTGCAATTGAGTTAAACCTAGCCTCGCAAAATCTAGATTTGGAAAATACTGATGTGTCTGAAAGTAATGCGCCAAAAGTAAAAGCCGTTGCGCCGGTTGCGAAGTACCTTCGAGAGGACGCACAAGCGCAAGACTCTTTGCCTATTCAAGATGTGCGTGCTGTCGGAGTTGATGAGCTGCAACCAAACTCTACTCAGGTACCTCAAAGAAAATCAAGTTTTGAGACTATTGTGTCAACAGCCACTGATAATGATATTGATGGTAAGTTCAAAACCTCACCAAGTGATGAAGGTATACCTGATTCGATAATGGATGCGAAATTCAAGCAACAGAATATTGACCCAAGAGATATTGTTGGAGGCGTTAGCAAGTTCTCGTCTCAGGTAAATCGCAACAATAATATTAACACTAGCGGAGAATGCCGTATAGCGCGTCAAGAACTGATAGGAAAGGGTTATGCATTGCATCTAGCTTCATACAGTTCAATGCAGGCCGCTATCGAGGGATGGAAAAATTTAAGTAGCGATTACGCCGATGAGCTATGTGGTTTAGTGGCTGCAACTGAGCTTGTAACAGTTAATAACAAGCTGTTCTATAGTCTGCGTGCCGGTGGCTTTGCTTCGAAGGACACCGCAGATGAAGCGTGTCAGAAACTTACTAGCGAGAATCAATATTGTCGTAGCACCAAATTTGTAGGTAAGAGACTACCGTGAAACATCGTTGTGTATTTGTATTATTAATATTACCAAGCACTAGCGGCGCTGAAGTTTTCGAACTTCAGGCATTGGATTTTGGAACCATTGCAATAATAAGCAATGACTCAGTATCTTCTCTAACCATAGACAAGTTTGGAAATACAATAGTGTCACCGTCACTGCGAATTGTTGAGCCACCAAGCTCAGGGCGATTCTTAATTGACAACCTTGCTCCAAATACAGGCATTAGAATTACGATGTCACATAATGCAACAACAATGACACCCCTTACGACATCTCAGGAATTTTTTACGTTTTCATTAACCGATTATTCGGATTACTTAGTTGCAGATGGCAACGGTGAGGCTGAATTATTTGTTGGTGGAACAATATCTACGTCAGGAAGCGGGAACCTAAACTTTGCGCAGACTGATTACCGCATAAATTATAGAGTGACATTTTTATTTTAGAGGCAAAAAATGAAAACCATTACAAGCATGACCGTATTATTAGTTTTTTTAAGTGCAATTGCGCCGGCATATGGGAATTTGTTGGTAACTCCGAAACGTATTGTATTTGATCAAAGAGAACGCACTCAGCAAGTGATATTAGTTAACTCTACGACTGATACAAGAAGCTACCGCCTAGAATGGGTAGAGCAGCGTCAAGTTTCTGGTGGGAGTTACCAAGTACTGAAAACAGAAGAAGCTGAAGGTAGAAAGAAAGCAAGCGACCTAATGCGATTCTCTCCTCGACAAGTAACTCTTGGTCCAGGAGAGCGCCAAGTTGTAAAAATTGTGGCAAGGAGGAGTGCAAATATGGAGCCGGGTGAATACCGTTCCCATCTTCTTTTTAGCGCGCTTCCACCAGCAATTGAAGAAAGTGATGAAGAGGTTGATGGAATCAGTATGAAGCTAAATGTTTTAGTGTCTTATTCTATTCCCGTGCTATTAAACGTCGGTTACCAATCTCCACAGGTATCTGTTTCAAATGTGAAGGTGCAAGAGAGACCTGATCAAGACAATAAGTTTGCAGACATCCTTGTGGCATTGGATAAGCGAGGTGAATATTCAACTTATGGCACAATTAAAGCGTTTTACAGGTCAAGCGACAGCGAGAGCTTTGAGCAAGTGGGACTATTAAATGGTGTAAGCATTTTCGGTGAGGCTGATTCATACAACGCAATGCTTAGTTGGATGGGCTTGCCGGAAAGCCGCAAAGGCGAGCTAAAAATTCGTTACGAGGGCGCTGCTGAATTCAACGGTAAAACCTTTACTGAAGAGCTCTTTCCGCTTGATTTATAAAAAATTTTAAAATACCGCTAATGTTATTTGTGAACACGACGATAAATTCATTGTAGGTTAATTTTATAACCTTAGTAGGACTAACGTTCTGCTAGAGACAGAGAGTTCGCGAGTCTCCTTGCGTTTCTGTGTCGTAGTTTATTTAAAACAATCGGAGAATTCCATGTTTAAACGCAATCATATTTATATCGCGTTAGTTGCGACCTCACTATCACTAGGCGCGTCGCACGCTCTCGCACAAGAAACTGTTAGCTCTACTGCTACTATTACAGTGTCTAATGCATTTACTTTACAAGAAGTTGCTCCACTAGACTTCGGCACGGTACGTCTTGCTTACAGCTACGATGGTACAAACGCTTTGTCTCCTGCAGCATCAATTACTGTAAATGCTAACGGTAGCCCAGCGACTATTGTACTCGGAGTGGATGGTACAGGTACATCTGAAGCATCTTTTACTGAAATTTTGCCGGGTAGCCCAGCAGAATATTCTATTACGGGTGCTGCGCCGTTTACGGCAGTTCGAGTAACAGGTTTACCTACTGCTAACTTGACAAACCCAGCTTCGCCTGGCGCAATATTGGCAATGACGGTAACAGCCACAAACTTCGAAATTGTTGGTGGTACTAACCCTGGCGATGTATATGACCAATCAGGCACTTCTAATTTGGTTACTGACGCCACAGGCGCTGTAGGCTTTTTGATGGGTGGAACAATCACAACGCCTACTGCAGATGCTGTTAGCTTTGGTGACGGTGCCTATACAGGGACCTACAGTGTAGTTGTAGATTACTAAAATCCGCATTTAAACGTTTAAATGCGTTTGTACGACGTCATTCAAAAGCCAGCTTAACCGCTGGCTTTTTTACGTCTTATGCCAAGGGCTGCTGCTAAAGCTTAGCAAAATGCTTCTCAACTAAATCAAAATGAGACTGAATCAACTTTTGGGTAATCGCTTGTTGCGGGTTAGTGAATACCTCAGATGTCACACCCTGCTCAATAATCTGTCCTTTGTCTAATACAATTACGCGATCGCTAATGTGGCGCACAATGCCAATGTTGTGAGAAATAAAGACGAAACTCAGTCCGAGCTCTTTTTGTAACTGAAGAATCAAATTGACGGTTTGCGAGCGCACAGATGGGTCAAGTGCGGCAAACGGCTCATCGGCAACGATGATTTTTGGGTCAAGCAACAAGGCTCTTGCTAATGCGATACGCTGCTGCTGACCGTCTGATAGCATATGGCGATAAAAGTAGTAGTGTTCTCTGAGCAACCCCACCTTAACTAAGGTTTCTTCGATTTTTTCTCTTCGGGCAGTTTCGCCTAATTTTGTATTTAGCTTGAGTGTTTGATTGAGCACTGTGCCAATAGATAACGCAGGGTTTAGCGCGTCTGCGCTGTGTTGTAGTATCATTCGGATATCTTGCTTTCTAGCGTTTATCCGTGCCTCTTGAGGCAATGCTACGCTAAAGCGTTGACTATCGTCATTCGCCCCTTTTGCCGGGCTTTCAACTTGCGTTTCGGCATATTCTGCGGGTGCATCTGCATCAGGCATTAATTCAATCTCGCCTTTTTCAATCTGCAGTGCGCCCACTAATGCCTTTGCTAGCATACTTTTACCAGAGCCATTATTGCCAATTAAGGCAATTGTTTCACCTTTGTACATGTCAAAGCTTATAGGACCTAGCGTAAATATTTGCTGCTTACCAAACAGCCCGCGTTTAATAAAATGCCGATACTCTATGTCTCTTACCGATAGTATTTTAGTCATCTGCGCCTAACCCCCGCGATAGTTTGGGTGCACGCTTAGCAATTTTTTCGGGCACGTGAAGCGGAAAGTGGCAGCTATAGGTATGATCTTGTATCGAGCGAGGCGGAGGTACAATGACACATTCTTTGCGCGCATTAGGGCAGCGAGGCCCGAGTCTGCAGCCCGCTGGCAAGTGTTGCAGGGTAGGTATTGTCCCGCCGAGGGCTATCAATGGTGATTTTGTTGGTAGCGATAGTTGAAAGCTAGGCGCACTGTCTAACAATGCTTTGGTGTATGGATGTAAAGGGCGCTTTAAAAGTGATTTCACTTTGCCAGATTCTACGGTTTGCCCGCAATAAAGCACGGTCATGCTGTGCGCAACGCTGGTAATGGCTAATAAGTCGTGACTCACAAACAATATAGCGAGTTTTTTCGTTTTGTTAAGCTTTTCTAGCAAGCGCAGTATTTGTGTTTTTGTTGTGCTTTCCATGCCGCGAGTGGAGTCATCTGCAATCAAAATTTTTGGCTCAGAGGCGAGCGCCATCGCAATCATAATTTTTTGGCTCACATCTATAGGGATCTCATGAGGATAAGCTTTTAGATATTGGTCATGGTCTTTGATGCCAACCCGATGTATCAAGCTAATGGCAATGCGCTTGCGCTGCTTGTTTTGCTGCCAAAACCAACCGCGCTTAATAAGCTCTGGTGGAATACTTTCTTCTAGTTGTTCACCAATAGTGACCGAGGGGTCGAGCGACGAAGTAGGCTCTTGAAAGACCACCGCAATTTCCCGACGCATGATTTGCCTTCTCTGCTCATACGACATATTTAGAAGGTCTTGTCCTTGATAGGTGATTCGGTCGGCCTTGATTGACCAATATTCGGGTATGGCGCCGATGATACACCTCACCGCCAAGCTTTTACCTGACCCAGATTCACCCACCAATGCTCGAATCTCGCCTTCATCAAGCTGCAAGTTCACTTTGTCGAGGGCTTTTACGGTATCGCCGCCAATATCGATGTACAGCGTAAGATTTTTAATATCAAGCAAAGCCATCAGTGATGCAACCTATTGCGAAGTGCCGAGCGCAGTCCTTCGCCTACTATGTTCACGCTGAGTATCATCAAGAAGATACAAAGGCCGGGCAAAATAATGAGCCATGGGGCGACATAGGCGACTTCTAAACCTTGCGATAGTGTTAGTCCTAATTCAATCAGGGGGTCTTGTGCGGCTAAGTTTAAAAAGCCCAGTGCAGAAATGTCTATAATCGCCACCGATAATGCAATGGTCGCCTGCACCACGATTAACTCCACCATGCCCGGCAAAATGGAGTAAATGAATATTCTTGGCGATGAGGCACCGTCGAGTCTGTCGAGCAGCACATAGTCTTTTTGTAACTCGTTGCGAACGAATGTACGAGTTTGATGCACAAATTGCGGGATCAGCGCCAGCGTAATCGCGAGCATCGCGTTGGTTAAACCCGTTCCTAAGATTGCAACGATGATAATGGCAATCAACAAGGTTGGGATAGACATAATCGAGTCGAGTAAATGATTGATAACCGATGAGCGCACGCCACTTAGCACGCCTGCTAACGCACCTAACCCTACGCCAATAAGGACCGACACAGCAACAATCACTAAGCTACTGCCAAACGTAATGCGGCACGCATATAAAAGACGAGAAAATACATCTCGTCCTAAGCCATCTGTCCCCAATAAATGAATCGCAGAGCCGTTAGGCTCCCAAGCAGGGGGTAGCAAAATCGCATTGGTATTTTGTAGGTAGGGGTCAAAGGGTGCAATAATGGGCGCAAGAATAGTGATTACGACAAACAATACGAGCAAAACGAAGCCAGCTAATGCTATATGGCTGCGCCTGAACTCTATCCAAATATTGACCAGAGGCGAGGGATGATATTCTTCTTGATAAAGATTAAACCGCTGCACTTTCGGCTCGCTCACGTGCTGGATTCATCGCACGAGTGATAAATTCTATGGTAATTGTCATGGCCATGACAAACAGTGACACAATCAGCATGCCGATGCGGATAGCGGGATAATCTTGTTGATAAATTGCCTGAATCAACCAGCGTCCAATGCCAGGCCAAGAAAAAATGGTTTCGATGATCATGACATTGGTGATCAAGGTAGAAATCTGTAGCGCTAATATAGGTAATATTGGCAACAACGCGTTTTTTAAACCATGTTTAAAGAAAATTTGGCGCTGCGTAAAGCCGCGTGATTTGGCGGCAATAATATAGCCTTTATCCATCACATCCATAATTGAGCGACGCGTGAAGCGAATAAACAAGGCTGTTGTAACAATCGCAACGGATGCGGTCGGCAAAATCAAATGGTGCAGGGCATCTAGATATGCATCGGGCTTATTAGGAATATCAGAGCGAGCAATGTCTAACAAAATGAAGCCTGTTTCTACGGGTACATCAAACAACAAATCAATACGCCCAGAAATAGGAAGCCATTCGAGCTGAAGACAAAATATTGTGATGAATATCAGCGCCAGCCAAAACACTGGAAATGAATAGCCCACCATCGAAAAAGTCACCACAGAAAAGTCGAAGGGGTTGTGGTTTTTTAAACCACTAATAAAGCCAATTGGAATACCGATAATAATGGAAACTAAAAGCGCGTAGCCAACCAGTTCTAAGGTCGCTGGAAAAGCTAACGACACTTCTTGATAGAGATTAGACTGGTCGTTTGTACTAACGCCCCAATTGCTGTTTAACAGACTTTCAATATAAAAGATAAATTGATGAAAAATAGACTGATCGAGCTTATACACCTGCTCCAACGCAGTTCTTTGATCAGCACTTTGCGCGACGATGCCAGAGATATTCGTGAGTAAATCCCCAGGGAAAAGAAACGGCAGAAAAAAAGACAGCACAATCAAAATGAAAATGGTGACCACCATTAAATTTAGATAGCGTATAAACAATTTCATTGAGCTTGCCGCTCTACAGAGTCAAAGCGGATACCGCCAAATGGATTGATTTGCATGTTCTTGATTTCGCTGCGAAGGGCTTGATATTGAAACGCGTGAGCAATCGGCACTAAGGGCATTTCTTCAAACAATAGTGTATTCGCTTGATGATATATCAACGTGCGAGCATCAAAGTCATCTATAAGTAATGCTTGCTCGACTAATGCATCGTATTGTGGATTACACCACATGGCTCTATTGGTGCCTGAAGGGATAGCATCACAGGTCAGTAGCGGACGATAAAAGTTATCTGGGTCGCCATTATCGGCGTTCCAACCAATGAGTACTGAGTCGTGAAGGCCCATACGTAAGTTTTCACGAAATATATTCCAGTCATAGCTAACGATGTTCACATTTATACCAACATCTGCCAAGTAGCTCTTAATAAGCTGTGCCATTTTCATTGCATTGGGATTGTATGCCCGCTGAACCGGCATCGCCCATACGTTCATGGTGAAATTAAACGGAACGCCCTCTTGGTCAAGCAGTTCTCTGGCGCGCACTGGGTTGTACCCCAACTCTTTCGCATTGGCCTGATATGCCCATGATGCTGAAGGCACTAAGCTTTTTGCTCGAGTCGCTTGGCCTAGGTAAACCGCATCTAACAGGGATGTTTTATCAATGGCTAGCGCTAATGCTCTGCGCACATTGGGGTTATCAAAAGGAGGCTTACTGGTATTAAAGGCCCAAAAGCCTACGTTTAGCCCGGGTTTTTCTAATAAGGTAAGATCTTCTCGCTCTTCAATCACCGCTAAATCACTTTGTGAGGCAAAAGCAACGGCATCACATTCACCCGTAATGAGTTTGGCCATGCGCAAACTGCCTTTGGCGGTGATATCAAATACTAACTGCTGTGGGCCTGTAGTGGGTAAAAAGTAATCTGCATGGCGTTCAAAGCGAATGTGTTGGTTTTGCCTAAACTCTCTAAACTTGTAAGGCCCTGTGCCTATTGGAAACCGGTCTAAATCCGCAGGGCGACCGTCGGCCATCAGTGTAATTGCATATTCTTCAGATAAAATCACCGAAAAGTCGGTGGCTAAATTAGCCAAAAACGAACTATCGGGAATGTACAGGGTGATCTCAACGCGATAACCGTTAATACGTTCTACACTTTTTATCCGCTCACTGAGATTTAGGCTATCGAAATAAGGATAATTGCCGCCGCCTACATCATGGTAAGGGTGAAATGAATTGCGCCACCGGTCGATACTGAATATCACGTCATCAGCGTTAAAAGTGCGTGTTGGGGTAAAATAAGGCGTGGTATGAAACTGCACACCGCGGCGAAGCTGAAATGTGTAAGTTAAACCGTCTTCACTCACTAACCAGCTGCTCGCTAGACCAGGCTCAATAAGTCCATTACTCGGATTAAACTCTAATAAGCGATCGTAAATTTGATGGGCTGAGGCATCGGCTGTGGTGCTTGACGTATCTAGCTGTGGATTGAATGAGCCAGGGTTACTTTCGGAGCAAAAAGTCATAGCATTGATGCTATCAAGAGAAGGTTTTGCGCACGCGAATAATGTTAAGCTGATTAGGCTTAAGCAAAGCCATCTTGCGAACACTAAAGGTGCATGAAACATTATGCTACGTCACCGTTGTCTAACAAATTGTATTTTTTCAAATACCCTCGTAATTGATGATATGTCAATGAGAGCTTTTCTGCAGTCTTTTTCTGATTAAATTGACTCTCTTTTAACGCTTGCTTGATCACTTTTATCTCAAAATCTTGCGAAGCTTGCTTCAAATCTACAGGGAGTGTCACGGCTGAATTTTGCGCGGAAGCACTCGGCGCCAGTGCGCTATTGAGAGAGGCATCGGCATCAATTTGTGAATTAGCTTCACCTTGCGTAACAGCAACATTGTTAGCAGGCTGCGCTGCAGGCGCTTTTGTTCGAGAGGTTGGCCTAAAATTGGATTCAAAAGGGTCGAGCACAATATCGTGTACAGGTAAGTGAGGAGAGTTTCGGTATACCGCGCGCTCCACCACATTTTTTAGCTCTCGAATGTTGCCGGGCCAACTATAATCCATTAACGTTTCTCTGGCGCGTTTACTAAAGCCACTAAAGAGCTCCATTTCAAGTTCACGGGCCATATTGATCGCAAAATGCTCCGCTAGGGTCATAATATCTTCTTTACGCTCACGCAAAGGAGGAATGGTGACAACATCGAAGGCTAAGCGGTCTAATAAATCAGCTCTGAATTCGCCCTGTTCGGCAAGTGTGGGTAAATCTTCATTTGTGGCCGCGATAAGTCTCACGTCTACTTTCACAGTTTTGGTGCCACCGACGCGTTCAAATTCACCATATTCAATAACGCGCAATAGTTTTTCTTGAATCAAGGGAGAGGTATTGGCGAGCTCATCTAAAAATAGGGTGCCTTGGTCAGCGTATTCAAAACGTCCTTCGCGGCGTTTACTCGCGCCTGTAAAAGCGCCTGCCTCATAGCCGAATAGTTCGCTTTCTAATAGATTGTCGTTTAATGCAGCACAATTGAGTTTTACGTAATTCTGCTCCCAGCGCTTAGATAAAAAGTGCAACCTGGCAGCAACTAGCTCTTTACCTGTGCCGCGTTCGCCTATTACTAACACAGGTTTGTTCAACGGGGCTACTTGAGAGATTTGTTCTAATACTTCTAAAAACGAGTTGGCTTCACCGATTAGATTGTCTGACTTGGAAAACATGCTCACGGGCAGTTCCTTAATAGTTAGTCAAAATCACTAAATAATAGTGTACTTTAAAAAAAACCAAATACCCATATTTTTTTAAAAAAAGAAAAAGTGCATTAAAAACATGTAGTTAAAATGTTTACAAAGTTGGCAAGCATATTGTATGGGTGTAAGTAAGTTGAATCGAAATTTTATTTACTTTCCAATAGAAGAGGTAACATACCATGGGTATATTTTCACGTTTTACCGATATTATTAATTCAAACATTAACGCAATTTTAGATAAGGCGGAAGATCCAGAGAAAATGGTTCGTCTTATTATCCAAGAAATGGAAGACACGTTAGTTGAAGTGCGTAGCGCATCAGCAAAAACCATTGCTGCGAAAAAAGACGTTTCGCATCAAATTAACAAGTTAAAAGCGGAGTCAGACGATTGGCAGGCTAAGGCCGAATTAGCGCTTAGCAAAGACAGAGACGACCTAGCAAGAGCGGCGTTACAAGAGAAGGCTAAATCTGGCGAAGCTGCGGCATCGTTAGAGCATGAGTTAGAGTTGATTGAAACCGAGTTAGCTAAGCTACAAAGCGAAACTTCGCAGCTTCAAGAAAAATTAGCAGATGCCAAGAGTCGTCAAAAGACAATTATCATGCGCCAAAACACTGTGAGCTCGCGTTTGCAGGTAAAAAAGCGCTTAGATTCTTCGACCGTAGACAACGCTATGGGACGTTTCGAGCAGTTTGAGCGTAAAATCGACGATTTAGAGTCGCAAGTAGAATCCTACGATGTGGGTAAACGCTCTCTTAAAGATGAATTTGCTGAGTTAGAAACTGATGGCAAAATTGATGATGAATTAGCGGCATTGAAGCAAAAGATGGCCGGGAATAAATCAGCACCTTCGGTTACCGCGGTTGGCACAAAGAAAACGAAAAAAGCCTAACTTTGATTAAAGGCGGGCGAAATCGCATACTAGATGTATGGTAATGCATTCGCCCAACGTTTACGTTATTCAGGAGAACACTAATGGCTGAGATCTTTGTCATCCTAACCGGTACATCATTAATCGTATTTACTATGTTTGTTGCGCCCATTTGGCTGATTTTACACTACCGCAGCAAGAAGCAAGTGAGTCAAGGACTAAGCGAATCAGAAGTTCATACATTACAAAGCCTTGCTGAGAAAGAAGAGCAAATGTCAGAGAGAATTAAAACGCTAGAAGCGATTTTAGATTCTGAGGCACCAAATTGGAGGGAGAGAGCATGAACACCAAACGTTCTCTGTATCGAGACCCTAAACAAGGCAAAATTGCAGGTGTATGCGCTGGGTTAGCTACCTACTTTAATATCGAAGTTTGGCTTGTTCGCATCATTGTATTATCCGCATTCTTACTTGCAGCTGGTCCATTTATATTTGTCTTGTACATTGCAGGTTGGTTGATTTTAGACAAGAAGCCAGAGCATTTATATGATGAAGAAAGTACGCTTAACAGCACGAAAAGCAACGCTCATACATTTACGGGTAAGGGCTATAAAAATGCAAACAACGGTGATGAGAAAGTATGTGTAAAAGCGAAGGTTTGGCAAGCGGGCATGCCACCTAAGCAAGCATTTTTAAACATACAGCAGCGCTTTATTCGTAGTGAAAACCGTCTACGTAAAATAGAAAGTTATGTCACCTCTAAAGAGTTTCAGCTTAACCGAGAATTAAATCGTCTCTAGCAGAGCATACAAAGGCTATAACCCCTGTGTCGAATAACAACGCAGGGGTTTTTTGTATATCGCTTACTATATGATTTACATAAATATTTTAAAATCACACCATCTATTACGTAAACCAAAGAATACAAAAACATCTGTTCATACCAGTTTGATGAGATTCTATTTGCTCACAAAAAAACAACATTTTTATTACTATGTCGGCCTTTCGAGTCAGCCATAAAGATGAGTATGTCAAAAAGCACGAAGTACGTTTCTAGAGAAATCAGCAAAGACGGAATGATTGCATGGAGTAGCGAAGAAAACGACCGCTGGGCGAGGTTATATGATCGCCAAATGAAGTTGTTAAATGGCCGTGCATGCGACGAATATATGCAGGGTATTGAGCTTCTTAAAATGCCTGCTGATCGCATTCCACAACTACCTGATATTGATAAAGTTCTCAACGAAACCACCGGGTGGACGACCGCAGCGGTGCCAGCACTGATTAACTTTACGGAATTTTTTACGTTGTTGGCCAATAAGCGTTTTCCAGTGGCAACGTTTATGCGCAGTGAAGAAGAGTTTGACTATTTACAAGAGCCCGATGTGTTTCATGAAATATTTGGGCATTGTCCGTTGCTGACAAACCCAGCATTTGCACACTTTACCCATACCTATGGAAAATTAGGCCTTGCGGCAAATAAAGAAGATAGAGCATTTTTAGCTCGACTGTATTGGTTTACCGTAGAGTTTGGATTGGTGCAAACAGAAGAAGGTTTGAGAATATATGGCGGTGGTATTTTATCATCCCCAGGTGAAACGCTCTTTTCGCTCGAAAATGAAAAGCCTGAGCGTAACCCTCTGGTGCCAATTGACGTTTTGAGAACACCATATCGTATCGACATAATGCAGCCAATCTATTATGTGCTTGAGAATTTCAATCAGTTATTTGAATTGGCGGAGATGGACATCATGGCGCTGGTAGAGGAAGCAAAAGCGCAAGGACTATTCGAACCTAAGTTCCCGCCGAAGCTAAAACAAGCCAGTTAATAAAACGTTCACAAACATTACAAAAATGTCACCCTAGAGCCGGTTTCTAGGGTGATCTAGCTCTACTACTACCCGTATTCATACCTATACAAGTACACTTTCATTTACAGCAAAGGCGTAAAGCCTCGCGAGGGTATTGGAAATTATGCGTTTAGAAATAAACTGCGAAGACCGGCTTGGCATTACGCAAGATGTCATAGAAATTCTCAGTGATTATCATATAGATCTGCGCGGCATTGAGATTAATGCCATGGGTAAAATTTTCTTGGATTTTCCAACCATCGAATTTACCGATTTTCAGGTGCTCATGCAAAAGTTGCGTAGAGTGAATGGTATCACTGATGTCAAAACAACCCCGTTCATGCCCATCCAACGAGAGCGTAATCAGCTTCGAGCGCTTCTACAAACACTCCCAGACCCTGTTGTATCGATAGACACGCAAGGTAAAATCATACTGTTTAACGATGCGGTTATCAGAGGCTTAGAGCTTAGCGCCGAAGAAGTATTGCAGACGCACATTGATGACGTGATAACTGGGTTTAATTTTACCAAATGGCTTGAGGGAAGGGAAATATACCCACAAACTCAGCGTGTTAAGTTCTTGGAGCAAGACTACATCGCCGACTTATTACCCGTTGATGTGCCTGACTCTGACAAAACCATCTTAGCTGGTGCCGTGGTAATGCTAAAATCAGAAGTTAGGTTAGGCCAGCAAATTTCAGTATTTCACAGGGCTTCTAGCAATAGTTTTAGTTCGTTTGATGCCAATTCCAGCGCTATGAAAAAGGTAATACGTGAAGCAAAGCGTATGTCTGAGTTGGATGGCAACATTTTGATCACAGGCGAGACAGGCACCGGCAAAGAGCAGATCGCTAAGGCCTGCCATGATAATAGCAGGCGCAGTGAGGGCGAGTTTGTGAGTTTAAATTGCGCATCTATTCCTGATGATGTTGCAGAGACCGAACTCTTTGGTTATGCCCCAGGCGCGTTCACAAACGCCGAAGGAAAGGCAGGCCTGTTTGAGCAAGCGGCCGGTGGAACCATTTTATTTGACGAAGTCAGTGAAATGTCGCCACAGCTACAAGCAAAACTGCTGCGTGTTTTAGAGTATGGCACCTACCATCAGGTGGGTGACAGTCGCGTGAAGTCCATCGATTGTCGCATTATATGCACCACATGCCGCGATTTGGCTGATTGTGTTGATGATGGCACGTTTAGAGAAGACTTATATTATAGATTGAATGTGCTTTCTCTTGTGGTTCCCTCATTAAGAGAGCGGAAGGCCGATATACTGCCGTTGACCAACAGAATCTTGTTGCAACACAGTAAAAAGCTTGGGATCCAAATTCCTAAGCTGAGCAAGTCATGTGTGGAATATTTACAGGGCTATCCATGGCCGGGGAATATCAGGCAGCTCAAAAACGCGCTGTACAGAGCCATATCTTTGATGGACGGCAACGAGATCACGAAAGACGCTATACAAGTACCGTCATGCAGTGCAACCGTGACTTACATTGATGAAAACTTTGATGGAACCCTCGAGCAAGAGGTGAAGAAGTTTGAACGAGACATGCTTAAACGCTTGTATCCATCTTATCCAAGTACACGTCAGCTCGCTAAAAAATTAGGCTTGAGCCATACTGCTATTGCGAATAAACTGCGCGAATATGGCATAAATAAGAGCACTGTTAAATATTAACAGTCAAATACGAGGGCGATTATGAGCCTTAAACTTTATGGATATTGGCGCTCATCTGCCAGTTATCGTGTGCGTATTGCGCTTAATCTTAAGCAGTTAGAATACACCTATATTCCAGTGCATCTGGTAAACGGCGGTGGCGAGCAAAACAGTGATGATTATCAACGTTTAAACCCGAGCAAGCTGGTGCCGACCTTAGTGGATGATGACGCTGATATTACCCTAAATCAATCGATGGCGATTATTGAATATCTTGATGAAAAATTCCCAGACATATCACCATTAATGCCAAAACATGCACAAGATCGTGCGCGAGTGAGATCGCTGTCACAAGATATCGCTTGCGATACGCAGCCGTTGGTCAACCTGCGCGTCTTGCAGCAACTCAAGTCTGAATATGGGGCGTCTGAGGAGCAAGTTAGAAAATGGGTACAGCATTGGGCAAACCGCACCTTTGCGGCACTGTCTAAAAAGCTTGAAACCAGAGCAGGAAAGTTCTCATATGGATATCAGGTAACGCTGATTGATTTGTGCTTAGTGCCACAAGTGTATAGCGCCATTCGTTTCGGTGTCGATATGCAAGAATTCCCACTTATCGATAAGATCTACAAAAATTGTTTAGCGCTCGAAGCTTTCGCTCAGGCGGCCCCTGAAGTGCAAATAGATGCTGCGCCATAAGCTCTGGTGGATATACCAGTGCTAGGCGCAGTAAATGTTATAGCGGTAAAGCCGTGGTTATTTTTACCTGTTTGAGCGCAAATGTAGAGCTGAGATGGTCAACAAGCGGAAGGCTGGTGAGTTTGGTTTTAAGTAGCATCTCATATTCTTCGATGCTTCTTACAATGACTTTTAGCAAATAGTCTTTGTCACCACTGGTAGTATGACACTCTATAATTTCTTCAATATCCTGAACTGCGGTTTCAAATTTTGTTAGAGAATCGCCATCGTGGTTTTTCAATGTGACGTAGATAAAAACCGATACACCCAGATTGAGTTTTTTCGCATCTAGCAGCGTCACTTTTTGTTTGATGATGCCGTCGGCTTCCATTCTTTTAACACGCCGCCAACAAGGTGTATGCGATAGTCCCACATATTGAGAGAGCTCGGCCATAGAGACGGTCGCATCTTTTTGCATTACCCTTAAAATTTCACGGTCAAATTTATCTAGTTTCATATTACGCTTATATATGTTGTCCATGCTGTGTCGCTTTTATGCAAAGTTTAACAAGCTTGTTCATGAAAACATGAATTTTTTATTTAGTCTCATATTATAGGATGGATATCCTATAAAGTGGAAACAATAAAAATATAATTTTAGCATTTAATTCTTCTCACCTGTGTTTATTGCAATACATGTCCTCCGTCATCTCAAGTAACATGAGACAATAATAAAATCTTAATGCATAAAAGGTAGTGCCATGTCCTTGTTTGAACACGCTGATTTTGACCAACACGAACAAGTTTCATTTTTTCACGATAAAGAGTCCGGCCTAAAAGCGATCATCGCAGTACATAACACCAAACTTGGCGCCAGTTTAGGGGGCTGCAGAATGTGGCCTTATGCTAGCTCCCAAGAGGCCTTAACCGATGTATTGAGACTGTCCAGTGGCATGACATATAAAGCGGCACTTGCAGGTCTTCCGCAAGGGGGCGGTAAAGCGGTTATTATTGGTAATCCACGCAGTGATAAAACCCAGCAATTGATGTATGCGATGGGTAAAGCAGTAGATACTTTTAAAGGTCAATACGTGATTGCCGAAGACTCCGGCATCAGCGTGCAAGATCTACAGTTTATGGCGACACAAAGTCATCATGTTGCAGGAACATCCGCAAAGTTCGCTTACGATGGTAGTCCGGCTGACGGCAATCCTGCGCCCTCTACCGCCTACGGCGTATTTATGGGTCTTAAAGCAGCTGTAGAGCATGCAACGGGCAGCGACCTAAACGGTAAAACGGTCGCAATCCAGGGGGTTGGGCATGTTGGATTGCGATTGGCGCGGCATTTGAAAAATGCCGGTGCGAATCTGATTGTGGCAGATATATTCGCTGAGGGCTTAGAGATAGCAAAGAATGAGCTAGGCGCGACGGTCGTCGATCCCAATGACATTCATGCAGTCGATGCTGATGTTTTTGCGCCATGTGCAATGGGCGGGGCTATTAATAACGCCAGCTTGTCACAAATAAAAGCAAAGATTATTGCGGGTGCGGCGAACAATCAGCTGGCCACACCAGAGATGGACGTGTTGCTTAAGCAAAGAGGCATAACGTATGTGCCGGATTATCTGATTAATGCTGGCGGTATCATTGATATTTTTCATCAACGCAATGACAGTACAGCCGAAAAAATGCGCGCACAACTTGAGCAGATTGGTCAGACTGTGAAACTCATTTTGGGTCGCGCACAAGCGGAAGATTTACCGACGGGTCAAGTCGCTAACCAAATTGCAGAAGAAAAATTTCGCGCTTAACGAGGTTGGAGGCTTGCAAGCGATTGGCTAAATCGTCATAATGCGCACCTCGTTTTAAAGGGGTATTACCTTTGAAGCGATTACTGCGGTGAACCCTGGTTCTCCCGCAATGATAACTTGGGAATCCGGTCAGGCCTGGAAGGGAGCAGCCGTACTAAGGGACTCATGTGCCGGGAAGTGGCTGGGGTTTGCCACCATCACTTTTAGTTTGTCTTGTCTTTTACAAAATGCGTTTGCAAATACTCGCTAGCAGACTGTATTGCTTTGACTATATTCATTTCCATCTGTTGGCGTTCACTGCCAGGTAAATAAAATGCCATATCCACTTCGTGACGAATGTATCTCGGCGGAAGTTGGTTAAGTACTAAGCAGGTTAAGTCAGCTAAATAGTCTGGGTCACTGTTTGTTTTTTCGATCTCCATCGCATCGAGCTTTTCCAGAACCAACTGTTCATAATAGTTATGAATATCATTGTCTAATTTCAAAATGTGACTCCTGCTCTTGTTGGGAAATGTAACTGTTGTTTAGATTATCGACCAATTCACCCGATGCTTGAACGAATCTCTGCCTGCAAAGCTACTAATTTAGCGTTATCAGCATCTCATAAATATCGTCTTTATAGGGCATTTTCGCCAATATTTTTTTGCCGTTTAGAAACTGATAAAAGTTATATAACAAGCACATATGTCATTTTTGTTACACGGTAAGTACGAATTGCTTCATTTCATTGGGCTTAAAAATTTCTAAACCACGTTAAAATAATGTCAAATTAAACTACCGGATAGCGTTCGGTGTTCTTGACTTTTATGTAACATCCTGTGACTATTTGCGCATTACCCTGTGTTAAACGGGTAACATAACGAATAACAATAAGTGCAATGGCTCAATGTCATTTGTAGCATTTTAATGAATATTAAACGGTTGGGAATATGTCCAAAATGAGCAAGAGAACTCAAATAGCTGCTTGTATGATGGGTGCGTTAGCGCTGTCAGCAACCAGTATTGCATTCGCAGGCCCGCTTGAAGAAATACAGAATGAAGAACGTAAAATTCAAGTCGCAGCTGCTAAATCACAAGAAAAAATTAACGGTTTGTTTGAACAGTCGCAAGAGTTGTTGATTGAATATCGTGCGGTGGTTGACCAGACTGAAAACTTAAAGGTTTACAATGACTATCTTGCTGGTCTTGTATCTGACCAACAGCGTGTAATTGATTCATTGCAACGCCAAATAGACTCAATCGACGAAACTAAGCAAAATATCGTGCCGTTAATGTACCGCATGATTGACAGCCTTGAGCAGTTTATTCGCTTAGATGTTCCAATCAATTTGCAAGAGCGTCTTGCTCGAGTAGACAGACTTCGCGATCTAATGACGCGCTCTGATGTTACCGTTTCTGAGCAGTTCCGCTTAGTCATTGATGCTTATTCAATTGAAAACCAATACGGTCGTACTATTCAATCTTACGATGGCACTATCGATGTTGGTGGTACACAAGTCTCTGTAGATTTCTTTAACTTAGGTCGTACTGCATTGCTGGCACTGACGTTGGACCAATCCACGGCATATGCTTGGGATAACGAAGCGCGCCAGTGGGAAGAACTTGGTGGTGAGTACCTAGATTCTACTATTACAGCAGTAAGAATGGCACAAGGTCTTGTTCCAGAAGATCTTATTAAACTACCTATCAGAGCAGCGGAGTAAGGGTTAATGAAAACAACAATAAAAGCACTTATCGCTACAGCATCAATAGCTTTGGTATCTGGTTTAGCGTCAGCGCAAACACCGGCTACTCTTGACCAACTGCTGGAGCAAGTAAAAAGAGATCGTATTTCAGAACAACGCATAAACGAAGCGCGCGAGCGTGAGTTTATGGATGAGCGTGCTGACAAGCAGGCTTTGCTTCGTGCTGCTGAAGCGGCATTAAGAGCGGAAGAGCAGCGAGGCGATCGTCTTGCAGCGCAGTTCGCAGCAAATGAACAAACTTTAAGTGACAAAGAAATCGAGCTAGAACAAGCTACCGGAACATTGGGTGAAATGTTCGGTGTTGTGCGTCAGGCATCTGCCGATGCGTACGGTGTGATTTCTACCTCAATCGTAAGCGCACAATTCCCAGGTCGCGAAGCGTTTCTTGCCGAAATGGCAAATGATGCTAAAGGACTTCCAAACATTCGTGAGCTTGAAGAATTATGGTTAGCGCTTCAAACCGAAATGACAGAGTCTGGTAAAATCGCTCGTTTTACTACCGAAGTAGTGGACTTAAACGGCGGTGCGACTACTCAAGAAGTTGTGCGTATAGGAACGTTCAACCTAGTGGGTGAGCAAGGTTACCTAACGTTCAATGACCAAGACGGTCGTGTACAACCTTTAGGGCGTCAGCCAGAAGGCTTCCAGGTATCTAGTACCCAAGATTTGATTGGCGCGAGCAGCGGAATCGTCGCTACTTTCGTTGACCCATCACGTGGCGCAATACTTGAGCTATTCAAACAAAAAGCAACGTTAAGTGAGCGTTATCATGCAGGTGGTATCGTAGGTTACATCATTACTGTAATGCTGATTATCGGCTTACTTATTGGCCTATGGAAAATCGTATCGCTTACCGCTGTTGGTTCTAAAATGAAGAGTCAGTTGAATAACATCGACAATCCTTCAAACAAAAACCCTCTCGGGCGTATCCTTACGGTTTATCAAGCTAACAAGACGGTTGACTCAGAAAGCTTAGAGCTTAAGCTCGACGAAGCAATCTTGAAAGAGTTGCCGCGCATTGAAGCTGGTATCAACATCATCAAGATTTTTGCAGCGATAGCTCCATTACTTGGTCTACTTGGTACGGTACTTGGTATGATTGCAACCTTCCAACAAATCACATTGTTCGGTACAGGTGACCCACGCATCATGGCAGGTTCTATTTCAATGGCACTTGTAACGACAGCTCAAGGTATTATCGCGGCATTACCGCTTATCCTTATGCACAGCGTTGTTGCAGGAAGAAGTAAGTCTATCGTACACATTCTTGATGAGCAGACTGCTGGTATCATTGCTCAGCATGCAGAATCTTCTAAAGGCTCTGCGAATTCAGGGAGTATGTAATTATGTTATACCTGATTGGATTATGGGAATCTGTCAGGGAATTCATTGCTACCGGTGGCGACGTTTTATACTTCGTCGCTGCCGCGCTCTTCATGATGTGGGTATTAATGATAGAGCGGTATTGGTATTTAACGTCGGTCTTTCCAACCGTAAGAAAGCAAATTATATCTGATTGGGAAGCTCGCTCTGACACTACCTCTTGGTACGCACACAGAATTCGCGATGCATGGATTTCTCAGGCGACAGATGCACTACAAGCAAGACTGTTAATAATTAGAACTTTAGTTGCTATGTGTCCTCTAATAGGATTATTGGGAACCGTTACTGGGATGATTGGGGTGTTTGAAACCATGTCTACTCAAGGAACAGGTAACCCACGTTTGATGGCAGCAGGCATATCTATGGCAACTATTCCAACTATGGCTGGAATGGTAGCGGCGCTTTCAGGTTTATTCTTTAGCTCACGTATTGAAGCTAAAGCAAAAATGCTGAAAGAGTCACTTGTTGATAGCATGCCACATCATTAATAGAGGTTGTTATGGGACGTAAAGTAAGAGAACCAGATGAAGATGCAGCGATTGATATGACGCCGATGCTAGACATCGTGTTTATCATGCTGATTTTCTTTATCGTGACGACTGTATTTGTTAAGCAGGCAGGTATCGAGGTTAATAAGCCTGATGGTACGACCGCTGTGCAGTACAAAAATGCAAATATATTCATAGCGATTACAGAAGATGGTGACGTATGGATGGATCGCAGAGAAATTTCTGCAGATGCCGTTCGCGCAAATCTTGAAAAATTGTTGCTTGAACAACCTACTGATGTGGTGTTCATCCAAGCAGACCTTAAAGCGAAGCACGGACTTGTGGTTGAAGTGATGGACCAGGTTAAGGCAGCAGGTATTGATCGTGTTGCTGTAGCAGTGAGAGGCGAATAACATGGTAAGATTTCTAATATCCATTTTACTAGGCGCAGCGGTTGCATTTACGTTGTTCGTAGTGATGGCTAAGTTAGTTGAAAATACAGGTGAGCCTGGCGAAAAGCCACCACCGCCGCCGATTATTGATATTGTGATGAACGAGCCCGATGAAGAAGCAAATACTCGTGTTCGCACACCACCACCTCCTCCGCCACCGCCGCAAGAGCCACCAAAAATCGAAATGGTTGAGCCTGATGCAGCGGATGCTGATACAGATGGTTTCAGTCTTAGTATTCCAAGTGTTGATACAGGCGGTGTAGGCGTTAGCATTGGTGGTATTGGTGGAATGATGCGCGATGGTGATGCGACCCCAATTGTTCGTATCGATCCAAAATATCCGCCGGAAGCAGCCAGAGACGGTAAAGAAGGTTGGGTGCTTTTGTCATTTACAATTAACGAAGTTGGTGGTGTTGAAGACGTTGAAGTATTAGACGCTGACCCCCGTCGTATCTTTGACAGAGAAGCGAAGCGTGCACTACGTAAGTGGAAATATCGTCCGAAGGTTGTTGACGGAGTTGCTGAAAAACAACCAGGTCTTCAAGTACGTCTAGACTTTACGTTAGCAGGAGATTAATTATGAAATCGTTAAAAATTACTCTCAAAGGCTCTCTTTTAGTGTGTTCGACGCTTGCACTTTGTGCCGCTGCGTCAAATGCTTTTGCGAGGCAGTCGGCCCCTATTATCTGTGACGGATATGAAGCGCCAAAAACCAAGCTGTTAGGCGAGAGAACCGGCCGAAGTCTGCAAGCTGCGCTAGAAGCTTATAATGAGGACCGTATTCCTGAATCTGTAGAGATTTTAAAGGAAATGAACCCTCGAGAGCCGTTTGATAAGGCATCTGTTGATCGGTTCTTAGGCCAAATATTGGTATCTATGGACGGTGATAATTTTGCTGAAGCTGGAAAGTTACTTGCAAGTGCAGCAAATAGCGGTGTGTTAAACGATCGAGACCAAGCGGATTTGTTGAAACTTAACGGTGATTTGTCTCTGCAAGAAGAGGACTATGAAGCAGCGATTGATTGGTATGATCGTTGGATGGAATTTACTTGTAAGAGCGACGCTAGTACGTATACCAAAATAGCTAAGGCTTACACTGAATTAAAAGCATTTGATGACGTGTTAGTGGCTGCTGATAAAGCGATTGCTTTGCAAGAGAAACCAGATAAAAATCCCTATGCTTTGAAGGTTAACGCGTTGCATGAACAGAAGAACTATGTGGGCGCGGTTGGCGTTGCTGAGATTCTGGTAGAGTTGTTTCCAGAAGAAAAGCAATGGTGGACACAGCTTGGTTTCTTTTACATGCTGATAGAAGACTATGAAAAAGCGTTAGCGACCTTCTCGGTGGCTTACAAACAGGGTTTCTTAACGAAAAAATCTGAGTACAAAGCGCTTATACAATTGTATGCATCTAATGAAATTCCACATAAGTCTGCAGAACTTCATCAGAAATATATGGAAGCTGGGATGGTTGAAAATGACGCTGGCGCATTAGCGACGCTTGCCAACACTCTCCATCAGGCGAAAGAGTTTAAAGAGGCTGCAGATTTTTACGGTAAAGCGGGTGCTATGGATAACGACCCTGAAAACTACCGTAAGCGAGGGGCATTGCTTCTTACTGCAGAAGATTATAAAGGTGCGGTTACTGCTCTTAACAAAGCATTAGAGTTAGGAACGCAAGACGAGTCGAAAGTACATTTCTCGTTGATGGAAGCGCATTTTTATAACAATGACTTCCGCCAAGCAAATGTGCATGCCGAAGAAGCAAGAAAGGACCCAACGCTCAGAAGAAATGCGAACGCATGGATTCCTTACATCAAAGAAAAAGCGAAAAACAGAGGCATTAACCTCTAGGTTATAACTTTGTATTAAAAAGCCTGCTCAATGCAGGCTTTTTTGTTTGTGAATACAACTTAGTCCGCTACGACTTTAGATAGAAACTGCTTAATAAGTGCGATGTTTTCGCTTTTTTGCACACTGGATAGATGCGGCCGATGAAGTCTCTCTATCAACTCTAATAGCTCTTCAGACTTGATTGTTCGCGCCAGTGCAAAAGCGCTACTTTTTATCATCGCAAATGAACTGTTCCCACAGACAAAGTCCTGACATTTCTGTAAGACGAAGGATTTTTGCGCTGCGGATGCAGTTGCGCTCACATTATGTTTGATACTTTCAGGGACAAGTGCGAAGACCTCTGGTTGGTATGCTGAAAAGTACCTTATATCAATGGCAAGCGCGGCATTTCCTCTGTCGCGTATCGCGTTAAACTGATGTGAGTCGCGATGAATATAATGACCTGTAATCGTCCCGCTACTGGTATCGACTCGATGGCCAAGCTTGATCAGAACATAGCCATTTTTGCACCAAAACGCGTGGAGTTCATTCGTCATGCCAAAGCTTGTGGTAAAACCGTCGATGCCTAATGGCGCTAAATGGGTGTGCAGTGCTTGCAACATCGTGCTGCCAAGGCCTGTTCGTTGTGCGTCAGCATGGATCGCAATACGATGAATACGGCAGAGACGTAACAAGCAGATGGATGCGTCGTTGAGTCCTTGAGCAAGTGCTTGGCTACTCATATGTCCTTGTACTCGCCTAAGACCTTTTGAAATTGATTGGCGTAACTCACTCGATTCAAAGGTCTGACTACCGCCTTCTCTAATGGTGCATATCACACCGGCTATCTCGTCAAGGTCGTTACGATAAATCCATATTGTATGGTCTGTGGCATCAAGCATACGCTGAATATCGTTTGCATTAGATTGGTAGTGAGCGTCTATAAGTAAGCCAAAACACTTGGCGTAGAGTTGTTGATTGTTTACTAACTCCGTCTTATCTACGCGAATCAATGAAAACGGTCTGCTACTCGAAATGCTGTGTTTAGTTAGGGTAGGGCAAAGAAATTGGTCAACCAAGGTTTCTAGTGGGTCATCAGCTAGCCAGCGAAACGGCGCGGTAAGGGTAAAGTATTGTGAGACCTGTTGTTGTTTGGGTAACCATTTTAATACAAGCCCTTGGCCACTACCTTCGTATCCATCGATGGTACCCGCTAATACTATATGACGCGCATGCACGCTTATTTTGTCTAGTAATAAAGGAGATATTGAAGCCATTTCATCGACCAGGAGGATATCTGCTTTAGCGGCTTTGGTGTATTGATCTGGCGGTATAAATTGAGGCAGCTTATCTATGGCTTGCTGACCTTGAAGAGCTTCGTAATATTTAAAAAATGCAGCGCTTTGCGATTTGCTCGGTGCACAAACCATGACGTTTTTCCAGCCCGCGAGATATGCATCAACCGCTAGTGTCGCTAACAAAGTTGTTTTGCCGCGTCCTCGCTTTGCGCCGATGACTTGAAGGCTTTCATCCTCCTCCCAGCGCTTTATAATCTGCGTTCTAATGCGTTGCTGTCCTTTACTTAGTGCAGGGGTGTCAGCGGTTGTTGTGCTTTTGTATGGCTGTTCAGCATTTACTGGTGTTTTCTGTTTAGCATCAGGAGGTAAGATAAAATAACTTGGTGACCACCAAGCAGCGGCGTCGCTTTGTTCAAAAGCATACGTGAGTATGGTCGCGAAATAGCTGTGCTGGTGATTATCTGCAAAACTATATTTGATGCCCATGTGTTTCGCATAATATCCAGGCCACTTTTCTTTGCTGGGTGTGTTTAAAACTAACAATCCACCTCGCTCAATAAGACCCGCCGCTGCATAAATATCATTGGCAATAAAACCCTTTGAACAGTCAATCATCACCACTTGAAAGTGCTGACTTAATAGTGGTTTTAAAGTGGTATGTGATGTTTTAAAAAGGCTTGTGTGTGACGTTTTATTGCTAATCAATAAGGTGTTTGAGTATTGCTCATGTATTGTTGCTATAATTGCATCAAGCCAGTCGTCAGCTTCGGTCAATATCAAGACATGTCTATGACCGAGGCGCTGCATGCGGTCTTTCAGCCATCGTTGAAGTGCTGTAAGGGACAAAACGTCGGTCATGTGTTGACTATGCTACCGTTTAATTTGATGCAATAAGTTTACTACGATAAAGGAATTAACATGCGATTTTTATCTCGCCGTTTAGTGATGCCACAAGATCTCAACTATGCAAACTCATTATTTGGTGGCAGAGCCTTAGAATGGATTGATGAAGAAGCTGCCATTTACGCCATTTGCCAACTAGAGACAAACTGCCTAGTAACCAAACATATAGGCGAAATAAGCTTTGAGTCACCTGCCACCATGGGTGATATTGTAGAATTTGGCCTCGCCACCAAGAATGTTGGTAGAACGTCAATCACAGTAAGTTGTTTGGTGCGCAATAAAGCATCGAAGAAAACCATTTGCTTTGCGGATGACATTGTTTTTGTGGCGTTAGATCCTGCAACGAGGCAACCGGTTCCACACGGTAAAACGCCTGAAATCCTAGCTCAGCAAACCGAAGATGAGTTAAAAAACCTAAACCTGTAAATCTGCTTGTCAGATTGATTGACAATCCCAATCGCCTTGCTATCATGCGCAGGGTGTTGGCCCTGCCACACATATCGCCAAGGGGTGCAAGCGTTAGCCTTGCTGAGATTCTAGTGAAAACCCTTATTTACCTGATCCGGTTAGTACCGGCGTAGGAATGGTTGACGAACTCTACCTTTTACCTGCCGTAATACCGGATCTTTTCAAACTGAGAAGATCCAAATATGAAACCTAATATCACATCATCAAAACCCTATTACAGTCTATCCTTAGCGGTTAGTTTCTGCTTGAGTATGCCTGTTGTTGCAAACGCTCAAGAAACCGAAGATTTACAGAGCATTGAACGAATAGAAGTAACGGCGGATTTGTCACAGCGAGATCTGTACGAGCTACCTGGAAGTAATTTAGTGCTCTCTGCGACCGATTATGAGTTTAGAGAAGCAAGACATTTGCAAGATATCGCGGGGCTCATGCCAAACGTCAACTTTACCGCAGGTTCAAGTCGTGGAAAGTTTCTACAAATCCGTGGAATAGGGGAGCGTAGCCAATTTTCCGAACCGATTAACCCCTCTATAGGACTATTTGTTGACGACATTGATATCTCCGGCATTGGTAGTTTAGCCACGCTCTACGACTTGCGTCAGGTAGAAGTGTTATCTGGGCCGCAATCGGTAGCAGCGGGCACCAATAGCTTAGGCGGTGTTATTAGGCTAGTGAGCCAATCTCCATCAAATGATACGCAGGGACGCTTTACGGCCAGTGTTGGTCAATATGGCGCGTTACAGCTCGGTGGCGCTTATTCACAAGCCTTAACAGAATCACTCAGCGCTAGGGCAAGCATTCAAACGAACCGCGAGGATGGCTTTGTTTATAATGCGTTTCTCGATGCAGATGATGTCAATAACATTGACGAAACCACCGCTACCCTCTCTGTGCAAAACGACTTCAATGACCGCCAACGTCTAGGGTTGAACTTATACTATTTTGATATCGACAATGGGTATGACGCGTTTTCACTCGATAACGATAACGTGACCCAGTCTGATGAGCCAGGCTTTGACAGAACAGAAGCACTCGCTGCTAGCATAAAGTATGAGCATCAACTAGATAGTGCCAACGCAGAGTTTATTGTTACGCACTTGGATACTAAGCTAGATTACGGTTATGACGAGGATTGGACATTTCCTGAATTCGACCCGCTCACTTATTCGTCATTCGATCGCTACAAAAGAGACGTAGAGCGCCAATCTCTTACCGCCAGAATTAGCAGTGCAAATACAGCCAGTGGACAGTGGTTGCTCGGTGCTACCTACTTGGACGGTGATGAGGCCTTGACGCGCCAATATACGTTTCTTGAACAAGATTTTACCAGCCAATACAGCCCGAGTTCCCTTGCGCTTTACGGCCAATACTTACTAGCACTATCCCCCAAAACAAACCTTACCTTTGCCTCTAGGATTGAGAAGTTCGAGGCCGATTACACAGACTCAGAGGCTTTTGTTGAAAACCTCAGCGATACACTGGTTGCCGGCTCCATAAGCATCGATTATCAATGGCGCGATGCTTTATGGTATGCAAGCGTGTCACGCGGTTATAAGGCTGGCGGATTCAATTTTGACCAAAGATTGGGTGGCGAAGATAGAATCTTTGCGCCTGAATATAATTGGAATCTTGAAGCCGGCATTAAAGGCGAAGTCGGGGAGCAATTCGGACGTTATCAATTTACTGTTTTTTATATGCGCAGAGAAGATGCCCAAGTAAGCGATTTTGCAATATTTGAAAATGAGTTGGATAACGGCACGATAGTCACCTCTTTTGCCGACGCTATTCGCAATACCGATACCGGCACCAATCAGGGGATTGAGCTAACAACAAACTGGACGATGAGCAAGCAATGGCAGATTGATGCAAACCTTGGGTACTTAGATGCTACCTTTGGTAACTATACTCGCCTAGACGGTAGCTTTGTACCAGAACAGGACCAAGCGCAAGCCCCTAGCTTCACTGTTTATTTAGCATCGCAATACAATATTAGCGATAACTGGCTGTGGAGTATCGATGCTGACGCAAAAGACGGCTATCGTTTTTCAGATGGTCACAATGAACGTGCACCATTTACCCTTGTGCTCAACACAAGCGTGACTTGGCAACAGTCTGAGCACCTAGTTCGTTTATGGGTGAAAAATTTAGCCGACCGAGACGTTTTTACACGCGGCTTTGGTGACTTTAGTAATGATCCTAGAGACGGCTACGCCTTCGCTGAACCTTACTTTCAATTTGGGCAGGAACGTCAACTTGGCGTTACCTATGAGTATCAATTCTAGTTGAGGAAGCACTATGCAGCTTGTAGTAGAAATATCGTTATACCCATTGGCTGATAAATACATCGCGCCCATCCAGGATTTTATTGACCGTCTTAATACTCATGCGGGTCTTAGGGTAAAAACCTGTGAAACAAGTACGATTGTTGCTGGGGATTATGCTCAGGTGATGGGGGTGTTGCATCAGGAAATGCAGCGCACTCATCAGCAGGTAGGCCAAGCTATATTTGTATGTAAGTTTTTAAATGGCACCAACATGGAAATTGCGTGATAAGCTTTGCACCTAAAGCAGTGGGTATTCATGTGATACGTTTTCAAATCTAAGAAGGACAATCAATGGAAGGTGTTGTAGAGATACTGGCGCAACAGTGGCAGCAGCAAAGCATGGCTGAAGTGTTCGCTGTTTTATTTTCCATTGCTTATGTGTGGCTGGCGGCAGAAGAGTCGATTTGGTGTTGGCCGGCTGCACTTATTTCAACCACCTTATTTGTCTATGTATATTGGGACGTCTCACTGGTTTTTCAGATGCTGCTAAACGCCTATTATGTGGTGATGGCCGTGGTCGGCTTTATGCATTGGAAAAAGACTAATGCATCGGGTTTTAGTGCTTTGAATATGCCACTAAAGCTGCATCTATTGATCGTCATTGGCGGCGCGTTTATGCTATTGCTCACAGTGCTTATTGCCCAGCAATGGCTAGCATATGAGCTTTTGTATTTGGATGCAGGAACCACCTTGTTTTCGCTGTTGGCAACGTATTTAACTGTTAAAAAATATTTGCAATCATGGGTTTATTGGAGCGTGATCAACGCGCTTACGATTTATCTTTTGCTTGAAACTCAGCTCTATCTAACCGTTGTGCTAATGGCCCTGTATATCGTGATTGCCGTTAGAGGGTATCTAAATTGGTCTATCTCGATGCAAACATCTGAGGTAATCGACAATTCAGCGCAGACAGTGGGTTTAAAATAATGCAGTTTCACCGCCTTTTAGATTATTGTGTGAAGCAAATGGGCGCTGGCGCTCAAGTGCGCTTGGAGCAAATTCACGAAGGGGCGCTCAACCATAATTATTGTCTGAAAATTGATGACCGTCGTTATTTGGTAAAACAGTTTATAGGGAACAAATGGTTACCTACAAAAAGAGAAGCACTATTTGATTTGCAGATGCAATTAGCTGCCATGAACTTGGCTCCTAAACCTCTACACTTGTCCCAAACTAAAAAAACATATATTGAACAATGGATTGAGTATCAGCCATTAGCGTTCAATGCGAACGATACCGAGCCGTCAATTGAACTGCTTGCCAATAGTTTGCATCATATTCACAGCCGCGACATTGACCTTGACATACTCGATATACCCAAACATTTTAATAAGTATTTAAAGTCTATTGCCGACCCGCAGCGTTCATGGAAAAAACAGGCGCAGCAACACATAGAGAACTGGCAAAAGTATGTTGAGCGCTATCAACTGGATTTTGTGCTATGCCACAACGATTTACACTTGCAGCACATTGTTCCTAAACAGCATCTATATTTGGATTGGGAGTATGCTGCTAAAGGGTGTCGTTTCTTTGACTTAATTGCCTGTATTTTAAGCAATCAGTTACCTCATGATACCGCTCAAGGGCTCATTCGCCGGTATATCGAACTCGGTGATATTCATCGCGAAGAGGTGTTGCAGCGTGTAAAGGCCCTGCAACCCATTGTGATCTTTATGCATCAATTATGGTGGCAAGCCTGTAAGGCTCAACTTGAAAAATCCAAGCTAAAGGAAAAATAAATACTTTATTTATTCGCTTTGCTCGCTATAATGCACGAGATTTTAGGGGTGTAGTTCCAATTGGTAGAACAGCGGTCTCCAAAACCGATGGTTGGGGGTTCGAATCCCTCCACCCCTGCCACTTTTTCAAAAGGTAATTCATATGAGCATCGCTAGGCAGCAGCAGGCCTTGTTGCAGGCCATGGGAATCGATGTTTACCATGTATATCACGCGCAAGACGAACTACCGGCTCTTGCACAAAAGCCATGGTTTGATAGCCTATTATCATTTTTAGCGTTACAACGTAGCGATGTCGAGTTTTCTGACTCGCAACCGATTCAGTATGATGCAATTAGCAAAAAGCTAATACTGCCTTTAACTATCAACCAGGATGATGCCTCTCTCAAACGAGAAATTTGGCGAAATATACAAGTTAATGCAACAGACCAGTCTTGACGACATTCAAATTGCCGACCCTAAACCAGAATATCTAGAGGAAGCGTACCAACTTTTCTGTTCGCATAGAACTGTGCCATGGTCTTTTGAGCTTTTTACGCAGTCCATCATCACTCCTTTTTCACTTGCCGCAGTTATAGATGGGCAGGTAGTGGGTTACGTCATTGTTAGTCAACGCCCTGGTGAGGCAGAGATTGAGGATATTTGCGTGAGCGAGGCCTTTCGCGAGCAAGGGATTGGCTCGATGATGCTCAAAGAAGTGTTAGCACGCCTGACTCGTGCCAATATCGATACCGTTTATTTAGAAGTACGTCAGAGCAATCTGAGCGCTCAGCGCCTTTACCGCAATTTTGGCTTTAGTTTTACCGGTGAACGTAAAAAGTACTATAAAAACTCCGATGGGAGCCACGAATCCGCCATGCTGTATCAGTGGCTCGGCGGCAGGTGACCCGTTTTTACCCAAATGACGGTAGGCTCCGAGACGCGCGGATGATGTGATGAAAGGTGTGGTGAGCGCATCCAAGTCCCCGCTGGGTATTTGCCTTTTTCATCTTCAAATGTTCCTGAAATAACAAAAATCTCCTCGCCACCAAAGTGTTGATGGGGCTTGAATACCTCATTTGCAGGCCATTTAACCAACGCCACATGTTCATGGGCATGCTGATGTAGCGGCATCACCATCAGGTTTCCTTGTCCTTGTGACCAAGGCGTGGTGTTGGTATTTACGCGTAGGCTGACCAAATCGTGGGGATCAAACTGGTTTAGCTTAACGAGTAGCACGCACCCCGGTTTGCTAAAGGGTGCATGAGAGCTCCCAGGCGGGTTGCGAATGTAGCTGCCAGCGGGATAGTCGCCGTGCTCATCGGAAAATACGCCGTCAAGAACCAGTATCTCTTCTCCGTAGGGATGGTGATGGGTTGAAAAAGACGCACCTGCGGCATATTTTACAATGCTCGTTGTGTGGCCTGACTCTTTTGCCTCGCGCTCGAGCGGTTTTCTCCAAACGCCTTGCGCTGGACTTTGTTGCCAATCTTGCTGATGCGTGTTTATCACCAGTGGCTTGGTAAAATCCATATTGATCATCATAAGGGGGATCCGAGAATTGTCTGATATTTGCAATTTACCTTATTTCTATAAAATTGTGGAGACTGACAAAAGAATTTAACCACGGGGACGCTTTTTGCTACAATCGCGCCCCCAGCATATACCTTTGCCAATGCGTGCTTGTATTGGCTCTATAAAATTGAACAATAAACGACGTTTAGGTCGTTGTAGGAAGTGACTTAGCATGGCCAATGCCAAACTAGTAGATGAAATTAATAAGCGTAGAACGTTTGCGATTATTTCTCACCCCGATGCGGGAAAGACCACCATTACTGAAAAAGTATTGTTGTTTGGTAATGCGCTACAGGTTGCCGGTACGGTTAAAGGCAAAAAATCGGGTCAACACGCTAAGTCTGACTGGATGGAAATGGAGAAAGAGCGTGGGATCTCGGTAACTACCTCAGTGATGCAGTTTCCATATCATGACCATTTGGTGAACCTACTTGATACGCCAGGGCACGAAGACTTTTCCGAAGACACGTATCGCACGCTAACCGCCGTAGATTCATGTTTGATGGTCATAGACGCAGCGAAAGGGGTAGAAGATCGCACCATCAAGCTGATGGAAGTGACGCGCCTGCGAGATACGCCAATCATCACCTTTATGAACAAGTTAGACCGCGATACGCGCGACCCTATCGACTTACTAGACGAAGTGGAAGACGTACTAAATATTAAATGCGCGCCGATCACATGGCCGATTGGTATGGGCAAAGAGTTTAAAGGCGTTTATCACTTGCTGCTAGACCAAACCATTTTATATAAAAGTGGTCAAGGGCACACCATCCAAGAAAAACGTGTTATTCAAGGCATTGATAACCCAGAGCTTGATGCAGCGATAGGTAGTTATGCCGAAGAGCTGCGCGAAATGCTCGAGTTGGTAAAGGGTGCATCTCACGAGTTTGATTTAGAAGCATTTCTTAAAGGCGAGCTAACGCCTGTATATTTTGGCACCGCGTTAGGCAACTTTGGCGTTGATCATATGTTGGACGGGTTGGTGCAGTGGGCACCTAAGCCACAAGGTCGCTTGACAGACAAAGAAGAACTAGTAAACGCCGAGCAAGCCAAGTTTTCTGGATTTGTATTTAAAATTCAGGCAAATATGGATCCTAAACATCGAGATCGCATTGCATTTTGCCGCATTGTTTCAGGCAAATACGAGAAGGGCATGAAGATGCGCCATGCTCGCATCGGTAAAGATGTACGAATTTCTGATGCGCTAACGTTCTTAGCTGGCGACAGAGCGCTGCTAGAAGAGGCCTATGCAGGCGATATTATCGGGTTGCACAATCATGGTTCGATGCGCATTGGCGATACCTTCACCAGCGGAGAGGACTATAGATTTACCGGTATTCCTAACTTTGCGCCAGAACTCTTTAAGCGTATCCGCCTAAGAGACCCGCTGAAACAAAAGCAGTTATTAAAAGGCCTTATCCAACTTTCAGAAGAAGGTGCGGTTCAGGTGTTTCGACCGCTTATCAACAACGATCTGATTGTGGGTGCGGTAGGTGTGCTGCAGTTTGACGTAGTCGTCGCTCGATTAAAGGCAGAGTATAACGTCGATGCCATATACGAGCATATCAATGTGGCCACCGCGCGCTGGGTTTATGGCGATGAGCGCAAGGTGGATGAGTTTAGGCGTAAAGCAGAAGCGAACCTCGCCTTAGATGGCTCTGAAAATCTCACCTACATTGCGCCAACGCGCGTAAATTTATCGCTTTCACAAGAGCGTTATCCAGATATCACCTTTGCGGCCACGCGCGAACAATAAGAGTATTTTGCATGTTAATCCAAGCTATTTTAGTAGAACGTTTTCGTCAGGCCATGCAAAAACTTGGTGTTGAGAATGCGCCTGTTCCTGTTAGCAAAAGCACACGCCCTGAGTTTGGTGAATATCAATTTAACGGCGCGATGGCCTTAGCCAAACAACTAAAGAAAAAACCGCGTGATATTGCCCAAGACATTTTAGCGCAAGCGCAACTAGATGATGTTGCCAAGCTTTGTGAGATTGCAGGACCTGGCTTTATCAACATCTACCTATCACAAAGCTGGATAGGCAAACAAGTTGATGCGATGGCGCAGGACGCACGTTTAGGCATTGATAAAGCGCCGTCTCAAAAGGTGGTGATTGATTACTCTTCACCTAACCTTGCCAAAGAAATGCATGTTGGACACTTACGCAGCACCATCATAGGTGATGCAATGGCTAAAGTCCTTGAGTTTTTAGGGCACGATGTGGTGCGTCAAAATCACATGGGTGATTGGGGAACGCAGTTTGGTATGTTGTTGGCGCATTTAAGCGACCAACTCGATGGCAAAAGCGTTGCTAGTACCGCACTATCTGATTTAGAAGATTTTTATCGCGCCGCAAAAGTGCGTTTTGACAACGAAGATGGCTTTGCAGACAGAGCTCGTGAATACGTCGTGAAGTTACAAAGTGGGGATGCAGAGTGTCTGGCGCTTTGGGAGCAGTTTATTGATGTGTCCATATCACACAGTGAAGAGGTGTATGAGAAGCTGAATGTAAGCTTAAGCCGCACTGATGTGATGGGAGAGAGCAAATACAACCCTGATTTACCGGTGCTGGTGAAGGATTTGCTTGCGCGCAAGATTGCGGTCATTGATCAAGGCGCTACACTGGTGTTTTTGCCTGAACTGGCCGACAAAGAAGGCAATCCTGCGGTGTATATTATTCAAAAGTCAGGGGGGGGATTTTTGTATTCAACCACCGACCTTGCGGCAATACGCTATCGTTGCCACACCCTGGCAGCCGACAGAACGATGATTTTCACAGATGCCCGACAGGCTTTACATTTTAAGCAAACCGAGCTAGTAGCTCGTAAAGCCGGTTATATGAATGAGGCTCATCATTATCAGCATTGCCCGTTTGGCATGATGTTAGGTAAAGACGGCAAACCGTTTAAAACCCGCAGTGGCGAGACGATTAAACTAGCCGATTTGCTCGATGAAGCCGTTGAGCGCGCAACAGCACTATTAAAACAACGAAATGCAGATGAAGTTGTAGAAGCCGATGTGGCTAAAACCATTGGTATTGGCGCAGTCAAATATGCTGATTTAAGCAAAAACCGTACTACTGATTATATTTTTGATTGGGATACGATGCTTAGCTTTGAAGGCAATACCTCTCCCTATTTGCAGTATGCTTACACGCGTATCCGTAGTATTTTCCGCAAAGCCGACATTGCTATGGATAAACATCACGCCAATGTGGTTATCGACAATGCAAGTGAGCAAGCTTTGGCGGTCAAACTCTTGCAGTTTGAAGATACCCTACAAGCGGTCGCACAAGAGGCAACGCCGCATTTGTTATGCGCCTACTTGTATGAGCTCGCAAGTGTGTTTATGAAGTTTTATGAGGCAAGTCCTATATTGAAAGACGGTGTATCTGACGATGTGAAGCAAAGCCGTTTAACCCTTGCTGCGATGAGCGCAAAAACACTTAAGCTTGGCTTAGAAATGCTGGGAATCGACACCTTAGAAAAGATGTAGGTGCAATTAAGGTTGATTCGATGATGTGTGAGTCGCTTTGATAATTAGTGAACATCTAGACGAGCACATTCGTACACATTGCAGATACCAATAAAAAGGATAATTCATGAGTAAAATTCTAGCGTTTTCAGGTTCAGGTCGTAAACACTCTTACAACTTTGCTGCACTAAAAGCTGCGGCGCAAGGCGCAATTGACGCCGGCGCTGAGGTAACCATTGTCGATATGTCTGAGTTTGCAGATATTCCTATTTTCACGGAAGACTTGGAGGCCGAACAAGGCATGCCGGAGAAGGCAAAAGCGTTTAAAGAGTTATTGAAAAGTCACGACGCGTTTTTGATTGCCAGCCCAGAATATAACAGTGGCTATAGCGCGCTATTTAAAAACGTCATTGATTGGGCATCTCGCAAAGAAGATGGTGAAAAGCCCCTTGAGGCTTTTAAAGGCAAGTCTGCGGCATTGATTGCAGCATCCCCAGGCGGTTTAGGCGGTATTCGCGTGCTTGTGCCGGTGCGTTTATTATTAAGCAATATCGGTATTAATGTACTTGGCGATCAGCTTTCCATTAGTCATGTAGGTAATCTAGTCAACGACCAACATGAAATTTCAGATGAGAAAACCATCGCTAAGCTACACGGCATTGCAAAACAATTGGTTGCGATGACAGCATAACGATGTATTACGTCATTCTCAGGCTCTTATTTTAAGAGCCTTTTTTATGCGATTATCGTCTGTAAAGCGCTTGGATACTGTCAAAAACGCGCAATATTATGTAAACTCTGCGCACTATTGAATACAACCCTAGTTAAGCGTAACAAAGTCATTGCGATAACTACAAAAATAAGAATGTATTGTTTTATGTTTGAAGTAAATCCTATCCACACCGCCTTGTCTGATATCCGTGAGCGAACCACATCGCTTCGGGGGTATCTTTGACTACGACCTTAAGGTCGAGCGTCTAGAAGAAGTTAGCCGAGAGCTAGAGAGCTCCGAAGTCTGGAACAACCCTGAAAATGCTCAACAACTGGGCAAAGAGAAAGTTGGGCTTGAACAAATCGTTGATACTATCCAAACGCTAGAGCAGGGCGTTGAAGATGTTGAAGGTCTTGTGGAATTGGCAGTTGAAGCTGAGGACGAAGACACGTTAAATGAAGCCCAAGAAGAGCTCGCACAACTGATTGCCTCATTAGAGAAGCTCGAATTTAGACGCATGTTTAGCGGTCCTAACGATATTAACGATGGCTATATCGATATTCAATCAGGCTCAGGCGGCACAGAAGCCCAAGACTGGGCAAATATGCTATTGCGTATGTACTTGCGATGGGGTGAAGCGCAAGGCTTTAAAACCGAGTTGCTCGAAGTATCAGAAGGCGACGTTGCGGGCATTAAAAGCGCCACGATTAAGTTTACGGGCGAATATGCCTTTGGTTGGTTACGCACTGAAACCGGTGTGCATCGACTGGTCCGCAAGTCACCGTTTGATTCAGGCAGCCGTCGCCATACATCCTTTGCCTCTGCATTTGCTTACCCAGAGGTTAACGACGACATTGAAGTGGATATCAATCCTTCTGACTTACGTATTGATACTTATCGCGCGTCAGGGGCGGGCGGACAGCACGTTAACCGAACCGACTCAGCGGTACGTATTACGCATTTGCCCACCAATACGGTAGTGCAGTGCCAAAATGACCGCTCTCAGCATAAGAACAAAGACCAAGCGATGAAGCAGTTGAAGGCCAAGCTTTATGAGCTAGAAATTCAAAAGCAAAACGCTGAAAAACAGGTGATGGAAGAAAACAAGTCTGACATTGGCTGGGGCAGTCAAATCCGTTCATATGTGCTAGATGACTCGCGCATCAAAGACTTGCGCACAGGCGTTGAGACCCGTAACACACAGGCTGTGTTAGACGGTGATTTAAACAAATTTATCATAGCCAGCTTAAAATCTGGCCTGTAACATAAACGTGTATAGCTAACACGACCAACTTTAGGAACATTCATGACAGAGCAAGTGCAAGACGAAAACAAATTGATTGCAGAGCGACGCGCCAAATTAGCTGATATTCGAGCGCAATGTGATTCAAATGGTTTTCCGAATCAATTCCGCCGTGAACACTATGCGCAAGATGTGCAAGACGCCTTTGGCGAATTTGATAAAGATAGCCTTGTCGAGCAGAATAATCGTATCACCATTGCCGGTCGAGTCATGGCAAAGCGCGGGCCATTTTTATTGCTCCAAGACATGACAGGGCGCATTCAGGCTTATGCAGATAAAGGCGTACAAAAAGACCTCAAGGCGACTTATGGCAGCCTGGATATCGGCGATATTATTGGTGTGAGTGGTCAGTTGCATAAATCCGGTAAGGGTGATTTATATGTGAACATGGAGCAATACCAGTTGCTTACTAAGTCACTTCGCCCGCTACCTGAGAAGTTCCATGGACTTGCCGACCAAGAAACCAAATATCGTCAGCGTTATGTTGATTTGATTACCAATCCTGCAACGCGTAAGACCTTCCAAATCCGCAGTCAGATTGTTAACGGTATTCGTCAATACCTTACTGAGCGTCGCTTTATTGAAGTGGAGACGCCGATGTTGCAGGTGATACCCGGTGGCGCTACAGCCAAACCGTTTGTGACGCACCATAACGCACTTGATATTGATATGTATTTGCGAATTGCCCCCGAGCTTTATCTTAAGCGCCTAGTGGTAGGTGGGTTAGAGCGCGTGTTTGAAATTAACCGTAACTTTAGAAATGAAGGTTTATCAACGCGTCATAACCCTGAGTTTACGATGCTAGAGTTTTATCAAGCCTATGCAGATTACAACGACTTGATGAATCTTACAGAAGACATGCTGCGAGAGCTCGCGCTGAATGTGTTAGGCACGACCGACGTGAAAAACACGCAGAAAAATGCAGATGGCGAAGTCATCAGCGAAACCATTTATGATTTCGGTAAGCCATTCGCTCGTTTGACCATGGGGGATGCTATCTTAAAATATTGGCCAGAGGCGAATGCCGAGGCAATCAACGATCCTGAAAATCACCTTGATGAACTTAAAGCTATGGCCAAAGCGCTGCATATCAAAGAGCCAGAGGTGGATGGTATTTGGGGCGCGGGTAAGTATTTGTGCGAGATTTTTGAGGCAACGGCCGAAGAGAAACTCGATCAGCCAACCTTTATCACCGCCTATCCTTGGGAAGTATCTCCCCTTGCGAGACGCAACGATAAAAACCCATTTGTCACAGACCGCTTTGAGTTTTTTGTGGGTGGACGTGAACTTGCCAATGGCTTCTCAGAGCTAAACGATTCTGAAGACCAAGCCGCGCGTTTCCAAAAGCAAGTACAAGAAAAAGACGCGGGAGATGACGAAGCGATGCATTTTGACGAAGACTACATTACCGCCCTTGAATATGGCTTGGCGCCTACGGCAGGCGAGGGCATTGGTATTGACCGGTTAGTAATGCTGTTTTCAGATAGCCCAACCATCAAAGACGTGATTTTGTTTCCGCATATGCGTCCTATCGTTCAGGAGTAGTCCTTCTCGATAGCTTTAATCGCCTCGTATAGACGCGTGATTGTCGGCACACAAATACCTTTGTGTGCCGCTTTTGTTTGCAGCGTACCTAAAATGCCGTCCACTTCAGTTGGACGTTCGTGCAATACATCTTGATACATTGATGAGTAGTTGTGTTTGGTTAGGTCAATTACGTGGTCTATATAGCGGTCTACCATGTGCATATCAACCTCGATTTCATTAGCCTGATACACGGCTCGAATCTCTTGTTTCAATGCTGCAATTTCTTGAGGGTAGTCAAGGATGTCTCCATTAGCGCATCTATAAATTGCGGTCAGTGGATTAATCACGGCATTGACGGCTAATTTTTGATACAAGTACTGCATAATATTGCTATCCCAACGGCTGTTAGGGTGGGCATCTAAAAGGCTTTGAATCGCAGGCAAAATAGATTGACCCGATATACCGCCGATCACCAAATCGCCTCGAGCGTGAATATGAAAATGGCGCTCAGCAACTTTTTGCACCGCATCGGTAGTCGCACCAACGAAAAGTGGATTGTGTGTAAAGTGCTCAAGCAGTTGTTGATGGCCGCCTAAGCCATTTTGTAATAACAAGATGGGCAATGACTCACAGAGTCGACCGTCGAGACTTTTCAGTACCTCACGCAGTTGGTAATACTTTAAAGGCAAGATCAGTAAATCGAGCGAATCTAAGCTTTGCTGGTGGTCTAACGCAGCCTGCTTAAACATCCAAGTAGTTTTGCGCGCTGCATTATCAGTTTCACTCTCTACAATCGTCACTGGCAGGTTGCATGGCCGTCTTACGAATTGTGTAATATCATGAGCGTTTTCGGTGCTAGCATCGGCGATTAATTTAGCCAAGCCTGTACCAATCGCGCCATTGCCGATAATACCAAAAGTGCTCATCGTCTCGTCACTCCTGCACCGTTTGAAGCTTTAATTTTGGCCATGACAATGCATTGGGTTTGAGCCATTGTTCAGGCCAAATCGCTTCGCTAAAATACTCCCCAATATCGGGTAGGCAAAATATGTTAAGGCTTTCACCTTTGTATGAAAAGCATAAGCCGTAGCTGTGCAAATACATGCGGTCGCTAGGGCTAGCACCATAGCGCATATCACCTAAAATAGAGGCTCCTATCGACTTTAAGGCCACTCTTATCTGATGGGTTTTGCCCGAGTGCGGTTTGCATATAAACCCACGAATGCCATTTCCGACTGATTTTGAAAAAAACTGCGTGATGGCCGGGTTTTGTGAAGTCTTCGTTAGCATGTAGCTTCCGGAGCGCGCTTTTTTCATATCGCCCCTGATCAATCCTTGTTTCTTTTTTGGGGTTTTGTTTGAGAGTGCGAGGTAATATTTTTCAATACTGCGTTTGGCAAACAATCTGGCGATGGTCGCTGCGCTATCAGACGATTTTGCTAGAATCAAGCAACCGCTGGTTTGGGTGTCAAGACGATGAACTAAAAACCATTTGCACTGAGGGCGTTGTTTTGAATATACGCTGATAATGCCATTTTGTGCATCGTGCATCGCAACATCGATGGGCTTATTGATGACAACAAAATCCTCGTGTTCATATAGCGTTGTAATAACGAGGTTGGTCATTTATTGCCTTTAGTTGGCTTTTATAGCAATAAGTTCAAGGGCGTCTTGAAAGCGCATTTCTTCAACCATCGTAATGAGTGTCGCTTTTTGCGATTCGGTTAATGGTAACTGAGCGGTAAGTGATCGCAATATGTTGTCATCAATAAACTCTTCACGTTCAATCATGCCCACCAGCTGCTGTTGCGCGTTATTGTTTTGTTTTACGTTACCATCAGCATTGAGCTGAGGATCATCAAAAGAAAGTGCGTAAATCTCATCGCAGGTTTGGCGTACCAACTGTGTAAATTTATGCACGGTGTCAGCTTGAATCGACAGGTTTTTAATCTCTAAGTCAAAGCTCCTGCAGCACTCATAAAGGGCTAACAATCCGAGGTTGCCTGTAATGCCTTTCGCCGTATGAATGAGTCTTTTTGCCGATTTATAATCGCTTTGCTCCAGCATTTGCTCAACCTGCTTGGGAGCCGGCTCATATTCAGCGGCAAATTTATTTAGCATTCTGTGCAAAAGTTGAACATTGCCACTCAATTGTTTGAGCGCAAATTCGATATCAATTAACGGTGCTTTATCAGGCATAGGCAAGGCTCTTAGTGCGATAATCCCCAATAAATACTAATACAAATATCTAGTTACAACAAAGAAAGAATTAGCCTTTTAGAAATCTGCTATTATTATTGCTTATAACGTTTCTTTACTACTACGAGTTGTTTTACATGTCAAAGTTGTTACAAGTTGCTGTGCTTGCGCTTGCGGGTGCTGTGACTATTGCGTGCACACCGAGCTCAACCCCCGTAAATACAGAGTCATCCTTTCATCTTCAAGGCGATAGCATTGAGCATTACAAATATACCTTAGATAACGGTCTGACGGTGGTGCTGCATCCAGACAACTCAGACCCACTGGTTAACCTTAACGTGACGTATCATGTTGGCTCAGCACGAGAAGAGTATGGGAAATCAGGTTTTGCGCATTTCTTTGAGCATATGATGTTTCAAGGCTCGCAGCATGTTGCTGACGAAGAGCACTTTAAAATTATCACTGAAGCGGGCGGCAATCTCAACGGTAGCACAAACTCTGATATCACGAATTACTTTCAAACCGTGCCCGCGAATCAATTAGAAAAAGTGCTATGGTTAGAAGCTGACAGAATGGGATTTTTACTGCCTGCTGTTACCCAAGCTAAATTTGAGAATCAACGTGATACGGTGAAAAACGAGCGTGCCCAGCGTGTCGACAACCAGCCCTATGGATTGCGTTTTGAGCGCACAGGTGAGGCCTTGTATCCAAAAGGACACCCCTACTCATGGTCTACCATTGGATACGTTGAGGATCTAGAACGCGTTGGACTTGATGACCTAAAAGCATTCTTTACCCGTTGGTATGGCCCAAACAATGCAGTATTGACCATTGGCGGTGATATTGACATTGCGCAGACTAAAAAATGGATTGAGAAGTACTTTGGCCCTATCCCGCGAGGACCTGAAGTTGTAGACGCTAAGAAACAACCCGCCGTGTTAGAACAAACACGTTACATCACACTAGAAGATAAAGTGCATTTACCTCTTCTGCAGATTACGCTCCCGACGGTTTACGCCGGGCATGAAGATGAGCCTGCTTTAGATGTCTTGGCAAATATTCTTGGCGGTGGGCGAACGTCATTGCTTTATAAAAACATGGTGAAAAATGGTCTTGCGGTGCAGGCTGGCGTTGGGCACCCGTGTCGAGAATTAGCGTGTGAGTTTCAAATGCTCTCTTTGGCTAACCCGCAAAACGTATCAGACCTAAAGCAATTAAGTGACATTATTGCAGAGTCGCTTTTGGAGTTTGAAACTCGCGGCGTGCAAGACGATGACTTACAGCGAGTTAAAAGTAGTATTGAAACGTCTACAATATTTGCCTTACAGAGTGTATCAGGCAAGGTCAGAACACTAGCAAGTGGTGAAACCTTTGAGCAAACGCCCGATCGTGTTTCCGCTGAGGTTGCTAGATACAACAGCGTAACTAAACAAGACGTTATGCGTGTGTACGAGCAATACATAAAAGATAAACCCGCAGTGGTATTGAGTGTTGTACCGCAAGGGGCAACGAATTTGGCCGTGGCTGAACAAAACTTTACGCTTCCACAGCGCAATATTACAGATTTGAAGACGGTAGAAACCAGCATCGACAGTCCTAAGATTACTGATACCTTTGACCGAAGCAAAGCGCCACTGGCAGGTGTAAATAAGCCAGTAATACTGCCCGACTTCTGGGAAAGTGAGTTAGAAAATGGTTTGCAGGTGGTAGGCATACAAACTAGTGAAACACCCACCTTGTCATTTGTGCTAAGCATGGAGGGGGGCGTACTGCTTGATTCTCTGCAACAGCCGGGGCTTGCTGCATTCACTGCACTTATGATGAATGAAAGTACTGAAAATTACTCAGCAGAAGATTTCGCAAATGCACTAGGGGTTATCGGCAGTTCGATTAGTGTGTCTGCCTCTGGGCGTTATACGAATGTAAGCGTCAGCACCTTAGTCAAAAACGTAGAAAGCACCATGGCATTATTGCAGGAACGATTGTTTCGTCCCGCATTTAATGAGGCCGACTTCAACCGCGTAAAGCAGCAGCTATTGCAGTCGATGCAGCAGCAGTTGAAAAATCCATCGGTTTTGGCCGCTAGAGCCAGAGATGCGGTATTGTATGGCACTGACTCACGCGTGGGACTGCCCGACGCTGGCACCTTGGCAAGTATTGAGTCGATAACCTTACAAGACGTGAAAGCATTTTATGAGCAGTATTATCGTCCAGACCATGCAACCTTGGTGATGGTTGGCGATGCTACGCAGGCCCAAACGATGCAAAACGCTGGGTTCATGAGTGAGTGGCACGCGAGCCCTTATGATATACCTGAGTTTTCATCTGGAGAGGCAATCGAAAAAGGTAAAATATTCTTGGTAGATAACCCAGGTAGCGTTCAGTCAGTGGTCTCTATCTTCAAACCGGCACCTACCTTTGACGCATTTGATGAGCACTTTAAGCTCAATTTGGCAAACTTTCCGCTAGGCGGCATGTTTAACAGCAGAATCAATTTGAACCTTAGAGAAGATAAAGGGTATACATATGGCGCGAGCAGTCGCTTTGTTGGCGGCAAGAATCTCGGATATTTTGTCGCTGGCGCCGATGTTACCGCTGAGCATACTAAAGCGAGTATTGACGAGTTTTTAAGCGAAATTGAATCATACAAAGCTAACGGTATGAGCGCCGATGAATTGGCATTTTTGCAAAATGCGTATTCACAGTCAGACGCGCTAAATTACGAAACGCCAAGACAAAAAGCGGGTTTTTTGATCAGATTACTATCATTAGACTTGGAAAAAGACTACGGTAAAAAACAGCAAGAGATTATACAAAACATCACTACCGATGAACTCAACCAGTTAGCAAGCAAATGGTTAGACACAAGCACCATGCATATCGTGGTGGTGGGTGATGCAAAATCGCTGCAAACCCAATTGGCAGAATTAAATCGTGACATTGTACTGTTTGATGTCCCACGTTAATAAAGCGTCGTATTTAGACTTAATAAACGGACTCATGGATACTTCTTTTGAGCATATTTAACACACAATTTGAGAAGCGCTTATCATTTGTTGACACCGCTGCAGTAAAAGCCACGTTGATGGATATTCGCAGGGGCGTAGAGCGTGAGACTCTGCGCGTAAATGGCAATGGTTCTTTGGCTATGGGAGCACATCCTAAGGCCTTGGGCTCATCGCTCACACATGACTGGATAACCACGGATTTTTCCGAGTCGTTACTTGAGTTTATCACGCCGCCAGAACAGCGTGCGAGTACAACGATTGAACAGCTCATCGACATCCACAAATTTACCTATGAAAACATAGGTGAAGAGTACTTGTGGCCCATGAGTATGCCGTGCTTTATTGATGCTAGCACCGAAATACCCATTGCCCGTTACGGAAGTTCTAACGTGGCAAAGATGAAAGAGGTGTATCGCAGAGGTCTGCATAATCGCTATGGCAGCATGATGCAAGTTATCAGTGGTGTGCATTTTAATTTCTCGTTACCAGACAGGTTCTGGCAATTGTGGTGTGAGCATCAAGGCCAGCAAGCAGATAAGCATACTATTTCGAGCCAATATTTTTCTTTGGTCAGAAACTTTAAGCGACTTGCGTGGGTTATCCCATATTTATTTGGTGCGTCGCCTGCCTTGTGCAGTTCCTTTATTAGCCATAGAGAAGTAAAACACCCTTTTCAGAAAGTCGGTAAAGGCACACTTTATTTACCATACGGTACGTCTTTGCGGATGAGTGACTTAGGGTACACCAGTTCTGCGCAGTCTGACTTGCGTATTTGCTATAACGATTTAAGCAGTTACGTTAGTACCTTGCGCCGAGCGATTAATCTTCCTACTAAGCAGTATGAGAGTATTCCCGCCGGTGAGGGTGGTCAGTGGCAACAGCTGAATAAAAATGTATTACAAATAGAAAACGAACTTTACTCGCCAATTCGTCCTAAGCAGGTAGCCCGCTCACTTGAGAAGCCAACCGATGCACTAGAAGATCGTGGCGTGAGCTATTTAGAAATTCGTTCACTTGATGTTAACCCCTTTTCTCCAGTAGGCATTCAAGCTGAACAAATGGACTTTTTGGATGTCTTTTTGTTGTACTGCTTGCTGATGCCATCGGCTGATTACAGCGATGAACTTCACCAAGAGAGTCAACAGAACTTTGTGGATGTTGTACTCAAAGGGCGTGAGCCAGGTTTACATTTGCTCAATGAGGGAGCGCCGGTTGCGCTTCAAGATTGGGCCAGTAACATGTTCAAAGACCTTGCCATGGTCGCCGACGTGTTAGATGCTGCGCAAGAGACTAAACGATACTCCACGGCTATTGTGAACGAATTAGCAAAAGTGCACCAAAGCGAGACAACGCCGTCTGGTAAATGGTTAGATACCTTGTTAGATAATCAGATAGATAACAGTATATTAGGCATGGAATTGGCGAAAGAATACAAACAGTTTATTGCGGGTTTGGATTATAGGAATGTGCAAAAAAGTGATTTTGAAGCCCAGGCTGTTAGTTCTCTTGAAGCTCAAGCAGAGATAGAAGCGGCCGATGTTTTATCATTTGATAAATTCATTGAAGGGTATTTTAAAGCGGCGAAAAGCTAGCATAAAAAAGCCCAAGGGGATTCCTTGGGCTAACACACATTTTAGGAAAAAACACATATTGCAAAGGTATGAGTAGTCGAGCGTGAATAAGTTCAAACAAATCATTAAAAATACAATCATGCTTTCAATAAGTGCGTCTTTATTGGCGCTTTTAAGCGCGTGCAGTACTACCCCACCTTCGAGCCGCGAAAATATATGCCACATATTTGAAGAAAAGAGAGATTGGTTCGATGCTGCGTCTGATATGCGTGATACTTGGGGTGTGCCTTTGCATGTGCCCATGGCAATGATGTATCAAGAAAGCTCATTTCGCCACGATGCTTTGCCACCACGCGACTATATATTTTTTGGCATGATCCCATGGGGACGCGTGAGCAGTGCCTATGGGTATGCTCAGGCAAAGACCATGACATGGGAAGACTATAAGCGAGAAACGGGAAATAGCTTCGCCGACAGAGATGATTTCGATGATGCCATAGACTTTATGGGTTGGTTCATTAGTAAAAGTCAGCAAATCAATGGCGTTTCTAAGTGGGATGCTCGCGCTCAATACCTTAATTACCATGAGGGTTGGGGTGGTTATCAGCGAAAAACATACCGTAAAAAACAGTGGTTAATAAGCGTCGCAGACAAAGTCGATGAGCGCTCACTGCGCTACGCTGCGCAGCTTAGAGGTTGTGAGGAAGACCTAAGTAAGGGTTGGTTCTTACGCTTGTTTACTTAATCTAAGCGCCCAAATATAACTGCTTACAAGATGCCAAATGTTCCGTTTGAGTGTACTCATCCACCGAAAACTTGATCTAGATTAATAAATAAACTCAAGCACTACGACTTCACAAAATAATATTGATCTTGATCAGATCATTTATTGCCCAGTTTGTAAAAATAGCCTCGAAATCATTAAACAGGGCAGGAAACATTATGTTAGATCTTTTACTTTCAGATCCCGTCGCATGGGGTTCACTATTAGGTATAGGCGTAGTATGTGCAATTTGTGCGTATTATGTGTACTTGTTCATTCATAACGTTCAAGACGATAAGTAACACGTTAGATATTGCATTTGAGGCGGCGTTGGCGAGCGCTAGAGTTTGCCGTCTCGTGGTATGTCGATAAGAACAAGCAGGGCACCATTGCCACCCCATTCTAGGGGAGCTTGGTGAAACCCTAATACTCGAGGGTGCTGAACTAAATAGTTTGGCACTTTTTGTTTTAACACACCGCCACTCACACCATGAATCACATTGATGCATTCATAGTGTTTGTGCGTTGCTTCATCTATGGCGGCCGCAAGCTCTAACTTACTTTGAGCGCTGTTCAAACCATGCAAATCTAAAATCAGCTCCGGTACAATTTCCCCTCTGCGCAGACGCTTTACGCCTTGTGCAGCCTGTTCAGTGTTTTCTTTGACGTATTTTAATGCTTTGTGCGGATCAAAATACGCTTCAAATCCGTCTGAGAACTCAAAGCTCGCCGCGCGCTGCTTTACTGCCTTTTTTTGTTGAGCCATAGGCCTGCGGTTTAACGCCCGTTTTTCTTTCGGATCTTGAATGTACTGCTGGTGTTGAATAGGCTTTGCATCACTGAATAATGCAGAAAACGACTGGCTTTCATCGTTTTCATCTACTTTTTTAGTCATCTTGTTAATTTACCAGCGAAATTCGATTCATTTATGCGTATTATACTGCCATAAATACGCGGTTAAATCATGGTTGCTGTGTTTAAAGAGATAGTTTACATCTTTTAAAAATGGATTTTCTACCCACCCATGACAAAACCAATCATCTAACAAAGTTGATGCAATCAGAATCCATACATTCAAACATTGAGTTTCAAAACATAGATGACTTAACCACTATTGCAGACTGGATCCGCTTTAGTATGAGCGAGTGCGCCCGTCATAATATCTTTTTAGGGCATGGCACGAACAATCTATGGGATGAGTGTGAGCACCTTGTGTTTCTCGCGCTTGATTTACCCTTGCTTATGAGCCCAGAGCAAAAACAGCTGCTCTACCCAACGACACTGTTGCAAGAAGAGCGAAGCAAAATCGCAAGTTGGCTCCAATTACGAACCCGCGAGGCAAAGCCGTTGCCTTACATCAGCAATGTGTCGTGGTTTGCTCAAATGCCGTTTTACGTTGATGAGCGAGTGTTAATTCCACGCTCTCCATTTGCGGAGCTTATTGAAAATGGTTTTACACCTTTTGTCGATGGACACTTTGCGCCAGCTAACGTGCTCGATATGTGCACCGGTAGCGCCTGTATTGCCATTGCCTTAGCCCAACACTTTGAGGATGCCGTGATTGATGCTGTGGATATCGATATGCACGCCCTTGAGGTTGCAGCGATTAACATTGGTGACTATCAGTTAGAAGAGCGTGTTTACCCAATACAGTCTGACTTGTTTGAAAGTCTAGCAGGGCAAAAATACGATTTGATTATTGCTAACCCGCCTTATGTAGATGCGCAAGACATGGGCGATTTACCGTCCGAGTATCACCATGAACCTGAGCATGCATTAGCATCTGGCAACGACGGATTAGATCTCACCATGCAAATTATGATGCAGGCGGTGGAACATTTGCAAGACGATGGTTGGCTATTTGTTGAAGTAGGCAATAGTGAGGTAAATTTTGCTGATCGCTTTGGTGATCTTGAAGTCACTTGGTGTGAGTTGAAAAAGGGCGGCAGTGGCATTTTTGCAATCAGTAAAGCACAGTTGATTGCACAACAAGACATATTGGACGATTTGGAGTAGCGAGTAGGATGTCAGGAAACACGTTTGGAAAATTATTTACAGTCACTACCTTTGGTGAAAGCCACGGTCCTGCTATTGGTGGCGTAGTCGACGGCTGTCCCCCGGGGATGGCGCTTTGTGAAGAAGATATGCAGGGCGATTTAGACCGTCGTAAGCCTGGCACATCTCGCTATACCACAGCTCGCAGAGAAGAGGATGAAGTAAAAATCCTATCGGGTGTGTTTGAAGGAAAAACCACCGGTACAAGCATCGGTTTGTTAATTAATAATACCGACCAACGCAGCCAAGACTATTCTAAAATTAAAGATACATTTCGTCCTGGGCATGCCGATTATACGTATCAACAAAAATTCGGCGACCGTGATTATCGCGGGGGCGGGCGTTCTTCAGCTCGTGAGACGGCCGTGCGCGTGGCTGCTGGTGGTATTGCTAAAAAGTACCTGAAAGAAATGTATGGTGTGGAAGTTAGAGGATATATTTCTCAATTAGGCCCCATTGCGATTGATACAGTTGACCACAGCGTGACGAATACCAATCCCTTCTTCTGTCCCGACGCATCTAAGCTTGAAGCGCTTGATACTTACATGCGCGACCTGAAAAAAGAAGGCAACTCCATTGGTGCCAAAGTGAGCGTGTCTGCTACGAATGTACCTGTTGGCCTAGGTGAGCCCGTTTTCGACCGTTTAGACGCTGAAATAGCCCATGCCATGATGGGGATTAATGCGGTGAAAGGCGTTGAGATTGGAGACGGCTTTGATGTAGTCACTCAAAAGGGCACGGATCATCGCGATCAGATGTCGCCAGAAGGTTTCTACACCAATCATAGTGGTGGCGTGCTTGGCGGCATTTCAACCGGCCAAGAAATTTTAGTGCATATGGCCTTAAAGCCAACCTCTAGTATTTCTATCTCAGGTGAAACCATTGATGTAAATGGTAACCCTGCTGAAATTATCACAAAAGGTCGTCATGACCCTTGTGTTGGCATTCGTGCGGTACCAATCGCCGAAGCGATGCTAGCCTTGGTGTTGATGGACCATTTACTGCGTCATCGCGCACAAAATGCGAACGTGCAATCACCCACTCCTGTCATTCCGGCCCAGCGTTAAGCGCTAATGAGGCTTACTTGGTTCGCTGATCGCAACACATCGCAGATAAGCGAACCCAGTAACCGCTTACTACTGGCGGTTATTTACTTTTTTTACTTCGGCCAGTTGGGCGTCTTTGTACCCTACGTTGGTGTTTTTCTTGATGCGCGCTCTTTAGACTCTGCACAAATTGGTACGCTGTTAGCGGTTGTTGCGCTCCTGCGTATCGTTGGCCCCAATCTTTGGGCAAACTTTGCGGACCGCACGGGTCAAGCTGGAGAAATTCTGCGCCTAGGTTGTTTACTTTCCTTTATAACCTTTGTCAGCATCTTGTATGTCGATAGCTTCTGGGGCATGACCTTCGCATTTGCCATCATGATGATGTTTTGGACCGCGGTATTGCCGCAATTAGAGGTCATCACAGTCAGCGCCACTAAGCTCAGTAAAGGCGGTTATGGTGCAGTAAGGCTCTGGGGCAGCATCGGCTTCATTGTATGCACTGTAGTAGTAGGCTGGTTGTTAGATGTATTCCCGCCTGAGGTTGTCGTATATGCCGCGATGATAACGCTCTTTGGGCTGTTTATCAGTACGTTGTGCATTAACAGTAAGGTTATAGATCACGCTGAGCCTGAGGTAATCCCATCGCTTATGTCTCGTAACATATGGCGTTTGGGCTTTATCGTGTTTTTGTTAGGCAATACCCTATTGCAGGTCAGTTTTGGTAGTTTTTACAACTTTTTTGCATTGTACATGCGAGCGCTCGATTATTCGGGTATGCAAACAGGGGTGTTTATTGGCTTAGGCGTCGCCGCTGAGGTCATTGTATTTATTTATGCGACGCGCTTAATTAAGCAGTTTGGGGTCAAAGCGTTGTTGGTGATCAGTATTTTGGCAACCGCGCTTCGTTGGCTGCTCCTTGCCTTGTTTCCGCAGTTCACCGCAATAATTGTATTTACCCAGGTCATTCACGCATTAAGCTTTGGCCTAACGCACGCAGCATCTGTGTACTATTTACAGGTAACCTTTCCAAGAGCATTTCAAAGCCGAGCACAAGCGCTATATGTGAGTATTGCCTTTGGTGTTGGCGGTGCAAGCGGCAGCTATATTGCCGGCCTTCTCTGGCGTCAGGGGGAGGGGGCTTATGTGAGCTTTATGTTCTCTGCTGCCATGGCGTTTATCGCATCGCTTATTTTGTTGGCATTGCCGCATAAAAATGCGACAGCAAAAGCGTAAATGGTTATTTGCTGTGTTATTGGCATTGCCAGCTGTGAGCTTAGGGACCAACGCCCGTTTTGACGACTGGTAGTATATAGTTTTCATTTCTCTTATACTTATTTAAGCCAACAAAGCTGCGGGCATGCTGATGCCCTTGAAAAGGTAACTCTAAAATGAAGAGATTGTTTCACTATGCTCTTTTTCATAAACTTCATATTAACGCCGGAGTTGTGATGCTCGCTCAGCGAGTTATTGAAAAATGACCATTTCGCGTACCAAAGATGGTTTCAAAATCCGAGGTGCAGAAATGACTCGGATCGAAACCTTCGTCGATGCGGCTTTCGCCTTTGCTGTTACACTGCTTGTGATTGGGGGTGGTGACAACATTCCCAATAATTATCAAGACTTCGTAAATGCCCTGCAACAAGTACCGTCTTTTACAATGTGTTTTGCGAATATCGTTTTCTTTTGGTACGCGCATCATATTTGGAGTAGACGTTTTGGATTAGACGACGGCCTGTCGACGTTTTTATCGCTTCTGCTTATCTTAGTAGTACTGATTTTCGTTTATCCTCTAAAAGCAATTTACGCAGGCGCTTTTAATTTTATACCTGACTTTGATTCCGGTGCGGTGTTTGCGCTGTCGTCGGTCGAAGATTTCAGCGGCTTGCTTGTTATATTCGGACTAGCTTTTAGTATGCTCTCCGCGATCATTTGCGCACTTAACTGGCACGCGCTGAGGTTAGCCGATGAAATCGGTCTGACTATGCTTGAAAAATTTGATACTAAAACAACGGCATTATTGTGGCTAGTGAATGCATCTGTTCCCTTAGGGTCTGTTGCAATCGCACTGTCTACAACAGGGGTTTTTTGGACGAAAGCGGCTAGCTTTTTTTATATTGTATTTGCAGTCGTTTTGCCTATTTTAAAAATCACTCGGATGCGTTTACGGCGTAAAATTTCAACGCAAGAAGAAAATGAATCTCAATAATGGTAGCGGCAAGAGATGATGACTATTGAATCGCACATCTGTGTTACACATCATTTTGTGCAACTGCCAAGTTACATGATACTAACGCGACTTTGCCTAGCCCATTACAACCCCTAAAAACCTAGCTGGCGAATGTCTGCTTAATACTCTTAGAATGCAAATAGTCGATTAAATTTGAACTTTACTGATGATAATACGTTATTTATCGTTCATGTTTATTCACACACCAACTCCTAACTACAGAGATAGCCAATAATGAAGAAGATTTATGTCCTTCACGAGAATAACGAGTGGACAGTGCACTTACAAAATCGCCTAGAAGAGCTGAATTTACCCTATGAGCTGTGGCATCTCGATGAGGGCATGCTTGATTTGAGCAGTGAACCACCACAAGGTGTTTTTTATAATCGTCTGAGCGCGTCATCTCATACAAGAGACCACCGGTTTGCGCCAGAGTATGGCGAGGCAGTGCTGGCTTGGCTTGAGCGACATGGGCGCTTGGTTATCAATGGTTCTCGAGCGCTGCGCTTAGAAGTGAGCAAGGTGAATCAGTATATGGCCTTAAACTTAGCGGATATCAGTACACCAAAGACGCTTGCTGCAGTGGGCAAACAAAATATTATGGATGCGGCTAAAGCGCTAAATATGCCATCGTTCATTACTAAGCATAATCGTGCAGGGAAAGGACAAGGCGTTCACCTTTTTCACTCTATCGAGTCCTTACAAAATTATCTTGATAGTTCAGATTTTGATGCTCCTGTGGATGGAATTACGCTCGTACAGCAATACATAGAAGCGCCTGAACCATATATTATTCGACATGAATTCATTGGTGGAAAGTTTTTGTACGGCGTCAAAGTCAATACATCAGAGGGTTTTGAGCTATGCCCTGCGGACGCGTGTTCAATTGAAGATATGTTTTGCCCCACCGACGGACCGAGCAATGACAATGCGGCTGGTAAAGGCGCTAAGTTTGAAATTTTGCAGGATTATCACCCGGCATTCATTGACAAGTACGAGGCGTTTTTGGCCGCTAATAATGTGCAAGTAGCGGGTATTGAGGCTATACAAGATGAGCAGGGCACTAGTTATGCATACGATGTTAACACCAACACAAACTACAACTCCGATGCAGAGGCGGTAGCGCAAACCTTTGGTATGTTGGAACTTGCAAAGTTTTTGCAAGCCAAATTAGATACGCTTAACTAATCAGAGCCGCAGCTATTTGAATTGAAGCTGCTTACAAAAAAGTCAGCCCATTGTGGCTGACTTTTTTGTGAGAAATTTACTGCTCATAGGTTTTGCTGACTATATCAAGATTTAATCAGTCCGTTTTTTGACATGATTTCTTTAATCTCATCTACGCTAGCAGGGTCGTCTATGGTGGAGGGTACCGTAAACTCCTGATTATCTGCAATCTGTCTGAGCAGTTTGCGTAAAATCTTCCCTGAGCGAGTTTTCGGCAAGCGAGGCACAACGATAGTTTGACGCAAGCACGCCACCGCGCCAATCTCTTTTCTTACCATGCCAACTAACTGCGTTTGTAAATCTTGTTCGGTTATCACTGAACCGTCTTTAAGCAGCGCAAGCCCAATGGGTACTTGTCCTTTTAAGCTATCGTGAACACCAATTACACTGCACTCAGCTACATCGGCGTGAGCGGCGAGGACCTCTTCCATTTCTCCGGTGGAGAGTCGATGTCCGGCCACGTTGATCACATCATCGGTGCGTCCCATAACAAACAAGTATCCATCTTCATCGATGTATCCACCATCACCAGAGCTATAATAACCTGGGAACTCTTTAAGATAACCTTCTTCAAATCTATCAAAGTCACCCCATACGGTGGCTAGGCAACTTGGTGGTAAGGGGAGTTTGATGGCAATGGCGCCTTGCACGTTAGGACCAACAGGTTCGCCGTTACCGTCTAAGATTTGCACGTTAAAGCCTGGTACAGGTTTGGTAGAGGAGCCAGCTTTTACTGGCAGTGTTTCAATGCCCGTGAGGTTAGCTGCTATCGCCCAACCAGTTTCAGTTTGCCACCAGTGGTCAATTACCGGCTTGCCGGTTTTTTCTGTCGTCCATTCATAGGTGGGAGGGTCAAGGCGCTCACCAGCCATAAAGATGGTGCGCAAACAGTCTAGGTTGTAGTTAGCAACCAATTCGGCCTCTGGGTCTTCTTTGCGTATTGCTCTAAAGGCTGTGGGCGCGGCGAATATCGCATTGACATTATATTCTTCAATCACTCGCCAGAACGCACCCGCGTCAGGTGTGCGCACAGGCTTGCCCTCATAAACTACGGTTGTGCAACCGTGCAGTAAAGGCGCATATACAATGTAAGAGTGACCAACCACCCAACCCACGTCAGACGCTGCCCAAAATACGTCGCCTGGCGCCATGTTATACACTGCGCTCATTGAGTACTTTAAGGCGACGGCATGCGAAGCGTTGTCTCTTACCACGCCTTTTGGCTTGCCTGTAGTGCCAGAGGTATAGAGTATGTAAAGTGGGTCACAGCCCCTGACCGATACGCAATCTACGGAAGGTGCGCTTTGCATGGCTTCTTGCCAATCAATATCTCGTTCATCTAGCATATTTGCTGGGCACTGTTCGCGTTGCAGCAATATGACTTTATCTACCTTATGAGAAGCCATCACGATGGCCTCATCCACCATGGGCTTATATTCGATAACGCGACTCACTTCAATGCCACAAGATGCGGTTACCAATACGCTCGGCGTGGCATCATCAATGCGCACTGCGAGCTCGTGGGCAGAAAAGCCGCCAAATACAACCGAATGAATTGCGCCTAAACGGGCGACGGCTAACATGGCAATAACTGCTTCGGTAATCATTGGCATGTAAATAACTACGCGGTCGCCTTTCTGGACCCCTTGCGCTTGCAGCACGCCAGCAAAACGCGAGACTTGGTCAAGGAGCTCAAAATATGTGAGCTGTCGTTTTGTGTTGGTAACAGGAGAATCAAAAATCAGTGCAGTTTGCTCGCCTCGACCAGCTTTTACATGCGCATCTAATGCCATATAGCAGGTATTCATTTTTGCATCAGCAAACCATCTTTTTATGCCGTTCTCGTCTTCACAGAGCACATTAGTAGGTGCTTCAAACCATGCAAGTTCTTTTGCTTTTTCTCCCCAGAAAGCTTCTGGTTGCTCAATTGAGCGGTTGTATTCAGATTGATATGACATTATTGCGCACCTTTTGTTTAACTGTCTGTTAACATTAGTGCATTTGAAGGGGTGAGCGTTATTATACTTCTGGCGTAAATGGGTTGTTTTTATTGATTAACATCAAGTTAATCTCTTGTTTGCCAGACGTTCTTTATCCCTGATACTTTTAAACGCGAGATCAATATGTCCACACAAATACTTTTACCGCCAATACTGCAAATCGGGGCAGATGCCAGTCGTAAAATTGTTGAGGTACTGCAATCGTTTCATTGCCAGCACCCCATGATAGTGACCGATAGCATGATGGTGAAATTGGGATATGTAAAAGTGCTAGTGGACGATCTGAAGCAAAGTGGTATTCGCGCAACTATTTATGAAGATACTGTGCCAGAGCCGACAATTGCATCTTTACTTGATGGCGTCTCCCTAGCGAAGAATGAAAATGTAGACTGCCTTATTGCGATTGGCGGTGGGAGCCCAATTGACAGTGCAAAAGCGATTGGGATACTGGCGAAGTATGGCGGCAAAATGCAAGACTACCGTTTTCCTCGTATCGTTAACGAGCCGTCCATGCCAATTATTGCTATTCCAACGACCGCCGGCACTGGCTCTGAAATGACAAAATTTACCATCATTACCAACGAGCAAACCGACGAAAAAATGTTATGTGTAGGAAGTGGGTTCATGCCGGCTGCAGCCTTGGTAGATTACAAACTGACCTTGTCGCTTCCCCCTCGCACCACTGCCGATACTGGTGTTGACGCCATGACTCATGCTATTGAGGCCTATGTAAGTCGCAAAGCGAACCCTTATAGTGATACACAAGCCTTAGCTGCACTGCGTTTGATTGCGCCTAATTTGCTAACGGTATATCGCAACGGCGCTAACGAGAAAGCACGTGAGGCGATGATGTTAGGTTCAATGTTAGCAGGCTGTGCGTTTTCAAATGCCTCAGTTGCATTGGTACATGGTATGAGTCGGCCCATTGGTGCGTTTTTTCATGTACCCCATGGCCTCTCGAACGCGATGCTTTTGCCTCAGGTAACCGCATTTTCTATCGAAAGCGCACCGGCGCGTTATGCCCAATGCGCTCGAGCAATGCAGGTTGCTAAGATGAATGACAACGATACGGTATCCAACCAAAAGTTGCTTTCGTTTTTAAGCGAGCTAAATGTACAACTTGAGGTGCCCTCGCCAAAAGATTATGGTATCGATAAAGCCCGTTATTTTGAGGTGGCGCCTATCATGGCTCAACAGGCGCTTGATTCGGGATCACCAAGCAATAATCCCGTCACTCCAAGCATTGAGGAGATGGTCGCCATCTATCATCAGGTTTGGAACTAGCGTGGCGTTAGCGCAACTAGAGTAGATACATTTAGTTAAAATAATGATAACGTCTTGACGCTTTGTTCGTTCGATGTGGAGAACATACAAGTAGCGGCAATAAACAATAATAAAATCTGAAAAACAGGAAGTGACATCATGAAAAAGACCTCACGGCTTTTAGGCTTATGCTTGCCGTTTTTGTTAGGAAGTTCGTATGCGTTTGCAAACACGACAAAAATGCTTGAACAACCCGACCTCTCCGATACCCATATCACCTTCATTTATGCTCAAGACCTCTGGCTAGCTGACCGCGATGGCAAGCAACCTAAGCGCTTGGTCAGTGATAATGAGGTGCAAATGCGCCCGCACTTCTCTCCAGACGGACAGCATATTGCATTTACCGCTAATTATGGCGGCAACAACGATGTATATGTCATTTCGGTCGATGGCGGCACAGCGAAGCGTCTGACCTATCATCCTGGCAGCGATATGGTTGAGGGATGGTCTAACGATGGTGAGCGTGTGGTGTTTACCAGTATGCGTGAGGTAAACCATAATCGCTCTCCACAAATGTTTGAAATCAGCGTTGAAGGTGGCCATGCTAGCAAAATCATGGAAGCTCGCGCTGTTGACCCAGTATGGGCCGCTGACGGTGAAACCGTCGCATATCGTCCGTTTCATAAGGCGCATCGCGGTGCAAGCGGTTGGCGTCAGCACAGAGGTGGTACGTCACCACCAGTGTGGATTTACAACACCAAAACCCACGAAACTAGTGAAGTACCCAAAACCAATAGCAATGACTTTGAGCCTATGTGGGTAGGTGATGATGTATATTTCTTATCTGATCGTGATGGCTCCGTTGCTATTCATCAGTACGGTACGTCAGGCGACGTTAATTTTGTGCTCGATACCAAGCCTTGGGATATTCTAAGCGCTAACGCCCACGGCGGCGAAATCATCTTTGAAGCCGGTGGCGAAATCTTGATGCACGACACACGCACCAAGCAGACACAAACCTTACCGATTAGCATCGCGCCTGACTTACCTCAGCGAAGAGTGGCATGGAAAGACGTTTCTCGTAATGTTCAATTTGTATCACTTTCTCCTACCGGCAAGAGAGCAGCCGTTACCGCAAGAGGGGAGGTGTTTACCGTGCCTCTTAAAGATGGCACGACTCGCAACGTGTCGCAAAGCGATGGCGTGAGAGAAATGACAGCGATATGGTCGGCAGACGGCAGTAAGCTTGCTTATTTGTCTGACGCATCTGGCGCATACCGTTTGGTGCTAAGCGATCAGTTTGGTAATGAACAAGACCAGACCTTTGCTTTGACAGACGTACAAACCAATTATTTTGATCTTGTCACATTTGCAGACAATGATACAAAAGTGGTGTATCGCGACAGCCATTTAAATCTGAAGTATTTTGATTTAGATAAAGAGCGCTCTTACATCATCGGCACCGATCCTATGCGTAAAGGTTTTGTAGAAGGTTCACAACAAATATCGGTTTCACCTGATGGTAAATGGATAGCTTATTCGCTGCTAGGCCCAAGTAATAACCAAGTATTGTATCTTTATAACTTTGATTCTCAGAAAGCCACCGCTATTACCGATGGTATGAGCGATGCCGGACAACCTGCGTTTTCAGTAGATGGTGAATATTTATACTTCTCAGCCTCTACTAACCGCGGCCCATCGGTTGCCTCTATCGATATGTCTCAGCAAGACAGGCCTTATCGGACGGCACTATACGCTGCAGTTTTATCGTCAGAAGGAAAATCTCCGTTATTACCCAAGTCTGATGAAGAGGTTTTAACCGACGCCGCTGCAAAAGAGGATGACGAGACAGAATCTGAAGAAAGCACCAGAATCGACCTTGATGGGATAATGCAGCGAATTGTCGCCTTACCGGTCGCGGAGAAAAACTACTCTAGCTTGCGCGCTGGTCATGACGGCGCACTCTATTTCATTGAAAATCCCCAGCCAGGTTCAGGCTTTGCGCCTTCTGGGCAAATTGCTGATAAGAGCACTTTAATGCGTTTTGATATGGAAGAGAAAAAAGCAAGTCAAATTGCCGATGACGTAACTGCATTTGTGATAAGTCACGATGCAAAAACCATGTTATTTGCTTCAAGTAATGGGCAATATCAAACCGCAGAAGTAGGGGCGAAGCTTGAGCCTAAACCTCTGAATACCTCTGAAATGAAATTGCGCATCGATCCAGCAAAAGAGTGGGCGCAAATCTTTGAAGATACATGGCGCATGCAAGTCGACTACTTCTATGCTGAAAACATGCACGGACTTGATATGCAAGAGGTGTATAAACAGTACAGACCATTGCTTGATCATGTTGGTACGCGCGGCGATCTAAACAAGTTAATTGTGGAAATGATTGCTGAACTGCAAGTAGGACACAATCGTGCCTATGGCGGTGATATGTATCAGCCAGAGCGAGTCAACGTGGGATTGCTTGGCGCGGATATATCATTTGAAGACAGTGCGTTTCGCCTCGCTAAAATATATACGGGTGAAAATTGGAACCCCTTCCTAGATGCCCCGTTAGGTATACCCGGTGTGGATATCAATGAAGGTGATTATATCTTAGCGGTAAACGGCAAACGCTTTGCTGAAAACGATAACTTTTTTGCGGCGTTTGAAAATACAGCGGGCAAACAAGTCACGTTACTTGTAAGCGATAACCCGCGCGGTAGAAATGCAAAAGAAGTGACCGTTGTGCCTACCAATTCCGAATTTCAAGCGCGCTTGTGGTCATGGATTGAAGGAAACCGCAAATATGTCGATGAACAAAGCGATGGCCAAGTAGGTTATGTGTATGTGCCCAATACTGCAGACGCCGGCTTTACGTTTTTTAACCGCATGTTCTTCTCGCAGCTAGACAAAAAAGCCGTCATTATTGACGAACGTTCAAATGGCGGCGGTCAAATTGCGAATTACATTACCGATGTATTATCAAGCACTTACCTAGCAGGCTTTAAAGACAGAGACGGCAAAGTCTACGGTTCTCCCGTGGGTGCGCTTGATGGGCCAAAAGTGATGCTAATTGACCAAGATGCGGGCTCTGGCGGCGACTTTTTGCCTTATGCGTTTAAGCATGAGGGAATTGGTAAACTTATTGGTACGCGCACGTGGGGCGGGTTAATAGGTATTTCGCATAACCCTTCATTTATAGATGGAGGCCAAATGAGCGTGCCGTTTATTCGAATCTTTGATGCTAATAATGAGTGGCTTGCCGAAAATACGGGTATTGCCCCTGATATTGAAGTGAAACTGATGCCAGGTGATGTCAACAAAGGCAAAGATGCCCAGCTTGACCGCGGTATCGCGCATATGTTGGAAGAATTAGAAACGTTTACGCCAGTTCGCCCAACGCAATCACCTAAAATCCCTACTGAGTTAGGGCTATAGCATTAAGCCATAATCGTTAGGGCACTTTGCTCTAACGAGGCCCGTTATTAAGTGAAAATGCAGACATTAAAAAACCCGGCAATGCCGGGTTTTTTTTAAACTGCTTGCTTATGCTGCGAAGTTGCTTGATGCAAATTCCCAGTTAGCGAGTGCCCAAAAACCTTCTAGGTAGTTAGGACGCACGTTACGATAATCGATGTAATATGCATGTTCCCACAAGTCTACTGTTAGTAGCGGCGTGAGGTCGTCAGTAATTGGTGTACCAGCATTACTTGTATTAACAATATCAAGCGAACCGTCAGCGGTCTTTACTAACCATGTCCAGCTCGAGCCAAAGTTGTTCACTGCTTTGTCGTTAAATGCTGATTTGAACTCTGCAAAAGAGCCCCACTTTGCATTGATTGCGTCTGCTAAAGCGCCAGTTGGCTCACCGCCACCATTTGGGCTTAGGCTGTGCCAATAAAAAGTGTGATTCCAGATTTGAGCGGCATTGTTGAAAACGCCACCGTCACTGTTTTTCACAATTTCTTCAAGTGACTTTTCAGCAAAATCAGTGCCTTCAATTAAACCATTAAGCTTAGTCACGTAAGTTGCGTGGTGCTTGCCATAATGAAACTCAAGGGTTTCAGCCGAAATATGTGGTTCTAGGGCATTTTTTTCATAAGGTAGTGCGGGTAATTCAAAAGCCATTTGTGCTCTCCATTTTTATCAATGAGGGTATTAAGTTGTGAATAAGGTAAGGGCGAAGCTGAGGATTTAAACCTCTTTATCAGAAAATCTTTTAATATTATGTCTCTTAATTCGTATTTCCGACCAAAGAAGATCACACTTATTTTTGATGTAAATAAATGCATTGGCAATGCTTGATATTAAAGTGGCTAGCCCATACTCTATACGCATTGAACTACTAGGTGTAAGAAGCATGGAAACAATCGATAAAATCAAAGAACAAATCAGTGAAAACCCGATTTTACTGTACATGAAGGGTAGCCCCAAATTACCTAACTGCGGATTTTCCGCACAAGCAACGCAAGCGTTGATGTCATGTGGTGAGCAGTTTGCTTATGTGGATATCCTACAAAACCCAGACATCCGTGCTGAGTTGCCAAAATATGCCGACTGGCCAACTTTTCCTCAACTGTGGGTGAAGGGCGAGCTAATTGGTGGCTGTGACATTATTATGGAGATGTTCCAGCAAGGTGAGTTGCAAACCTTGATTAAGGAAGCGGCGGGTAATACTGGCGAAGCTTAATGTTGAGCAACAAAAAAGGCGGACTGTGTAATGCAGTCCGCCTTTTTTATATGTTTAATATGTTCACCCGACGTCTTTGAATAAAGACTCGTCAACAATGGTTTGGTCGATAATCGATGCAGCCATGTCAATACAGCTGCCACATTGAGAGCCAACGCCCAAACGTCTTTTAAGCTCGCGCATGTTACCAATGCCGTGCTCTGTAACGGCTTGCGTAATTTGCTTATCGGTAATACCGTGGCATAAACAAACAAACATAGTTGACCTCATTCAATCTCATTGCAAATGATAATAATTGCTATTTAGATTAAACGCAACATTAATTTGTATTATTTTTGATCAGTATCAATTTCATCGTTACTTGGTGCAGGGAGAGGCCAGCCACCGAGCGCTTGGTATCGGTTAACCATCCAACAAAATAGTTCTGCGGTCTTTTGTGTGTCGTATAATGCGCTATGTGCTTCAGATTGCTTAAACTCAATTTGCGCCGCTTCGCATGCTTTTACTAATACAGTCTGCCCAAGGCATAATGCCGCTAGGGTAGTGGTATCAAAAGACACAAAGGGATGAAATGGCGTGCGCTTGATGTTATGTCGAGCCAATGCTGCATTAACAAAGCTCTGGTCAAATGTGGCGTTGTGCGCAACAATAACGCTGCGCTGACAATCGGCTTCCTTTTGCGCCTTTCTTACATGCTTGCATAACTCTTTAAACACCGACGCCTCATCAATGGCGCCTCTTAGCGCACAAAAAGGGTCAATACCGTTAAACTCAATGGCCGCTTTTTCGATATTAGCACCTTCAAACGGGGCTACGTGCTCATGAAAAATAGTCTGCGGCTCCATCAAACCGTCAGCATTGATACGCAAAGTCACCGCTGCAATTTCCAATATTGCGTCTGTTTGCGCATTAAACCCAGCGGTCTCAACATCAATAACAACGGGAAAATAACCGCGGAATCGCTCCGCTAGACTGGTGCCAATGTGGCTCATAATAACCTTGATAACAATTTCTTTGTCATAGTATGCCCAAGAACGACCTGCAGGGCTAAACCTTTTGCTGAAAAAGTCGATAAAACCAGTAACAATAATTGGAGATTTCCATGATTAAATTCCTTGTTGGTTTGAGTCTGTTAAGCATCACTACACTAGGCTTTGCAAATATGCGTCATTACCAAGTAGACGTAAACGCTTCTCAGTGGTCGCTTACTCAACAAACTCGCCTAAAATGCGAACTTAGTCATGGTATTCCCGGCTACGGAACCGCCTCATTTATCACTGAAGCGTCCAAACAGTTGAACATGGAATTTAATTTGGACATGTTACGTTTGCCTAATCGTTATGATTTGGCGACCGTATATTCTGTGCCTCCGCGTTGGATGCCTGGTGTGGCAAAACGCGAAATTGCACGTATGGATTTGCGTAAACAGTACGATGGCGACCTGCCATCTGCATCAGCGTGGCAAATGCTAACAGAGCTTGAGAAAGGCTTTTGGCCAACGATTTATTATCAAGACTGGAATAACAGCAACGATAGCGTGGCTGTTTCTCTTAATGCCAGTGCGTTTCAAGAAGAGTACTACGCTTTTAGTCGCTGCATTTCAAATCTTCTCCCATATAGCTTTGAAGATATTGCCTATACTGTCCTGGCATATAAGAAAAATAGTACCGAGCTGACCAACTATGCTAAACGTCGCCTTGAGATGATTGGTGAATACTTAAAAGAAGACTTAGAGTTAGAATTGGTGCTGCTTGATGGTTATACCGATAGCTACGGCGGTTCTTATATGAATGAGCAGTTATCTGTTCGACGTGCAAATGAAATACGAGACTTCTTTACCTCTCTTGGTGTCGATACCAGTCGTATTGAAGTAACAGGCCATGGTGAAAAGCGTCACACATCGCCAAACGATACCCGCTTAGATCGCGCGAAGAACCGCAGAGTAGTGGTGCGTTTAGCGAAGAATCAAGCATAGCTTAAATTCATTAATGCGATGCCTGGTCAAACATAAACGGCAGTACCTGGTCGGTAAATAGGCCATGCATACCGCTTTGTTTAATGATTTCAAAAGCCTCGTGTGGGGCCGTTGTTTGTTCAATAACGTCACTTCTAAACGTGTAACCGTGCACTTTTAAGCCCGCAGCTTTTGCGTCCCTTACCAGCTGGGTGACCTCACTAGTGGATAAGTCAACTACATGGGGTAGCCAGGGGCCAATGCCATTTGCATAGCTTGATACTAAGCTTAAACCTTCGGGTGTACGCATTTTGTCATAATCAACGTTGGCAGTGCTCCATTCATTTTGCGCAATCAGCTGTATCAGTTTTACCTTTGATTTAAATTCAAAGCGAAGGCGTTTGAGTGCCGCTGGATCAAAGCTTTGAACATAAAGATTCGCGCCTTCATGATTAAGACCATGGTGCTCTAATTGCTCAACCAACAATGCGGTAATATCTATTCCTTGGTCTGCATGCCACTGCGGCGATTTTAATTCAGGATACCATCCTACCTGCTTCCCAAAAGCCTGATTGAGTTGCTGTATTAGCTCTATGTGTTCTGAAAGCGTGGCAATGCTAAAGCGTGCATTACCCTGATAGCGCTCTGGGAAAACCAGCTGTTTTTCAGCGTTTTCGCGCTCATGAACCCTCAGCGACCGCAATTCTTCAAGTGTGAAGTCGATAGCATAGTAGCGTCCGTCTTCTCTAGATCGCTCAGGAAAAACGGTTTCAACATCGGTCACGTTTTCAAGGTAGATGTCATGCAAGACCACTAACTGCTTATCTTTGGTGGCAACAAGGTCTTGCTCAATAAAATGCGCGCCCTGCATGAAACTTAATACGACACCCTCTTTTGTATGCTCGGGCAAAAAGCCTGATGCGCCACGGTGCGCGATGATAGTGATTGCGTCGTTTGTGTTAGTAGCGGCTGAGGCAGATGTAAATATGCTCAGCCATAAAATGATAAGGGTGAGCAATATCGAAAAAACAGCGTTGCTGCGCATATATGAATCCCTGAATAGAACTGGAACTAATCTTCTATCTGTGACGCAGATAATAAGGGTTCCACATGTCGCATTTATGACAGGGGCTAACTAATATCGAATATCCCATCGAGTAATTTTTTGTGCACCGCGCTTTCAATCTTGTCGCTGTCATATCACTCGTCATTTAACTTTGGCTGCGAGGGGAGTTTTCCAGCTTGCTAATGTCAACGAGTCAGAATTGCTCACGCCAGTGTAAAAAGCGGTCATCACCACGATATGCACCAAAGGTAACAATGGCGCTGGGGTTATCATCAAACACACCATCATTATTCCAATCGTATTTTAACCAATCATAACTATCATAGGTGGCTTGCATCTCACCTTGATTACCTGAGCCTGGTGCCTGATAGAAGATATCTCCAGACTGTCCTGATACAAAATTTCCGCTACTGCCTAGCACCGATGTGAAGCTTGGATCTAAGGAAATATTACTTAAAGATATGTCACTGGCATCATAGGAGGTGCAGCTATTATCAAGGGAGGTGATAAAACGATTACCGTTGAAGTGCTCAAGGCGCATCAGTTGGGGTATATTGGACGTCTCAGGTCCAAAACTATTTTCTAAAACCAAGCGGCCAAAGCGAACGCTTACGCCTGTTGGCATTGCATTTACCGTGCTAATGGCACTTACATTATCAGCGTCGGTGATTGAGGCAACGGCAAAATTTAAGCTAGAGGTAAATGGGGCGACTTTGGCATTGGCGCTGCGTTGATACAAAAAGTGGTCACTATTTGAAAGTTGATAGTGCACAACGCCACGAGGCAGCGCCACGATATTGGGTAACGCAGTCAAATCGTTCTGGCTCACCGTGCCGGTGTTTATGATGGCCGATACCGGCAAGCGAGTTCCATCAATACCAGAGGTGGCGCTATCTTGGGTGGGTGGGGTGATGCTGATGTTGGTATTACTTAGACGCATGAAATCGTTGGCGCTATTTGGCACGTCTTCATGGTAGTTTTGCGTGATTTGTCCTTGCTTGTTAAAAGCGGTGATGGCAAGCGTTGGCGCGGTTAAATAGGATATCGCGCCTATGCTGGTATTAGATTCTAAAGTTTGACCTGTGTATACAGTGAATTGCGACTGAGCGGTGCATTGAGCCGTCAATACGCCTTGGTCTGCCACCGTCTGCGTGAAGTGATGTGGCGTAAAGCGTCCGATATTAATGGCAGACGCTGGCACAATGATACTCCCGTTACCATAACTGCGGTCTTGCGCATCTAAACTAATAAGGCCTACTTCTGAATAAAATGCGCCACCATAAGCAGAAACGCCTGATGAAAATGGGCTTAGCGAAACATCCTGAAATAGCCCGCTAAGTGAAGCGCTCATACTCGCAGAAGGCGCATAGTGCAATTGTCCATCCACGCTACCAGCGCTAGTGGGAGCGGTTCTTTGGACTGCAAATTGGAGTTGGCCCGGTGTGTAGTTAGGTGTTGTGACTCCCGCTGAATTAAGCGCAGTTACGCTAAGATCAAAGGCTTCACCCGCCGCATATACCCGCAACGAAGTGGCATCTGCGCCATTCAAAGCGTTTCCGGTGGCGCTTGCTTCTAGGTGCAATTGTGCGGGGCGTACCCAAAATGGTTGGCTGGCGCCTGTAACAGATATCGAGCCATCGTCGTATTCTGCGCGCAAGCGAATTTGCCCCGCATCCTCATAACGAGGAAGAGCAATGGTAGCGATGCTATTGGCTGAAAAGTTTAGTGTGGTTGCCGTGCCAGCGGGGTACTTTGCAATGTTACTGCCGTTTACTGAAAAGTTCAGTCCGCCTGTGCCGCCAGGATTCACGTTTTCTTGACTTAAACGAACGCTTTGATTGCCGTTAAATAGGCCTACACATACGCCGTTATTATTCTCAACGGCTTGGAGTTGGATGGAATCAGAAAACACATCCCCTGCAATTTGTGTGGGAATATTACTGAGATTAGCGCTTGAATATAAAAACCTAAAGCCAGCATCTGTAAATACCATGCTGCAGGAGTTACTTGTACCATTGTCACAAACAAATGGCTCGGAGGCCAATACGGTTTCGTTAGCCACCGATATGCTAACAGTTTCTGGCACCGTATAGGTGATATCGACGTTCGTGCTGCCGGTAAAGGTTGCGGTGTTATTGACGGCACCGTTAATTAAGATATCAAGGGTAACCTGTTGCTCGCTAACGTTTGAGCAATCGTCGTTACTGCAGGCTAGTACTGTGATGGATTCACTTTCACAGGTGAGGCCTTGTCCGTCATGGCGTATTTCGTAGTGGTGGACAACGGGCACTTCGATGCAAGGGCGTCGCTCCCTCATAATCGAGCGTACCTGAGAAGCGTTTAGTTCTCCTTCGTATATTCTTACTTCGTCAATCAAGCCATAAAAGTCGTAGCCGGAGTTAATTGACCAACCACCGATTCGCATTTGCGAGTCAACAAAGGCCCGCGCATTGTTGGGAGTGGCGCGCAGTTGACTTAAAGATTGTTCAACCCCGTTGATAAACATTTTATTGCTCGCAACATCACCGTTTGTGAATTCTACGGCAATATGATGCCAAGTGTTGGCCAGTCCGGTGCTTGGAATTCCATACAGATCACCGCTGCCGCTATTAAACCCAATTTGTCCGTCAAACATCCATATATCGTGGATGTTCCAACCAATGGGCATGACGTTATCGGTGCCATCCCAGTTCATCCAAAACGTTACGGTCGTCTTTACTCCGGTGGTAGTGGTGTCTAGCGGTAAGCCCGGCACCTGAATCGAACCAGCTGATTGACTGACATACGCACAGGTACCAGGATTGCCCATAAGCGCCGGAGTTTGCGTTTCTTGTAGGCTGTTGCGCACTACACTGCCATGATAATTATTGCCTGAGCTGTCGATAACTTCATTAGGTGAGCCATCCCATAAGCTCTCTTCAAAACGAAACTCTGCGATAAGCGGCGGTAGCGGGCATTCTAATACCTTAACACTGCCGCTAAGCGCGCCATCGCTTAATATTTCATAATCTGTGGGAGGGCGACTAGTGCGAATGCCGCTGGAGATGCTTACCTCTAAAAAATCGCCACCGGAGCGTTCAAAGAAGATAGTCTCTATTTCAAAGGTGGTGTCTTGGGTGAGGGTAAATGACCCACCCGTGTTTGCATTAGCGGTAGGTAACTCAAAGCGAAGTTCGTTACTTTGCCCCGCGCTAGAACCGCCAAATTTATTAAAAGTGACGTTGTCGCCTTCAATCGTGTTGAGCTCCAAGCTAAAGCCGTCGTCACTTTCTACATACATAGTGTAGTCGCCCGCGCTCAGCTCAATGGTAGCCGTTGCATGCACTAAAAACTGTGACTGACTTTGATTACCTACTACACCAAAGCCGGGGTAGGGAAGGGTGCCTGAAAACGTCCTTTCATTGCCGCCAAAGTCAATGCGGTCAGCCGTACTCAGACCGCTTTGCACAATGTTATAGGTGTTGTTATCTATCAGGCCTGTTTCTGGGGAGCCTGCAGCTAACCAAGCTTGATAAATGGATTGCGCTTCGGTGGTTGTATTGACTTGCGTATCGCTTCCTCCTGGACCGATTTGCAACGCAACAGCATTAAATGTGCCGCCAGACTGACAAAGCTGAGTTGCCGTAATTTTGGTGGTGAAGAAATTTAAGTTGTCGCTATTGTTGTCAGAAGACCAAATCCATTGCGCACTGCCATTCACTAGCGGGCGATTGCCCCATGGAGACACACCGTTTTGGCCATACGATGAGGCGCCCACATAGTTGTTCCAACCGCTCGTGCTAACCTGCCAGTCAGTCGGGTTGGTGCTCAGCGTGTTGAGACCGTTTGCAAATGTATGCTCACTTCCTGTTAGGTCAAACTCACCAAGAAATCCAGCTACGCCACCGACATCCGTTGCGCGAATATGTAGATAATAATCTACGCCGGGTTGCAGAGTAGTGTTAAACGTTTCGGTGGTTGGCCAGTTATTACCTGACGCAAGCAGTACGCCCTGCACACTATCATCAGTAGATAGGTAGGCTTCAAAGGTATTATCAACATTCAAGTTGCCCTTGAGCTCGGTTGCCCAAGTATTAAAATGTGATAAAAACAGCAGGCATAAAACTATTATGCGAATTAGCATGGAGGTAACATTGTTCTCTTATTAGTCAATATGGCGTAATTAAAGCAAAGTTAATGCATAATTTAAGCAAAATTTGCGCCAGTATTAGCTTAAGCTCATCTAGTTTTGACTTGAGAAATATTCCCTTAGGTAATTAAGCGGCGCCCTGAGTTTTTTTGAATAAGCTGTACCTGAGGGGAATACGCCGTGTATATTTACGCCATTAAAAGTATAGTCATCAAGCGCGGTTGCTAAGCTGCCATTTTGTATTTTTGGCCCACCTTGTCATGCCATTTGCACTTGTGCACCAACCCATTCAGTTAGAAGTTGTCCTTCAGGAGTCAATTTTAGGAGTAGAAGAATTGAAGCGATTTACTGCGCTGTTGTGGCCGTCACAGGATTTTGACGGCTGCAATTGACCCATGTCAATGCATAAAGCACGGTAATTGTTGATAATATGTTAAAACATTTACAACGGGACCTAAGCGATGAGTGACAGCAAAGAAAAACTAATTGTTTTACAAAATGAATTAAGTAACCGTATAGCGAAAATTGACGCAGATTTACATAGTCGCAAAACCAGCCCGAAATTTTCTGATCAGGCGGTCGACCGACGAAATGATGATGTACTGTTAAATTTGAAAGATGAGGCCCAAGAAGAGTTGGTGCTAGTAGACAAGGCGTTACTAAAATTGGAGCGCGGTCTATACGGTAAGTGCGAAAAATGTCACGAAGTCATTCGTGAAGAGCGCTTAGACGCTGTGCCGTTTGCCGCGTTTTGTTCTGAGTGTGCATCATAAATGTAACCAGTGCTTGGTGTCTAAGCGTGAGTGAAGTATGAATTTTTCATATGAATCTCATTTTTCTCAAACAGTATATTAAAATGCCGCACTAATTCTGGGTATCCACATCATTGTACTTGCTGCGTATACTCCATACGTAGTGAGTAAAGCGAGTAATGTCACTCCAATTGCTCCCACGAAAGTCGCTAGTGATGACCTGCGTCTTTCTGCCCAAAATGCTAACTCAGCAACCGCCATGGGTAGTAAATACGAGGCAAATGAAATGGCAATATCAGCAGGCCCATCGATCAATCTAGTATTGCCAAGTCCACCTGGATTAACCATGAACCAAGCCATCAAGTACAAACGAAGACTCCAAACGCCATTGATCAAAATAAATGTATGAACTGCAAAACGGCGATGCAACGAGAAGTTTCGTTTTACAGCAGTACGCAAAGCGTAATAAACGAAAATAGGGATTAGGATACCGTTTATGGTAACGCCAATTGCCCCCAGTTCACTCAAGCGACTACCCATTCCCCATGTCATATATAGGCCGCTGATAGCGCCAAAAAAACCAACCGCTAGAAATAATCTTCCGTTCCATCGATGAAACTTAGGAAATCGATTTCGAATGAAGGGCACTAATTGAAAAGTCGCACTTAGGCTAATCAGCATTACAGGAATAATATGCAATAACAGGACACCATTATTGAACACTTCACCATTTTCATATCCTCTGATCATCGAGGTAAATTGCGACTCATCAAGATCTCCTAGCAACCAGGGCATGGTGAATCGGAATAAAATATAAATCCCAAACATCCATTGTCCTGCTAGGACGGCTGCGATCAACCACTTAATTGCGCCCGAAAACCAGCTCTGTATAAAAGGCGTAAATGTATCCAACAATGTTGGATTTTTGTTGTTTTGTATTGTGGCGTCTTTCATTGTCTTAACTTCAATTGATTTGATGAGAGTCGCTATTTTCCTGTGTTAAAGATTTTAAAACTCGTCAAATTCAGAATTTGAGGATAAGAAATAAAGAAAATTAGTGAGAGAAGGGGGGAGCAAAAGCCAGTGGGGGATAGGCAGTCATATGAAAAAACGATATTATCCCAATTGAATCTAGCGCTTTTGATTGGTTAAGTATATTGGTCACTTCCGTCCACATTTTGTTATTGTTTATTTCTATTGCAAGCATTGGAGCCGCTGCTTGCTTTAAACCTCGGCGAGCTGAACACATTCTTTTCGCTATTTTAGCTTTTTCTTTGCTTTTGCTCGCAGCCAGCAATTTGCTGCCCGGCAACTTTTCCTTAGAACAACAATTGATTGCTTTGGGCACATTTGCCACATGCAATGTGTTTTGGCTTTTGACTCGCTGTTTATTTCGAAAAGGAAAACCGCTCTCGTTGGTTCATTACGCTTTTGCCGGAACCATCGCATTGCTTGTTTTGTTAAGCCGAAGTATCGATATTTTCGTCACGCTGGAATGGATTGACTATGAAACCGTTATTTGGTTAAAGCGCTCGCTAACCGAAATGCTGCGTCTGCTCTCATCAGGTGTATTAGTATTGGCCTTTTGGGAAATTATTCGTAGTTATTCATCGAGCAGCAAAAGTGTTCAAACGCAAAAGTGGGTGATCGCTAGCACTATGGTCATCGCCGTAATAAGTACCAGAGTTATCGTGCCAAGTATTCCTCTGACACCCGAAAATAGTCAATGGGTATTTGTCATAGTAAGAAGTATTGCTGCATCAGGCATGTTGATTTCTATACTATTTGTGTTGTGGCTTCAAAACCAAAACAGAGCGGCACTAGAATTAAATACGCAATCGAGAGAAGGTGATACAGATGATGAGTTGTTAGCTTCAATGCAATCACTTATGAAAGACGATAAACGATACCTGCAAGCTGAGCTTAAAATGATGGACATTGCTAATGCCCTCAGTGTGCCCGAGTATAGAATTAGCAGGATTTTAAAAGAGAGGACCGATTTCGATAACTTTAATCGCTTTGTTAACCACTTTCGCCTATCCCATGCAAAACGTTTACTCGTTGAAGAAAACAGCAAAAACTGGACGATCTTAGTGGTAAGTATGGAGTCTGGCTTTTCATCACTAGCAACCTTTAATCGTGTCTTTAAAATGCAGGAAAGTTGTACACCAAACGAGTATCGTAAAGCTGCTGTTGTGAACTGACCTAATCAGTTTTTTCCTTAAACTCACATAAATCTTCGATAATACAAGAACCACAGCGTGGTTTGCGCGCAATACAGGTGTAGCGACCGTGGAGTATTAACCAGTGGTGCACATCTACTTTAAACTCTGCTGGTACAACCTTAAGAAGCTTTTCTTCAACTTTGTCGACGTTTTTGCCCATTGCTAACTTAGTGCGGTTAGAAACTCTGAATATGTGCGTGTCTACCGCAATGGTGGGCCAGCCAAATGCAGTGTTTAATACCACGTTAGCGGTTTTGCGACCAACGCCTGGCAACGCTTCTAGCGCTTCTCTGTTTTCTGGCACTTCACTATTGTGTTTTTCGATGAGAATACGACATGTTTCAAGGACGTTTTTGGCTTTAGAGTTAAATAGGCCAATGGTCTTGATATAGTCTTTTATGCCATCTAGACCTAATGCATAGATGGCCTCAGGGGTATTGGCGACAGGGTAGAGTTTATCGGTTGCTTTGTTTACGCCTACGTCGGTTGCTTGCGCCGATAGTATGACTGCAATTAGCAGCTCAAATGGACTGGAATAGTTTAATTCTGTAGTAGGGTGGGGATTATTTTCACGAAGGCGGGACAGGATTTCGTAACGCTTTTGTTTATTCATAGGTCGGTTCCTGTCACGCGAGCGCGCTGCACGACTTTTTGCTGGCTTTGCTGCGCGCGCTTTTCAATCACATCGTCAATAATATTTTTAGCGGCGATGAGCAGCCCCATGCCTAAAAATGCGCCAGGCGGCAGTATCGCTAACAAGAAGTTCGCATCGGTCGTATACACCTCAATGCGAAGTGACGTCGCCCATTCGCCTAATAACAATTCTGCGCCGTCAAACAAGGTACCAAAACCGAGTAATTCGCGCATACCGCCTAGCACCACTAAAATCATGGTAAAGCCTAGTCCCATCGCTAAGCCATCAAATGCAGCAAAGTGCACAGGGTTTTTTGAGGCGTATGCTTCTGCTCGACCGATGATTGCGCAGTTCGTTACAATTAACGGGATAAAAATACCTAACGCTAAATACAGCTCAAAGGTAAAGGCGTGCATAATCAGCTCTACCATGGTCACAAAAGTCGCAATCACCATGACAAAAATCGGAATACGGATTTCATTTGGCACAAAATTACGTACTAACGACACCGTAATATTGGACCCCAATAACACCAGCGTCGTTGCCAAGCCAAGGCCAAGACCGTTAACAACGGTGCCGGTGACCGCAAGCAGTGGACATAACCCTAGAAGCTGAACAACTGCAGGATTGTTTTTCCAAAAGCCTTGTACGGTAAGTTCTTTATAGTGATTCATCATTGTCCTCTACAAAGTCGCTAGGTGCGCCGCAGTTACTGGCTTGTTCAAACAGTGTTTGGTTTTGTTGCTGGGCGTAAATGACCGCATTTTTTACCGCAGCTACAACCGCTCGCGGCGTAATGGTGGCGCCGGTGAACTGATCAAACTGCCCGCCGTCTTTTTTAACCTGCCAGCGCTCTTCGGTTTCTGGGGAGTATTTCACCCCTGCAAACGATAATATCCAGTCACTCACGCGCAAATCGATTTTGTCACCTAGTCCAGGGGTTTCTTTGTGAGCAATAACCCTAGCGCCTAACACGGTTTGTTGTCTATCCACGGCGACCACTAAATCGATGTTGCCGCTGTAGCCATCTGGCGCGGTGGTTTCGATGATGACACCGGTATTTTCACCTGCCTGCCTGACTCTAAAAATACGCTGCGTTTTGTTGCCAAGTAGCGGGTCTGCGGGCACAACAATGCAGTCGGTATGTAGCTCGTTGTCATGCTGCTGTTCAGGCACAAGCTCATTGAGGACTGACAGAAGCTGCTTTTCTTTAGCGGCTTCAATTTTGTCTTTAGTTGCATAAAAGGTGATGGCAATCAGCACCGTTGTGACTAGCGCAAAACCCGCCAAAATAAGGCCGTTTTTACCCGCATACTGCATCATATTATGGCTCCTCATTGTTATGAATGGAGGACGTTTTTGCTTTGTGCCCATAGGTGCGAGGACGGGTATAGTAATCAATAAGCGGAACTGCCATATTCATCAGTACCACAGCAAAGGCCACTGCGTCTGGGTAATTACCCCAAGTGCGAATAACAATTATCCAAAAACCAATGGCAGCGCCGAATATTAAGCGCCCTCGATTAGTGGTTGCGGCTGAGACCGGGTCGGTAGCGATAAAAAATGCCCCCACAATTAACGACCCGTTAATTAAATGGAAAGCAGGAGAGCCGTATACGGAGCTGTCGGCGGCAAATAAAACAAAAGACGTCGCCATTGCCGCACCAATCATGCTTACCGGTATATGCCAATTAATCACGCGTAGTTTTAATAACAGCAAACCGCCGGCTAGGTAGGCTAACGCTACAGGTGTCCATCCTAAGCCCCAGTTTCCTGACATGATGGGCGAGCTGAGTGCTTCACCTACCGTATAACCTTCAATCAGTTGCGTTTTGAGGTGGTCGAGGGGGGTAGCCATGCTTAACCCATCATAGCCTACTCGAAGCTGTTCTATGCTGTAACCATCGGTCGTAAAGCCAGTAAAAACAGTATTGAGCGCATCGATGAAGGTAAAGCTTTGTTCGGTTAAGCTTACTGGCGGCAACCATGCAGTCATTTGCACTGGAAAGGAGATCAGTAACATTATGTAGGCCGCCATAGCCGGGTTGAACATATTAAAGCCCAAGCCACCATAAACTTGTTTGACCAAGGCGATGGCAAAAAAGCTGCCAATTACTGCTATCCACCAAGGGGCAAGGGGGGGAATACTAATACCTAGCAACAGACCAGCCAAGGCTGCGCTAGAGTCTTTGATAACGCGTTCAGTATTCTTTTTGCGTAGCTCTACTATCAGCGCTTCTGTGACTACTGCTGTAACCATGCACAGCGCAATTTGTATCAACACTCCTACGCCAAAGAACCAGGTTTGCATCAAAATACCTGGGATGCAGGCATACATGACCAAACGCATCACCGCGCCTGTGTCGCGTTGATTATGATGGTGAGGTGAACTACCTACGCTGAGTTTACTCATCGCTGCTTGGCTTGTCCTTTAATTGTGCTTGTTGTTTTGCTTTTTTTGCTTTCGCTCTTGCTAGTGCCGCCGCGATTTTATCTTTAGCTGCACCGCCATCTTTGTTTAACGATTGCTTTCTTGCTTCTGCGGCAAGACGGTGTTTTTCTTCTCGCGCTTCTTTTTCTCGCTGCAGTCTGTCTTTGCGCGCCTCAAATCGCACGCGTGCTTTTTCAGACTTTTCTTTTTCAAGCTGTTGTTGGCGAATGTCGGCCTTTGCTTTGCGATAGTAGTGCACCAGTGGAATTTCACTGGGGCAAACATAAGCACATGCGCCGCATTCTATGCAGTCAAACAGGTTATATTCTTGCGCCTTTTCATACTCTTTCGCTTTGCTATGCCAAAACATCTGTTGGGGCAACAACGAGGCGGGGCAAGCGTCAGCGCAGGCTGAGCAACGAATGCAGGCTCTTTCATCTTCTACTAAGGGAAGCTCCTTAGCAGCAGGCACTAATATACAATTAGTGATTTTTACTACCGGGATTTGCACCGAGCTAAGCGTGAAGCCCATCATAGGACCGCCCATGATGATGCGCGGATAGCTTTGTTTTTCGCTGTGATACTGCGCCTGTGCGAGTAAATGTTTTATGGGCGTACCAATGCGTGCCCACACATTTTGAGGGGCATCTACTGCTTCTCCGGTTATCGTCACAACCCTTTCAATCAAAGGCTTACCTTCAATAACCGCATCGGCAATGGCGTAACAGGTACCAACGTTATACATCAAACAACCAATATCAACAGGCAAGCCATCAGAGGGGACTTCTCTTGAAGTCAGCACTTGAATAAGCTGCTTTTCACCTCCTGCTGGGTACTTCGTTGGAACCTTCACGACGTGATAGTTATCTTCCTGCTGGCAGGCTATCGACATTGTCTCGAAGGCTTCTGGCTTGTTGTCTTCAATGGCAATAAGTACCTGCTTAGGCTGCAGTAAATGACATAAAATATCGATGCCCTGACGAATTTGCCACGCATGTTCACGCATTAACCTGTCGTCAGAGGTAATATATGGCTCACATTCAATACCATTGATGATCAGAAACTCAATGGGTTTAACGTTGTTTGCTTTAAGATGAGTTGGGAAACCAGCACCACCCATGCCGCTTATGCCTGCAGCGCAAATTGCTTGAATAATCTCGCCCTTTGAGCGCTGTGCATAATCAGACATCGGAGTATATTCATACTCGCTGTCTTTTCCATCGCATTCGATGGTCACCGTTAACTCAGACAGCCCTGATGGATGGGCAGCAACATGATCTGATATGGCCACTACCGTGCCAGAGGTGGAGGCATGAACCGGGACAGCAAAACTGTTTTCACTGGTGGTTAAAGGCTGTCCTTTTTTAACCGTATCGCCTTCTTTGACAATTAGCTCGCCGTTGACACCAATGTGTTGTTTAACGGGGATATGCACAACAGAAGGTAAGTCGATACGCTGGATATCGGTTTGATTCGATAGGCTCTTTTTTTGTGTCGGATGCACGCCACCAGGGAAATCCCACAAGTTTTGCAGCGAAATGCGTTCCATAATTTGATCGTAATCAGCAAACATCTTCATGCTTAAAGCTGCCTTAAAGGAATATCGCCAACGGAGACTTGCTTGAAGTTCCACTGCCAATTTTCGCTACTATCATGAAGTGGGACCATATCAATGCAATCTACAGGGCAGGGGTCTACGCATAAGTCACAGCCTGTGCACTCGTCAATAATGACGGTGTGCATCTGTTTAGCGGCCCCTAAAATGGCGTCAACTGGGCACGCTTGGATGCATTTGGTACAGCCTATACATTCGGCCTCTCGAATAAACGCCACTTTTTTAACGTCTTCCACCCCGTGGGCCGCGTCTAGGGGCTTAGCTTCCACGCCCATGAGTTCGGATAGGTCTTTAATCGTTGCTTCGCCGCCAGGAGGGCATTTGTTGATTTCATCACCATTTGCAATGGCTTCTGCATAAGGACGGCATCCAGGGTAACCGCATTGGCCACATTGCGTTTGCGGTAGCAGGTTATCAATTTGTTCCACTAACGGGTCACTCTCTACCTTAAAACGGATAGAGGCAAAGCCTAGCAAGGCTCCAAAGACTAGGGCGATTAACACCACGACTAAAATTGCGATGAGCGTCAACGTCATTTGATTAAGCCTGTGAAGCCCATAAAAGCTAATGACATCAAGCCGGCTGTGATCATGGCAATAGACGCGCCTTTAAACGGAGCGGGCACATCGGCAGCGGCTAGGCGCTCGCGCATGGCCGAAAATAATATCAGCACGAAAGAAAAGCCAACCGCCGCGCCAAAACCATAAATAATCGATTCAACAAAATTATGCTGCTTAGTGGTATTTAACAGCGCCACACCTAATACTGCGCAGTTAGTGGTAATGAGCGGTAGGAATATGCCGAGTAAGCGATATAAGCTAGGGCTTGTCTTACGCACCACCATTTCGGTAAATTGCACCACTACAGCAATCACGAGTATGAAACTTAAGGTTCGCAGATATTCGATACCCAAGGGCACTAGCACGTATGTTTCAACTAAGTAGCTACTCATTGAAGCTACGGTCAAAACAAAGGTGGTTGCCATCGACATCCCCATAGCGGTCTCTAGCTTTCCAGACACACCCATAAAAGGGCACAATCCTAAAAACTGGACCAATACGAAGTTGTTGACCAATACAGTGCCCAACAGCAGCAGAAATATTTCTGTCATTATTGCTATAAGCTCGCGATTAATGAAGTCGCACACACTAATATCTAGCTAGTTTGATAGAGCTTTGATACGTGGCGCATAATATGAAAATTGTATTAGCTGAATTATCGCCTTTTCAGAGGCATTAAACAACACGTTATCTATGTGGTTATTGATTGGGATCTAGTATGTATAAAAATTGTTCACGACACGATGGTCAAATCAAAGTAATTGCACAAGAAGTTTTATAGAAAAGAAGAATGGCTCCCCCTCCCCGACTCGAACGGGGGACCTGCGGATTAACAGTCCGTCGCTCTAACCAACTGAGCTAAGGGGGAATTTTAGATTGTTTTGCTTGTTAAAAGTGGCTCCCCCTCCCCGACTCGAACGGGGGACCTGCGGATTAACAGTCCGTCGCTCTAACCAACTGAGCTAAGGGGGACCTGCCTTTTAACGGATGCGCATATTAATGAGCATCACCTTTCGTGTCAATAAACAATTGCGCTTTTTTAATATTAATTAGCGCGGGTAGACGTTTATAAAGATGCAAAATTGTCAATGTAAAAGTCAGATATTTTGACAAAACGGCTTAAGCCTTGATTTTGCTATTTATAACTAAAGGTCTAGCTTTTATAACTATAAAGAAAAAAAAAGACTAAAATACCAGTTGATCACTGTACCCATGTACAGCTATTCATAAAACTGTAATATTGCCATCGGTTTTACATGGTTAGTAACAACTTACATAAAAAAATCACAAGGGCCTGCAAGCAAGCGTCATTATTAAGGCGCGTCGACTTATCCCCTATTTCTGTGGATAACTATGTGGATATTAATTGTGAATAAAAAGTTCTGTTTTCAATAAAATGTCAACAAAGAAATGTATATTTCCGACGATTTTTTTTAAAGCTATTAAAAACAATGAGTTACTGTTATTACATAAAATGCGCCTTGCAAACACGACATTTCTGTTTTGCTAATTTTGCCCTGTGCGTTACTTTTGCGAGCAATACCTGAGCGTCAATGGTGCTGTGGGATGTCAAACACGATGTGTCATATTAATGACATCGTTGCCTTGTAAAAAAGGGGGCTGTGGAGAATCCTTTTTCATGGGTTATTTATTAAATTTGATACTTTATTAGTATGCATTGCACTATAGTTAGCAGATGGGTGTATAAACTCATTCTTAATATCGATTATTTTAGAGGTACACAGCATTTCTGTTCAAACCCCCTCAGTGCCGCGCAATTTATTAAAAGACGAAATAGCGCCTACTTTACGAAACATGACGATCCCGATGATCCTTGGCATGGTTATGTTGATGACCTTCAGCCTTGTGGATACATTTTTTGTTAGCTTGTTGGGTACGCAAGAGCTTGCCGCCATAAGTTTTACCTTTCCTGTCACGTTTACCATCATTAGTTTGAATATTGGTTTAGGCATCGGTACGTCCGCTATTATCGGTAAGTTTCTGGGAAGCGGTGAAAGTACGCACGCAAAAGCCATTGCTAGCGGTGCGTTAATGCTCAGCGTTATCTTGGTGGGGGCCCTTTGTATTATTGCGTATTTGTTTATCACGCCTATTTTTAGCGCGATGGGCGCAACACAGGAGTTGCTACCATTTATTCGTGACTACATGTCGGTCTGGCTAATATCAGGGGTGTTGCTGGCCATTCCCATGGTCGGCAACAGTGTATTGCGAGCTGCAGGAGACACTAAAACGCCCAGTATTATTATGGCGGTCGGGGGAGCAATTAATGCCGTTTTAGATCCCATTCTTATTTTTGGATTTGGCTCTTTCGAAGGGTTTGGTATCAAAGGCGCCGCCATAGCAACATGCATCGCATGGGCCGTTTGTGTTGTTTGGATTTTGTATTTGTTGGCAGTAAAACGCCAGCTCATCGAGCCTCGCCTACTCAACCTGCAAGACTTTAGGCAAGCTGCCAGAGGGGTGCTTAGCATTGGGATTCCGGCAGCAGGTGCAAATATGTTAACGCCTATAGCTGGCGGCGTGCTCACCGCTGTGGTAGCCACCTATGGTGCCGAAGCAGTTGCCGCTTGGGGGGTGGGTAGCCGGCTTGAATCGTTAGCAAGCATTATTGTGTTGGCGTTATCGATGTCGTTACCGCCGTTTATTAGCCAGAACTTTGGTGCCAATCAATTTGAACGTATCAAACAGGCATATTTAATCAGTTTGCGATTTGTCATGGGATGGCAGCTGTTTATGTTTGTCATCCTCGCGCTAAGCTCGGGGCTAATTGCGAATGTCTTTGCTAAAGAAGAAAGTGTTGCACAATATATACAATTGTTTTTGTTGATCGTTCCATTAGGATATGGACTACAAGGTATTATCATATTGACGAACTCGTCGTTAAATGCCTTGCACAAACCTATGTCCGCGCTTGTACTTTCGGTCATTCGTTTGTTTGTGTGCTATGTGCCCATTGCCTACTTAGGCAGCCATTTTTTCGGTTTAACGGGCTTGTTCTGGGGATGCGTTGTGGCAAATTTCTTTACCGCAGGTGCCTCCTATTATTGGTTCACCAAAGAAGTAAACGCGCAAATTCAGCGAAAAGAACAGACTATCAAAAAGGATATCTTGCTTAATGAGTAAAGGTTTTGACCTTGTTTCATCTTATTCACCAGCGGGTGACCAGCCAACCGCAATTGAAGCATTAGTTGACGGTCTTGATAGTGGGTTGGCGCGCCAAACCCTATTAGGCGTTACGGGTTCTGGTAAAACATTCAGTATGGCCAATGTCATATCAAGGGTGCAGCGACCAACACTTATTTTGGCACATAACAAAACCCTCGCCGCCCAGCTTTATGGAGAGATGAAAGACTTCTTCCCGAATAACGCGGTGGAGTACTTTGTTTCATATTACGATTATTACCAACCAGAAGCTTATGTGCCAAGCACCGATACCTTTATTGAAAAAGACGCCTCTATCAATGACCACATAGAGCAGATGCGTTTGTCTGCCACCAAGGCGTTAATGGAGCGAAGAGATGTAGTGATCATTGCATCTGTATCGGCCATATACGGATTGGGCGACCCTAAAAGCTACATGAAAATGCTCTTACATTTGCGAAAGGGCGATTTGATGGACCAACGCGACATTTTACGTCGCCTTGCAGAACTTCAATACAAACGCAACGACATCGCTTTTGAACGAGGCACGTTTAGAGTGCGCGGGGATGTTATTGATATTTTCCCGGCAGATTCTGAAAAGCAAGCGGTACGCGTGCAGCTGTTTGACGAAGAAATAGAACAAATCAGCCTATTCGACCCACTTACCGGCGTGGTCGATAAGAATGTGGTTCGCACCACCGTATTTCCTAAAACGCACTACGTGACGCCTAGAGAAAAAATTGTAGATGCGATTGAGCACATCAAGGCTGAGCTAAAAGATCGTCAAAAATATCTTAAAGATAATCATAAACTTTTGGAAGAACAGCGTATTTCGCAGCGCACGCAGTTTGATATTGAGATGATGCTGGAGCTTGGATATTGTTCGGGGATTGAAAATTACTCGCGTTATCTATCTGGGCGAGCGCCTGGCGAGCCGCCCCCAACATTAATTGATTATTTCCCTGCAGATGGTTTGCTGTTTATTGATGAGTCGCATGTGACCGTATCGCAAATTGGAGCGATGTATAAAGGTGACCGTTCGCGCAAAGAAACTTTAGTCGAATATGGCTTTAGATTGCCATCTGCCCTCGATAACCGACCTCTTAAGTTTGAGGAATTTGAGCACATATCACCACAAACCATATACGTCTCAGCAACGCCCGGTAATTACGAGCTTGAAAAGTCTGACGGCGATATCATTGAGCAAGTGGTGCGTCCAACAGGCTTATTAGACCCAGAAATTGAAGTGAGGCCTGTGGCGACGCAGGTAGACGATGTGCTGTCTGAAATTCATAAGCGCGTCGCGGTGAACGAGCGCGTCTTGATAACCACCTTAACAAAGCGAATGGCCGAGGATTTATCTGAATACCTCAATGAACATGGTGTCAAAGTGCGTTATCTACATTCTGACATCGATACCGTTGAGCGTATTGAAATTATCCGCGATCTGCGCATTGGTAAGTTCGATGTACTAGTGGGCATCAATCTTCTTAGAGAAGGTTTGGATATGCCAGAGGTCTCTCTCGTTGCCATTCTTGACGCCGATAAAGAAGGCTTCTTGCGCGCTGAAAAATCCTTGATCCAAACCATTGGTAGGGCGGCTCGACACCTTAACGGCCGAGCTATCTTGTATGCTGACAGAATCACCAACTCCATGAAAAAGGCGATGGATGAAACCGACCGCCGCCGAAACAAGCAGCGTGAACATAATTTAGCAAACAACATCGTGCCGCAGCAGCTTAACAAGCCCATTACCGACATTATGGACCTTGGTGATAGCTCGGCTCACCCAGCATCGGGCAAAGTGAGGCTCAAGAAGGTTGCCGATAAGCAAAAAGCGCAAAAAGCCCTTTCGGTCACAGACATGATGGCGAGGATATCAGAGTTAGAGAAAAGCATGTTTGAATATGCGCGAGATTTAGAATTTGAAAAAGCAGCATCATTACGTGATGAAGTAGAAACGCTGAGAGCTGAAGTCGTAAAACTGTCTTAATTTTGTACAATTATGTCAAAAGGTGTAAAGTTTTAGTTATACAAAACGATAACTAATACATGTTTAGAGGTTTAACGTGTCGGGTTAATGTACCGTATGCACGTTTCACTTTGGTATACACCATTTTGTTACACAGGAACGACTATGCTTAATCGTCTGCAGGAATCGGATATTAAATTATTGCGCGTGTTTTACGCGGTTGCCTCATGCAATGGCTTTACAGCCGCTGAGCCGGTATTACGTATGCAGCGCCCCAATATTAGTGCCGCTATTAAGAAACTCGAAGAACGCCTAGATTTAGTGCTGTGTCATCGCGGGAGAGGCGGGTTTCAAATGACCAAAGAAGGTGAGGTTGTCTTCCAAGAGACCAAGCGCATTTTTAACGCCTTCGATAACTTTGTTTTCAACTTAAAAAGCTTACACGACGATTATTCGGGCCATATCACCATTGTATTAATGTCTGGATTAGCCACGTCTATGCAACTGGCCGTAGCAAAAGCGGTAAAAAGTACCATGAAGAAGTTTGATGATATTCATGTGAATATTCAAACTCGCCTATATAACGAAGTGGAGCATGTGGCGTTGTCTGGCGAGTGCCACTTGGTGCTATCTACCTACGACATGGTCAAGCCCGAATCGGTCACCTTTCACCCAGTGGGTATCCAGTCGGTAGGGCGCTTGTATTGCGCGCCAACGCACCCTTTGGCTAAGTTCAGAGATGTGGATGCACTGCCTGACAATGTGAACATCGAAGACTATCCCGCCATTGGTATTTCGGGGCTATCTTCCTCTAACTATATTTCTAACGACAAGCGCTTGAGTATTCAAACCTTTTCAGATTCGTTTGAAGTATGTATGGCGGCGATCATGACCGGCGAATACGTAGGTTTATTGCCTGACTATATTGCCAAAGAGCAGGGGGCTGCGACCGGGCTTGTGCCCATCGCCAGAGGAAGCATGTTTGAGTTTAAGCACGACTTGTTTGTCATGAACGGTAAAAATACGCGTTTAAACCCTGTTTTACGTTACTGCATCAAAGAAATTGAATACTTTGTGTCTGAGAGCCAAAAATAGAAATAACGATATTCAGTGGCGTTAAAAATACGCCACTGGATCTTTCACTCCGTTGAGTTCGAACGCTTCCAAGCGCTCTTGGCAAGACCCGCACTTTCCGCACGCTTTTTCCAAACCTTTGTAACACGTCCATGTCTCGCCGTAGTCTAAACCTAAGGCAAGACCAGTGCGCAATATGTCTATTTTGTTTTGTGCAATAAACGGTGCGCGAATATCCACCGCTTCGTAGTTTGCGATTTGACACACCGAATTCATGGCGTCTAAAAATTCTGTTCGACAATCGGGGTAGATGGCATGATCCCCAGAGTGGGCACCAAAATAAACCGCCTCAGCGCCAATAGACACCGCATAACCCACCGCCATAGATAACATAATCATATTGCGATTAGGCACCACGGTCTGTTGCATTGATGCCTCAGCGTAATGGCCTTCTGGCACGTCGATATCATCGGTAAGGGCTGAGCCTTTTAATAAGGGCAGAATGCTCGACACATCGACAAGTTGAAATGGATAGCCGTATTTGTCGCACACCGCTTGTGCGACATCTAATTCTTTCTTATGGCGTTGACCATAGTTAAATGCAACGGGATACACCTCGTAGCCGTCAAGCGCAGCTTGTCTAAGTACGGTATAAGAATCCATGCCGCCAGAGTAGATAACAACAATTTTGCCTTTGGTGTTGGAATTTTGCGAGCCTGTCATGATCACCTTGATAAAAGTTAGGGTATACTTGCAGATCTTAAGCTATCTGCTCGCAAATCCCAATGTAAAATAATAAAAGAGAGGCATATGACACGTTTATTGGTCAATGAAGTGTTTGAATCGATACAAGGTGAAGGCGCATTTACCGGTGTCCCCTCAATTTTTGTACGCCTGCAAGGCTGTCCAGTTGGCTGCCCATGGTGCGATACTAAACATACTTGGGAGACCAAGCCTGAGAATGTTCGTGAGCAAGATGTGATCATGCAAGAAACCGTCGATACTGAGCATTATTTCAGCGGTGACACACACGATATATTTCGCTTATTTGAAAAACAGGGCTATCGCGCTAAAAACATTGTTTTGACCGGCGGTGAGCCCTGCATGTTTGACCTCACCGAATTTAGCACAGCTGCCATTGCAAAGGGCTACAGCGTGCAAATTGAGACCAGTGGTACCTTTGAAATTATCTGCCATCCAGATGTATGGGTGACGCTATCGCCTAAAATCAACATGAAAGGTGGCTTTGAGGTACGAAAAGACGCTCTAGTGCGGGCAAACGAAATAAAGCATCCCATTGCAATGCAGAAACATATCGATGAACTCGATAGTTTATTGGCAAGTGCTAATCTCGATACCTTACCGGTTATCTACCTACAACCGATTAGTATGCAAAAGCGAGCCACACAACTTGCAGTTGCCACTTGTATTGAACGTAACTGGCGTTTATCGTTACAAACACATAAGTTTATTGGAGTGGAGTAAGTGAAAACCTTCGGTGTTGTTTTTATCGCTTTTTCGCTAATGTTCGCCAGACCAGTTTACTCTGCTGTGTGGGTAATCACCTATCCACAAGAGGCCTTGGAGGACGATATCCGCTATGACTATCCGCTCGCATTACTGGCATTGGCGCTAGATAAAACAAGCGTACGCTACGAACTCAAAGCTTCTACTAAACCAATGCGTCAAGCCCGAGCGCTTAAACGCTTGGAAGAAAACCTTGAAATTAATGTGGTATGGGCAATGACCGACACCACTCGCGAAGAGCATCTTCTTCCTGTTCGTATCCCCATTGCCAAGGGCTTAATAGGGTGGCGTATGTTTGTGGCCCCCAAAAACAGCCGATTTGTGAATGCTGATATCAACTCACTAAGTGATTTACTTGAATATGAGCCAGTGCAGGGGATTGCGTGGCCAGATACAAAAATATTGCAGGCAAACGGCTTTAACGTGGTTACCTCTCGCGATTATGCTGAGGCTTTGAACATGATCAAAACACGACAAGCGGATTTTTTCCCGCGTTCGGTGATTGAAGTGGAAAGAGAAACAGAAAGCCAAGCAAGTACCACCTTAACATTTCGTCCAGGTATCGCCGTACGCTACCCAAGCGCGATGTACTTTTTCTTCAACAAGCGCAATATAACCTTAGCAAAACTCGTCGAGACGGGGCTACACAGAGCGATTGAAGACGGCAGTTTCGATGCATTGTTTATGGAACATTTTGGTGGCACGATTGAGCGTCTTGACTTAAACGGCCTATCATACTTCCAGCTTGCCAATCCATTGCTACCGCCACTTACACCTACCGCAGATGAGCGTTTGTGGTATTACCCAGTTGGCGCGAGAAATCCTCAATAAAAAGGGCGATCACTCGCCCTTAAATTCACCGCTGTGAATAGATTTCATCGAGCGACCAGATGGGTCTGCCATTTCTTTAAATGACGCATCCCATTCTAGAGCTTCTACCGTACTGCAAGCAATTGATTTGCCTCCAGGAACGCATCTGGCGGCACTTTCTTGTGGGAAGAAGTCCTCAAATACGGTGCGATAAAAGTACCCTTCTTTTGTATCAGGCGTATTAATTGGGAAGCGGTATTGTGCCGTTTCTAATTGTTGATCAGTGACTTGCTCGTTAACAAATTCACGGATTGAGTCAATCCATGAGTAGCCTACGCCATCGCCAAACTGTTCTTTTTGACGCCATAATACTTCTGCGGGTAAGTACGAGTCGTCATCAAAGGCTTTGCGCAAAATCCATTTTTCCATGCGTCCGTCTAAACACATTTTATCTTTCGGATTGAGGCGCATAGCAACATCCATAAATTCTTTATCAAGGAATGGAACACGGGCTTCAACGCCCCAAGCAGACGTGGCTTTGTTGGCTCTGGCGCAGTCAAACATATGTAAGCGGTCGAGCTTGCGCACCGTTTCCTCATGAAACTCTTTGTCATTAGGAGCTTTGTGGAAGTACAAATACCCACCAAATATTTCATCGGCACCTTCACCCGATAGTACCATCTTAATGCCCATCGCTTTTATTTTCCGCGTCATCAAGTACATAGGTGTTGCCGCACGAATGGTAGTGGTATCGAAGGTTTCTAGATGGTAAATCACATCTCTAATGGCATCTAAGCCTTCTTGAATAGTAAAGTGAATTTCGTGGTGCACGGTACCAATCATATCGGCTACTTTGCGCGCTGCAAGCAGGTCAGGCGCGCCTGCAAGCCCAACTGCGAAGCTGTGCAATCGAGGCCACCAAGCATCGCTTTGGTCACCGTCTTCAACGCGTTTGGCGACATATCGAGCGGCAACCGCTGATACAAGTGATGAATCTAAACCACCAGATAATAATACTGCGTAGGGTACATCTGACATTAGATGCGACTTAACTGACTTCTCAAAAGCATGTTTTAGGTCTTCAAGATTGGTCTCGTTATTTTTAACGTTGTTGTAATCCATCCAATCGCGTTTGTAATACTTTTGTAGTTTACCATTGAGCATATAGTGTCCCGGCGGAAACTCTTGTACAGTTTTGCAAATGGGAACCAATGCTTTCATTTCTGACGCGACGTAAAAGTTGCCGAACTCATCAAAACCGGTATACAGAGGGATGATACCGATGTGATCGCGGGCAATCAGGTAATTACCGGTTTTTTTATCGTATAAAACAAAGGCAAACATACCTTGGAGTTCATCTATGAACTCAACGCCTTTTTGTTGATAAAGCGGCAAAATGACTTCGCAATCAGAACGGGTCGAAAATGCGTAATTTGGTACGCTAGCTTGGGCAAGTTCTTTGTGATTATATATTTCGCCATTGACCGCTAAGATTTGCTCGCCCGTGTCGCTTACTAACGGCTGTGCGCCGGTGTCTACGTCTACAATGGCTAAGCGCTCGTGGCAAAGAATAGCGCGCTCGTCTTGCCAAATGCCAGACCAATCTGGTCCGCGATGGCGCAATAATTTGGAGAGTTCTAAGGCTTTTGTCCTTAGTTCTGTTGCATCTGTTTTGATATCAAGGATACCGAATATACCACACATAAATAGGGGTGCCTCTGTTCAGCTAGTGATTTGTGTCGGATTTTCTGTCGGAAGTTTCGCAGCCCAGGACGTTTTGTGAATCCTTTATTATTATTATGTGATCTGCATTTTGAATGTGCCATGATGAGCATGAAATGCAAGTAATTATTGCTATTTGACGGCATCTTTTTCATAAAAAAGGTGAATACCTTTCGATATTCACCTTTTGCTAACATTTTTAACGTTTAATAGGGCTTTATTACCTATGGACGCTGAAATTCACTTGAAGGATTCCACTGCGGCATGCCCTCAGCATTTGCAACGTCATAACCTACTTCGAAAAGTAACTGCGTATCTTCGGTAATGCCTTCTAAGTTCCACGTTTCACGGTATTGGTCACACACCTGATGATAACAGCCCGTCACAATAACATTCATACGCTTACGGTAATTAGCCGTTTCTTCATCAATCGGTTGGCTGCCGCCTTTGGCGTATAAAGCGGGTACACCAAATTTAGCGAAACTAAAGTGATCAGAGCGATAATAGATACCTGCCTCAGGGCGTTCTTCTTGGCTTAACACACGGCCTTGATTAGTAGCCGCTTCAAGCAAGAAATCTTCCATTGTAGATTTGCCCATGCCTACTACAGCGACATCTTTAGTCTTTCCAAGAATATTCATCGCATCCATATTGATGTTTGCAACGGTTTTATCTAGGGGGATGATAGGGTTCTCTGCATAGTACTTTGAACCTAGCAGGCCTTGTTCTTCAGCCGTGACAATTAATAAGCTAATAGAACGTTTTGGTGCTGTATCTAGCGAAGCAAAGGCTCTTCCTATCTCGAGGATCGCAGCAGTTCCGGTGGCATTATCATGTGCACCATTATAGATTTGGTCGCCATCTTTGCTCTCATCTTTTCCTAGGTGGTCCCAATGCGCGGTATAAATAATGTGCTCTTGTGGTTTTTCACTGCCCGGTAAGGTGGCAAAGACGTTGTAACTGTGTGATTGTTCAAACTCGTTTTTTACGGTTACCGACGCATTAATGTCTAGCGCTTTAGCATAGGGCCCCTCGAGTGCTTTTTGTTTTTCTTCATCGAAATCCAGACCCGCTTGGGCGAACACTTCAATAGCCGCTTCACGGGATATCCAACCTTCTACGGCAACGCGACTTGCTCCTTGGTCGGGGCTAACCAGAGAATATTGAGGACCGCTCCAGCTGTTAGCAACGACCGACCATCCATAAGACGCTGGCGCCGTTTCATGCACGATGAACACCGCTTCAGCTCCCTGACGACTAGCCTCTTCATATTTATAAGACCAGCGACCGTAGTAAGTCATGGTAGAGCCATCGAAGAGCCCTGAATCAGGTGCTGCAAACCCTGGGTCGTTAACTAACACAATAACGGTTTTACCTTTCACATCTATCTGGCCATAGTCATTCCAATCATATTCAGGCGCATTGACGCCATAACCTAAAAATACAATCGGTGAATCATTGACACTGATGGTATCAGTCTCACGTTTTGAGCCGGCAACCATATTTTCTTTATAGGCAAAACTACTGGTTCCCATGTTAAGCGTCATATCATCAGATGCAGTGATTTGCATTAAATCTACTTGCTGAAGAAAACTATCACCGTTCCCTGGCTGTAAGCCTGCTTTTTGCAGTTCGTCGGTGAGCATGGCAAGCGTTAGTACTTCACCAATGGTTGTTGGAGCGCGCCCCTCGAATTCGTCAGAGGCTAGGGTAATAATGTCTTGTTTGATGCGTTCAGTAGAAATACCATCGTAAACGGCTTTGAAGTTGTCCGCACTTTGCTCTGTGGGCGTTTGAGCTTGTTGTGCTTCTGCTGTTGTTTGTTCTTGTGTGGCAGGGGTGCATCCTGCCATTAAGGTGCTTGCGCATGCTAAAGCGGCAAACATGCTAAGTGTGTTTCGTATTGTCATAAAATTTCCGTTGTGATGTTATTATTGTTATGAGTGCATTATGTAGGTGTTCGCTACGCATGACTCTTTGAACGTCTTACCTGTGCAGCGTGATTTTTTAAAAAACACGATAGTTGGTCTTATTAACCGCACTATTATAAGGGATTTTGTTATTCATACAACACTACCATTTACCGCGAATTCGCATGCTTTTAAGCAAGTGATGAACTTGTTTAAAATAGTCGAGAATAAGCATGGTACAACAGCAGATTTACTTAACTTCATTGCCTGCGAACAGCAACAGCCACTCGCGTATCGCTTTGTCGACCAAGACAGCATGGAAGATAGTCGCTACTACGAGCAGATCATTTATCAAGATAAAGTGATACCCACTCGTAACAACAGTTGGCATGACTACTTTAATGGATTGATATGGATACTTTACCCAAGTACGAAAGGGCTTTTAAATCAGTTGCATTGGCAAGACATCGAGCCTAAAGGGCATCAACGTCGCACGCCCAGACGAGATAGAATGACGCATTTCGATGAATGCGGAATGATACTGTTGACCGATTCACCCAACCTTCACGCAGCACTGAGCGCTCATGATTGGTCGAATTTATTTATAGCGCGGCGAGATGACTGGTTTAATCGTATAATCCCATTGCACTTTGGTCATGCAAATCTAGAAATGTTATGCCAACCCTTTATTGGTTTAACGGCAAAGGCTTACGTATTGAACATGCCAACGCTTACAAAAATGTGTGCTGAAGATATAAATGGGGCATTGCCTAGCATAGACATAGCGCTATCTGAGGCGTTAATTAAAGAGGGTGTCTTTGAAAAAAAGGGGCAATTGCGCCCCCTACCTTTACTGGGTATTCCGGGCTGGCATAACGAAGCGCAAGATGCTACGTTTTATGCCAACGCCGACTATTTTATGCCCTTGAAACCGCGCTTATAAAACCACGAATAACAAAGTGATTGACCAGATCAGAACACTTGGCAAGGCCGCAATAATGATCGATTTACGCATGGTGAAATTCGTCCATGAGTTTAAGCAAATTGCGCCAAGAGCAATGGTCCATAATGAATCGAAGCGAATCGCCTCTAACAATCCATACCACTGATCAGTCATTTCGATGCCGAAAATAAACGCCAGTGAAAGCGGGGCCATTGCCGCTTGCGATATGGGCGTCCCAGCGGTTTGTAGCGACAAATACACGCATGCCAGTAAAGAACTGATGAGAGTGGGCATTAACATCCACCACATAGCGCCGTACCAATCGGTATAACCATGTACGCTTTTATCGTCATTGCGAGTGCATAAAGTGTAATAGCCGCCAAGAATGGCAGTTACGATGACAAACGCAATTGGAATGGAAATCATGGTCGTCATGGACATAAAGCCTTGTTCCATGGTGTTGCTGATAGCCTCAAGTTCTGCTGGACTGCCATCTGGAAGTGCTATCATGGCGGTTGTATTGGCATACCACGCAAAATCAACCGTACTAAAGTACAAGTAACCTGGCGCAATAGATATGGCGATAACCAAGAAAAAAGGTATCCATGACCAATTATCTTTGACCGCGATGGTATCGAAAACCGCTCTTGGGCGATAAAAAATTTCGGTAACGGCTTGAAATGGGTTGGTGACAGATGCACTTACTTGTGATGTTTCTTGCATGAATTACTACTCTTTTAATGTAAGCGGTCATTATGAACATTTTTTAAATATGAAACAATCGTTCCTTTTGCTTACCTGTCGCCCTTAGACGCTGCTTGTCACTAATTGTCACAATTAAATTAACATTCAGGCCGTTTGTGAGGGTGCGTACTGCAGCGTAATCTTTTACACTACGAGCTCAACATCATAAAAGGGAACAAAATATGATTGCAATCTCAGGATTAGCAAAGAAATTTAGAGTTGAAAACCCCAAGAAACTCAGCGAACAAGATAAAAAGGATCCTCGCTTGGAAGGCCGCTTTTTCCATTCGGTAAAAGAAGTGAGCTTGCGCTGCGAAAAAGGCGAAGTGCTTGGATTACTTGGTCCAAATGGTGCAGGTAAAACCACGACCTTGCGCTTGCTATCTACCGCTTTGCAGCCTGATGCTGGCACCATGTATATTGGCGATACGGACGTAATAAAAGATCCCGTGGGTGCGCGCAAAAAGATAGGTTTTCTCTCTGGCTCTACCGGTCTTTATGGTCGCTTAACTGGGCGCGAAAACATTGCTTATTTTGGCCGCTTAAACGGTATGAACGATAAAGATATTAATCAGCGCATTGAATCACTTGGTGAAAAACTCGATATGCTCTCGTTTTTAGACAGACGCAGCGAGACCTATTCAACAGGGATGAAGCAGAAAACTTCCATCGCCCGAGCGGTGATTCACAGCCCTGAAGTAGTGGTATTAGACGAACCTACCACTGGTCTAGACATCATGGCGGCAAAAACGGTTATCGATTTTATTAAAGATCTTAAGTCGCAACAAGTTCCGGTTATTTTTTCGACTCACCATTTAGAAGAAGTCACTGAACTGTGCGATAAGGTTACTGTAATTGATTATGGTGAAACGACATTTGACGATACCCTCGAAGGCTTTAAGGCATTATCGCCAGATGGTCTACATGCATCGTTTATGGCTAGTTTAAAGCAAGGAGTTGCGTAATGTGGTTAGTATTTAAAAAAGAATTGCTCGAGTTATTGCGTGATCGAAAGACGCTATTTTTTATGGTGGCACTGCCCATTGTCGTGTTTCCGCTGTTGTTTGGCGGTGTGACTTATTTCATGTCGCAAGCAGTCTCTGAGGCGCAAACTAAAACCCTAAACTATGCGATTATTGGCCAAGACTATGGTTTAGAATTAGTCGATAAGTTAGCGGGGGTAGAGAGCCTATCGTTGCAAAGCTTAGAAACACAGCCGATTGATGATGAGCAAAAAAAGACGCTGGTTCGCGACGGTGAAGTTGATTTTATTGTTGAGATCCCAAGCAATTTTGGTAGTGACATTATCAATACTGGGCAAATTACCATAAAAGTATTCTTGAACGACGCGCAATTTAATAGTGTTCAGTCGCGCCTTAGCGATGTGATTGATGAACTAGAGGCGACTTATCAAAGAGTTGCGTTTGCGAGCTTAGGCTTGAACGAAGATCAGCAAACGGGCTTACTTAATCCAATGGTCATTGAAAAGGTTAACGTTGCCGATGAGCGAGAGAGTATCGGCGCGCAAGTGGGCGGCCTGATCCCTTACTTTTTATTCCTACTTTGTTTACAAGGCGCGATGCTGCCAGCGGCCGACATTGGCGCGGGTGAAAAAGAGCGCGGAACGCTAGAAACCTTATTGCTTTCTCCGATTAGTCGCCAAAACATTGTGTTAGGTAAGTTCCTCACGATTGCCTTTGCTGGCGTGATATCAGCCTTGGTGACGGTGCTCAGTATGGCAATTTGGGGTATTGTGCTTTCGCAGGGGATGGCCATCAAAGTGGTATCTGACTTTATGGCATCCATAGGCTTGTTAGATTTCTTACTCGTGTTCTTAATGTTGGTGCCTATTGTGGCGATGTTTGCGGCAATTTTATTGGCATTGTCTATTTATGCACGGTCTTACAAAGAAGCTCAGGGTTATATGACACCACTGGTGTTCTTGGTTATCGTGCCCGTGCTTGTGGCTGTGATACCTGGTATTGAACTCAAAGGTGTGTGGGCGTGGGTGCCTCTGACTAACGTTGCCTTGGCCATTAAAGAGCTTATCAAAGGCACGATGGACTATGTGCAGCTGTTTGCGATTTTTGGTTCGTCTGTCATTATTGCCGGTGCGCTTATTGCGTTTTGTGTGCATTGGTTTAACAAAGAGAAAGTGCTCTTTAGATAAAGACATAAAATGTGTAAAACGCTCTAAGTATGACAAGTGCTTGGAGCGTTTTTTCGTCAGTATTGGCTATGCTAAGTAGCGATATTAATTGGATAGACGTATGACAGCGGTTACGGACTTTTTTCAAGATAACGGTCCACTTAGTGAAATCATAGCGGGTTACAAAGTAAGGGACGCACAAGTTGCATTATCAGAAGCCGTTGAGCAAGCGATTGGCGATAAAACAACATTGATTGCTGAAGCAGGTACCGGCACAGGCAAAACATTCGCATATCTCGTGCCCGCGCTACTTTCAAAGAAAAAAGTCATTATTTCAACGGGTACGAAAAACTTACAAGAGCAATTATATAACCGCGATTTGCCTCTTATTAAAAATGCTATCGACAAAACTCAAGATTCTGCGCTGTTAAAAGGGCGCTCGAATTATTTATGTTTGCAACGTTTAAAGCTAAACGGTGGCGAACATATGCGTTTGGAAAAAGAAACCCTTAATGAATACAGTATCATTAAGAAGTGGAGCCTTAACACCACGACGGGTGACATCGGCGAGTTATCCTCTCTTCCAGACAACGCCAAAGTGATTCCCTTAGTTACCTCTACTGTTGATAACTGTCTTGGCAAAGACTGCTCAGAATATCAAGACTGCTATTTAATGAAAGCGCGCAAAAAGGCTATGGAAGCCGATGTGATTGTGGTCAACCATCACTTATTTTTTGCAGATTTATCATTAAAAGAAGGCGGTTTTGGCGAACTTATCCCCGACGTTGATTTAATTGTGTTTGATGAAGCTCATCTTATTCCTGATATTGCCAGTGAATATTTTGGAGAAGCTATTTCGAGTCGCCAGCTTGACGATATTTTATCTGATCTTAGCAAGCAACAAAGAGTGAGTTTAAAAGATGCAGACCAAATTCAACTCCTATGCGAGAAAGCACGCCAATTTATTGCAGACCTTAGAATGCAGTTCGATATTGAGCCAAAACGAGGCGATTGGGATGAGGCTATTGATCAGAAAAACCTGACCGGCTTGCTCGATCAGATCAACACGCAGCTAAAGCGATTACTCGACGTGTTAGCTGTGCACAGCGGTCGCGATAAAGATATTGATCAATATGCAGAAAAGCTGCATGAATCGTGTCAAACCTTTACGCGCTTAATGGATACCAAAAAGCCCGATGTAAGTTTTTGGTATGAGACGACTCGCCGTCATATTGTCTTGCATATGACACCTTTAAGCATTGCCGACAAATTTTCTAAAATTGTATATAAGAGCAACGCCGCGTGGGTGTTTACTTCAGCGACATTGACGGTAGATAATTCGTTTGAGCATTATCAAAATCAGATGGGGCTTAACGACGCTGACGTGATTGAAATGGACTCGCCATTCGACTACCAAAATCAAGCTATGCTATGCGTACCACGATACCTACCAGAGCCTCATGAAAGGAGCATCTCCACGCATTTAGTGAAAATCGCAATACGCCTGATTGATGCCGCCAAAGGCAGGGCGTTTTTACTGTTTACCAGTCACCATATGATGCGTGAAGTTGCAAGACAAGTCAGAGAGATGATTGATACCGAAATACTCGTGCAGGGCGAAAGCACCAAAAGTAGCCTTTTGGAGGATTTTAAAAACATCCCATCAAGTGCATTGTTTGCGACAGGTTCTTTCTGGGAGGGCGTCGACGTAAAAGGCGACGCATTGCTGTGCGTTATGATAGATAAGCTTCCCTTTGCTTCACCTGATGATCCTTTACTGCAAGCACGCATAAAAGACTGTAAAGCAAAAGGTGGCAATGCTTTTGCAAGCATACAAATACCGCAAGCGGTGATTGCGCTAAAACAAGGCGCAGGACGTCTTATTCGCGACTCAAGTGATACTGGCGTGCTCGTGATATGCGACAACCGATTATTAACCAAACAATACGGCCAAACCTTTATAGCAAGCCTGCCGCCTATGCGCAGAACACGCTCCCTAGATAAGGTATGTGAATTTTTAGAGGCAATAGAATAGCAATATGAAGATATTAGCAATCGACACCGCTACCGAAGCATGTAGCGTCGGTTTATTGACTGAGGCAGGTGCTGACGGCATTTTTGAATTATGCCCTCAACAACATAGCCAACGCATTTTACCAATGATTGATGAGGTGCTCAGCCGCAATAACCTTACCCTCAGTGATATTGATTTACTTGCTTATGGGCGAGGTCCAGGCAGCTTTACCGGTGTTAGAATTGCAGCCAGCACAGTACAAGGTCTGGCACTTGGTGCAGACTTGGAAGTGGTAGAAGTATCGACACTTCAGGCAATGGCACAAGAAAACCTAGAGCGGTTTGGCATCACTCGCAGCCTCGCGCTGATTGACGCACGCATGCAAGAGGTCTACTTTGGTGAGTATCAAGCTAATGAAAGCGGTATTGCCATGCAAACGAAACAAGAGGCTGTTTTAGCGCCGGCTAGCCTGACGTCAGATGTGCTTTCAAGCTATGATGAGCAAAGCTATGTAGGCACAGGTTTCCATGCATATCAGCAAGAATTAGGGCTGCAATTGCAATCATCTGCATTAGCGGTAAACTATCCTAATGCTTTATACATGCTTGCGTTGGCGAAATGGCAGTACGAACAAGGCGAACAAGTTACTTGTGAAGCAATCGCACCGGTTTATGTACGCGACACTGTGACTTGGAAAAAACTACCTAACCGAGAATAACGATGGATAGCGTTTCAACGATTAATCAAGGTCTTTTTGTCAATCCTGAGTCGGGCACGCCTAAAGCGCGTGTGGCACAAACTCATCCGGTGAACAATACCGAGCAAGACAAGCCTGAAAATACAAATTACGTGGTGCGCAGTGGCTCTAAGCAGGCCATGTCAGATGCTGAGGCTATTTTTGCGCGCGCAAATAGTTATGCTGATATTTCAGGCAAGGCCCAAAAAAGCCTGCAAGCATATGAAGCCATCGAAGTTTCTATGAAACGAGAGGCGGTAAGCAAATTGATGGGCGTGGACATTTACGCCTAGCCAAGACAGGGCAAGGAACTTAACGCCTGATAGTAAGTCTTAATAAGTAGTAAGTTATATAAAGGTGATATTGTGAAAAAACTCCTTCCTCTTAGTTTCATGTTGCTAGCGCTAAGCGCATGCTCGGTCGTACCTGACCCGATTCAAGTCACTGACGAGAACGTGTTGGTGCCATTTGACACTGTTATGAACGATCCACAAGCGAGCAACGTTGCCGGCCAAAGTGCGCGTTGGGGTGGTCGTATTGTGGGTGTTGAGAATAAAAAAGAAGTGTCTGAGATTGAAGTCGTATTTTTCCCTGACTCGTCTACTGGTAAGCCTCGCATTGGACAAGAGAGTACCGGCAGGTTTAAAGCCGTTGTAGAGGGGTTTGTGGACCCGCTTGTGTTTGTTCAAGGCCGCCTCATTACGGTAGTTGGTGAGGTAACCGCGCCGCTAACCGGTATTATTGGCGAGCAAGAGTATACGTATCCAACATTAAATGCCCAAGGTTATTACATGTGGAAACAAACCACAGAAGTAGACGTTGACCAAATTGGGTTCGTGCCATTTTATGCTCGCGGCTTTCGTGGCAATGTGTTTTATGGCAATCCATACTTAATTAGTCCTTTCTATCGCAATGCATGGAGTCCATGGTTTGATCCATGGGGACCTGGATTTCGCTCAAGAGTGCGCGTTACTCACAACGAAGGGCATTCACAAGGAGCGACGGTTAAGCCTAGCTCAAGCAGAACTTCACCTGCGGTCAGGCCTAATATCTCAGAGCCTGCTGGTGGGAGAACGTCGCCGGTGATTAGCGATCGCAAAATTAGCAACCAATAGCCAGTTTTGGTGACGCAACAAGAGGTTCACTTCCTCGACGGTCAAATAGCTGCTCTGGTCTCAGGGCAGCAAAATTCCTCTCCGATATTATTTGTGCATGGCTTTTTAGATAATGCGGCCAGCTTTGATGATGTGGTTTCTCACCTAGCAAATCATTATTGCATCGCCATAGACTTACCTGGGCATGGCAAATCGGCGCATCGCAGTAAAGATGCGCATTATCATCTTACCGACTATGTCTACGACCTACATCGTCTCATTGAAAGTAATGACTTCACTAACGTGACCTTAGTAGGGCATTCACTGGGTGGAATTATATCTAGCATCTACTGTGCGCTTTATCCAAACAAAGTTGCAAATTTAGTGGTGATAGAGAGTTTAGGGCCACTAACCGAGCCCGAGTTTACGACCGTTGCTCAATTGCGCGGGAGTATGGCGTCTCGCGACAAAGCAAATGGTCCGATTAAACATCCAAAATCGATGGAGGATGTGGTGGCTGCACGCATGCGAGTGAGTGATTTATCTGCCAGTGAAGCACTGCGTATTTTGTCTCGAAACATTGTGGAATACGACGGGGCATTGAAGTGGCGCACAGACAAACGCTTGCGCACGCAATCGGCCATTAGGATGACCCCTAATCAAGCGATGAATATTATCGAGAATATTCAATGTACTTTTAATCTGGTGTTAGGTGATCGTGGATTTACCAAAATAAAGCGAATGCTCAAACATAGACGCAATATATTCAAACACTTCAATATGGTTGAGTTTAAGGGAGGCCATCACGTGCATATGCAAGCGCCCGATAAGGTCGCTGAGTTTATCATTAATGTAATGAATACCCATTAAAGCCTTATTTGTCGCACTTTTCGGGATTCTTTCATTCCAATTTATCGCATAGTCCTTTAGTATTACGCACCTTAATTTTTAATATTGGTATTACCATTCAAATCTCAGGTTTGTTGCGGTAATTAGCCAACTAGTCAGTAGGACAGTAGTTGTGGAAAAAGTTTGGTTGAATCAGTACGATCCTTCTATTAGCGCTGAAATTAATCCAGATAGAGTCCCATCCTTAATTGATATTTTCGAAAGCGCAGTGAGTCAATACGCCAACAAGACTGCCTTTATCAATATGGGGCACAAAATCACCTTCGAAGATCTTGATGTGTTGTCTCTGCAATTTGCCAGTTACCTGCAACACAAAGGACTGAAAAAGGGCGATGCTGTCGCCATTATGATGCCAAACCTTTTGCAGTACCCTATCGCTTTATTTGGCGTGCTAAGAGCGGGCATGACAGTGGTGAATGTCAATCCACTGTATACGCCCCGCGAATTACAGCACCAACTTTCAGATGCGAAAGTCAAAACCATTGTTATAGTAGAGAACTTTGCATCGACCTTAGATGCCATCATTAAAGACACGCCTGTTGAGAATGTTATCCTCACTGGCTTGGGTGATATGTTGCCATCTCCCAAAAAGTGGTTGGTTAACTTTGTCGTAAAGTACGTCAAGAAAATGGTGCCAGAGCACGGGCTTACAAATACGGTAAGCTTTGCGCAGGCCCTCTCTATTGGTGAGAGAAAGTCGGCATATGTGCGACCAGAAATGGACGGCAGTGATATTGCATTCTTACAATATACCGGTGGTACTACAGGGGTTTCTAAAGGCGCTATGCTGAGCCATCGAAACATGGTTGCAAACCTAGAGCAGGTTAGCGGTATTCTTGAGGTCTCGGTGGAGCCTGGTAAAGATATGGTGGTTACTGCGTTACCGCTTTATCACATCTTTGCACTAACGAGTAACTGTTTAACCTTTTTGAAATACGGCTGCCCGAATTTATTAATCACCAACCCGCGAGATATGCCTGCGTTTGTCAAAGAACTCAGTAAATATCCGTTTGCCGTTTTAACAGGGGTAAATACCTTGTTTAATGGATTATTAAATACACCAGGGTTCGACACGCTAGATTTCTCTCACTTTAAGTTTGGTTTAGGTGGCGGTATGGCGGTACAACGTCCTGTTGCCGAAAAATGGCAAAAGGTGACAGGTCAGGTGCTCATTGAAGGTTATGGCCTTACCGAGTGCTCACCGGTTGTGTCAGTTAACCCATTTAATGCTACTGAATATAAAGGATCAATCGGCTTACCTTTACCCTCTACCGATATTAAAATTTGCGATGACGATGGCAAAGAACTCGGGTTCGACGAAGCTGGAGAGCTATTTGTTAAGGGCCCACAAGTTATGCTGGGATATTTAGGGCGAGAAGAAGCGACCGCTGAAGTATTACAAGATGGATGGTTGGCCACAGGCGACATCGCAAAAATAGACCATCAAGGTTATTTGTATATTGTTGACCGTAAAAAAGATATGATTTTAGTCTCAGGCTTTAACGTTTTTCCTAATGAGATTGAAGAGGTCGCTGCGATGCACGAGGGCGTCTTAGAAGCCGCTGCTATCGGCATTCCCCATGAGGTCTCAGGTGAGGTGGTGAAGCTTTTCGTGGTCAAGCAAGATGATTCTCTTACCGAAGAAATGGTAATGGAGCATTGCAAAACCTTACTAACAGGTTATAAAGTACCTAAAATTATCGCATTCACCGACGAGTTGCCAAAGACAAACGTTGGCAAAATCTTGCGCAGAGAGCTACGGGACTAATTTTTGAATCTACAATCGCTTAAAAACCTTCATGAAATGTCATATGAATATGTGACGACGCTTGAGGGTTTGCAAGCGCTTTGCCAGACACTCTCAAAAGCTACGATCATCACCTTAGATACCGAGTTTGTGCGCACACGCACTCTCAACCCTCAGCTTGGCTTATTGCAAGTATTTGATGGTGAAACCCTAGCGCTAATTGACCCTGTATTGATAGATGATTTGAGCTGTTTTTGTGATATTTTGACCAATCAAAGTATCACAAAAGTATTGCATTCTTGTTCAGAAGACATTGACGCACTGTGGAGCAATTTGGGCGTGGTGCCTCAGCCCTTATTTGATACCCAATTTGCCGCAAGTTTGCTTAATAAAGGCGCTAGTATTGGCTACGCTAACTTGGTCGAGAGCTTGTTTGACGTTACCTTAGACAAAGGTGAATCAAGAACCGATTGGATAGCGCGCCCGTTATCGCATAAGCAATTAGACTACGCTGCTGCCGACGTAACCTACCTAATGGCTATTTACGATGAGCTCGCTTCAGAGCTCAATGAACGGCGTATGACCGAGTACGTGACTAAAGAGTCTGAGTGCCTTATTGCGAAGAAGACACATCCTTTTCCTGCAGAATATGCCTATTTGACCATTTCCAACAATTGGAAGCTTGGTCCTTGCAGTTTGTACGCGCTTAAGTTGCTTGCAAAATGGCGACTTGAAACGGCGCGCGAAAAAGACATAGCCATAAACTTTGTATTAAAAGAAGCGGCAATGCTAGAAATTGCTATGAAGCTGCCGCAGAGCAACAACGCATTGTTTAAGCTCAACAGCCTTTACCCTAAGCAGGTGAGACTGTATGCCCAAGAAATTATCCAGTTGGTGACGCAAGCAGTAGAAGCCGATGAGTCACTTTATGTGCGCAAACCCAAGCGGTTAATCGAATTCAAGGCGTATAAAAAGGCGGGCGCTGATATTCGCGACATCGCAGAGCAAGCCAGTCAATCACTGGATATTCCTATTGCTGCCATAGCGTCAAAAAAGCAAATTGGACAGTTTTTGAAATGGGCTTGGGTAGAAGAGGATGAAACCACCTTACAAGGGTTACAGCCAGATCTAATAACGGGCTGGCGCAAAGATGTGTTCATTGATAAATTACGTGTGTTATTTGGTGAAGGAGGAACTTACCATGCTTTGCGCCGCATATAAGTCTATAAAAAAAGTCGATACTTACTTGTATGTTTCGAACAAAGACGATTTTTCTAAGGTGCCGGAGGCATTGTTAAAAGCGTTTGGCACCCCGCAGTTCGTGATGTCGGTGCCGGTAGATAAAAGAGAACATATTGCACAAATTCCAAAGTCAGAATTTGTCGCCAAACTTCAAGAGCAAGGGTTTTATTTACAGATGCCGCCTACGTCCGCCAGTTTGCTTAAAATGCACCTTCAGCAACAATCTCAACAACAATAACCAGCCCTAAGAACGTGCGCTTTTTAGCTGCGTGCGTTTCTCTGGTGCGATAGCCCAACGACTCAGAAAAGGTAAGCTATGCGTAAATTCATTCAGTCTGTCGCATTTGTGTTTGCATTAGCTGCAGCGTATCAAGCGGGTGCGGCTGATGCACTTAGTTTTGATGAGTATCGCGATGCCCTCAAACAAGAAGCGCTAAGCAAAGGCTACAGTGAAGCCTTTTTAACACCTATCTTTGATAGTATTGTAGAGCGTAAGGCCGTTGTGAAAGCGGATCGGAATCAACCAGAACGCAGACTCACCCTCGACACTTACCTAGAGACTCGCGTGCCCGATTGGAAAGTTGAGCAAGCCGTTCAAGCCTACCGTGAACATTACGACGTGTTAAAAAAGATAAGTGAACAATACAACGTGCAAGCGCGCTTTATTGTTGCTCTTTGGGGAAATGAAAGTAATTTTGGTCGTATTCAAGGCAACCACCCGGTCATGTCCTCCCTCGTTTCGTTGGCCCACGAAGGGCGAAGAGAGACCTTGTTTAAAAATCAGTTTTTCGCCGCACTAAAAATCCTCCAGCAAGGGCACGTGACCTTAGAAAACTTCAATGGCAGTTGGGCTGGAGCAATGGGGCAAAGCCAATTCATGCCTACGTCGTTTTTGACCTATGCGGTAGACGCAAACGGTGATGGTAAAAAAGATATATGGCAAACTGAAGAGGACGTGTTTGCCTCTATCGCCAATTACCTTAGCCAAGAAGGATGGAACGGCAACTTCACGTGGGGGCGTCAAGTGAAGCTGAGCGAGTCATTTAACATGGAGCGCATTTCGCAGCTAGAGGGTCTAAGCCGTGACCGTAAAAAGACCTTGCGAGATTGGCAGGCTTTAGGCGTAACGAAGTTTGACCAAACAGCTTTACCTAATGTGGATATTAAAGCGTCATTAATTTTACCTGACGGTGAAGCGGGGCGTGTCTATCTTGTTTATGACAATTTTGATACCTTAATGCGTTGGAATCGCAGTTATTATTTTGGCATCTCCGTTGCCTATTTAGCACAGCGTATAGATAAAGCGTTTAATGCCCAAGCTCAATGACGTTAAACTATTAAAATGAAGTCGTACATATCATGATCAATACTTATCAGCACCTCAATATGCAAGGTCAGCCTCTCCAAACAGTGGATGCCCAAGGTTACCCCGTTGGCAAAGCCGTGTGCGTGGGCCGCAATTATCTCGACCATGTACATGAACTTGGTAATCAAGTAAACGATAATCCATTATTGTTTATGAAGCCCTCTACGGCGTTTGCTCATTTACATCAACCCATCACTATTCCCACTGAGTGGGGCGAGTGTCACAACGAACTTGAGCTAGCGTTTTTGATAGGTAAGCCTCTATATAAGTCGCGGCCAGAGCAGTGCGCACCAGCCATTAGTGGTTTAGGTTTGGCGTTAGATTTGACGCTGCGAGAGTTACAAAACCAGTTGAAGACCCAAGGACATCCGTGGGAGCGTGCCAAGGCATTTGATGGTAGCTGCCCAATCAGCTCATTTATGCCGCTGGATTACCAAAATCAGACGTTTTCGTTCAGTTTAAAGGTGAACGGACAATTGCGTCAGCAGGGTGATTCAAAACATATGCTTACCCCCGTATTAGAACTCCTTTCTCATATCAGTCAGTGTTTTACCTTAATGCCAGGTGATGTTGTCCTGACAGGCACACCAAAAGGCGTTGGCCCGCTAAAGGCAAATGACATGATTGACATAGATTTGCATGGACATTTTAATATCAAAACCCGTGTTGCGGCCTAGAGTATGAAAAAATCACCCTACACCGCCGCGCTTATGTCCTCACAGTATTGGCTTACAACGTCTTTGGAAGAATTGAATAAGGCGCAGTGGGAAGCGATATGTGACGGTTGTGCGCGCTGTTGTTTACATAAGTTTATTGAAGATGACAGCATTGAAGAGGGCATGGAGTCTACCGATGTTCCCAGTGAAGATGGCGCTATTCACTACACCAATATTGCTTGTCATTTACTGAATCAAAAGACCTGTGCGTGCACATCTTATGAAAAGCGCAGCGAGTTAGTGCCTCAATGCGTGACCCTGACAAAAGAGAACTTAGAACATATCTTTTTTATGCCACCGTCGTGCAGCTACCGTCGTTTGCATGAGGGGAAAGGGCTGGCATCTTGGCATCCGCTGCTAAACAAAGGTAAGAAAACCAAGATGCACGAGTTAGGAATAAGCGTGCGGAATAAAGTGGTTAGCGAGGCTAACGTTGATATCAACGAGTTTGAAGATTATATCGTTACTTGGCCGCTTTCAGAGATAGACTGATAGACGCTAGGTTTGCAACTAAGGCGACTAGCCAACCGACCAAATAAAGTGCAAACACTACCTGCATCCATTCTGGCATGCCCATACCTAAAAACTGCCAAGTATTATCGTTACAGCTACCAGGGGCGTCAAAAATCGCTGGGAGCCATTCGTGTAGTGGCATAAAAGCTGGGAATTCTGGCACAAATGGGCATGGCGGTACAAAAAAGCCTTCTGGAAAAATCACCAATAAATGCTCACGTGCGGTATGTAGGCCCCACACTGCCGATGTTCCCCAAATAATTAATCCAAGCCCTCTGAGCAATATGTGCGGATAAAGCAAGGGAATAAGCGCACCAAACATAATGCCTATTACAGCGCTACGCTGATAGATACACTTTACACAAGGGGCATGACCTTGAATATGCTGAAAATACAGCGCTGCCAGTAAAAGTGCAAAGGCACTCAAGCACACAATAGCCCAAGGTTGTCGCGTTTGACTCCAATTTGCTAACCACTGCATCTTCACTCTCTAACTGCCTTAAAATCGTGTGGCTAATGTAGCGAATCTATTTTAAAAATCAACAGGCGTGGCATATTCATTTCAAAGCTTTATGGGTGGTTGTTCAAAATGATTCCCAGCTCGCTATGCGCAATTTGGTTTGGGTATAGCTCAATCTAGAAAATTGCACTTTTCTCATTGTGTGCATTTTGTCGCAACTGATGCTTTACGTCAGAACTGCAACACAGTATTGTTAAGCTATTAGCGATAGATGGTGCATAGCTAGTATGTAAGTGTGCTAGTGACATAAACGGTGGTTAAAAATGCATAGTAAACACAAATTGAGATTACTTTTGGTAGTGATGGTTGCTTCGCTCAGCGGTTGTGCTTCTATTTATGAAGATGGAGCGATAGTTAAAACAACGCAACCCATTTGTATCGAAACCATAGAAGATTCCCGTCATTGCGACATTGAAGCACGCCAAGCAGGCACAAGTGCGCCTCATGGCGAGTATCGCCAGCAAATGCTTCCCATTCACTTACGCGATGAGGTGATTGAAGCCGAGCTTGAAGACCTAAGGCGCAAAAACAAATAAGAGGCGAAAGCAAAATAATTTCGATGCTTGTGCAAGCAATAGCTAAGTTATTACTGTCGCCAACAACAGCAGATGCGCTTTGCGCGCAGAGATAAAACCGCAACCTCGTTGGACTCCTTGCATGACAGACACACCGCGCACGCGCACAGCACTTATAGAGTTACATATTGCCGTTTGCTTATTTGGTCTAGCAGGCTTATTTGGTAAGTGGATCATCGCGTCGGCGTCTGTCATTGTAGCGGGAAGAGCAGGCATTGCCGCGATAGCGATTTTTATTATCATCCAATTTTATGGGGATAAACTCAATATAAGCTCCTCACGATCGTTGTTAGGTATGATCATCTCGGGGGGCATACTGGCAGTGCATTGGTTGGCCTTTTTTCATGCCATTCAAGTTTCTAGTGTCGCCATTGGTGTTATTGGCTTTGCGACCTTTCCTTTGTTTGTAGCATTGCTCGAACCTTTTGTTTCGAAACAAAGATTCCGTAAGATAGATGTGGCAAGTGCTTTAATGGTTACCGTGGGGTTAATTGTTGTAGCACCCAGTTTTGATTGGGCCGATAACGGAACACAGGGCTTGGTTTGGGCGCTTATCTCTGGCGCGTTGTTTGCTGTACTCATGTTGCTTAATCGTCAATTGGTTAAACACGATGCGTTTATGACGATATCGTGTTTTCAACATAGCGTTGCCGCCATTGCCTTACTGCCCATCGCATTTCATATTGGCACAACGCCAAATACAAGCGAGCTATGGTTGCTGCTTGGTTTAGGCCTGGTATGCACAGCCTTACCACAAACGCTGTTTATAAAATCTTTACGGACGCTGAGAGCGCAGCTCGCTAGCGCAATCACTGGTTTGGAGCCGCTTTATGCTATTTTTTTTGCAGCGCTGCTGTTACATGAAATCCCCACACTGAAGACCCTATTTGGCGCCATTATTGTGTTTGCCGGCATTATAGTTGCGATGAGGGCTGAACGCAGCGCCAACACTCAAACGTGAGGTGACATTGCGGGTGATTATCGTTGGTTTTAGGTTTTTAAACGCCTGCTTAAGCGTCGTAATGCTAACAAAACGCTGATAACGCCTGATATAGTTAGTATTTGCACATTAATATCGTTTATGATTATTTAGGACGAAGGATTAGTAAATCCGATGGTGTCAACATTCGTTATTATGTTTACAGTCCAAAAGGGTTGTTGTTAGCAGAGCTTGATGAGTTAGGCCAATCAGTAATTGAGTATGTGTATCTCAACGGTCAACGGCTGGCTGTTATGCTACCATCAATAAACGACGAGTTTGCGCAAAGTACTGAGCCAGACTGGGAAGTTGCAATTTTGGATGAGTTTTACTTGGTCAGCACAAATTCTAACTTAAAACTAAGCGCCAGCGATTCAGCACAAGCGAGTTTAAGTACCCTCACCGAAGCTGACAATCAAAGCGATCGAGACATTTTCGTTGCCGAGCCAGCTAGCGCAGGGTTCTTCTATTTGAGAAATAAAGAAAGCGGCTTGTATTTCAGGCCTGTGAGCAATAGTGAAAATGCCGTTCTTGAGCAGCGCCCTACTAACTATCGAGGAAGCCGCACACAATGGAAAATAGAAACGCTTGATGATGGAACTATTGCATTAAGAAACAAATGGACTAACAAGTATCTTAGTTCAGGGGCGGGTATTGTGGGCGAAGATGCAAGCATTACAAGCGATCAGTCAGATTATTCTGCATCTTGGAAGATAGTTCCATCAAACTTACTTGACGATAATGCGCCGAAACTGTTTTATGTGCATACCAATCAGGTCGGTGCACCATTAGCGCTCAGTGACGATAACGGAGATATTGCGTGGCAAGCTACATACACTCCTTTTGGCAAAGCAACTATAGTAACCAATAACCTGCCTAAGCATTTTACAGCAAGATTTCCTGGACAATACGCTGACGCAGAAACTGGGTTTTATTACAACTACTTTAGGGATTACGATCCTGAATTGGGCAGATATATTCAGTCTGATCCGATTGGGTTAGATGGGGGGATTAATACGTATGCTTACGTCCACGGTAACCCGATAATGTATTACGACCCTTATGGCCTATGGGCTTGGGGCGACCCTTTGCCACAGTGGATGGTTGATGGCGCATCTGGTTGGGGTGGAGTTCTCAGTTTCGGATTAACAAATCAGATTAATAATGCGCAGGGCACTTCACATACCTATAGTCAATGCAGTGCTGCATACAAAGGTGGGCAAGCCTTAGGTATGTTTAACTCGTTGGCACTTGGCGGTGCTACTGCATCTAGGTCGGCAGTTAAAGGTTGGGCTAATTATTCGCATGCGGCTCTGCACAATAGGTATCTGAAGCAGTTTAAGAACCCTGCCGCTAAATGGTTAAACAAACGTGGTAATCTCCTCAACGGTGAGTATATAAGCTGGCAGCTCCACGCAAGAGTTGACCTTTTTGCTTATCGAATGTTATCGCAAGCTAATAGACAACTTGCTGGAGCGCCGTTTTCTCCGTTAAGACAAGCCATCAATAGAGTGCCTTATTTGCCGGGTAGCGCGGCTTATGGTCTGGGTGGCGTAGCAGCAAGCAGCGGTTCCAACTGTGGATGTCCATAAAATGAATATTATTCAAAAAATACATAAGTTGATTTTTAGTGGGAAAAGCGTTTTAGACAGCTTTGAAAATGCGCTGTTGGATATCTTGGAAGAGAACCTGTCTGAGTCTGACAAAGAAATAATTTCTTCGCAAAGGCAACTCTTCAATAAGGTATATCGGGACAATGAGGAAGAAAAGAATAAGGAAACTTCGTACTTTTACTGGCAATACTTGGGTAAAAGTAGAATAGATTTTCCTAAACGATTTCCTGCCAGTACCAAAGAACACCAACTGGCAGAGTTGATTGTGACTCTTCCTTCCAGTGACAAAATAAAAGTATTGTACTGGGTGGTTAATGGAATTTTATTTAGTCTTGAAATGCATTCTGAATCTGGCGTATTTCGACCATTAAGTCCTGACTTTGAAGTAAGTGATATAAAAATAGATGCACTCTAATTTTAGGCGATAGAACTTTTTCGGTAAGTTCCGTTTCAAATTTATTTAGTGAAGGCTGGGAAGTCAACAGAGTTGGCATGAACAGTTTACTCTTGGGCACTAAACATCGCCGATATTGAACCGAGAGTAAAGGAAATCCACCGAGTCGTAACTAATACTAGTTGGGTTAAACGTCTCAATATTATAAATGCAGCAACTTATGATGCTAGATCTCAGTCAACGATAGACAAGGGTTTGAACACTATTTATATTGTATTTTTTCGCCACTGAGCGGTAGCGTTCTATTTAACTTTATCTGCGTCGACAAGGCGTTTAAAGAAGCAAGGGTAGTCAATTTAAGATTATTGGACTATTTCCAGTCTTATCAGCAATCTGCACACAATGACAAGTCTACTTCTAGCTTCGTTGCACGTTATTCTAGTTTGTGAAATGCAAAACACACCTCCAAATCACCCCATAAAAACAAAAGCTTTTCTTGTCTCAATCATCTGGTACAATCAGTTAATATTTCGTTAACATAAACAGAGCAAGCATGATTTATAAGTCACAAAGTCCTGCGGGGTTTGCCGAAGAATATATCGTTGAATCCATATGGAGTGGGCGTTTTCCACCGGGTACTATTCTTCCAGCTGAACGGGAACTTTCTGAACTTATAGGTGTGACACGCACGACGCTACGCGAAGTGTTGCAGCGTTTAGCGCGTGATGGTTGGCTGAGAATTCAACACGGTAAACCCACCAAGGTGAATAATTACTGGGAAACGTGTGGCTTAAATATACTAGAAACGCTGGCAAGACTTGATCAAGAAGGTCAGCCCGCTTTGTTAGATAACTTACTGTCAGCCCGAACAAACCTAAGCGCCGTGTTCATACGTGCAGCTTTTAGACAAAATCCAGAGCAAAGCCGCAGTATTATAGAGCGCTATAAAACCGTTTCTCAAGAGGGTGTCGCCTTCGCTCAAAATGACTATCAAATGCATCATGATTTAGCGTTTGCATCTAACAACCCTGTTTATGTGCTTATGATGAACGGTTTTAAAAACATCTACGCCCGCTTAGGTGGTCTGTTTTTCTCTGAGCAAGCTGCGCGAGATGTTGCTATTCAGTATTACCAAAACTTGCTTAAAGTCTTAGACGATGAAGACGCAGACCGCGTGGTTTCAGTGGTACGTAAATACGGTGTTGAGTCGGGCAAGTTATGGACAGAATACCGTAAAGATATGCCAAACAATTTGGTCGACTAGGCCTTTTATCTCGTAATAACTCACATAAAATAACGCATGCACGCTGCAGTGATTTATGGCAGTGTGCGTTTGAGTAAAACAATAAACGCATAACAAAAAGGTGATTTTATGGAAGCTGTTGCAACAACACCTTATCCACATATATTTCGTCCATTGGACTTAGGTTTTACCACGCTTAACAACCGTATTATTATGGGCTCTATGCATACTGGGCTTGAAGAAGCACCCAATGGTCACAAGCGCATGGCGGCTTTTTTTGCCGAGCGTGCCAAAGGTGGCGTAGCATTAATTGTAACCGGTGGCATTGGACCTAACGACGAGGGTGCGACGCATGCGGTAACCCAAAGGCTCGATTCGGACGAAGCAGTTGAGCACCATAAAGAGGTGACCGATGCAGTGCACGAACATGGCAGCAAAATCTGCATGCAAATACTGCACACAGGGCGCTATGCGTACAACAAGGACCTTGTTGCGCCTTCACCTATTCAAGCCCCTATAAATCGATTCACGCCTAAAGAGTTAGATGCAGAAGGTATTGAAAAACAAATCAATGATTTTGTGTTTACCGCTTTGCAAGCTCAGCGCGCTGGCTACGACGGCGTTGAAATCATGGGTTCTGAAGGTTACTTTTTAAATCAATTTATTGCACAGCGCACCAATCAGCGTAAAGATGAATGGGGCGGTGAGTATCAAAATCGCATTAAGTTACCCATTGAAGTGGTGCGCAGAGTTCGCGAGGCGGTGGGCGAAAACTTTATCATCATTTATCGCCTTTCTATGCTGGACTTAGTTGAGGGCGGCAGCTCTTACGATGAGGTCGTTGAGCTGGGCCTTAAGATAGAAAAAGCCGGTGCGACGATTATCAACACCGGTATTGGTTGGCACGAAGCGCGTATTCCTACCATCGCAACTAAGGTACCAAGGGCAGCATTTACTTGGGTCACCGCAAAATTTAGAAAAGCCCTTAACATTCCTGTGATCACGTCAAACCGTATCAATACACCTGAGGTAGCCGAAGAAGTGTTGGCGCGCGGGGACGCAGATATGGTCTCTATGGCTCGCCCGTTTTTGGCAGATGCCGATTTTGTAAACAAAGCAAAAAACAATCAAGCTACGCATATCAACACCTGCATTGGTTGTAATCAGGCGTGTTTAGATCATGCTTTTGAAGGGAAGATGACCAGTTGTTTGGTTAATCCTCGCGCTTGCCATGAGACTGAATTTGTCATTGAACCTGCGCAAGATATTAAGCATATCGCTGTGGTTGGCGCCGGTCCTGCGGGCTTAGCAGCGGCAACTACGGCCGCCTCTCGTGGTCATAAGGTTACTTTGTTTGACGCAGACAGCGAGATTGGCGGGCAGTTTAATATAGCTAAACAAATTCCAGGCAAAGAAGAGTTTTATGAGACGCTTCGTTACTTTGGCGTACAGTTAAGCTTACTAGGGGTTGAGCTTAAGTTAAACACGCGCGTGGATGCCAAGGCGCTAAATACCATGGGATTTGACGAAGTCATCATAGCAACGGGTATTTCACCGCGCACGCCTGCTATCGAAGGCATTGACCATCCCAAAGTGCTTAACTACATCGATGTGATAAAACATAAAAAGCCGGTGGGCAAATCGGTGGCAATTATTGGTGCAGGCGGCATTGGGTTTGATACTTCTGAATATCTCTCTCATGGCAAAGTGTCTACTTCCACAAACATTCCAGCCTTTATGAAGGAGTGGGGAATCGACATGGAGTTAAAGGCTCGAGGCGGAGTAGAGGGGTTACGTCCAAGTCCTGAGCCATCGCCACGCGAAATCTTTTTATTACAAAGAAAGACCAGCAAAATCGGTTCAGGCTTAGGTAAAACCACAGGTTGGGCGCACCGCGCAGGCTTAATGATGAAAGGCGTGCATATGCTGGCGGGTGTTGAATACTTGAAGGTTGATGATGACGGCCTGCACATTCGCGTGAATGACGAAGAAAAAGTACTTAACGTCGACAATGTCGTGATTTGTGCAGGTCAAGAGCCCCTTCGAGAGCTCGCTCAAGGCCTAGAGCTACCATATCATTTAATTGGCGGCGCCGATGTTGCAACAGAGCTTGATGCGAAGCGAGCCATTGAGCAGGGCACAAAAGTGGCGGCAAGCGTTTAGCTGGCCGCTCGTCTATTCATTTAATTTACCTACGCGCCTTGCGATACATGCGCATGGTACCCACGGATGGGTCGTAGGTAAGGTTAAAACGCCGTATAACGTTTACTCCCAACAAACCATCGAAGTCTCGCATATTTTCTGTTGGCAGCACCATTACGCTGATGTTGTTAAAAATCTCACTACCCACTTGAATTTCAGACACCTTGTAAAGTGCACTTGAAATACTACCTCCCGCGGTTTGAACATTAAAGTTGCCCAAATAAGTGGTTTTGCGAGGGTCGACTTTAGCAAACACGCTATCGGTCACGGCTGTGGTTGAGGCCCCAGTATCAATTAGCAAACGCGCGTTTACGCTGTTGATTTTTACGTCGGTATAGTACTGACCATTGCGCTCAATCAGAGGGACTAAGCGATGATTCCCCGTTTCTGTGGTGTCGTTACGATCTTGATTATCAGCAAGCTCCTCCCAAGCGCTCTCGGGAGAGACCTGCGCAGAGTCTTGAGCATAAATAGATTCTCTAAGCCGCTGAGCTCTTAGGTCATCGCTGGGCAATGCCGCCAATACATTTTCCATCAATACGGTTTGGTTTTGTTTGCCGTAGGCGGTGGCCAGCGCCATGACGTAACGCCGGTTAAGCGGGTCGACTTGAATAAGGGGTTCGAGAAATTCGGCAAGTAAGTCCCAACTGCCGTCACCGCTAAATTGTTGGATAATGCGGGTGGTATTGACATCTATGAGTTTGAGGATGTTTTCGATATGCGATTTGTCGAGGTTTTCATCTAAAAGGCCATAATAGTTCACAAGGGCCATATTAAGTGGAGCAGTGTAATAATACACTTCGGCTTCTAATAGCAAAGCTTCGATATCTTGAGGGTGACTGCGCAAATACTCTTGTACATAAAACCTCAAGCGGTCGTATTCTTTTGCCTGTTTTAAAGCGTTTAAAAACGCAAGTGTGACGCCTGATTCGGGCACTTCTGGTGATGAGCGCTCAGATGGATGAGCAACGCTTACATCGCTTGGCCTGTCGGAAGCAACAGGTGTGCTCGCCGGTGTTTCACTAGCCGATATAGAAGGGGAGTCGAAGGTTGGCTCCGCTGTTGTGCTCGCGGTAGTGGATGTCACTTTTGAAAAAAGGTAAACATTGACCATTACCGAAAGTAGCAACAAGGCACAAAGCAGGCGTACCATGTTATTGCTCAATTACATGTGCGCCATACACGTCAATAAAAGCTTGTGGCATGGGCTTAGGCGTGCCAGAACTGAGCTTTACACAAACAAAATCAGTTGTGGCAGCAAAGATGGTTTTATGACTTGTCGTGGATATAAACTGAAATTCGCGCTGCAGGCGAAAGCGCTTGTCACATTTGGTGATCCAAGTTGCACAGGCAATCGCTTCTTCTTCAAAAGAGGGGGCAAGGTAATACAAACTGTGATGCTGAATTACCATCGCTCGGTCATGCTCCTCGTAATCGCTAAAACTGAGGCCAAGATGATTAGAATGGGCCCAAGCGAGCTTTTCAAGTTGCTTAACATAAGCGGTATTGTTCGCATGCTTGTAATGGTCAATGTCATCTTTGTGGATATTCCACAACATAATAAATGGATGAGCGTATTTCCAATCTAGCTCATTCCAGTGATTTTGTTCGTCGCTACATAAGGTGGTTTCAAGCATGTAATATCCTTGTGCGTGTAACGTTTAAGGTGTAAAACAAAAGCAAGATGGCTTTTACAGCACTCTCATCTTTGATTGTTTTAAGGTATAATCCTGCCACTTTTTTTGGATAAAGCAAAATACGCTTGTATCCGTGCGTTGACTATATCGAACTGTTTTCAATATGCAATATACCTACAACTCGGTTCATACCCCAAGCCTTTTCTCAACTTCACGGCCCGTTGATGGGACAAGCGTCAGTGCCTATGATTTGATGCAAGCATTCAATGCGGAGTTTGCAGACGAGCACCTCGATAAGACCGCACGCACGTATTTGATTGGCGGTGCATCTGAGCCAATTTATTTGCCTGCTAGTGAACTCGTTTGTACGCATTTTGACGAGAGTGATAACAACGCTGAGCAAGCAACAAATGGTAAAATTAGGTGGTTAAACACCATGCCACTATCCGAACTGCCTTTCGGCAATAAGATTTTCTTTACCCGCGATTATGCAGCAAGCGCCCTGCATGAAGTCGCGCACTGGTGTATTGCCGGTGAGCAAAGGCGTACGCAAATCGATTACGGATATTGGTATGCACCAGACGGTCGCGATGCTGCATTACAAGCAAAATTTGAACAAGCAGAGGTTAAACCTCAAGCCGTCGAATGGGCGTTCTCGTTGGCTTGTGGCATGCCATTTAAAGTCAGCAACGACAACCTTGCGTTGGATAATTATGACAATAGCCATTTTCAACAAGCGGTTGAGAAGCAGCTAGACCATTATTTGTCTGACGGGCTACCACCTCGTGCTCAGCGTTTTTTCAAGCGCCTGAAAAACGAGGTGGCGCAGTCATCCCCCTCTGAATTGGTACTCTGCTAATGTCGCTAGATACTCAAAAGTCGCTGGCCTATCAGCGTTCGCGAAAATTTAAACTCGGATTAATTGTCAATCCCTTCGCCGGCATTGGCGGCGCGCTTGCGTTAAAAGGCAGTGATACCAAAGAAATTCGTGAAAAGGCGCTTAATGCTGGTGCTGAAAAAAAGGCCATGGATAAGACCTTGCTGGCGTTAAAAGAAATCGTCGCGCAAAAAGAGCAGGTGATTGTATATACCGCAAGCGCAGATATGGGCGAAGATATTGCTCGGCAATTAGGCTTTGAAGTTAACGTTGTATATCAGGCACCGATGCAAAGTGAAGATAGTGACACTGAGCAACTTGCTAGGGCGCTAATGGATGCAGAGGTAGATTTGATTTTGTTTGCCGGTGGTGATGGCACTGCGCGAAACATATTCTCAGTGATTGACCGTCATGTGCCAGTAGTAGGGGTGCCTGCTGGATGTAAAATTCATTCTGGTGTTTATGCAATTACACCACGAGCGGCGGGCAAGGTGGTTCAACAAGTGATATCGGGCGAACTGGTCAGTTTGTTTGATGCAGAAGTCAAAGATATTGACGAGCAAGCATTTAGAAACGGTCAAGTGATCGCGCGTTATTTCGGTGAAATGCAAGTGCCTGAAGAGTTAAGTTACATTCAGGCGGTTAAAATGGGTGGCAAGGAGTCAGATGAACTTGTTTTGTCAGACATCGCCGCATATGTCATCGAGATGATGGAAGAACAGCCTGAACGAATTTTTGTGATGGGATCAGGCAGCACTGTGGATTTCATAATGCATGCAGCTGGGCTTGAGAACACGCTGTTAGGGGTCGACTTGGTGCAGAATATGGAAGTGATTGCCAATGATGTTTCTGCGCAGCAGTTGCTTGCGTTAACCGAAAATATACCCACTAGTTTGGTGATCACGCTTATCGGTGGACAAGGTCATATCTTTGGACGCGGCAACCAACAGCTTTCACCTGAGTTTATAAAACGAATAGGAAAGGAAAATATTCACGTCGTCGCCACTAAGAACAAGCTCACCGCCCTTGGTCAAAAAGGCTTAATTAGTGACACCGGTGATGAACAAGTCAACGCGTCTTTATCGGGACCGATTTCGGTGATTACGGGTTACAAAGATAAGGTCTTGTATTTTGTGAGAGGGGAGGACATATAAACCACTATGCTAAGTGACGCGCAACACACATATTTGGACCATAAAGAAGCCTTTCTAGATCAATTTATAGATGAAGGCTCCGACCACGCTTTGTTTATTTCTAGCTATATTCATGGTCATTTTTCTGTCGTGGCTGCCAATATGCCAGCTGGTATTGATGCGCTCGATAGTTTCGCCAGCACCTTTGAAGATGCGCTTTATTCTACTATCAAAACCGCTATTGCCGACGGTGAGCTAGCGTCTGAAGACGCACAAGCTGTTTTGAACATGTTAGATAAGATGTTTTCCAAACCCGCTACGGGTGGCAACAACTGACAATAGGCGGCAATGTTTGTCGTTTTTTGTTTGTGTACGTTTATCCTTTTCTAAGCCTTATGATGAGATGTCGTTGCTCATCTAGCAAATTCAAACGTTTTCCCTCACTAGATACGATTTTTTAAAAATCTTTTCATTTTGGATCTGTTCTTGCAAAGCACGCTGCATGATTTGTAAAAATGCGAATAAGCGGCAATCACTATGAAAAATAATTTGCACACTGTTGCGACATGGGCGCTATCGTTGATATGCATGCTCATCTTATTGAGTCTAAGCGGTTGTGCAGCCATTTTGCCTGAAGAAAAAAAGGCTGCATCCACTCAGTCATTGCCTAAAGCATTGGGCAACTCTGAATTGTATACCTACCAGTTGGCCCAAGAGCTCTTTGCCAACGTGGCAGCAGATCGCCAGTATCGATATGCGGTCGTGGGTTTTGTGCCTGCAAAAAGCATGCGTCAAGATATGTCGCAGCAAGGACCGTTAATGCTGCTTGGTCATCAATTAGAGCAAGGGCTAACCACCGAAGCGGTGCGAAGGGGCTTTATTGCACAAGATTACAAAGCAACAAACACTATCATCATGGCGGATGATTCTGAGCGTGCGCTCTCTAGAAATGTTGAGCATTTGCGTTCTGTGCAGGCCATCGATTACTACATTACGGGTACTATCGTTGAACAAGAAACTGGCGCAATGGTCAATGCGCGCATTATTAATGTTCGCAACAAAGACGTCATTGCTGCTGCAACGAAGTTTTTCCCATCCGAATTATTTTGGCAAAAAGAGCAAGTCGTTTTACGAGATGGCATGCTTTATCGCACCACTAAGCCAACCCAAACACATTTTAACTCAGGAGAATAATCCATGAAATATTTAGGCCTTATACTGGCATGCTGGTTAACAACGGGGTGTGCAAACATACCCGGCGCTGAGTATTTATTAGGACAATCTGAGCCTGAACAGAGCGAAAATGAGTCAGATTCCAATATTGTCGATATCACGCAAACTGAACAGCCTCTCGTTGCGTTTGATGACGATGCTCCAAATAATGGTGGTCCAGACGCATTTGGCTCTATTGAAAAGCCCAATGTCATTGGCGCTACGCCGGGTGCGTTTAAGAGTATGCCACTTACCCGTCACATCGGTCATTACGTGCGCAATATGGCACAAGACTTAGTGGGTAATATGGAGTATGTCACTGAACGCACACCCGTTGCCGTTACGCACTTTTCGTTGATCGACAGCGACCTGCGGGAAACTAACTTGCTTGGTCAGCAAATGGCCGAATCATTTGTGCATGAATTTCATAAATTCAGAATGCCGGTGGTTGAGTTTAAAGCAACGCAGTTCATTCGCGTCACCGAAACGGGCGATTATTTATTATCGCGCGACTTTTTAGATTTAAACAATAGCACGCCTATTCAGTATGTACTTACCGGCACCATGACTAAACATCAAGGCGGTTTCATTGTAAACGCGCGTATGTTGGGTATGGAGTCAAAGGTGGTAGTCGCTAGTGCGCAGAGCTTTGTGCCGTTTTATGTGGTGGATGCGCTTATTCCAAGTGAATCAAGCCGTCAAAATGAAGTCATCGACGGTGTTCGTATCATTCGAGGGGAGTAACATGTTATCGAATAAGCCTATGCGTTTACTTAAGTTTTTTGCCCTCGCTTATGCATGCACTATTTTAATGGGCTGCGCAGCGGGTAAAATGCTGATGGCCGGCTACACGCCGCCACAAACTATCGCAGACCTTCTTAACGAACAATATGCGGCGGCAGGTGAGTTGCCCCCAGAACTTGCGTTTAACGGTCGTCAAAACAACATTATCGACACTGAAGATTATCGCGATGATAGACCGGAACACTTAGATGTAAGTACCGGCACCAGTGATACATTCGCGATGTCTAACTTTAGACGAGTTGAATCGTTTCGCCCTGGGTTTACTTACAAATCAGTACAGGATTATGCGGGTCAGCTGGCAATGGAGTTAATGCGCAACCGTCATGGTCTGAGCCCCGATGCGCGGATCGGTGTGAGCTCGTTCGTCAAACTCGATCGCACGCTTCAAAATACTACGGTCTTGGGCAATCAGCTAGCCGAGTATTTTATTTCTGAAATTCAGCAGCAAGGCATTCCTGTGGTGGATCATAAGCTCATGCCTGCCTTGCAAGTAACCTCTCGCGGCGATATCGCATTTTCTAGAGATGTGATGCAGTTATCAAATCGCCGCATTATGGACCATGTGCTTGCAGGTACACTCATTGAAAAGCCAAATGGTGTGTTTGTAAATGCCCGTATCATCGCGATCAATAGCAATCGTGTGGTGTCGAGCGCCACAATACTAATCCCGAACTTTGTCGCAGACGCAAATACTCCAACCTATGTCATGCGTTAATATTTTGGGCGCTTATCGTTGTGTTTAGCGCTCAAAATAGCTTTCTCGCCGAATTAATGCTCTAACCAAAAACCGATTAGGCTGAACCGCATTGAGCAACAAGTTGCTCATTGGCATAGGCCGGTTGAGCATTTGCGAAACTAGCGTATCTACCATTAGCGGCGCGCTGGTGATCCCTCGCGAGCCTAAACCGCTCAAAACAAATACATTATCAATATCATCAGCACGCGCATAGTGATGTGCAGGCAGTGCTTTATACAAATCTTCAAGATGCGTTAGCTGTGCTTCAATGTTTGGCATTGCGCCCACCAGCGGCAGATGGTCGGGTGTTGAGCAACGCACTGCCGCTCTTCCGCTAAAGCTCTGTGTATCTAACCCACTTAACTCATTTATCCACGGCGCATCTGCCAGTGCTTTTTGGTGCATGTTGAGGTTTTGTTGTTGCTCCTCGCTACGGTATTCGGTGGCGACATCATTTTTAACGTATGTTGAGCCTAACGCATGACCACCGTTATGATAGGGCGTAAAGTAACCTTTGTGGCAAAGCACAGTTTTCAGGTGTTGTGTGGTGGGGGTTGAGGGCAAATGCTCGACTTGTCCACGCGTAAGTCGCACTGGCAAAAACTGGCCTGCTAGCGCGGCAGTATGATGACCCGTAGCGAGTACTAAAGCGTCGTAGTGATGTTGAGACTGTGTATGGTGTTTATCTATCAGTGATACTTTTACAGAGTCGCCGATGCTTTCATAAGCGGTGCACTCATTGTTATATAAACAATGTAAAAGCCCTGTTGCGTTAGCTTTGTCTAAGCATGATTGAATAAGACTTACCGGTGAAATCCAGCCGCCCTCCGATAAAAATAATGCGGGATAGGGAATGGGGATCCCCGCAATATCCGACGCTTTTGTCGCGTCTACCACTTCAGCTAAAGATTCAGGCCACAGCTCGAGCACAGACATTTTTTCTAATCTTGTGGCAGTATTTTGGTTAAACCCAAGCTGTAGCACACCGCACCAATCATGCTCAAATAATATGCCGTCCCCAAGTAATTGTTGATAAAACGCCTTGGCATATAAAAAGCTGTGCACAAAAAACTGGCTATTGGTACCAGCCTCAGCATTCAGTTGAGGATAAAACCCGCCAATTGGGTTGCCCGATGCCCCTTGTGCCGCCTTGCTATCTTTACAAATAAGGGTCACCGACTGGCCAAGTTCGCAAAGTCTCATCGCGAGTAAAGCGCCTGCAATACCAGCGCCGACTATCGCAATAGATGCCTTGTTGGCTGTGTTTTTCATGCTATGACGGTAAAAATAGGGAGGCTGAATTTTGCTAAAGGTGCGGTGCTTTTTATGCTTAGTATCTGTTTCATCAGGCTTACATTGCGCAATAATCATCTCGCGCTTGCGGCCAAAGCCTTTAATTTTGCTTACCGAAAAGCCGTTATCTTGCAAGCTGCGTTTAACGTGACCTGCGGCGGTAAAAGTGGCTAAGCTTGCATCGGCTTTGCTGAGTCTAGCAATCTGTTTAAACACGCCCTCATCCCACATGCGTGCGTTTTTGCTTGGCGCGAAACCATCAAGATACCACGCATCTACAAGGCCGCTCTCAGGGCAATACATCTGTTGCATACCTTGTTCTGCATCATCAAAAACAAAGTCTAGCGTGACCAAGTCGTTAAAAAAACGGCGGCGATGCACGCCTTTTAATGGGGGCGGGTATTGTTTGGTGAGCACTTCAACGTATGATGCAAGCTCAGGCCAAGCGCTTAGCGTTTTTGTGAGTTGAGCTTGTTCAATAGGATACTTTTCAAAGCTCACAAAGTATAAGTGTTTTAGCGGTGCGTCTGCATGCGAGTCTCTAAACTGCTGAAACGCCCGTAGCGTCAGTAAAACGTTCAGGCATGTTCCCAAGCCCGTTTCAGCAATCGTAAACGTTTGTTCAGGCCATGCTAACCAGCGCTCAAGGAGCTTGTTTCCTTGAAGGAATACATACTCGCTCTCTAATAAGCCATCATCATTGGAGAAATAGACATCTCCAAAAGCGTCAGACTGCGGCGTACCGGTATCATTAAACGATAGGTCAGCGTGCTTTAATTTCATACAGAATCAACAGAATATTTGTAAAGATTTAATCAATGGTTAACAATCAGCACTTAATTTGTTGGTGCTTCTGTGCCAGTATACGAATGTTAAACACATTGCAGATTTGTCGAGGCACTAGTATAGGGTCTTGTATGCGCAAGCAACAGTATTAATTGTATAGGTGAAAAATGAAACGAGCAGTGATCACTGGTTTAGGAATTGTCTCTAGCATCGGAAACAACGCGCAGGAAGTCGCCGACTCGTTGCGGCATGGTCGCTCAGGCATTCGCTTCTCAGAGCAGTTCAAAGAAATGGGCATGCGCAGTCATGTTTGGGGTAACCCACAAATCGATTTAAAAGAACACATTGACCGTAAAGTCCTTCGTTTCATGGGTGAAGCCGCTAGTTATTCTTACTTGGCGATGGAACAAGCTATCAAAGATGCTGGTTTAACTGAGCAGCAATATTCCAACGAACGCGTCGGCATTATTGCAGGATCAGGCGGCGCCTCTTCTGAAAATCAGGTCGCTTCTGCCGATATATTGCGCGAAAAAGGCGTACGCCGTGTCGGTCCATACATGGTGACACGATGCATGGGCAGTACGGTATCCGCTTGTTTGGCCACGCCGTTTAAAATAAAGGGCGTAAACTATTCTATTTCATCTGCTTGTGCGACGAGCGCGCACTGTATTGGCAACGCTTGGGAAATGATTCAGCTTGGTAAACAAGATATGGTCTTTGCCGGCGGTGGTGAAGAGTTGCATTGGGCATTATCGAGCCAGTTTGATGCAATGGGTGCACTGTCGACGAAATATAATGACAACCCTGCAGTTGCTTCACGCACGTATGATGCTAACCGAGATGGTTTTGTCAGTGCTGGTGGCGGCGGTATGGTCGTGGTAGAAGAACTCGAACATGCACTTGCACGCGGCGCAAAAATTTATGCAGAAATCGTTGGCTATGGCGCAACTTCTGATGGTTACGATATGGTAGCCCCTTCTGGCGAAGGCGCAATTCGCTGCATGAAGCAAGCACTTGCCGATGTAAACGAGCCTCTGGATTACCTTAATACGCATGGCACCTCTACACCTGTGGGCGACGTTAAAGAACTCGAAGCGATCCAAGCTTTGTTTGGTGATAACAGTCCGGCGATTAGCGCAACAAAAGCTATGAGTGGTCATTCTCTCGGCGCGGCAGGCGTGCATGAGGCGATTTACAGTATTTTGATGATGGAAAATGATTTCATTGCACCATCTATTAATATCGATGAGCTCGATGAGGCTGCAAAGGGTTTAGATATTGTTATGCAAACTCGTGAGCAGAAGTTGAACCTTGTGATGTCAAATAGCTTTGGATTTGGTGGTACAAATGCATCATTAGTCTTCAAAAAATACACGGCATAATCTCACCAGCATTAGGGCAAATAGTATGAGCGTGAAAGAGCAAGTATCTGAGCAAGAATGGCAAGCACGAGTTGATTTAGCGGCATGCTACCGCATGGTGGCGCATTATGGTTGGGACGATTTGGTGTTTACTCATATCTCTGCGCGCGTGCCGGGCCCTGAGCATCATTTTTTAATCAACCCCTACGGTATGTTGTTTGAAGAGGTCACCGCCTCTAGTTTGGTTAAGGTAGACTTAGCCGGCAATAAAGTGAGCGACTCGGAGTTTGATGTCAACCCAGCGGGCTTTGTTATTCACAGCGCCGTGCATGAGGCTCGAGACAATGCTCAATGTGTAATGCACTTACATACCACAGCTGGCGTTGCAATATCGGCACTTGAAGCCGGCTTGCAGCCTTATTCACAACAATCATTATTTGCGCTAAGTTCGCTGTCTTATCACAACTACGAAGGCGTAGCATTAAACCCAGATGAAAAGGTGCGTTTAGTCGCCGACCTTGGCGATACCAATTTCATGATTTTACGCAACCATGGGTTGCTTACCTGCGCCGAAACGATCCCAGACACATTTTTGTTAATGTTCATTTTACAAAGAGCGTGCGAAATCCAACTGCAGGCGCAAGCAACCCAGCAGCCGCTTATTCCAATTGATAGTCGCATACTTGCGGGGATTAAGGCCCAAGCGAAAGAAGTGACTCGCTCAGCAGGTGGGGCACTAGCATGGCCCGGTATTTTAAGGAAGCTCGATAGGCTTTGTCCTGACTTTAGAGATTAGTCCATGCTATTTGGTAACATCGAGGAATATAGAGAAAGCGCAAGGTGGACAACCTTCGAAACCAATGAGATAGGGTATTGGCATAACTTCGATGTATTAACACAAAACAATACGCCACACGACGATACCACCTTGGTGTTTTTACATGGCTTTCCTAGTGCTAGTTGGGACTGGCATGCCCAGTGGCAAGAATTAGCAAAGCGCCACCGCTGCCTAGCATTTGATATGCTTGGCTTTGGTTTATCTGACAAACCTAAACACCATAAATACAGCATTTTAGAACAAGCCAAACTCTGTAAGCACTTGTGCAGTAAGCTAAATGTGAAAAAGGTACATATTATTGCCCACGATTATGGCGTATCGGTGGCGCAGCAATTGCTCAGTGAGCAAGAGTCAGGCGATACCGATTTAGAGATTACGTCCATTTGCTTTTTAAACGGTGGTTTGTTCGCTGACGTTCACCGGCCGCTGTTCATGCAAAAGGTATTGCATTCTTGGATTGGTCCTGTTGTGTCTAGGTTTATCAACAAAGAATCCTTTCGAGCAAGTTTTACTAAAATTTTTGGAGATAAAACACCGCCTTCTGCCCATGAAATTGATGTTTTATGGGGGCTATTAGAACGCAAAGAGGGGAAGTACATTCTGCATCAGCTACTGCGCTATTTGGATGATAGGATTACTCATGGAGCACAATGGTTAGGTGCTATGCAGGCGACGCAAGTTCCCATGGGCTTTATAAACGGACTGGATGACCCAGTCTCTGGCGCACATATGTTGGAAGCGTTTCAACAGTTACTGCCAAACTCGCCAACCGCAGCACTCCCAGTCGGGCATTATCCTCAACTTGAAGCGCCAGAAAAAGTCACCGAGTTGTTAAGTCTCTTTTTAAGCCAACAGCGGTTTAAGTAAGTATCATTGTCTTGTTCACACAGTGTAGGTTGTTTCAGTTGCAAACGACCTCACAACCTCCGTTTGAAGAGTGATTTATGACTACCATTTTATATGACGACAATATGCCATATGCTCGAGAATACTTCTCCACGCTTGGTGATGCAAAAGCCTTCATCGCGGGTAATATCAACCCGCAAGACTTAGCCAATTGTGAGGCTTTACTGGTGCGCTCAACGACCCAAGTTGATGCCAAACTGCTTGCAAACAGTCCAAAGCTTAAGTTTGTTGCCACCGCGACAGCCGGTTTCAATCATTTAGCCACCGACGAGTTAGAGAGGCGCAATATTCAGTGGTACGCTGCAGGCGGATGTAACGCTAATGCCGTCGCCGAATACGTTATCGCCGCATTATTTCACTTGGGCAATCGAGATGAATTTGACCCGCGCTCTAAATCTGTGGCGGTAGTCGGGGTAGGCAATGTTGGTAAAGCGCTATGTCGTTTATTGCGAGCGTTGGATATAGAGGTTGTCACCTACGATCCGCCACGCGCTAAACGAGATCCTAGCTTTCATAGCGCAAGCTTTGAGCAAGTGCTTGGCGCCGATATTATTAGCCTGCATACTCCATTAGTTAAATCTAATGGAGGCGAAAATGCATATCCTACCGAACATATGTTTGATAAAAACGTGTTAAGTAGGCTACAGCCCAATCAAATTTTGATAAACGCCTCAAGAGGTGAGGTGGTCGACAATACCGCGCTATTGACACTTCTAAGCTCTTCAAGGCAGGCGCCCACGTTTGTATTAGATTGTTGGGAAAACGAACCTGAGATAGAGCGTGCGCTTATCCCTCACCTGGCGCTTTGTACCGCGCATATTGCTGGGCATTCGCTCGAGGGTAAGGCAAATGGCACGCACATGGTATATGAGCGCTTATGTGCGCATCTAAATCGACCCGCTACGCTAAAGCTCGAAGATTTTTTGCCTCCTTTTGAATTGCCAGCGTCTACCCTTAAAACGCTAGAGTCTGTAAATAGCCATGACTCTATTCAGACAATAGTCTCACAATGTATTGGCAGCATGTATGATATTGAAAATGATGATAGTTTTTTTCGCCGCTACATGGCAAAATCCACGTCATTCGCTGAAATTCGACGACAATATCCTGTGCGTCGAGAATGGTACGCGTTAAAGGTTTCAATACAACAACAAAAAGCCGCGACCGTACTCAGAGATTTAGGCTTTACTATTGCCAACGACAGGCCCTAATTTTAACCACAATCGAGGATTAATGAACTATGTCTAAAGTATACGACGTCGCAGTATTAGGTGCGACTGGGCTTGTCGGCCAAACCATGATGGAGATATTAGCGGAACGTAAATTTCCAATTGGTAAGCTGTATCCTTTGGCAAGTGAACGCTCGGCAGGCGGCGAGGTAGAGTTTGCTGGCGAAAAGCTAGAAGTACTGAATGCTGATACCTTTGATTGGAGTAAAGTCCAGTTAGGCTTTTTTTCTGCTGGCGGTTCTGTCTCGGCTAAATTTGCCCCCATCGCAGCAGATGCCGGTTGTGTGGTTATCGACAATACATCGCACTACCGTTATGAGCCAGATATCCCCTTAGTAGTGCCAGAAGTGAACAGCCACGCGCTGGCAGATTACAGAAATCGCAATATTATTGCCAACCCGAACTGCTCAACTATTCAAATGGTTGTAGCATTAAAACCAATTTATGACGCTGTGGGTATTGAGCGAATTAACGTAGCAACTTACCAATCGGTATCGGGTGCAGGTAAGTCCGCCATGGAAGCGCTAGCGCGTCAAACCGCTGAGTTACTCAACGGCAAAGCCATTACCGGCGATGAGTTTAGTCGTCAAATTGCGTTTAATGTGATACCGCAAATAGATGTGTTTATGGACAATGACTACACCAAAGAAGAAATGAAAATGGTGTGGGAAACACGCAAAATTTTAGGTGACGAGTCTATTTTAGTTAACCCAACCGCAGTTCGAGTACCGGTGTTTTTTGGTCATGGTGAAGCTATACATATCGAAACTACCCAGCAAATTGACGCAGAGCATGTAAAACAATTGCTTGCCAACGCACCAGGCATCTCATTGTACGAGGATAGAGAGTCATTTCCTACGCAAGTGAGCAGCGCCAGTGGAAATGATGGCGTGCATGTTGGTCGCGTAAGAAACGACGTATCGCACTCTCATGGCATTAATATGTGGGTAGTGTCAGACAATATTCGCAAAGGCGCTGCTACTAACAGCGTGCAAATTGCCGAAGTGTTAATCAACGAATATATGTAAATAGATCGCCAATTTAGCCGATAATGCCTGTGTAGTGCTGAATTTTTAAGACATTGGGAGTGAACAAGGGTTTGATTTCGACATATAAGAAGTGGTTAGCGATTATATTGACACTGTCAATGCTTAGTCCTGCCCTGTTGACCGCCCAAGTTCAAATACAGGGGCCTCGTAACGCACCAGAAGTGTATTCTGGGGTAGTTTATGGGCCAATCGACCAGAGTGATACCCTTTGGCGCATCGCCAGCCGTTATAAACAAGATTCTCAGTTTACGATTTACCAAACCATGTTGGCAATCTACGAACTCAATCCACAGGCTTTTGAGAATCGCAACTTCAATACCATGATAAATGGTGCGACTCTTCAATTGCCAAGCGACCGTTACATTGCTCGGATGGACCCACAGCGCGCACGTGCGAAAGCCGAAGCGGATGATGCCGCGTTTGGTCGACCTAATTCTGTTCAAGAAAACATTGAAGACAGTGAAACGGGTCAGGCGAATAACCTTAAACCAGAAGTGCCTTTAGTGAATCAAGAGGACCTATCTGCCACGCAAACTCAGTTACAAAATCAATTGAATTCGCTAAACCGACAGCAAACTGCGCAGTTTGATCAAGTCAAAGAGCAGGTTTCGGCTTCTATTAGCAATGTTCAGGCGTTGATTGAAGAAAATAGAAAAGTGTTTGAGAGGCTTGACCAAGTCAATCAAGACATAACTGACTTGCGCTCAAAAGTCGAGGGCGAAGTTCAAGAGCAAATTGACCAGCAGTTAGCGTTGCAAAAAGAGCTTATTGAATTAGTTAAGCAAGCAGAGCAAAGACAATTAGAACGTGAACGTGAGTCCATTTGGACAACCCTTTCAAGTCCAACAGCGATTATTGTGTTGTCTTCTGTATTTACCGCTGGCGCATTATTGATACTCGGAATCTTTTTGCTACGCAGGCCAAAAACCGTGGAAAGTGAGCCTGTCACAAAAAAATCAAATGACATTGTTGATGATGAACTTGTCATTGGCGAGATGGACGATGATTTTGACAGTGATGCCGATGATCTGATGGCTGCACTTGAACAAGAAATGGGCGAAGACGACATTCTTTCTTCTGAACTTGAAGATGGTTTAGATGAGCTTGGCGTGGATGACGACTTTAGCGCGGCAGACGAAATGTTAGTGCCTGACGCTGAAGTGAAGGAAGAAGAAAAACCTCGTAAAAAGCAGCAGCTCGATTCAGTAGATGAAGACATCAGTTTTGATACCGATTCAATCAGCTTAGATGACGATGATTTTGAAAACCAAGAAATTGATTTAAAAGCAAACGATGAGCCAGCGAAAGAAGCGGCAACTTCTGTAGTTGAAGATGTCACCGCAGATTTAGACTTAGATAACTTTGGTGAAGATGAGGAAGTTCCTGCTGAAGATATTGAAGCTTTAGAAGAACTCGCATCTGTGCCTGAGGTGCAAGAGCCAGCGCAACCTACAGAGGCGCCAACAGCTGCTCCAGAAGTGCCTGATGAAACCAGTCAGGTAACGGATGATGAGGTTGCACAACAAGGTGATGTGCCACAAGGTTCTAATAAGCTTGCTGCTAGTGGCACGGCCATTGGCGTTGCTCTCGATGAAAGTGGTCAGGTGAGTAGTGAGTCGTTAAAGGAACTTGAGTCGACCATCAATGAAACGACAGAAGAGTTTGAACAACTTTCTAACGAAATATTAGATGAACTAGAAAATCCAGGGGATGCACAACAAGCCAATGGCGACGCACCAGCGGATTTAGAAGCGCCAGCACCAGAAGTGACAGAATCTGATGAACCAAGTATAGATAGCGGTGAGCAGCCGCAGGAGCCTGTTGAACCTAGTCTAGACAGTGGTGAGCAGCCGCAGGAGCTCGATGAACCAAGTTTAGACAGTGGTGAGCAGCCGCAGGAGCCTGAACAAACCGCGGCGCCTGCAGATACCGTTCAAGAGGCATCTGACGATGAAGTCGCCGATGATCCTGATGCGTTATTCGAACAAGCTCTTGCTGGTATGGGTTCTTCTGGCGATGCCGACGGCGCGCAAACAGACGATGAACCTGAGCAAGAAGCAAAGCAAAGCGATGAGCTCACCGATGAACTTCTTAATGAATTAGAAGATGAGCAAGCAAGCGAAGAACTCGATAGCTTGTTAGATGAATTTGCCAATGAGCAAGAGACCTTTGAGACTGATTCGCAGGAAGACAATGTCGGTGATGCCGCATTAGATGATGACTTTTCAATTGACCTCGATGATGCGCAGGACGATGAGCCTGAAGACGCCAGCAACGCCTTAGCGGATGAATTATTGTCTGAGCTAGAGCAAGGTGATGATGCAGAAGATGACGAGCTTGACGCCTTGTTAGAGAGTTACTCAGAAACCTCAACTGCAGATAACTCAACTGCAGATAGCGACGCGCTTTTAGATGACATTCCTTCCTTATCTGATTTAGGAGAGGAGAAGCAACAAGACGCTGATGAAGTTGTTACACAAACAAGCGACGAAGTGCTCCCTGACGCCCTGTCAGACGAAAAGCAGGCGAAAACGACTGATGTGTCAGCGGATGATGTTTCAACGGATGTCGCGTCAACAGATGATACATCGGCAGATGACCTAGCAACGGATGATGACGAAGACGTACTTGCGGATCTGCCGGGATTAGATGATTGGTTAGAGGATGACGAGCTTGATAAAGATATTCAAAATCTTGAAAAAGCCCCGAGCGATAAGAATGAGCTTGATATGCTTGCTGAAATCGAAGGCAGTGACTTCGATGATCTGTTGTCTGAAATAGATGCCGATAGCATAGAAACCACCATCAGCGAAATTGAAAAACAAGAAGATAATAATCAGGGCAACGCATTTGAAGAAGCAGGGTTAAATCTTGATGCATTGATGTCACAAGATGATGACAAAGAAGAGTCCATAGAATCATTCATTGATGTTGACGACTTGCTGTCTGAGAGCGAAGGCTTAACGCCTTTAGAAGATGAAGATCTTGCCTTGGATTTAGACGCGTCCCTGCCAAATAATGTTAATACGGCCGCAGATTTTGACGAGAGTGATGATGCTGCAAATACTGACCAAGCAAGCAACCTAGATTTAGCTCAGGTCTATATTGACATGGATGATTTTGATGCAGCAAAAGAAGTGCTAGCCGAGGTGCAATCTAACGGTACCGAAGCACAAGCTGCAGAAGCTAAGCAATTGCTTCAAGAAATTGCTGATAAGTCATAAGTGATAATGATGCCAAGGAATGCGACATGCCCTTAGCCTGCGCACTGCATATTCTCGTAAAGACTGAAAGTGAAGCCAACCAAATACTCACAGAATTAAAAAAAGGTAAGGAGTTTGGTAAGCTTGCCAAGCGCTATTCACTATGCCCATCAGGTAAAAAAGGGGGTAACTTAGGCGAGTTCAAGCGGGGCCAAATGGTCAAAGCATTTGACGACGTTGTCTTTAAAAAGCCCATCCTCACCGTTCACGGCCCTGTGAAAACAAAGTTTGGTTATCACTTGATCAAAACTTTATACCGGTAAACTTCAAAAGTATATAGAAACTTCAAACGCAGTTTGACTGGTCAACAACAAGTATTTGTAAGTGTTGAACCTAGCGGCTGCATGAGATAGTCTTTTTCTATCCTTCATCCACGTAGCGCATTATGAAAAAAATCAAAAATGAAGCCCTCCTGCTTAAAAAAGCGATGGCCGTAGCAGAAACGTATGCAAAAAAACGAGGATACAATGGCTTCTCTGCTAGCGATTCTGCCAAGCAAAAAGTCGAGAGTCTTTATCGTTTATTGGTGCACGATAAACTCATTACCCCCTTACCTGAAAATAAAGAAGATTTAGCAAGCTTAAAGCGAAGACTGGTGATGTGGATCAGCAGTCAACTGCCAGCCGATCATGAGCTCTTAAAGTAACGTTATTAAAAATAACGTAAATATTAAAATCATTAATTTATTATTTTTAAAATTTAATTGATTTTATAAGTATTTAGCTTTATTTATTGACTTTTTGATGATTTTAGAAGAATTTATAGGTTTTTAATATTTTGAGCTTTTGGTGTATTTTTAAGTAAATTAATCACATTTAATATCATTTGGCGTATTTTAAATGAAATTGTTTATTTAGGACCTTCGTGATTTTTAGGCGTATTTAAGCTTTTTTTTGCGTAAGAATTTCGTTCATATAGTCCTTATCTAGTAATCATTTTTAGAATGTATGTTGCAAGAATGCAATATGATAGTGGGTGATTAAAGTTAGCAAGTAACAAAAAGGCGAATCAGTTATGATTCGCCTTAAAGACTTTTTGAGTGGGGGTACGCTCTTTACGCCAAGGGAACGTTAAACTCTTCTGGCTCTTCAAAGTCACCAGACATGCTTGCTAGCTTACCATCTTCAAAATTAAGGATGAGGGTTTGTTTGATATCAGGGCCACGCTTTGACATGCCGCGCTTCATTTCGTAATAGTAATACCATGTGTCGGTATCGAAGCTATCTTGAACGACAGGGTTGCCTAGTACGAAGACCACTTGCTCTTTTGTCATTTCGACACGAAGCTTACTCACATCTTTTTGCTCCAGAAAGTTTCCTTGGGGGACATCAATTCGGAAAATCCAGTCTGAACAACCGGTGAGCAAGGTAAGAGATAATACAACGGTGACTAAAAACTTCATACGACTTCCATATTAAAAATTCGGTAGGGATACTACATCCTTGTATCAGACCGATCAATGCCTAATTGGTTCCTGTTATGCAATAGTCGTAATGCGCTTATAAACTCAATAAATCTTTGGCGTTGGCAATGGCCGTGTCGGTCAATGAATCACCTGCTAACAGACGCGCAATTTCATTGACGCGCTCTTCTTTCGTCAGTTTAAGAACCTTTGTTTCTGTACTGATCCCGTCACTAAGTTTTGTCACAAATAGTTGATTGTGCGCCTGCGCAGCAACCTGTGGTAAGTGGGTGACACACACGACTTGCGACTGCCCGCCCAACTTGTTTAATAGCTTGCCTACAATTGAAGCGGTTTGTCCACTGATACCCGTATCGACTTCATCAAATACCATCGTTGGGATACTGTAATCCTTCGATCGAATCACCTGAATAGCGAGGCCAATACGTGCTAGCTCACCTCCGGATACGACCTTTTCCATCACATCAGGTGCTTGCCCTGGGTTAACAGAAACTAAAATGCTGATATGGTCATTTCCTTTTGCGCTAGGATTTGCCGCTGCATCAAACCGAATATGAGTTTGCACTATTGCATGGGGCAGGTTCATCTGTTTGATACTGCTTTCGATTTCCGCAGATAATTTTTCAGCCGCATTTGTTCTAGAGTCGCTTAATTTAAAAGATGCGTCTCTGTAAGCGACAAGGGCTTGTTCACAGTCATTCTCTAATTCGTGTAACGATGCTTCTTGTTGTTTTAACTGCTCTAATTCATTTGTTAGTGCTTCATGTACTTGAAATAGCTTTTCGGGTTGTGTTGAGTGCTTACGCGCTAAGTCAAGGGCAGTAGCATAGCGTTTTTCATTTTCTGCTAGTTTGGCTGGGTCGGTCTCAAGACTCGATTGATAATGAGACAGTTCACTGTAGGCCTCTTGTATTTGAATCATAGCGCTTTGTAATAATTCATATGGGCCGTTTAAGTCTGCGTCAGCGTCTAGTTTATCTTCAATCTCGCCTATGGCACTGGCTAGCAATGAAAGTGCATTACTATTATCATCGTCTTTCAAATAGTATTGTGATTTTTCTGCTAAGGTGATGAGATCTTGTATAGAACTTAGCTTTTTAAACTCACTTTCAAGCAGTTCAAATTCACCCGCCTGCATTGCAAACTCGTCAAGCTCGTCGACCTGGTACTGTAGCAGGCTAACGCGATCTAAGCGCTGTTGCTGCGCCTCTTGTAGCGCCTTTAATGCCTTTGATTTGTGGGTGAAATCACGAAAGAGAGTTTTAGTCGTATTTAAGAGCTCGGTGTGCTGGGCATAGCCGTCTAACAAACTAAGCTGGTTATCATGTTTTAGAAACTGGTGATGATCATTTTGGCCATGTATATGTACAAGTTTGGCGCCTAGCACTTTCAATTGTGACAAATTAACAGCAATGCCATTAATGAAGGCTTTTGAACGTCCTTCATTGCTTACCACACGGCGAATAAAGCATTCATCTGGATTATCTTCTTGCGCGAGCATCTCGTCGTGTAGCCACTGTTTTACGTTGTTTAGTTTGTTAATATCAAAATGCGTCACGACTTCTGCTCGCTGAGCGCCTTGACGGACGATATTTGACTCTGCACGTGCGCCTAAACATAAGCCTAATGCATCTAACGCAATAGATTTACCCGCACCAGTCTCACCTGTAATGGCGGTTAGGCCTTGTTGCATGTTAAGTTCGACGTGTTTAACAACAGTAAAGTTTTTGATATCGATGTGGACGAGCATAAAAAAGACTCCAAAAAATAATACTGATAATATATACAGTAATATTTATTCTGTAAAGCCTGATCTTTTGTTGGTAATTAGTACAGTTTGCTGCCCCAATTAAGCTTGGTTCGTAAGACGTTGAAATAGTTATAATCGGGTGGATGTACCATCGATAAATGGTTTTTATTTTTACGAATTTTTACGTAATCGCCCGGGTCAACAGATATTACCTCGTGGCTGTCACAGCTGATTTGCACCGAATCGGAGTTTTGCTTAGAGATTTTTAGTGTGATTTCGCTATTTGCATCAACAACGATAGGGCGGCTACTGAGAGCGTGTGGGAACATGGGCACAAGGGTTAGCGCGTCTAAGTGTGGCACTAAGATAGGGCCTCCACCCGACAACGAATAGGCTGTTGAGCCAGTGGGCGTTGCGATTATGAGGCCATCTGAGCGTTGTGAGAATACGAAGTCGCTGCCTACATAGAGTTCAAACTCCATCATGTGTGCTACTTTGCTGTGGTGAAGAACCACCTCATTTATGGCTGTGTGAGATTGACTTAATTGACCATCTTTAAAGACTTGCGCTTCGAGAATGAAGCGCTTTTCACGATACACTTTATTTTCAAAAATATGGTCTAACTGGCGCTCAATATCCTCTGGGTTGATGTCGGTAAGAAAGCCTAGATTCCCTCGGTTAACACCAACCACGTCGATTTTATATTCTGCGAGCACGCGCGCTGCACCAAGCATATTTCCATCACCGCCAACAACGATGGCCAGATCGGCTTTACTGCCTATTTCTTTTAAAGTCGCTGAGTGGATGTCACATTCTATGCTGTCGGCGATGCGACTTTCGAGCAGTATTTCACAATTGCGCTTTTTAAGTATTGAGATGAGTATCTGAATACTGGCATGTGTGTCTTCATGACTTAGCTTGCCAATTAACCCAACGGTAGCATAACGCATAGGTTCCTCTGCGCAATTTGTATAGTTATCAATAGACTATAACAGCATACAAAGGTTGCAAGCAAACACAACAGCAAGCATGAAATGATTGCTTGCCGATATGGCTAGCGCGCAGTCCAACCACCGTCTAAAATCATGGTCTGTCCGGTAATATTCTTAGCCGCGGGACTCATCAAGAATGCGGCGGTTTCTGCGAGCTCATCAATGCCTATAAATGCCTTTTTCGGCATCGGTTCGAGCATGATTTTGTTTACGACATCTTCTTCGCTCATATTATTCTCTTTAGCTTGGGCCGCTATTTGGCTCTCCACCAAAGGGGTTTTTACATAAGCTGGACATAAGGTGTTGATGGTGACGTTTACATCACCTGTTTCTAATGCGAGGGTTTTGGCAAAACCAAGTAAGCCATGTTTTGCCGCCACATAAGCGGATTTGTAGGGCGATGCAATCACCGAATGTATGCTCCCAACGTTGATAATGCGGCCAAAGTTTTGCTCGCGCATATGGGGCAATAGAGCACGCGTTAATAGGGCAGGGCCTACTAACATAATATCAATCAGTAATTGCCATTTGTCTGCTGGAAAGTCTTCTAGCTTTGATACGTGTTGAATGCCGGCGTTATTGACTAACACGTCTACCGGTGTGTCTTTTAATAGCTCGGGAAGAGCCGCTATATTGGCTGCATCAGACACATCTAATTTAACCGCAAAGGCTTTTGCGCCAGCGTCTTTAAGCTTTTGGGCGGCAGCATTGCCAGCGTCTAAATTGATGTCTGCGATAATAATTTGATGACCAAGGCTAGCCAAGTGTTCGCCTATTCCAAAGCCTATACCGCTTGCACCACCCGTGATTAAGATTGTTTTGTTACCCGACATGAAAGTTTTCCTGATAAATTGTAAAAATGGTTACCTGCAAACGGTGCGTTACTGGGCACCTAACGCTTGCATTACGTTGTAAATCGCTTTTATTTGTGGACCTTGCTTATTGGCATAGTTCTCATCGGTGTAGCCCCACCAATCCCAACAGCCTTGCGGGTTAAGCGGCATGAACATCGACTTTTTGACTTGCGGATATAGCACGACCATGTCGTTAGCGTCTGCCCAGCGGTTAAAGCCGCTTTGTTGAGCATAAGCATTATCGACATCTTCACTGCTTTGATTACAACCATGAAAGCTGATGTGTAAAGTGCATAACTCGCCGTCTGCACATGCCGCTGGTACATAAATATATGCCTCATCGGCAATCGATGTGCCTGATAAAGATGCGTATTGTGATAAATCTATGGTGGCAACTTCTGCCATTGCTTGATCTTTTGGAGGCGTTAATTCACCGTAGATGTGCTTGAGAATTTCTCCTGCTGCATCAAAGCCACAGTTACCAATAAACGGGCTCTGTGATACGTCACATGCAGTGCCTGAACCGAGGGTAGGAAAGTGATGTGAAAATGCTTTGTCATCGATGTAAGTAAGCTGGTCATCACCGAGCCATTGTTGATACTGCTTGGCAAGTAAGTTTGCTGCGGTGCGATTGACTGTCTCATCTAAAGTGCCATGTATAATGAGCACTCTATCGTCTTCGATGTTTGCTTTAGAAGCCAGTAACTCATCGGCTTGAAAACGCTCATATTGCGCAATAAAAGGCTCGTTTGTAATGCTGCTAGACGCCTTACTGACGCATTGCCCTAATGCGATACCTATATCATTTAACGCGCAATAATATGGGCCTGCGCCGACAATGCCAGCACCTACAATCGTTTGCGAGTGCGCAAGTTGGAATTGCGTAGCCATGTATCCGCCAGATGACAAGCCGCTGACAGACGTTTGTTCGAGATTTAGATTAAGCTTCACGCCATCTGATGCACTTACCGGCACTAGCGCCGTGCTCAATAAGGCACCTGTCAACATGCTCATAAGCATGGTTCTTTTATTTACTATACTCATGTTGATGTCCCTTCCTAATCTGCCAAAAATGCTCTTATTGTCTCGCTGTGAATGGCGATGCCGCTCAAGCCTTCTAAATGCCCTAAGTCGCCTTCAAGATAGACCAGTTCTACCTCTTTATCGTTTGCTTTGAGCATGTCTCGTGCTCGCTCCAAGTGATACGGCATTAACAACTGATCTTGAGTCGCCGGGATAAACAAGGTTTTTGCTTTAATATTCGCTAGCCCTTGTTCAATATCGTCATTCATACCCGTTAAAAATAGCTGATTAGCACGGACTAAATACAATAGATGATTGGCGTCCATACTCGTTGTTCTGCCGCGCGCTCTTTCCATCAGCCACTGCACAATAACCGGTGACTGTTGAATATCATATAAATCAGGCTTGCCATCAGCTTGTGCAAGTAGCTGCGCATTTACATCATTAAAGAAATTAGGCGCCAGTGCACTTTGCGTAACAAGCGCCAGCGCCGCGGCTAAACCTTCATTTGGAAAGTTTTCTGGGGGCTGGTCGTAATACGCACCGCCGCGCCAGTTTTTATCTAAACGAATAGGCGTCGTCCATTGCTCAAGGGTCGCGGTTGTCCAACCATCTGCCTTTACCGTACCTATAACAGAAATGAGTCTAGGGACCATATCAGGGTAGGCTGATGCCCATTCAATTGCTTGCATTGAACCCATAGATGGGCCAGCAACCGCATATAGTTTGTTAATGCCTAAAGAGGCCAGGACAGACTTTTGTACATTCACAAAGTCACGCATGGTGACCACAGGAAAGCTCAAACCGTAGGGCTTGCCTGTATCAGGGTTGATAGACGCAGGCCCAGTGGTGATAACGTTCTCATCATAAGCATTGATGTTGACCAAACTATCGACACTGATCACAAAAAAGCGATTAGTATCGATGGCTTTATTAGGGCCGATGATACTGTCCCAGTAGCCCGGCTCTTCATCATCGGGGTGATACTTGCCAGCAGCATGAGACGTGCCGGTAAAATAGTGAGTGATCAGGATGACGTTACTTTTATCATCGTTCAGTTCACCGTAGCTTTCCCAACCCACGCGGACATTCTTAATTATATCGCCACCAAAAGTCTCAAACTGCTCGATTTCGTGCACTTGTTTTGTCACCAACATCGTATCATTACTTGAGGTTGCGTTGACTGATTGTGTATCGTTCATATTGCTCCAAGCAAGCGTTGGCATGCAAATACCAGCTAAAAGAAAGCATAATACCTTACAATAGCGTGATGATTGTTGTTGAACCGCAAACATTTTTAGTGCCCTTTGTTTAGAACAAAATGAATAATGCAATCGCCATTGTCAGGCCTATAATTGGCACTAACACGGTGAGCGCTGCCATCGGTCCATACGCCGCCTGATGTGTCTCATGACAAATCGCGCGAATGGTTGTCACTACGTAACCATTATGAGGCAACGAATCAAGTGCACCTGAGCTGATAGACACAATACGATGAAGTTCTTCAGGGTCTACGCCTTGGTCCATATAATACGGGCCCACAAGGGGTAATGCGATAGCTTGACCACCTGATGCACTGCCCGTTAAGCCTGCAATTACGCTCACCGCAATGGCTGCGCCGATTAGCTCATTCCCTGGTATCTGCGTCATAATTTCAACAGTAGACTGAAACGCTTCTGTGGTCTTTGCAATTGCACCAAAGCCTACCACTGCGGCGGTGTTGCCAATTGCGACTAAAGCGCCTGTAGTGCCAAGATTAACAGCGTTGCCAAGGTTTTGGAAATATCTAAAGTTAATTAGCATGAGGGTTAAAACACCACTGCCTAACGCCACAATAAGCGCCATTTCTTTGTATGTTTCGTGGAACAAAAACGAAATGATCAAGACCACAAACAACGGTACAAGTCCGGTAAATGGATGAGGATAATCACGCTCAATCATTTCTGGGTCTTGTGGTTTAATGTGAAAACGCTCACCGTTATTGACAGCTTTTAAGACCATTTTCTTTAACCACCAATAACCAAATACCGCCATAAACACGGCCACTACAGCACTGACTTCCCATGCTGCAAATGGAGATGTGCCCAAATATTTGATGGGTATCCAGTTTTGAATTTCAGGAGAGCCGGCGGAGGTCATGGTAAATGTAACGGAGCCAAAGGCAAGCGTTGCTGGAATAAATCGTCTGGGCAAATCAGCATCTTTAAACAGGCTGAGCGCCATCGGATATACTGAAAATGCAACAACAAATACGCTTACACCACCATAAGTGAGTATTGCACATGCGGCTACTACAGCGAATATTGCGTGTTTGTAGCCTAGCTTAGAAATAATCCAGCGAGCGAGTGAGTCGGCAGCTCCTGTGTCCTCCATGAACTTGCCAAACAAAGCGCCGAGTAAAAACATGAAAAACCAAGCGGCGATAAACGAAGTAAAACCGCTCATGTAGGTTTGTACAAAATTAACCTCGCCAACAAAGATACTCATATTGCTGGTAAGCGCCACAATAATGGCGCACAGAGGAGCGGCGATGAATAAATTCATACCCCGTATGGTTAAGATGATGAGCAAGGCTAGGCCGCCCACAAGTCCGATTAAACTTAACATCAAAAATATCCTGTTATTGCTTTTATTAGATGCTCAATCGAGCGTTGGATAAGAGTTACATGAAGTATAAGCATGTAATCCATCGTGCGCACAATCCCGCTTTTAATCTGTGACCGCAGACCGCCAGGATGCGCAAAGTGTGGTCTATAGCGCCCTAAATTCCCATAGTACGATGGTACTAGTTATTTTTTAACGATTTTAACTTAAATTTAACAACGACCGCGATCCCCAGCAACATTAAAGTAAACGTCCTAGGGAATAAAAATGAAAACCAATAAGAAAGCTAATATGACACACAGTAAATACGGATTTAGATTAAGCGCAACTGCAGCCGCTGTAGGCGCGTTGTTAATGACCAGCCCAATTCACGCGCAAGAAGAAGAGAGTGAGACGGCTACACAACAAGCTGGTACGCTTGAGAGAATTGAAGTCACGGCGCGACGTACCGTTGAATCGTTGCAAGAAGTGCCAGTAGCGGTGACGTCAGTCAGCGCTGCAGACTTACAGGCGCGAGGCATAACGGTACTAACAGAAGTTCAGCAGTTTTCTCCAAATACAACGCTGCAAACCAGCCGTGGTACAAATTCAACATTAACAGCCTTTATTCGTGGTGTTGGTCAACAAGACCCATTATGGGGATATGAGCCTGGCGTAGGCATTTACATTGATGACGTGTATATCGCAAGGCCACAAGGCGCTGTACTTGACCTCTTAAACGTTCAGCGTGTAGAGGTATTACGTGGGCCGCAAGGCACCCTTTATGGTAAAAACACCATTGGTGGTGCGGTAAAATACGTTACTAAAGAAATGTCGGGTGACACTGAATTTAATGCACAAGCAACCCTTGGTAGCTACTCTCAGCAAGACATAATGGTGACCGGTCAAATTCCATTGATTGAAGATAAGCTCTACGTTGGTGGCGGTTATGCCAATCTGACCCGTGACGGTTTTGGAGAATTCTTAATCTCTGCACTGCCAGACCAAGACCTTGAAAACTACAATAAAGACCTATGGGCAGCCCGTATTGCGGTTGAGTACAGTCCAACAGATAAGTTGTTTTTCCGCTTAGACTGGGACAAAACAGAAGATACTTCAAATTCGAAAGGTGGATTTAGACTACTTCCTAGTATTTTAACTAACGCTCCTGTTCCAGACAGCGTATATGACTCATACACCAGTCTACCGACGGAAAACTTGGTAGAGGTAGAAGGGCTTAGCTTTTTAGCTCGTTATGACGTCTCTGACAATTTACAGCTTAAATACATTGCCTCTAGTCGCGAAAGTTACTCACCGACAAATATCGACTTTGATAATACGCCAGTAGACGTCTTTGATGTTCCTGCTATCTATGAAGATGAAAATACGACGCATGAACTACAAGCAAACTATATTGGTGATGCATTTACCGTAACAGGCGGCTTGTATTATTACGACGGTGAGTCGTGTGGTAGCTTTGATGCGATATTAGGTGCGCTTGGACGTATAGCCTTTGGTGTACCAGGACTTACGCGTGAAGTTGCTGGTTGCAACAACTCTGAAAGTGTTGCGGCATATACACAAGCGGATTTTGAATTGACTGATAAACTATCGATTACCGTAGGTGCGCGTTATACTGAAGAAACAAAAGAAGCGTTTGTCAATAATGGCTTAATCTTCGCAAATGTTTATCCTGAGTCTGGTTGGATCCCTGGGTATGTTAGACCAGCAGGTACGTTCCCCGGCAACAACCTTGTTCCTCAAGTTTTAGGTCAAGATACAAATGGCGACAGTGTATTAGATGCACCTTCTGAAGAAACGTGGTCACGTTTCACGCCGCGCTTGGGGCTTGACTACAAAGTGTCTGACGACATGATGATTTTCGCTAGTTTCTCACAAGGGTTTAAATCAGGTACGTTCAACCCACGTGCGACTATTAATGAAAATGCGGTTAATCCAGAAGTGGTGGATTCACTTGAAGTAGGTATTAAAGCTGATTTAAGTGACAATCTAAGAACCAACGTCACCGTATTTAGCTTAGATCACAAAGACCGCCAGTACATTTCTGTATTGCCAGTGACTTCGCCAGAAGATTTGAACCAGGTACTTGGTAACGTTGGTGAATCAACCGCAACAGGTCTTGAAGCTGAAATTACATGGGTAGCCACTGAATCACTGACCTTCGATGTTGCATTAGGCTACATCGACGCTGATTTTGAAGAGGTGATTTCTATTGGTCCAGGCGGTCAGGAAACTGATATTTCTGACCAGTTCGCGATTTCAAATACCCCTGAATACACCGCTAACTTTGCGGCCAATTACATGATGGATACCGATGTTGGTTACTTTATGTTTACAGCCAACTATTACTATCGTGATGACTACAACATTGATGAAACAGCAAATAGCTTGTTGAGCCAAGACGGGTACGGTTTGTTTAACGTCAGCGCCACTTGGGAAAGTGTTTCAGGTCAATATTATGCAGGGCTGCATCTGAAAAACATTACCGACGAAGAATACTTAGTGGGTGGATATCAGTTTGTAACCCCTGACGGTAACGGCGGATTTATTCCGGGCACGGGCGGCGATAATACCCTAATCGGTTATTATGGCGACCCACGAACAGTTCATCTGACTGTTGGTTATCGTTTCTAAAAGTGAAAAAAAGGCGGCTCTGCCGCCTTTCTTCTATGTTAGTCTAGCGTTTATCAGACAATCACTATGAATCCATTTATGCCAGACTTATATCAGGCGCTAATTGCAGATGACCACCCGCTTTTCAGAAATGCACTGCATCAAGTATTGAGCGAGCAACTGAATATGGTCGTGACGCAATCGCATAACTTTGAGCAAACCATAGAAGCGCTAAAGCACACCCCCGATATTGATTTAGTATTTTTAGATTTAAACATGCCCGATACAGAAGGCTTAAGCGGCCTTACACGTTTGCGTGCTGAACACCCCAATATACTCATTATCATAGTCTCTGCTGATGAAGACCCTGTTACCATAAGCAAATGTATACACCTTGGCGCCAGCGCATTCATCCCAAAATCAGAGAGTCTAGAAAGTATCTCAGACGCAGTGCATACCGTGCTTGATGGAGAGCAATGGTTACCACCAGATTTTGTCTTGTCTAACACCGATAACGTTGAAATTGAAAACTTCCAACGCTTAGAGACCTTAACGCCGCATCAGCTAAAAGTGCTGAATATGATAGCCAACGGCTTGTTAAATAAGCAAATTGCCTACGAGTTGGATATATCTGAGTCCACCGTTAAACAACATGCTTCGGCGGTATTACGTAAGCTCGGTGTGAACAATCGAACCTTAGCGGGGATTATGTATAAACAGCTTATGAGTATTGAGTAACTATTCGGTCAGTTCCCGCTGCCTTAGCTTGATATAGCTTGAGATCTGCCTGACGTAGAATCTCTTCAAATGAAATGGTGTCGTGGCTCGTGCTAGCACCAAAACTCATGCTCACGCCATTTTCACTGCAGCTCTGTATTTGCGAGTCGCTTTTAATACCGTGTTTAATTTTACGCAACACCTTTTCGGTGATTTCGGTATCGGCGTTGACCAACAAAATAAGAAATTCCTCTCCAGCCCATCGACATAAGATGTCGGTGTCGCGCACATTATTTTTTAATACCTCAGCAATGTGTTTGACTAGTTCATCCCCGCGAATATGTCCGATGTTGTCGTTGATGGATTGAAAGTTGTCAATATCTGCCAGAACGAGCGTGTAGGAGTCAAAACGTCGTCTTCGTTCTTCGTTCACTGAGGTTTGCATCAAATCATTCACAAACCTTCTATTGAAGGTACCGGTTAGTAAATCCATATTCGCTTGGGAAAAAAGTGCTTTTTCATTATCACTGCTGTTTGAGCGCATGTACAAAAGCGCTAGAATAAATGGCGCAGCTGCCATAAAAACGTTAAAGCTATAGATGTAGTTTATGAGGTGACTTAAACGGTAAACATATTCAATCTCTCGCATGGTCAGTGTGACCACCACAAAGGTTGCAATAGTAATAAAACAATAAAAAGTCGATTGTTTGAGCTTATTGGACGGCAGCGATAGTAGCAGTGCCATAAGCGGCCACATGTAGTATTGAAAGCCAAGCTCGGTACCAACAAAGTAGGTGGCGATAATGGCATGTAAAAACATTTCTAAGGTAACAATGTAAACCGCGCGTTCGTAATCGCCTTTCTTGGTTATGGCAAAAGCGTAAATCCATATCGCTACACTGATAATGTTGAGTATCGCCATAAACATTGCGCCTATGAGCGTAAAGGTAAACAAAAAAAGAAGGTGAGCTAACGCGCCTGCAAAACACACAATGCCCATAGAGGACTTTAAGCGCAGTAAGCTTTGCTTTGACTCTAGTGCGCGGTAACTATCCTCTAAATGGCTATGGATAGGAGCAGATGTCTTCATTTAATACCTATAGATACAACAGAATAATTCAATCTTCGGTTTATTTTTTGTGTTATGCGCCAGATTCTACACGTTCAAGCGTGTTTGTATTAGTCTTTTTAACGCTGCACTCTTTATCGGTTTGGGAAGGTATCGCATGTTGAGTGAGATAGCTTGCTCTTGAATGTATTCACTGCGATCGGCGCTACTGAGTATCATCGGTGGTTGATATTGCCATGCTTTTATCAGTGCGGCGCACACATCGGTGCCGGTATCATTGTTGTTTAAGTGGTAATCAGCAATGATCAAATCGGGCTTCACTGTCACTGCTAGTGCAGTCGCTTTATCATCTGCAAAGCTAATGGTTGCGCCCCAATCTGCCAATAACGTGCTTAGAGCTGTAGCAATTTGCTGTTCGTTTTCTAGCACCAAAACATGTTTGTTTAATAAAAATGCTCGCTTACCGCCTTTTACTTCAGCACTCTTGTGTATTGTTTTTTGCGCTAGTGGGGGAGTGGCTTTATCGAGCAATAAACCAAAACTGGTGCCCTTTGAAATAGCAGAGCTTAAAGTAACTTGAATTCCTAACAACTGTGCGGTGCGCTCAACAATAGTGAGGCCTAAGCCTAGCCCTTGAATTTCTTTTGGGTGCTCTAACCGCTGAAATTCATTGAAAATTTTAGCTTGATTATCCTTCGCAATACCTGGTCCAGTATCCACTACCATCACTTCAAGTTGCGCTCCCTCGCGTCTTCTTACCCCAAGCAAGACGGTACCTTGCTGTGTATAGCGAATAGCATTGGCGAGTAAGTTTTGAATAGCCCTGCTCAACAAGCGTTTGTCGGTTTTTACCCAAACCGACGTGCTTACATAGCGCAGGCGAATGCCCTTTTGTTCACCTATGATGGCAAAATCATTGGCAAGGCTTTGCAACATCTCATCTAGCGCAAAAAGTGATGGGCTAGGGGTGATTTTCCCTGTTTCTAACTTGGTGATTTCAATCAACATACTCAGCAATTGGTCGGCATTTTCAAGTGATTGAACAAGGTGACTCGATACTTCATGAAGCTCTGATTTACTGAGCTTTTCGTGCAACATGGATGCAAAGAGTGTTGCGGCGTTGAAGGGCTGCATCAGATCATGCCCAGTTGCGGCAAGAAATTTCGTCTTGGATATATTAGCCTGTTCGGCTTCAATCTTCGCTTGCTCTAATTCCTGCGTGCGGGTTTGTACGCGTAATTCAAGGTCGGCTTTTGAGGCTTCTAACTGCTGTTGAATTTTGATGTATTCAGTAATGTCGGTAAACGATGTGATGTAGCCGCCCCCTGGAAGTGGGTTTCCCGATATTTCGATCACCTTATCTTTGCTGTGCTGTCGAATATATTTGTATGCCTCGCTTTTACGCATCAGCGATAAGCGTTTTTCAACTGCGCGTTTTGCACTGACAATATCGCTTGAAGCAATTAAGCCTCGGTGGGCGTTAAAATTGAGGATTTCAGCAACAGAGAGGCCCTGACGCAAAAAGGATGATGGATAGTCAAATAGCGCTTCATATTGACGATTCCAAGCCACCAGGTTTAACTGCGAATCGACCACGCTGATGCCTTGCGGTAAGTGAGCGATAGAGGATTGCAACACCTCGTGATTGAACTGAAACGACTGGGTGGCCATTTCGACTAATTCAGTTAATTCTTGGGTATCTCGAGACTGGTTATCTGATATGGCGTTTAGCAATATTCGCGAACTGGCATTGCCCACGTGAGATGCCAATGTGCGTTCTGCTTGTATTAACAAAGGTGTTGGTGTCGGGGTATTTGGGTCACCATTGGCAAAAGACGCGTTAGGACCGCTAAGCAACATTAAAAAATCAGATGCTGTTTGTTGAGGAAGAATTCTTTGCATTAGCGCACTGAGTTTATCTATCGGCACACTTAGATTAGGCCGCATAATACGCTTGCTGGTAAAGGGGTTGTCGGCATTTGATGGCTTCAGTAGCGAGCCGGCTAAGGCCACCATTGTGTTAAAACCAAGCGATAAAAATATAGCAAAGGCAAAGTCCTGATCGCTTGGCGCTGGCGCAAAATAATAGCTGGATAAAATGGCCGGGTAGAGCATGAGTGTTGTCACAATTGCAGTGCCACAGAGCATACCAATGAGTATTGGGAGCTTTTGTACGCCAGACCAATAAATGCCGAGCATAATAGCGGGTAATGTCTGCGCCATTAAGGCGATGGCAATGGTTCCTGATTTGACCAATGGCGCTGATTGACTGATGTTTTGATGATACCAATACGCAATAAATAGCAAGACAACGATGGTGCCTTGTCGAATCCGCAGAATTTGGTGGGCCGATAGTTTTGGTTGTCCTTTACGGATATTACGAGAGGTTAGCCAAATGGGTGTCAATAAGTTGTTTGCCACCATATTACCTAGCGCTAACGTTGCTACAATAACCATGCTTGTTGATGCTGCAAGACCACCAATAAAGGCAATGAGAGTAATGGCATAATTGTTTTGAGCAATGGGTATGGACAGTACAAAGTTATCTGAATTGATTTCACTGCCGTCAAAGATTAACTGACCGGTAAGGGCGATAGGCAAGATAAAGAGCGACATTAGCAATAGATACATTGGAAAAACCCATCTCGCCAATGCCAGTTCTTTATCGCTGTTGTTCTCAACAAAATTAATATGAAATTGCCGTGGCAGACAAAACATCGAGCATACGCCAAGTAAAATATGGCTAGCATAAACCCAAATTGCGGGCGGCTTGGTAAGAATATTGCGGGTGCTTTGTGTGCTCAAAGATTTGTCGAATAGGTCAATCCAACCGTCTGAGACGACATATACGCAGTACAATCCAACAATAAGTAAGCCAGCAAGTTTTAAGACAGATTCAAACGCGATAGTAAACATCAAGCCGTCACGTTTTTTAGTGAGTTCTAGCGTATTGGTTCCAAACCAAATCGCAAATAGCGCCATAAAAGCCGTGACGTAAAAGCTAATAGAGCCCGTCCAAGTAGAATTTTCTGCAGTCATTAGGGCAATGGCTGAGCTTATTGCGTCAAGCTGCAATGCAATATAGGGAATCACCCCAACAAAACATAGCGCAACAACAATTCCCGCCAGTACATTTGAGTGTTGATATCGAATGCCAATAAATTCCGCAAGTGAACTAATTTTATATTGGCGACAAATGTTCGCGATTTTTAGTAAGGCGGAATAGGCGAACAGCATCACCAAAATAACGCCTAAGTATGTAGGCATGAGCGCCCAACCAAAATTCAAAGCTTGCGTAGTAGTGCCGAAAAATGCCCATGAAGTGCAGTGCACACCTAATGCTAGTGCGTAAACAGAGCGCGACGGACGGCCTATTTTATTGCCAAATACGGCCACCGCAAACAGGGCGAGTACGTATAGGCTTGTGACCAGCGCTAGGGTCCAAATTGAAAACATCTCACATCCATGGCTAAAAAAGTGAAAAAAGTGCCTTGAAGCACCTTAAACCATCCCCATTATAGCCAGCATTGCAAAAAAATGACCAGCCAAAGTAATTGCGGAGACAAACATGAGTCAAGAACACGACCCAAAAGAGCAGCAAACTGAGCAAGCAGAGCCCGCTTTAGAGCAAGAGCAAGAGAATGTGGAGCTTGAATCAGAAGCAGCGTCACTAGACGGCGTTAGCCTCGAAGAGGCCCAGATTATCGATTTAGAGCAACAACTTGCAAAAGCGACAGCGACGATTCAAGAGCAAAAAGACAGCGTATTGCGTGCTCGTGCAGATATGGAAAATGCACGTCGCCGTGCGGAGCAAGAAATTGATAAGGCGCGTAAATACGCCTTAGAGAAGTTCGCCGGTGAATTGCTTCCTGTGATCGACAACTTAGAGCGTGCTATGCAATCAGCTGATGCAGAAGATGCTGCGGTCAAACCGCTTTTAGATGGCGTTGACCTGACTCACAAGTCATTTATCACCATTGTGGAAAAGTTTGGTATGGAAGTAATCGATCCGCAAGGAGAGACTTTTAATCCTGATCATCATCAAGCGATGTCTATGCAAGAGTCGGTGGACGTTGCACCAAACACCGTTTTGGCTGTTATGCAAAAAGGCTATGTACTGAACGGACGCTTATTACGCCCAGCAATGGTCATGGTATCTCGTGCGCCATCTGCGGGTGTTGATACACAAGCATAAATTTTTTTATAAAACTTAAATAAACCTATTGAAATTAAGGGTATTAACCCCACCTTTAAAACAACTAAGCAGTTTAGCAAGAACAAGATTTTGGAGATATATACATGGGTAGAATCATCGGTATCGATTTAGGTACAACAAATTCATGTGTTGCCGTATTAGACGGCGATAAAGCAAAAGTAATCGAAAATGCAGAAGGGGACCGTACAACGCCCTCCATCATTGCATATTCACAAGACGGCGAAACGCTGGTAGGTCAACCTGCAAAGCGTCAAGCAGTCACTAACCCTCAAAACACCTTATTCGCCATCAAGCGCTTAATCGGTCGTCGTTTTGAAGATGAAGAAGTACAACGTGATATCGACATCATGCCTTTTTCTATCGTAAAAGCAGACAACGGTGATGCATGGGTTGAAGCGAACGGTGAGAAAATGGCGCCGCCGCAAATTTCAGCAGAAGTGTTGAAGAAAATGAAGAAAACCGCTGAAGACTATCTTGGCGAAGCGGTAACCGCTGCGGTTATTACAGTACCTGCATACTTTAACGATGCACAGCGTCAAGCAACGAAAGACGCCGGTCGTATCGCAGGGCTTGAAGTTAAACGTATTATCAATGAGCCAACAGCCGCTGCGCTTGCTTACGGAATGGATAAGCAAAAAGGCGACAACGTTGTTGCAGTTTACGATTTAGGTGGGGGTACATTTGATATCTCAATTATCGAAATTGATAACGTAGATGGTGAGCATACCTTTGAAGTACTTGCCACAAATGGTGACACTCACTTAGGTGGTGAGGACTTTGATAACCGCATGATTAACTATCTTGTGGAAGAGTTCAAAAAAGAGCAGGGCTTTGACTTACGTAAAGACCCGCTCGCTATGCAGCGTCTAAAAGAAGCTGGCGAAAAAGCGAAAATCGAGTTGTCTTCTGCACAGCAAACTGAAGTGAACTTACCGTACATCACAGCTGACGCTACTGGTCCTAAGCACTTGGTGATCAAAGTGACTCGCGCGAAACTAGAGTCTTTGGTTGAAGACTTGGTGAAAAAGTCGTTAGAGCCGCTTAAACAAGCACTTGCAGACGCTGATTTATCGGTAGGTGATGTACACGACATTATTTTGGTAGGTGGTCAAACCCGCATGCCATTAGTGCAAAAGTACGTAACAGACTTCTTCGGCAAAGCGCCGCGTAAAGACGTTAACCCAGATGAAGCTGTTGCTGTAGGCGCGGCGATTCAAGGTGGTGTACTTTCAGGTGAAGTAAAAGACGTATTGCTACTAGACGTGACGCCTTTGTCACTTGGTATTGAAACAATGGGTGGGGTGATGACGCCGCTTATTGAGAAGAACACGACTGTACCGACCAAAAAGTCACAAACGTTCTCAACAGCTGACGATAACCAGTCTGCGGTAACTGTGCACGTATTACAGGGTGAGCGTAAGCAAGCGACTGGTAACAAGTCACTTGGCCAGTTTAACTTAGAAGGCATTCGTCCTGCACCACGCGGTACACCTCAAATCGAAGTGACCTTCGACATCGATGCAGACGGTATCTTACATGTATCTGCAAAAGATAAAGATACGGGTAAAGAGCAGAAGATTACGATTAAAGCCTCTTCTGGTTTGAGTGAAGACGAAATTAATCAAATGGTTCAAGATGCAGAGGCAAATAAAGACGCCGACGCTAAGTTTGAGAAATTAGTCGCTGCACGTAACCAAGCAGATGGCCTTGTACATGCGACGCGTACGCAAATTGAAGAAGCTGGCGATGCATTAGCGGCCGAAGATAAAGAGAGTATCGAAGCGGCGGTCAACGACTTAGAAGAGGCGCGTAAAGCGGATGATGTCGAAGCCATAGAGCAGAAGAGCCAAGCGCTAATTGAAGCTTCAGCTAAGCTTATGGAAATTGCACAAGCAAAAGCGGCAGCAGCTGGCGCGCAAGGCGAAGCGCCGCAGGGCGATAATGCTCAATCATCAGCAGGTGATGATGTGGTTGACGCAGAGTTTGAAGAAGTGAAAGACGACGATAAAAAATAAGTAAGTTATCATCGTTTTACTATCAGGCGCATACTCATAACGAGTTGCGCCTGTTGTGTAAGCAAACTAGAAGAATTAATAAAAAGCAGGAACGGTAGTTTATGTCTAAAAGAGACTATTACGAAGTATTAGGTGTTGCAAAAGGTGCGGACGATCGCGAGATTAAGAAGGCGTATAAAAAGCTCGCAATGAAGTATCATCCTGACCGCGCACAAGGTGATAAGTCTTTGGAGGAAAAGTTCAGAGAAGTTCAAGAAGCGTACGAAATTCTCTCTGATGATCGCAAACGCGCTGCCTATGATCAGTACGGTCATGCGGGCGTTGATCCTAATCGTGGCGGTGGCGCAGGGGCTGCAGACTTCGGTGACATATTCGGAGATGTATTCGGCGACATATTTGGCGGTGGAAGAGGCCGTCAGTCTCGTGCACGTCAAGGCGCAGACTTACGTTATAACCTTGAGATGAGCTTAGAAGAAGCGGTTCGCGGCAAGGATGTTGAAATTCGTGTGCCTACACTCGTTGAGTGCGATACCTGTCATGGTTCTGGTGCGAAAAAAGGTACCTCGCCAACGACCTGTCCAACCTGTAAGGGTAATGGTCAGGTTCAAATGCGTCAGGGCTTTTTTGCCGTTCAACAAACGTGCCCAACCTGCTCGGGTAAAGGCAAAGTTATCTCAGATCCATGTAGCCCATGTCGTGGTCAAGGCAGGGTCGAGAAAACCAAAACACTCTCTGTTAAGGTACCTGCAGGCGTAGATACCGGTGACCGAATTCGCCTAAGCGGCGAGGGTGAAGCAGGCGAGCAGGGCGCTCCAGCGGGAGATTTGTATGTTCAGGTAAACGTGCGTGAGCATAAAATTTTCACACGTGATGGCAACAACCTCTATTGTGAAGTGCCTTTAGGATTTACGACTGCAGCCTTAGGTGGCGAAATTGAAGTGCCTACCTTAGATGGTAAAGTGAAGCTTAAAATCACCCCCGAAACGCAGACCGGTAAGATGTTCAGGTTAAGAGGCAAGGGCGTTAAATCTGTGCGCAGTGGCGCAATGGGCGATTTGATGTGCAAGGTGGTCATTGAGACTCCGGTCAACTTATCGTCAAAGCAAAAAGCACTGCTCGAAGAGTTTGAAGTATCCATCAACGGTCAAGGCGCAAAGCATCGACCCAAAGAGAAAGGTTTCTTTGATGGTGTTAAACAGTTCTTTGATGATTTAAAAAATTAAGATAAGTACAGCGTCCACTGTCGCTTAATCAAGCGTCAGTGGGCATTTTTTATGGCGCAGCGTTCGCTGTCGTTCGATTTCTACCCTCACGTTTTGATTGATACAACAGGTCATCTGTCTGCTTTAACACATCTGTGCTAGCCATTTTAGAGCTTCCATTGACTGTAAAGCACCCAATACTGACGGTCACCACATTACTCACGTCAGATTTTTCATGGGTAATATTGCTCGCTATTACCGCTTCTCGTATATGCTCGGCAATAGTGAGTGCACCTTGCCTGTCGGTGTTAGGTAGCAAGCAAATAAATTCTTCACCACCATAACGGGCGGTAAAATCGCTAGGTCGAGCTAAGGTGTCAACAAGAGTGTTGGCAATAGCAATCAAGGTATTGTCACCGGCAATATGACCGTACAAGTCATTGTACTCTTTGAAAAAGTCGACATCTATCATTAGCAGGGATAGGTCACTAGACTCTCTAACGGCACGTGCCCACTCAATTTCAAAACGTTCGTCAAAACAGCGGCGGTTTGCAATGTTAGTTAAACCGTCGGTGTTGAACATATTGCTAAGGTGTTTGTTCTTAGTTTGTTCACTTTCAATCTTAGTCATCATGGCGTTAATCGCATTACTCAGCTCTACTAGTTCATCATTGCCGGGTAAGTGAATTTCTTTTTCGCCGGTTTTCTCCTTCTCTTTGATTTGTTTTAAAAGTGCATCAAAGCGGGTGACTACGGCTCTTTTAGCGCCGAAATGAAACAAAATAAAAGTACTTACAATAACCAGAAGCGCTATGCTGAGCGCGGTAAGTTTCAGTTGGTATTTCGCTTCTTGTACCAGATCAAGATTGTAATCAATTTTTAAGAATACCTTGAAGCCTAGCTCATCATAATTTTGCATTTGCACTTGAGCAATATGTGTATATTGCTCGGTGTAAGGGTCTCCAGTTTGATAGAGTTTTTTTGCAAGCGCACTCTCTATTTGTTTGCCCTCATTGAAAAAAGACCAATGATCGCCGCGGCTGACTAGGAAGAGGTCGATATCGTCAATCAATTCATATTTACCCACCAGTTTATCTTTGTAGTCACCGAACAGGAATTCGCCAATTTTATTGTTGATACCAATTGAAAGACGGTCTTTTACATCAATATCCCCGTTTACGATAAAGTCAGTGCCTGGACGGTGATAATAAGCGTACTTTTTTAGGCTGCCGGTCATGGTCGATAGAGATACACGATGCGTTACATATGTGCTTTGTTCTAATACCCTGCGCACTAACATCGTATATTCATCGCTATAGCCGCCTATATCTAACCCTACTTCATCGGCGAAGGTGCTTTGCACAACAATAAGGTCACGATCGATGATATGAAGATCTGATAAATTAAATTGCTCGCGAATATCCAATAGCTGTTGGGTGAAAGCTTCGGTGTTGGTAATGTCTGATGATTCTAGGAGCAGTGCAGCTTGCGGCAGCGCATTGGCTAACTCAGCGTCCCACTGTTCTTCTATTAACAGTAAAATGCTGTCAAACACTTCAACATCTCGCTGAATCGAACTAGTAATAGCTTCTTTTTGTGCATCGAGGCTACCTATCACCTGCGTTTGTAGTATCCATACGCTGCTGACATAAGCTAATCCCGCGGAGACTATTGCGGTGACCAAAATTAATAAGTTAAACTTTTGCTTTAGGAGCATAAGAACGAGCAGCTCTCTATTGAATACGACGCACATAGCATACAACACTTTTGTAAAATGATTAAAAGTTTATCAATTGATGGGATTGTCGCGTCAAAAACGCAAAACGACTTTAAATATCACAAAAATATCCTACTATTAGGTGACGGCGTTGCATCCTCGCGTTAGGTTGGTGCGAACGCTATATTTATAACATGCTTTATTTTAAGGAAATTTTATGAAGATCATTGTTTCATTAGCCACTCTTTTCACTCTTTGCATAAGCTCTGTGGCACTTGCTAATCCCGTAAGCTCAGAAAAGCAGGCGAACACTGCAGTGCAGTTTAGACAAGCGGTTTTACAACTTGTACGCAGCAACATGGGGCCGATGGGCGCTATGGCAAAAGGGGAAATTCCATTCGACGCAGAGGTGATGATTAAAAATAGTCAGAGAATCGAGCAGTTAGGGTTAATGATGGAAGATTATTTCACGCCAGACACCCGCGCATTTGATGTGGAAACCGGCGCGTTGGACAAAGTGTGGGAAAACCAAGCGGATTTTAATCAAAAAGCCAATGATATGGTAACCGCAGCTATAAATGTACGTGAAGTAGCTACAGCAGGCGCAAGCGATGATTATCGTAAAGCAATTGGCGCACTAGGTGGCACTTGTAAAGCATGTCATGACGATTACAAAAAAGATTAAATTCATCTCCAAGGAGAGTGTGAAATGAGTAAAGCCTATGGCGCACCGTCTGCCGGTGCAAAACTTGAGTTAATGGATGTTGAGCTGCCGGCGTTAGGCCCAAAAGACGTAAAAATCAAAGTTGCCTTTTGTGGTATATGTCACTCAGACCTTTCAATGATTAACAACGAATGGGGCTTCTCGCAATACCCTTTAGTTGCTGGACATGAGGTCGTGGGTGAAATTGTAGAAGTAGGCAGTGATGTATCGCCTGATAGGATGGGCAGTATTGTAGGACTTGGGTGGCACAGCGGTTATTGCCAGCAGTGTTACAGCTGTGATGATGGTGATCACAATCTTTGTGCATCTGCACAACCTACCATAGCCGGACGCCATGGTGGATTTGCAGAGTACGTACAAGCCAATGAGAAGTCGGTAGTCGAATTGCCTAAAGGGATCGATATGAAGTCTGCTGGCCCGATGTTTTGCGGCGGTATCACGGTCTTTAATCCACTCATGCAATATGGCATTAAGCCCACCGATAAAGTTGCGGTGATTGGTATTGGTGGTCTTGGTCATTTAGGTTTGCAGTTTCTTAATGCTTGGGGCTGTGAGGTAACCGCCTTTACTTCAAGCGAGAGCAAAGCCGATGAGGCGAAGCAACTAGGTGCACATCACGTGATTAATTCTCGAGAAGAGAATGAAATTGAATCAGCGGCTAATACCTTTGATTTTATTATTACAACGGTAAATGTGACGCTAGATTGGAACTTGTATCTATCGACCTTAAAGCCTAAGGGACGTTTGCATTTTGTGGGCGCAACGCTAGAGCCGCTAAACATTGGTGTGTTCTCGCTTATCAGCGGGCAAAAACAAGTGTCAGGCTCCCCTGTGGGAAGCCCAGCTACTATTGCAAAAATGTTGGATTTTGCTGCGATTCATAACATCAAACCAATGGTTGAAATGTTCGATATGAGTCAAATCAACGAGGCAGTTGAGCATCTGGAGAAAGGCGACGCTCGCTATCGAGTAGTGCTACAAGCAGACTTTTAAAAGCCATAAAAATCACTTACAGTCTCTGGTGGCAGCACCTCTACCAGTAGGTATACCGCCACAGAGACTGCTACTACCACCACGATAAAACGTAACCAATGCGTTTGCACGTCTGTAATTTTTGCATCTGTTTGTTCTTTGTTGCCATGCACCATTGCGCCAATGAGTTTTTGCTTTTTACGAATGCTATACCAAGCAATTGCAAATAAATGTAAAGCGATCAATGCGTACATGACGCTAATGGCATTGTGGTGAAGAAAGTTCATTATATCGTCGGTTACATCGCCCAATGCGCCATGGTATGGGCCGTCTAAAAAGATATCGTCGGTCATAAACAAGCCGCTTATGGTTTGAGTGAGCATGACGGCTAGAATGGCCAACACCGAGTAGCCTCCAAGGGGGTTATGACCCAGATATTGCTGTGAGCTGCCGTTTGCATAAGCAAACGCAGTCGCTGGAGAATGCACAAAGTTTGCAAAACGTGCGTGGTAGCTACCCACAAATCCCCAAATCACTCTAAACAACAAAATACCAAGTGCGACGTAACCACCATAAAAATGCAGTTGCATCGCATCATCTAACCATTCTGCGGTGACATATTGAAAGACAAAAACACCGACGAGTGCCCAATGAAATAGTCGAGTAGGGACGTCCCACACTTTTACTTGGTTCATGCACGTTCTCCGTAAGGCTTGGTTTGGCTGTTGTAGCGCATCGAGATTATAGTATGTAAGAATTTATCATATAAACAAGAATAGGGTGCGATACAGAGAAAAATTTTGATACAGTTGCAGGTAAAGTATATTCGTGAGATGAAAGATGACCAAAGTTGGGATATTAGGCGCAAATGGGCGCATGGGCCGAGTGCTGATTGACGCGGCGTATCAACATGCGCAAATCGCTCTTGGCTTTGCTAGCGTGCGTGCAGGTTCACCGTTTATAGGTATGGATGCAGGGGAGTTAGCGGGTATCGCCAAACAGTACGTTAATATTAGTGAATGTCAGCCTCACCTTGCAGACAATGCAGATGTCATGATTGACTTTACGCTTCCATCGGCGCTCAGTGATAATCTCGCCTTGGCCAGACATACAAAAACGCCCATTGTTATCGGCACAACGGGCTTGCTTCCTGCTCAGCTTAAAGAAATTGACGAGGCCGCAAAGCATCTACCTATTGTCTTTGCCGCGAATTACAGCGTCGGCGTCAATTTAATGCTAAAACTCGTACAACAAACGGCTGTCGTTATGGGCGAGCAATCTGATATTGAGATTTTGGAGGCGCATCATAGATTCAAACAAGATGCTCCCTCTGGAACGGCAATCGCCATAGGTGAAGCTATCGCTAGCACCTTAAATAGAGATCTGAAAACATGCGCTGTATATGGTAGAGAAGGGTTTAGCGGTGAACGTGATAGAGAAACCATTGGTTTTGCAACGGTGCGCGCAGGTGATATCGTTGGCGAGCATACAGCGTTGTTTGCAAGCATAGGTGAACGCATTGAAATTACGCACAAAGCATCAAGCCGCCTTACCTTTGCGAATGGCGCTTTAGCGGCCGCCCATTGGCTTAAAGACAAGCCAGCAGGATTATATTCGATGCAAGATGTTTTGGGATTAAATGAGTAATTCTAGACCTTAAGCGCGCTAATTCGTGTGAAAGCTTTATTTTAGATGCTTTAGTGATTAATTTAAAAACCATTAGACGACATTATTATTCTTGTATATAATGCGCAGAATTTGCCAAAAAGCAACGCCAGATATAGATAAAGGGTTGTGTGTGGCGATAAAAATGCCCGTTTTATAAGGCATCGCGACTTGTTTGACAGTCCTACTTGGATTTTTTGGCAGAGACACAATGAGCTGTATTTTAGTAAAAAAGCTCATAATTGCAGGAAATGAACATTTTGTTGTCATTTTCGTTAGTTATCTCTATTTATTAGGAGGTTGACTTGGCTGTTTCTGCCCTACTTGTATTGGCCGACGGTTCTGTTTTCAAAGGAGCTGCCATTGGCGCAGCAGGTAGCAGTGTTGGTGAAGTGGTATTTAATACTTCAATGACAGGCTATCAAGAAATTCTTACCGACCCATCTTACGCTGAACAAATCGTAACCCTAACATATCCCCATATTGGCAATACCGGTACTAATCCAGAAGATGTCGAATCTGACAAGATTTGGGCAAAAGGGCTGGTTATTCGAGATCTCCCTCTTATTGCCAGCAATTATCGTAATACCGCCTCGTTAAGCGATTATCTAAAAGACAATAACATTATTGGTATCGCTGACATTGATACGCGCCGCCTGACCCGCGTGCTTCGCGAAAAGGGTGCGCAAAACGGTTGTATTATGACCGTTGAATCAAGTGATGACCTAGATACTGCAGTGAAAACGGCACTAGCGCATGCAAAAGCCTTTGCAGGGCTCAAAGGTATGGACTTGGCCAAAGTCGTATCTTGTGATGCATCCACACAGTGGACAGACAGCGTTTGGTCCTTAGAAGACGGCTACGACAATAACAAAGCCGATTTGCCCTATCACGTAGTTGCTTATGATTTTGGCGCGAAAAAGAACATCCTACGCATGTTAGTTGCAAGAGGCTGCAAACTCACTATCGTCCCGGCGCAAACAAGCGCACAAGAGGTGCTCGACCTAAACCCCGACGGCGTGTTTTTATCCAACGGTCCCGGTGACCCTGAGCCGTGCGAATATGCCATCGAAGCTACCAAAACATTTTTAGACAAGAAGATCCCAGTATTTGGTATTTGCTTAGGTCATCAAATTTTAGCGCTAGCGAGCGGCGCGACGACCGAGAAAATGAAGTTTGGGCATCACGGAGCCAATCATCCGGTTCAGGACATGCGCAGTAAACGCGTGATGATTACGTCACAAAACCACGGGTTTGCGGTAAATGCTGATAGCTTACCGAGTAACATTGAAGTGACCCATGTGTCACTGTTTGACCAGTCGCTACAAGGCATTGCATTAACAGACAGACCTGCGTTTAGTTTTCAAGGCCACCCTGAAGCAAGTCCTGGTCCGCAAGATGCAGACACCCTGTTCGATCACTTTATCGATTTAATTAAACAAGCTAAGCAATAGGAAGCACAACTATGCCTAAACGTACTGATATCAAAAGTATTTTGATTCTTGGCGCAGGTCCTATTGTTATAGGTCAAGCATGCGAATTTGATTACTCTGGCGCTCAAGCCTGTAAGGCCCTAAAAGAAGAGGGCTATCGAGTCATTTTGGTTAACTCTAACCCAGCAACGATAATGACCGATCCTGAAATGGCCGACGCAACCTACATCGAACCTATACACTGGGAAGTGGTTAGAAACATCATCGCGAAAGAACGTCCAGATGTGATTTTACCCACCATGGGTGGTCAAACAGCGCTCAACTGTGCGCTAGACTTAAATAAGTTTGGCGTGCTAGAAGAATTTAACGTCGAACTAATTGGTGCAACGGCAGATGCCATCGATAAGGCAGAGGACAGAGAGCGCTTTGATAAAGCAATGAAGTCTATTGGCCTAGAATGCCCAAGAGCTGAGATTGCCCATGATTTGACTCAAGCGCATGACGTGTTAAGTCGAATTGGCTTTCCATGCATCATTCGTCCTTCTTTCACAATGGGCGGCAGTGGCGGCGGTATCGCTTACAATATAGATGAGTTCAATGAAATTTGTACCCGCGGCCTCGATTTGTCGCCCACATCTGAACTCTTAATTGACGAGTCGCTGATTGGCTGGAAAGAGTATGAAATGGAAGTGGTGCGCGACAAAGCAGACAACTGCATTATTGTATGTACCATCGAAAACTTCGACCCGATGGGTGTGCACACCGGCGATTCAATCACCGTCGCCCCCGCGCAAACCTTGACCGATAAAGAGTTCCAAATTATGCGTAACGCTGCGATGGCTGTGTTGCGAGAGATTGGCGTAGAAACCGGCGGCTCAAACGTACAGTTTGGTGTGGACCCGAAAACTGGTCGCTTGGTTATCATCGAGATGAATCCTCGTGTATCTCGTTCTTCGGCATTAGCATCAAAGGCAACTGGGTTCCCCATCGCAAAAATTGCGGCGAAACTGGCTGTAGGTTATACGCTAGATGAATTAGATAACGATATCACCGGTGGAAAAACACCTGCATCGTTTGAGCCTTCTATTGACTATGTTGTAACTAAAATTCCACGCTTTAACTTTGAAAAGTTTGCTGGGGCGAACGACCGTCTTACAACGCAGATGAAGTCGGTTGGAGAAGTCATGGCCATCGGCCGTAACTTCCAAGAATCGATGCAAAAAGCATTGCGCGGACTTGAAGTGGGTGTATCTGGATTAGATCCTATTTTAGACCTCGACGATCCAGAGGCAAAAAACAAGCTCATTTATGAACTACGTGAGCCTGGTGCAGAGCGAATTTGGTACATTGGCGATGCCTTTAGAATGGGCATGACAGTAGATGAAATTTTTGCCTTAACCAACGTTGACCCTTGGTATTTGGTCCAGTTAGAAGAGCTTGTTACGCTTGAAAAGCTGGTAAAGCGCGCTGGTTTGACGGGCATAGATGCAACGCTTATGCGCACATTGAAGCGTAAAGGTTTTTCAGATGCACGTTTAGCTGAATTAACACAAGTTGCACAAAAAGACGTTAGAGATATGCGTTATAAATTTGACGTGTTGCCGGTTTACAAACGCGTGGATACTTGCGCCGCTGAATTTTCTACCTCTACCGCGTATATGTATTCTACTTACGATGAAGAGTGCGAAGCAAACCCATCTACTCGCGATAAAATCATGGTACTAGGTGGCGGTCCTAACCGCATTGGACAAGGCATCGAATTTGATTATTGCTGCGTCCATGCAGCGCTCGCCATGCGTGAAGATGGTTACGAAACAATCATGGTTAACTGTAACCCTGAGACGGTTTCAACGGATTACGATACGTCTGATAGACTTTATTTTGAACCTGTTACCCTTGAAGATGTGCTTGAAATTGTGCGCATAGAGCAACCTAAAGGTGTGATTGTGCAGTACGGTGGTCAAACGCCGCTCAAACTTGCAAGAGAGCTCAAAGCAAATGGTGTCAACATCATCGGTACATCCCCCGATGCGATTGACCGCGCAGAAGACAGAGAGCGTTTTCAGCAGATGGTGAATAAGTTAGGGTTAAAACAACCGGCAAATGCTACCGTTAGCAATATGCAAGAAGCCTTAGAATGTGCTCAAGACATCGGCTTTCCTCTCGTAGTCCGTCCTTCCTATGTACTGGGCGGTAGAGCGATGGAAATCGTGTATGACCTAAAAGATCTAAAGCGCTATTTGAATGAGGCAGTCAAAGTTTCAAATGACAGTCCCGTATTGTTAGATAGATTCTTAGACGACGCCATTGAAGTAGATATCGATGCCATTTGTGATGGCGAGCAAGTCTTAATTGGCGGCATTATGGAGCATATTGAGCAAGCAGGGGTCCACTCGGGCGATTCGGCTTGTAGCTTACCACCTTACTCATTATCAAAAGAAATTCAGGACGTCATGCGCGAGCAGGTTAAGCAAATGGCGATAGAACTTGAGGTGCGCGGCTTGATGAACACGCAGTTTGCTATCAAAGACAATGAAGTCTATTTGATTGAAGTAAACCCGCGTGCTGCCCGCACAGTGCCTTTTGTGTCCAAAGCAACGGGCATGCCTTTAGCGAAGATTGCGGCACGCGTAATGGCTGGCACCACGCTTAAGATGCAGGGTATTGAGAAAGAAATTATTCCGCCTTTTTATTCGGTTAAAGAAGTAGTGTTACCGTTTGCAAAATTCCAGGGTGTTGATCCGTTATTAGGTCCAGAAATGCGCTCTACCGGTGAGGTGATGGGAGTAGGTGATAGTTTTGAAGAGGCATATGCTAAGGCTAATCTAGGTGCATCTGCGCCACTTCCAGAATCGGGTAAAGTCCTTATTTCTGTTCGTAACAACGACAAAGTAAGACTGCTTGAGTTAGTTCAAGATATGATTAGCAGAGGCTTTACGATCGAGGCAACCAGCGGCACCGCAAAGTCAATGAAGGATGCGGGTATACCCTGCACAGTCGTTAACAAGCTTAGTGAAGGTCGACCGAACATTGTCGATGCGATAAAAAATGGCGAATACACCTACATTGTGAATACCACGGAAGGGCGCCAAGCGATTATCGACTCTGTGTATATCCGTAGCGAAGCGCTATTAAATAAGGTGGCTTACACCACCACTTTAAATGCGGCCTTTGCCACAATGAAAGCTAGTGCGACAGATGCCAAAACAAACGTGGCATCGGTTCAAGAGCTGCATCAAAGGATATGTGCGCAAAACTAGGATGAATAGTGCATGAGATTGCACTATACTTCGTATCAATTACACGCCAACGTGGCAATATAAAAAACGAATGCATTAAACCGCATTCGTTTTTGTTTTGTATTAAGTATTCAGGTTTAGCAATCGCTTTACCTGCGAGTAGAAAAACAACAAGAGAATAAACATGAATAGCTATCCAATGACCGCTGATGGCGCTAAAAAATTGCGCGAAGAACTAGAGCAGCTGAAAACCAAAGATCGTCCGCGTATTATCAAGTCTATTGCTGAAGCCAGAGAGCATGGCGACCTGAAAGAGAATGCTGAGTATCATGCAGCGCGTGAACAGCAAAGCTTTTGCGAAGGTCGTATTCAAGATATTGAAGGCAAGCTATCAAATGCGCAAATTATTGATGTCACTAAATTACCTAACACTGGCAAGGTCGTGTTTGGTGTTACCGTGACCATTCTAAATACCGAGACTGATGAAGAAATTACCTACAAAATCGTAGGTGACGACGAAGCTAACATTAAACAAAAAATGATTTCCATTAACTCGCCGATTGCGCGAGGACTCATTGGAAAGTCGCTAGATGATATCGCCTCTATTCAAACGCCTTCAGGGGTGGTTGAATTTGAAATTATTGAAGTACTTTATAAATAGACAGCCTTAACTGAGCGCGGCCTGCGCTCAGCTCGTTTCAAGACCCTACACGGTTACATCTCATCATCATTTTGCTTTTATCCTTTCTTGAATCTACCTGCCTAACTGTTTATGCTTTAGCGCAATTCTAATAATAACGACGGTATCCAATGAATATGTTTAATCGCAAGCCCCGGCACGGCAATATAGGGTTGGCACTGACTTTTGTTATGTGTCTGTCTTTCACGCCGCATACCTTTTCTTCAGACGAAATAGCAGTGTTTGAACCGGAAGATATTTTTGAAATGGAGGTCGCTACCGACCCTCAAGTTTCTCCTGATGGCGAAAGCGTCATATATGTGCGCAGAAGCAACGACATTATGACCGATAGCACGCGTTCTAGCATATGGGCTGTTTCGATCAAGGGAGAGGATCATAGACCGCTCATTTCATCGTCTAAAAACGCAAATTCTCCTCGTTGGTCACCGTCGGGTGATCGTATTGCTTACCTATCAAACAAAGAGGGGAGCACGCAGCTATATGTTCGCTGGATGGACACAGGGCAGACGGCATTGCTGACCAATGTAAACACCACACCCTCGTCTGTGACTTGGGCGCCCGATGGAAAGAGTATTGCCTTTACAATGAGTGTGGATGCAGACGAGCAACCGTTTAAGGCCGCGATGCCAAGCAAGCCTGAAGGCGCAAAGTGGGCAGAAAGCTTTCAATACATTACCAAGGCCCGCTATCAAGCAGATGGCACAGGGGTGTTAGATCCAGCTTATACACATATTTTCGTCGTGCCAGCAGATGGTGGAACGCCCCGTCAGCTGAGCTCTGGTGACTATCATCATCGCGGGCAGTTATCATGGAGTGGCGATAGCCAACACATTTTCTTCTCAGCAAATCGCAGCGACAACTGGGAATACGAACCCGCTGAGTCTGATATTTTTTCAGTGTCTTTAGATGGCGAAATTCAGCAAATTACTAATGCACCGGGTGCAGAAACCTCACCCACGGTCTCACCGAACGGTAAATTGATTGCTTATTCTAAGCGCGATAATAAGAAGCTTGCCTACCGCAATCGCTATTTGCATGTGATGAACATAGACGGCTCAAATGACACAAACTTGTCTGAGTCGGTAGACAACAGTCTTTCGAACTTTGTTTGGAAAAATAATTCTGGTATTTACTATCAACAAATGGTGCGAGGCGTTACGCAAATCGATTATGTTTCCTTATCGGGTAAACATAGTGAAGTGACTAGTGGCTTAGGTGGCGTATCATTGGGTCGTCCGTACACAAGTGGCGACTTTAGCTATGCCAACGATACCTTTGCCTTCACCAAAGGTAGACACGACCGTCCGGCAGATATTTTTGTAAGACAAGGCCGCAAAGAAATGCAGGTGACGGCATTAAACGAAGATATTTTCGGACACAAAACCCTTGCCGATATTCGCGAATTTACTTATAAATCGTCCATTGACGGTGAAGAAATTCATGGTTGGTACTTGCTGCCGCCAGGCTATGATGCAAGTAAAACCTATCCCATGATCATAGAAATACACGGCGGGCCACATCTTGCCTATGGTCCACATTTCTCAGCCGAGCTGCAGCGCATGGCGGCCGAAGGTTACGTGGTATTCTATAACAACCACAGGGGCAGCACAGGTTACGGCGAACGTTTTGCCTTGCTTTTACAGTACAAGTATTCATCTAAGTATGACTTTGCTGATCATATGTCGGGTGTCGATGCGCTGATTGACAAGGGCATTGTCGACCCAGACCAACTCTTCATTACTGGCGGTTCAGCAGGTGGTATTGCCACCGCCTATGCGATTGGTCTTACCAATAGATTTAAGGCGGCGGTTGTAGCCAAGCCGGTTATTAATTGGCTTTCTAAAGTGCTTACCGCCGATAGCGGCCTATCGCAAATTCCGCATCAATTCCCGGGTATGCCGTGGGAGCATGTTGAGCACTATTGGGAGCGTTCGCCGTTGTCGCTAGTAGGCAATGTGACGACACCTACCTTGTTAATTACCGGTACTGAAGATAAGCGCACGCCAATGTCAGAAACTGAACAATACTATCAGGCGTTAAAACTGCTGAAAGTCGATACGGTATTGGTGAAAGTGCCAGGCGCATCCCATGGTATAGCGTCACGCCCTTCACGTTTGGTTGGAAAAATTGAAAATATCATTGGCTGGTTTGATAAGTATCGCGAGGCTGAAACAAGCAAGGAATAATGCTTAGAAACTCGGTCTTTAGGAAGTGAGTCCATAAAATATGGGCTCACTTTATCAATTAGATAGAAAGGCAACCGAGTTGTTATTAACGGGGAAGGATGTGCAGGTTAAAGTCGATGCTCGACTTGTATTTCTCTCCAACACCTTCAACTTAGCTTGTCTTACTCGAATCTGAGGGTTTTGAGCTCGCCTGCTTAAATATCAATAGCGTATGCTTGATCAGCGCTAATCCGTCTATTCGCTAGAGTAAGTGCCTCCGTTCTATCTGCCACAAAGTCAGCATCATCGAGCAAGTTTTCAAAGCCCATGCGCATTAGCTTTTGTTTTGTCTCTTTTGTACGAACTAGCATCAATATATGCTTATCGAGATTTTTAGCGTCTTTTATCAGGTTTTCTATGGTTAACGCGATAGTATCATCTAAGTATGACACATCACTTAAATCGATGATGACCACCGCATGCTCACCTAATGAGCTCAGTTCTCTTGATAAGGCTTTTGACACGCCAAAAATCATCGTGCCGCTCAGGTAGAAATACAGCACTAAGCCATTTGCTTGGTTTAACAGCTTTTGCTGGTCTCGATTCAGTGGCAACCTTCCATCGACATCACTGATTGCTCGAATGTTCTTAGCTTGTGAGTGGGAGAGCTTTTCGATAGTAATAATATTGGCAATAAAAACGCCAATTCCCACGGCGACCACTAAATCAACAAATACGGTTAATAATAAAACTGCATACATGATCATGCTGGTTTGTTTTGAGACTTTATGCGCTCTTTTGATAAAGCTCCAGTCTAGAATATCGATACCTACTTTAATGGCGATACCCGCTAAAACAGCAATAGGAATCGCTGAGATCAGCCCTGACGCACCAAATACAGCGACAACAAGGACACCTACTCTTATTAGGCCCGATAGCGCCGTACGCGCACCGGTTTGTATATTAACCACCGTGCCCATGGTCGCTCCAGCGCCAGGTAAGCCGCCAAACAAGCCTGAGAATAGATTGCCAACGCCTTGACCTATTAGCTCTTTGTCAGACTTGTGCTCGCTGCGGGTAAGGTTATCGGCAATGACCGAGGTTAACATGGAGTCTATGCAGCCGAGCATGCCAAGCACTATGCCATCAAGCACCATGGTTTGAAACATCTCAGCGGTAAAGGTGGGCATGACCACGGCGGGTAATTTGACATCAATTTGACCTATACGATTGATATCTACATCTGAAAAAAACATGACGCTGGCAATGGATATCACTAAAAGAGCAATAAGCTGAGGCGGGACCCATTGTTTTATTCGTTTTGGCGTGAAAAAGATTAAGGCTAAGGTCAGAACGGCCATGGTCGCTTCGACCCAGTTAATTTGTGCGACAGTAGCAGGTAACGCAAACAAAGCGGCGGTAACGCCGCCACTGACCGCTTCGGCGCCTAATGCAGGTGCAAGTTGCATGATAATCAATATACAGCCAATCCCAGACATAAAGCCGCTTATGACAGAATAGGGCATTAGCGTGATGTATTTACCTAAGCGCAGCAAACCAAATACGATTTGGGTAAGACCCGCAATCATGACCACGGTAAAGGCCATGGCTAAGCCATTTTCCGGATACTTTGCAATCATGGTGGTAACGACGGCTGCCATAATTACCGTCATGGGGCCGGTGGGCTCAGATATTAGCGTGGGTGTGCCGCCAAACATGGCAGCAAAAAAACCAATAATGATGGCGCCATAAAGGCCCGCTTCAGCACCTGCACCAGAGGCAACACCAAATGCCAAAGCCAAAGGCAATGAGACAATAGCAGCGGTAACGCCACCTAAAATATCACCCTTTAAATTTTGGGTATTTATAATGTTAAGCAATGACAAATTCTTATTCTTATTGTAGATCTTTCATTGGTTACTATCGCATTTGCTCATTGACGAACGAGTTAGCCAATCAAGCTAATCCTAGTTGCGAAGCGCATCGTCTGTGCGCTGCGTACGCTTAACTAAAAATGCGATCCCTAACCCAAATAGTGACACAAAATAAATGGGTATGTTACCTGCTAGTGTATAAGGTGTTGAGCCATTTACCAGTGCTAATGTGAGTTTTAGCACACCTTCTTCAAATTGTGGAAGGATGCCAAGAAGTCTTCCTTTATGATCATATGCAGCGGTGATACCGTTGTTCGTGGCGCGAATGACCGGCAGAGCAAACTCCATTGCGCGAACTTGAGCGATTTGTAGATGCTGATGAGGGCCATGCGAATCACCAAACCATGCGTCGTTGCTCACGGTTAATATAAAGTCAGATTCGTCTGTGATGTTTGCGCGTATTTGCCGAGGAAATGCGATTTCAAAACAGATGGCTGGGACGCCATGTAAGCCCTTCGCTAACAAATTCGGTTGGACGTAATCACCACGGGTAAACGATGACATAGGCAGGTCGAAAATAGGCGCTAAAGGCCGCAGTAAACTCTCAAACGGGACAAATTCACCAATCGGCAGTAAGTGGTGTTTTGAAAAGCGGTTTCGATGCATGTAACGATAGGCATAGGTTTGTTCGGTTTGGGTATCTAAGCCTAGGCTAATAATACTATTGAATGCAGCGTCAGTTTCGTAATTGTAATTTACAATCCCAGTAAGCAGGGCGCTACCTGACTCGGTTGCCCGCTGGTCAATGTCTGCTATGTACTGTTGCGCTAATGGCTCAAGGCGAGGAATGGCGGCTTCGGGCCAAATAATGACATCACTTCCCCAAGTGGATTCGCTTAAGCGCAGATACTTTTCCATGGTTGGGCGGTCTTGCTCAGGACGCCAGCGCATGGATTGTTCAATATTGCCTTGCACTAAGGCAAAGCTTCGGCTTTCACCCGTTGGTACGGACCACTGCCATCCTTTGAGCGACCATGTGCTAATGACGCATACCAGCACAACCACAAACGATGTAATAACGGCTTGTCTAGTGCGCAGGACAATTGCAATTGCCACCGTACTGGAGAGTAAAATCATCACCGCGGATACGCCAATTTCACCTACAATGGGGTAAAGATAACGAAACCAACTGTTGGTTTGGCTGTAGCCGACCGATAGCCATGGAAACCCGGTGAGTACGCTACCACGCAAAAACTCAGTTGCGAGCCAAATAGCAGGGGCGGCTAAGGGCCAAAGGGCAAGATGAAAATAACGTTTGAGAATAAAAATGAACAGACCGCAGTAAAGCGCAAGGTAACCACACAACAGCACCATCATCAGAATCGACACCACCAGTGGCACGCCTCCGAAGGTGGCTATACTAACGTGGACCCACGAAATACCCGCACCAAAAAAGCCTAGTCCAAACCACCATCCACTATGAAAAGCATGTTTAGCAAATTTAGCACTCAGTGCAAGCCAAGTTGGCAATACAACAAAGGGTAGCCACCAAACGTCGAAAGGGGCGTATGCGAAGGTAAGGCTAGCGCCAAGCGCCAAGTTAACTGCGTATAGCGCTACTTTGTTCAGTCTGAGTTCTCCAGGTCGGGAAGAAAGACCTTAAGTTGCAGCAAGCGGCGCTTATCGGAGTTGGTGACTTCAAAGTGGATATTGTCTATTTGTACTTTTTCGCCGGTATCAGGCATGTGGCCAAACGCCCGCAGTACTACGCCTCCAATGGTATCAGACTCTTCTTCATTGAAATTTGTCTCAAAGAAGGCGTTAAAGTCATCCACCGGAGTGAGCGCTTTAACAGAGTAGGTGGATTTGTTTAGAGGCCGGATATGATCATTTTCATTAACGTCGTCGTCAAATTCATCTTCAATCTCACCGACGATTAACTCAAGAATATCTTCAATCGTTACAAGGCCTGAGACGCCGCCGTATTCATCCACAACAATCGCCATATGATAGCGCTGCATGCGAAACTCTTTGAGCAATACGTCTACACGCTTGCTCTCCGGCACAATAATGGCCTCGCGCATGGTGTTGCGAAGAGAGAAGGTTTTATCATCGTTAAACGCATATGCGAGTAAGTCTTTCGCTAATAAAATCCCTTCAATATGGTCTTTATCTTCGCTGATGACAGGGAAACGACTGTGCGCTGACTCCAACATAAGCGGTAAAAATTCATCTACGCTTTGTTCAATATCAATGGTGACCATTTGCGCGCGCGGGATCATAATATCGCGCACCTTCATGTCACTGACACCCATCACACCCTCAATCATTTCTTTGGTTTGAGGATCGATTAGATCGCGTTGTTGGGCATCTGAAATTAGATCAGATAGCTCTTCTTTATTTTTCGGCTCACCTTTAAAAGTGTGTAGCATGTTTGCCAACCAGCTTTTATTAGAGGAGCCGGTGGTAGAGGGGGGATTGTCTTCGCTCATTGTTCTTTGCAGTAACTTACCAGTAGTTTATAGGTTAAAGTTAACGATCTTGATAAGGATCGTCAATACCCAATGATGCTAGGACGGAAGTTTCAATACCTTCCATCTCTCGCGCGTCTTTTTCGTTTATATGGTCATAGCCTAGCAGATGCAATAGCCCATGCACACATAAATGTGCCCAATGTTGTTCTATGGTCTTATCTTGTGCTTTTGCTTCTTGTGCTAACACGTCAACACAAATGACGATGTCGCCTATATAGTCTGACTCCACAAAGTCAGGAGTTTCATTCACAAATGACAGCACATTGGTGGGCTTATCTTGATTTCGGTAGTCTCGATTGAGCGTTTGCGATTCAGCGCGTGAAACCGCTCTGATGGTGAGTTCTACGCGGTGTTGATAGCTAATGTGTAACAGCGCTTGCGTTAGCCATGCCGAGATATCAGATTGAGAGACAAGCAGAGTTTGTTCTTGAGGTGATAAATCGTCTCCGGCTTCAAAAACAAACTCTAATGCATCAGTATTCACTGGCTAGGATCTTTATCATTGGGCTTTGTTTCGTTGGTTTGCAGCTGTTCACGCTGGGGCTTTTTAATCGCCTCTTGTTGGGCATCATGCTCTTCATAAGCTTGAACGATGCGCGCAACCACAGGGTGGCGAACCACATCATTTGCGGTAAAGAAGTTAAATGAAATGTCGTTGACTTGCCCTAGTACATCAATCGCGTGTCTTAGGCCAGAGCGCGTGCCCCGTGGCAGGTCGACCTGGGTAATATCGCCGGTGATCACCGCTTTAGAGTTAAAGCCAATACGGGTTAAAAACATTTTCATTTGTTCTGGCGTGGTATTTTGTGATTCATCTAAAATGATAAACGCGTCGTTAAGGGTACGCCCTCGCATGTAAGCTAAAGGGGCGACTTCAATAACGTTCCGTTCTATCAGCTTCTCGACTTTTTCAAAGCCAAGCATTTCAAACAGAGCATCGTAAAGAGGACGCAAATACGGGTCGACTTTTTGTGATAAGTCACCCGGTAGGAATCCGAGTTTTTCACCTGCTTCAACAGCTGGACGGGTTAGCATAATTCGTCTGATTTCTTGACGCTCTAAGGCATCCACTGCGCAGGCTACCGCTAAGTAGGTTTTACCTGTACCCGCTGGGCCCACACCAAAGGTGATATCGTGGTTAACAACGTTAGCGACATATTTTGATTGGTTGGGATTGCGTGGTTTGATCACTCCACGCTTTGTTTTTATGTGTACTTCTTTGCCGTAGTCGCCAGCCTCGGCACGCTCAAGACATTTCGCTTCTTGAATCGCTAAGTGGACCTGATTTGGCTCAAGTGCAGGAATGCTACCTTTTACGGGTTGAGTTTCAATGTACAACAATTTAAGTAACTCACTGGCGCCATTAGCCTGCTGTGGGTCACCCATGACGTTAAACTGATTGTTGCGGTATGAAATTTCAACGCCTAAGCGGCGTTCAATTTGTTTGATATTGTCATCAAATGGACCACACAAGCTCGACAAGCGTTTACTATCGTCAGGCTCTAATACAATTTGATTACTCACAAGATTACTCAATACAAATTCCTTACAAAATATAGACTATATAGGGGTAAATTGGATGACGCCGTGGGCATCAGGTGCCGGCTGCTTAGCCATAATGCTATGTGGCGATACGGCCACACGCAGCCCCATGTCTGCTTCTCTTAAAACAACGTCGCCGCGCAATGAATTAGAGAATACGTTGGTGACTTCAACATCAACAAACTCGCCAATCATATCAGGGCTACCCTTGAAGTTTACCACGCGGTTGTTTTCAGTACGGCCGGTAAGTTCGTCAGGGTCTTTCTTCGAAGGGCCCTCAACGAGAATGCGCTGCACCGTGCCTAACATGTTACGCGCGATTTGCTGAGCGTTTTGATTAATACGCTGTTGTAATATATGCAAACGTTGCTTTTTCGTGTCTTCGCTCACATCGTCTACAATATCGGCAGCAGGTGTGCCAGGGCGCGCACTGTAGATAAAGCTGAAGCTCATGTCGTAACCCACATGATTAATCAGATTCATGGTGGCTTCAAAATCATCTTCCGTTTCGCCAGGGAAACCAATAATAAAATCAGAGCTCATGCACAGGTTAGGGCGAACCTTTTTCAACTTGCGGATAGTGCTTTTGTATTCAATAGCGGTATGGCCGCGCTTCATCATGTTTAACACGCGATCAGAGCCGCTCTGTACTGGCAGGTGAAGATGATCAACAAGCTCTGGAATGTGTTTGTATGCTTCAATGATGTCGTCTGTAAATTCTACTGGGTGAGACGTGGTGTAGCGAATGCGGTCAATGCCGTCGATGCTTGCGACAAGCTCGAGCAACTCGGCAAAACGGCAAATACTGCCATCGTGATGAGGGCCTCTAAATGCATTTACATTTTGTCCGAGCAAGTTTACTTCGCGTACACCTTGAGCGGCAAGTTGCGCGACTTCTAGCAATACATCATCAACTGGGCGACTGACTTCTTCGCCGCGGGTGTATGGCACCACACAAAAGCTGCAATACTTCGAGCAACCTTCCATGATAGAGACAAAGGCGGTAGGGCCTTCGGCACGAGGCTCTGGTAAGCGGTCAAACTTTTCTATTTCAGGAAAGCTCACGTCTACCACTGATTTATCGCCGCTTTTAATCTGCGTTATCATTTCAGGCAAGCGGTGCAAGGTTTGAGGCCCAAATACTATATCGACATATGGCGCGCGTTTACGTATTTCGTCACCTTCTTGAGAGGCCACGCAACCACCTACGCCAATAATTAATTCTGGCTTAGTCTTTTTAAGGTTTTTCCATCGTCCTAGCTGGTGGAATACTTTTTCTTGGGCTTTTTCGCGAATAGAGCAGGTGTTAAGTAAAATAACATCCGCATCTTCGGCCTCCTCAGCCGCTGTGTAACCATGCGTTGAGTCCAGCAGGTCTGCCATTTTTTCCGAGTCGTACTCGTTCATTTGGCAGCCCCAAGTTTTGATAAACAGCTTTTTAGTCATACGGCTAATCACAAACCTTGATATTTAATTAAGCGGGAATATTGCCCGCAAAATCTCTTGTGCAAAAAATAGTCGCGTATTTTACCGTTTTCAGCCTCAATAAGCTAGCCATAGCGAGCGGGCTCTTGCATCGAAAGTTTCTGATAACCAGCATTGGCTAATATTGTGGCAACAAGCCTTGTATAATACCTTATCTGCAACCAAATATAGACTATGGCATACTGGTGCTCATCGTTTAATACGGCGTACTTTAGTATGGTAAAAGAGCAAGGAAACTATTTATATGAGCGATACAGACAGTTCAGGCAACGCAACGGTGTTAGACGTTGAGGTCTGCATTTTAGGCGCAGGCATGATCGGTGCGGCAAGTGCATGTACATTTGCCGCGCAAGGGTTAAGGGTTGCGCTTATTGAGCCTTACATGCCCCATGCATTTGCGCCCGAGCAAGACCCTGACCTTCGTGTGTCGGCTTTAAATCGCCACAGTATGGATTTACTCGACAGTCTTCATGCCCTCCCTCACATCTACGCTATGCGCTACAGAAGTTACGACACCCTTGAAGTGTGGGAAGACGAATTTGCGAAAACGCGCTTTTCAGCGCAAGACGTCAAAGAGCACCAACTCGGGATTTTTGTCGAAAATCGTTTAGTGCAATTGGCTTTGTTGCGCAGCATCGAAGAAAATTTTTCACAGAACGTAAGTGTCATTAATGCCAGCGCTACCCACATTGATGTCGTTAACGCTAAGGTTGCTTTAGACAATCAAAGTAGCGTTCAAGCTCGGTTTTTGCTTGGTACCGAAGGTGCACAATCACCTACCCGTAAAGCCGCGGGTATTGGCCAGACTGCTTGGCAATACGCTCAGCGGGCTAATCTGATTGGCATAAAATTAAGCGAAAGTATTGACGACACCACCTGGCAGCAGTTCACACCAAGCGGTCCACTGGCATTGCTGCCTATGCACGAACAGCACGCATGTTTAGTCTGGTATGGTGATGATAAGATGTCTGAGTATATCCAATCTCTTGATAAGACAAGTTTGAAAGAGGCCATCGTGGAGCATTTCCCGCAGCGTTTAGGGGATTTTGAGGTGGTTGATAAAGCTGGTTTCCCGCTCGCTCGCATGCATGCAAACCAGTATTGGCGACACAAAGCGGTGCTCGCTGGAGATTCAGCCCATACCATTAACCCGCTTGCAGGGCAGGGGGTGAACTTAGGGTTTAAGGACGTAAAAGCCCTTGGCGAAGCAATTAAAAGCCACGGTATTAATGACCTCGATAATGCTTTTCGTGCGTATGAAAAAAAACGAAGGGCTCAAAATTTACTGATGATGTCTGCTATGGACGGGCTGTATATGGCATTTAGTAACGATATCAAGCCACTTAAGTTTGCCAGAAACGCTGCGCTGATGTTGGCAAATAGCGCAGGACCACTTAAAAATACCGCACTAAAGTACGCGATGGGGCTCTAAGGATGATGCAAGCGTATGATTTAAACAAGGGAGTAAACACATGAACGTATTTGTCATACTGGGTGTGCTGTTTTTAGCACTGATCATCATCATACCATTGGTGGAAAAGTCGGGGATGAGCGTATCGCCAGAGACTACCGCCAAATTGTCTCGTTTTATTTGGCCGCTGCTGATTCTCGCGCTGGTGATACAATTAATTATGTTTGCGTTTTAGGGCGCTAGTGACACTAAGATAAAGTGTTAGTGGTACAAAAGCATGGATTAAAAATACCCCCGAAAGTTAACCAAAATCTTCGGGGTTTTTTATGAGTAGAACAGCACATTCTAGTCTTCTTTTGTTCGTTTAGGACTCTAATTTACCCGTCCAAATTTCTTTTTCTTCAATGTCACCTTGCATGTCACACTTTTTATGATCAAACGTAATGTCAACATTCGCTTTGCGCTTGTCTCGATAGTCTTTGGTGATGGACACAATCGTAGGGGTAAGCAACACAATCGCAATCACGTTGACCACAGTCATCAATCCTAAAGCCATATCGGCCATTGCCCAGACGGTTGGCAGCGATGCCATCGCGCCCCACAGAATCATGATCAAGTACCCTGAGGTGAAAAACGTGCGCCCTAGCTTATTGTCGAGCTTAAACATATGCAGATTCGACTCTCCATAAGCGTAGTTAGCCACCACAGAAGTAAATGCGAAAAAGCCAATCGCTGCGGCAACAAAGTCTGCTCCGACGCCGCCCATATGCATTTCCATCGCGCTTTGGGTCAGACGTATCCCCTCCATTTCACCAATAGAAGTATCTGTACCTAATAAAATAATAAAGGCGGTGGCGGTACATAGCACCATGGTATCTAAAAATACCCCCAGCATTTGAATGTAACCTTGTGATGCTGGGTGATTAGGATGAGGACTTGCCGCTGCCGCTGCCTGTGGTACGCTCCCGGAGCCTGCTTCATTAGAATAAAGACCACGCTGAATACCGTTTTGTATAGCCGCTGCGAACGCACCGGCGCCAGCTTCTTGCAGGCCAAAGGCCGAGGTGACAATTTGATAAAGTACGCCGGGTAAAAATTCAATGTTGATAATGGTAATGACTAAGGCAACCAGCACATATGCGATGCCCATGAACGGCACCACCCATTCTGCAAACTTTGCAATGGCGCGAAGGCCGCCAACCACAATTAAACCAGCGACGACCATAATCACTAAGCCACTGTAGAATGTTGGGATTTGATAGCTGTTGTTAAGTGCATCTGAAATGGTGTTAGCTTGTACGGCGCTAAACACAAAGCCATAGCCAAAGAATAGGCAGAGCGCGAAGAGTACGGCAAACCAAGAATTCTTTAAGCCCTGCTTGATGTAATATGCGGGGCCGCCTCTGAATTGCCCGTCACTGTCTTTGATTTTATAAGCTTGCCCTAGCAATGATTCGGCATAACCTGTGGCCATGCCTAACAACGCAATCACCCACATCCAAAACACAGCCCCAGCGCCACCTAAGGAGATAGCGACGGCGACACCCGCTAAATTCCCAGTGCCAACGCGTGCAGATAAACTTGTACACAATGCTTGAAAGGAGCTGATCCCTTGTTTGTCGGCTTTGTTGCTGTTCTTCAACAAAGAAAACATATGTTTGAAGTCGAGCAGTTGAATGAACTTGAGTCTGACAGTGAACCAGATGCCCGCTAACAGGAGCATAACAATTAAAACTTTCCCATCGCCCCACAGGATATTATTTACAAAACCAACGACTTCATTTATCAAAATCTGATGTCCCTATTGCTTCTTATTATCACATTTTTATCAACATGATAGCGTGAAGTGGGCGATAGTGCATTAATGGCTTTATGCCAAAAGCGACTTTCTTACATCAAAAAAGCGTATTGGGAAGTGTAATGGTGTAAAAATGGTGAGATGGCTGGGGTAGCAGGACTCGAACCTACGAATGGCGGGATCAAAACCCGCTGCCTTACCAACTTGGCTATACCCCAGTCGTAAAGAAACTATATTAGGATGCATCTGGAAGATGGCTGGGGTAGCAGGACTCGAACCTACGAATGGCGGGATCAAAACCCGCTGCCTTACCAACTTGGCTATACCCCAACAATGGTGCGGAAGGAGAGACTTGAACTCTCACGCCGTGAAGCACTGGAACCTAAATCCAGCGTGTCTACCAATTCCACCACTCCCGCATCTCCAGACACTTACCGAAATTAATTGGTGGCTACGGCGGGACTCGAACCTGCGACCCCATCATTATGAGTGATGTGCTCTAACCAGCTGAGCTACGTAGCCATGTAAATCCACTCAATTTCGGAGTGGCGCGTATTATGCTCAGTTGAACTAGGGTCGTCAACCGTTTTTTCGAGAATTCCCTACAGTTGTACACATTCTAAGCAAGCGTGGCGTAAACTTAAGCAAAATGACAGCTTAGTAGCGCTAACTGAGCTGCCTTATCTCAAAAAATGAGCAATGGATATAGTGTGCAGACCTTACACGTTAAATCTAAAGTGGATGACGTCACCGTCTTTAACTATGTATTCTTTGCCTTCTAGACGCCATTTACCTGCATCTTTTGCGCCTTGTTCACCGTTATAGGCGATAAAGTCGTCAAAACCCACAATTTCAGCGCGAATAAAGCCTTTTTCAAAGTCGGTATGTATTTTACCTGCCGCTTGAGGCGCTGTTGAGCCCTCTGGGAAAGTCCACGCTCTTACTTCTTTTACACCAGCGGTGAAATACGTTTTCAGCGTCAGGAGACTATATCCGCCGCGTATCACACGATTTAACCCGGGCTCTGTAAGACCAAGCTCTTCCATAAAGTCCGCTTTATCTTCTTCATCAAGCTCGGCAATATCAGACTCAATCGCGGCGCATACGGCTACCACAACGGCGCCTTCGGCGTCTGCGATGGCCTGAACTTTATCTAGATAAGGGTTATTCTCAAAACCATCTTCGTTCACATTAGCGATGTACATAGTGGGTTTTAAGGTAAGGAAATTCATATAGCTAATGGCTTTATGCTCTTCTGGCGAAAGTTCAACAGCGCGAAGTAGGGTGCCTTCATTCAAATGTGGAAGAATCTTCTCAAGGACTTTCAGTTCAAATTTGGCATCAGCATCGCCGCCTTTAGCGCGTTTACCTACGCGTATCATGGCTTTTTCAGTGGTCTCTAAATCGGCAAGGCCAAGTTCGGTGTTGATGACATCAATATCTTCTTGTGGATCCACTTTGCCAGCAACGTGAACGATATTATCGTTATCAAAACAGCGTACAACATGACCAATGGCATCTGTTTCTCGTATGTTGGCTAGAAACTTATTGCCTAAACCTTCGCCTTTAGATGCACCGGCGACCAATCCAGCAATGTCAACAAACTCCATTGTTGTCGCAATCACTTTTTGTGGTTTAACGATAGCGGCTAGCTGGTCAAGACGGGTATCGGGCACCGGCACAACACCTGTGTTCGGCTCGATGGTACAAAAAGGAAAGTTAGCTGCTTCTATCCCAGCTTTGGTGAGGGCATTAAACAAAGTAGACTTGCCAACGTTAGGTAGTCCTACAATTCCGCATTTGAATCCCATAATGATTGCCTTAATATAAATGGTCGTGATGTAAAAGGTGTTAGTGGTAATGAGTCATCGCTGTTGTGAACACGAATCTCATGCTGCCGTTAATCTTCTGCTTTATATGAATGTAAGCGTTGTTGTGCGCTCACTAAATCTTGTTTTAACAGCAATGCTGTACATCGAATGGCTTCATCTATCGCGCCATCGATTTTTGCTTGTTCTTTTTCACTGGCTTTACTTAGAACATGCCCAGTGACGCGGCTTTTGTGTCCGGGGTGACCGATACCAATGCGCAAACGTAAAAAATCTTTTTGGTTGGCGAGGGCGCGCACTGTATCTCTTATTCCGTTTTGGCTTGAGCTGCCGCCTATCTTGAACTTTGCTATACCTGCTTCAAAGTCGAGCTCGTCAAAGGCAACCAGTAACTCTTCGGGTAATATTTTGTAGAAGGTACACATGGCGCCTACTGCTTGGCCACTCTTATTCATAAAAGTCGTGGGGATAAGCAGCCTGACGTCTTTGCCTTCAATCATTCCGCGGCCGGTAAAACCAAAAAACTTAGCTTCATATTTCATGGGTATATTGAAATAGGAAGCTAAGTTTTCTACAAACATGGCACCTGCATTGTGCCGAGTATTGTGATATTCGGGGCCTGGATTACCCAAGCCCACGATTAGACGAATATCAGACAACTGATTATTCCTCTGGTGCCTCTTCAGTACCACCTTCTGCATCATCCGCTTCTACTGCAGGGCCTTTAGGCGCTTTAATAGTTACGATAGCAAGGTCATGGCCTTCGCCTTTACCTAGCTCAACAGACTCAACACCTTTAGGTAGTTTAATGTCTGACAAGTGAACGGTTTGACCCAGTTCAACAGCAGCCATATCTACTTCGATGTACTCTGGTAAGTCTTTAGGTAGACAGGTTACTTCAAGCTCAAGCACTTGGTGCTCTGCGTGACCGCCGTCAGTTTTGATACCAGGAGCAACATCTTCGTTGATGAAGTGAAGTGGTACGTTGGTGTGTAGTTTTTCACCGGCGATAACGCGTTGGAAATCAACGTGGGTTACTTTTGGCTTAAACGGGTGGCGCTGCATGTCTTTCACTAACGCTTCGACTTTCTTTCCGTCGATGTTAAGCGTTAATACGTGAGAGTAGAATGCTTCAAAGTCTTGCGCTTGTATCAATTTGTTGTGATCAAGAGTAAGTGATACAGGAGCTTCAGAACCACCATAAAGGATCGCTGGCACTTTTCCAGTAAGACGTAGGCGGCGGCTCGCACCTTTCCCTAGGTCAGTACGGACGCTAGCATCCAAGTTAAATATTGCTTCAGACATAATTGTCTCCATTAGGTTTTAGTTAGCATAAACTTTGCGACCAAGTTATGCATGAGTCTCACAAAACACGTGAGTCCGTAATCAAACGGCGGCGAATTCTATCATTAGTTAGCACAGCAAACAATTAATAAATGTCTGGCATGTTGGAGTGGTGAGAACCATCCACAACGCGGTTACAAAACTTAGATGTATTGGTAGGCTAACGCTAAAACTGTTAGCCTGCTTTAAATACGTTTAATGATTGTGTCGTTGGGAAACCAAACTTGCAGAAGCGCCTGCTAACGCCCAGCTGCCATACCATCCTTGCGAGGATCTGAACCGGCTGCCCATCCACGATCTAGCTTTTTAATAAGCTGAGCGCCGCCAAAGGCAATACCATTGGGCATTTCTAAATCGTGACCTTTTGCTGCTAATGCCCGCGCAACCTCAGGACTAAGGCTTTCTACAGCAATGCGCTTTTCGTTCAAATGTCTAAAACGAGCAGCATCTACCGCTTCTTGCGGATCCATACCAAACTCAATGAGGTTTAATAGCACCTGCACATGGCCTTGGGGCTGCATTGAACCACTCATTACACCATATGACACCCAAGGTTCACCGTCGCGTGTCACAAAGGCTGGAATGATGGTGTGAAAAGGGCGTTTGTTTGGCGCGATTTGATTGGGATGGCCTTCTTCAAGGGTAAAGCCGGCGCCTCTATTTTGCAGCACCACGCCGGTACCGGGCACGACTACGCCCGAACCAAAATACCAAGACACTGAGTTAATTAGGGAGATCATATTCCCGTCAATGTCGGCGACGGTAAGGTAAATGGTATCAGACTCGGTTGCAAAACTGCCTGGCTCTGCTCGCTCCATGGCTTGGTCGGGGTCTATAAGCGCGGCACGTTTGGCTAGATAGTCTGGCGATAATAGAGCTTCTGGCTGCACGTCCATGCTTGCCGGGTCTGCCACGTAGCGGGCCAAATCGGCATAGGCTAGCTTTTTTGCTTCAATGAGAGTGTGTAAGTATTCAGATGAGTTATGCACCATGTTTGATAAATCAAAGTTTTCTAACATTTTGAGCATTTGTAAGGCGGCAATACCTTGGCCAGCGGGTGGCAGTTCATGCAGTGTATAGCCCTTATAGTCTATGGAAAGTGGCTCTACCCATTGACTCTCATGGCGGGCCAGGTCGTCGATAGTAATCAGGCCGCCAAGTTCATCTAAACCTGCAACGATTTCTTGACCAAGCTCACCACCATAGAAAGTGTCTACGCCATCTTTGGCAATACGGCGAAAGGTTTCAGCCAAGTCAGGGTTAGCAAACCACTGACCAGCACTTGGCGCCTTGCCGTCAATCAAAAATGTCGCTTTAGCACCTTCGTTGGCGTTGAGTACATCTAGCGTACCTGCCCAATCTTGGGCAATAATAGGAGTCACCGGGAACCCTTGCTCAGCAATAGCGATGGCAGGCGCCAGTACTTCTGCCAAACTTAGCTTTCCATAGGTTTCTACCAAATCGTTCCAACCGGCTAATGCGCCGGGCACTGTAACTGTAACAGCGCCGCGATTGGGGATTTCATCATACTTTTGTGCAAGCGCCTGTGTATCGATTTTAGAGCCTGACCTACCACTGCCATCTAAGCCGACGAGGCGTTCATTTTTAGCATCCCAGAGGATGGCGAACATATCGCCACCCATACCGGTCATGTATGGCTCAACCACATTCAGCACCGCAGCAGCAGCTACGGCTGCATCAAATGCATTGCCGCCCGACTGCAGAATATCCAAAGCCGCAGTCGTTGCTAGTGGTTGGCTTGTTGCTGCAACTGCGTTTGGTGCATACACGGTGGAACGCCCCGACCATGTCGCGGTGCTTGTGACCGGGCCAGTTTGCAAGGATTGAACCGCCTGCGCCTGCACATGCGCACAATGCATTACGCTGGCGCTAAGCAGCGATGCAATCAAAAAATGTGCGGGTTTAAAAAAACGATGGGTAAGTGCTGGCATGTTATCTCCTTGAGATTATTATTATTATTTCATTGCTGTGGAGTAAGAACACAAAAGAATAAACGCATTTAGGCATGCCTGCAAGGCTGAAACATAAGCACTTTTCACTACCGGCTCAATTGTTTGCAGATTGATGACACTTTGCCAAAGTGCTAGTGTTAGCACGTGACTTCTGCCGATGTTTTACGCCATGCTGGCGACTATACAACGCCGTTGCCAGTGCGTTATGGTCAAAGTGGATGTATTAAAAGTGCATGCTTTGTTTACAACCCATTATGGATTTTTTCTTTATGTTTCCCACACCACACACATCGATTAAAAATATGCAAAAAGTATTAGGCTGGTTGCTTATTGGGTTACTTTGCCCAACGACATTAGGCGGATGCCTTAGCAGCTCTTTGGTGTACGCAAATACAGCGTTTCAGCTGGGCGCAGAGCGCAGCGAGCTTTACTTACCGTTACTCGCGAACAAACGCGTGGGAGTGATTGTCAACCCTACATCGGTGCTTAACCCAGGTACGCGAGCCTCTCAACATCTCGTTGATTACCTTGTCGCTCAAGGTGTCGATGTCCAATTGGTATTTGCGCCAGAGCATGGGTTTCGCGGCGATAAGGGGGCAGGTGAGGTGATTGCTGACGATATTGACCCTGCCACACAACTACCCATTGTATCTTTATATGGCCAGACCAAGCGCCCAACCCAGCAGATGCTAAACGCGATTGATGTGCTCGTGTTCGATATTCAGGATGTGGGAGTGCGTTTTTACACATACATATCAACGATGCACTACGCTATGGAAGCCGCTGCACAACATGGCGTTGAATTTATTGTTTTAGACCGTCCTAATCCTAACGGGCAGTTTGTTGCAGGGCCGGTGCTTGAGCCGGCTTACCGTTCGTTTTTAGGGGTTCACCCGATCCCCATTGTGCATGGCCTTACCGTGGGGGAGTTAGCACATATGATCGTCGGAGAAAACTGGCTAGAGACCGATAAACCACTCAATCTGCATGTTATACCCATGCGTCACTATGATAAAACAATGGCTTACTCCCTGCCGATTGCTCCTAGTCCAAACTTGCCAACGGATCAGGCTATCCAATGGTATGCGTCGCTGTGTTTATTTGAGCCTACGCATATCAGTGTCGGCAGAGGGACGGCTTATCCCTTTCAATTAATTGGCCATCCCAACTTGTCATTTGAATCCATGATACGTTCTGCAGTAACCATCGAAACGTTCACGCCGGTAAGCATGCCATCCTCTGCGCCTCACCCAAAATGGCAAGATACGCCTATTGAAGTGGTGCGAGTAGCAGCGCTAAAGCCGCAATTGAGTGGGTTTGATGTGGAATTGTTGGTAAAGGTCTTTGCTGCGGCAAATCAACAGGGAATCGAACTTGTTACGTCATCGGATTTTTTCGATAAGCTAGCGGGAACAAGCACACTGCGTCTTGCATTGCTCACAGGTAGGTCGCAACAGGAAATAGAGGCCCAATGGCAGGATGCGCTGCGCGCCTACAAAACCAGGCGCCAGCCGTATTTACTTTACCCTTTACACTAAAAGTAAACTCGCCAACGCTCGTTAGGGATACAGGCGATTAATGACTAGGGTAACACGTAGCGTAATATCTACATTGTATTATCAGATGGCGCAGGGCCTTTTGGCTGGGCTAAGACGGTGATGTTGTGAACTTTTAATAAATCGCCAAATTGAGTTGTGGTCATCATGCCAGTGACCAAGCTAGCCTGCATTTCTACGGTCATTCCGTGTTTTTGGTATTCAGGCGCTAAGCCTTGAAGGGTATAGTTTTTACCGTCCTCGCTCACAAACCCATAAAACCCGCCCTCAAAGTCTAGGTACATAATCTGTCCACGTAGGGTCATTTGGCTTGCATCCTTATGTTCTTCATGCACTTGTGCTGCGCTTGTTGGAGAAATGCTATCTGATGCTTGTTGGGAATCTTGAGCTTGACTTTGCTCGCTACCGCACCCTGTTAAAAGCATCAGTGAAAAAAGAAAAAAGAAAAATTTGTGGTTCATAACTTGCTCGGTAGTTGCGTGTTGTCACTGTAGGCACTAAAAAGGCCGGTTTAGTTCCCTAAAGCGGCCTGTTTATTTATTTCTGTTGTGTATACAGTTAATATTCAAACATCGCAGAGATAGACTCTTCGTTGCTTATCCGACGAATTGTTTCTGCTAACATTTCAGACAAAGTCAGTTGTTTTACTTTCTTCAGTTTTTTAATCTCATCGCTTAGCGGAATACTGTCGGTGATAATGATTTCATCAATCACAGATTCTTCTAGATTCTTAGCCGCTGCACCCGAGAAAATAGCATGGGTTGCGTAGGCGAATACGCGTTTGGCACCATGTGCTTTTAAGGCTTCTGCTGCTTTGGCTAGTGTGCCGCCGGTATCAATCATATCGTCAACAATAATACAATCGCGTCCGTTCACGTCACCAATAATATTCATTACTTGAGCCACGTTCGCTTTAGGGCGACGTTTATCGATAATCGCTAAATCAGTATCGTTTAGCAGTTTAGCGGTGGCTCGCGCTCGAACAACCCCGCCAATGTCTGGCGATACAACCACCGGCGACGTAAAGTCACGCTGGAACATATCATCCAACAAAATAGGAGTGCCAAATGCATTGTCTACTGGTACATCGAAGAAGCCTTGTATTTGCTCGGCATGCAAATCGATAGTCAGTACGCGGTCAACGCCAACGTTAGACAAGAAGTCTGCAACCACTTTTGCAGTAATCGGTACGCGGGCACTGCGCACTCGTCGGTCTTGGCGAGCATAACCAAAATACGGAATAACCGCGGTTATGCGTCCGGCAGACGCGCGTCTAAATGCGTCTATCATGACAATCAGTTCCATCAGATTGTCGTTAGTCGGTGCGCACGTAGACTGGATAATAAAAACGTCCGAACCACGGACGTTTTCATGAATTTCTACGCTAATTTCGCCATCACTGAAACGCCCAACGCTGGCGTTTCCTAATTTAGTATATAGACGGTCGGCAACTTTCTGAGCGAGTTCAGGAACAGCATTTCCTGTAAATAGCTTCATATCTGGCACAAGATATTCCTCAGTGCAATGTTAGGCGGTGGCGTGTGACGTCAATTAAGACGTGACTAGTGTAGTTCAATTTTATCAAGTTGTTACAGGCATTCAGATATATTTATAAGAGCGCTAGCCTTGACTGCAAAGGAGATTGATTGACGCCTTTTGCAACAAACCCCTTTATATCAGCGGGCAATTTACCCAATACAGCATGTGCCATTGCTTCATCATTGAAGACAGCAAATACACTTGCTCCGGTACCTGTCATTCTCGACGGTGCGTAGTGTAACAACCACAGTAATAAATTTGCAACTTTTGGTTCGCGATCACAGACTAATTTTTCACAGTCATTGGTCGTAGTCGCAAATCTATAATCCGAAAATTCAATTTCGGGCGTGTTTCGAGGCAAGTCAGGGTGGTTAAAAATGTCAGCGGTTGAAATATGGACCTTAGGCGTTGCTACCAAATAATAAGCTGTTTCTAGTTCGGCAGGGAAAATGTGTTCACCGACGCCTTGCGCAAAAGCGGTTTTACCCCTTACAAATATTGGCACATCAGCTCCCAAGGTAAGCGCAATCTCTTCAAGTGTTTGTTCGGTTAATCCACACTGCCAAAATTGGTTGAGTGCCACCAGCGTAGTCGCTGCATTCGACGACCCGCCGCCGAGTCCACCGCCCATAGGGAGTGTCTTACGTACGTCTATATCAATACCAAAATCAACCTGCTTATATGGGAGTAGGGCGCTCGCGGCTTTAAATATCAGGTTGTCTTCTTTGGCAAGCCCAGCGATGCTATCTCGCAGGATAATCGTATTTTCAGGTGTCGATTTAAATCCAATTTCATCACCTTTATCTAATATTTGAAAAAGGCTTTGCAGTTTGTGATACCCGTTTTCATAGCGTCCGCAAATATGTAAAAACAGATTTATTTTTGCCGGGCTGGGCAAGTATGTGTAGGTGTTTGCATTGAACATTACGCTACTTCCATTTATCTATTCGTACTATCAATCGGGTATTGGTTTGCACTTGTAGCAGGCGCATAGCGGTTGGCAACGTATAGTCATCTCCGTCAATAGAGAACTCTCCATAACGCGTATATTCAATTTGCCATTGTTGACCGTCCCTAGACGCGGTTGTAAAGCGTTTCACCAGGTCATTATCAAATCTAGCTTCTATTAGTTTGCTATCGACTTGCCCTTTCATCCACTTGCTTAACTGCTCGATGGGCACTTGCCAACCGGTCACCTGATAAATTAGCGATGATGCTGAAGTATCTTGCCATTGCCTATCGTCTGCGTCGAGGGTTGCAATCTTTCCATCAAAACTCAAATTAGCAATACTGCTGCCGACGACGGTGGTCAGCAGCATATCTACTTGTTGTGCATCCTGTCGCCACGTCAAATTGGCACTTTTGCGCTCGTCAGGGGTGATAACGGCAAGTTTACCGTTAGCCTGCCAGCGCGATAGTGACTCTATTTTACCTTGCTGCACTTGCTCAAGGCTAACGTCTGTTGGGCGAATTGCACAACCACTGAAGAATAATATGCAACTTAACGCAATGATTTTGTGAAAAGGAAAATTATGAGCGACGATAGGTATGTCCTTATTTAATTGACAGTTAAACAAGCGATTAAATCCAGTTATCCTTTTAATTATTTTAGGATTTTACTACAATGCGCTGTCTTTAAGTAAGCGCAAGTGCAACAAAAACTTTAATGCCGTTTTTTACCATAGGTTTAAACCATCAATCCGCACCCGTCGCGCTCAGGGAGAAAGTCGCCTTCACGCCCGATAAACTAGTGGATGCCTTGTCCTCTTTCCGTAGCAAAAACGAAGATAATGAACTGGTCATTTTATCTACCTGTAACCGCACCGAGCTATACGTTAACAGCGATGAATTAGACCTTCAGCAAACGTTAAGTTGGCTTGCTGATATTCACGGTATTGAACCCACTACCATATCCGATCATCTATACCACCATAGCGAAATCGACGCGGTAGAGCATTTAATGAGAGTTGCTGCAGGCTTAGACTCATTGATTTTAGGTGAGCCCCAAATTCTAGGGCAAGTAAAGCAATCCTTTATGGAGGCGAAGCGAGCTGGCACAATCAACAGTCACTTCGACAAATTGTTTCAAACGACCTTTGCTGTGGCGAAGCAGGTGCGCAGTCAAACGGATATAGGTGCAAGTGCCGTCTCGGTGGCATATGCAGCAGTGCAGCTTACCAAACAAATTTTTTCGGCGATTGATAAGAGCAACATATTGCTAGTCGGCGCGGGCGAAACCATCGAGCTGGTAGCTAGGCATCTGCAGCAGGCTAATGCAAAATCGATTACGGTAGCCAACCGTACCTTGAAAAACGCTGAAGCGTTGGCAGGCGAGCTTGGCGGCACCGCGATTACTATCAGTCAAATACCGGCGCACCTGCATCAAGCCGACGTGGTAATCAGTTCCACCGCCAGTGCATTGCCATTAATTGGTAAGGGCATGGTTGAATCGGCCTTAAAGTTGCGCAAGCACAAGCCCATTTTGTTATTAGATTTGGCGGTTCCCAGAGATATAGAGCATGAAGTAAGCGATTTAGACGATGCTTATTTATATACTGTTGATGACTTACAAGATATTATTGAGCAGAACATTGCAAATAGGGAGCAGGCCGCTCAACAAGCCTTAGCGTTAATCAAGCAACGAGTTGAGATCTTTGCGCAATGGCAGCATCAGTCTCGCCATGTTGATGTGATCAAGTCATATCGAGAACAATCAGAAGCCCTTCGCGATTCGTTGACGCAAAAAGCGCTGCAGCGCATTAGCAATGGAGAGGAGGCACAACAGGTGCTTCAAGAGCTTAGCTATAAAATCAGTCAACAAATGATGCATGGCCCCACAAAGGCACTGCAGGTGGCCATTAAAGAAAAACAAACCGATAGTTTGGCGCTACTTATGAATGCTTTGAACTTAGATAGCGACCCAGTGCTGAATGATGAAAGCAGCACATCTGGTGATAAAACAGGAATCAAATGAAACAGTCAGTAGTAGCAAAGTTAGAATCGTTAGTAGAGCGTTTTGAAGAAGTTCAGGCCTTGCTTGGCGACCCCGGGATCATTGCGGACCAAGACAAGTTCAGAGCGCTATCGAAAGAGTTTTCGCAACTTGAAGAAGTCGTAAAGCAGTTTGGTGCGTTTCAAGCCGCGCAGGCCGATATTGAATCGGCACTAGAAATGCTGCAAGAAAACGATGCCGAGATGCGAGAGATGGCCCAAGAAGAGCTTAAAGAAGCCAAGCAGCTCACTCAAGAGCTAGAAACGTCTTTGCAAATCTTATTGCTTCCTAAAGATCCTAACGACGACAACAGCTGCTTTTTAGAAATTCGAGCAGGTGCCGGTGGTGATGAGGCGGCGATTTTTGCGGGCGACTTGTTTAGAATGTATAGCCGTTATGCAGAGCAATTAGGTTGGCGCGTAGAAGTGGTCAACGCCAATGAGGGCGAGCATGGGGGTTATAAAGAGATTATTGCCAATGTTTCGGGAGAAGGAGCATACGGGGTAATGAAATTTGAGTCGGGCGGACATCGTGTTCAGCGTGTTCCAGAAACTGAATCGCAAGGCCGTATCCATACTTCTGCATGCACCATCGCGGTGCTTCCGGAGATACCGGAATCTCAAGCGATTGAAATTAATTCAGCAGACTTGCGTATTGATACATTTAGAGCTTCCGGCGCAGGTGGTCAGCACGTAAACAAGACCGACTCAGCGATTCGTTTAACACACTTGCCAACCGGTGTGGTAGTAGAATGTCAGGACGAACGTTCGCAGCACAAAAACCGAGCTAAGGCGATGTCGGTTTTGCAGGCCCGCTTAAACCAAATGGAACAAGATAAGCGCGCCGCAGAAGAAGCAAGCACCCGCAAAAGCTTGGTGGGAAGTGGTGATCGCTCAGAAAGGATCCGAACTTATAACTTCCCACAAGGCAGGGTTACAGACCACCGCATCAATCTGACGCTTTATAAATTAGACGATATTATCGCCGGTGATCTTGGCGCGCTGTCTGAGCCAATCAGGCAAGAACATCAGGCTGACCTACTCGCATCCTTATCTGGCGAGTAATAAACGGTGGGCTTGAGCCAAACAACCGTTAGTGCTGCCCTTGAAAGTGCAAAGTTACAGCTCACTGACAATGACTCGTTGACCTTTAGTGAGCCTGCCCTTGAAGCACGCCTGTTGTTTGAGCACATTAGTGGACACGGTCACACATGGCAGATTGTTCATGCCGATGACTATTTAACCCAAGCGCAGCATCTTGCGTTTGATGCTGTATTAAAAGAGCGACTTGCCGGAAAGCCCATTGCATTTATTACCGGCAAGCAGGCATTTTGGACTCTTGAGCTCGCCGTTTCCCCCTGTACACTTATTCCTAGACAAGATACTGAAACGCTCGTTGAGGTGTGTCTGAGTGCAGACATGCCAGCCCATGCAAAGGTACTGGATTTAGGCACTGGTACGGGCGCGATTGCTTTGTCGCTAGCGAAAGAGCGCCCGCAATGGCAGGTGGTTGGGGTTGATGCTATAGACGAAGCGGTTGAGCTCGCACGAAACAACGCCACGGCTAACGGGCTAAAAGCGCATTTTTTAAAAAGCGACTGGTTTAATGCCCTTGCGCATCAACAGTTCGACATGATTGTCAGCAACCCTCCATACGTTGAAAGCAACAGTCGTTATTTGCAACAAGGCGACTTACGTTTTGAGCCTCACACTGCGCTAGTATCGGGTGAAGATGGCTTAGAGGATATTCGATTTATTATTCAGCATGCACCTTCTTATTTGCATAACGACGGTTGGTTGCTCTTTGAGCACGGCAAAGACCAAGCTGATTCGATTGCAGATTTACTAAAGGCGCGAGGTTTCGTGCAAATTCAACACAAAAAAGACTATAATGACCTCACGCGGGTGTCGTTTGCAAAATGGCAGAATACATAATGTTAAAGTGGCTTGCAGCCGGCGTTATCTAACTGGCAAAAGATTTTACTGTACTGACCTGAAATGCAATGCATGCAGTACTAATAACAACAATAATAAATGAGATTTGATCATGTACGAAACAGCAAAAACCTTACACTTAAGTGCAGCAATATTAACCTTCGTTTTCTTTATTATCCGCTTCGCATTGCTTATGAAAGCATCTCCAGCATTGCAAAAGAAATGGCTAAAAATTACCCCGCATATTGCAGACACACTTTTGCTTATCACTATCGTAGTCATGATTGTCATGAGCAGCGTATATCCGTTTGTAAATGGTTGGGCCTCATCAAAACTGGCAGGGCTGGTGTTTTACATCTTATCTATCGCTTTTACCTTAAGATGGGCAAAAAACAATGTATGGCGCATTGTTGGCGCAGTAAGTGCCGTATTTTGGTTTTACATGACAGCACGCTTAGGTCTAGTCGGCCCAGCGGCATTTGCGTAACCCATTAAATTACAAGAGCGTATTATGACATCAATCACAGAAGTACAAGTTGGTAACATTAAAGTCGCTAATGATTCGCAGTTTGTGCTGTTTGGCGGTATGAACGTGCTTGAATCAAGAGATTTGGCGATGAAAATTGCAGAAACCTACGTTGAGGTAACGCAAAAGCTGGGTATTCCTTATGTATTTAAGGCCTCTTTTGATAAAGCCAATCGCTCATCTTTGTATTCTTATCGTGGCCCAGGTATGGATGAGGGCTTAAAGATTTTTGAAGAAATCAAACAGACTTTCAACGTGCCGCTTATTACGGATGTACATGAGCCGCATCAGGCCGCACCTGTTGCTGAGGTGGTAGATGTTATTCAATTACCTGCTTTTTTGGCTCGCCAAACGGATTTAGTGAATGCAATGGCCAAGACCAACGCGGTAATTAATGTTAAAAAGCCACAATTTTTAGCGCCCCACGAAATGCGTCATATCATCAAAAAGTTCGCCGAGGGTGGTAATGAAAAAGTCATGCTGTGTGAGCGTGGCACTAGTTTTGGCTACAATAACCTTGTGGTGGATATGTTAGGGATGGACCTGATGAAACCAATGGCGCCGGTGATTTTTGACGCCACACATGCCTTGCAGCAACCTGGCGGTAGAGAAGACTCCGCAGGTGGCCGCAGACAACAAGCAGCGCAACTTGCACGTAGCGGCATGGCCTTAGGTTTAGCCGGTTTATTCATAGAATCACATCCAGATCCAGACAACGCAAAATGCGACGGTCCTTGCGCCTTGCCGTTAGATAAGTTGGAAGCTTACCTGACGCAAATGCAAGCGCTAGATCAGCTGGTTAAAGGCTTTAGTGAGCTCAACATTCAATAAAACACAGGGAAGGTAGAAAGATGTTTTCGTGGTTCGATGCAGTGTATTTATGGCATCAAGACATTAGCAGCAGGCGCATAGCTAGCCATGTTTCATCGCGACTCTAACACTTTTAGTTTTAACACCAAAGAACACGTGATGTATTCGCGGCGCGCTATTTTGCGCCGCGTAACGTATTTGCTTTTACTGGTCACTTTTTTGCAGGCTGGCAAATGGTTGTTTTTGCCAGAATCCGTATCTCAGCAGTATTCATTAACACTTCATCTTATGAATACTCTTTTGCATGCCACCAGCTTTATCATTTGTTTATACCTTTTTAGACGAAAGCTCTTTAACCTTGGCAAATGGTTGTTACAAATTTCCTTTATTAGTTTTATTACCACCGCTAACCTGCTTTGGTATAACGATATCGCTCTGCAGTACTTTTATTTGTTGGCTATTTTTATCAGTGGCTTTATGTTCAGTGAGCGAGAAACAAAATATTTTTTACTTTTCTGCGCTTTATATCTGTGTTTGTTTTTGATCTTTCAGTATCTCTATATGGCTGCAATGCAAGCACAAGTGGCGACAATGATTTTGCCTATGATAAACAGCGCCGTGCTCGCAGGGTCTTGTTTTAGTTGTGCATGGCTAGTGCGCAAAATGACCTTATCAAATTGGAAGAAGGCGCAAAACTTCTCTACATCGCAGACGAATTTAATCTACAAAGTTTTTCCAGAGCGTATCTCAGGTAAGCTCATTTCATTGCAACCGAAGAACCAAGTGCCTGCGCAAGATTTAATGTATGAATCTCCCATGAGTATCGTTTTTTTATGTGTGCTAAATGGAGCTCGCTTTATGCAGGAGCATGGCGAGGCTAAGGCGCTTGAGTTTTTTGATGAACTGTATGCAAGCTTTGATGAGAAAATTAAAGCGTCTGCGTGTTTACGCATAAAACTGCAGGGAGACCAATACGTCTTTGTAAGTGAACAAAAGCAAGGGCTAGACCCAGCCAAAGTGTGCAAATGCCTCACTCTGGTGCGTGATTTACATCGGATCTTTTATGAAAAGGCTAAGGGCACATCGCTCATATTAAGATGTGGTGTTGCCACCGGTGAAGTATCTGCAGGTATTGTAAACCTTGGACGTCCCAGTTTCGACGTTTGGGGAGAGTCAGTTGTATTAGCGTCAAGACTCGAAAAGAGTTGTCAAACCATGCATGTTCATTGTGATGAACAAACCTATCAATTAGCCAAAGAGCGTTTTTATTTTAACAATCCCTCAGAGTGGAATTTTAAAGGTGTGGGCAAAGTCATGACACATCAAATGCGCCTTGCTGGCTAAAGTAAATAAGAGAACGAAAAAGGAGTCTGCATGCATATCGTATGTTCACACTGTGGGGCTATCAACAGAATACCTGCCGATAAAAGTCACTTGAACGCTAAGTGCGGGCATTGCCGGCATGCGGTGTATCAAGGCCAGCCTGTTGATTTGACAGATGCTAACTTTTTTAGATTCATTGAAAAAAACGATCTTCCAATAGTCGTCGACTTTTGGGCTGATTGGTGTGGGCCGTGCAAGGCGATGGCACCCGCATTTTCATCTGTTGCTGCACAATCAGAGAGTTTACTGTTTGCGAAAGTAAATACTCAGAGCGAGCAAAATGTGTCCGCTCAAGCGACCATTCGCTCTATCCCTACATTGATATTTTTTCATAAAGGCGAAGAAGTAGACCGCATTTCAGGGGCGTTGGGCGAGTCTCAACTTAAGCAGTGGATTATGCAGTGTGTCGGGAAGCTTTAATGACGCGAGACACCAGGGCCGGTTAGTTCTCTTGTAATTTAAGCAACTCTGCTTTTCGCAAACCACTGCCATATAGTCATGAAAACATCAGTTTATATTGAGGCCTCATAAGGCCAATGATTGAGATGGCTTCTTTGTGAGACAGTACAGTTGGCACTCTTCTAGGAGCCCTTGCTCTGACTGTATCAGGTAGAAGTGTTAACTCTCTTTCGAAGATATGTTTATACATAAACACAATCGCGCATAATGCTAAGTTTTGTGTGGATGAAGTTACTTCTCGGTTCACAGCAAGATGTGTCAAAAACTGTGTCACTTCTTGTTCGCCAAGATCTTTAGGATGCCGTTTTTGATTAAACAAAATGAAACGCTTTATCCACAAAAGATAAGTTTTCTCGGTTTGTATTGAATAATGCTTTGTTCTCATGACGTGTCGAATGCTCTCTAAAAATGGTGAATTAGCCATTATTGACTCCTTTTTTGCGGTAGATACTGTAGGTGTTAAGTAAACCGCATTCTACAAAAGGGGCAATCGGCCTAAAGGTCAGTTAACTCCTGTATTTAAGGCTAGATTTAATCTTGTTGTTACTATGCGTGCATAGTAAGCACGTTTTTACATTGGCGATATCATTCTAGGTGACTGTTTTTAATGCGTTTAAGAAAAAATGATGGGCGGTGTTACTATGCATGCATAGTAAATACGTAAACAATTGTAGAAATTGTCATCAAAAAAATAGTAAGCTATTGAAATTAAATAGGTATGGAGCCTTTGTGAAATGAACTTATCTCGCAGTTACAATGCGGTCTCCATAATAAGTTAATGAAATGGGCGCCTCCGACAATTGTCTAATATGGCAACTTATTTAGGAGGAATATATGGAAAAAGTAACTACCTTAGGTGTCGACTTAGCTAAAACAATATTTCAAGTATGCGGCATGACAAGTCATGGGAAAGTTGTTTTTAATAAAAAGCTAAGGCGAAATCAATTTTTGAAGTTTGTTTGTCAACTTCCCAAGTGTACCGTCGGAATGGAGGCTTGTAGCAGTTCTCACTATTGGGCGAGAGAGTTAATCAAATTGGGCTATGATGCAAAGTTAATGGCTCCTCAATTCGTCAAACCCTACGTAAAAACGAACAAAAATGATGCAGCTGATGCACAAGCTATATGTGAAGCCGTAACAAGACCCTCGATGCGCTTTGTGGATGTTAAAACGGATATGCAGCAAGCTTTATTGTTGTTGCACCGAGATAGAAGTGGCTTGATAAGAGATAGAACGTCTTTAGTTAATCGCTTACGTGCCAGTATGGCCGAGTTTGGCGTTATTGCACCGCAAGGCATAAACAAGCTTAGAGAATGGTTAGTTCACGACTATGGTAAGTTCGAAGATTTATTACCAATACCCATGCAACATCAAGTCAAAAGGTTTTCCGATAGACTGCGATTAATAGATAACGATATCAAAACGCTTGAAGACGAGGTTTCTTTTCATACTCGTGATGACAAAAATTATGAGCGTTTGTTGAAGATACCAGGCGTAGGAACGTTAACTGCATCTGCATTAGTTGCGACAATCGGGAGTGCATCGTCTTTTAAAAATGGTAGGCAGTTAGCTGCATGGCTAGGTTTAGTGCCAAGACAACATTCTAGTGGCGGCAAACAACAACTCTTTGGTATAAGCAAGAGAGGTGATGTTTATTTACGAACGCTGTTAATTCATGGCGCTCGTGCGATGGTTAGACACTTAAATCCACGACGGCAAATAAGCCATTGGATCAATCAGATGCTAAGCCGAACCCATAAGAATAAAGTGATAGTAGCCGTAGCGAATAAGATTGCTCGAATAGTCTGGGCCGTAATGCATAAAGAAGTAGACTATGATGACGCTTGCGTGGCAAGCTAATAAGTAAATATAAACACGCCGAGGTTACGCAGGCAATAATGCGTGATGACAAATAAGATAAAATCTAGACTAAATAACACTGACCCTAACATAGCTACTAAGATAGCGATAAGTTGATAAGTATTTAGTCTGCGAATTTCATCAGGGATACAGCGCCATAAGCTGATAAAAAATCCGAATAGATGACAGTAATCTTAATTTGCCTTACAAAAATTGCTTGCATAATAGGAGGCGTCCATAGATGTTATGGAACCTCACCGTTGAGAGCAAATTTATAGAATGATAGATTCAAAAAGGTATGTATCTATAGCCGTTCAAGAATTAAGTAAGCCTACTCTTGAGGTCACAAAACAATACCTTCAGGCTATGGAAGTTGAGCTTGAAAATGAAGTCCCTCGTGTGGCGAGAGTTGATTTCCACCACACTAGTGAATCGATAGCTGTTTACTTTTATATTAAGGAAGAACGATTTTTTATCGTAGTAAACCTCTCTAAAGGGAACAATTCGGAAGTAGAGTGGGTGTGGATAGAATCTGGGCACCGCGTATATTTAACAGCCACATCGGAATCGTTGGGATACGAAGAGCTAGCTAACTACCTTCCATATGACTCTCTAACCGGATGGTCAAAAGGCGACTTACATATGAATGGAAGGAGAGCATACAAATTTACGAGAGTTTCGTACGAGCCCAATGTGAATGAAGCATATGGGCTTGAGGAGAAGCTGCTTGAGCTACTAATGGATTTAGAAAAATCATCAGGGGCAATCCACAAACTAGTGGAAAATTCAAAAGCCTACATTTCTATCTGTAGGCATCAATATATAAGTGCGAATGCCGGTATTCACCTAGACTTAAACATATTACACAGGCTCAGCTCCCTAAATTTGGAGTTGGATGTTGATACTTATATTACTGGGAGTGAAATCGAGTAGAAAATGGTCCATAACAATCAAATCAATTCGACCTCCGCAAGCTGTCTTCTTTTTTGCGGTGCAAAAAAAACTGCCAGCTCGCTCCGGCGAATTATTTGGGCGTTATACGAATTTGAGGTTATTTTGAGAGATGAAAATTAAAGTCGATGACTTGAGTAGCGGAGAGGTTATTTTGCTGTTAGAGGAACATCTATCAGATATGTATGCTACCTCTCCTCCAGAATGCGTTCATGCACTAGATGTCAAAGCGCTAAAGTCGCCCGAGATTACTTTCTTTAGCACTTGGATAAATAACAAATTGGCGGCTTGTATTGCTATAAAACGACTGTCTCCGTCAGAAGCAGAGTTAAAATCTATGCGCACTGTCCATGCTTTCAGAGGTAAAGGAGTTGCCTCAAAACAATTGGAGCATGTACTTAACTTTGCGCAGGAGCAAGGATACGAAAGGATTAGCTTAGAAACAGGCACTCAAGACTATTTCAAGCCAGCTCGTGATTTATATCAGAAATTTGGTTTCACCGAGTGTGGTCCATTCAGTTCATACCAACTGAACCCAAATAGTCATTTTATGACACGTTGCGTGTAGCGTGGGAAATTCGTATAACAAAACAATTAAGGCGGATTTTGAGCAAGAGCGGCGCAAAACCGCTTATTGTAAGTGTTAGGCACTCGGAGTTAAAGCAATGGAAAGCGAACCGAATAGACGATTTGCACAAGCTGCTCATCCATTAAATTGGTATGAAGTAGCAAAGCTGATGCATGAGAATGCTCATGCACTTCATCATATGCCTCAAGGCTCTATAATTTTTAGAGACCAATCGAAAACAATCGCTAGGCCTACCTCTAATCGGTCGGTTTTTTTACTTGCTGCATTTGCACTTGAAAACCTAATAAAGGCTTTCTTGATATATGAAAACCCAAGTTTTATTGAAGGCGGGAAATTGGCTAATAAGCTATTAAACGGTCACAGCTTAAGCAAGCTTCAAAAAAAGTGTAAAAAGATTCCCGCCCCGAAAAGAACTCTTCATGTTTTTGAAACTCTCGAAGATGGTGTAAACTCATGGGCAAGATATCCATGTGCTACATCAATTCATAAAGAAACAATAGAGCGTATAGTTACTCCAGAACTCTGGAAGTGCTATAACCATGTTTTTAATATTTACAGTCAGCGACTAGAGAAGCTCTTATCAAAAAAATGGAAGGGCCCTTACGGTGAAATTACAAAGGTTGAATTTCAGCAACGTGCCTAACAAATCAATTAACAGAGATTATCAGCTCATGTCATGCCGCTTGCATTCGCAACCGTCACGCCATAATCTGATAACTCGTTATTGAGGTGTTAGTTGCTTAAGGTAGGCAGTCCGGCTATATCGCAGGATTTTGAATATTAAAAAGTCTATTTTCGACATTGGGAATTGATTAGATTTTATGAAAAGTATCAATTTATTGTCTCTTTCTCAGGCTCATGCATCTTTAGGTCCTGATGAGTACAAGTCCTTTAAAGGACATTATGAAATAGATATTGACGATAATGAGATAAATGATGTTAAAACATTGACAAATGAAATGTTCTCGATATTGTCATTCGTTAACATTTTTAATGATTTTTATGTGGGCTACAAAATACAGCACATAAGTAAAGAGTTTGATTTGCTCAGGTTTGGATCAAACTTCATTTTAAACATAGAAATCAAGAGCGAAAGCACCGAAGAAAAGATAAAAAAGCAGCTTACGAGAAATAAGTATTATCTTCACCATATTAACAAAGTTATCCATAGCTATTGCTTTGTTGCTACAAGTAAAACTCTATATCAATTAGGTGAATCGGGCGATATAGAAATCGTACCATTAGGTTCACTAATCCAATTGTTGACTAGCCAAAATCTAATTAAGATCGATAGTCCCGATACTCTTTTTAATCCTTCTGACTATCTAGTCTCTCCATTTAATTCAACGGGGAAATTTCTAGCTGGGCAGTATTTTCTTACTGGACAGCAAGAGATAATAAAAAATCAAATTACTACAAACATCACGAGCTCTTCACCGTCTGTTGTTTCATTAACTGGAGGAGCAGGCACAGGAAAAACTTTGTTGACATACGATATTGTAAAGTCCCGTATGGAGACCATGAATACAGTAATCGTGCATTGTGGGCAGTTGAATGATGGACACCAAAGGCTAATCAATTCAGGCTGGAATATCGTTTCCATAAGAGATTTTAGAAATTATGATTTGACCAGTGTCGACCTGGTTGTAGTCGATGAAACACAACGAATATACGCACAGCAATTCGACAATTTGGTTGTTGAGGCGGCATCAAAAAATACGCATTGTATTTTTTCATACGATAGGCAGCAAACCCTGTCAAGGTCCGAAGCGCATACTGATATTGAAGGTAAGGTTAATTCTATTAGTGGTGCATACAAGTATAGCTTGTCGGATAAAATAAGGACAAACAAGGAGATTGCGAATTTTATTAAAGTGCTATTTGACAATAAAAGAAACAATATAGCTGTATCGAATTGCGGAAATATTGACTTCGATTACTTTACCGACGCATCAAATGTTAAAAATTACATCTCCCTGATAAGTGGTGAGGGTTGGGAGGTTCTTAGGTTGACGCCATCTCAATATAACAATGAACACCATGAGTCATATTCTGAAATTACTAGTAAGAATTCACACCGGGTCATTGGTCAAGAGTTTGACAATGTTGCAGTGGTGATAGATGAATACTTCTCTTATGGAGCTGATGGAAAGCTGATCTATACCTCACGAACATACTATGATTCGGTGAAAATGTTATTTCAAAATATAACTCGAACAAGAAAAAAGCTAAAACTGATAATAATAGGAAATAAACAGATTCTAAATCGATGTTTGTCGGTTATGAAATAAGCCTCGAATGAGGCAACTAACACATATGAGCCTCCGGTCTGTCAATGACAAAAGAACACCTATTGCTCATTTTTTTATGAGCAATCTAATTCCTTTCATCAGTTTTGTTTACTTCGTCTGTCATGGTCGATGTTGAGCATATTGCTCACGTCAAACACATATAGAGGCTCTTAATGTTGCACTTTTCAGTTCCTTCTGATGGTCAACGGCACTAGACATTCATCGGTTAACCTTCATCTGTCCTATTCAAAGCTGAGTGGCTTAGTAGAACCAGTTAGTGGCGGGCTCAGCGAAGGTGTAAGCAAAGTCTGATAAAAGTTTATGTTGCGCAACAGTGGCATGTCTAATCAAAGCGAATTGGTTAAGGTCAGTTGGTATAGTTATCGATGCTGCTAGGGCAGATTGATGTGCGATAACAAGATACTCGCCATTTTCCCAGTTATACGATGAAGCTCATGCCACTGCGCGACTTACCCGTTTAAAAACTTATCTTCATTAAATACCTGTTGGTTCTTGAGCATGAAATAAACACAGCGGCCTATTTTATGTGCCAAAGCTGATAGCGCTTTAGCTTTGCTCATGCGTTTCTGAAGCGTTTCAAGGTATCGCTTAGCTTTGTCATTGCCTTTTAAGTACAGAACGGCGGCTTCGCTGAATGCCCATTTCAAATGCGCATTACCTATTTTATTGCCCTGAGTGCCATAGGACTTTCCTGCAGATTCGGCTTTGCATTTTACGAGTCGTGCGTATGACGCAAATTGTTGGACACGAGGAAAGCGCTGTATATCACCCACTTCATATAAGATGGTTAGGGCGAGAATCTTACCAATACCAGGAAAGGATCTTAGAATATGGAAGTCACTTCCCTTGTTGATCTGCGCTTTGAGCTTGACGTAATGCTCGATTTTATAGATTTCGTGCACCATGGTATCGATAATGTTGAGATTTAAGTCCATGCTTTTTTGCACAGCCTCATCAGGAAAGAAGTGGTGCATATGTTGTCTGGCGGGTGAGTTTTGTAGGTTTAATCGTGTTTCAGGCGCAGGTAAATTATATTGGCCAACAGTGCTGGACACATGAGCCTTGAGTTGAGCACTCATACGCATAATATGTGTGCGTCTTCTCAATGCATCCCTGATAGAGCGATGCTCTTTGGGGTAAGCATGGGCAAGCGGGAAATTTCCTCCTCGCATGAGTTTAGCGATCTTCAATGCATCGATTCTATCATTTTTAGTTTTACCTGCATGAATCGCTTTCATGTAGAGCGCATGGCCAAGAATAAAGTCAATGTTGTGCTGTTCGCAAAAATCCGATACCCAGTACCAACAGTGCATACACTCGACGCCGACTACTACACTACCGAGATAAGGTGTCAATAACTGAATAAGTTGCTCTGGCGAATCAGAAATTTTTTCATGGACGAGAACGTTATTTTCATTATCAATAATGCAGACATAAAGTAGGCGGGTGTGTAAATCAATTCCACAATAGTAAGGATGTGTATTAGTATAGAAATTCATTGAGTTTTCTCCGTTGGTTTTGTCGCCTGTTAGGATAAACT